>NZ_JBSWWZ010000002.1:0-758356 GCF_056160345.1 Alteromonas sp. ABV4_515
CAACGTTGATAGGCAGGATGTGGAAGTGTTGCAAGGCATTAAGCTAACCTGTACTAATTGCCCGTGAGGCTTAACCATACAACGCCTAAATAGCTTTAGACTTTTTACCTCGCTACGCGAGAGTCGTGAAAAATGTCTTAAACGGAAGGGAACCTTCCTGAACATTTTTCTACTCGCTAAAGGGGTAGATTGATTAAGCATTAGTGTGTTGAAGTTAATGACTGACTAATTATGTAAGTTAGAGTAGCGTTACTCTGATTGATGAAAATATCGTTTTCCAGAATTGTTAATTCATTGATGGCTACATCAGTGAAAAAAGTTTTTGCCTGACGGCAATAGCGACGTGGTCCCACCTGATCCCATTCCGAACTCAGAAGTGAAACGCGTTAGCGGCGATGGTAGTGTGGGGCTTCCCCATGTGAGAGTAGCACACCGTCAGGCTCCCAATTCGAAAAAAAGCCCGCTCATCTGAGCGGGCTTTTTTTGTTTCTGTATGTTGTTTGGTCGACAAAAAGTTATTCTTCAGTAAACTCTTCGATGTAATCTGAATATTCCTGCTGCGTTATCTTCTCATTGTCATCAGAGTCCATATCAGAGAAGTCCAAATCCATTTCACTTTGCATTGCTTCGGCTTTTGTCAGCATACCATCCTGATTTGCATCCAACAGTTCAAACTCAGCAGAAGCGACTATTTCTGATTTAGTCCCTGGCTGTTTCATTACCATTTTCTTAGGCGGAACGGCAGTAGCATCTATATTACGCGTATCAACCAAGTCTTCAGTATAGGTCGTGGTTTCCATTGGCTCGTTGAGACCATCCATCTTGCGGTCTGCTTCCATCTTATCGAATACTTTATTGGTAAACATATCCGGGTTACTAATTAAGAAAGAATCAAATTCAGCCTGGGTAATCGATTTGTCACTGTTTTTATCGATAGCAATCATTTTATCAGCCAGTTGCGTCGTCTTGATTTCAGCGGACATCAGCTTACCATCATTATTTGTGTCCAGCTGACTGAACGTCTTAGCTATCTTGGATGGTGCGTCACTGGCAAGAGAAGCTGTAGAAATCGAGGCAATAGCAGCTGTAATCAGTAGTTTCTTCATGATCAAACTCCAGTAATTATAAATTATTTGTTCATATTTACTGGATACAGTTTTTATGCCGATAGCTAACTTACTACCTTTAATAGGATTTTTTGATTTCTTACTAATGTGTGGGGTAAGCGCTAGGAAAAGTATCCTCAGAAAATGTAGATGCTACACAGCGCATACAAGGTTTAACCAGCTCTGCTTAAATAAAGAAAAAATCAGAGATGTTAGAGCGAAACAACCGCTCTGTGACATCAAATATTTAAGAGTTGAGTGTGCGTTGAAACATCTTCAGTTCTTAATATTAAATATAGAAAAATGAGCTAGAGTGATTATTGATTCAGTTTGTGACCTTGTAAACTTTTGTGCTGGTAGTACACCCACTCTAAAGAAATAAATGCGAGTAAAATGGTCAAAGGAATTTGTGTGGTGCTGATAAAACCCATACCCTTGAAAAGGATGCTGGCAACGAATGCGAATGCCAGAAGGGTAAAGTGTTTGACGATAAAACTCAGTTCACTTGTCTTCGCTAATGCGTTTTTGTTATGCACATATCCTCCTGAACAAATCTAATACTAAATAGTTACATACATACGCTAGTGTTTGTAAGAGACGTTATAGCTTAAAGTTGGTGTGGTTAAAATTGTTCTGCGGTTGAAGTGCTGAAAGTGTCGGCTAAATACGGTCTGTTGCGTTGCGCATACAGGGAGGATCAGAAAAGACCGAGTTGCTGGTTATCGATATCTTCGAAGCGCAGTCCTACGGCGGGAAGTATGCTGTCGGCTATTGGGCGGATTTGCTTTTCCACATAGTGCTCATAGTCCAACGGCTGGTTCACTGACTCCACGGTTTGTGGGCCACCTAATGTCATCATATAGCGAACGGTTGTTCGATGTTGATAACGTAGTTTCTTTCCTGTTGCTATGTTAATTTCATCGGCCTGCCTGGCTGCTTTTACATGCGGCGGCTGACTTCGTGTGTAGCTCGATAGGGGCTTTCTGAGGCGTCTTGCATAAACCAGTTGCTCATCTTTTTGTCCTGCTCTAATTGCAGCAAGTAGATCCCTAATGTAGGTTTTCACAGGCTCATCAGCGAATATGCGGGTGTAGAGATCTTCCTGAAATTTTCGGGCTAATGCCGTCCAGTCTGAACGGACATTTTCTAACCCTTTGAATACAACCGTCTCCTCGCCATCTCTATCAATGAGCCCTGCATAGCGTTTCTTACTGCCTTCTACTGAACCACGGATAGTGGGCATAAAGAAGCGTCTAAAGTGCGTCTCAAATTCAATTTCCAGATGACAGGGTAGATTAAACTCCGCCTCTAAACGTTGCTGCCATTTTGTGTTGATAAGAGTCTGTAGTTGTAAGCCTATTTTTCGAGCTGCGTCGCTGTTGTGGTTATCGCCTATAAATACGAAGGTAGAATCGGTATCACCGTAAATTACCTCGTAGCCTTCGTCTTCAATCCATTTTGCTGTGGTTTGCATGATCTCATGCCCACGTAATGTTATAGAGCTGGCTAAACGCGGATCGTAAAAAGGACATCCGCCACTCCCCAGAACACCATAAAAGGAATTCATCAAAATTTTTATTGCCTGGGAACGGGCTGCATCTTTTTGGCGTTTAGCTTCATCACGCTGTCGCCATAGATTAGCAATAATGTCTGGCAAGAAGTTCTTCTGTCTGGAGAAACGCGCGCCACGGAAGCCCTCTATGGCATTTTCCGGGTGTAACAAGCCTTCGGCGAGCCCTAACGGGTCGATAAGAAAAGTGCGAATTATTGAGGGGTACAGGCTCTTAAAGTCGAGTACCAGTACATTGTCATACAGTCCCGGCTTCGATGACATCACGTATCCACCCGGGCTGGCCAATCCGCCGTTTTCTGGCCGTACCCCGCACACGTAACCAGCGCGGTGCAACTTTGGCAAATACACATTAATGAACGCGGCAACTGAGCCACCTGGTCGGCTCATATCGAGACCAGTCAGCGTGCTGCGTAGCATTAGGAAGTCGATAAACCCGGTTTGTTGCGCAATGCGATTAACCAGTACGCAATCCTGATAATTGTATGCCACCAATTGCTCTGGCTCATCACGATAGAGATACTTAATTTCTTCTAGTCTATCGTCACTCTCTATGAGCTTACCTTCTCCAAGCAGTGCATGAGCTACGTGATCAAGGGTGAAACGCTCAAATTGATAAGTCATGGTTTTAAGCGCTTCAATGCCATCAATAATACAGCGTCCGGGGATCTCTGCGATCACCTGGGCACCGTTATCCCACTCTCTGATACTCAGAGGTTCATTCCCTCGGCCTAAACGAAGTGAGACCCCCAGTCTTTTCGCCATACTGTTTAACACGGCCAAATCAAATTGTTTAACGTTCCAACCAAGAATTACATCGGGGTCGATATCTTGTATCGCATTGGAAAATGCCTCCAACACTGATTTTTCATCCGTTAAGTTTATTACATCAAATCGCGGGTCAATTTTTTTGACTGTAGCGGTTTCTGCGGTGTTGAGAAAGACACAGTTAAGTTTTTCAGAGGCGATTGCAATGGAATACAAACAGTGATGCTCATCGCACTCAATATCGAATGAGATAGCATTCAAAGTAGTGCGAAAGGGCGCGCCTTTTACTTTTGCATCTTCGATGGTACTCCCATGGCGTGTACCCTGAAAGCGGACGCTACCATAGGCAAAACGCTCCATTAAAAAGCGATCGACAGATTTGATGTCACCTTCGTAAAGTGGAATATACTGAGCTTCTGCGGCGCGGCGAAGTTTACTTTGGGTGAGATCGAGGTTGCTGCGAATTAACGTAACGGGTTTTTGTTCCAGTGTTTTAACTGAAACTGTTTCATAGGTAACGTTAAGGTTTTGCTGTAAGGCGATTTGTTTTATCTGGTCAACATGGTCGTTACACACAAAGCAAACGTTGCTCTGTGGTTCTGACAACAACCGTAGTGGGCCCGTTTCAGTGGCAACCCACAATTCAATACGTTCTACATTACCTTGCCGTACAGTACGTCGGGTTAATACGAAACCGTATCCTGTTTCTGTTCGCGTTGTGTGTAGTGCCATGTTGTTCAGGATGAGGTTTCAGTGCTGGCCTTTTTGCCTGTCACGATTTTATCTCGGCCGGTGCGTTTCGCTTCATAAAGGGCTTCATCGGCTTCGGCAATTATCTGGGTAAGACTTCGATAGTGCTGAGCATCGACAATGCCCACTGACAGCGTTACAGATAATGAGGGGATTTCCAGGCGCGAGGGCAGTTTTCTGATTTTATCAGCAAAACGCTTGAGCATATCAATCGATGCTTCGGTATCGGTATGAGGAAATAGGAAGAGAAATTCCTCGCCGCCAATTCGGCCTAACACGTCGGTTTTACGGAAATGCTTCTGCGCACAATCGCCGAACTCTCTAAGTACATCGTCACCAACTTGATGGCCAAACTTATCGTTTATTTGCTTGAAAAAATCCAGGTCGATCACTGCTGCAGTAAGATGATTACCATGACGGTGGGCAAGTTGATATTGTTGCTCAGCGTCTTCCATGGTTTTTCTGCGTGTCATGAGCCCGGTAAGACCATCGAAGTTCGCTAACTGCTCTAAACGATGTTTTTGCCGCTTACTGTTAAAATAAAGCCAGGTAAGCAGAATGCAAACTACAATCAACAGAGCGATAACCGCAATGGTAAATTGTTGAATTCGGTTTTCGTTAATTAACTGGTTTTGTTGCCTGAGGTTTTGCTCTTCTAATAACGCGTTTTTTGCTCGCTGCTGTTCTAAGTCAAACTGCGCCTGTAGCTCTAGAATACGACGTGAGTTTATCTCTTTTTGCAGCGTTGCCCGGTTTTGACGGTTTTGCAGTAAAACCGCATAGGCTGATTGATGATTCCCTTGCGACGCATAGGCACGGGCTCGGCTATCAGCAATGGCAATGCGTTGCGGTAGAAATGAGTCTCCTACAGCTAATGATGATGCTCTGTCGAGAAATTGTTGCGCAATTTCGGGCTGCGCTCTTTGCAGGGCGATATGGGCTTCTTCAATCAGCACCTTAATTTGCATAAAGGGGTTTGCCCCCTGAGTGAATAACACGAGTGCTTCATCAAGGTAAGACATGGCCTCATCAGACCTGCCTAAATCGATAAGCTCAGATGCGACGGCTTCGTAACTGAAAGCTGCACCTTGCAAATCACCTATGGAAAGGGCTATGCGGGCAGATTCTTCTAACAATGCAATGCCTTTTTCACTGCTGCCGGTAGCGAGTGTTGTTTTACCTAAGCCGAACAGTGTGTTGGCGAGTTCCAGCTTTACATCGTGTTCACGGTACCAAGTTTCGGCTTCTCGATAGAATTGCTCGGCCTGTTCAGGCTCTTCAATATATAAGTAAACCAGTGCAAGCATACTGGCAAAGTCAGCACGACTGAACATACCAAGTGGTTTTTCGAGACGTTGGTAACCTTCCTGGAAAAATGCCTGAGCTTCACTGTACTGCGTCAGCGTAATACTCAAATAGCCATTCACGCTAATAGCGTAATTGAGAAGACGCTGATCGTTATTCTTGCGCGCCCATTGCAGTGATGCTCTAGCCTGATTTACAGCGGCTTGTGAACGTCCTAAGCCGTTCAATGCCTTGGCCTGCGCTAATCGCAAATAATGATAGAGGGATGATTCGGTATCAAGCTTTAGGCTGAGGCCAGTTTCAGCAGCTGATAGGGCCTGTTCATGCAGGGCCAGCGCACCGTTGGCCTGGCTGATTAAATAATATCGCGTCGCCAGGGCTTCGGGAGTTTGGCGTTCTGTCGCGTTGGAATCGAGGTTTTCCAGCACTTCCACAGGGTTGTTTCGGATTTGTGCCAGCATCTCCTCTGTTTCCGCACTCCAGGTCGTGCCAAGTGCAAGTGCGGAAGGCGCAAAGATTACAATGAGAATAATGCAGCTACAAAAAAACAGGGACACAAATCTGGAATACAACATCGAAACTCCAGTCGATGAATAAAGACAAGCTATCATAGCCCGATATGAATATATCAAGAAATATTTAGCACGACAGGCAATGGATTTTAAACGATTGATTCTTCTTCAGGATCAATGACAGGTAAATTTACCTCGAACACCGAGCCGACCCCCGGTTTACTGCTCACGGAAATAGTCCCCTGATGTTTTTCTATGGCAGTATAAGCAACGGATAAACCCAAGCCTTGTCCTAATCCTTCTGGCTTGGTGGTGAAGAAAGGGTCGAAAACTTTCTTAATAATATGCTCTTCAATACCGCTACCGCTGTCGATAATTTTAATTTGAACACTTTGTTCATTACCGATGACGTTTACTTTCACGATGCCTTTTTTATCGATAGATTGCGCAGCATTAATTAGCATGTTCATCAGCGCTTGTTTAAGTCCGCCTGGCTCACAAAAGATCTTAACGCATTCAGGCTGGCAGCTGAGTTTGTAGGTGGGAATTTTGTACTGCACACTGACGAGCTCAATCATTTGCGACATGGTTTCGCTCAGATCCAACAATTGCCACCCTGATGACTCCTCAATGGCAAAGCGTTTTAGGTTTTCAACGATATCCCGAACACGCTCCAGCCCTTCTCTGGACTCATCTAGTAGAGGAGTCATGTCTTCTTTCAGCAGTTCAAAATGGTTTGATTCCAGCAAGTCATTTATAAAAATCTGGCACTTTTCGTCGGTCTGCGCAGCTTTATCAGCTACGCTTTCACAAATACTGATCAGGCTCTCGGCGTAGTCTTTTAATGTATTGAGGTTAGCGGTTACGAAACCGATGGGGTTGTTAATTTCATGGGCAATACCAGCGGCAAGTTGCCCTGTAGATGCCATTTTTTCGGCCTGAATTAATTGGCTTTGGGCTGAATCGAGCTTTTTGATCAGTTTAAGTTGCTCTTCATGCTCCCGTTTCAATGCAAGAGACAGTTCTTGTTGAGCGATGAAATAGCTAGCTTGCGCGGTAACATCCTGAAGAAAAATACAGGCGAGTTTTCCATGTTCGGGGGACGTTATCGGCACAATTTCCATGTTCTGATACATTTGCGTTTCTTCACCGGTGATGGGACGGCTGCTTTTAAACGGAAATATATGCGGGCGTTGCTCCCAATAGCTGAAGCTGGGGTGCTGAAGTACAAATACCGACTTTATCCTACGGCGCAGAAATTTAGCCTGTTCGGGAAAAAGTTCGGCGATCGGTTTGTCTGTATAATCGGACCGATGATCGCTTTCCATGCGATCAATAAAGAAATCATTGAGGAACACGATGTTGTAGTTCTCGTCAACGATACAAATACCAACGGGAAGTTTACCTACAAGCTGTTGAAACATTAACCGAGTAATTCATCTATCGTATCAGTGAGTTTTATCAACGACGTCCGATCGAGGCAGAACACCACGCGCATCGAAAAGGACGACAGCTCAATATCGAACTGTACCTCCATCACCAGACTATGTTGCCAGTTTAGCTCCACAAAAGAAGCCTTGTTCGGCGAAAACAGTGTAGGCATATTTAAGTTTGTCGCCAGTTCCAGCTGGTTGGAAAGACCTGCAAGACAAGCACCCGCAAGAATATTCGACAGTTCTAAAATGGTTTCTTCAACATCACTCTTGCTGAGAGGAGCCTCATATTCCAGTAAGCTGGCAACCTCGGTAAGGCCGCTTTCTGAAACTACCGCCATCACTTCACCCTGAATATCGCCAAGAAAGGATTGACGGGTGTAGTAGGCATTTTCGCTACGGTTGATGAGCGAGAATAATTCAGACGGTGTCACCGCAGAAATTTTCGGGATTGAGATACCGATTTTGGTTTCTATTAAGTGGGCGAGAGAGTTTGCGGCCTGGCCCATAGAAATGTTCATCAATTCCTGCAGGGCATCGCGCTGATCTTCATTGAGAGAAATTGTGTTGCTCATAGGTACCCCAGCTCAAACAACGTCATCGCCAATTCTTCATTATCAAGCGGCTTTCTGATAAATTTCTTCGCGCCTAGCTCCATGACTATGCGCTGCTTTTCTGGTTGAAAATCGGCGCTAATAACAATGACGTCCGGGCGGTCAGATTTTCCCGACAGGTATTCAAGCACGCCGACGCCGTCCACCTCAGGCATGGTTAAATCAAGTAACAAAAGTTTGAAAGACGTATTTTCCAGAAGCTCAATTGCTTCTCTGCCATTGGCAGCCTCTGTGACCGAAAACTCCAGTTCAGGTGGAAGCGCTTTGATCACACTTCGTCTTGAAAGACGAGAATCGTCGGCTACGAGTAGCGGAACTGCCATGTTTACCTCCGGACAATTTCGAACCTATCTTGAGTATTTGCGATATTTTCAATCCTGCAAGTTCAGGAGCTAAGAAAATTTCACAACCTGTGTTTCGTTTAAATCATTAAATTCAGTATAGGTCTTTAGTGACATTTGCGCCTTATTCTTTAGGCGTATACTCAGTGTTCTACTTTGCGTTAAAAAACACGCTAATCGTTAATATACAGATAGATTTCAATGTCTGCGCATTGCCGACCATAATGGGATATGGGCGACTATACGTTTCTAAATTGCTTGTCTGAATATCTCTGTGCATTACAAGCGACTGCCGGCCTGCATTTTTTCTAGTTGGTTTATGAACGCTTGCGCAATAGCTTCTAGTGGCAGCACTTTTTCTGCTGCGCCGAGGCCCACTGCGACTTTTGGCATGCCATACACCACACAAGTTTCTTCATTCTGACAAATGGTAAACGCGCCTTTTTGTTTCAAGGCCAGTAAGCCATCTGCACCATCTTTCCCCATGCCGGTTAATAAACTTGCTACCACGTTGCTGCCAGCCGCTTCCACCAGTGACGTAAACATCACATCGACCGACGGTTTATGCCCGCTCACCCGGGGGCCATCGCTAAGCCGGATTCGATAATCGGCACCACTTCTTATTATTTCCATGTGTTTATCTCCAGGGGCTAAATAACCATGTCCTGGAAGCAAACGCTCATCACCTTTCGCTTCAACCACTTTAAGCTGACTGCACGCATCTAGCCGCTTAGCGTAGGTTTTAGTAAAACCTGGCGGCATATGCTGCGTTATAACCACCGCGGGGCTGTTAGCCGGTAGGGCACTTACAACCGCTTTGATTGCTTCGGTTCCGCCGGTAGAAGCACCAATAGCAATAATCTTTTCGGTACTGGAATAGCTCAGTTTCGTTGTACATTTGGCCGCTTGAGTTGGTTTCTGCTGGCGCACTTTTGAACGCGCCGCCATGCGGATTTTCGAAAGGATTAATTCACGGTAATCTTCAATACCCTGAACAACACCTAACTTAGGTTTGGGGATAAAGTCTACGGCGCCTAATTCCAGTGAGCGAATGGTGGCATCTGCCCCCGCTTCTGTCAGCGTGGAGATCATGACGACGGGAGTAGGGCGGGCCTTCATCAAAACGTCGAGGAAACGTAGTCCGTCCACTTTTGGCATTTCAATATCGAGGGTAATGACATCTGGCGAGAAATCCTTGACCATTTTCTTGGCCACATAAGCATCGGGGGCGGCGCCAACGAGTTGCATGTCATTTTCGTTTTTTATTATTTCTCCCAGCAAATTGCGGATCAATGCTGAGTCATCTACTACTAATACTTTTATCATCTTGGCTCACCTAATCGAAAGCTTCAAAGTCAGTGTGGTCAGTCCCCTGTTTCAATTTGATACGGTAAGCACTTTCGCGGTCCATAATCGTCGAGTTATTGAATTTCCTTATCCGCTTTACCAATACCTGTCCTGAATCGGGAAAGAAATAAATTTTGCGGGCGTAATTGTCGAGCAGATCACTGGCAACGATGGGGATATTTTCCCGACGCAAGAACCCTGTAACAAACTCGGAATTCATTTTGCCTACGTTAGTGACTGAGATACCCGCTACAACATTGCCTCCTCCAAATACTTTTGCTTGGAGATGTCGTTTGTCGGCACCTTGTTTCATCATCTGGTTGATGAGCAGTTCCATGGCGTACACACCGTATCGGGAGCCTGCCGAGAACTCGCCTTCACTGCCCTTGTCACTGGGTAGCAGGAAGTGATTCATCCCCGCAATGCCATTATGTAAGTCCATCAAACATGCCGAAACGCAGGAACCTAGCACCGTCACCATCAGGGTATCATTCGACGTTGAGAAGTACTCACCGGGCAAAATTTTTACGGCCTGACGCACGAATCGGGGGTCGTAATACATATTGGCCGTGTGTGCTTCACCATCCTGATAGGTTTCAGCCATACTTTTTGCCTTTCCTTGCCGGCTTGTAAATCGTTTTTCCGACAGGGATAACCAGGTCTGTCGCCTTATTAAAGTTCTCCGAATGCCCCGCGAAGTAAAGGCCGTCGTCGGGTTGCAGCGCGATCATGCGTTTCAGGATGTTATGCTGTGTCGGTTTATCGAAATAAATCATTACGTTCCTGCAAAAAATCACATCAATCGGCGCCCGAATAGGCCAGGTAACATCCATCAGGTTCAATCGACGGAACGTAACCATTCTTCGAAGCTCAGGGACAACCCTCACTTTCCCTTTGTTTTGCCCCTTCCCCCGATGCAAAAATTTTCTACACTGCACCGCCGACAATTTGCTTATTGCATCGGCGTTGTACACACCCGCTTGTGCTTTCGCCAACACATTACTGTCTATATCTGACGCGATGATCGATATCGGTGTATCAAAACTTTCAAACACCTCTGCCACCGTCATCGCGATAGAATAGGGTTCTTCGCCGGTACTACTGGCAGCGCACCAAATGGTCCGTTCACCAGGATGCGAGCGCAGGTATTCTGCTAGTGCCTCGAAGTGATGCGACTCACGGAAAAACGAAGTGAGATTGGTTGTAAGGGCATTAATAAAATTCTCATCTTCTTCCGGTGTGCGCTTCAGATAAGTCAGGTAGTCATCGAAACTATTCAGAGACAGGGCCCGCAACCTGCGGGCGAGTCTGCTGTATACCAGTGAGTCTTTCGTGTCGGTAAGGTTAATCCCTGCCTTTTGATAGAGAGTGCGCCTTACCCGTTCGAAGTCCTCTTTGCTGAACGCAAATTCTTTCTGGGCGTCTTCTTTCATACCGCCCGTTCTCCTTTAGAAACTTTCCCATTCCTCAGAATCATCCGGTGCTGGCGCAGTGACTTCTTTGATCTTTGCTGCAGGGGATTTGCTTGTGCTGACTGTTGAGCCAGGGCGTCGCGATGACTTTGATGGCAATGCCGCAATGGTGTCATCTTCCATCACCATATCGGCTGCACTTAGTTTGAAGGTTGCCACACGGTCTGACAGCGAAGATGCTTGCTGGCGCATGCTTTCAGCAGCAGCGGCGGCCTGTTCAACCAAGGCTGCATTCTGCTGCGTCATTTCATCCATTTGGGTGACTGCTTTGCTGATCTCCTGGATACCATTGGATTGTTCAGAAGAAGCCGCAGCAATTTCTGACATGATGTCGTTGACCCGTTTTATCGACGTTACTACTTCACCCATGGTGTCGCCGCTTTGTTTAACCAGCAAATTACCGCTACCAATTTTATCTACAGAATCGGAAATCAACTCTTTGATGTCTTTGGCAGCTTCAGCAGAGCGTTGCGCCAGTGTTCTTACTTCCGATGCGACAACCGCAAAGCCGCGACCTTGTTCACCGGCTCGTGCAGCTTCTACCGCAGCGTTTAACGCAAGAATATTGGTTTGGAAGGCAATGCCGTCAATGACACCGATGATGTCAGATATTTTTTGCGCAGAGTCGTTAATGCTGGCCATGGTTTCCACAACACGCTGAATCATGTTGCCACCATTCACCGCAATGGTTGATGCCTGTGAAGCAAGGCTGTTGGCTTGCTCCGCGTTTTCCGCATTCAGGCGCACAGTGCCGGTGAGTTCTTCCATAGAAGAGGCGGTTTCCTCCAGACTGGAAGCCTGTTGCTCGGTGCGACTGGAAAGGTCGGCGTTACCGCTGGCGATTTCGCCCGAGGCGCCACGTATCATTTCTACGGCGTGATTGATTCGCGAAATAGTCACGCGCATATCTTTGATGAATTGGTTTATAGACTCGCCAAGTACCTTAAATTCACCTTCAAATTCGTGTTCGATTTCGCATGTGAGGTCGCCTTTCGCCAGTTGCGTCATCACTTGTTTGATGTCGTAAACAGCAGTGGTACGTGCGGTAATATCCGACGCGTATTTCACCACGCGGAACGGTTTACCATTCTGGTTTAAAATGGGGTTATAGGAAGCTTGTATCCAGATTTCATTGCCACTCTTGCCGATGCGACGGAATTCGCCGGCTTGATAAACACCGTGTTTCAGTTGATCCCAGAAAGAACGATAATCGTTGCTGTTGCGGATCTCCTGATCAACAAACATGCTGTGGTGCTTACCTTTAATTTCCGGCAGCGTATAGCCCACAGTGTTGAGGAAGTTTTCGTTAGCATCCAGAATCATGCCGTCCATATCAAACTCGATAACAGCCTGAGACTTACCAATGGCTTCAATCTGGCCTTCAAAATACGCGGTTCTCAGTTTCTCTTCAGTAATGTTTGATGCGTATTTCACAATTTTGAAAACGTTGCCGTCCATATCCAAAATAGGATTGTAAGACGCCTGAATCCACACTTCCTCACCGGCTTTGTTTATTCGCTTAAACTCGCCAGAAAAGAACTTGCCGCGTTTGAGTGACGCCCAAAACTCACTGTACTCTTCTGAACCGCGGGTTTCTTTGTCAACAAACATACGGTGATGTTTATCTTTGATTTCATCGAGTGTGTACCCAACGGTATTCAGGAAGTTATCGTTCGCCCACTGAATAATGCCGTCGACATTGAATTCAATAACAGCCTGCGACTTACCAATTGCCTGAATTTGACCTTCAAAATACGCATTTTTCAGCTTCTGTTCGGTGATGACGTTGGCGTAACTGACTACTTTGAAAACCTTGCCGTTCATATCCAAAATAGGGTTATACGAGGCTTGGAGCCAAATCTCGTTTCCACCTTTGGCGACATGTTTGTATTCACCCGATTTAAAACTGCCCGCACGAAGCTCGTTCCAGAAATTACCGTAAGACTGGCTAATTTTCTCGGACGGTTCGAGGAACATGCTGTGATTCTGGCCTTTCACTTCGTCGAGATTGTATGCAAGCGCAACCAGGAAGTTATCATTCGCCCAGAGAATGTTGCCGGTAGTGTCATATTCAACAACTGCCTGAGACTTACTAATGGCTTCTATCTGACCGGAGTAATCGGCATTTTTCAGTTTTTCTTTGGTGATTTCAGTGGCAAATTCAACCACTTTGCTCACTTTGCCCGCCGTATCGAAAATGGGGTTGTAGGAAGCTTGGATCCAGAATTCTTTACTGTCCTTACCGAAACGCTGATATTCACCAGAGTCGAGTTCACCGCGGCGAAGTTTGTCCCAGAAGTCTCTGTAGTCGTTATTTTGCACGGATTCGGGTTTCACAAACGCGCTTTGATGTTTGCCAATAGCTTCTTGCCGGGTAAAACCTGTGAGTTTGAGGAAGTTCTCGTTCACATCTATCAGTTCACCTTCTGGCGTGTATTCGGCTAAAGCCTGGGCGCGATGCAATGCGTCAAGCATACCGCTTTTAAGCAGCAGTTCGGTTTGATCTACCCATTCCACCATGGTGCCGATGGACTCACCTTCTTCGTCTTTCATCGGGGTAAGCGTAAGCTTAAAATTGACTTTGCCCACCAGAATGCTCGACGTCATTGGCTTTTTTAATTCGGCCAGAATATTCTTCTGGTGCATCGGATTTTTGTGGAACTGATCAATGCTCTCGCCAATAAGATTATCTGCTGAGAAATGGGGCAGAGCTTTTTGTAACTCTGCTTCATTATCTTTAAGCAGTTTTTTTACCGCATTGTTGGCATAAATAATGGTGCGGTCGGCATCAGCCATCATGATGCAGCAAGTCGATGCATCTACAGCCTGGGATTTACGTAGCAACTGAATCCGGTGTTCCCGTGATGCTTCAGTGTTAATCCAATCAAACATACCCATGGAGTCAGACCTCTTCTTTCGCAAGCGTCTTATCTACCAAACCAAGTTCTCCACTTGAAATAAGCTGCTCAATATTTACTAAAATGATCATGCGATCATCAACGGTAGCCAGCCCTTTTAAGAACCGACTGTCAAAAATAACGCCAAAATCAGGGGGCGGCCGAACTTCGTCTTCGGTAAGTCGCACGACGTCAGATACACCGTCTACCACAATACCAATCACACGATTGTGAACATGTAACATGATGACAATCGTGAACTCGTTGTAGGTGGGGTTCGGAATATTAAATTTGATGCGTAAATCGATAATAGGAACAATATCACCACGAAGATTCAGTACTCCCTTAATAAACGCCGGGGCGTTGGCGATGGGAGTGACCTTTTCATAGCCACGGATCTCTTTTACCGATGTGATGTCGAGGGCGTAATGCTCGTCGCTGAGAATAAAGCTCAGATATTCCTGAACATCTTTTGCCTGCATGTGGTCGCGGCCGTTACTCATGATGCTTTCTCCTCCTCATAAACCGGACGACAAAGATCGGCAATGGCGTCAGCATCAAGGATCATGGCAACACGACCATCGCCCATAATGGTTGCCCCTGAAATGCCGGGAACCTTGCGATAATGCTGCTCAAGACTCTTAATTACCACTTGCTGTTGGCCGAGCAAGGCGTCAACTTGAATGGCAAAACGTCGCTTACTGCTTTCGAGTAGCACCACTATGCCTTCTGTTGGGTTATCGATAGCGTTGTCTACGTGCATCATTTCGTGAATGGCAATGAGTGGCCAGTATTGTTCTCGAATCCAGAGCAGGTTTTCGTTGCCAATTAACTTGAGCTGTTCAGGCAGTGGCTGCAATGATTCGATGATATTCACCAGCGGGATCACGAAGGTTTGATTACCCACCGCGGCACAAATACCATCGACGATGGCCAGTGTGAGAGGTAAGTGGATATGGAAAGCTGAGCCATAACCTTTGGTGGATTCAATCTCGATACGACCACCAATGGCTTCAATATTTCGTCTTACCACGTCCATGCCAACACCGCGTCCTGATACATCTGTCACTTCAGCGGCAGTGGAGAAGCCAGGTTGGAAAATCAGTAGCCATACTTCGCTGTCAGGCATGTCTGGAGAAACGGGAAGGCCGTTTTCAGTCGCTTTCGCCAAAATCCGTTCGCGGCTTAAACCTGCGCCGTCATCAATAATACTGATAACAATCGAGCTGCCGCGTTGTGCCGCTCGCAGAATAACCGTACCTTTCTCAAGCTTACCGGAGGCTTTTCTTACGTCAGGTTTTTCTACACCATGGTCAATACTGTTTCTCACCAAGTGAGTGAGCGGGTCGACCAGTTTTTCAATCATGCTCTTATCAATTTCAGTGTTGCCACCTTCAATAATAAGGTCGACTTGTTTACCCAGTTTGCTAGATAAATCTCTCACAACCCGTGGGAAACGGTTAAAGGTCATATTCACTGGCAGCATACGCATCGACATCGCCGATTCCTGAATTTCTCGGGTATTGCGCTGCAATTCTACGATGGCGGTCTGTAATTTCTGGCCAACCGCGCCGCTTACTTCATCACCAATCATTGAAAGCATTGATTGAGTAATGACGAGCTCACCTACCAGGTTAACCATGGCATCAATTTTTAAGGTATCGACACGAATAGAAGACGCTTCTGCTTGTTTAGCTACAGGTTTTTTGGCTTTAGGGGCCTTAGCTTTTGCCTTTTCCGCAGCTTTCGCAGCGTCTTCCTGTGCTGCTTTAGCATCTTCGTTAACCGCTTCTAGTGGTTTAAAGAAGCCATATCCGGCTTTCTCTTCTGCCGTTGCAGGTGGCGCGGGTTCGTCATCGAAAAAGCCAAATCCGTCAATGTCGTCGTCTTTTGATGCAGCTTCAGCAGCAGGAGCAGGTTGATCCTCACTGGCTGCTTCAGGTTCATCATCAAAAAAGCCGAAGCCGTCAATATCGTCATCTGCTGAGGCGCTTTCTGTCTGCGTCTCGTCTTGTGCTTCGTCTTCACTGGGAGCAGCTTGACCATCAGCTTCGGCAAGGGCTTTTTCTAATGCCGCCACACCAGTCTCAATTTCTGATGTGGGCAGTTCGCTTTCTGTTTTGTAAGCGTCGAGGATTGTTTTTAGCAGGTCGACGGTTTCAAGGAACAAATCGACGGTAGGCACACTGAGAGAAATTGTTTGCTTACGGGCTTTGTCCAGCAGGTTTTCCATGACATGGGTAAGGCCCGTCAGTGCGTCGAAGCCGAAAATTCCGCTACCGCCTTTAATCGAGTGGGCCGCTCTGAAGATGCTATTGAGTTGTTCAAGATCGGGATCTTCAACATCCAGCTCCATAAGAAGCTGCTCCATGTCATCCAGGTGCTCCTGACTTTCATCAAAGAAGACCGCGTGGAATTGTTCTATATCGATAGACATATTGACGTTTCCTGTACCAACTAACCGAGGACTTTACCTACCACAGCCAGTAACTTCGCCGGGTCAAAAGGCTTAACCATCCATCCTGTTGCTCCAGCGGCTTTCCCTTTCGCTTTCATGTCGTCGCCCGCTTCGGTGGTCAGAACAATAATTGGGGTACGCCCGTATGCTGACATGCCACGCAGGTTTTTGATCAGAGTAAGGCCGTCCATGCGGGGCATATTCTGATCCGTCAATACAAAATCGAAGCGCTTGCTCTTGCACTGGTCCAGTGCATCCTGCCCGTCTACAGCAGTGGTGACTGCATAGCTGGCTGTTTTAAGTGTTAATTCGACCATCTGACGAATTGATGGTGAGTCATCAACAATGAGAATGTTCTTACTCATAATACTCCCGGCGTTCCTAACGTTTTGCACCTTCTCGTGCGCGGACAAATATTTTCGACTTGGTAAAGTCGCACTGGCGTTAAAACAACTCGATATCACCTGCATCTACGCTACTTGCTGACACTGGGTTGTGGTCAAGGTTGGCGCGGTTCTTCATGCTGCTTTGGAAGTCGTCCAGATTTTTATTAACCTGACCTGTATTCCGCTGCCCAAGCAATGGCAGTTGTTCGTTTACTATAGAAAGCATTTCTTCTGAGTAGGTCAGGTTCTGACCGTTAATGTCGCCAAACTGCATACCGCGAATCGCTGAACCAATAGCAGCATCAAGTTGCCCCGAAATACCTTCTAAAGTAGTGGTGGTTTCGGCATCGCTTTCGGCTTTAATGATGATGGCGTCGAGCTCGCCCTGAATGTCGCGCTTGGCAGTAATAATGTAACTGGTGTCCTGCGCAGCGAGGGTTCTCACATCCTGGGTGAGTTCATCGATTTGCACACCAATGTTTTCCATCTGCTTCTTAATGACGCCGCTGAACTGCGTTGAACGATTAGATAGCGCTCGTACTTCATCTGCTACCACCGCAAATCCTCGTCCGGCCTCGCCTGCACGTGCAGCTTCAATGGCTGCGTTCAATGCCAACAAGTTGGTTTGAGCCGAAATATCGTCGATATCACCCAGGGCTTTTAATACCGTAGGCATGGTGTCGTAGATGCGGTTAACTTTTTCTAAAATAGTCGTTGTGCCTTCAGAAATTTGCTCAGTGGAGGCAAGAAATTTGTCCAGTGATTTTTCTGTTTCATCAGCAAAGGTGCGCATACGGTTAGAGTACATTTCGCCACTGTCAGAGTCGGCTTGAATAAGGCGGGTAATACAGCCATTTTGTTCACCTACCAGGCGCTGCAAATTTAAAAATGCTTCGGTGAGTGTGGTAACAGCATCGTTCTGGGTATTTAAAATGTCACCCAGGTTTTTTTCGCACTCGGTGAGTATGCCCGACATGCGATCTGCCGCACTCGACAGATCTGAATCATCAGCGGAGGAGGAAAATACAGGTTCTGAGACACTAGCCTCAGAAGGTTTTGATGCAGTAGCGGATTCGGATGCCGGTAATCGTGAAGATAAAAACACCCCCGCAGCGGCAATGACAACAGCCAGATAAGTCAGACCAACAGAAACCAGAACGAGTCCCACAATGAGACTGACTATGGCTCCAATAATTGTTATGCGTGGTGTATTTGTAAGTTCGCCCATATTTAGTCTGCTACTCATCTAAATGCTTTTTGAAGGTTCTACTGCTGCACGTTACTGGCACAATTCAGGTTATTTGAATTCATGTGCACAGATATTCCGTCAATTGCCGACATTTCGAAGTTGTCTGATTTGTCGTCAGTAGTGCGTTAATTTAGTTATAGACAAGAATTTCAGTATTGAAAGGAATGAAGAAAAAAATTTCTTATTCGTCAGGGGCGTTTTGAGGTTTATGTTTAGAACGGTTTTGGTCGAATGTTGATGTGCTGTTGGGGTCTCGAAAATTATTGATGGTATTAGGGTATGTTGAGAGTGGGCACTAACTATTGATTTTTGCTGATTGATTTAGATTTTCGATGTTAGGTATGGCAATTACACACATTTAGAACGTATGTATACGTGTTTTTTTTGAGTTAAGCATGGTGTAAAGGCATCATACTGACCCCAAATTTTCCACATGGCACTGCATGTTTTGCGCGTTTTTGGTTTTGTAATGGCGTTTAAATTTATTCTTTTGAGCAAAAAATAAGGCCGACAAACGTCGGCCTTATCGTCCATTCATTCCGTTCTTAACGATTAGAATGTGTAATTTAACTTGGTGTAGTAGTAGCCACCTTGCCAATCGACAATAGAGCTAGCGCGGTAGATCGAACCACAGCACTCGTCACCCGTGGTATCTGGATCGGGGTATTCATCAAAGATATTCCGTGCACCGGCACTCAACGACAAGCTCTCGCTAATGTGATAGGTCGCTTCTAGATCGAACTGTACTTCTGCACCGTAAGTCTGGATAAATGTGCCGCCATCAGCCATGTTTTCGTATTCACCGTAGTAGTTCATACGCGCCACAAGGAGCCAGTCTTCATAGTTATGCTTAACCGACACCACAGCGCGGGTTTCAGGCATGCTGTTTTCAAAGTCGAATCTATCAGACGCGTTAAAGAAGCCTTCTGGATCAGCATCGATAGTACTGGTGTTGTAGTTCAGTGAACCCATGATGGTGGTTGCACCAATGTCCGACTCCATGTTGTACGTTGCAACAACATCCACACCTTCGGTAGTGGTATCAAACGCGTTCTGGAAGAAGAACACACCACCAATTGAAGCGGCACCCGCTACGCCAGCATTATCTAGCGCAAGGTAGCGCTCATAATCGGAAGGATCTTCAGCATCCGGGTCGCTAGATACATCCAACGTTGAAACGGAGTTCAGGCGATCTTCCAGTTCAATGTTGTAGTAATCGACTGTTAGCGTGAAGTCACCGTATTCAGCGGTTAAACCTAGCGTAAAGTTGGTTGATTTTTCAGGCGCAAGCGGGCTTGCACCCAAGGCCTGTGCAACGTCACTACTGGCCGGGAACAGGCCCGTTGCTACTGGCAGGCCATTAGGCAGGCGTGTTGAAACGTTGGTGGTACCTTGCTGACCCGGGGTTGGGGCACGGAAACCAGTACCGTACGATGAACGTACTGCAATTTCATCAGTGATCTGATAAATCGCGGCAACTTTATAAACCAGTTCCGAACCGAAGTCAGAATAATCTTCATAGCGTAATGCTGCTTGGGCAAAAATCTCATCTGTAATGTCGCCAGAAACATCGGCGTATACAGCGTAAGAATCCCGAGTGTATTCACCTGAGAACTCTGGTGAGTATCCAGGGAAGCCGTTTGAACCCACACCAACAACAGTATAAACAGGGTCATTTTCGTCGGCACAATCAAGCCCTGCTACGGTAGCGCCCAGGTCTGTAGGAACATCGCCGTTACAGAATCCCCATGGATCGGGACCTGCATAAGGACCCGCGAAGTATGAGTCTTCTTCACCGCCAGAGATATCATACGATTCATCCAGGTAGCTTAAACCGAAAGCGAGAATGTAGTTTTCAAGATCATAGGTGAAGTCAGCTTGTAATTGCTTTTCTTCGTTAGTCAGTGAACCCGGCTTGAAGGAAGTGGGCGACTCGTTACCCATTGACGGGTTAACTGTGTTAGATAGGGTGTAGTCGATTTCACTCGAACCAATACGACCACTTACATCGTAAGTCCAGTTACCGGTCATGCCTTTAACACCGCCAACAAATGAGTAGTCGGTCATGTCACCAAAGAAACGAGGCGTAAAGCCGCCGGGGAAGAATTCCAATGGGCTCCAAACTGTACCGTCTTCAAGACGAATATCTTCAATGGTGCCGTTGCCCGGATAGCGGTAGTAGAAAGAACCATCACCTTCAGTTTTGGAATAATTACCGAACGCATATAGCTCGACTTCATCAGTAATCGTGTAGCCTGAGTTAAAGAAGAAGCGTTGACCACTGTTATTAGGTTGACCCCAAGGCTGCACCTCATCTGACCCATGTATGGCATTCGCGCTAGCCAATGCATCGGCAATATATTCATCAGATTGATCGGTTACACAAAACCACTCTTCGCAATATTGCTCACCGCGGTAAGTCGCATCGGCGTCAGTAATTTCAGCTGAAATACTCAAGAAACCATTGTCACCTAACGCGAAACCTTTGTTACCACTAATAACGAATTGATCACCGTCGCCTTCGTAGTATTGGCCCCACTCTGCAGACAATGAACCGCCTTCGTCATTGTTCTTCAACTGAAAGTTGATAACACCGGCTATTGCATCCGAACCGTATTGTGCTGCGGCACCGTCACGAAGTACTTCAACTGAGCCAATTGCAGCTGTTGGTATAGTCGCAAGATCTGGTCCCTGCGTACCAGAGCCACCAATTTCTACCAGCGCGGCACGATGGCGACGCTTTGAGTTTACCAATACCAGTGTTTTATCCGTAGGCAGACCACGCAGTGTTGCCGGACGAATAAAGGTACCACCATCGGAAATAGGCTGGCGAGAAAGTGAATAAGATGGAACGAGTGTTTTCATAACATCGTTCATATCGGAGAATGCAACGCCTTCCATATCTTCAGCGGTAAGTACGTCTACAGGAACTGGAGAACTGGTTACCGAACGCGGAGCACCACGTGCACCAACAACCGCGATTTTCTCCACGTTGGCATCAGATGCCGCATCAGGAGTTTCTGTTTCTTGCGCATAAACCGATGGCGCCATTGCCATCGCTAACGTCATACCGGTTAATCCGGCATAAATTGACGCACTTAGTCTTTTTATTTTCATGTGTGTGTTCCCAGATTTTATTGCCTGATTACTTTTCTGTTTTAGGGCGCCGTTCCGGGAGTCGGTCATCGCGCCCAACCTTGGCTCACAGCAGCACCATTTGGATGCAACCAGTTGCAGACAGCGATGTGATGCTGCTTACTGCTGTGTAAAACCAGACTAAAAAATCGCGACTACTTCTAGGAAGAAAAAAGAATATTGAGGGCTATCGTAAAAATATTGAGCTAACTAAAAATCTTATATAAAACAGCGACTAATTAATGAGCGCTGCTTTTGAAAAAAATTTTCAGAGCGACACTAGCAACGAAAAGTTAACAATTTATATCTGTCTATATCTCGATTGGTGGCATGTAAGTTGCTGAACTATAAGTAAATATGCATGGTCACTTTTTGTCTAGCATGGAGTTAAACAAATAGGAGATGGCAAGGCGGTTTGTTCTTAGTTAGGTGTAAATAGGCACGTCATGAATTCTAAGCAATTACAGTATTTTCTGACCACACTACAAAAAGGAAGTATAGCGGCTGCTGCGAGAGAACTGGATATTGCGCAGCCTGCCATTAGCCAACAACTGGCAAACCTCGAACGCGAAATGGGTGTTTCCCTGTTACGTCGAAGTTTTAAAGGGGTATCGTTAACTGAAGCCGGGGAGTTGTTTGCAACCCATGCTCGGCGGCTGGTGGACGACATCAACGCAGCAAAAGCCGAATTACAACACCTGATTGCTGAGCAGTCAGGCGTTATCAGGGTAGGTATGTTGGCGTCTATGAGCAATGTGTTGTCTATGTCGCTACTTTCTGAAGTAAAACGGTCAGCCAGTAAACTTAAATTGGATATTAGCACTGGCCCGTCGTATTCGGTAAAGGGCTGGTTAGAATCAAATCAAGTAGATATCGCAATCACCTATGAACAGGATGTTGATCCTAAGTTGATGGTCTGTGAGCCACTCATTGAGGAATACATGCATTTGGTGGTGGGTATCAATGAGCAATCTGATACTTACCAGAAGCTTAAACATCGCGATGCGATTAAGTTTTGGGAATTAAGCCAATTTGAGCTTCTCACGCCGGGAGAAAGAGATGCGCTCGGTAAACTGATTCATGAATATGAGAAAATTACCGGCGTGGCGTTGTGTCACAATACCGCCTATTCCGGCCATTTAATGACAGGCTTACGTCAGCTATTGCAAGGCGAAGGGGCAATGATATTACCAACATCCGCCATTTTTCACTTAGAAGAAAGCGGGTTAGTGAAAGCGCTAAAAATTGAAGAGCCTGAAATGCGTCGAACCGTAACAATGGCAACAAATCGGAGTGCGTCATTAACCGATGCGAACTTGAAGATGCAGGAAGTCATTAGACGGGTGACGGCAATGGAGCAGAAGCTTCAGCATTGGCGAGGAGACTTGAAATGCCGTCAGCCTGCCATTGCTTGTGCTTGAGCGGTTTCTGGTGATATTTCCTGTTCAGGTAGTCTGATATCAATACAAACGGGCAAGTGGTCTGAGAGCAGGCGAGTTTGGTGATTCTTAAGTCGCTTCACCCTTCGGGTTTTTATATTCGCCGAAGTCCATACTCTGTCGAGAGAGAAGATAGGGAAGTTACTCGGAAATGTAGCGCCTACTTTGTGTTGAATCAAAACTTCATCAATCGCTTTGAATGCCTTGGTGAAAAACTGCCATTCGTTAAAATCACCGGCGAGCACCAATGGCACTGGGCGGTCTGTAATACGTTTTTCAATATATTCGTGAAGCTTGGCGAACTGCGAGCGACGCTCCTGTTTTTTTAGCCCTTTATGCGTGTTAATGACAGTAAGCGGGCCAGACGGTGTCAGCAGCTCAACGGCCTGAACATTCCGCGGTTGAAAACCATCCATGCTTACATCCAGCGTTTCGTTACTAATAACCGGGAAACGCGTGAGTACGGCGTTACCGTACCACCCGCTTTCCAATTCAATGGCTGGTGAGGGAACTAATTCAAATACCTGGCTGGCACATATATCTCGTACATCTGTGCTGATATCCCGATGTTCAGGACGAGTATCCATTTCCTGAAGCAATACGATATCTGCGCCAATCTCAGCCAGGTAACTTCCTATTCTGCGATAGTCATGCTTATTATCTCTTCCCACACCGCTATGAATGTTATAGGTAACTATGCGACACATTCTTCACCCTTAGTTTTATCTACTTGCTGCTGCTTACGAGCCTGATAAGACTTTGCCAGTTTTTGTGACCCCCAAATCATCAGGCCCCACAAAACGATACCGCCGACCAGGTAGCTGATGGTCTCAGGAGACGGGTTGCGGAAAATTTGTGTGATGGAATCTCCCACCAAACCTTTAGCAATCATGGGTGGGAACATGCCAAGGAAAGTACCTACCAAAAATTGCATCAGACCGATGGATGATATTCCTGCGACTAAATTAACTAAGCTAAACGGAGCGATAGGCAGCATACGGATGGCTGCCACTCCGACAATGCCACTGGTTTTCAGTTTGGCATCTACCGCTTCAACTTTAGGGCCGCCGATTTTCCGCAGACCAGCGTTACCGGCTACTTTACCAACACCGAACATGCTGGCTGAACTGAGGAGCGCACCGAGGATGCCATACAGCGGCCCCCAAATAGGACCAAATATGGCTGAAACCGCCAAGGACATAACGGTAACAGGGAAGAAGAAGAATCCGCCGACTACGTACACCATCAGTACGGTAGGCAATGCGAAGTAGGTGCCTCGACTTTCTTCTAGAAAAGCGTTGATATTGTCGGTAGACAGCCACGGAATGAAGTGGCTAGCGACGACCAAGGCCGCAGCTAACGCGGCAATCACCATCACGCCGATGCCAATCATAATTGTACGACGACGAGGGTTACGTATTGGCATGGCTTCACCGCCCAATGTTGGAAGAGGGGGAATGAGCGGTTCTTCCGGATCGGATAAACGAGAAAAGAAATTTTGCCCGGTTTCCTGATCAGTGAAGATTTCATCGTGAACCTGCGTAAGCACATAACCATGAGCAAGTTGGCCCTCCATCAAGGCCCTTACTGGGTTAGGTTCTTCCATGAGTGCTGCAACCTGATTAACCGTACGACCGGTATGTTCAGCCAATAGATCGTTGCGGATACGAGCCACTTCACGGCGATTCTCTTCATTGTTTCCAAACAGTACCATATCAATTTCGGTATCCAGTGACATTGAACGGTTACTGATGTTTGACGACCCAATCACTGCGTAGCGGTCATCGATAGTCATCACTTTCGAGTGGATACGTTTGGTTGCATGTTGGCCGTGTTCGTCTGTGATTGAAGAATAGGTCATCACCACACGTTCAGGATCGACACCTTTCTCTAAGATTTTCTTAAATTCAATACGGCCAGCCCAGAACGCCTCGCATTCAAACTTACCCTTAGGCTCGTAAGAACTCACGATCACAACGTGTAAATCTGGCTTTTCTTTCATGCGACGGTTCAACGCTTCCGCAATTTCTTGCCGCGAAGTGAACTGGTTTTCGATAAAAATAATGCGCTCTGCTTCGGAGATTAGATCCAGCAGCATGTGGCGTACTTCCTGAACAGGCTCTACCTCGTCCATAAAAGGAATGGTACGGGCAAGCGCACAGTCGACTTTGCGGAACCATGGCTCATAATCTTCTGGCCATGCTTCGGGAAGGGGAGAATCGATATCCGTTTTCGCATTTTCACGTATGGTAATGGGCTTTTCTTCTGCAACACGTAGCCAACGCCAGCGCACTAATTCGCTAAACCGCGCAACCACAGGCCCAGCAGAGACAATTTGAACATCGTGAAGAGGCGTATAAGGGCCATCAGGTCCGTTACGTTCTTCACTTTCAATGGGATGGTCGCGGGTGTCCCAGCGATTGGTGGAAATGTCCATGCCGCCAGAAAAAACCAATTCATCATCAATGACGATGATTTTCTGGTGCTGGCTGCCTCCCATGGGGATGGTGTCATCTAATTCCGTAAGCACGTTATCGGGCGTTTTCTCGTCCCAGACTTCTTTTGCCCACATTTCTCGTTGCGCAAAAAACGCCAGCGATGAATCCCAGCGTAATAGATAAATTTTCATGTCCGGGTTTTGCTCAGCCTTCCATGCAAGCAAGTCACTCACTACCGAAGGCGCTTCTGAATTTGCTTCATCTTCGCCACGCAGTAATCGAATGCGGCTATCGATATCCCAGCCGACAATAAAGATGCTGTGTTTCGCCTTCAAAATGGCAGAGTGAAGGGCTTTGTAGTAATTACCACAGTCAATCAATGGGGTCGCAAAGCTCGCCTGACTGGTTGCCCAGCAGTTTTCTCCCTGCTTGAATATAGAGTTAGTTGCTGACATTGTTCCTCCTCATGCCAACCCGGAATGAGTGTTTCAATTACAAATGAGTGGAAGGTTGCAGAATATGTTCCAGTTTCGAGAACACACAAAAGAAGTGTAAGCTGCTGAATTATCGTGACTAAATTATTTTAGTGAAAGTGTGCAGCGCGGTTCGATCCCGTAGGCAGGGAAACTTTTCTGCAGCGTTTGTAGAATTTGCTTACTGAAATTGTATTAGGCTGAGTAGTAAAAAGCGGGAAAAGTGTGGGAAGGTTAATTGCGGTTAAAACGAAAACAGGCCAGCGATGCTGACCTGCTTGATTCTACTATTAGAACCGGTACTCAACACCGACACTTGCCTGATTCAGATCTGTGTCAAAGTCGGTATCACTAAAATTATCCGCCAACTCTCCGGCGTCTAAATCAGCGTCATAAACGGTGTATTCAGCATTTACCAGGAAGTTCTTGGTAATGTTGTAGGAAAGACCTGCGCCAATGAAAAGACTTTCGTCATCATAGCTGCCAGAAACGCCACCGACGTTGTAGTCTGACTCCCACCACAGTTGCCCTGCTTTGGCATAAACAGAGAAGCGATTGGTAATTGGCAAGATACCCTTTACGGCTGCTGTGTAACCGTCTGAGTCTGCCCGTGACAGGTTGTTACCATAGTCACCGAAATCAATGTAAGAGCCTTCAACAGCGATGTAGCGGTTAAATCGATAGCCAACTAAACCCTGCCATACATCATTGTCATCGTCGAAATCGTCGTGACCATCTACGTTCAGATAACCGTAGTTACCGCCAACATAAAAGCCGGCGTCGTCTTGCCAGGGCGTATCCAAAGATTGTGCCTGAGAGCCGAAAGTAGCCAGAGAAGTGAGTGCAGCGATACCCGCGATTGCTTTTAATGAAATTTTCATTATCTATGTCCTCAAAATGAATGTAGCAGAAGGAATGCGCTGTAGTGATCCCAGAAAAATAAGAAGGATCAGAGAATGTCGTAAAGGCAAAAAGCGCAATCCAGTATCACTTAAACAGTATCAAGTACTGTGCCATACACCGATGTATGTAAAATGAACGATTTTAACCGTTAAACAACACTTCTTGTTTGCTTTGTGAACATTTGCGGTATTTCTAATGAAACTGCTTCAAACCAGATTGTATCTATTACAGGGAACATCCTTCCGTATTTGAAACAAATCTGCCATTGCTTTATTTTTCTCATTCAGATGATGCAGAATGCGCATATACCTAATCACGGACGACCTGCCCATGAAACGACTCTGCTTTTTTATATTGTTTCTTCACCTGAACGGAGACCTTGCGTTGGCTGATAATTGGACCCGCACTGAAATCGATTTATATCCAACGGCGATCCCCGGAGAAATTAGTCACACGACTTCTGAATATGTTGGCAGGCAAACGGTGGGCGATCAGTCTGTCGTGGCGGTGGACAAACCTGAATTGACAATGGTTGCTCCACAGCCGGAGGCCCGTAATGGTACGGCGGTGTTAATCATGCCGGGCGGCGGTTACCAGCATCTTGCTATCGACAAGGAAGGCTTTAAGGTTGCTGAGCGTTTTGCTGAAGTTGGTATAACCGCATTTGTTTTAAAGTATCGCATGCCTCTTGCGGCCAACATGGAAAATCCGTCAACCGGACCATTGCAAGATGCACAGCAGGCTATGACGCTAATTCGCAAAAATGCGGAAAAATGGGGGCTGAATAATGAACGAATTGGCGTTATGGGATTTTCAGCCGGTGGACATCTGGCATCTACCGTTGCAACACATTTCAAGAAACCGGTACAGGCGGTTCATAGCCGAAAGGGATTGCGTCCGGATTTTCAAATTCTGATATACCCGGTAGTTTCAATGACTGATGGCGTTACCCATGAAGGTTCAAGAACCTCACTGCTAGGTGACAACTACGATAAAGGAATGATTCAACGCTTCTCTGCTGAGATGAATGTAACGACTAATACGCCTCCCGCTTTCATTGTTCACGCTAACGATGATAAAGCGGTGCCAGTAACCAACGCACTTAATTATCACCGAGCATTGATTAACAAACGTGTTCCGGTGCAAATGTTACTCTTACCAGACGGCGGCCATGGCTTTGGAATGCGTCATCCCATCGACTGGTTTGAAGCTATGCTTTCCTGGATGAAAGCGTATGGCATTTTCGATGAGAAAAACTCTTAAACTACGCTCAGAACATCCAGTGCTTTTAAAATATTAAGTCGGTTAAGTTGTTAACCGACACCTTCTATTTGTTTTTCAGAACCCTCATCCAATAGGTTAATTCCCGGTTGATACCAACCCATTCGCCAATTTTTACGATTCTAAGACGCACAAATCAAGAAGTTAAAAATGTAAAATTTAAGTTATGAATACGTATGCATGATGTTGCTCTAAATTTCACCACAAGGATAAGATTTAAGCTGGAATAAAAAGTAGTGTCCGGAAATGTTCGCTGGTTTCCGGGTAAAAAATAACTATTGGAACGCCCAGCATGAAAATATTTAAACCTAACATAATTACCCTCGGCCTATTGGCCAGCGGTCTCATCCTCTCCAGTTCTGCGTTGCACGCTCAGCAGGCTGAAGAGTCCGAAACAGCCAATGACGATGAAACCATTGAGCGTATTGAAGTACGCGGTTTTAGCTCGAGTCTGATCCAGTCCCTCAATCAGAAACGGTTTAGTGATACGGTCACCGAACAGATTTCTGCCGATGACTTAGGGGGATTACCCGACGTGTCAATGGCCGATGCGCTGACTCGGTTGCCGGGGATTTCGGCTGTACGAACCGGTGGTCAGGCGGCAGAAATTAACATTCGCGGTTTGTCTGGTGACTTTGTTTTCTCAACATTAAATGGCCGTGAACAGATTTCTACCAGTGGTAGTCGCGCCATTGAATTTGACCAGTATCCTTCAGAATTAATTAATTCAGCGGCGGTGTATAAATCGCCAAAAGCCTCACTGATAGAAGGCGGCGTGGCCGGTACCGTAGAGCTGCAAACCGCGAGTGCGCTGGCTAATGAACAGACTCACACGTTTAATGCGAATGTTCGTGGCATGTTCAATGACAGGGCCAGCGAGATCCCTGATGCAGAAGAATATGGTCATCGCATTAGCTTTTCCTATCAGGGAAAGTTTATGGATGACACCGTAGGGGTATCGTTAGGTTATGCACGTTTGTTTCAGCCTAGCGTTTCAACCCAATTTATTGGTTTTGCCTACAATGGCGCTGTCGACGTAGATGGTATCGAAGGTGACAACGATGCCGCCGGTACTGACTGCCCTGAGTGCGAATACATTTCCGAAGGATTTGAAATGCAGCACAAAGGGGGAGAAGAAACCCTTAACGGTTACATGGCTTCAGTAGAGTGGGCGCCTACCGACAACTTTAAACTGAAAGCTGACGCCTTTCTCTCTAAATTTGACTCAGAAGCGTTCGCCCGTGGTTTCCGGGTAAAACTCGGCGGCATCAATGCCAATATTATCAATCCCGTGGTGGTAAATAATAGTGTGATCGGAGGCACATTTACCCGCTCTGATAGCAGCTTTACCCGGGTAGAGCTGGTGAATGATGACAACCAGGACTTCGATCAGGTGGCAAGTTTCGGCATTAAAGCTGACTGGCAGATAACGGATAATCTAAGTGCCCAGTTTGACGTGTCTAAATCCACCGCAGAAAGCGATTTTCGTAATGGTTTGCTTTGGTCTCTGGTTGCGGAAGACGCGAATGCCGCCAATCCCACCTTCGATGAAAACGTGCAAATCAGCTATTTGCTGAATGGGCTCAACCTGCCTGATCTCGCGTTCAATCAAACTGATGCGTTTACCGATTTAAATCGGGCGATGATCAGTAAATACGGGATTTATCCGTATGAGAACGAGGATGATTTGGATGCTTACCGTGCAGATTTCCAATACTTTCTCGACTTGCCTGTCTTATCTGGTATCGAGTTTGGCTATCGCTATTCGGATCGCGAATTCAGTAACGATCGCGCTATTTTCGAGTTCGGAAACGATGGCGGATTCTCAGTGAGTCAACCGCCTCTGAACATAACGGAAGGGATGTCTGAGGTAGTGGACTGGTCTGGTGCCTTTTCGTATTTCCCAAGCTACCTTTCTATCGATTTAAATTCGGCACTGAACGCCTGGTTTCCTGACGGTATTCCACAACCCGCGCAAACCTGGGGCCCTGGTGCCGCGGGTGTGATCAATGGCGATGGTACAAACGCCGCGTCGGCCTGGACGATACAGGAAAGTGGTGAAGTATTCGAAACTGTAAACGCTGCATATTTGATGGCGAAACTGGACACGGAATTGTTTGGCATACCCATGACCGGAAATGTGGGTGTCCGCTATGTTCGCACTAAACAAGCTTCAACAACGCTTCAGCGCGCAACACGCCTGGTTACCGATCCCGAGACCGGTGTGAGTGAGGAAGTCAGTGACCCTACCGCCGGCGCGCAAAACATTACAGATGAGTTGGGGCTGATTAATAACTTCTATCGCCCAACCATTCTGACCCATGAATTTACTGATGTATTGCCGTCGATAAACTTAAATTTCAAGCTGACCGACAATTCCCAGTTACGGGTTGCTGCCGCGAAAGTCATGGGGCGTGCGCCAATCAACCGTTTCGCAGCCAATGCCTCTACTACCGTGGAAACCATTACCGCGACGATGGACAGAGACTCAGGGGAAGTTACCTTGTCTCAACCTACCGCCCGGGTAAACGGTTCAGCACGCAACAGCCCTTATCTTGAACCGTTTTACGCGACCCAATATGACTTGTCTTACGAGTATTACTTCGACGAGACCGATGGTGCGCTGGTGGTAGCTGGCTTCTATAAGAACATCGAGTCATTCATCGAGAATATCGCCGTTGAACCCTACGACTTTGAAGGAAATGGATTCACCGTACCAGACTCGGTGCAGGTTCCCGTATACCTGGAAAGTGAATTTAGCGGGCAGGAGCCAGAGCTGGCATTGGATGCGGCCGGTGATCCGTTGTTTGTGACCGTGCCAACCGAAAATGGCCGTTACGAAACGGCAATTAACAATGCGGAAGGCGGTTATATTCGTGGTGTCGAAATTGCCTACACCGAGATCTACAGCATGTTGCCTGGCATGTGGTCTGGATTAGGTATGAGCGCCAGCTATTCGTTCACAGAAAGTGAGATTCAGCGCACATTGAGCGAAGGCGTGTTTGCCAGCCAATTGCCTGGACTCTCTGAAAACGTGATAACGGCGACGCTGTTCTGGGAGTACGAAGGTTTCGAAACTCGGGTGTCTGCCCGCTATCGTGATGCCTTCGTATCGCAGCAGGTAGCGGTAAATGATCAAACCGTAAACTTCGACGATGAGCTGGTGATTGACTATCAGGCCTCCTACGAAATTAACGACAATTTGAGCATGCTGTTTCAGGTAAACAACCTCACCGACGAACCTACCCGAAGCTATTTCTCGACACCGGAGCAAACAGGCACGCTGCAATTCTTCGGTACCCAGTATTACCTCGGTCTGACCTATTCACTGTGAGAACAATAATCATGAACAAACTGAATAGCGCCAAAGCGAATAGACCTAAATGGACATCAGATATGACCAGACTTACCAAACAGGTTAGCGGGCTGCTGGCCTGCATACTGACACTTTTTGTATTAACCGGTTGTGGCGGCTCGGATATTGAATCGGGTAGCAATAACCTGCTCACCTGCGACTCGCCGCTGATCCCAGATTCAACGGGTACACAGTGCGTCGCGCCGCCTCCCATCGAGTGCGACCCGCCAACCGTACCGAACGAAACCAATAACGCTTGCGTGGTGGGGGCCGATCCCACGTTACCTGCACCGGCATTCTTTCCAGGTGAATATCAGGCGGTGCTTTACTACAACCGCGGCTCTGTGGATGCCGATAACATTCCCAACGACCCGGCTTATGACGGCTGGCGTCTGCATACCTGGAATGATGAAACCTGTGATGCCTATGCCGATGCAGATACCGACTGGGCCAATGGCCGTCAGCCAACTGGCATCGATCCGAATTACGGCGCCTACTGGGTACTTGAGCTAAAAGGAAATTATGGCACCTGTCATAACTTCATTATCCATAAAGGCACCGATGATGCCGGAAAGGAAATGGGAGGAAGCAACTACGCAGGTTCGCTGGTCCAGGACGACGAAACGTTCACCCGCATGAACTTCACACTGTCTGGTGAAGCAATCATTTTCGAATTTCCGATTATTTCTTTAGGTGAACAACCCGTCGATGTTGAAGGTCTCGGAGCACATTGGCTGGATGTGAACACCATTCTGTGGAACGCGCCAGAAGGTGTAGAAACCGTTGAATTGCATTACAGCGAAACGGCAGGACTTGAATCTACCCTGGAAGATGGCCTTAACGGTGCGGTGCTGACGCTGACTGAAACCACCCTCACGGATGAGCAAATCGCGCTGGCGCCTCATCTGCAATCCATGCAGGCATGGCAAGGCGACTGGGATGAAGCTGCGGTGAAAGCGGTACTGAAAACCCAGACTGCAATCGGCGGCTACAACGATGAAGGCAAATTGGTTGCTGCAACGGGTATTCAGCTAGCTAACGTGCTGGACGTGCTATACACCAGCGGCGATGATGATGCCAACGAAGCCTCGCTGGGACCGGTTTATACCGACACCGGCATTTCTGCCGTGGTATGGGCCCCCACTGCACAACAGGTCAGCCTGCTGAGCTACTCTGACAGCAAGTCGCTGCAGAATACGTATCCGATGACGCTGGATGAGAATACCGGGATCTGGCGCTACGATGGCGACATGTCACTGGATCGTACCTTGTATCGCTTTGAAGTTACCGTCTATCACCCTGTTACCGGCGAGCTTGAAACCCTGGAAGTGACCGACCCGTATTCGGTTTCTCTCTCTACCAACAGCCGATTCTCACGTTTTGTGAATCTGTCAGATGACGATCTCAAGCCTGACGGTTGGGATACTCAATCGATTCCGACCATTGCCGATCCGGAAGATGCGGTGATTTACGAAGGTCACATCCGCGACTTCAGTATTCTTGATGAATCCACATCAGAAGCGAACCGGGGCAAATACCTTGCGTTCACGGAAGAAGGTACTGCACCGGTTGCGCACTTGCAGAAGCTGGCTAATGCCGGTATGACCCACTTCCACATGTTGCCTGCCAACGACATTGCCAGCGTGGATGAGAACCCAGCGAATGTGGTGAATATCAACGATACGATTGGCGATCTTTGTCGCCTAAACCGCAACGCAACCATTTGCGAAGAGGAGCCGGAAGGAACAGTAATTAAAGATCTGATGGAAAGCTACGATCCGGCCTCTGAAGGCGGTAAAGCCCAGGCGCTTATCGATCAAATGCGTGGCTATGACTCGTTCAACTGGGGTTACGATCCGTATCACTTCAATGTGCCTGAAGGCAGCTATGCCTCTGACGCCGAGGGTGTTCAGCGTATCGTTGAAATGCGCGCAATGAATATGGCCTTACATGAGATTGGTCTGCGGGTCGTGCTGGATGTGGTGTACAACCACACCAATGCTTCAGGCGTATATCCACGTTCAGTGCTGGATAAAGTGGTACCGGGCTATTATCACCGTTACGACGTGGAAACCGGCGCAATGGTACAGGAAACCTGTTGTGAAGATACCGAGCCCCGTCAGGCGATGATGGAAAAGCTGATGCTGGATTCGCTGCTGTTGTGGACCGAGCAGTATAAGTTTGACTCCTTCCGCTTTGACATCATGAGTCAGGCTACGGTTGATACCATGGTGCGTTTGCGTGATGCTGTTCAGGCTATAGACGAAGATAACTATTTCTACGGCGAAGGCTGGCTGAAAGAAGACAGAGGTTACGAGCAGGCCAACCAGATCAATATGGGCGGCACCCAAATCGGTACTTATAACGACCGCATCCGCGACGCTATCCGTTACGGTCATCTGTTTAACCCTGAAAGTGACGAAGCGCTGAGTGCACAGGATCGTCTCAAAATGGGCATGGCCGGTACACTCACCGACTATGTACTGGAAACGTCCGGTGGCTCTGCTACCACAACCAGTAGTCTGGGTGGTTACGGTCAGGACCCAGCCGACGTTATCAACTATGTGTCTAAACACGATAACGAAACCCTGTGGGATCAGTTTAACTACTCACTGCCTATGGATCTCACCCTCGAAGAGCGTGTTCGTGCACAGAACATCGGTATTACCTTACCGCTGATGTCACAAGGTATTCCGTTTCTGCAAATGGGGGGGGACTTCCTGCGCTCTAAGTCTATGGATCGCAACTGTTACGATGCCGGTGACTGGTTTAACTATGTGGACTTCACCTTCAATACCAATAACTGGAATATTGGTCTGCCGCTGGCAGTGGATAATTCCGCGCGCTGGGATGAAATGAGTGCGTTTATCTACGATGCTGAGCGTGCCGCCAGCATGGGGGAAATTGAATTTGCTTCCACGGTGTTCGATGAATACCTGATGATCCGCTCTGGCAGCAAGTTATTCCGCCTGACCACCATGGACGACATCATTCAGCGCGTGGGGTTCCATAACATCGGAGCCCGTCAGCAAGTGGGTCTGGTGGCCATGAGTATTGATGATGGCGTCAATGAAGGCAGTGAAACACCACTGACAGACATCGATCCTGCCGTTGATGCCATTATGGTTATGGTGAACACAGGCTACGAAGAAAAATCCATTACTGTCGCTACGGCAACCGGGTTTGAATTACATAATGTGTTGATGAACTCAGTAGACAATACGGTTCGTACCGCCACGTTCACGGAAGGGACCGGCGATGACGAAGGCAACGGTACCTTTACCGTGCCCGCACTGACCACTGCGGTATTCGTAAAACCGCAGATGGGGGCGCAAGGCTATGGCTTGTCAGCTTACGCCACTGCCGGTGCGCCGGATATTGTACCGTTCGGTGATACTGTTGCCTATTTACGAGGTGACATGAACGAGTGGGGCACAGAGTCACCGTTTACTTATCAGGGCGACGGCGTGTATACGGTTACGGCAACGCTAACTGCCGGCACCACCTACGGGTTCAAAATGGCCTCAGAAGACTGGGATACAGTGAACTTTGGTGCTGCGGACGGTTCTGATGGTATTGTCGCTCTTGGCGACGACATGGTACTGGGTGTAAGCAATACCAACCTGAGCTTTACGCCAGCAGAAACGGCACTGTATGAATTCCGTGTGGATGGTTCAGATACCAGCGTCCCAATCCTGACTGTCAACTATGACGAGCCATTTGCACCCACCACCGTTTATCTGCGTGGCGATATGAATGGCTGGGGAACGGACGATGCCTTTAGCTACCAGGGCGATAAAGTATACACTTTTGCTACTACGCTGGAGCCGGGCACCTATCAGTTCAAGATTGCGTCGGAAGACTGGTCTACGGTTAATCTGGGCGGAATGACAAATAACGAGTCAGATACTGCCGTTAACGTGGGTACAACCCAGTTCCTTGCCGCGACTAACGAAAATCTGGTGCTGACCATTGAGGCGAACAACAGCTATGTGTTTGTGCTGTCAGCGCGAAATGGTGAAATACCTACCATTGGTGTTTTCGAAGAGCAATTCTTTGGCGCAACGCCAGTATTTATTCGTGGCGGCATGAATTCATGGGGCACCGACAACGCACTGACGTGGCAGGGCGATGGCACCTATACGGCGGATATCGTGCTTAGCGGTGGTGCAACGGAGTTTAAGGTCGCCTCAGAAGACTGGAGCACGGTGAACTTCGGTAATCCAGATGGCGAAGCCTCAAACGAGGTGATGGTAGATGTTCCCAAAGTGCTAGGGGTCAGTAATAACAACCTGATGATTAATGCTGAAGCCGGCACCTACCGCTTCACGGTGTCAGGGCCAGATGGCAGTAAGCCTGTGATAACGGTAACGGTGCTCTGATATGTATCGATGATTCAGAGTGATTAGTGAGTTACCAAAACAAAAGGGCCGCTCAATTGAGCGGCCCTTTTTCGTATTTACTAGTCTATAGCGCTAAGGCGAACAGTTTAGGTGCTACATCGTGGTAGTCTACCGCCATGGCAATGCTGAGGATCGTGATGTTCAGTATGGAGAAGCCGAACACCTGACGCGCCCAGCGTGTCATGTCGATATCAGGGCGATAACCACGCAGTGCCATCAGCAGCCACCAGAAGCTGGTGGTACAGGCGACGGCCAGGAAACCAATACCTGTGTATCCTGCAATCGACAGCATCATGGTCACAATCGCGTATACCGCAATGTAAAGCACGATATGCAGTTTGGCTTTTTCGATACCTTCTGCAACCGGCAGTACCGGAATATTCGCCGCTTCATAATCTTTGAAACGGAAAATAGCGATGGCGTAAGAGTGGGGCATTTGCCACAAACTAAACATCACCAGCAGAATGGCAGCGGCAGCATCGAACTGGCCGCTTACCGCGCAGTAACCCACAACCGGGGGAACCGCACCAGACAAGCTACCAACCAGTGTGCCGTACACAGAGTTACGTTTCATATACAGGCTATAAACGCCCACATACACCACATAACCCAGTGCAGCGAAAAACACCGCAGTGGCGTTGGTGTACGCCACCAGCAGAGCAAAACCCATCACACCCAGCACAATGCCATGCCAGAATGCGGCTTTCAGCGACATTTCCCCGGTCACGGTAACCCGGGAGCGGGTACGTTGCATCTTGGCATCAATATCCCTGTCAATGCAGTTATTAATTGCACATCCGGATGCAACAACCAGTGATAAGCCAATCAGCGTTGCCGCCATCAGCATAAAGTCAACATCACCCCGAGATGCCAGCAGAAAACCACCGGCGACAGAGATTAGGTTGCCCATAATAATGCCGGGCTTAGTCACGGTTAAATATCGACGAAATACAGGTTTCATATTTCCAGTTTACCTCGCGTACGCTCAGAAAATGTACCAGCCAGCAGGCTAGTACATCATCATCGCGTTAGACTCGTAAATGATCCAGACAGACAGACCGACTACCATGAAGATAATCAGGGCACTGAACAGGAACGAGAACGTGCTTGCACGGCCATCTTCGGTAACGAAGTTCAGGTGCAGGAAGTATTTGAGGTGAACCCAAATCTGTACCAGACCTAAAGTAACGATACTCCAAATAGTGGTGCCTTTAGAGAAGTCGCCTTCCATAACCATCCAGAAAGGGATGACTGTCAGGATAACCGACAGAACAAACCCAATCACATAGGATTTCACATCACCATGGTCGTTTGCATGGCTAACAGCGTGAGAATCGTGCTGACTCATTACAGTGCTCCCATCAGATAAACTACGGTGAATACGCAAATCCAGACGATGTCCAGGAAGTGCCAGAACAGGCTTAAGCAGCTCAGGCGCGTAACAGTTTGATCTTTCAGACCACGACGCATCACTTCGATGATCATGATGGTCATCCAGATCAGACCAGAAGTTACGTGCAGACCGTGCAGACCAACCAGCGAGAAGAACGCTGTCAGGAAGGCACTGGTATCCGGGCCGTGGCCGTTTACGATCAGGTGATGGAATTCATAGATTTCCATACCGATAAACACCGCACCGAAAACCCAGGTCACAGCCAACCATAACAGCGTGCCGCCTTTGTTTTGCTTGTGCGCTGCAATCATGGCAAAACCGAAAGTAATACTACTTAACAGTAGTGCCGCGGTTTCAACTGCAACGAAGTCCAGCTCAAAGATGTCTTTACCAGACACGCCACCGGCAGTGTTCATAAACAACACTGCGTAGGTTGCGAAGAACGAGGCAAATAACAGACAGTCGGTCATCAGGTAAACCCAGAAGCCGAAAACGCTATTACTCTCGTGATGCTCGTGGTCGTGATCGTGATGCATATCAGTAGCTACTGAGCTCATGCGTTCACTCCTTTAGCATTAGCAGATAAATGCTCTGCTTCGATTTTCTCTACTTCATCAACCTGTACGTAGTAATCTACGTCGCTGGTGTAACAGCGCTTGATGAATACTGCGATACCGGCGATGAAACCAACAGCGGCCAGCCACCAGATGTGCCAGATAAGTGCAAAACACATTACCGTGAAGCTCATGCTCATGAAGAAACCAGCAGAGGTGTTCTTAGGCATGTGGATTGGGGCATATTTTTCAGGCTTCTGATACGCTTCGCCACGTTCTTTCATGTCAGTCCATGCATCAATGTCTTTGATGTGAGGAATAACAGCGAAGTTGTAGTACTGAGGCGGAGACGCAGTTGACCACTCTAGCGTGTGACCATTCCACGGATCACCCGTAGTATCTTTAAGTGCTTCTTTGTTCTTAAAGCTGATGAACAGTTGCAGCAACTGGAAGAAGATACCTGCAGCGATGATGAATGCACCACCCGCAGCAATGTACAGCCAGATGTTCCAGTCCGGGTTGTCAGTGTGGTTCAGACGACGGGTCATTCCTAAGAAGCCCAGTACGTACAGTGGCATGAACGCTACCATGAAACCAATCTGCCAGCACCAGAATGCTGCTTTACCGGTTTTCTCATCCAGTTTGAAGCCCATCGCTTTCGGGAACCAGTAAGCAAAACCTGCCAGGTAACCGAATACCGCACCACCGATGATGGTGTTGTGGAAGTGAGCAATCAGGAACAAGCTGTTGTGCAGTACATAGTCAGCACCTGGGATAGCAAGCAGTACGCCTGTCATACCACCAATGGTGAAGGTAACCATGAAGCCTAACGTCCACAACACAGGTGTTGTGATAGTCAGACGGCCACGGTACATAGTGAACAGCCAGTTAAACAGTTTAACCCCGGTCGGTACGGCGATAACCATCGTCATGATACCGAAGAAGGCGTTAACGTTTGCGCTGGAACCCATTGTGAAGAAGTGGTGTAACCAAACAATGAAGCCCAGGATTGCAATTGCACCCGACGCGTAAACCATTGACTTATAGCCAAACAGACGCTTCGCAGTGAAGGTAGAAATGATTTCCGAGAAGATACCAAATGCTGGCAGAACCAGAATGTAAACTTCAGGGTGACCCCATGCCCAGAACAAGTTGATGTACATCATCGAGTTCCCACCTAAATCATTGGTGAAGAAGTGGAAATCAAGATAACGGTCAAGCGTAAGCATCGCCAGTACTGCAGTCAGAATAGGGAATGACGCAGCAATCAGGATGTTACCCCAGGTACATGTCCAGGTGAAGATAGGCATTTGCATCAGTTTCATGCCCGGCGCACGCATCTTGAATACAGTTACCAGGAAGTTAACCCCGGTCAAGAGCGTCCCGAGCCCCGATATCTGCAAGGCCCATATATAGTAATCAACCCCGACACCCGGTGAATACTCCAGACCCGCCAGTGGCGGATAAGCAACCCAACCGGTTTTCGCAAACTCACCCACACCTAAAGACAGGTTGATAAGAATTGCACCACCAGCCGTCAGCCAGAAGCTCAGGTTGTTCAGGAACGGGAAGGCAACGTCACGTGCACCAATCTGCAGCGGAACGATGATGTTCATCAGACCCACCATAAATGGCATTGCCATAAAGATGATCATGATAACACCGTGCGCGGTGAAGATTTGGTCATAGTGTTCTGGCGGCAGATAACCTTCTGCGCCGTTTGTTGCCGCAGCAAGCTGCGTACGCATCATGATGGCGTCGGCAAAGCCACGCATAAGCATGATAAGTGCAAGCAGGATATACATGATACCCAGGCGTTTGTGGTCGATGGACGTGATCCAGTCGCGCCACAGCGGGCCCCATGCTTTGTATTTGGTGATCAGACCTGCGATCACCAGACCAAGTACTGCAACTACCCCAAGCGTAACCATTACGATTGGCTCGTGGTACGGTACAGCCTCAATAGATAATTTACCTAAAAAAGACATACTTACTCTTCAACCCCCATGTGATGGCCTTTGTGCTGCATCGCTTCGGCTTTTACGCCTGTAGCAGCATTAGCTGGCTTACCATAGAAATCCATAGAGCCATGATCTTTCATGTACTTCATGATGATTTCGTGGAACAGACCGTCGCTGACCGTGCTGTAATAAGTGACAGGGTGGTTTTCACTATCTTCAGCTAATTGCGTAAAGTTCTCAGAAGTCAGTGAACCGCCTTCTGATTTCACTTTCTGAACCCAGGCATCAAAGTCAGCTTCAGTTGGCGTTGCAATGGTGTCGAACTTCATACCAGTGAAACCTGCACCGCTGTAGTTTGCAGAAATACCTTTATAGGTACCCGGCTCATCAGCAATCAGGTGTAACTGAGTTTCCATGCCCGCCATTGAGTAGATTTGGCTACCCAACTGAGGAATGAAGAACGAGTTCATTGTGCCTTCAGAAGTGATTTTGAATGAAACTGGCTTGTTAGCCGGAATCACCAATTCGTTTACCGTTGCAATGCCTTGCTCAGGATAAATGAACAGCCATTTCCAGTTGAGTGAAACCACTTCAACGGTCATGTGCTCGCCTTTATCTTCAAGCGGAGCGTATGGGTCTAAGGCGTGGGTTGATTGCCACGTGATAATACCCAAAGCAATGATGATCAGAATTGGAATAGACCAAACAGTGGCTTCAATCTTGGTAGAGTGAGCCCATTTTGGTGTGTAGACTTCAAAATCGCGGCTTGCGCGGTATTTCCAGGCGAAATACAGCGTGAGTACAATTACCGGAATAACAACGATAAGCATGAGAATCGTACACAGAATAATCAGGTTCTTTTCTTCAATACCTACCTGTCCTTTCGGATCAAGTACGCCACCGCTACAACCGGCCAGTAACAGCACGATTGTGGCAAGAGCTAGTTTAGAAAGGTTACGAATAGACAAAAGCATTTTCCTATAACCCGGGTTCAACGTTATTGCCGCTGTGAGGCGACACGCGTAATTTTCCGATAGTGACTATCGAAGTTTTTCGAACAAGCGAACGCGACAGGAATCAACAATTGTAGTGACACGTGGCGCGCCGTTGATTACAGAGGTACCCGCAGGCACGTCTGTAATCACCAGAAATCACTTGTCAGAAGGTGGTGCTCGACTGCCGAACTGTTGCACAAACGGCTGTCGGTAGTCGTCATTAACGACCTTTAGCATTTGTCGGGACGTCACGATGCTCGCGCGGGTAAATAGCCCGGGACGAACAGGAATGCCCAACAAACATATAAGCAGGATTGCTGAAAAGAAGAACAACGACAGCGCTTCGTCCATCATTGCAAATGAATGGGGTTCAACAACTAGATTATCGTGCAAGGCACCGACGAACTCTGATGAGTCAGCCATGATGCCGCTAATAATAAGTGTAACGTTGAAAAGGAGAACCAGCGTCGCCAACCATAACACCACGCCAACACTTTTCGTGCTGTCGATTGCCGTACGGTTTACGAAAACCGCCAAGGCGTTTGTGGTGAAAGTAGAGGTGGCCATACTGTTAAATGTGTCCTCGTTTGGTCCGACGTAGTGTCGACAGAAAAATTCCATCGCACATAAAATTAGGTCTTCGGGCGTAGGAGAGTAGAGAAAAAATCGGTGCGACTCAAGAGGGGTAAAATGAAGATTCAGTAACGAAATAGTGTGCAGGTAGCTAGTGCATAAAACCCATTAACATTTTGTTTTCAAAAGTGACAATTTTGATCTGTATCAAAAAGTGTCAATGTGGATGATTTTTGACCATTGCTTCAACTAAAGTCCCATTGTATCGTAGCAAAAGCTAACCAAATTGCGAAAAGCCTTCCCCTTATAATCCTCACTTTTGTTAAGGGATTTACAACTGTGAAACAAAAGTTAAATGGTCTAAATAATCAGATAATCTTCTGAACCCTCCCAAATGAAACGCATAAGTCTGTTCAAAAAACACTCGTTAGTAAAGGTTTTGTGTTTGTTCCACGATTTTCATTATGAATTTGAGCGAGGACCTTCTTCGGTAGGTGGGTACGCAATCTTCCGAAATTGGCAGCTAAGTGGCATCTAAGTACTGCCGCAAACCCCCGTTCACCTGAATCTGTGAGCCAGGTAATAAAAAGCTACTGGCAAAGCGTAGACTTTCTTTATAGACTGCGGCCTTTACAACAGGTTTCCGATGAATGTAGCAAACGCATAAAGAGCCCATAAAGAGGTTTTGCTACAGGACAGGCATCGGAGAGGAAATTTAAAAGGGTTCGAGAATGTCTCAAAACAAAGTTGGTTTAGTTGGCTGGCGCGGTATGGTCGGCTCGGTGTTAATGCAACGAATGCAGGAAGAAAACGATTTCTCATTCATTGAGCCAACCTTTTTCACGACCTCTCAAAAGGGTCTGCCAGCGCCGGATTTTGCCGGTAAAGATTGCGGTGTGTTGGAAGATGCTTCCGATATTGAAGCGTTGGCGGCGCAAGACATTATCATTACCTGTCAGGGTGGCGACTACACCAAAGACGTTTACCCGAAACTGCGCGAAGCAGGCTGGCAAGGATACTGGATTGATGCGGCGTCTGCGCTGCGCATGAAAGATGACGCCGTTATCGTACTGGACCCGGTAAACCGCGGTGAAATCGATAAAGGCCTGGAAAATGGTGTTAAAACCTATGTGGGCGGTAACTGTACCGTTTCTTTGATGCTGATGGCGCTTGGTGGTCTGTTTGAAGCCGATTTGGTTGAATGGGCAACGCCAATGACCTATCAGGCGGCGTCTGGTTCTGGTGCCAAGCACATGCGCGAGCTGTTAAGTCAGATGGGCGCCGTGCATGGCAATGTAAAAGAGCTTGTGGAAGATCCGTCATCAGCGATCCTGGACATTGATCGCAAGGTTGCTGAATTTATCCGTTCTGACGACAACCCGACCGAACAGTTTGGTGTGCCGCTGGCAGGCAGCCTTATTCCGTACATCGATACGCAGTTGCCTTCTGGTCAGAGTCGTGAAGAGTGGAAAGCGCAGGCGGAAGCCAACAAGATCCTTGGCACTGAAGCGTCGCCTGTGCCGGTAGATGGTTTATGTGTTCGCGTTGGCGCCATGCGCTGTCACAGTCAGGCAATTACCCTGAAGCTTAAAAAGGACATCAGCGTTGAAGAAATCGAAGCGCTGCTGGCTAAGCACAACGACTGGGTAAAAGTGATCCCGGACGATCGCGATATCACCATGCAGGAACTGACACCAGCCAAAGTAACCGGCACATTGTCTATTCCGGTTGGTCGTATTCGTAAACTGACCATGGGGCCAGAATACATTTCAGCGTTCACTGTGGGCGATCAACTTTTATGGGGCGCAGCTGAACCCTTGCGTCGTATGCTGCGTATTCTGCTTGGCAAATAAACGCGGATGTAAATAAACGAAAGGCGATGAGGTTTCATCGCCTTTTTTGTTTGTATTGGCAAAACTCAGCGTTTGTATTGGGTAGGGCAATACGCTCGGGTAATGCCCGGTGGGCGGATTTTCAGATGTTTGGTTTGTCTTCCACTCATTCGCTTACGCCACATTCTGAACGACGATGACTTCATTTCTTTGCGCATCAGCTTAACCACCGCTGATTCATTCAGGCCGTACAATCGCTCAATAGCCTCAAATGGAGTGCGGTCCTCCCACGCCATTTCAATGATTCTGGATATGTCTGATTCTGTCATCACATTTTTCCGCGCCGAAAAAACAAAAGCATAATAAAAGCCGTTGCTGATTTCTGCAGCACTGAGCAAGGTTTAATAAAATTTAAGCTTTAACGAGACAGCACGGAATGAATATGGGGTAGAGTGCGGGCATTCCAATAAGGATGGCTTTATACTGCCGCCAGATTGATCAAAGGGAAGTTACTATGAGAGCCTGGGTTGCCGACGCCATCCAAAAAATTAATGCTGATTTTCAGCGTTCTGCAGACACACATCTAATTAAACTGCATGGCCTGAAATTAAACGGCATCGATATTTACCTGAAAGACGAAAGTACGCACCCTACAGGTAGTCTGAAGCACAGATTGGCGCGCTCTCTATTTTTGTACGCGCTCTGCAACGGCAAAATTAATCAGGGCTCCACTATTGTTGAAGCCTCATCGGGAAGTACCGCTGTTTCCGAAGCGTATTTTGCCCGCATGCTGGGTATTCCTTTTATTGCCGTTATGCCGAAATCTACTGCACAGAGTAAAATTAACCTGATCACCCGTTTTGGGGGACGTTGCCATTTTGTTGATTGTCCTACTCAGATGCATGATGAGGCACAGCGTTTAGCCGATGAATGCAACGGCTATTTTATGGATCAGTTCATGTTCGCAGAGCGGGCTACCGACTGGCGGGGCAATAACAACATTGCGGAAAGCATCTTTGGACAAATGTCTGCCGAGCCTCACCCAGAACCGCACACCGTGGTGATGAGCGCCGGAACGGGCGGGACGTCCGCCACAATAGGTCGGTTTATTCGTTACCGCGGTTTGAACACCCGACTTGTGGTAGTCGATCCCGAACATTCCGTTTTTTATGACAGTTATCGCACCGGCGATAGAACGTTGACCAGCGACCGTGGCAGTAAAATTGAGGGAATTGGCAGACCTAAAGTGGAAGCCTCGTTCCAGCCCGATGTGATTGACGACATGATAAAAGTGGATGACAGAGCGAGTATTGCCACCATGAGATGGCTGGCAAACATTGCGGGCATTAATGCCGGCGCCTCCACAGGCACCAATTTATGGGGCGCGTTACACGTTGCCGCTGAAATGGAAAAGAAAAATGAAAAAGGCGCTATTGTTACGCTCATGTGTGACAGTGGAGAGCGCTATACCGATACTTACCACAATGCCGATTGGGTTAAATCAACCTTCGGCGATATCACTGAATTCGAACAGCAATTAGCAAAATTCGCCTGAGCCGACTGGCAAAATCTACACTTTAGACAATACTCTTTTTCATAAGCGGTTATTAGAATAATTGAATGAACAGAGAGTTGAACAAGGTGCGAAGGGCGATTTTTTTCGTCAGCGTGGTAGTAACAACCATGCTGACGCCGTGCGCGAGCATGGCAAGTGAAGATTCCTCTATTGAGTTTTCTGGCTTTGCCCGGGTCGTTGCCGGTTACCTCGATACTGATCAAGCCTACTTTGAAGGCTATGAAGATGAGCTCACTTTTACTGAAAAATCCCTGGTCGGGTTTCAGGCAGATTACATTGTCACCGACAAAGTCTCTCTTTCAGGACAATTACTACTCCACTCAAACAGTGATTTCCAATCTGGTCTGGAATGGTTGTATCTGAGTTATGAACCGACACCCGACTGGCAATTGAAGTTAGGACGTCTGCGTACGCCTTACCTTAAGTATTCTGACGTTTTCGATGTGGGTTATGCTTATCCCTGGATTTCAGCACCCAGACAACTCTACGGCAGCTATCTTTTTTTTCCTCGCTATGAGGGTGTCAATCTACGTTACCGCTTCAGCATCAAAGACGTTTATATCGATGTAGAAGGATATTATGGTGAATTTACCGACGATATTATTGTCAATGGTGAGAGCTTCCATGTAAATGCCAAAGATATGTACGGTGGTATTATTGAAGCCAATTACAATGGCTGGCAGTTCCGTGTCGCAACTTTTGACGTCGCTTCTGTAAAGGCCGGCGCAACTGGGCTGGGGGATTTAAGAGATGGCCTGCAACTAGCTGGTTTTCCCGCATTGGCAGAGTATTTCAGTATCAACGGAAGTACTGATGCCATTTTGTATGGAGTAACTTACGATAGCCTTGACTGGTTTACCACGGCTGAATACGTCGATGTGGAATCCGATATTCCCATTCTGGCGGGAATTCAAAATTACTATGTCACCGTCGGAAAATACTTCGGTGACTATCAGTTACTAGTGACATACGCAAAAGCTGATCAAACTCTCACTGAACTTGATAATACGATTCCTGGCGGCGTTGACCCATTTCTCGATTTGCTTTCTTTGGGGGTCGATCAAGCGGCCGCTCGTTTTCCCACTGATGTACTGGATTCTGTAACGGTAACCGGCCGCTGGGATTTTAGTCCAGGAGTGGCTTTTAAAGCGGAAGTCTCTTTTCTCAACGGCGAGTCAGATAAAACATCTCTGTTTCAGTTAAAGTCAGGTTCCGAAGATTTCGACAGAAAAGCCGTGCTTTATCAGATTGGTGTGGAGTATGTATTCTGATGAAGCTGATTAATTTCTCATTACTTCTTTCTATGTTGATTGCTTCGTCACCTTTAGCCGCATCGGAAGAAATCGTTGTGGTTGCAAATCTGTCGGTCCCCGCGAAAATGGAAAAGCACGAAATCCGTAATTTATTTATGGGTGGAGCGTCGTCGGAATTTGAACCGGTCACACTTAAACCTGGGTCTCACGAGCGTCTCATTTTTAATGCAAGGGTCGTCGGCTTAACAGAATCCCGTATTCAGTCTTACTGGGCACAAATGCGTTTTAGTGGAAGAAATAAAGCACCTGTACAGGTTTCTACTATTGAAGCTATGAAGCAATTTTTGCTCGAGAATGAGGGAAGTGTAGGTTATTTACCTGCCGATGCTAAAGTACCTGAAAATCTAACTGTGCTTTATACATCGGGTTAAACTTTCGTGTGAGTGAGCGATATCCGAGTTTTAGAACTAGGTCGAAGTGAGTTCGGGCAATAGATTAATATCTGCCGCAAGCGTACTGATTGGTTCCGGTTTTCCGTAATAATAGCCTTGTAAGGTTTGGCATCCGTGCTCAATAAGGAAGGAGGCCTGCTCAAGTGTTTCCACGCCTTCAGCGCAAACCGTCAGCTTAAGGTGTCGTGCCATTTCAAGAATAGTCACAGTAATGAGTTCTGAACGCTGAGAAACCCCTATCTGACTAACAAATTGGCGGTCTATTTTAAGGGTGTCGATATTAAACTCGGTGAGGTAGCTTAAGGATGAATAACCTGTACCAAAATCATCCAGTGCGATTTTGCATCCGTACGTCCGTAAATCTTCGAAGAACTTATTACCAGCCTGAAAGCTTTTAAGGTAAGCCGACTCGGTAATTTCAAACTCAATGGCACTGGCGCGCTTACCTAACAGCTTGATTTTCTCCAGAACAAACCCGGTGACAGAGTCATCTTTTAAGTCATTGGCAGACAAGTTGAGCGATATTGAAGTGGACTCACCATATTGCCCAAGAATTTGATCGATATCGTTGCAGACTTGCTGCACAACCCACTGTGTGATGGCCGATACCTTGTTGCTTTGTTCGGCGATGGGAATGAACTCTGCCGGTGATACAATACCGAGGTGTGCGTTGTACCAGCGAATTAGTGCTTCGAAAGCGACGATATGACCGGACTGATTCACTTTAGGTTGGTACACCAGATAAAATTCATCGTTTTCCAGCGCGCTAATAATGCTGGTGGAAATGCGGATTATCCGATGGTTGTCGTCCTGCATCATGCGGGTGAACAGCGTGAATTGTCCGCGTCCATTTCTCTTTGAGTGATACATGGCAATGTCTGCATTACTCATCAATGTGGTGAGGTTATATTCACAGTCTTTCGCCAACGCCACACCAATGCTCGCCCCGGTTTCGAGCCGCCACTGATCAACAAACTGCTCTTCATTAATAACTGATACTAATCGATTCGCCACCTCTTCAACTTGTTCAAATGTGGTTTCCGAAGACAGAATAATCACGAATTCATCGCCACCTAAGCGGCCAACAATATCGTCCGTGCGTAGGTTTTCACTAACCAAGTCGGCAATTTTACACAGGAGTTTATCGCCAACATCGTGACCGAATGAATCATTAACCATCTTGAAGCCGTCGAGGTCGAGGAACAAAAGGGCAACATTACTGTTTTCCCGCTTGGCCCGTGATAATTCGATGCTCAGGCACTTCATCAGGAACTGACGGTTTGGCAAACCGGTGAGCGTATCGAAATTCGCTAGCTTCTCCATTTGTTCTTGTTGCCGAGTTAGCAGCTTGTTTTTCTGTCGATTCAGTTCGGCTTGCTTATTGATGTCTGACATCATGCTATTGAAACCGTGAGTTAAGGCCTTAATCTCCGTTTTGCCCTCAACATTGACTTCCACCGCGTAGTCCTTGGTTTCTTCTATGCGTCGCATCTCATCTATTAGTTCAAAAAGCGGAAGCAGGCTACGCCGTTGCAATTCAATCACACAAAACACGGCGGCAAGCAAAATGAAAATCACGAACGGCACAATGGACGAAATAAAGCGTTGCTGACTCGCTTTTAGTGACTGCTCTATCAAATAGGATATGACAAGCTTGCCCTGGGGAAGGGCAGGGTCGCCGATTATTCTTACCACTCTAATATGGCTTTCTTCTACAAAAAGGCCGTGCTGCAAAGAAAACAGTTGTCTATCAAAGGCCGGGTCGCTTTCGGACTGTTGCACCGTATGTTCATCTGATGCACTGCCAACATAAGCGGTGAGTAATTCGCCTTGCTGAGAAAAGACCTTGGCAAACTCCACGTTGTCGTATTCGTCTAGTTTCAGAAGAATGCTCAGTAAAGAAAATGTGTCCTCAGAACTCGACATAAACGGCAGTAAATCGTTAGCAAGGTTTTCAGAAAGGGCGTTCAGTTCCTTAGACACAAAATCTTCGTACAACCCTTCGTACACGCGAATGGAGACCCACATAACTAGTGCGCTGATAACAGTAATCGAAATGAGTGTGATGGCCGCAATTTCTGTACGAAGACTCTTCAATTTAACTCCGGAGGTAACGCGTTTTATTTTTTATTTATATTTTTCAGTATAGTCATTTGTGCAGGACTCGCCCGAAAGGGTGACTTTTTAATCGTTAATTTTTTGAGAAACTTAGCCGCGCTAATCCTTACGGATAATTGTTGTATGTCTAACAGACAAAAGCGGCGTTTTTAGCAGAATGATTAAAAAATAAACTGGCTATTCCCGACAACTACTGCTAACATCTTTTCTGCCTTTCGAAGGTTCTATTCAATTTGTAATGCTATATCTTTAAGTTCTTTGTAAGTCTTCCAAGCATCACTTCCAGAAATCTACAGATCTACGCTTGTTCCAAACCTGATAGCCCTTCTGTGCATCATGGGTTTTTTACCCACAATTTTTAAATTTCTGGAGTATTTTATGTCTACAGCAACTGGTACTGTAAAGTGGTTTGACGAAGCTAAAGGTTTTGGTTTTATTTCTCAGGCTGACGGCGGCAAAGATGTATTCGTACACTTCCGTGCGATCAAATCTGACGGTTTCCGTACTCTGACTGAAGGTCAATCTGTACAGTTCAGCATTGAACAAGGCAACAAAGGTCCGCAAGCTGCTGACGTTGTTGTACTTTAATTAAGTCACCACTTAATTAAAATTACGGGAGCTCTTATGAGCTCCCGTTTTTCTTCCGTAATACCCTTCTTCTCTATCTATTTTCTCTGAGGTTTACATGCAGTTTTCCCAACTGGGTTTAAGCGCGCCGTTACTTAAAGCGGTCACCGCTCTCGGTTATACAACTCCGTCTCCCATTCAGGAGCAGGCGATTCCAGTTATTTTGTCTGGCAAAGATGTGCTGGCAGCCGCTCAGACCGGTACTGGTAAAACCGCAGGCTTTGCCCTGCCCATTATGGAAAAACTGGCAGCGAGTAATAAGCCTCGTGGAAACAGCGTACGCGCACTTATTCTAACGCCCACCCGTGAACTGGCGGCGCAGGTTGAAGACAATATTCGTGGCTTTAATCAGTTTCTGAATCTGAAAACCACCGTGGTATTTGGTGGTGTAGGAATTAACCCGCAAATGAAACGACTGCGTGGTGGTAGCGACATCCTGGTGGCCACACCTGGCCGTTTGCTCGACCTGTATCAGCAGAACGCAGTGAAATTCGACCAGCTTGAAGTATTGGTTCTTGATGAAGCCGATCGTATGCTCGATATGGGCTTTATTCACGATATTAAGCGAGTACTGAAATTACTACCAGCGAAACGTCAGAATCTGATGTTCTCTGCTACGTTTAACCCAACAGTTACCGCACTGGCAGAATCTATTACGCAGTCGCCGGTTAAGATATCGGTGACGCCGCCGAACACGACGGTGGAAGAAGTACAGCAGCGAATCGTGAATGTGGACAAAACCCAGAAAGTGGGTGCGCTTACTGCATTAATAAAACGTAATGCATGGTCGCAGACGCTGGTTTTCTCCCGTACGAAACATGGTGCAAACCGTATTGCCGACAAGCTCACTCGCGCCGGTATACCCAGTGCAGCGATTCATGGCAATAAAAGTCAGGGCGCGCGTACTCGGGCGTTATCTGAATTTAAAGACGGTACGGTAAAAGCACTGATTGCCACCGATATTGCCGCTCGCGGTATCGATATTGCCCAACTTCCGGTGGTGGTAAATCTGGATTTACCGAACACCGCCGCCGATTATGTTCACCGTATTGGCCGAACAGGGCGCGCCGGTGCTAGCGGTCAGGCATGGTCACTGGTCAGCGCTGATGAACTGCAGGAGCTGAAAGACGTGGAAACACTCATTCAACAGCTACTGCCAAGAGAAACCCTAGAGGGATTTGAGCCGTCAGCAAAACTGGCTGAAACCAAGCTTTCTGCGCCGAAAAAACCTAAAAAGCCAAAGAAACCGAAACAACCTGGGGTAAAGAAAGAAGGCGGTGAAAAGCGCGCTGACAATGCTAGACCAGCACGTCGCAAACCGGCTCGCAGACGCCCGCAGCGTGCGGCTACTGGTTCGCACGCCAACTAAATTAGTGTATAGTGCGTGGCCTGAAATTTAGTCAGTAACCCTTTCCAGAGATCTCTATGAGCGGACAAATCGATACCCAATCTTTGATTGCCTCTATGGGCGATGTCGTCGGACAAAGCTATCTGCTAACCGATACCGAGAAAAAACAGCCTTACACCAAAGGATTCCGGTTTGGCTCAGGCGAAGCCCTCGCCGTAGTGCGACCTGCAACCTTGGTTGAAATCTGGAAAGTACTGAAGCTTTGTGTTGAAGCCGATGTTGCGGTTATCATGCAAGCTGCAAACACCGGTCTTACCGGTGGATCTACGCCAGACGGCAAAGACTACGACAGGCCGCTAGTGATCATCAGCACCATGCGTATCGACCAAATTCAGCTTATCGACGAAGGTAAGCAGATTGTTGGTCTGGCGGGCAGCACGCTGTTTGGTCTGGAAGAAAAATTGGCCCCCTATGGTCGTGAACCCCATTCGGTGATTGGTTCATCCTGTATCGGTGCATCCATCGTGGGTGGTATTTGTAATAACTCTGGTGGCGCGCTGGTAAAACGTGGTCCGGCATACACTGAATTGTCGTTGTTCGCGCAAATCGATGAGAGCGGCAATCTGTCACTGGTGAATAACCTCGGCATTGAGCTGGGCGATTCGCCGGAGGAAATACTCGCTAATCTAGAGCAGCAAAATTATGCTGCAGAAAGCGTGCAGTTCCCAGAACTGCGAGCATCAGACAACGAATATGATGAGCGTGTACGGGATGTAGATTCTGACACACCGTCACGGTTCAATAACGATGGTCGCCGCCTGCACGAAGCCTCAGGCTGTGCCGGAAAGCTGGCTGTATTCGCTGTGCGCCTGGACACGTTTCCTATTCCTGATAAAAAGCAGGTGTTCTACGTAGGGTCGAATGATTCTGCGATGTTCACTAAAATCCGCCGCGATATTCTGTCTACGTTTAAGAATCTGCCAGATTCCGGCGAATATCTGCACCGCGACTGTTATGACGTATCCCGTAAATACGGCAAAGACATGTTTATTGTGATCAATAAACTAGGCGCGAAGTTTATTCCTAAACTGTTTGCGTTCAAGCGTAAGTTCGACGCATTTACCGACAAGTTTGGCTTTTTGCCGAATAAAATGTCTGATCGCGTGATGCAATACATGAGCTATCTATTCCCTGGGCATCTGCCGGCGCGCATGGAAGTGTACCGCGATAAATATCAGCATCACTGGATTCTGGAAATGAGTAACGATGGGGTAGACGAAGCCCGCGCGTATCTCACCGAGTTCTTTAAAACCAACGAAGGCAGCTTCTTCGAATGTACCGAAGATGAAGCCGACAAAGCGATTCTTCACCGCTTCGTGGCGGGGGGCGCTATTGGCCGTTATCACATCATGAACAGTAAAGATGTCGGCGCCATGATGACCATCGATGTGGCGTTACGTCGTAACGATCCGGACTGGTTTGAAGTGTTGCCGAAAGAGATTGATGAGCAGATCGACACCAAACTCTACTATGGTCACCTGTTTTGTCACGTCATGCACCAGAACTACGTGTTGAAAAAAGGTGTAGACGCGAAGAAGCTGAAAAACCAGATCCTCGATACCTTCGATGCTCGCAACGCCGAATATCCTGCTGAGCACAACGTGGGTCACGAGTATTTCGCGAAAGACGCATTGAAGTCGTTCTATCGTTCACTGGATCCGACGAATAGCTTCAACCCAGGCATTGGTAAAACTACCAAGTTGAAAAACTGGGTTGAGCATAGCGATGGTTGCTGTGGCGGGCATGATTAATTGTCCTAATGGCTCTACTGAGTAGAAAATCCAACGGATCTTGGACATGCAGACAAACTGATAGTGGCGTGGCATGCACACAGAGGTAGAATTTAACCATGATCTATATTAATACCTTTCCGTACATATATTTTTTGATAGTTGTAGATATTTTTGTTATCTCTCTCAGTTTATATTTTTCAAAAAATAGAATGGCTGATTTATTACTCGTTTTTCTACTGTCAACAATCTCTAATTTCTTCTTTCCACCTTTGGGTTGGTATTACTGTTGGCATTTGTATAAAAAGAATAAAGATAGACAAATACAAACGTTCTAGACGCAAGAATGGACGGTTTCAATCACTTAACTTTATTTAGTTATTTAGCTGGATTAAGAATTTGATTGATAATATTCAAAGCTAAGTAAATCTCGTTAAAAAACAAAGGCGAACCAGTTGGTTCGCCTTTATTTTTCTTTCAGGCCGCTAAGCGGGGTTAAACTATCAGCGAATCATGCACCACCACTTTTTCCCAAAGCCCAGAGCACTCTTCCACAAACTTCAGATGCAGTGGATGAGTCTGATAAGCATCCTGATCTTCAGTGCTGTTAAACATCATCAGTTCAGATACATGAAAACTGTTGTCGATGACATCACGCACCATGGTGGATGCGGGTACGCCAACGAACAGTTTTTGTACCTGAGGAATGCCTACCAGCGTTTTTAATCCTGCAATAAGCTTGTCTCGATCGCTTTGAGATTCAGGATTGGCAAGCCAAAAGTAAACCATATGATGCACCTTCGGCTTATTGTGACCGTCTGGTGAGGCTTTGGCTGAGGCGGGTAACGCAGCAGTAACCGCCAGGGCGCCGCCCGTTGTCATTAATTTTCGGCGTGTAATATCGGTCATCATTGGTCCTTATTATTGGCTCCTGGCGTTCAGAGGTACTCTGCGATACGGGCTTAAACGCCTAAAATTTCACCTAGCCTGCTTTTTTCGCTACATTTCGCAATACTAACGAGGCAAACTGGTGATTCATCGACATAAATGGTCGTAGGGATAAAATTTTATTATCGTAAAAACGAAGATAAAGCTTTACGACAAATATAAATGCAGTTAAAAAGCCGCGTAAAGAAAAACCATATGGTGCTTTAATGGAAAACCTTGTTTCATCTATTCAAAACTATTATCAGCAGGCGCTGGAGCAAATACTCAGCCCCACGTTTCTGTATCAGGTAGGTGCACTGCTAATCATTTATCTGGTTGGCTGGTTGGCATCACGGAAAGTGCGGGATTTGTTTCCCATGACCCGGAACGAACCTCAATCCGGGGCGCACTCCCTACAAACGTTTGTATACCGGCTGGGGGGAACGCTATTTCCTGTTTTCACCATTACCTTGCTGAAGCTAACGAGTGTGCTGGGTAAACAATATCAGCTTGATGCCTGGTTGCTTGAAATCGCCATGATCATCGCGGTGATGCTGTTCTTAAACTCGGTTATCAGTAACTTTGTGGTTAACAAGGGAATTGCGGCTTTCCTGCGCTGGATTGGCCTGCCTATCGTTTTTCTGCATCTCATTGATGTACTGCCGAAGGTCATTGGCGCACTGGAAACTGTTTCGTTTTCAGTGGGCAACGTTGATATTTCAGCGTATGGCATTCTTCGCGTTCTGGTGTTTGGTATTTTGCTGTTCTGGCTTGGCCGCGCTTCCAACAATATGGGTAAAGACATTATCCGTAATCAGAAGAAGCTGGATGTTTCTACCAAAGAGGTATTTGCCAAGCTTTTCGAAGTGGCGCTGTTCTGCGTTATCTTCCTGCTGTTACTGAATATCATGGGTATTAACCTTACAGCACTGGCGGTATTTGGTGGTGCTGTGGGTGTGGGTCTTGGTCTTGGCTTACAGTCCATCGCGTCGAACTTTATCTCGGGTATCATCATTCTGCTTGATCGCTCACTGACGGTGGGTGATTACGTGGAATTAGACGATGGCAGTAAAGGTTTCGTTCGTGAATTCAAAATGCGCTATGCCGTGCTTGAAACCTATGACGGCAAAGACATTCTGGTTCCGAACGAAAAGTTCATTAATTCGCTATTGGTTAACTGGACCCACAAAGACTCTAAGCAGCGTTATCGTATTGATTTCTCAGTGGCCTACAGAACGGATATTCGCTCAATGGTGGAAATCATTAAAGATGCGGTATCTGAACATCCTCAGGTGATCAGCGGTGATGACGTAGCGGTGGAATATCGCCCCGACTGTGAAATTGACAGCTTCGGAGACTCCGGTGTAAACATGTTCGTCGAGTTCTGGATGGAAGGCGTTGATGATGGTCAAAACCGGGTAGGCGGCGACTTACTGCTGATGGTATTCGAAACCCTGCGTGAACACGATATTGAAATTCCGTTCCCGCAACGGGAAGTCCGTGTTATCAACGAAGATGCAATTAAACTGAGTAACACTACGCCGCAGTGATTCAGTGAACTGGTAAAGGGCCTGTGAGTTTCACAGGCCCTGGTTCTAAATTCTCAATCTATAAAGCAGCTACATCTTCCCGTAGCGTTCAAAGTTCTCATGCCAGCTCAGCGCTTCGCCCAGAATATGCGGGGTGTGCATGCCGCGGCCGGTTGCGCAGGCTCGCTCGAAGTAATCATGCAGGCGATCTCTGAAATCAGGGTGTGCACATTTGTCGATAATGAGTTTGGCCCGCTGACGAGGCGAAAGGCCACGTAAGTCCGCCAGACCCTGTTCGGTCACAATCACTTTGGTGTCGTGTTCGGTGTGGTCGACGTGTGAAACCATAGGCACAATTGACGAAATGGCACCGTTTTTAGCAATGGAAGGCGTCACAAAAATCGACAAATAGCCGTTACGGGCAAAGTCACCAGAACCGCCAATACCGTTCATCATTCGCGTACCCATTACATGGGTAGAGTTCACGTTGCCGTAGATGTCCGCCTCAAGCAGACCATTCATGGCAATTACGCCAAGACGACGGGCCACTTCCGGGTGATTACTGATATCCTGTTGACGCAGAATGATTCTCTCACGATAGAAGTCAATATTGTCGTTCAGTTCTTCCAGTGCCACGGGGCTCAATGAGAAGGCCGTTGCAGAAGCTGACGACAAGGTTCCGGATTTGAGCATTTTCAGCATGCCGTCCTGAATCACTTCTGTGTAAGCGGTGAGGTTTTTGTAGCCTCCCGTATCCAAACCTTCCAACACGGCGTTCGGAATGTTACCTACGCCGGATTGCAGCGGCAGTAGTTCTTTCGGTAAACGGCCTTTGTTTATTTCGAACTGGAAAAAATCCAGAATATGGTCGGCAATTTGTCGTGATGTTGCATCAGGAGGGGTAAAAGGGCTGTTTCTGTCTGGTGCGTCTGTTTCAACAACCGCGAGAATTTTTTCTGGCGGAATACGAAAATAGCTGTCGCCAATTCTATCGTCGGTTTTGGTCATCAGAATCGGTTTACGGTGGGGCGGTAGTGCGGTGCCGTAATAAATATCGTGCATGCCTTCCAGTTTCAGGTTCTGACCCTTGTTCACTTCAAGAATGATTTTATCAGCCTGTTCAATCCAGGTTTTATTGTTGCCAATGGATGAAGACGGCACCAGTCGGCCATCTTCGTGAATTGCCGTCACTTCAATAACGGCAATATTCAGTTTACCCAAAAAGCCTGACCACGCGTATTGCGACACTTCAGACAGGTGAATGTCGATGTAATGCATCTGACCATTATTGATTTGCTTACGGCAGGTAGGATCAGACTGGAATGGCAGGCGCATATTAATACCCTGGGCTTCAGCGAGTACACCATCTAATTCTGGTGCAGTCGATGCGCCGGTCCAGAGGTTAATCTGAAAAGGCTTTCCGGCTTTGTGTTCAGTTCCGGCACGATTTGCCAGCGCGCGGGGTAGAGATTTAGGGTAGCCAGCGCCAGTAAAACCACTCATACCGACTGTGTCGCCGTCGTTAATAAATGCCGCAGCCTGTTCAGCGGTCATTATTTTGCTTTTCAATTGCGGACACAAAACCCTGGATTCAGAAAACATGTTCACTCCGATCGTGTTTATACGGATAAAAAAGTCTATTCGAAGATGTGTGAGAAAACGGAATACAACGAATGAGAACGATATGTCGATAAAGCTTAATATCGATGTAAACTTTACACCGATATTTCGTTAACGGAATAAGACCTCAGTGGTATGTAGAGGATATTTCGCCGCTGATAATCGCTATTTCGCCGTAGTTTGACGATCTTGTGAAGTTTTGGTGAAGTCTTAATTAAGCGCCCCTATAGAGCGGGCGCTAATTCAACTGCTTTCAAAAAAGGGACTTTAAAAGTCGCAAAGTCTTCAATCTGTGGCAGGTGGCCCAACCCCTCTAGTTCAACAATAAAAAGCGTACTGTTTCGTTGTTTCACTTCGGCACCCAACTTGTCATAGCGACCGAGTTCGCGGGTAACCGTTTCACGTTTGCTTGCTCGCCCTGGCGCAGTACGATCCCGGGTACCGAGGATCAACGTAGAGGGGACTTTCAAATATTGAAAATCCTCTATTACGGGTTGGGTAAGAATCATGTCGTAGGTCAGTGCTGCCACTTTCGCTAACTGTGGCCAATCGTCTCCCTTTATCCACCCCTGCAAAAAAGCCGCGTGGCTAGCGTAGTCGTCGTTCCACTTGCCATCGTAATAGTTCTTTTGCTGATAGGTCACGATGTTCTCTGGTTTTTTATTCAACTCTCGTTGAAACGCCGATTCGATATCAGGGTAGCTTTCATAAAGCAGATAATTCTCCAGGCCAATGGAATTCACCAGAACCAGTTTGGCGGTGTGTTCGGGAAACAACAGCGCAAAACGGGTTGCCAGCATACCGCCCATGGAATGGCCCACTATCACACTCTGATCAATATCTAACTTTTCCAGCAGCCCGCGAGTATTGTTGGCCAGCGCAGCAAAGCTATATTGATAGTCAGTGGGTTTAGACGACTTCCCGAAGCCGATCTGATCTGGGATCAGCACGCCGTAGCCGTTGTCCTGCAGAAACTCAGCCGTTTGCTGCCAGTATGCACCATTAAAATTCTTACCATGAAGCAAGGTGACAACAGGCTTATTTTTTTCCGGCGGCAAATACATATAGGCCATGTCTAACGCTTTGCCTTGAGAGTTAAAGTGGTAAGTGTCGACAGCGAAAGGATAATTCAAATTAGACAAGCGCTTGTCCATCGGGGGAATGGTGGCAGCAATTGAATGAAAAGCGCTAAGCCAAAATAGAAGGGCTAGGGAAAACACACGAAACATAAATAGACTCCGAGACACAAATGAACTCATTTTTATACCGTACTCACCTAGAGTTGTTCACTTTATCGATAGATCGTCGTTTTCGGTCGTCGCATCGCAAAGGTTGATCTCAAGACCACTCGGTAAGTAACAAAGAGGTACTTATTTCATTTCGCTGCCTTTCAGGGCGGCAAAGGTCACATTATAGGAGTATGAAAATGGCGAATGTATTTGTTGTTGGCGCTGCGGGCAATGTGGGTACCCGTCTTGTTTCAAAACTGGTTAAAGGGAGTCATCACGTTGTTGCTATGCACAGAAAAGAGCAGCAACAGCAGGATCTGGAAGGGCGGGGTGCGCGCACATGCTTATTGAGTATCACAGAAACCGATGTACCCACCCTGGCTTCGGCCATCAAAGGTTGTGATACCGTTGTGTTCACCGCGGGTGCGGGCGGCGCCAGTGAAGAGCTTACGAATAAGGTAGATGGCGAGGGCCTGGAAAAAACCGTAGATGCCGCTATTGCCGCTGGGGCTAAGCGGTTTGTGTTGGTTTCTGCTTTTCCTGATGCGGGTCGTGGCAAAAAGATTTCAGACACCTTTGAAAACTATATGCGGGTAAAACGTCTGTCGGATGCGTACCTTGCAGAAAGTGCGCTGGACTGGGTCATTCTCCGTCCAGGCACGTTGACCATCGAAGAAGGCACCGGGAAAGTAAACGCCGGGTACGCAATTAAATATGGCGATGTTTCTCGTGACAATGTTGCCGATACTATTCGGGCCATTATCGATAACAAAGCACTGACACACAAAATTATCGAACTCACTGATGGTGATGTGCCTGTGGACGACGCCATCGGAAAATTTGTCTAAATAACAGTAAGAAGGCAGAGCAGAGCGGATTCTTACTGGCGGTATAGGTTTTTTGTTACATACTTTTCAAGAATTTTTTAATTAATTTTAAAAAATGATGCATCCAGTTAGCCATCTTCCCCGTATGGCTAGTTGTACATTCACAAAAAAAGGTATGTCTATGTCCCCGTTCAAACCGCTCAGCCTCGCTGTCTCAGCTGCATTACTTGCAGGTGTTTCTACTTCTGCATTGGCGTCTAGCCACCGTGAAGCACCTGCAATTACGCGTGCTCCAACGGTCGATGCAACCGATTTTTATATGTTTAACAGCTATGAAACCGGTCGCGAAGGTTATGTAACCTTAATAGCTAACTATATTCCGTTGCAGGACGCTTACGGGGGCCCGAATTATTTCGCTATGGACCCAGACGCTGTTTATGCCATCCATATCGATAATGATGGCGACGCCATGGAAGATATCACTTTTGCATTCCAGTTCAGCGCCATGCTAGCGGCTGAAAACGAAGGTGTAGCTTTACCGGTGGGTCCAGAAGGCGACCAGAAAATGATAAAGGTGCCATTGAAAAATGTAGGGCCGGTTAGTGCTGACGACCAAAGCAATGCCAACTTTTCTGAAAGTTACACCATGACGTGGGTTAGCGGTAATGCGCGTACTGGCGAACGTACCATGCTAATGCCATCTGAAGGTGACATGTTCTCGAAGCCGCTGGACTACATTGGTGATAAAACCTTTACCAGTTCCACAGAGTACGAACGCTATGCAGGGCAGTTTGTATATAGTTTTTCTGTGCCCGGCTGCGATAATAGCGGTAAGGTTTTTGTCGGACAGCGCAAAGACCCCTTCGTCGTAAATCTGGGGGATACTTTTGACTTGGTGAATTATGTGCCCGTTGAAGGTGATAGCGCGCCAGGAGCCGGTGACGGTGATGGTTTCCCGGGGGGCATAACGCAGAGTGCCGATAATGACGACTTAGCTGACAAAAACGTCACTTCCATTGCCGTTGAAATTCCGGCTGCATGTATTACCGGTGACGGTAACGGAACGGTGGGAGCGTGGACAACCGCCAGTTTGCCACAAGCCAGAATTCTAAACCCCAATGCTACCTTCGATAAACCCGCCGTGGCTAGCGGCGCGATGACACAGGTTTCTCGTCTGGGCAGCCCATTGGTCAATGAGCTGGTAATTGGTCTTGCCGACAAAGATAAGTTTAACTCGTCGCATCCATCTGAAGATGGTCAGTTTGCCGACTACGTGACCCATCCCGTGCTGCCTGAACTGCTGAATATTCTATTCCGTGATGCCGTAAACACAACGCTTGGCACGTCTATCGAAACATTAGCACCCACTAATTTTCCACGTAACGATTTGGTCACCGCGTTTCTCACCGGTTTCCCAGGAGTTAATCAGCAGGCTTCAGTAACTGCATCAGAAATGCTCCGTTTGAACACTGCCATTGCCGCGACACCTGCAGGTGAACAGTCTGCGTTTGGCGTAGCTGGCGATGATCTGGCGGGGTTCCCAAATGGACGCCGCCCTGGTGATGACGTGGTAGATATTGCTCTTCGTGTGGTGATGGGCGCCTTATGCTATCCGATCCCGGTAAACGGTGAACCAACAGATTTGGGGCTGTGTGCAGAAGAAGATGCTAGCGTGGGTAACGTGCCTTTTACCGATGGTGCGCCGGTAGACGCATCTATGATGAATAGCAGCTTCCCATACCTTGCCACGCCTATTTCTGGCTCAGCAGAATAAGGAGCCATGATGAAACATTTATACTTACTCGCAGCCGCGGGCCTGGTGCTTACCGGCTGTGGCAGTGACGATGACGACGAGGTCGTCAATTACGCGCCAGAAGTCGTTTCTGACAACTTCACCACCACAGTGGATACCCCTTTTTCCGACATGCTGACAGCAACTGACGAAAACGGCGACACACTGACATTTGCACTCGCTGATGCACCTTCAAACGGTGCGGTGGATATTGCCAGTGACGGTAGTTTTACATTCACCCCGGCGAGTGAATTCACCGGCGAAGACATGTTTACTTTCACGGTAACAGATGGTGAAAGTGACCCTGTGAGTGGCACTATTGGCATTACGGTTGAAGCCGAGCAGGTGGAGAGCGCAGCGTACATTCGTGCCGCTTTTAATCAATCTGCAACGGACATGCCTTTGCCTGTTAATGGCAGAGAGTTCTCTGATGATGATGATCCTACAGCCTACGATGACTTGCTGAGCGATTATTAATACCACAGTACATTTGGCCAAGGATGGCTTTCTAACAGGGAACTAGCCATGAGAAGAGCGAAAGACGTTACAACGCTGCTTACCGGCATAATCTGTGCGGGTGCTGTAACTTTGCTTATTACCGTGTTGGTAACACTTGGGGTAAGTATCAATAATCATGCAGAAGCTGCAGTTTACTATCCGGACAACAACACGGTTATTGCGAGTTGGGAACGGCCCTCTGATGCATTACCCGATGTTCAGACATTGCAGCAGGAGTTGGAACAAGCCCGTACGTTAAATGGCTCGGAAAAAGTGTTACGTAAACTCTATAGACAAACCAAACGCGGGTTGAATGCACAAGTCGATAATCCCGATTGGCACATTTTTCATGCCAGATTATTGCAACAACAACATCAGTTTGACGAGGCTGCTGAAGTGCTCGACAACACGATCAGACAACACAGGGCATCAGCTTCCGCCCTTATGTTACTTGCTACAGTGGAAGTGAATCGGGGAAACTCTGATCAGGCACGCAAGGCCTGTCAAAAGTTGGCTGGCATTGGCGAGCCCACATTCGCTGCCATTTGTTTGCTGGATATCGATGCTCAGCAGCAGCCAGACGAAGCAGACTATCAAAAATTACAGCAACTACGTAAGTTCTCAGGTCTCGAACGCGCTCCTGCTATCGATAGGTGGGCAGGAGAAATTCTAGCGGCGATGGCATTGGCATTGAATAAACCTGAAGAGGCGGCGGGGTATCTCAGCGACACTGATTTGTCGGCTGCGCCAATTAGCCGGGTTGCCCTTTGGGCCGACATTCAGCTTGAATTGGAACGCTCCAGAGCTGTTATTGATATACTTACGCCGTTGATCAAAGCGCCTTCTAATGTGGATGATGCCATACTTGTCAGACTCGCTCAGGCGGAAGCTACGTTAGCTGCCAATGACTACTGGCAACAAATTATGAAGCAACGCGTTACAATGCGGGAGTGGCGTGGTGATAATGTGCACGCAGCCCAGTTGGCGCGGTATTACCTCGATGTAAATGCTGACCCGGTGAAGGCAATGCACTTTGCAAAGCTCAATTGGGAGCACGGCAAAACTTGGGACGATAAAATGTTATTGCAACGAGCCAATGCGTTAGCATTAGGACAGTGATTGATATGGAGTACCCTATGCGTTGGGTGTATTACGCAAAGCTTTCAATAGTACTCATGGTGCTTCAACTCAGTTTTTTTGTCGCCAGTAAAGGTTTTGCGCACGAGCTGAGTAATGGCTATTTGACCCTGTCTGGTGAAGACACGCGTCAGCTTGAGGGAAGGTTGTCGTTAATGCCTTATGACCTTGAGATTGAGGTGAAGCTCGACGAGAATTTCGACGGCGATCTTACCTGGCAAGAGGTGAAGGCAGCACAGCCCGGTTTACATGATTATGCCGCCTCAGTACTGCGCTTTACTCAGCAGGAAACGCTATGTCGCCCAGTCTTTAAAGATGTTGCTATGGAGAGCATATCTGGCATCGATTTAATCGCGATTCCATTTACGCTTACTTGTCCTACAGACTCCGCTATAGTTGTTAGTTACCAGGGTGTATTTGACATGGAAGCGAGTCATAAAACCCTGCTAACGGCGACAATTGGTGGTGCCAGTCTTACCGATGTATTCACTGATTCACATAGAGAAAGTGCGCTGGCGACCGACTCAGATACTACCGCCTGGCAGACAATAACGACCTTTGTTTATCAGGGCATCATTCATATCTGGATTGGTATAGATCACATTCTGTTTTTACTGGCCATGCTGCTCACTGTTAATTTGGTGAGAAAAGACAATCGTTGGCAGGGTGAGGAACGAACTGGCACTATTCTCAAATCTACATTGTGGCTGGTGACAGCTTTTACCGTGGCACATTCAGTCACACTTACCACTACGGCACTAGGTTGGTATCAACCCTCTAGTCGCTGGGTTGAATTCGGTATTGCCATCTCAGTTATGCTCACGGCGCTAAACAATATTTGGCCGGTAATTCACCGTTTGGTGTTTATCACTTTTGCGTTTGGTTTACTGCATGGAATGGGCTTTGCCAGCGTTTTCGGAGAGCTGCAAGCGAATGCTGCCAGTCCGCTTTTGGCCATAGCATCGTTTAATATCGGTGTGGAAATTGGACAGTTAGTCGTGGTGCTATTGTTACTACCGGTGCTGTTAGCGCTTCGGCATGTACGTGCTTATGTTTCGGTAATAATGCCATTGGCGTCGTCGGTCATTGCGCTTATCGCGCTGAATTGGGCTATTCAGCGCTTTTAATAAGAACTTAGTGAGCATTTACTCGCGATGCATTTTGCGTAGAATTTACGCTTCAGGTAATTTTATTAAAAATTCCTGTTTTGGAAAATCGATAGCAAATCCAGGTAAGCTGTTTAGAACATCGCCTCCAAGAATTAATGCTGGTGGCTCACCATCTGCGTTCATAGTAAAACGGACTGGCACGTCTCGCATAGTGATTCCACCTACTGAAATTGTTTTAACAGAGGCTTTTTTGACTGCGCTCATATTTGATGTGGCACCCAGAATAGTGCCGTCATCTGCTAGATGAGAGTCTGTGGATAACCATCCCAGCGCTTTCAATACGGAATAATTGGCAATGGTGGCGGCTGCTCCGGTATCAATGAGAGCCGGAACTTCAACGCCATTCATCTTTACATTGATATGTATAAGCAAACCGCCATTTTTAATGGCAGGAATGGTCAGGTAATTGCCTTCTATCTCGCCAGAGAGGACAGTGCTGAGGCTGTGAGTTGCAGCATCAAATAGCAGTGCTTTATCTGCAAACAGGTCCATACCAATAATTCCCGCCGCTTCTGTGGCTCCCGAGTTCGGCATTGCTAAAAGCCCGATATAGCTTATGTCAAATAAGTCGCTTTTGAACGAATCCACCGGGTATGCCTGTGCAGCAATAGCGCCCGTCGCACCGTTTATGATCAGGCCGCTATCAAAGCTCTCCAACTCAAGTCGCTCTGCTAGGGCTGGCATCATCAGTGTGGCTTCGGCGCCGGTGTCCACCACCATATAGTACGGGCCCTGACCGTTTACCTCGGTGGCGATCACAGGGCGATTACGAGAGTCATATCGCATTTCCGTCGACAACGTCGTGTTTTCGCTTGCCCATGCACCTGCCGAAACAGCGCATAATGTGAGTAATACCGACAGTTTCATATCAGTCTCCGTGATTGGTCCTTTCCTGACTGTAACCAGGTAACCTTACCTCTACCTTGCAGCTTTATTCGACTACCGTCAGCTTGTCTGCGAACTGGTCTTTTATATCGTCATTGAGCGCAGAATCAGCTATTGCTAAACGAAGAGACTGTTTCCAGTCGTCGCTGGCATCTTTGATAAGCATGTCAAACCAGGGTAATAAAGACTGTTGATTCTTCACCGCCGCTGATGGGCCAAATAATTGACTTAACAGTGCATCAGCTTCACGGTCATAGCCGTTTATATCAGATTGCTGAGTGGGACTCTCAAGCGCTTGCAGAACCCGGTTTATTGCAGCGCTGTCGTCGCCTAAGACGTCACGGGTGTAAAGGGCAATGGCAAACTCCACTACAGGTGAAATTTCATCTCCCTTGTCGTCTATCATTTCTGTAATTGGCTCGCCGGTTTCTATTCCCAATTTTGCCTGCGCCATCAGGGTGAAAGCCTGCCAATATGCTTTAGCTGCTTGTGAATCCGTTGTCATTCGTTGACTGATGTGAAAAACCTGCGCCAGATAAGACGCAGCCACTTGACCGTTGTTCCAACTGCTTAACTGGGCAACCGCATCGGATAGAGAGGGGGCGTTGAAGCGACTCTGTACAATTCGCGTTTCCATTGTCAGCGTGGGGTAATTCATTTGCCAAACTGCGGCAACTACCAGCTCCCCCGCCTCTTGATATTGCTTTGCGCGAGAAAAGACATTTGCCAGGCCCAATCGCAAATACACCGATGCATTCTGAGTCTTTGCTATCTGTGCTCGCAACATGGTCAGGGAATGTGTATCCGGCGTGATACTGCTAAGTGGCAAAGCGGTGGCCAGAAGCTGAAGATGATGTGCGGTAACATCGGGTTCATCAAGTTGCGACAATAAATTCGCGATATGCTCATCCAGATTTCCCTGAGCAGACCATCCTCTGGCAATCACATCATAGAGCCTTTGCATTGAACTTCGCTGTTCAGCTGGCAGTGCTATCAACCAGTTATTAAACATGACTGTTGCTTCGGGAACGTTTGCAATGTGAGCCAGAAAATCTTCTGATGAATTGTCAGTTACAGGTAAACCTTCGCTATCATAAATGACATGAATTAACTGTTCGCGGCCTAGCCGCTTGCCGTCGAACTGTTGTCCGCCTTCAATGCCATTGCGCCAGAGGGTATTCAACTGACGAAGTCCTTCACTTCTGTTCTGATTATACACCTTTACGAGGCGTGCAATATCCGGTTGAGAGACACTCTCAGGCGCAGCGACCTGGTTACCGCCTTCCCGCCGTTTCAACTCGACTACCAGCGGATCAGCAGGGAAACGTCTGGCGTATTCAGTGAAAATTAAGCTATATAGTGCGGCGGTGCCACCGTCCTGCGCGCCGGCAGACATCGATTTATTGAGCCAACCGACCAGTGAAACAATATCGGCGACGGGTTTGCCAATCTGCGCCGTTTCTTTACCAGCCCCTTTAGCGTTTATCTGATGCAGGAAGTACTGAAGATGCTGGTCGTCATCGTTCGCATTGTTTTGTAACCTTGCAGAGATAACCGTTTCCAGTGTATCGAAGTGTCGCTCTCGCCACAGCAAATTGATCAGGCGGTTGAAGATCAGTTCATTCGCAGGCAATTGCCTGTGTAGCGCAGTCAGGTAATCGAGCTGATTAGACGTTTGGTTTTCAGTTGGCAATATATTGTTTATAAAAAACCGCGCGTCATCCGCTGCTATTTGTGGCGCGGCCAAAAATTCTGTGATGTAGGCCAGGCGTTCATCTCTTAAGTAGCGGTATGTTACATCGGCGAACGCCTGAAAATGCACACCAGCACCTGCTGCTCTGGTCAATTTCAGTAGCGCATCAAAAGCCTCCGTTTTATCTCCCTCAAAGAAAGCGGTGAGGAAATGTGGCAACTGTTCGCATTGGACTGATATACCCGCAATCTTCGTTGCCTCGTTTTGCAGAAATGGCTGGTTCTCCGCTGCGGCACTGAGCACCATTACTCTTTCCGCCATGGCTGCGCAGGGCGCCAGATTGTTGCCATTAGCCGTAACGTAGCTATGCAGCAATTTTGCCACTTGCTCCCTGTGGTCAGGGGAAACCGGTTTAGCAAATACGCGCTGTACAATTTCCTCTCTGATTGGATTAGTGGCGCCGGTCTGGCGGTAGCTTCGCTCTGTCTTCTCCCATAATTCGAGTAAATCCTTAGGGGAAAGTTTACTAAATAACAATTTATTAAAGCTGTCATCGTTCATGGCGTAGGGCAGGCCTGCCAGCGGAGGTGTGTTAATATGCTGGATGGTGAGTGAGATAAATTCTGCATCTGTGAGTAAGGGAGCTGAGAGCTTCGCTTCCAGCTTTCGAACGGTTTCTGGCAGATATCGTTGCAATTGCAACATCAGCAGCTTCTGGTTAGGCACGTCTATCATTACGGGCCAGAAGCGCTTCTTAAACTGCTCATTAGGCATCTTATCGGCAGCACTTCTCAACACATCAAAGTAGTTACCGCCAACGATCGGCGTGAATTCACCATTGCTCCTGAGTCTGGCAGTGAGTGATGATGCCAACTCAATAACGGAATGCCAGTCGTTTGAATCAATGGCGAGAGCCAAAGTCAGTTTGAAGTTATCTTCAACCTGCGCCTGATTTTTAAGGTGCGCGAGAACGTCGAGTGTTTGCTGGTCGCCTAACGGGGAAAGCGCAAGTGGTGTAAAATCTGCAAAGATCGGTGTTAAATCTGACAGCGCACTCTGCCACTGTGGCTGACTATGCCGGCTACTGGCAATACGCTGCATTAAATCTGTGATAAATGTTATGCGTGGATATTCGCTCACCTTTCCCAAGGGAGCAGCATCAGCGTGCTGTTGCAAGCTTTTCAGTGAGACTTTCAGCATGGATTGCAACGCCTGCATTACCGTTTTTGCCTGAGCCTCGTTTATTGTAAGCAGCAGTCCTTCAGATAGCGTGGGGAAAAACTTAAAGCTGTCTGAAGTGCGCATGGTGCTGAAATCGGGCTGGTGAAGCGGAGCTTGAGAGATAATTCGCTTCAGGCCTTGCCAGTACCAGTATTCGGCCATGTTTTTGTCGTTGAACTGTTCTTCCAGAATGGCTGTTTTACGCAAAAGCTCGAAATTGCTTTGATCTACCAGTAAGGCCTCTTTGAAATAGGTTAGTGCTGCACTGTCCATATGCTGACTGGCGTAAGCATCCCCTTTTAATTGCTTAACGTTGAGTATGCCGGGGATTTCCGTCATTAACGAAAAGGCGCGTTCAGCTCCTTGGACATCGCCGTCAGCGAGCAGAGAGCGACCCAGATCGGCATACAAGGCGGGTGGAAAGTCATGCTGAAGGGCGAGCAGGCGTCGGCCGTATTTCAGTTTCTTTTGCTCATCGCCAATCGCTGGACCCGAAGACTGGCTGTACGGATCTTTGCCGCTGAACTGTGAGATCAGACTTCTGAGTAGCGCTGCACGCTGGGTATCCGAGGCGGCCAGAATCAAATTGCTGATATGTTCTGCGGTGTCGAAATCGCCCTGACTTTGCTTAATGTCAGACAGCACCATTAGTAGTGATATGTCTGAACCGGAAACTACCAGACGCGTTAATATTTGTCGGGTTAACCAGTTAAGCGTACGGTTTTTAAGCGAAGGCGCGGCCTTATCTTCCCGTTGATCTGGAGTTGAATCAAACAGATTTAACAGGCCGTCTACAGTATTCATGTAGGCTGTATCTGTTGGGGCGGAAACCAAACGGGTTTGGAGTAACCTCACCGCCAGCTCAAACTGACTGGATTTTTTATAGAGCTCTACCAATTGCAACAGGGCGTCTGGATTAGTGTTGGTGTCGATGGCTTTTCTATATTCGGTTATCGCCTGTTCAGTCAGGCCCGCCAAAGTATAAATACTGGCAACAAATGCATGATCGTCTTGATTGCCATTCTCTGTTAGCGAAGCAATAAGTGTGTTGACCTGCGCCAACCGCTGTTCCTGTGGCGTTTCTCCGGCATTACTCTTTGTTGTCTCATACGCATTGTTACGTAAGCTATTTAAGGTAATTTGTTGCCAGTATTGCGATGCATTAGCGGGGTCCCTTTCTGCTAATTGTTTCCAGATTTCATTAAGCCTTGCGTACTGACGACTGCGCCCGAACAGGCTGGCCAGTAATTCCAGACGTTGTGTTTCGGGTATTACCGCTTTGGTCGCATAATTGTTTATGGCGGACTCAGCTTTATCGGTTTGATTGTCCGCCAAATGCAGAGCCACAAGCAGGTTTAATTCATGATCACTGAGTCCACCGTTTTCCAACAGCTGTTCCAGTTCGGTGACTTTGTTCTCTAATGTTCCTGCTTTTTGCGTTGCTTTAACCAAAAGGTTTTCGAGATAGAATTTGCGGGCTGGAAGCGTTGCCTGTTGCCACAATGTTTCCCATTCGGCAACCGCTAAATCTTCGCTTCCGGCATTTCTGGCAAGTTCAGCTAAATGCAGCCGCTGATCGTAGGAAAGTCGACCGCCCGCCTTTCTGAAATTTAACAGTACCTGAAGTGCCTGCTCGACATCGTCGAGTTGCTCCAGTGCAGTCACCACCAGTAAACGAGAAGGGCTCTGGGCTTGTGTCGAGGCGGTGATATTGTCCAGCGCCATCCTTGCTGAAGCTTCATCACCTGCTGCCAGATACGTTTTGAACAGAAAATAATTTACGTCAGGATCGGCTTGCGCATCGTGGACACGAGTTTGCAGCATGGCGATGGCGCTGTCCTGCATATTCATGGCAATCATACGCTGTGCTGCAGCTAGCAGCAGAGACTTTTTGCCAGCATTTACAGAACCGAAATCGTCAAATACCTGCTTAGCACCCGTTAGATCCCCTTCATTGATAAGCTGACCAGCGAGTCCATAGTAGCCTTCAGGGTTTGTCGGGTTAGCCTGAATTTGTTGGCGATAAAATGTGGTGAGTCCATGCTGATCATCAGACAGCGATAACAGCGCGGCGTTGCGGGATTTTATAGCAGGCAGAGTACTGGTTTCTGTCAGCGCCAGAGCCTCACTGAACTTACCTTCTTCAAGTAGGAAGTCCAGATACAGGGGCGTGAGGAACGGGTCGTTATGATAACCAGATAGTGTGTCCAGTACCGCTTCAGTTCGTCCGTTAATTCTTACTGCTTCAGCGAACAAGGCAAGCGCATAGCGTTTATCGGAGCGGGTTTCCGCTTGCTCAAAAGCACGCCATGCCAGCTTTTCAGCCCTATCGCTTTCAGCGATTTCCAGTAGCCAGTTGGTAAATACTAACTGACTGGGTAAGCTTTTGTTTTCAATGCTTTCCAGGATTGGTATTGCCTTTGATATACCAGAGGAGATGCCCACGACCAGCGCTACATTTTCTGCCAGTTTCGGATTGTTTCTGGCTATTTGCTTCAGGATATCCGGTTTATCTTGCAACAGTGCCAACTGGATCTTCATTTGCAGTTGCTCAGAGCCATTCAGCCCAGCACGGTCAGCCAGCGTGGAGTAAATACCGATGGCACTGGTTTTGTCGCCTAATGCTTCATATGCCTCAGCAAGCAGCACATCGCTTAGCCTGTATTGTTCTGCGATGGTCTTCACCTGCGTGATATCGCCATTTTCCCATGCGGCTAAGAGCGCTTGCCTGGCAGATATATCATTCTGAATTTGTGATGCCAGCATCGAACTCGGTGCAACGCTTGTTGAGCCGGGCTTTGCAGGTTCACCAGACATTGAAGATTCACCTGACATTGCAATCAGCGGTGAGGAAGTACTAGCAATAAGGAGTGCCAGCGCAATGGGTTTCAGTTGAAATCTCATACTACATTTCCCGGAAAGCGTGTATTGCGGCGCGACGGCCAGCGACGATAAATAATTTCAGACAAGTAAAGTAGCAGCGCGAGCGCCAGTGCGAATGGCATCAGTGCAAAGGTTTTAACGAAGGTGTTGCCCGTGTTCGATGCGTTCTGTCGGGTTTCAGCAAGCGAACGTGCTCCGCCGCTGCCGTTTACAACCTGTTGCAGTCGTTGAGCATATTGTGTTTCAAGTTGAAACTCTGGGCGAAGGTCGCTTAGTGGCGATAATGCCGAATAAAAGGTTCGGTGAGTCGTATCTACTTTTACTTCCACCGCCGCATCACGGGCAACATTGATTGTGGCAGTAAACAGCCCCGGTGCTCGCCGGCGAATTGGTGTGTCGTGCCAGTTTGTTTCATCAGAGCGCTTCCACTGTAACTCTGGCTGAATGTTGTCTGCTTGCGCAATGAACTGCACATTAATTTGTTCGAATGATCGCTGTGTGGTGAGTGTTGCACGGTTTGCCAGGGCGGCGAGAGAACCGATAATACCTCCCAATTTCTGACCATATTCAGGCATTCCTGCCCAGCTCTCAGTGCCTTTACCAAATGGTTCGGTCATCAGTGCCGTCACTTTTCCTGCGCCAGCTTGCCAGGAAGCGAGTAAAGGGTCCTGGCTGTTATCGATTGTCCATTCTGCAATAGCGGTTGGTTTCAGTGGGGCCGACGTATAGCCATTAATTGGCGAGGGGAAAGACGCTGCTGTAGCCGCATCACGAACGGTAAAACCGCCTTCTTTATAAGCCGATGCGGGGATTTTATCTGCGCGACGAAAGTTAAGCTCTACCATGCTGAATTCGTTGTATACCGCATAGAAGCGCCCCCGGCCCCAGTTTGCCAGGTCTGCCATTCTTTCTTCTCCAGTGGCGTCATCGCCAACCAGCACGGTAGAAACATTGATTTGATCTGAGGCGATATACTGCAATAACTTCTGGTAGTTCTGTTCTTCTACCGCGGCGTCGGTAATAAGCAGAATATGGCGGTATTTATTGTGGCTGCTTTTAAGCCCGAAATAGGCTTCTTCAATAGCAGGAAAAAGTTCACTGCCACCTTGTGCCTGCAGTCGACCGATAGCGCGTTCCAAGGTTTCGGTGTCCTGAACGGGCTGCATGGGCACCGCCCATTGGCGGGTGCCGTAAAATTCTACGATGCCCACCTGATCCTGCGGTTTTAGTTTTCTTACTGCCAACCGGGCCACTTGTTTGGCAAGTTCAATTGGCTGCCCCTGCATGGAACCAGAGCTATCGATAATGATCGCTAGTGAGATACCCGGCTCACGTTTGGCTTCTGTGTTATCGATATTAACCGGTAATAAATCCGCTAACGGGCTGCGTGCCAGACCGTTGGTAGAAAACGCCTGTTCGCTTCCGGTGTAGAGCAAGCCGGTGCCACTGTTAATTGCATCGAACAGTGCGCTCTGAGACTGCACGGGTAGCGCTGACTTACTGGCATTATGAAGCACCACCGCTTCATACTGACTGAAATCCATTGGCTCCGACCAGGGGAAGGGGGCGGTAGACACACTGAAGGCATTGCCCAGTAACAACTGCAAATGCTCGCCGTCGGTTTCATTGGGGGTGCCCATTAGCACCGGGATTGGTGATTGCGCTGCGAGCACGAAGGTGCGGCTATCAACAATCTGGTTGTTGTCGATGAGCGCTGCTTGCCAGGTAGAAAACAGGTTTTCAGAGGCAGGCAACGCAATGACAGGAGAAAACAGGTTATTTTCCGTTGCCTCGCCTAAGGTGGCCGCTATAACTTCGCCGGTTTGCGATGTGAGTCTGAGTGACAACGTCGACGCATCCCGCGCTTCAGCGAGAACGTTCACGGTGAGCGCTGGCGATTGCCCCGGATAAAATGCCGGGTAGGTCGTCGTCTGGATAGTGGGTTTTGCTTTGACGCTGTCTGCTTTAATCCAGTTCAGAGTGACATTACGTGCTTTAAGGGCAGCCAGAACCGGTTCCCAGTGATCATCGGTGGCGTAACCGTCGCTAAACAGTGTAATAATCCCGCTTTTTCCATAAGGCACTGACGCCAATGCCGTCATTACCGCCTGGGTGAGCGACGTCGATGGTATCACTGCCGCAGGAACATTTTTAAAATCAGTGTTGTCACTGTTGTCGATCACAATAACATTCGCGTCGTTGGCTTCAACCTGGCTGAGTAATTGATTGGCCTGTTCCATCGCGTCCTGAGCGCTGGTTTCATCCACACTTGGGGAACGGTCTACAATAACCACATGATGTACCACATCGGAATGCCATTGAACCACGGGCTCCATTAGTGCCAGTGTTATACAGAGCACCAACAGGCATCGCAGCACCGGTAACACTCGGCCCTTTCCCCTGCGGAAATACCAAATCATTGGAAGCAGCGTTAACAGCGCCAGATAGGCAGGATGTAAAAAAGAAATACTCATGATGTGCTCCTATGCCCAGCGACCACGTTGAATCATTAACCATTCAACAATCAATAAACCTAATGCGATGAGAATGATAATTGTCAGCCAGGGAACGTCAGCTCCTGAGTCTGCTTTTACGGTACCGGACGCTTCGCGCGCACTGGCAACCTGCCGGGATATAACCGGTGACTGAAGAGAGGCCGCTTCAACGGTGTCATCAGCATCCATTTTCATGACTGTCAGTGGATACGGACGGATGACATTATCTACCGGTAGTCCATTGCCTGGCTCCTCTGGCGCTAATTCACCCACTGCAAGATAGGCAGGCACAACGGGTAAATCCGCCAGCCAGTTAATGGCCATGGACAACCGTAAAAGCGGATCTGCCTGTTGTTTTTCTACCAACTGACCAAGGTGCGTAAGTGGCATGCTCACTGACTTGGTGTCTGCGTTCAGAATCTTCACCTCAGGCATGTCATTGGGAGTGTCACTCCAATAATTTGACTTCCAGGCTTTCTGCAGTCTGCTTTGCTCGTTAGCACTTGACGTATAGAAGGTCACAACGTTGCTGCTATCGTCAGCAAACAAGGTGGCCTTGGAAGCAGGGCATCGGCTGTCGCGGCTGATGCAAATGCTGACACTGGCCTGGTCAGGGGCGTTAACCAACTGCGGATTGGCATCAACAAAGCGTGTTACCCAGTCCGGTAAGCCTTCCTGTAAGGCGACGAAAATTTGCGACTTAACCGGTAGCATGAGTGTTGCGCTATTATCTGGTAAAAAACTATCCGCTGAGAGACTATCCGCGATGAAATCATCCGCTTCATCGAGAGAGACGGTTAAACGCTGTGGCTGGTCGGTAAGTGGAATACCTGAGATGGCAAACTGATTATCTTGCAGAGCGATAATCCGGGCGGTATCTACAGGACTATCGTTAAGCAACACCGTCACATCATCTGGCTGAAACTCTTGTTCAGGCGTACTCAGCAGCGTAAATGTCACCCGGGAGACCTGCTCATTGTCTATCATGAAACGTTGTTGCCCGATGGCAGTGATGCCAGCGTTTGCAGAAATAGCTTCTGAAATAAAATCCTTTTGAAGGGCAACACCTTCGGGTGCCGTTATGTTATTTAGCGCAGAGCCCAAATAATGTACAACAACGGGCCGACCGGCATAGAGTGTTGGTACACGTTCAAGCCATTCGCTGAACGCGGGTAAATGAGACGATGCCTGAATTGTACTGAGGGAGGCCGTCAGTACCGCATTAGATAAATCCGCGCTGAGTATTTTGGCGGGTACAGCATCGCCAATCCATAGTTCCCGGTTTGCCGATGAAGAAGAGGGGAGCCTGGCAACCAGCTCTGCTTTAGCATCGGCCATGTTATCACCCGCCTGCATCGCAACAGAGGTATCGAGGTAGTAAACGTGCAACGGCTTGGTGCTATCAGTAAACCTGATCCCGCTAATCGCCAGCCAAAGTAACAAAGCTATCAATACTGCAAGCAGAAAACCCAGCCAATGCCGGAAGCGCTGCCAGAATTTATTTGCTGAGGCATGTTGTAGCGCCTCCTGCCAGAGCTGAACAGAGGCTACCCGCAATACCACTGGCTGGGCTTTCAAGTGTTGTAAGGCGTAAAGCAGGGCAATCAGTGAAAATATACCTGTCAGTACCAGCCATACTGGAAAATTCACAAAACTCATCAGGCCACCATACCATTTTCAAACAGTGCACTGAGTTGCGCTAAAATGGGTCCGTTGGCGTCCAGTTGTAATAGCCCGGTGCCAGTGTTACTGGCGTATTGTGAAAGCTGCTGGTTAAAGCGCTGGTAAGCCTCGGTGTATGCCTTAATCACCGCTGGGGAAAGTTGCAGATCTACAGTGGCTGCAGACTCGGCATCTTCAAAACGGATATCTCCGCTGGTTTGCAATTGACGAGGGTCGGCATCCCAGGGCTGTGTTACCTGAATAAGCAGTTTGTTATGTTGCACCAACGACAGCGCATCTAGCACTGCTGACATTCCGCTGTTGTTGAAAAAATCCGAGATTACAATCATCAACCCTTTTCGCAAGGGGTAACCGGCAAATTCGGTGAGGGCGGCGGTGATGTCTGAATCATTAACCGGCTGATGGTGTTGTAGTTGTTCTGCCAGGGTGAACAACTGATGTTTGCCTGATAGTGTTTTGAACTGGTTATTAAGTTCTCCGGCGAAGGGAAATACCCGCACAGCGTCCTGTTGTTGCAACGCGATGGCGCCCAGCGCGAGGGCGCAGCGTTGGGCGGCACTGAATCGCGACGGTGTCTCACAGAACAGGCTGGCAGAATGGTCCAGCAGAATGTACACCGGCAGATTTTGCTGTTCCTCAAATACCCGCACGAACAAGCGACCAAGTCGACGATAAATATGCCAGTCGATGGCCCTTAATTCATCACCGGCGACATAGGGTTTGTAATCGACAAACTCCAGACCCTGACCTTTGGCACTGGTTTTCTGTTCAGCCAGTCGGCCACCTTTACCCGCCAGTGCGATACGAAGGCTGAACTGCTGAACCTGTTCAATCAGTTCAGCGTCAATCAGCGGGTGTACTGCATCTCCAGCCATACTCAGAAACCTGATAAGAGGTTTTTGATCAGGCTATCTGCCGACTGCCCGGTAGCCTGTGCTTTATAATTCAGTACCATACGGTGACGCAAAACCGGGATCGCAATTTTAGGAATATCCTGTTCCATCACTTCAAAGCGATTATCTAGCAATGCCTTCACCTTGGCTGCCAGCATCAGGCTCTGGATCCCACGTGGTGATGCGCCCAGGCTGACGAATTCGTTGACCGACGGCGAGGCGTATTGACTGTGTGGTTGCGTGCCCATCACCAGTTTTATCGCAAAGGCTTTCGCCGCTTCCGACACGCTGACATCACGCACAATGGTGCGCATTCGAATCAGTTCTTCTCGGTTTGATGCGGGCTTAAGCTCAATGCTGAGCCCGCTGGTGGTTCTGTCGATGATGGTGTGATAGTCCTGTTCGCTGGGGTAGCCTACTTCAAGCTTAAACAGAAAACGGTCGAGCTGGGCTTCAGGCAGCGGATAAGTACCTTCCTGATCAACCGGGTTCTGGGTTGCCATAACGCAAAACGGTTCGTCCAGCTTGATGGTGCGTTTACCTACGGTAACCTGCTTTTCCTGCATCACTTCAAGCAGGGCAGACTGGGTTTTCGGTGTCGCACGATTGATCTCGTCGGCCAGTACCAGGTTGGACACTATGGGTCCCGGCTGAAAGGTAAGTTCATGACCGCCGTGTTCATTTTCCAACAGTACCGATGCACCCTGGATATCTGCTGGCATCATGTCTGGCGTGAACTGAATACGCGAAAATGGCAAGTCCACCGATCGGCTTATCGCGCTTACCAGCATGGTTTTACCCAAACCAGGAACACCTTCAAGCAGCACGTGCCCACCGGCGCACAGCGCAGTAAGCACGCCTTCTACCACATCTTCCTGGCCCACAATCATTTTCCCGATTTCAGTTTTTATGGCATGAAAGGTTTCACAAAAAAACTGGATACTATGTTCTGCGTGATTGGCTATAGTGATGGTGCTGGCGCTAATTGTCATTTGCGTTCTCGTTATGCTGTGAATTCTGATGTTGTTGCTGGAAAAAATTGCTGAGCATTTGTTTCTCCCAGAATTGTGTAACTGGTTTCTGCTGGACCGGTGCTGACTGCTTAGTCTGCCCTCTGCTTGCTGAACCTGCTGTTGCCATTGGTTTTTCTTCTGAGGGCTGTTTCTCGATGACAGACTTTTCCCGTCCTGGTCCGGGCGTGCCGATATACTGATCTTCCATTGGCACGGCGAGCATTAGCTGATTTATCCCCCTCGATTTCTTCTGCGCATCGTCGCCCTGAGTATTGCTGTTCTGGCTATTACTGTTTTGCTGCGAACCTGAAGATTGTTGCTGACCGTTCTTTTTGCCGGAGTCCTGCTTTTTATTGCTTCTTTGCGCTTGCTGAGGGCCAGATGGCGCTGCTGCAGGTTGACTAGCTTCTCTTTGCTGCTCATCCTGTTGGGCTGAACTGCTATCTGTAGTGGCGCTTTTGTTATCATTAGAGTTAGCCGCACTAGCTTGCTGGTTTTCCTGCTGGGGACCAGCCTGACTATTATCGGACTGACTACCCGCATCTGTCTGCGAGTTCTCAGATGCCATTTCAGGTGGCAGCGGTGGCGGTTGTCTAAACCTCACGCGCTGTTCATCGTTCATAGGTGCCTTTCCCAGAACTGCCTTTGCTGCTGTGGCACCCCCTGAAGTGGACGTCGAACCCGTTTCTGCCGCTTCGTCTGCTTCTGCCGTTTTACCTGCCTGTTCTGGTTTTGATTCACTGAAAACCTGCTGACTTTGATCCGCATTATTGCTTTTAGGATCTGATGAGCGTTCTGCTTCGGCGGCAGCTATCGTGCTGCTAAGCGGAGTTTGTGTGATTTCCTGCAATTCCGAGCTGCCTGTCTCTGGCGGGCCCAGAGGGGCGGCGGTGAGTTCTGTTCTTAGCAAGGCAGTGATAACAACAAGCACTGAAGCTAACAGAGACAGTCCGCTAAAAATTTTTTGTATGGTGGTGAAGCAATGAGGGCGAACGGGGAAGGGTACCAGTTCGTGTTTTGCCGCGCGCTCCACCGAGCTTCTGCAATATGCCAGGGCGGCCAACTCAAAGTCTGTGGGTGCCTTAATCTGATAAAACTCATCTGCAATTTGTAAGTCATCTTTAAGTGCCAGTTGGCTGTCATAAAGCGCCAGAGACTGCTTTCTAGTAGTTATGGTTGTTAGCCTGACAATGAGTAAAGAGAGCACGTACACCCCAACTGGTAGAGCAACAATGCTTATTATCAGGAGCATAACGGCTGTTGATAATGAAACAGCGGGAACCACTAAAAGCAACAAACAAAGCAGCGGCGAAATCCATAATGCGCGACATGCGTAATCCAACGCTTTATGACGGTGACAACTCACTGCGGCGCGACGATAAAACGCAGCCCCTTTCTGAGCGAGCAGATTAAGTTGTAACTCTGTTTGAGATGCGTCTGTTGTTTGCATAGCCCTGCCTGTAAGCCGAGTTTCATCCACGGTTCTATTTCACACCAGCTAACTTGCACCAACCTTGCAAGCACCTCGGAATTTCGTCTTTTTGCCCTTTTTTCATCCAATCTAGCCGAGTAAGACTCGTGCAAGGTTGCTATGTCTAAATGAATGGATATTGAGAAACCGTTCAGGAGAAAAAGATTTGTTCAAGAGCAAGAAAATCCCTGTGTCTATCGTGCTGGGTAGCCTGCTTTCTGCGGCCGGGTGTAGCAGTACAACAGTCACGCCGCAAACCCAGTCCGCACCTGCTTACAGTAACGTGGATATTCAGTACGATAAATTCACCTTACCGAACGGATTAACTGTTCTGGTACACAGCGATCATAGCGTGCCAGATGTGTTTGTTGGCGTGTGGTACAAGGTGGGTTCGAAGAACGAAGCTGATGGCAAAACAGGTTTTGCCCATCTTTTTGAACATCTTATGTTTCAGGACACTATTCATCGTAAAGGTGAATATTTTGTACCACTGGAACAGGTGGGCGCGGTTGGCATAAACGGCACAACCAATCTCGATCGAACTAATTTCTATCAGACAGTACCTTCAAACGCCATCGATGTGGCTCTGTGGATGGAATCTGATCGCATGGCTTATCTGGGCGACAGTATCGATCAGGCGTTTCTTGATGAGCAGCGGGCAGTTGTAAAAAATGAAAAACGACAGGGCCAATTGCGCCCCGGTGCCAGTGTTTACGAACGCTTTCTTGAAAACTTCTATCCGAAAGGGCATCCCTACGACCACACCACCATAGGTTCAATGGAAGACATCGATAGTGCCACTTTACAGGATGTATCTGACTGGTTTGAGAAAGCGTACGGCGCATCCAATGCGGTATTGGTGCTATCTGGTGATATTGATTTAGAGACGGCAAAGCAAAAAGTCACCTACTATTTTGGCGATGCACCCGCCGGCGAACCCATGGATAAAATTGCCCAGTGGATCCCGGAACTGACAACAATAAAGCGTGACGTTATCTACGACAAAGTACCAACGATGAACCTAAACCGAATCTGGTCGTTACCCAATAATAACAGTCAGGACACCACTATTATGGAACTGGTGGCCCGTACTTTGGCTGGCGGGAAAAATACGCCGCTTTACGATTTATTGGTAGATGAAAAAGACATCGCGATGGGCGTGAGTGCTCATGTTCAGGCAAATGATGTCTCCAGTGTTCTCTCTCTCGATATTGTGCTGAAACCAGGTACAAATGTGGAACAGGCGAATCAACTTATCGACCAGGCGCTGAATGACTACTTCCATAGAGGGCCGTCGCAGGAAAAACTGGACGGGATCAATCTTGCCGGTGAAATCTCATTGTTGCGGTCGATGGAAAGTAATCAAGCCATCGGCACACGCCTGATTGAGGGGGAAGTGCATCACGACAATCCACTGTTCCTGAATATCAAGCGGGCCTGGATAAAGTCGGCCACACCCGAAAAGGTGAGACTGACAGCGCAAAAATGGCTGGACAAACCTTACTACGAAATTCAGCTTATGCCTTTGCCTGAGGTTAAGAGCATGAATGCTAAAGTAGAACGTTCAGCGGTGCCAGCGGCAGGTGAATTTACTGGTAAGGTGACCTTGCCCAATATTCAGACAACTACATTGGAAAACGGCCTTAAGGTAGTAGTCGCCCATCGAGAAAATCTACCGTTGGTCGATGTATCCATGCAGTTTAAAACTGGCTCGCTGGTGGATGAATACTACGCACCGGATACTGCCAGCAATGCTTTCAAACTCATGGCAACAGGCACACAGCAATACAACATGTCCGAGCTGTCTCGCAAACTTGAAGCGCTGGGGATGCAGTTTAACAGTGGTGCCGGTACCCGAGAGAGTGGTGTGAGCTGGAGTGGTCTGAGTGAAAATCTGGATGATACCTTTGCGATAGCGGCAGACATTATCCGTCATCCTGCCTATCCGGAAGCGGAAGTCAGCAAAGTGCTGCAAAATATTGATACCGCCTACAATGCGTACGAACAGAACCCTATGCAAGCCGCTTCAGGCGCTTACGCAAAAGCCATCTGGGGCAGTGCCCATCCGTTTGGAAAAATCACTACACGGGAAGAAGCCAAAACTCTGAATCGCGACATGATCCAGTCTTTCTATGACAACGAGATTGGTCCGGCAAGCGCAACATTATATCTGGTGGGGGAAATTACGTTAGAAAATGCTGAACAGCTGGCGAAGACCTACTTTGCAGACTGGCAAAAAACGCCACTTCACCCCGTCCCCGAAATTGGTGCGCCGGTAAGTCAGACGGGCAAAATTATACTTATAGACGCCCCGGGTGCAGTGCAAAGTAGTATCAGTGCCGGTCATATTGTCGGTGAGTTTGACAAGAATATCTCTGCGGTCGAGTCGTTAATGGATGCAGCGTTGGGTGCAGGATTTAATAGCCGTCTGAACATGAATCTGCGTGAAGACAAAGGCTGGACCTATGGCTTCAGTGGCGGGATACGCAACGCGCCAAACGGCCCTCGGGTTTTCACCGCCAGTGGCACAGTACAAGCTGATAAAACAGCTGCTTCAATGCTGGAAATACAGAAAGAAATCCGTGCTTACATCAGTGACAAACCTGTTATGACTGCCGAACTGGAACGTGACAGAGATTCTGCGGTGTACTCGATTCCACAGGCTTTTAACAACAACGGTGCCATACTCAAAACGCTGATTAATGCTGACCTGTATAACCTGCCATATCGCCGTGTTGAGACCTCCGCGGAACGACTGAAAGCCGTCACAGCAGAGCAAATCATGGCGCTTGCTAACAAGACTTATCACCCGGATGAACTGGTGTGGGTAATTGTTGGTGACCTTAAAAAGATAGAGCAGGATATCCGCGATACGCACCTTGGCGATGTGGAAGTGTGGGATGTGTATGGAAACCTGGTTAGATAGGAATAAGGTTCGATAGAAACAATAGCTCATAGTGTCACCCTGACCTTTGCCCGGCTTCGTCTGAACCGGGCTTTTTTTAATAATCATATTCGATACTAATGAGGTTAAGTCATAGTGTAATGTATTAGAAGTTTGGCTCGGGATGCTGATAGTCAAGTATTAGGGAAGATGCGTTATATGAAATTGCTTCGATGCGTCAGTTTGCGCAACTTTCACTGGATAAATCCATTCCTGACCGCACTGCCATTATGAACTTCCGTCACTTGCTGGAAAAGCACACGCTGACTCGCCAATTATTCAAAACGGTTAATCAATGGCTGTCCGACTGCGGTGTGATGCTGACGCAAGGAACATTGGTGGATGCCACCGGCCTGAAGGTCTTTGGCGAAGGGGAATGGAAGGTACGCAAACATGGCAAAGAGAAACGTCGTACTTGGCGCAAGATTGGCAAGGTGTCAGGCGATGTTGCTTACGATACCAGAGCCTGTTACCAGGAAGTGCAGTGCAAAGGAGCGACAGCCACCTTCCCGCCACGCAGAAATGCAGGTTTGTGGAAAGATGACCACCCGAGAAACGAAGCGGTCAAGGCATTATCAACAAGGCCCACTTTACCTGTACCCGCATTAAGCGCACCGGCCAGATAGTATTTCTCGTTCTTCCGTAGATAAGAGTATCTTTTCCGTATTGTTGGTCGAAAGATGGTGATAAACAATACCTATCAGTAGTAAAATGATTGATGTGAATATAATTGGTCGTTTTATTAAGAATCCTTTCTTATTTATGGGAAGTAACTACTCGTTATAACTTTTAAGTTAATTGATAGGATTGCTGTTGTTGAGGTAGTCTTTTAGCGAGTCGCTATTCCTCTTTGATTCTTTATTTATATTTCTGCTATTTTTTTGGAGTAAATCGTCTAGTTTAAATAGAATTTGTCTCCCATTAATTTTCCTTTGATACTCTTTTTTCAACTAGTAGCCCATATGCTGCAATTTCTCCGCAAGTGGAATGTTAAAGGTATGAAGTGCCAGATACATCAGAGGAATTGAATTGTTATCATCTGGATCCAAGCCGGAATTCACCAGCAATTCCACTACATCCGGGGTTTGGTCAGAGGCAGCTATCATAAAACCATTATTGCTGTATACTACCGCTCCACGAGAAAGAAATTCCCAAATATGCTCACTATTTAAATTTGAAGTTGTTGCAAGGGTGTACAGAAGGAGGTTAAAACTCTGTCCATGATCGTACATTTGTTCATTAATTGATATCTCGCCCTCATCAACCATTCGTAGTAACTTCGCCACTTTTTCCTCTACAGTGAGCCCATCCAAAAGTTCAAAAAAATAAGCTGCTTTCTTACGATAGTCAACGGTAGCCGAATCAGGCAGGTTTTGTGCGTCGAGGTCATTCTCAGGCCTAATTTCGTTAGAAGTAGCCTGCGAAACGATCGTGTTTTGCATTTTAGTATTTGGTGTGTTTTTGTCATTGTCTAACAGTGAATCTTCACCACTAAAATTCTCATATGATAAAGCTGTAACAATAAGAAAAACCGTGAAAATCATAAGGTTTTTATTTTTTTAAATATCATGTTTTCTCAATTAATTTAAAATTGGTATAAATTTACCAAATCTTACTGTTGAGGAAACTGCATGTCTAACCGCCAGGCATCTGCAAACTCTTGTGAAGAATTGTCGTATATGAAAAATGTTGCACCTGTTAATCCTGAGAATATAGTTTGCGAACCTGCTCTAATACAGGGAATTGTACTTTGATTATATTTATCTACCTCTACACATGTAACGAAGTCGTGAATTTTTGCCGATGCAATGAAGTTCATTCTTGATATTCCTACATAATTAACCCCTGCGTTTAACCCGAATATTCGGGGTGATTGATTTCTTAGAGGTGTTTGAGTGTTGGCACTCAAGGAAAATGATGCTATTAAAATTGTGGTGACTAATTTTTTTTCATGATTTTCTCTCTTTCTTAATTAGATTTTCAGGTGTTTAAATGGTGGCTGGTTTTCATTTATAATATCTTTAAATTCTGAAGTTAAACCGATTTTAGCCTTTATGTTTCACTCTCTTTAAACGTCAGAGTAAACCGCGCCCCGCCGTCTTCGGCATTATCTGCCGACACGTTGCCATTGTGCAGTTGCGCGATAGCTTTTACGATGGCAAGACCTAGACCGTGCCCATTGCGGTTCGGAGGGAATTTTGCGAAAGGTTCGAACAGGTTTGCCAATTTATCATCGGGGATCCCGAGACCGTGATCCCGAACACTCACTGAGTAGTCTGCTTTTACTTTGAGCTCTACGGTTTGACCGGCGGATGAAAATGACACGGCGTTATCGACCAGGTTCGCGATTGCGACTTCCATCAAACCTTCGTCTCCTGGGATGATGACAGCGGATTGTTCAATCTCGAGACTAAGCTTAACGCCTGCTGTTTCTGCAAGCAGGTGACGCTCTCTGACAACGCGCTGGCAGCACTGCACTAAATCGATATCGTGCTCATGATTCTTCGGACCGCCAATACGCATCAGCCGAAGGAGTTGATTTACCAGGTGTGACAAGCGTCTTACGTCATCAATCAGCTTTTCTTTGAGATTACCTTCATCCATCATTTCCAGTCGGGTACGCAATACCGTAAGCGGTGTGCGCATTTCGTGGGCGGCGGTAGAAAGGAAAAAGTTATGTTGTTTCTGGGTCTCATCAATCCGCGATAGCATTTCATTCACCGCCTGTACGAGGGGAAGGACTTCATTGGGTAAGCCTTTTTCAGGCAGCTTCTGGTGCAGGTTTTTGGGATTAAACGAGTAGGCGACTTTCGCCACCTTATTCATTAATCGCCAGTTAAACAGCAATATAACTGTGGTGATAATGAAAACTCCGGCCGCAGCGAGAACGAGGTTTGCACCTACATCTACCACTATTCGCTTGTAGAATGCCCACAGAGAGCTTTCCGGTGGCGCGTCTGCAACCTTCACGCCCGAGTATTCCAAATAAAATGCGTAATCATTGCAGTTGCTGTACTGAATATAGCCGTGGTCACCGTTATCGGAAATAGCGTCAAAATACAATGTGCACAGCTTGGTTTTATTTACGTCACGACTGATATTGTCTATGTCATCGAAACGGAAGGCAGAGTAGTACTGTGGAATTCTGCCATTGCTGAAGGTTTCGCCGTCAACCATAAAGAAGTAGCTGAAATCAGGGTTATTACGTTTAAAATTGTTGAGTGATTTGGACAGCTGAAATTGCTGGCTGGTGGTTTTGCCTTCATGCCGGGCATCCATAAAATCCCGGATTTCCCTGCGCACCTTTTCATTGGTGTAGTAAAACGGGTCGGGTTCGGTGAGATCAAGATCGGAAATCGGTAAGTAGGCAATGTAGTAGATGGTGGCTGATATAAACACCAGCGAGAGAATTAACATCTGCCCAATCATAGAGCGATGAATTTGCCTGAAAAAACTAAATGTGAGGATCCGTTTCATTGTATTTTTCCTTGTAAGAAGCGAAGCCTTCCTGCAGAGGTCAACGTGATTAAGACTGTAACATGTGTATTACGCTCTGGTTTCGGGCCGGGGCAGGCGCGCCAGAATATCGTTGATAATCGCATCAGCGCTTACGCCTGCTGCCTGCGCTTTAAAATTACGCGTAATCCGGTGGCGCAGTACCGGTAACACAACGCTTTCCACATCATCGCAACTTACCGCAAACCGGTTCGCAAGCAATGTTTTTACTTTGGCTGCCAGCATCAGGCTCTGAATACCACGGGGCGATGCGCCTAAAGAAACATAGTCATTCACCATGGCTGTGGCGTATTCACTGCCAGGTTGTGAAGCCATGACAAGCCGGATAGCGTAGACTTTTGCGGCAGAAGGCACCGGAATGTCACGCACTGTCTGACGCAATTCGCGCAACGTTTTAGCAGAGATCTTTGGCTGAATTTCAATTTTAGCGTTGCTGGTGGTGCGGTCAATAATGGTGTGGTAGTCCGACTCGGAAGGATAGCCCACAATCAGTTTGAACAGGAAACGGTCCAGTTGCGCTTCCGGCAGTGGATAGGTACCCTCCTGATCGACCGGGTTCTGCGTTGCCATTACGCAAAACGGGTCCGGCATTTTAATGGTTCTGTGACCAACAGAAAGCTGCTTTTCCTGCATGACTTCCAGCAGGGCTGACTGGGTTTTGGGTGTGGCCCGGTTTATTTCATCGGCCAGCACTAAATTGGAGACTATTGGCCCTTGCTGAAAAGTCAGTGTGTGCTTACCATTGCCATCGTCCACCAGTACTGAACTTCCCACAATATCCGCAGGCATCATGTCCGGGGTAAACTGAATACGATTGAATTGCAGGTTTACCACCTGACTTAAGGTACTTACCAGCATGGTTTTGCCCAGGCCGGGCACCCCTTCAATCAGTACATGACCGCCTACCATCAGCGCGGTCAGCACGCCATCAACCACGTCTTGCTGACCCACAATCATTTTGTTTAATTCGTTGCGGATGGTTTCGAAGGTTTCAGAAAACTGACGCACGCGCTGTGTAGCAGGCTCAATAGAGTGTAATGTCATAATTATCTGGCTAGTCCTTAATGAGGCTATAGCCTAATCCTCTTGTGGTTTGGATTTTTATGTCGTCGGTGTGTTCAGACAGGTTCTTTCTCAGTCTGCTTACCTGAGATTCCAACGAGTTTGAAGAGACAAACTTGTCGTAGCCATACACCTTGGATTCAAGCGATTCCCGTGATACCAAGCTACCTGGCCTTTGCATTAAGGCTTCGAGTACGAGCGCTTCGGTGCGACGTAAATTCAGCACTTCGCCACTTATATTAAAACCCCTGCTTTCCACGTCGTAACTGAGCGGACCAAAGGTTTTGACATCGCGTTTAATTTTTATCGGTTGTTTCAGTGCATTGCGAATGCGGGCAAGTAATTCTCTGGGTTCGAATGGCTTGGGAATGTAATCGTGTGCTCCGGATTCAAGGCCACGAACACGGTCATCCACATCGCCGAGGGCGGTAAGCAAAATCACTCTCTGGGGTTTATTCTGTTCTTCAAAATAGCGCAGCATTGTCATGCCTTCGCCATCGGGGAGGAGTCTGTCGAGTAATACCAGGTCGAAAGTATTCTCACATACCGCCGTTCTGGCAATGGAAAGGGTGGGGGCCAGGTCTACCACAAAGCCGTTTTTTTCCAGATACACCACCAGCGTTTCCGCGATGTTTTCGTCGTCTTCAATCAGCAGTAATCGCATGGGTTACCTCGTCCGAAAATACAAAAAGCGCCCACTGATGGGGCGCAGCTTTATTGTCAGAACTCGTATTGCAGTTCCAACGACAATGTACGACCGGCAATATTGTAGCGTGCGGAGTCATACGGTAACTGTCCCACCACCACCAGCGGCGGCTCTTTATCAAACAGGTTACGACCGGCGAAATTCACCCGTAGTTCTGGCGAGACCTGATAACTGGCGGTGAGATCAATGGTAGTCATTGAGCTTACCGTTTTCACGTAATCGGGGTTAACAATGTTGCCGGCTGACAGAAGCCCTTCGTTGTCGTTGATATAGCTTGGTGTGTAGTACGCCCATAACGTCGCGTTCAAAGCACCATAGCTGTATTGTAGAGACGCATTTATTTTATACTCATCAATACCACTCAATGTACCTAGTTGAGACACTGGTTCGCTGTCGAAGAAGGCTTTAGATTCCGATTTCAGGTTGTCCAGATAAGTAATACTTGGACTAAAGTTACCAAAATCAGTGCGGATGAAATAGCCGATATCATACATCAAAGAAGCATATTCAGATCCTGTCAGGTTGAAGGTCATGTTGCGAACTTCAGTAATTCTGCCGTTTTCATCTCGAGGATAAAATTCTTCAAACGTGTAAACCTCACTGGCAGGCATCAGTCTTATCAGATCCGCTGTGTCCGCATACTCGTTATCGATTGTGGTGTTATTGTAGGTGATATCTACGGTCAGGCCACCAAGTATGCCTTTCGGGTACCAGGACAATGTATAGGCACTTTGTTTCGAGGTTTGCGGCTTGAGGTCCGGATTTGGCGCGGTTGTGCGAAGCGCAAAATAGCCGTAGTAAGAATCGTCGTAGTCAAAGTCACAGCTTTCCGTTGTCCGACAGTTAAATATCGGGTCGTCAGAGATGTAAGCCGTATACTGCTGTGTCCCCAGCGAGCTGAACAACGTGGTGTAGGGTGGTGCCTTAAAGCCTTCGGTCCACTTGGCTCTCAGAGTAATTTCGTCAGTCGGTTGCCAGTTGAAACCGTAAGATGGCGTGGTTCTGCCGAAGGTATTTTTACCGTAAATCAGCTCTCCGCCCATATCTGGCAAAATGTTGTCGACTGTACCAATTGCCCCTTCCGTATTATATTCGTCACGACGAGCCGCAATGCTCAATGTCAGTGCTTTTGCGAAGGGCACATTGAAGTCTTTTCCAAAAACCGGGATTGATGTTTCAACAAAATAGCCTTCCCGTGTACGGTGCATCGATTCACCGGTAACGTAGGCTATCTCCTTACTGCCAACGCCATCATCGTTATATTCTGCACCTATTGCGTAATTAATTTCACCTGACGGTAGTTCAAACACAGAACCGGTTAATCGCAATTCAAAGTTTTCCAGTTTTGATGTTCGCGTCTCTGTAACATCCTGATAGAAGAAGTCGCTGATTGAACCGCCAGTACCATCCGCTGAGGATTTCCATGGGTTAAATGCAATCGTAGGATCTGAACTTGTCAACGCCGCACACTGCCGGTCAAACAGCTCCTGCCTGAAGGCGAGTTCATCACCTGTATAACGACCCTGACTTAACATAAAGTTATAGCAACTGAAACCTGTGGGACTTGCAGAGTCTGCGTTAATTGAGACTTCCGAACCGGATTTAAAGCTGCTTCCTGTGGTTTTTGAACGGGACGTGGTGTAGATGAAGTCGACCTTCGTGTCGTCAGAGATTTCGTAGGTCAGCCCTAAATTCAGGTTCCAGGTATCGTTTCTGTTTTCTGTGTAGCCCAACGGCAACTCGCCGCTCGCAATCTCATCCTCAGGATGATAATAAGCAGTGACGCCCGGCGACCAGCTATCTAGTGCATAAGCAGGGAACGGATTATAAGCCTGGCCGGGAGCAAGACTGAGTGCCAACCCGCCCCACTGCATGTCATTCTGGGAGGATTCGTTTCGGGTAAACATGCCGTTACCCGAGAAAACCAGGTGCTCGGTTAAACGTTGTTCGAAGCTGACGGTAGCACTCTTGGTTTCTGATTCTGGCCCGCCAACACGGGGCACAAAATCACGAATGGCCTCACGACCGACTAAAATCATGTCATCCAAAGTAGGCTGACCAGTGAACCCCGGCGCTACGGTGTAGGCCTGGGTTAACGTATCGTACATGCCGGTTTCAGGATTGTAAGTAGAAATAGAATTATCGATGAGAGCAGGTTGACCGCCTGCAGAGAACGAACGGCGGTCGTAATTTGGATCATCATTGAAATAAGGCGCATAGTTGTTTGTCACGTAGCCCGTTTTCGCGTTGATGATAGGGTCGCGTTTAGAATAATCCAGCGACAGCGACACGTTACCCGAGGTCCATGCCCGGCCAGTATATAAACTGATGCGTGAGTTATCTGCACCATTGTTCGAATCTACGTGCTGCACACTCACTGTTGAGCCTGAATAACCGCTCTTCAGAACAAAGTTAATTACGCCCCCCATGGCGTCGGCACCATATACGGCAGAGGCGCCATCTGTGGTGATTTCAACGCGTTCAATGGCGCTCAACGGAATACCGTTCAGGTTAACGAAGCCATCTTCGATACCGGCAGCACCTGCTACCCGACGACCGTTTATAAGGATAAGCGTGCGGCCTGCGCCCATGCCACCCAGGTTCGCGGCAGAAACACCCAGTGCACCGATGGTTGACATACTGCGCGAATCACTTCCCACGCCAAGGGGACCATTAGGATTCAGGTTTGCCATACCACCGATGGTGGCGAGGTTTTGCGGCATGGTTCGAATGAGTTCTTCCACGCTGGTAACACCCCGACGTTTGATTTCGTCGGCAGTAATGATTGAAGGTTTGTTTACCACGTTTCCACGTTGCAAACGAGAGCCGGTTACCAGAATCCGGTCTTCAATAACCGGAGAATCAGCCTGAACAGACGTGTCCTGCGTCTGAACTTCTGTATCTTGCACAGCGTCGATAGCGACCTCTGATTCCTGGATATTTGCCGCAAGGGTGGATGTGTGTATTCCCAGTACCGCAATCGCAATCAGCGACAGCGGAAATTTATTGTTATTCACTTATTATTTCTCCGAATTGAGTAAATTGCCCATTCGAGTTTGGCGGCTAGCTTATATGTCATTTTTATTACTAAGCTCGAACACCTTTTTTATAGCGAATAAACCTTGCACCAACCTTGCAGCGGTTGTTTTTTATACATGGATGCTTAACCAATATTTAAAGGTCATATTAGCAGGTTGAAATGGATGTGAAAATTACTCAGACGGGCTGTAAAGGCTCTTTAAAACTGGCGAATGCAGGCTGGTGTCGTGTAGACTTACTCATTCAGTATTCAACTTTTCTGAATAGCATAAAGGCAGATAAAGAGGCCGATATCATGATCCACCCCCGTTTCGCCCCCGTTGTTTTCGCTTTATTCATGGCATTTTTTATGTCAGGTATCATGTCGCTGGTAGTTACAACGATTAACATTGGTTTTGCTGACGACCTCATCAGTCGCTGGCTGACGTCCTGGCCGATGACATTTGCCATTGCATTTCCGATTATCATGATGGTTTCACCCGTGGTGAAGCGCATCGTGGGTAAGTTGGTGATGCAGGAAGTGGTGGTCAGGCAGCAGTAAGCCTGATTTATTTTAACGACAATGGCAGGGATCCTGTTTGTCGATAGCGACTAAAGTAACGCCCAGTAATCCTTACTGGCGGTTATCTGCATTTTACTTTTTCAATTGTGCCGTGCTTGGCATTATGCTGCCTTACTGGATGTTGTTCATGCAGTCGCTGGACTATTCGGCATGGCAAATCGGCCAGCTTACTTCGCTGCAAATGGTTACCACCATCGCCGCTCCTTATGTGTGGGGCGAAATCTGCGATCGGGCGTCCTCAAGGATTCGGGTTATTCAGATAGGCAACCTCTTTGCTGTGATAAGCTTTGCAATGGCGTTTCTCTGCTTTCACAATTACTGGGCTCTAGTGGCGTTGCTTTGTGTCAGCGCGTTTTGCTGGCAAGGGCTGAATGCCCAGTTTGAGTTGATTACGCTGAATCATCTCTCGGACAAACCGCAAGGATACGGACTGATCCGGCTCTGGGGCTCAGGCGGCTTCCTCACTGCTGTCTGGGCTGTGGGTCAAATCGTTGAGCAGTATGGCGTGGATTGCTTGCCGTATATCGTGCTTGGTCTGCTAAGCGTTCTTTGGCTGGTTACGCTGGCAAATCACGGGCAATCAGTGAAACCCGATTCATCCGTGACCGAAAATACGGGCGGGAGTATCTGGAAACAGCCGGCCCTGTGGAGCCTGCTGCTGATATTCTTCCTGGTAAACTTCAGTCACGGCAGCTACTACGGGTTTTACAGTTTATTGCTGAAAGAGCAGGGGATTGGTGCCGCCGTCACCGGTAACCTGTGGACCGTAGGCGTAGTATCGGAAATTGCTGTGTTTGCACTGATGCCCTGGTTGATGCGTCATTTTTCGCTGCGTACGCTGTTGCTTCTCAGTCTGGCGCTCACCACGCTGCGTTGGCTAGGTATGTCAACGCAAACTGGTAGTGTGGTGGAATTTACCCTTTTACAGCTTTTGCACGGTGTCAGTTTCAGTGCGGTACACACCATTGCGGTCCTGCTTTTTAAGCAGGTGGCATCAAGTCGAGACCAGGGCAAAGCGCAGGCGTTATATAGCGCTGTTTGTATCGGCGCGGGGCAAGCAAGCGGCGTGGCACTAGGCGGTTACCTTTGGGCATATTCTTCCAATGTGGCGTTTTATTTCAGCACCGTGGCGGCGATGGCATCTTTGGTTGTGGGGTTGATGGTGCTGAAGCGAGAGCAGGAGTATACTGAGAAGTAAATTAGGTCGAGTAACAAAAGTACGTGTTTATTAATAACTACTCCGGCACGGGCCCGGTACTTTTACGCACTACCAACTGATGGGGCAGAATATTCACTTCTTGCTGCGGCGGTTTGCCATCAATCAAATCCAGTAGAATAGTGGCGATGGTTTTGCCTATTTGTTCCATAGGCTGAGCAATGGTAGTGAGTGGTGGGGCACAATATTCACCCAGCGCAATACCGTCTACACTTATCACAGAGACATCGTCAGGGATACGGTATTCCAGCTCTCTTAATGCGTGGAGCGCGCCGATGGCGGCGAGATCACCAAAACAGAATAGCGCGGTTGGACGGTGGCGTTGCTGCATCAGTTTCTGAGCGCCTTCAACACCAGACTGGCTGGAAAAATCACCGTGAAAAATCAGCTTTTCCTCAACCTTAGCGCCGGCCTTTGCCATCGTATCCCGAAATCCCTGTTCCCGTAACAGACTACTGTTGATAGTGTCCGGCCCGGCAATAATGCCAATGCGGGTGTGACCGAGGGCAAGCAAATGCTCAGTGGCCTCCACTCCAATCAGGTAATTGTCCACGCCCACTTTGGGTATTCCGGCAAGCTCGGTGAATTCTGAGGCATTGACCAGCGGTGGCAGTTGCTCAGCAGCGGGTTTGGAAGGATCGATATCAAACGGGATACGGCTTGAGTTCGTGATGATACCGTCGACTTGACGGGTTTTTACCATACTGGCAAAGGTACGCTCCAGGGCAGGGTCGTCCTGGGTATCGTTAAGCACCACCGAATAGCCCCGCTTGTGTGCCACATTCTCGATACTTCTGATCACTGGGGAAAAGTAAGGGTTGGTAATATCTGGCAACATGATAGCGATATTGCGGGATTTACCCTGACGCAGACCGGCAGCCAGCTTGTTTGGCGTATAGCCCATTTCAGCAACCACTTTAAGCACCTTTTCACGGGTTTTGGCACTTACTCGATCTGGCGTATTTAACGCCCTTGAAACGGTTGCCTTGCATACGCCAGCCTTTGTGGCGATGTCGCTCATGGCCATTTCTTTATTGGTATTTGCCGTTGTTGTTTTTTTATAGTCCATTCTCTGGATGCCCCGGAAATACGTTTATTTTTATGCAAATAACTGCCATCGCTCAGGTCGATATTCCTATTAGGAGCCCGAATGCGGGTGGTTAAGTCTGGCATCGATTGCAAAGTAAAGCAATTTTGTTTGGAAATCGGTTTCCATTTTGGCGTTTTAATTGTCTATGTATTGAACTTTGCAACTGTTTTATATGCCGTTTTTTGTTTCTTTTTCAAAGTTTATACCTATGGGGAGAAGGTGGAGATACACCACTCACAAATTAATCATTTGAGATTTAATGTTAAAAAATAATCTTATTGGACTCTGGCTGCGTATCAATATTTTAACAATGCGTTTTAGCTTAATTTCAATGAATTCATGCTCTTATATTTGAGTGTTGTTATTTTCTTGAGAGTTAATGTTAATTTTTTGTATTTGACTTTAGACTTTAGGCTAATGTAAATTCGAAATCAGATCGCTGGAGCAGGGCGTAACCGATCCTGATTCCAGCTTTTTATTGTCTGGTTAATGAAATCGGTTTCCAAGAAATGAAGAAGGGCGTTGCAGCCTATTTGCCTGATTTTTTGGCGGCAGGTCGCGTGTGGAGTATCGCAGGAGCGCACTGGGCCACTTTTATGGAGAGACACGAATGAATATCACACCACAATGGATTAAACGCAGTGCGCTTGCCGTTGCCGTAGCATCTGCCGGCGTAGCCAGTTTTCCTACACTGGCACAAATTGAAGGAGCAACACTGCGGGGTAAGGTCGTTAGCACCGTTGACAACGCTGCGGGTAAGAAAGTCATGGCCCGTGATACCGAGCGGGGTTATGTGAACGAAACCACCACGCGCGAAGATGGTTCTTATGTGTTTGTCGGCCTGCGTCCCGGCACCTATCAGGTCATAGTTGACGGTGATGTGGAAGAAATCACATTAAGAGTTGGCCAGTCTGCGCGATTGAATTTCGATGTGGCAGCCAGCGAAGACGATATAGAAGTGATCACCGTATCTGGTACCCGTATTGAGGCGTTCTCAGGTGGCGAAATCGGTACCAACATTACGCCCGAAATGATGATGCGTTTGCCACAAAACAACCGTAACTTTCTCGCTTTCGCTGACCTCGCACCAGGCGTTCAGGTGAATACTGGCGCTGACGGCAGCGTGAGCTTACGCGGTGGTGCTCAGCATCAGCGAAGTGTGAATGTATTTCTCGATGGTGTGAGCCAAAAAGATTATGTACTTCAGGGCGGTGTCACCGGTCAGGATTCCAGCCGTGGTAACCCGTTTCCGCAGAGCGCCATTGGCGAATACAAAGTGATTACCCAAAACTATAAAGCCGAGTACGATCAGGTGGGGAGTACCGCAATTACCGCTGTTACCCGTTCTGGTACCAATGAATTTGAAGGGGACTTCTTTGTCGACTATACCGATGAAGGGTTCCGCGAGGCAGAACCTAATGAAACCGAAGGCAAAACCCGTTCATTAATCCGCCACGCCGGTGCAACGTTCGCTGGCCCGATCATCAAAGATCAACTGCATTTCCTCGCTTCCTATGAGAAGAAAACCATCGCACAGCCACAAGATGTGATTGGTGGTTCCGGCATCGACTTTGTCACCTTACCTTCTGAATACGCATCCAGTATTGGTCGTTTCGCGTCTGATTTCGAAGAAGATCTGTTTTTTGGCAAGATTGACTGGATGATTAACGCCGACCAGACCCTGGAAGCGTCGGTGAAACTGCGTGACGAAAGTGATGTTTCTGGTTTCGGTGGCGCCAATGCTTACGAATATGGCGTGGATCGGGAGGTTAAAGATCATCGTTATCACGTGAAATATACCTATACCGCTGACGCATGGCAGAATGAATTTCGTGTGACTTATGAAGACGCTGCATGGAATCCACGTGCCTTTACTGATGAGATCGGTATGCGACTGGAAACCGCAGAAAATCAATCAATTATTAATGTTGGCGGTGGCCAGGACTATCAGGAGAAAGGACAGAAAGGCTGGGGGATCCAGAACGATTTCACCTGGCTGGATCTGGAATGGAACGGATACCATGTAATCAAAGCCGGCATCAAATACAAAGACATTGAGCTTCGTACCATCCAGCAGCAGCCAATAAATCCGCAGTATTACTACAACGTTGAATTCAATGGCCAGGGCGAATTTGGTGTGGTTCAGCCTTATCGTGTGCAGTGGGGTATCCCCGCGAGCGGTTCCGTGGGCGGTGCCGTTGAAGCGAAGAACCGCCAGTTGGGGTTGTATATTCAGGATGACTGGGAAGTCACCGATCGCCTGACACTGAACATCGGTATTCGCTGGGATTACGAAGAAACGCCGAGCTACAAAAATTATCAGACCCCCGATGATTTAGTTGAAGCGCTGCGTGGCTGGGAGAATATCCAGAACGCGAATTACAACATCGACGACTACATCAGCACCGGCGCCGAGCGGGAGTACTTCACCGGTGCCTGGCAGCCTCGCCTGGGCTTCAGCTACGTGATGGATGAAGACAGGAATCACATGTTGTTTGGTGGTTATGGCCGCTCCTACGACCGTAACCAGTTTGACTTCATGCAACTGGAAATGAGCACCGGTTCATTCACCACCGCGGAATACTTCTTCCAGGGCGATACCGCCAACCCTTGTGATGCCTCTGCCACAAACTGTGTACCGTGGGATGCCTCGTATCTGACGCAAAGCGGCCTCGACTCGCTGATTGCCAGCACCGAAGTCCGCGGAACCCGCTATATGCTGCCGAACGATCTTAAGATGCCGTATTCCGATCAGATGAGCTTCGGTGTGCGCAGCGTGTTTGGTGACTGGAATACCGAAGTGAGTCTGGCCCGGGTAGTGAGTAAAAATGGCTTCAACTGGCTGCTGGGGAACCGTTTGCCAAATGGTGAATTCTTCCAGGAAGGCACTAATTGGGGAGCGCCTTGGGGTTACGGTATTCCAGAGTGGGGGAGTTTGATCATCGCCACTAACGATGGCGAAACCCGCGCCAACAACCTTTACTTCAAACTGAACCGCTCTCATAAAGATGGGTGGGGCGTGAACCTTGCCTACACCTTTACCGATGCAGAAGAGAACCGGGTTTACAGCGAAGTGTATGCCTTTGATTATGAAAGTGTAGGCGACTACGGCTGGAATAAATCCGTAGGCGTGCCGGACCATCGTGTGGTGATCACCGGTTCCTACGACCTGCCGTGGAACATTGCGCTCACCGCCAAGTACACCTGGTCGTCAGAGCGTATCTTCCAATACACCCTGTGCGACGATAACAACCAGTGTACCTTCGAGCGGGCTGAACCGTCGAAGAGTGGTTATTCCCGGTTTGATCTGGCTTTGAGCAAAGATTTTCCTACCGACTATCTTATTGCGAACTCTGTTGCATGGATTCGATTCGACGTGCAGAACCTGTTCAACGAAGACAACTACGGTAACTTCTATTTAAATCCGGACTTGGAAACCTTCGGTCAGCCAAACTACAACTCGGCTTCCAATGGCGGTATGCGTCAGTTGAAACTCTCTGCCGGCTGGCGCTTCTAAACCTTATCAATAAGCTCCTCTGAAGAGGACGATTTGCGGGGAAGGCTTTCTGCCCCGTACTTTTACCTGACGACACAACTTAAATACAACGACTTAAATCAGAGACCCGACAATGCGTTTATCACATTTTCTTCGCGGTATTTCCGCCGCAGCAATTCTGGCAATGCACCCTCCGGCGATGGCGGCTGACTGGACACTGGAAGGGTACGACAGCCATGTGGAGCTGAACTGGGATGCTCTCTATGAGGAAGGCACCCATTACCGGATTGATGTGTCATCCGACGGTGGTCAGAAATGGCAGACTCGCAAGGAAACCAACAGCAGTTTTGCGCTGGATTTTGTGCGTGATATGGGAGCGAACCTGCATCTGAAATACCGCCTGATGGCAGTGGAAGACGATAAAGCCACTGAAATTGCCAGTGGCACTGCAAGCACCCGGGATTTCACCGATGACGAACTGCTGAACATGGTGCAGAAATACACCTTCCGCTATTTCTGGGAATATGCTGAACCCTCCAGCGGCATGGCCAGAGAACGCATTCCGTTTATGGATGAAGACGGTGATATTGTAACAACTGGCGGTACTGGCTTTGGTATTGCCGCCATCATCACCGCTGCAGAGCGTGGCTGGATAACCCGGGAAGCGGCTGTCGCCCGGTTGAATAAAATGACTGACCATCTGGAACAATTTGAACGTTTTAAAGGTATGTGGGCGCATTGGTATACCGCTGACGATCTGAACGCCTTTAACTTTAGTAAGTTCGATGACGGCGGCGATATTGTGGAGTCTGCGTTTATGATGCAGGGGCTGCTCACTGCACGCCAGTATTTCGATAGCGATGACAAAGAAGAAAAGCGCCTGCGCCAGCGCATTACGGTACTGTGGGAAGACATGGATTGGCAGTGGTACACCCAAGGCCGAGATATTCTGTACTGGCACTGGTCGAAAAATTACGGCTGGAAAATGAATCATCCGATCAAAGGGTACAACGAGGCGCTGATCGTTTACGTGCTGGCAGCGTCATCGCCCACCAATCCAATTTCTGCAAAGCCCTACCATGACGGTTGGGCAAGCTGGGAAAATGAGACATTCCGCAACTACTCTGAGTACTACGGCATCACATTACCATTGGGTAATAAAGTTAACATGGGCGGTCCGCTGTTCTTTGCCCACTACAGTTTCATGGGGCTGGATCCAAGAGGCCTGCGAGATCGTTACGCCAATTACTGGGAACAAAACCGTCGCCACACGCTGATTAACCGGGCTTACAGCATCGACAATCCATTTGGTTGGGAAGGTTACGGCGAGGACTTCTGGGGTTTGACTGCTGGAGATATGGTACCCGTTGGCTACACCGCCCATGCGCCCGGCGCGGAGCGGGATCACGGTACTATTGCGCCAACGGCAGCGTTGTCGTCGATGCCATATACCCCGGAAGAATCGATGAAGGTGCTGAAAAACCTTTATCGCAACCACGGTAAGCATTTGTTTGGCCGAATGGGCTTTTTCGACGGCATAAACCTGAGCATCTCAGGCGATCCGGAAACTCAGGTGCGAAATACTTATCTTGCCATCGATCAGGGACCCATCGTGGGCATGATCGAAAACTACCGTACCGCATTGTTGTGGAACACCTTTATGAAAGACAAAGACGTTCAGCGTGGCCTTAAAAAACTGGGCTTCTCTGTTGATCGCAATGTGCGTGTTCGCCTCAATGCCAAAAGTAATCAGGAGCCTTCTTCATGAATTTTTCCAAAACCACTCTGGCCATCGCCCTTGGTGCAGCACTGGCGCTGACAACAAGCAGCCAACTGGTGCCAAATGTTCAAGCCCAATCTGCTAACCATGCTCAAGTATCTGAAACCGTCTGGCACGACGATAAACGGGCGATGGACAAAACCGTCGGTGAGCTGATGGCAAATATGACGCTGGAAGAAAAAATCGGTCAGATGAACCTGCTGACCAGTGGTTGGGATGTTACCGGTCCGTCCATGTCAGATGATTATCTGGAGCAGATTGAAGCAGGAAACGTGGGCGGTATTTTCAATGCGTTCACCGCTGACTATACCCGTAAGCTCCAGAAAGTGGCTGTAGAGGAAACCCGGCTCGGCATTCCGCTGCTGTTTGGTTATGACGTGATCCATGGCCACCGTACCATTTTTCCCATTTCGCTGGGTGAAGCGGCATCCTGGGATCTCGCAGCCATTAAAAGAGGTTCTGAGGTGGCTGCTGCTGAAGCCGCAGCTGACGGCATTCATTGGACCTTCGCGCCCATGGTAGATATCGCCCGGGATCCGCGTTGGGGGCGGGTTTCCGAGGGCGCCGGTGAAGATGTGTTTCTTGCCACTGAAATCGCCAAAGCCCGGGTTGCCGGTTTTCAGGGGGATAGTTTAATGGATACTGATACGGTACTTGCCTGTGCGAAACATTACGCCGCTTACGGTCAGGCCCAGGCAGGACGAGATTACAGCACCACCAATATGTCGGAACGGGAACTGTGGGATACCTATTTGCCGCCGTTCAAAGCGCTGAATGAGATGGGCGTTGCTACTTTTATGACCTCGTTTAATGAACTGAACGGCATTCCGGCGACGGGTAATAACTATCTGTTGCAGGATGTACTGAAAGGTCGCTGGGGCTTTGAAGGTTTTGTCGTGACCGATTACACGTCCATCAACGAAATGATTCCTCATGGCTACGCGGCGGATCTTGAACACGCGGCGGAAATCGCACTTAAAGCAGGCGTCGACATGGACATGCAGGGCGAGGCATACGTGAAAACCCTGCAACAGGCGCTGGAAAAGGGCACCGTTACCGAAGCTGAAATTGATGACGCGGTGAAGCGTATTCTGGAAATGAAATACCGGCTTGGATTGTTCGACGACCCTTATCGTTATTCAGACAACGAACGGGAGAAGTCGGTTATCGGCAAACAGGAGTATCTGGATGATGCCCGGGATGTGGCGCGTAAATCGATGGTACTGCTGAAGAATCATAACGACATTCTGCCACTGAAGAAAAAAGGCCAGCGCATTGCCCTGATTGGCCCGCTTGCCGACAGCAAGGAGGACATGATTGGCTCATGGGCCGCCGCTGGAGACCGCTATGATAAGCCGGTGACGCTACTTGAAGGATTACGGGAAAAGCTGGGCAAAAATGCCGACCTGCTTACTGCCAGGGGGGCCAGCTACGATATCGGTTCGAAGGATAATTCCGGGTTTGATGAAGCGATGCTGGTTGCACGGCAGGCCGATGTGATTGTGCTGGCCATGGGCGAGAAATGGGACATGACCGGCGAAGCCGCCAGCCGTGTTTCGCTGGATATGCCCGGTACCCAGCTGGCGCTGATGAAGCAGTTAAAGCAGCTTGGCAAACCCATGGTGCTGGTGATGATGAATGGCCGTCCGTTAACCATTAACTGGGAACAGGAAAACATGGATGCCATTGTTGAAGCCTGGTATCCGGGAACGATGGGCGGACACGCTATCGCTGACGTGCTGGTGGGCGATTACAACCCGTCAGGAAAATTACCGATTACTTTTCCCCGTTCTGAAGGCCAGATCCCGATTTTTTATAATATGAAAAATACCGGCCGCCCGTATGATGTGGATGGCGCAGAGCAGAAATACCGCTCCCGGTATCTCGATGAAGCGAACACGCCGCTTTATCCGTTTGGTTTCGGTCTCAGCTACACCTCCTTCAATTACGGGGAAGTCAGCGTTTCCAGCGAGACGCTGGATGCCGGTAGCTCGGTGACAGTCTCTGTCAACCTGACTAATTCAGGAAAACGGGACGGCGAGGAAGTGGTGCAGCTGTACGTTCATGACAAGCTGGGCTCGGTAACCCGTCCGGTTCGTGAATTGAAAGGCTTTCAGAAAGTGAAATTGAAAGCCGGCGAGAGCCGTGAGGTAACCTTTGAGCTGACCGCTGAAGACCTGGCGTATCATCGTGCTGACATGAGTTACGGTTTCGAGAAAGGCCAGTTTGATGTGTATGTGGGTGGTAACTCAGACGCGTCTAAACGGGCGTCATTTACGCTCACTGAATCCGGCCAACTGGCAGTGCCGCCACCTTCTATGCGTGGCACATTGTGAGTGATGAAGGTAGGCCGTAATGCCATTCGCAAATTATGGCCTCGCCTATTTGTGGTAGTTCCGTTATGCTCCTGCCATGCATTTTTAAAGGAACTACCATGAAGTTTTCTCCCGTTGCTCTTTTGCTGACATCAGCCTTTCTGTTCAGTCAGTCTGCCTCTTGTGAAACCAGCCCTGTTGAGCCGTCAGTGCTGTCCTCTGGCCTCAAAACCCTTTCTGCCGACGATATGGAAGGACGTAGAACCGGCTCTGAAGGATCTGAAAAAGCCCGTGAGTACATTTTGGATAGGATTCATGCGACAGCCTTTAAAGGCAATGTGGATGTGGAAGTGCTGCCATTTGACGTTCAACCTCGAAAAGAGGGGGAAGGAAAAGTGATTCAGGGCATTAATATTCTGGTGCATCTCGAAGGCACCGGCGATTCTGACAAGAGTCTGATTGTGACGGCGCACTACGACCACGTTGGTATCAACAAGGGCGAGATTTATAACGGTGCCGATGACAATGCGTCCGGCGTGGTGGCGGCACTGGCGGTAATGGAAACCTTCGCCGCGACTCCGCCTGAGCATGATGTGTGGATCATTTTCCCGGATGCTGAGGAAATGGGATTACAGGGCAGCCGCCATATTGCCGCGTCGCTTGATAAGCACGGCATCGACAATCCGGCTCTGGCGATTAACTTCGACATGCTGGCGCAGAACACCAAAGACGAGCTGTATGTTTCCGGCACGTATCATAATCCGGCACTGACACCACTGATTGAAGAACTTGCAGCCCGGGCCAGCATTCATCTGCTGATGGGCCATGATAAGCCGGAAGATGGTCATCAGGACTGGACGATGCAGTCGGATCACGGTTCTTTCTTTAAGCAGGGCATCCCGTTTCTGTATTTCGGTGTGGAAGATCATCCGCACTATCACAAACCCAGCGATACCTATGAAAATATCCCGCTGGATTTCTTCTATCGTTCTGTTGCGACGGTGGTGGATGCGGTGACGTTTATTGAGGAAAAACTGGATGAAATAACCTTAACGTCTGACATCACATCAAGCTGACTACGCTGGCCCGATGCCAGTCATCGGGGAGGTATGCCATTCGCGCGACAGCGCAGAATGGCATATTAAGCGTGACAGATTTACCCGACTGAATGAGGAGCTGGGATTAATTTCTGCTCTACCATGGCCTCCAGATGAGCGATAAGGTCATCGTCAGAACGCTTTTGCATTTTAGTAAAGCCATGCTGACGGGCTTTTGTGACATCAAACACGGCATCAGTTTCTACGTTAAAGATGAAATCACCGAATGCACCCTGCGCCAGCGTGGAAATGTCATCTATTTCCAGTTCATATTTTGTCGCAATATCCTGCCATAAATCTGCTGAAGCTTCGTTCAACCTCTGCTGCAAACTGATAGGCTGAGGTTCGCCCACGTCCACGCCAAACCAGTAGGCCAGTTTTGGCCAGACATGCTTCCAGCGGAACTGATCGCCGTTGGTTACATTAAATGCGCCCTGATGATTATTCAGTGCTGCCCACACCACAGCATCACCCAGCACTTCTGCACTACAGGTATTTACCAGTACATCGAAAGCCGTACTGGTTCCCGGAAACTGCATGGCAACGCCAAGATGCTTGCAAAGTGTGCCGTACACACCAATCAGGTTACCCATGTTCATGGCAGACCCCAGTGAATGTCCAATCACGATGTCAGGCCGCAGAGCGGTCCAGGTAATGCCTTTGGCTGTTAGTGTGCGGGCAAAGTCCTCATGTTCAAAATACAGGTTTGGCGGAAAATGCCGGCTGTCATCTTCCCGGGCCGGTGTTTTATAAACCCCGAGATGGGCGCCATAAACCTTCCCACCCTGTAAAAATATCACCTGCTTGAGATCGGCACCGGAAGCAATAACAGCGTTAATCAGATTGCGAAACATATCGCCGTTTTCGCGGGCTTCTGTTTTTGGATCATCAGAAGGCTTCAGGGCCGCATAAAAAATATGGGTAACCTGCTTAAGAGAGCCGCTCACTGCTTCCAGTGCATCCGGGTCGAGTAAATCAGCTGATAAATGTGGCTCATCTTCCACCCCTGAAGATGAGCGACTAATTGTGGAGAAACGCCACCCTGACTTTTTCAGGGCGTTAATAGCGCCGCGTCCGGTAACACCAGAACCGCCGGCGATGAGCATGTGAGTCATAAAGTCTCCTGTTAGTTGATGAGGAGCAAAAATGAAATCTGTCGTAATGAAGCGGGGGAGATCAGACTACCCGACCGCCGCCATCCACATTGATTACGGTGCCATCAATAAATCCGTTTTCCAGCACAGTCAGCGCAGCATGAGCGAGATCATCCGGCTTGCCAACCCGTCCTACCGGGAGTTTTTCAGAAATATCATCAAAGAAACCGGCTTTTTCACGCTGATTCATCGATGCCCAGGTTTCACTGTCGACTATGCCGGGGGAAATGACATTAAAGCGTTTTGGCTTCATTTCGATGGCAAGGTTAGCCACCAAACTTTCCAATGCCATGTTTACCGTACCGACCAACGAAGAGCCTTCGCCTTGACGATAGGCGGCAAGACCTGAAAAGAACAATACTGAACCTGTAGGTTTCAGGTGTTTATCTGCCGCCCTGGCCAGATTTACCGGTCCATATAATTTACTGCCAAGCATGTTATCTATATCTTCGTCTGTCAGTTCAAGGAACGGTTTGAATGCCAGGTTGGCCGCGGTAGAGATAATATGGTCGTAAGGGCCTTCTGCTGCCAGTGCGTCGTTAACCTGCGCCCCGTCTGATACGTCCAGTGAATAGGTACCAATAACGTTATCGCCAAGGTCTTTCGCTGCGGCGTCGAGCTTTTCCTTACTGCGACCAGCCAGTACCACTCGGGCACCTCGGGCAATGGCCATTGCAGCAATCGCTTTGCCCATACCAGATCCACCTCCAACAATAAAAAGTGTTGCGCCAATCAGTGCACCGTTACCGTCGCCGCCTCGTGTTATTTCAGTCGCCATCATAATCTCCTTCGATTGTGTGATGCCGGATAGTCTAAAATCTGAAAAAATAAGAATAAATAAGTCATACAAGAACGCTTTATTCAAAATGAGTGAATAATGGATAGACTGGCATTACTGAAAATATTCGTGGAAATCCATGATGCGGGTTCTCTGGCAGCAGTGGCTCGGCAACGAAATATCGCCCCTTCTGCAGTAACACAGGCGTTGCAACAGCTTGAGCATGAGGTGGCAACCTCGCTGGTTGTACGGACAACGCGGACAATGCGATTTACGCCGGAAGGAGAACGCTTCGTTGAGGACTGCCGGCGAATTATCAGAGAGTTGGACGACGCCATTGATGCTATGACAGACAACGGACCGCTGCGCGGTAGTATACGCTTTACCACCACAAACGATTTTGGCCGTACCCGGTTGCCATCGCTCATTGATCGGTTTCTGCAACGGCATCCTGAAGTCAGCATAGATATGAACCTGACTGATGGCGTGGTGGATTTAGTGGATGAGGGATTTGATTTTGCTGTTCGCACCGGTCCTCTGGAAGATTCGCGACACAAAGCCCGGCTTCTCGTTAATCAGCGAAGACTGATCTGCGCCTCTCCGCGATACTGGGAAGAGCATGGAATGCCAGAACATCCGGATAATCTCAGTACCCATAATTGTCTGGTATTATCCCGGCCCGGCAAACCGCAAAGCGAGTGGTATTTTAGTCAGGGGAAAAAACGGTTCTCGGTAAAAGTATCCGGTAACCGTACCACAAACGACGGCGGGGCACTGCGGAACTGGGCGATAAGTGGTGCTGGCGTGGTGCTCAAATCCGCCATCGATGTAGCTGAAGATATTAAGGCAGGCAGACTGGTAAGTGCACTGGATGCGTATACCTCTGAGGCCGTCAATTTGTATGCCGTGTATCCCGGCAGCCGCTCACCTTCCCGCAGAGTAGTAGCGTTAATGGATTATTTCTCAGATAAACTGCGGTGAGCCAACCCGGAGGGTAACATGACAACAATAACTGAAAGTCAGAAGTTAACCGCTGAAATTCGCCGGTGTACTCTCTGCGCTGGCGATTTCAGCCATGTTCCGAATCCGGTGTTTCAGTTCAGCGAACATGCCCGCATTCTGATCATCGGACAGGCACCGGGTATCAAGGCGCACGAAAGTAATAAACCCTGGAACGATGCCTCCGGCGACAAACTGCGTAGCTGGTTGGGCGTAGACAGAGAAGAGTTTTATTCCGGCCTGTTCGCCCATATGCCCATGGCATTCTGCTTCCCAGGTTACAAAAATGGTGCGGATGCGCCGCCGCCAAAAATTTGTGCCGAAACCTGGCATGCTAGCGTGATTAAACAGTTAAACCCAGCCCTGACTATCCACATTGGCCGCTATTCCCAGCAGTATTACTTGCCACAATTTAAAACCCTGACCCAAGCCGTAGAAGCGACAACACAATCTCCAGGTAACCGCTATGTATTGCCTCATCCGTCAGGGCGGAATAACCGCTGGCTGGTACGTAATCCATGGTTTGAAGCCCGCAGCCTGGCAGTGCTGCGAGAGTCGGTGGGCGCTTTGTTAAAGGAGTAATATCGTTCAGGCTTTCGGTGGCTCTTCACTTGCCTTCAGTGCCGCTTTCTCTGACTTTTTATTGAAGCTGCGCAGATAGCAATATCGCCATAGTTTCTCAAACGGTCCCTGACCGAACGTATTTATAACCACGTTTGCTAGCAGCATTTGAATAGCAGTAAATACCACAACGATGAAAAGCAAATCGGTTCGCGTCATGGTTTCTTCAAACCCAGGGTTAACGTGGGGCATTATCGCCCGGAACAGTATCGCCATGCAGATGGACTGCAACAAATATAAAGAGAACGCCATACGACCACAATTGCGTAACGTACTGTACAGCCAGTTTTCCTTTTGCTGGCATTTTACTAGTAGGTGCGCGTACACCAATGCCACAAATATCGCGGAAATCGATGACAACATCACCGCGAATTCTTCCATATATATCGACTGTAATATCAGCGGTTGCATGGCGAGCAGTGTACTTGCGATACCGGCGATAAGGATTTTTCTGAATAACTGCGGGCTGAAACCATTGACGAAAAATCCGCTTCGGAACAGGTACACGCCCAGCAACATCAGGCCAAGTGTCTGCCATATCATCACAATGCAAGCGAATACCAGAAACGCCAGCGCCACACCGCCTTGCGCCAACATCTGAATGATGTATCCGCCACGCCACACGGACAACTGCTCTTGATAGTTGTTTGAACCGCGTATCATCAAATCGTCCGGCGAGGAAAAAACAAGCATGGCGACGAACATAACCAGGATGACGGCGCCTCCAATAATCAGAAAGTTACGTGCCTTCATCATTAATGCTGCATTGTCATTCATCAGATACTTTCTCGCGACCATGCCGCAAATCGCGTAGTACATCAGAATGTCACCCCCGAAAATAAACAGCGCGTGCAATGCGCCGAATAGGAGCAACCAGTTAAGTCGGGTTTTAATAAAAAGCGATGGGTCGTACTTATTTTTCTCACAGCGCCCGTATTGAATGGCTAATCCCGCGCCAAACAAAATACTGAACAAAGTACGAAACCGGCCGTCGGCAAAGATGAGTTGCAGAAAACTCACTATTTGGTCGGCTAACAAGGGCGGCGCAAAATGCGCATAGCCCACTAGCATATTCACATGATACGGAATGTTCATGATGAGAATACCAAGAATGGCAATGCCGCGTATGGCGTCTAGGGAATGTAGTCGCATAGTCAATCCTTTTAGAGGTGCCTTTTTCCTTTTTTACAACCTCTATAGAATAACCTGAATCCGATCAAACTTTGCACCATGAGACTGCAAAGCAGCCAATAACACTGAACTAAAATGGACCAAATGGTCTGATTTTTGTGTTTATTTTAATCTAACTTTATGAATTTGATGGCTTTAAATTCATGGCGCGATTAATGCTCGCTTGTTTTGTGAACGATGATGAAAACTATCAGAAAAATCGTCAGGGATGGCTGCTATATCGGTGGTCACGAAACAACAAGTGAGAGCGAAAATGGATATAGGCGTTTTTATTCCAATCGGGAACAATGGCTGGCTGATTTCAAAAACTTCTCCTCAGTACAAGCCGACATTTGATTTAAACAAAGAAATCGTGATGAAGGCTGAAGAGTACGATCTGGATTTCGCCCTGTCGATGATTAAGCTTCGTGGCTTCGGCGGTGATACCGAGTTCTGGGACTACAATCTCGAATCGTTCACCCTGATGGCCGGCCTTGCTGCCGTGACCAGCAAAATTCAGCTGTATGCCACCGCGGCGACCCTGGTGATGCCACCGGCGATCATGGCGCGCATGGCCACGACTATCGACTCCATTTCCAACGGCCGCTTTGGCGTGAATCTGGTCACCGGCTGGCAGCGTCCTGAATATTCTCAGATGGGCATGTGGCCCGGCGATCAGTTCTTTGGTAACCGCTACGAATATCTCGAAGAATATATCACCGTGGTGAAAGAGCTGTGGGAGACTGGCAAGAGTGATTTCAAAGGCGAGCATTTCCAAATGGATGACTGCCGTATGCTGCCTAAACCGTCCCGCAAAATCCCTATTATCTGTGCTGGACAAAGTGCGTCTGGTATGGCGTTTTCGGCAAAACATGCTGACTACAATTTTTGTTTTGGAAAAGGGGTGAATACACCGACTGCATTTTCACCGACCTCTGAACGTTTAATTGAAGCTGCTGCGAAAGCTGAGAGAAAGGTCGATTCCGCAGTACTGATCATGGTGATTGCCGACGAAACCGATGAAAAGGCCATGGCGAAGTGGGAGTTATACAAAGAAGGTAAAGATCAGTCCGCGCTGGATTGGATGGCAGAGCAGGGCGCCGCAGACAAAACCTCCGGCAAAGATACCAACGTCCGCGACATGACCAACCCCACTTCGGCGGTAAATTTGAATATGGGGACGCTGGTGGGCTCCTACGCCTCGGTTGCTGCCATGCTGGATGAAATTGATACCGTTCCCGGCTGTGGCGGTGTACTGCTGACCTTCGATGATTTCCTCAAAGGCATGGATGATTTCGGCACCAAAATTCAGCCACTGATGAAATCCCGTCAGCATCTTTACGACAAGACAGGAGCCGCATAATGGCAGAGCAGTCTTACTATGAAGTGGCCGGTTATTTTCAGTCTGAGCGGGCAGGGCAGCCTTCGCAAAAAGTACTGCCCGCGAGACCCGAGCCTATCGCTTTTAATCCCGCTGAAACCGCAGTCATTGTGGTGGATTTGCAGAACGCCTATGCCAGCAAAAACGGCTATCTGGATAAAGCGGGTTTTGATGTGTCTACCACGGCCCCGGTGATTGCTAAAACCATCAAAGTGCTAGAAGTGGCCCGTGCTAACGGCATGCCAGTGGTGTTTTTCCAAAATGGCTGGGACCCTGAATATCACGAGGCTGGTGGGCCGGGCTCACCGAACTGGTACAAATCCAACGCCCTTAAAACTATGCGTAAGCAGCCTGAACTGATGGGCACCATGCTGGCCAAAGGTACCTGGGATTACGATTTAGTCGATGAACTTAAACCGCAGCCCGGCGACATGGTGATCCCGAAAACCCGCTACAGCGGCTTTTTTAACACCAACCTCGACAGCATGCTGCGCAGCCGTGGCATTCGTAATCTTATCTTCACTGGTATCGCCACCAATGTGTGTGTGGAATCGACCTTGCGTGACGGCTTCTTTCTGGAGTATTTCGGCATTATATTGGAAGACGCGACTTATCAGGCGGGGCCCCGCAGTGCCCACGATGCCGCATTGTTTAACATTGAAACCTTTTTCGGCTGGGTCTCCAGCGTGGATGAATTCTGTACCCTGATGGCCTCATAACAAGGAAATGCCCATGAGCAAGAAAGCAATTATTCCCGCAGGCACCGGCGTGCCTATCGCTCCATTTGTACCCGGCACCATGGCCGACAACATCGTATATGTCTCTGGCACACTGCCGTTCGATAAAGATAACAACGTGGTGCATGTGGGGGATGCTGAAGCGCAAACCCGTCACGTACTGGAAACCATTAAAAGCGTGATTGAGGAAGCCGGAGGCACTATGGATGATGTGACCTTCAACACCATTCTGCTCACCGACTGGGCCAATTACGGCGCGATCAATAAGGTGTACGCTGAGTACTTTCCGGGGGAGAAACCGGCCCGCTACTGCATTCAAGTGGGGCTGGTGAAGCCGGAAGCGTTAGTGGAAATAGCCAGTATCGCCCATGTCGGATAAGCCGGTGTTGTACTATGAAATACATGAGCCTGCCGGAGCCAGCGATGCCGGAAATGAAGACGCGCCCACGCTGGTATTAAGTTCAGGACTGGGCGGATCGGCTAACTTCTGGAAACCGCAACTTGAGGCGATGACAAAGAACTTCCGGGTGATCACTTACGATCACCTCGGTACAGGACGCAGTCCGGCGGCACTGCCGGAAAGCTACACGATTGCAGATATGGCGGATGAATTACTGGCGTTGCTTGATAGTCTGGACGTTACCGAATGCCATCTTATTGGCCACGCGCTAGGCGGACTAGTCGGGCTGGAACTGGCGCTCAAACGTCCGTCCATGCTGATAAGCCTCATCCCTATTAACGCCTGGAGCTGCCCGAATATTCATTCAGCACGCTGTTTTAATATCCGCAAAGCGTTACTGGCAGCCGGTGACAAAGCAGCGTTTCTGCAGATGCAGGCCCTGATCCTGTATCCGCCAGACTGGATTGTGGAACACGCTGAAGCATTGCATGCTGAAGAGGCGCACATGCTTGAACACTTTCCAGATGAGGCCAACCTGCTAGCGCGTATTGAGGCGTTAACCACATTCAATATTGATGATCGTCTGTCCGGCATCGAAACCGATACGTTTATTATCGCCAACCGTGATGATTTGCTGGTACCGTGGAAACGCTCACAAATCCTCGCCGCCAGACTGTCCTGTGCGGCTATATCGGTGCTGGATTATGGCGGCCATGCATGTACTGTTACCGTACCCAATATCGTGAATGATCTCATCCTCACGCACCTTTCGGGATATGTGTCAGAGGAGACATCCTGACGATAGTCGCGTAGATGCGGTAAGCTGCCACTTAGATATTTCATCAACATCATTAGGGCCCTGAAGGAATGGAAAAACAACGCAGTTTGCCTACACACGATGCCGACCTGTGGAACGCGGATTTAGCACCCACTGCATCTGAGGCGCGCACCTGGACCTGGGCGCATTATGCGTCGCTCTGGGTTGCCATGGTGGTATGCGTACCCAGCTATATGATGGCCGCCGGCCTGGTTTCGGAGGGCATGAACTGGTGGCAGGCTGTGACCACCGTATTGCTGGGCAACGCCATTGTGCTGGTGCCTATGCTGCTGATTGGTCACGCCGGGGCGAAGTACGGTGTGCCGTTTCCAGTATTACTGCGTTCTTCCTTCGGCACCCGTGGCGCCCGCATTCCTGCGGTAGCGAGAGGACTTGTGGCCTGCGGCTGGTTTGGCATTCAGACCTGGGTGGGTGGTTCCGCCATTTACGTTATCTTAAACGCCGTCACCGGCGATGCGCTGGTGACTAATCCATTGCCGCTTCTGGGTATCGATATCGCGCAGACCTTCTGCTTTCTGTTGTTCTGGGCGCTGCATCTGGTGTTTATTAAATTCGGCACCGATTCTATCCGCTGGCTGGAAACCTACGCAGCGCCGTTTCTGATCGCTATGGGGCTGGCCCTGCTGATCTGGGCGTATCTCAAAGCCGGCGGCTTTGGTGAAATGTTGTCGGCACCGTCACAGTTTATTGAAGGCGGGGTGAAAGAAGGACAGTTTCTGGCAACCTTTATTCCCGGTCTTACCGCCATGGTGGGGTTCTGGGCGACCATGGCGCTGAATATTCCCGATTTTACCCGCTTTGCCCGCAGTCAGCGGGATCAAATTATTGGTCAGGCAATTGGCCTGCCGCTGCCTATGGCGTTGTTTGCGTTCATCGGTATAGCGGTGACATCTGCGACAGTCACCATTTACGGTGAGGCTATCTGGGATCCGGTAGTGCTGGCCGGAAGAATGGGCGGCATGGGCGTGGTAATCGCATTGGCAGCACTGGCGCTGGCAACATTAACCACCAATCTGGCAGCAAATATTGTTGCCCCCGCCTATGGTTTCTCCAACCTGAACCCACAAAAAATCAGCTTTAAGATGGGTGGTTACATCACTGCCGGTATCGGCATTGCCATCTTCCCGTGGAAACTTCTGGAAACCGCCGGTGGCTATCTGTTTACCTGGCTGGTGGGATATTCCGCGCTGCTTGGCCCTATCGCGGGCATTCTGATTGCAGACTATTTTATTCTGCGAAAATGTCAGCTCGATGCGGATGCACTGTTTACACATGACGGTGAATACGGGGCTGACAACGGCTGGAACCGGGCAGGGTTAGTCGCCCTGGTAGTCGGTATTCTGCCGAATCTGCCCGGGTTTCTGCATGCTGCTGGAGTAGTGGAGAGCGTGCCTGTTATCTTCGATAATCTCTATGCGTATGCCTGGTTTGTTGGCGTCGCGGTGGCAGGCGGGCTTTATCTGTTAATGGCAAAACGACCGATGTAATGCTTGCCGCCCGCGCTGATATCACAGTGTGCCGGGCAGCAGCGCAACAGCGGCAACCAGGGTCATCACAATCACCAGCCAGCGGTAATGGGCTTCGCTGATTTTCTTCACTAGCCAAATCCCCGTATACACACCAGCGATAATGAGAGGCAGGGCGATTAAATCCAGTTGCAGGGTTTCCCACGTAATGGTTTCCCATACAAAAACGTGAAACGGCACTTTGAATAAGTTAATTACAAGAAAGAACCATGCCGCGGTGCCAATAAACATATTCTTCGGCAGACGCATACTCAGCAGATACACCGCCATTACCGAACCAGCAAGATTACCTACCATGGTGGTAAAGCCGCCCATCACACCCGTAACGGCCGCAAAAGCGTGATTATCTGGCACCGCCGTTTTGCGCTTTTCCAGCCACAGCATCAGACCCACACTTAGAAATATAATCACCGCCATAATTTGTACGAAGAGTGCATCGTCGATGGATTCCCCCAGCCAGGTACCCAGCAGTACGCCGACAATCGCAGGAGGGAACAGTTTCATCAGAAAGCGCCAGTTTGCGTGACGATGGTAGTGATAGACTGCGAAGATATCAGCGGCAATCAGCATGGGCAGCATAATGCCCGACGAACCTTTCCCGCCGAACAGCAGCGCCAGCAATGGCACTGAAAGCAGGGTGGTTCCGTGAATACCGGCCTTGGCAAGGCCAACCATAAAGCCGATTGCCAGCACGATACTGACATCCGCAACAGAAAGGGTGTCTAAAAGCAAAAGGGTTCCTTAGCACTGAATGAGGGCAGAAGACGGTTGTCTGTTGTTACGCATTGTGTTCAGGTTATGAAAAGAACAGCCCGCAACAAACCATTATTTCAATTATAAAGCACTTAGAACAGGGAAAACATCAATGAAATCCGCACTTTCTTTTTGTGGTGCCCTCGGACTACTGAGTCTGACGGTGACACAGGCGCTGGCTGCGCCGGGTTATTTCCGCGAGCCAGCCATTCACGATAACCAGCTGGTATTCAATGCCGAAGGGGATCTCTGGTCAGTCACACTGAACGATAACCAAAAAGGTGACTACGCCGCTACTCGCCTGACCACGCAACTTGCTGATGAAACTCAGCCGGTGATCTCCCCCGATGGGAAACAACTGGCTTTTGTTGCTAATTATGAAGGCGCGCCTGAAGTCTACATCAAACCTATTCGCGGCGGTCTGGCTGAGCGTGTCACATTCGAAAATTCGGGTATGAAGCTGCATCAGTGGACCGCTGACGGAAAAATCCTGTACAGCACCAACAGCCGGGTGGGCCCGACCAACAGCTATGTGCTGAAACTGCTGGATGTGAAAAGCGGTAAAACCACCACTCTGCCGCTGGCTGACGCCGTAGAAGGTGTAATTGATGATAAAGGCGAGTGGCTCTACTTCGTTCGCTTCGGTCTGCAACTTTCCGGCGACAATGCCAATTATTATCAGGGCGGCGCGAAAGGGCGTTTATGGCGCTGGAAACTGGGCTCTACCCAAGAAGCTGAGCTTCTAACGGCAGAGCACGAAGGGTCTATCCGCACACCAATGCTAAATGAAAACCGACTGTTTTTTATCAGCAATCAGGACGGCATCGACAACCTGTGGTCAATGACGCTAGATGGCAAGGCAGCGCGAAAAGAAACGCAATATGATGACTGGACCGTGCGCGGCGCTGCGATAGGGAATGGCAAAGCGGTGTATCAGAACGGTGCTGATCTGGTAGTGCGGGATCTGAAAGCGGGCAGCAATAAAACCCTGCCGATCCAGCTTGTTTCCGATTTTCCATATTTGCGTGAGCATTGGGACAACAGCCCCCTGGAATTGCTGAAAAACGTGTCCTTAGCCAACACGGGTGATGCAGTAGTGATTACTGCTCGTGGACGTATTGCGGTTGCCACCACAGATGGCTCCCGATTGGTTGAAATTGCCACACCGGAAGACTCTCGGAGCCGTCAGGCGCTACTGAGCAAAGACCGCAAGTGGGTGTATGCGCTTAACGATGCTAGCGGTGAACTGGAGATCTGGCGTTTCGCTGCTGATGGCTCCGCGCAGGCAGAACAGCTTACTCACGGCGCATCAACCTATCGCTGGCAGTTGTCTTTGTCGCCTGATGGCAATTGGCTCGCCTTTGACGACAAAGCCGGTGCAGTTTGGCTGATGAATCTCGAAGATAAGTCGCAGGTGAAAGTGTTCGACGACAGCGATGGTTTGTTTGCTAAGTCTGACATTGTGTGGTCTGGTGACAGCAATATGCTGGCGGTTACCCGCACGAAAACCGGTAACGAACGTAACAGCGTTTTCCTCTACTCCTTGCAAGATAACAAAGGGCAAGATGTCACGTCGGATAAATACCAGTCTTACTCGCCTGCTTTTAGCGCAGATGGCAAATGGCTCTATTTCCTGTCGGAACGCAACTTTGTGGCTACACCATCAAACCCGTGGGGCGACCGCGCCATGGGTACCGAGTTTGATAAGCGCACGCAGATCTTCGCCCTTAATCTAACCGATGACGCGGGTTTTAGTTTTTCTGCACCAACGGAACTCACTCGAGTAGAACAAGAAGCTGATAGCAAAGACGACGAAAACACCGAGCAGGACGAGGATGGAAAAGAAGCCAACGATTCCGGCAGAATACAATGGGATGGCCTGAATGCGCGGCTCTGGCAGGTACCTGTTGCACCAGGCAATTATTTTGGACTGAGTGCGAACAAGTCTCTGCTGTTTGTTGGTGACCGAAGTGGGCGAAACGCCACCCTCAAAGCGTTGGAATTTAAACACGACGCCAAATTGAAGACGATTACCTCCGGTATTGCAGGATACGAACTGTCGGCAGATGGCAAAGCTATGTTTGTGTTCAAAAGAGGTAATGGCAACAAGAACATGTACATTGTGCCGGCAAAAAGCAGCTTTCCCAAAGATCTCTCCGACGCGCAGGTAAAAGCGGGTGACTGGCAGATGCGGATTAATCCGCAAAAAGAGTGGGCGCAAATGTTTCACGACGCCTGGCTGATGCACCGTGAATCGTTGTTCGACCCTACTATGCGCGGCGTCGACTGGGAACAGGTTGAAGATAAGTATGCACCGCTGTTAAAACGCGTTACTCATCGTGATGAACTCAATGACGTATTCGCGCAAATGATGGGTGAAATGAATACCTTGCACAGCCAGGTGCGGGGCGGTGATATTCCCATCGATAAAGCGCAGCCTAAAGCTGCCATGCTGGGTGGCGTGTTTAATGACACGGAACAGGGCGTGAAAATCACCCATATCTATCGCTACGACACCGAAGTACCGTCGGATGCGCCGCCGCTGGCACAAGCCGGAGTCGATGCACAGGAAGGTGACATCATCGAGTCTGTAAATGGCCGCGACGTAAAAACAGAGGCACAACTGGTGAGTGCACTGCTGAACAAAGCCGGTAAACAGGTGCTGCTTGGACTGGTGCGAAACGGTGAAAAACTGAAAACCGTTGTTACGCCGGCAACTACAGGTAAAGATTTCGGCTTACGTTATCAAGATTGGGTACTGGCTAACGGCGAGAAGGTGAGTGAAGCCAATGAAGATATTGGCTATTTGCATCTGTACGCAATGGGCGGTGGTGATGTGGCTAACTTTGCCCGAGAGTTTTATGCCCAGTATCGCAAAGACGGACTCATTATTGACGTGCGCCGTAATCGCGGCGGGAACGTCGACAGTATGATTCTGGAGAAGTTGCTGCGTCGTGTGTGGATGTTCTGGCAATATCCTGATGGCAGTACCGGAACGAATATGCAGCAAACTTTCCGTGGTCATCTGGTAGTGTTAGCCGACCAGTTTACCTACTCCGACGGTGAAACCTTTACCGCAGGTGTGCGCGCCATGCGCATTGCGCCGGTGATCGGCAAAACCACGGCGGGTGCCGGTGTGTGGCTAACTGGCCGAAATTCGGTGGCAGATAACGGTATGGCCCGTGTTGCAGAATTCCCGGTATTCGCTGCCGATGGGCGCTGGATCACCGAAGGACGAGGCATCAGCCCAGACATCGAAGTGGATAATTTGCCCTATGCCACATTCAACGGCGAAGATGCCCAGCTTAACGCAGCGATTAAGTATCTCGAGGAGCAGATTAAACTGAACCCCATTAATCCGCTGAAAGGTGAGGCCTTCCCGGATGCAAGAACGCCAGCGAAGGATGTGAATAAATAAGTCTGCGGCGCATTAACTGCGCGGAAGTAGCTGCGTGATAGAAGACCCGGTATGAAAATATCGGGTCTTTTTCTCGGCAGGTGAAAATGCACTAACGACCACATAACCGATTTCGAAACAGTCGGTCATCTGTCAGTTTGCCGTCGACAGCCCCTTGTTCGTCTATCAAGCAGAATAAACCGCCTCCTCGTACTTCTTTCTAAGCGGTGTCTGCGCTAAACTGCGATCCAGCAACGACCATGTCTTCGTCGGTTCACTCTGGCAGCCTGGTGATCAACGGCTGTCGCCGCCTCCAGCACATTGCTTAAACTGGATCTCCGAATCTGACCCATACTGTCTTTTCGACAATCGTGTCGTTTGCTTTTTCCGAAACAATGAGTGTTTAATTAGTGAGGGTTGAGATGTCTATTGAAGTGTTGCCTCTGGATGCCGACAAACGCGGCGAATGTCCCCAGGAGTTTAGTTTTGGCGCAGTATTTTCTGATCACATGTTCCGCCAGGTCTTCGACAAAGGTGTGGGTTGGCATGATGCGCAAATCGTCCCTTATCAGGCACTTCAATTAGACCCTTCCGCCGCGGTTCTACACTACAGCCAGGAAATCTTTGAGGGCTTAAAAGCGTATCGTCGTGAAGACGGTAAGATTAACCTGTTCCGTCCGGAAGCGAACTGCCGTCGTTTCAACCGTTCAGCAACGCGTATGGTTATGCCTGAGGTGGAAGAAAGCTTACACCTGGAAGCACTGAAAAAGCTGGTTAAGCTCGATGCAGCCTGGGTGCCTTCTAAAGACGGTTCATCGCTGTATATTCGTCCGGCGATGATTGCAACCAGCAGCAAGCTGGGTCTGGGCGCCAGCTCACAATATACCCACTTCATTATCACTGGCCCATCTGGTGCGTACTTCGCTGGCGGCTTTAATCCTATTGCGGTTTATATTACCGACGAATACCGCCGCGCAGTGGCTGGTGGTGTCGGTGAAGCGAAAACCGGTGGTAACTATGCGGCCAGCCTGATGGCGTCTGAGAAAGTGGCCGAACTGGGTTACTCACAGGTATTGTGGCTGGATTCGGTTCATGGACAATATATTGAAGAAGTGGGTGCGATGAACATTTGCTTCGTTTACGAAGGCAAAAAGATTGTTACCCCTGCACTTAGTGGTAGCATCCTGCCAGGCATCACCCGTGATTCTATTCTTAAACTGGCACCAACCCTTGGTTACGAAGTCAGCGAAGAGCGCATGGATGTAAATCAGGTTGTGGCTGATATCGAATCAGGCAAAATCACAGAAGTGTTTGGCTGTGGCACCGCGGCAGTTATCTCTCCAGTAGGTAAACTGTGCTTTATGCAAAAAGATTACGTAGTAAATAACAACGAATCAGGCCCAGTTTCCAAGCATCTATATGACCAGTTAACCGGTATTCAATATGGTAAAATTGAAGACCCTTTCGGCTGGATCACGACCATCGATTAAACGATGGATATGCATTAACAATGGCGCCTGATGGGCGTCATTTTTGTTTTCGCTGAACAAGCGCAATGAAAAACGCGCCGGAACATTGTACGCTGACAAAATAGAAAAAAGAGGATGTTTTATGAGAACCGGATTATGTGTTGCTGCGGCGAGCCTGCTGTTGCTTTCGGGTTGTTCCGACAATGAGGTGGGTGATGTGTCGTTGGGCTTATTTACCACTAAAGACATCAAAATTGATTCGCTGACCGACCCGGGTATTCCCGGCGTGACTTGTCATGTGGCAAGCATCGAAGCGAACTTGAGTCTGGCTGATCCATCGGATAGTTCAATTTCTTGCCGTCAAACCGGTGACATTACGCCCGCCATGCTGACAGAGATTGATAAATCGGACTCTGGTGAAGTGATATTCCGTAAGTCGAAAAGTGTGCTGTTTAAGAACATGAAAATTCGCCGTATTTTGGATAAAAAGAGTCAGACGCTGATGTACCTTGCGTATTCCACTAAGGAAACATCAGGAAGCTTCAAGCACAGTTTGTCGACAGTGCCATTGTGGGGAACCAGTGCTTATCAAACGCCGCCGATGAAGGATTAATCTGCGTCTGACTAACGGCATGATAATTGGGGCGTTTTGCCGTTAAGATCCAGGCGAAGCCTGCTATGATGGCGCCCCGATATATTCTTCCAATTTCTTCAGGCAATTACATGTATCAGAATTTTCAGGCCGAGCTAGACTGGGCAACCCTTCATATGACCCGTACCCGCGACGCGTTGGCGGCACTTCCCGACCTTAGCGGCGTTCGCCTTGCCTGTAACATGCACCTTGATCTGAAAATGGCGCCGCTGGTAGCAGGTCTATTGGATAAAGGCTGCGAAATATTTCTCACAACCTGTAACCCGACAACCGTGCAGGATGACGTTGTTGCTTATTTGGTGGAAAAAGGCGCAGTGGCTCACGCCTGGCGCGATATGAGCGACGCAGACTGGTCTGAATCTTTTGATAAAGCGCTGGCTTGGCAGCCAACACATCTGTGTGAAATGGGCGCAGATTTAACTACCCGTCTGCACGAGAGCGACGCATCAACCGCGGTAAAAGCAGGCCTTGAAGCCACCGGCTCCGGTATCACGCGTTTAGGTGGTGTAGCCCCCCGTTACCCGATTTTTAACTGGGACGATTTGCCAGTAAAAGAAGGTCTGCATAATCGTCACATGGTGGGGTTGAGTGCCTGGCAGACATTCTTCCAGACCACGCACCTCACACTGCATGAAAAGACGGTAGTGGTCATCGGGTATGGCTTGGTAGGTCAGGGCGTGGCGGCATCTGCGAAAGCATTCGGTGCGCAGGTGCAAGTGGCTGAGCTCGATGCAGCTCGCGCACTGCAAGCCAAATATGACGGCTGGCCGGTGGTGAGTTTGAATGATGCTGCGAAAGAGGCGGATGTGATTGCCACCGCCACCGGCGCGGCTGGTGTGGTAAGCGCGCGCCATCTGGATAACTTGAAAGACGGTGCGTTTGTGCTGAATGTGGGTCACGTGGCAAAAGAAATCGATGTGGCTTACCTGAAAGCCAATAGTACTGAATCTCTTCCTATGCCTTATGTGAATGCTTACAACCTTAACGGTAAAACGGTATTTCTGCTTGCCGATGGTTCTATGTTTAACCTGACTGCCGGATATGGCGACAGCATCAACGCATTCGACGTGACACTGGCTGTAATGGCTGCGGGTATCGGTTTTATTATCAATGAAGGTGAGAAATCACCGAACGGTTTGTATCTATTACCTGAAAAGGCGTGGAAGAAGGTGCTTTAGTGAGCATTTTAATTTTATAGACTCAGGAAGGCCCGGTTACTCATCGGGCTTTTGTTTAGTCACTCAATAATCTTCTAGTGGCATCACCAGAAAAAAATTTAAGTTAATTTGTCACAAACTCTTAAGTCTTCGTTTCCTTGTTAAGTACTCACCAGTATGTACGCAGAGCTATGTACATACACTGATAAGGAACAAAAAATGAAACTTCAACAACTTGCGAAAGCGCCACACGGTAAGGTAATAATGAACACTCAGTCTCGTCATTTTATTATGAATGACGCCCCAGCCTGGCTGAATGAACAGATTAACCACTTTATCAAGGAATGATCATGAGTGTGCAAATCGCAGAACAAGACGTATTACTTGCCATGAAAGGCGACAGCAACGCCTTTACCCGTCTAATCTATGCCACTCGAAATACCATCAGTTGCATCGCCCTGGCGATTGTGAAAGATCTCGATGCCAGTGAGGAAGTGGCGCAGCAGGTTTACATTCAATGCTGGCAAAAACTCAACACGTTGAAAAAACCGGCTAGCTTTTTACCCTGGCTCAGGCAGTCAACCCGCTATGCGGCGTTTAATTATCTTCGGGATAACCGCGTAGCCGACAGAGTTGGGGGCGACGAGGCAGACTTACTTTTTTCACAGTTTTGTCTGGAAGATGGGGATTCTGAGGCGGTGTTAAGTCGAAGCCAACAGGCGCAAATCCTTGCAAAAGTCATTGATGATCTGCCGGACGAGACCCGTGAAATTGTATTGCTGTACTATAGGGAAGAGCAGTCCAGCGCACAGGTCGCGACATTGTTGTCAATTTCCGATGCATCGGTTCGTCAGCAACTAAGCCGAGCGCGTCAGACATTGAAAGGAAAACTGCTGGATAAATCTGGAGCGCTTATTCTGTCGACAGCGCCCACACTGACAATCAGTTCAGTACTTGTCGCTAGTGCAGGCATCAGTTCGCCTGCTCAGGCGGCCACTGTTTCAAGTGCAAGTTCGTCAACTGCCATGAAAGGCGGTTTGATAGGTGCACTACAATGGATATTCAGCGGCGCCATGTTGGCTACATTTGCCGGTTTAATTGCAGTTTACCTGAGTGCAGAAATTCCGTTGCGTCGCATGCGAAACGAAGGTCGAAAAGTAGCGCTGAGAAAAGAACGTAAGCGCACCATGATTGGCATCGGTATTACCGGCGTTTTGCTGACAGCTGCCTACGAATTCACTTCGGGGTGGGTATTCCCGATTGTGGCCTACGAACTCATGATGGTTGTGATTTTCGTACAAACACGCAAAACGCAAATCATTATCGCCGCAGATGAAAATACAAGAGGCAAAAAAGCGCTGTCGGTTTTTGGTTCCTGCTCCGGTACTTTCTGGCTTCTTACAGGGATAACTCTGGGTAATATTGGGATAATCGCGGGGCTATATACAAGTAGCAGGGCGCTCTGGTAAAGCGTCTGACCTAAATTGATATTTATCGGTAACTCTTTAGTTATAAGCATCGTATTGCTCGTTTTCTAGCGTTATACGGTGTTTATATTTGTTTTTATATCGCTTTTTTCTTATTGAAAGAGAGTACTGTGAACGCTATGATGAGGTTGATTTTTATACAATTATTCAGTTATAACGTTTAGTGGTTACTGCAGTTCGACTTCGATAGGATGTGACGTTATTAAAGCAAGGATGCTTTATGACACCGCTTAAGCGTAACCTCTCGCGACTATTATTCCTGATCCTCGTTCTTCTCCTTGGCGGCACCCTTTTCGGTATTGTTTATTTTCTGAAAATGGAGAGGAATGAAGATATTCTCAACACGCTTTATTTCCGTGAATTGCAACAGATTGAAGGCACCATTCACCGAACGTTGAAGAAGGTAGAAAAAACCTCCGCTTATTCCTTGCCAGAAAACTTTCAAGCTGATGAAAATCGTCTAGAGAGGGCCAAAAATAATATTCGCTTGCTTAGTATGTCTTCGAACGAACTTCGTGATTTAAAAGTCCTGAATTTCGATGAGAAGAGAAAATTTATAAATGACGTTATAAAAAACAAGCCTGTATTTACATTTTCTTTGCCGGAATACGATACTGTCAGGTTTGAACAGACTGGATACTATGGTACGAATACTGAACTGACACTCACCCTTCAGAGCAGCATAAAACATGTGTTAGGCATGAGACTTAATCGTTTCCAGACGGTTGCGTTAGTTGAAGAAGGCGGTGAAGTTAAAAGTGTAGTTAACAACGCTACGAAACTCGTCGATGATCCTGAATTGTTTTTCAGGAATATCAGCAACCTGGCGCCGGTATTTAACTCGGAAGGCGATGAGAGAAGTGCTCACAATACTTCCTCCCAGTTAGTACGTCTTTCAGGTACCCGTTACAATGATGTGGAGTTTGATGATACGACGTACCGGGTTTATCTTCACCCTATAACAAGTAAGGGGATGAGTGCGGATGACAAAAATTACTATCTTGTCGGTATCGTAAAGAAGCGGCTGATCATTTCCCAAAAGTTAAAGTTGCCACCAGATATGCTGATGTGGCTGATTTTAGCTCTGATATTACTTATTGCCATTATCCCGCTGCTTAAGCTTCGTTTTATCAGCGCCACCTATCCTATTCAACCGGCAGATAAAAGTCAGATCGTATTAGGCCTCATTGTCGCTGTAGGAATTATTACCATCGGACTTTCACAACAATTATTCCAGGATTACCTCATCGATGTAAAAGATAAGCAACTTAAAAAGTTACATCAGGAAATTAGTCGGGAAGTCACTGATGAATTAAAGACGTTAATGGACATTACGTCTGATTTATCGACTTTTAACGTAAATGAATCTAACGGGATTGCATCCGGTGATAAAGACGGTTCGCAAGCTTTTTATCCAAATTCGCTTCCGCACCCGTTTCCTAATATCTGTCATTATGGAATGCAGAGAGAACTATTAGAATCTTGTGTCACTTCGATGGTTGAATTTCCATTGACTGAAATTCCTTGGAAACCTGATAGCCTATCGTATGTGCATGGCTTCCTGCTTACTTTTTTAACTCTTCCGAACCCCCTTGATGCTAGTTGTTTTGAATCATTCTTTGAAACAAGTTTTCCGTGGCAGCCAAGCTACTCAGACATAAAGGGCGCAAAACCTATCTATGATGAAAGCCTGCTGAACCCTAAATTGCTCGGAAAGAAAATTCTCGGCCGAAATAATTGTTTTTTTCTTGAGTCCTTCGCCAGTCTGAATGATAAAGGCTATGTCATTGACGATAAATCTATGCCTGTTTCATATATATCGGCAAATATTGTAAACACTACCAAGCTCGAACTATCAAGCCGGGAATATTTCAAAGCAGGATTAAAGGGTGAATATTGGGAAATAAATTTTGATGATGGCTATCCCCAGAGAGTTTTCATGGAGCGAGTATTTAATATTGAAGATGGCCGTAGAAATCTCATGTTTACCGTTCCACCTTTCGATGAAGGTAAAGCCTCAGCAGATAAGTCCACGAATAAATTGAAAATGTATTTTGCAGGTACAAGATTGTCTTCTCTTACAGACCGGATCTTACCTGATAGTTTTGGTTTTGCCGTAATTGACGACAAGGGTAAGGTTATTTTTCATAGTGACGATTCATTAAGCCTGATTGAAAACTTTATTATTGAAACCAGCCAACATGCGTTACTGAGAGCAGCTATTAACTCAGGAACAAAGCAGAGCGTTCCCATCCAGTTAGATTATAAAGGGGTACCTCACAGGATGGTCATGGGCTCACTGTTGAGCCCTGACATCCCAAACAACATTCCATGGCATCTGGTCGTATTTTTCGACCCTACTGAAGTGAATACCAACAACATGGTAATGGTATTCACCACCGTTTTTCTTTTTTTACTTGTTGTCATTCCAGGGTTCGTCATTTTTCGCTACGTTACTGTACAGTGCTTTTGGGGAGATCTTTGCTATTTCAATAGTAAAAAACGGCATTGCTATTCATGGGGGGCGTTGCTAATTTTTGCAGCTGGACTCTTTGTCACTCTGCAGATGGGGTGGGTTGTTAGCCTTAGCGGTCGACTGTTTCTCTGGGCCCTTACTGCAGGAATGCTGGCATATCTCGTAATATACTGCTGGCAACTACGCTACTCAATGTATTACAGATGGCGACGGCCTCTTTTTGCCTTTGCCGGTCTCTGCATTCCTGTGTTTATTGGCGCGCTTTTTACCTGGAACGATGACCACAAAATAATACTTGAGAATAAGGTCAGCGCTCTTACCGGGTTCGTGCTAATCGTAGCAGCCAGCAGCGCACTGCTAAAGAATAGCCAATGTAAATTATGGCAAAACCCCCTCATTAACAAAGTATGGGCAAAAGGTATTGTATACCCTTGCATTGCGGCGCTTGCGGTGATCGCGCTATGTCAGAGTTTTCTCATCATTACCTGCATATTTATGCTAATAGGAATGTGGCAGATTGTGCTGCGTTATTACTGGAAGCCATCAAGCTCTAGGCCTAAAAACGACATAGAGAAAGTTCGCTTTTCAACCGGTCACGTCTGGTTCTTAACAAGTCTTATTTATTTTGCAGCAAGCGTACCTGCGACCATCATTCTTTTCAGTGCTCATGATTATCTGCTCTCCCGCCAGGCACTATTTGAAGAGCAGGCAATTAAACAAGAAATAGAAGAAAAAAATGAGTCATTTAATGAGTATATTCGATTTTTGGCTGGCGATGCCTGTGAAATGAAAAGCGAGCAGGGGCGCGTAGCCTACTCGCCATTTAAGTCTTTATGTAACGTTAAGTTAAGTAATAAATTTGAATTAATAACAGAGCGTTTCTTTAAATTGGAAAGAAACGTTGCTTATAAAACTCATATGCCTGAATGGGTGACGATTCATTCTGAAGTAAATGAAAGCACGACAAATTCTACAGATAAGTTATTTAACTATCTGTTCGGCTCAACCCTTGGTGAAACAGAGTTTATTAGTCAGCTTGCTTTAGCTGCGAAGAACGATTTAATGGAAAATAATCCGGCTGATGTGAGGCAACTGCAGTATCGGGCTGATTTGTTCTTAATGGAACCGTTGAAAACCCCTGGTGGGTTAATGATTGCAATGCTCATGTTTATCGGGATGCCTGCCGCGCTTTACCTGACCGTGAGACAACTGATAGTACGCCGGATGATGGGCGAACACATTCTGGGTCAGTATCAAGTGAATGAAATGGGGAGCGCCGGATATTCATATCAGTCTGATTTCCCTGAGCTGAATTTCCAAAAGCTAAAAATTGACGGTCGTTCGCAGTTGATTCTGAATACAACCAGGCTTAAGGGTGAAATAGAATTACTCAAAATTTCTCAACAAAACGGCTCGTTTGTGCTTTTTGACGACAGCGTGTTTCGTATTACAGAGTGTCTTGATAAATTTACTTGTATAGATGAACATTCTGATGCCTTCCATTTCGTGAAGAAGGTTGAAAGGTTTGTGAAAAAGCATTCTGGAGAAAACGTAGTGGTGGCGCTTTCTGCGCTTGAACAGTTAAGTCTGAATCCACAGTCCAGGAAAGATGCATTGAGTTTACTTTTTGAATTGCATCTACATAAAGACATAGTTCTTGTGATGGTAGCCGAAACCGCTCCGCTCTATCGCCTGCTTAACCCGAACGCATACGAATTGGACGCATCAGTGATTGCGGATGTTGATGAGAAGGCCAGCTGGTCGAAACTGTTCGCAGAGTTTGATAAGTCTTATGCGTGGTCACCGATGCACAAATTTCTGCCAGAAAATCCGTTTAACGTTTGTGAGCTTCTTAGCCATGAATGTGCGGCCTGGCCAGAAATTAACTCCGTATGGCAGCAGCTTGAGATACGGAAAATACGGGAGCCTGAACAAGCGATAGAATTTATGCTGGTACATGCAGGCCCCCTTTATCGACGCAAATGGGAAGAATGCACCATTAATGAGAAAATCATTCTTTGGCGTATGGCCCACGGGGCAACGATTAATCCTCAAAGTGCAGTTACTATCGAACGTTTGGTTCGGCGCTGTTACTTATACAGAGACAAGGGATGGCATCTTATCAATGAAAGCTTCAGGCAGTTTGTACTGACTGCAGAACCCGAATCTGTGATGAAAAGCTGGATGGACAACACCAGCACTGGAGTCTGGAGCATCATACGGATCCCCATTTTTGCCATATTGCTGGTTTTGATGGCCGCCTTTATTTATTCCAGTGGTAGCTCTTTGGACTCTCTATTGGGAATTGCTACCGCGGCGCTTGGTCTCATTCCGTTGATGATAAAAAACCTGAGTTTATTAAAAGGTGGTGGCTCAGATATAGAATAGAGCTAATGAACTTGGCGTTGCTAATAAAAACAGGCCGAAATAACGGCCAGTTCGAAATGTTTCGCGCTAGCTGGCGATATTCACATTAATTTGAAGTTCCAGCGGTAACTTAGCCAAACGCTTTTGAATGGTTTCACGGGTTTTTTCGATGTCTTTTACTCTGATGACATCACTGTCGTCTGGATATATATCTACATCAACCCATAATTCGCGACCAACTTTTGCTACACCCGCCAATTCAATTTCCTGATCTGAGTCTTTGCCCGCTTCCAGTACACTTTGATCGATGCGTTCGCGAATTTCTTCACTCGGCGCCATCAGAAAGATTTCGCGCAGTGCGGAAGTCAGCATATTCAGCGGTACCTTGATGAAATAAAGCGAGATAAGCAGCATCATCACCGGGTCGGCATAGACCGCATAGGCAGCCAGTGAGCTTTGTGTCATCAACCAAGCCACCACAAAGCCTGCAGTTACCGCCACACTTAACATGGTGTCCATTTGCCACTGGTCAGCTTCGGCATCCAATAAGCCTGAATGCTGACGTTTACTTTGTGCAGCAATTAATGCCCATACAGCAATACAGCCGAGCACGTTTATCACGCCAAACGCTGTGGCAACTGAGGCATCTACTTCTCGACCGCCGGTTAGTAAGGCCTCTATAGCGGCGTAAAGCGAGTAACCCACTACGAGCAGGATAACGGCGCCTTTTATCGCAATCACGGCAGGTTCAAATACTGCACGGCCAAAGGTGAAGCGATCACACGATGGGGCGGCGATGAAGCGGGCTGCAGCTAGCGACAATAAAGTTAACACCAGACTCACCAGAGAATAGGCACCATCGAACACAATAACCAGTGAATCTACAAGCAAACCAATCACCAATCCGGCAACTGCGAAAAGCAGTGCAGAAAGGGCTGAGAGGGTCAGAGTGCGCTTTTCATTGCGGCTTGTTTGGATACACATAAAATAAACACCTGTTGAAAACTGGGCTTATTTTCGTCCAATCGGGCTTTTTTACAACGGCATTCTCGTGTCTTAATCGGCCGGATAAATCTGCTTTGTTATATTTGTCAAAGAAATCATAGGGATACGAATAAAGTTTGGTGTCAATAAAATTGACGCTTAGCGGGGTGTTTACACTCAGAAGTCAAACAGATAGTCGCTTAGCTTATCCGCCAGCCACGCCATTGCAGGGTTATCCGCACTTCCGGTTAGACTTACCATGCAATAATCCTCTTGCGTTAAACCATAGGTATGACGGATTACGGCCAGGCGCTCCTCTCTGAGATGGTGACGAATTAATGGTTCGGGTAATACTCCCCAGGCGCTTTCTGTCAGAATGGTATTGAGCATAAATTCGAAGCTGGAAAAACCAATATGGCGGCGAGAGAAAGGTTCCAGGCTCGAGTTATTCTGTTCATTCAAATAAACCATCGCGGCCTGCATGGACTTTCGCAAATCTTCGTCGGTGACCCGCTTTAGTTTAGTCAGCGGGTGCGATGCACTGCATACCGACATCATGCGAATCTTTCCCAGTGGTTTATAGGTGATACGGGCGTCATCAAAACGTTCGTAATCGACACCAAAGGCAAAATCGACTTGCTGGGTTGCGACCAGGTTGGCCAGATCGCCGCTTGAGGCCAAAATCAGATTAAAGGACGTATTAGGAAACAGGTTGTTTAGTTGGTGGATAAATCCTTGCCATACCGAGTCAGGGAGGGAGTCGTCTGGCGCAATCCATACCTCGGCGGCAAATTCCTCGGTTACCTGTGCGCACGTACCGCGAATGCGAGTAGCGGTAATAAGCATACTTTCACAGTCTTTATAAATGGCTTTGCCAACTTCCGACAGCGCAATTTGATTGCCGGTACGCACGAATAACTCTACACCGAGCTCACTTTCCAGCACTTTAATCGCCATGCTAAGTTTACTGCGATTGCATTCCAGTTGACGAGCCGCTTCAGACACCGAACCAGTGTCGGCGATGGCACAAAAGGCTTCTATCTGCGATAGATTCATATTGGTCTCGGTTGAACAGGTCTACTTATCATAATCGATCTTTCAGTGAAAACGTGCAGCATCTGTCGAGGATTTCGATAAATTGCGGTTGTTAAGGTTTTGATTTCAGGATGAAGGTCAGTCTACACTGGTTGCCGCTCTGAATTACTCGAGTCGCGATTTCAATGATGCAAAGGAATATGCCCTGCTTATGAATAAACACCGAATTAAAAGACATTCGATGAAAAACATCTCGCTTTCTACATTAATGATGTCTTTCTCAATGGCATTCGCCAATTTGTCGGCATATGCACATGCCACGGGAAATGGTGTACATGCCGCGGAAAATATCACTACCCATCAGCTCGATAAAGGTGTGTCGTTTCAGGCGGTCACCTGGCAAAACGATACGGTGGTTGCCAGCGGCAGTGGCGGCGGCATTTATCTTTCAGAGGATAACGGTTTGCAGTGGCGAAAAATTAATGGGCCTGCACGCTCTGATTTTTTGCAATTCAGAGACAACCAGTATTTGGAAAACGGTCAACTTATTGTGATGAGCGCCGGAGAAGGGAATAAATCGGGTATTTATATTAGTGGTGAAAAGGGAGAGCGTTGGCAGCAAGTATTGCAAGGGGAAGCGTCTTCTACATTTTATGACTGCTTTACAATGACAGATGAAAGCAACGGCTGGCTTTACGGAGATTCCGATGAGAAGGGGCTTTTTGTTCTCTCCACTGAGGATGGCGGAAAACATTGGCAACGTCTGAATTTGAACATCGAGGCGCAACCTTCTGAAGGGGGATTTGCCTCTAGTGGAACTTGCCTGAGCCGTTACAACGACAGCGGTATTATCATTGGTACCGGTAACGGCGAATCGTCGCGGCTACTCATTGAGGAAAACGGGGAATGGCAAAGCCTTGAAACCCCCATACCTGGTGGTGAGGCTGGCGGCGTTTTTTCAGTTCAGGTTGAAGGGAAGGCGATTTTCGTTGCTGGTGGCAGTCTGAAGGCTGCAGGCAAGCAGGCGGAAGCCTGGCTTTATCATTCGGGAAGCGGCAAGTGGGTTGCGTTGCCGCCACTCCCGCTCAGGGGAGCGGTTTACGGCTCGGCGCTGTTACCTACCTCGGAAGGTATTGAATACTGGGTGAGTAATCCAGATGGCGTGGCCGTGCTAAAGCCAGATGTCAGTGAATGGCAGGTGATCAGTAAAAGCAACATCTGGAGCATTGCCTGCCAGCAAAATAAGGGGTGTATCGGGGCCGGAAAAGAAGGGCTTATTGAAGTTTATTAGCCTATGCCTTTTCTGCTGAATGCTGGATAATCACTTCGACTCGATAAACTTCACCCAGTGGGGCAGGGCACCTAAATTAGACAGGATAATTTTAAAGCTCATCAAAATGGGTACAGCCATCAACACGCCTACGATGCCCCACAACCAGCCGGCAATCGATAGCCATAAGATGATAATCAACGGGTTAAGTCGCAAGCTGCGGCCTAGCACCGTGGGCGTGGCAAGTTGTGACTCGAAAATGTTAATACCGAGAAATACAAAAGCGGGTAGCAAAGCAGCAGACACCAGACCAAACTGCACCACGCCTGCAACCAATAGAATACTGCAACTTATCAGACCGCCCAAATAAGGCACGAAATTCAACAGCGCAACTAACGCACCCCACAATATTGCATCCTGTACACCCAGAAAGGTAAATGCGATAGCGGTGGCAATACCAAGCAAGCCATTAATCATACTTATCGTAATGATGTACGCAGAAAGTTCGCGCTGGATATGATTAACCAACACCAGTGCCTTGCGCTTGTTGGTCACAATAGGAAAATCGCGAATGAATACGTTGAATAGGTTAGGGCCGAACACTAATAAAAAGAAGATTAAGATCAGGCAGCCAAATATCTGAGCTAACAGCAAAGGTGCGCTGCTTAATATGGTCAGACCTAATTCAATACCGCTTTGTTTAAGCCTGTCCGTCATTGTGTTGTCATCATCGGGCTTGGGTTTTGGTTCTTCTTCTTCATCATCAAACCAGTTAAAAAATGAGGTGTTTTCTTTCGCTGGCTCAGGCGTTGTGAGTTCTGCGCCTTGCTTTAAAGTGTCACTGATTTCTTCAATTTCCTGTGTGACTTCTGCCGCTATTTTGGGCAAAGACTGCATCCACCGTTGTGCGGGCTCGGCTAATTCCAGCCCCAGTAATGTGAATGGCGTTACTAATAAGAGCATAAGTGCGGCTGCAGATAGCGAAGGAGGAATAAAGAACCTGCGCGCAATTCTAACAAGCGGGCTTAACAGCAGCGCTACCAGTGCAGAGAAAAATAGCGGAATTAACAGCGATTTTGCCAGGTATAAGGTATAGATAATTGCCAAGCCAACGAGCGTCTTGAGCAGACGGATATGGCGACTTTCCTTAATCCCAGGCTGCAAAATACTGTCTTGCTGGTTACTTTTTCCGTTTTCTCTGTAATCCATTTACCAGCCTATTGTTTAACCGAGTGTTCTACGAAGCACGTTGCGCCTAATAATTAGTGTTGGTACGTGAAGTGTGGTGTTCGGTTCACTGTGAGTGACGTGCAATATTCATGCTCCTTAAACTACTAAATTGCTATTTGCTTTTATAAATTTTTCTCTCTCCTGCTTCGGTTAGTTTTCTCAAATATATCGGCAACGTCTTTACTTAACATGGCATAGGTGCGTCATGCGCACCAAATCAGCGCGATGCGTAACACATTTATTGTGCAATGACTGCTTTGAATAAGTGCAGTCATGCGATTGATTTGTGCACAACGCCAAATAATTGCGGCTCCTGTTTTCATAAATTTTACATATCGACGAATTATCGCGATTTTTTGCTGTTTAAACTCAGTGAAGTTAAAGCTGGTACTGACAGTGCAATTAAAGCCCGACCTTGAGTAATTTGATCATCACGAGGAGTATTTTCGATGACCAATCATAGTATGAGCCGCCGGGCGCTATTAGGCTGGATCGGAAAGACGGCGGGAGCCGGGGCCATGTATCAGGCCATGACATCCCTCGGCTTCGCAGCTGAGTCTTCACACCCGGGTTCATTAAATTTAAGTGGCGTTAAAAAAGGCGCGACTGTACTGGTTCTGGGCGCGGGCGTCGCTGGAATGACGTCAGCTTATGAATTACGAAAAGCGGGTTATAAAGTAAAAATTCTCGAATTTAACTCACGTGCTGGTGGACGTTGCTGGACATTACGGGGAGGCGATAGCTATACCGAACTGGGTGGCGCAACACAGCAATGTAAATTTGCGGAAGGCAACTACATCAACCCAGGTCCGTGGCGTGTGCCGTACCACCACCATCACGTGATGTCTTACATTAATGAATTCAATATTGCCATCGAACCCTTCATTCAGGTGAACTACAACGCACTGGTGCATTCCACCAAGGCCTTTGGCGGCAAGCCGCAACGGTATCGTACGGTTCAAGCTGATTATCAAGGCTATGCTGCTGAGCTTTTGGCAAAGACCATTAATCAGAATGCACTGGACGATTCTTTGAGTCTTGAAGATCGTGAAAAGCTGTTTGAATCACTGCGGCACTGGGGGGCGCTGAATGAGAAAGGAAAGTATCAAAAGTCTCATGAAACCAGCCTAAGACGCGGATTTGCCATTCCACCGGGCGGTGGTTTGTCAGGCAACGGCGAGCCAAGTGACCTTATAGATCAAAGTGCCTTGCTACAGTCAGACCTGTGGAAATTCATCGTAAACGGGCAAGACATTGAATTTCAAAGCAGCATCTTCCAACCCGTCGGTGGCATGGACAATATTGCAAAAGCCTTTGAGAAACGCGTTGGTGACTTGATTGAATACAACGCACGCGTTACCAAGATAGATCAAAACGATACGGGCGTGACAGTCGATTATGAACACCAGGGCGTGGCTAAAACAGCGAAAGCCGATTGGTGTGTGTGCACGATTCCGCTTTCCATACTTTCACAGATCCCAGTGAAAGCGAGCAGCGCAATGCAGACTGCTATCCGCTCGGTGCCCTATGCATCATCGGTGAAAGTGGGCCTCGAGTTTAATCGTCGCTTCTGGGAACAGGACGAAGCCATTTTCGGCGGCGTGTCTTATACCGACTTACCCATCACCAACATCAGTTACCCAAGCACGAAGTATTACGATAAAGGTAAGGGCGTACTGCTTGGCGCCTATGTTTGGGGGCCGAATGCTTTTGAATTCACCTCATTAGCGCCGGAAGAACGGGTTAAGAAAGCAGTGGAATATGGTAAGCAAATTCACCCTCAATACACTGAAGAGTTTAACAACGGTATTGCGGTTGGCTGGCACCGTGTGCCATGGACTCAAGGCTGCTTTGGCGCCTGGACAGAAGAGAAGCGCGAGCAGCACTACGATAACTTGTGTCAGGTTGATGGCCGACTGGTGTTGGCCGGTGAGCATGCTTCACATCTTCCTGCCTGGCAGGAAGGGGCGATTTCCTCCGCCCACGATGCCATTAAGCGATTACACAAAAAAGCGGTAGCAACCGCTGCGTAAAATAAAAGGGAACACATAATGAAATCTTCAATTAAAGCATTAGTGGTAACTGGCCTGTTTTCGCTTAGCGCAGCTGCGTTGGCAACCGATGACGCAGGTTTTTCACTGGGGAATAAATTTGAAGAAGCGTCTGGTGACGAGCTCTATCATGCAATTTGCCAGGGGTGCCATATGTCTGAAGCGCAAGGAGCGCAAGGCGCAGGTCGCTATCCTGCATTGGCTAATAATCCAAAACTGAGCGCCGGTGCTTACGTTACCTTTATGGTGAGCAACGGAATGGGCGGTATGCCCGCACTAAAACAATATCTGTCTGATGAGCAAATTGCTGAGGTGGTGAATTACACACGTACCCATTTCGGCAATAACTTTACCGATAAAGTTAGCGCAGACGATGTAAAAATAATTGCCAAACGTTAATATCAGGAAACACATAAAATGAATAAACTATTGATTGCCCCACTGTTACTTACTGCAGCACTTGCTAACACTGGCTGTAGCGAAGCCGAAGCGACGGCTGAACCGAAAGAAACCGTTATCCGTCATGGCTTGATTGGCTCTGACTTCCCCATTTTGCGCGCCTCTGAAGTGCCAGCAACCAGTACAATCGTTTTCTTAAGTGGTTCTGTGCCTGGAGTAAGTTTTCCTGATGCCCCTGCGGGTACGCGTGAAGCTTACGGTGATACCGAAGCGCAGACCGTGAGCGTGATGAAACGCATCGATGAAAACCTGAAAAGCCTTGGCCTGACCATGGGGGATGTGATTAAGATGCAAGCGTTCCTGGTTGGCGATCCGGAAATGGATGGTAAGATGGATTTCGCTGGTTTTATGCGCGGTTACACGCAGTTCTTTGGCACAGACGAGCAGCCTAACCTGCCTTCACGTTCTGCGCTGCAAGTAGCAGGGTTGGCAAACCCTAACTACCTGGTAGAAATTGAAGTGACAGCCGTTCGTCCAGAATAATCATATGTAAAAGCAAAAAGCTCGCTTCACAATGAAGCGAGTTTTTTTCGTTGCTCAACTCGCTAGTTACTCCCTTCCTAACAATCCACTTGTCCGTTATAAAAATCCTCGATTTCAGTCTCTTGAACTTGCCTGTTCATCAACCTCCTTTTCATTAAACAAACCTGCCAGTAAGCCGTACCAGACAATACAGTTTGTTAAACATTACGCGTTATTGTTGGTATAAATGTTTTATTTTATTCTCATGTAAACATTCTGTTTACATATGCTTGACGTTACCTTAGTATACTTTCGTCTAAGGTTTAACGTTTAACCTTGGATTTGCAAGACCAGTGTAGCGGAGTTAACGCCTCTCCAATGGCGGTAACATCCGCTGTGCTCATAACTTATTCTACTGATATATATAAATATTTTTGTTGGGTAACGTCACGGCTAAAATAGCACCACCGTTTTCGAAACAATAAAAACAAGAGAAAACAGGGTTGCAAGGGTAAACGTTTAACTTTGAGTCGTAGTTAAGCATCGTGACGTTTGGTTATGGAAAATTTGCAATTTATTCAACGGCCAAATCAAGGATACGGGGCGCGCGGATGCCCTGAAAGGAGACAGACATGACTGAGAGCAGAAATACCGGTTTCACGAAAAAAAATATTTTTCTTAAAAGTTCACTATGTTTAGCAATCGTTTCGTCACTCAATACATCAATAGCGATGGCACAGAGTACAGAAGCGACAGCCGAAAACACCGAAGTCATTGAAGTACGTGGTTTCAGAAACTCACTTAAAGAATCCATGCTCAACAAGAAGGCGTCGGATGTCGTATCTGATGGTATTTCTGCGGAAGATCTGGGTAAGTTCCCTGATCAGAACGTTGCTGAATCCCTTCAGCGTATCACTGGTGTCGCTATTGACCGAAGTGGTGGTGAAGGTCAGTTCATTACGGTTCGGGGGTTTGGGCCTCAATTTAATACCGTTTTGGTTAACGGCAGACAAATCGCGACAGAGAATCAGGGGCGTGAGTTTAGCTTCGACACCTTGCCGGCAGAGCTCATCAGTGGCGCTAATGTTTATAAGAGCCCTATCTCGTCTCTTCAAGCCGGCGGTATCGGCTCTACCGTAAATGTAACAACAGCAAATCCGTTTGATTTTGAAGGGTTCGCAGGCGCTGCGAGTGCCAAGGGCATGTATGAAGAAATCTCAGAAGAGATCACGCCGCAAATTTCTGGCCTGATCACCAATCGGTTTATGGATGATAAATTAGGCGTACTTGTCGCGGGTTCCCTGCAAAAACGGAAGGCGCAAACTAACATCCTTCAGGTGCGAGATTGGCGATCGAATGTCAGCCTGACTAACCGTTCAGAGGTAGACGACCCGCAGTACGCTGAAAATGACCAGTTTAATGGCGTATATGTGCCGCAGAACTTTGATCAGATCGTCGATCTTGGTGACCGTCAGCGCACCAGTGGAAATGTGGTGGTTCAGTATGCCCCTCAAGACGACATGATGCTAAAAGTTGATGCGTTGTATTCCAAATTTGAAGTGGGCTCCCGCAGGAATACGGTAGGGCATTGGCTGTCAGACAGTAACCTGGATAACGTTGTGGTTAACGAGAATGGCTCGGTAACATCTCTCGACAGTACACTGGTAAACGGTGTAGGTGGCGCGACCGACTTCATTCAAAGCAGCGACGCCCGTGATGTGGAGATTCAGGCCTACGGTATCAATTACGAATGGCTGGTAAACGACTACTTTACGGCTAACTTCGATGTATCTACATCAACGGCGAAGAACAATAGCGGTGGCAATAACTATTTCACCGTGGTGGGCTACAACAACGCTTACAGTCTCGATTTTTCTGGTGAAACACCAACCATCAATATCGAAGGTGGCTCTGATGCGTTAACCGATATTCCGGCAGGCCGTATGCACGTAACCAACCGCGAAGGTTACGACATCAAAGATACCATCAACGAATATCGTGCTGATTTTACCTGGTTACCTGATTCAAATAACGCATTCTCTAAAATGGAATTTGGTGCGTACTATCAGGATCGCAGCAAAGACAACAACAGCCTGACGTCTAGTTTATGTAATGTGTACTGCGGCTATCAGACAGATATTCCTGATGAGCTTCTGTATATTTACACGCCTCAGAACTACTTCTCAAATGCCAGCCAACAATGGATTGCTTACGATCCGGAAGCCTATTTTGATTACGCAATCTCTGACGATGCGATTCAGCAGGTTGCTGACAATACTGGGCAAACCTTCGATGAAGTTCGTGCAATCGTAGACGCTGAAGGTTTGAATAGTCCCTCACTCGCTGGCAGTTCATTCTCTGTGAAAGAAGAAGTACTCAGCCTATATGCGCAAATGTATTTTAGTTTGCTGATCTCCGACATGCCTGTGGATATTAACTTTGGCTTACGCTACAGCGAGACAGATACCACTACCACTGGTTATGGTCGCGAACTGTTAGACGTGGTTCCGGTGCCAAACGATCCTTCAGACTACAGCGATGTTTATGCTACCAGTGAAGGGGTGCCGATTGCTGAATCAAATAGCTACTCCAACTTGCTGCCAAACATCAACGCGAAGATGGATCTTACCGACGACTTGATGCTGCGTGTTGGTTTCTCTGAAACCCTCACCCGACCTACCATGAGTGATTTGGTGCCAGTGTTCAATGTGTCTGTTACCCGTCCGAATAACCTGCAGGCAGACTCTGGAAACGCCGACTTGAAACCTTTCCTGTCGACTAACTTCGATTTGTCACTGGAATGGTACTACGCCGATACCAGTTACTTGTCTGTGGCCGCGTTCAAGAAAGAAGTTGAAGACTTCATAGTGGCATCGTTTGAAACCCGCACGCTAAACTTGGCCAGTGGTCCGTACGATTTCACTGTACGTTTGCCTGATAACGGCGAAACGGCTGATGTGAATGGTCTTGAGATTGCTTGGTTACATACTTTCGAAAGCGGCTTTGGTATTCAGGCTAACGCCACTATCGTAAACAGTGACGCTTCACTGGACAGTGAAGACAACACGCAGGTTTTTGCACTGGAAGGGTTGGGTGATTCGCAGAATATCATTCTGTTTTACGAGCAAGGCCCGCTGCAAGCACGTGTTGCCTACAACAATCGTGAAGGCTTCATGCAGGATCTGGTGAGTCCTCTTGGCGGAACCGAGCCCCGTTTTACTGAAACCTATGGCCAGTTCGATGTAAGCGCCAGTTACGACATCAATGAGAACCTCACTGTATTCGTTGAAGGTATCAACGTGACAGGTGAAGAGTTACGTCGTCATGGTCGTTACAGTGAACAGTTCATTCAGATGATCGATAACGGCGCACGCTACACCCTCGGTGTTCGCACCAGTTTCTAAGCTTTCTGACTAGAAAAAGGCAGGCGCAGCAGTGCGCTTGTCTTTGTCATTTTCCCATTCTGCAACTCTGACAGGATAGTTATGTTTAAAAGATTCCTTATACTCTGTACAGTGCTAACGCCTTCGACTGCAGCCCTTGCTCAGACGGGGAGCAGCGAATTACCTGACTGGCAAAACCCACAAGTTTTACAAAAGAACCGCCTTGATCCCCGCGCCCATTTCTTTGCATTTACTGATAATCCAGGAAAGTTTGTTAGCACGCCTTGGGACAGCAACGACTACTTGTCGTTGAATGGCACCTGGCAGTTTAAATTAGCGGAAAATCCAGAAGCTGCCCCTGATGATTTTATGCAGCCGGATTATGCTGAAAAAGGCTGGGGAGAAATTCCAGTACCAGGTAACTGGGAATTGAACGGCTATGGTTACCCCAACTATGTAAATATTCGTCTGGATTATGGCCCCGAAACCCCTTCCGGTGAGATTCCGTCAGAGAATAACTCCACGGGTTTGTATCGTAAGCATGTGACCGTGCCGGAGGACTGGGCTGGTGACCGAGTTGTTGCATATTTCGGTGCGGTTAAGTCGTCATTTTCTGTCTGGGTGAACGGCAAGTACGTGGGCTATTCCCAGGATTCGAAAACCGCCGCTGAATTTGATATTACTGACAAGCTCAAAAGTGGAGATAACCTGATTGCGCTAAAGGTACACCGGTGGTCAGACGGCACCTATCTTGAGCTCCAGGATATGTGGCGATTGTCGGGCATTGAACGGGACGTGTATCTTTATCGCACACCTGCTGAACAACATATTCGCGATATTGAAGTGGTTGCCACACTGGATGACAGCTACGAACAGGGTGTGTTGTCTCTTAAGACGGACGTACAAACCGGCTCTGGCGACGTAATGGATAGCTGCAATGTCAGTTACCAGCTATTTGGCAAAAATGAGAAGCTGGTCTGGCAGGGGCAAGGTGAAGGTGCCGATTGTGTCGCTTCAGCAACCCTTCCGGGCGTTGATAAATGGACAGCTGAAACGCCAAATCTTTACAGCCTGCAGGTCACCGCAGGGGAAGGTGATACCGCACAGTATGCCTGGCAGCGAATTGGCTTCCGTCGCAGTGAGCTGAAAAACGGAAACGTACTGATTAACGGCAAGCCGGTGTTGATTAAAGGTGTAAACCGCCATGAGCATGATCCGCGCACCGGTCATGTGATCTCCCGTGAATCCATGCGCCGCGATATTTTGCTGATGAAACAACACAACATCAACGCAGCAAGAAATTCTCACTATCCAAACAATCCTGCCTGGTATGAACTGGCTGATGAGCTGGGCTTATACCTGGTAGATGAAGCTAATCAGGAAGCCCACGCGTTCGGTGCCACAGACAGCAACTACGATCCCAAAAAGCACATCGTGAATAACCCGTTGTGGAAAGACGCCTTTCTCGATCGCGTTCGCAACATGTATGAAGCGAGCAAAAATCATCCCGCGGTGGTGATCCTGTCTATCGGCAACGAAACCGGCGACGGTCCAAATACCGAGCAGTTATATCACTGGCTGAAAACCCGCACCGACCGTCCGGTCATGTCTGATCAGGCACGCACCAAGTCCCACACCGACATGTTCGCCAAAATGTATGCGTCCATTCCATTGATGGAAAACTATGCGCTCTCTGATCCCACTCGCCCAATGATTTTGTGCGAGTACGAACACGCCATGGGCAACTCAGTGGGTGAACTTTATGACTATTGGCAACTGATCCGTAAATATCCGGCGCTGCAGGGTGGGTTTATCTGGGATTGGGTTGATCAGACCATCGAGACTAAGGACAAGAACGGTAACACTTTCCTTGGTTATGGCGGTGACTTTGAGCCAGAAGGCGTGTATCACGACGAGAATTTCAGTGCGAATGGCGTGATGAACGCATATCGCGAGCCGCACCCTCATGCAGAAGAAGTGAAGTATGTCTATCAGGATGTGGAAGTGTCTTTTGCGGGTAAGGGCGAACGTCAGATCCAGGTATTTAACCGCCGGTATTTCACCTCTCTGAACGACCTGACATTGAATTGGGCGCTGGAAGAAAACGGCAACATTATTGCTCAGGGCGATATTCAAAATCTTGATATCGAACCACAGCAGTCCGGCACGTTTACCCTTCCATCCTTTAGCAATAAAACACAGGAAGGCAAGCGTTACTACCTGACATTCCGGTTCTACCCGAAACAGAAAAATGAACTGCAGGCTGCCGATGTCGCAGTAGCATCCGAACAGCTTCCGTTGGCAATCAACGCCATGGCAGCGGCACCGTCTCTCGGTGAAGGTCAGTTGCCTGCCGTGAATACGGCGTCTGGTGCCATTACTGTGAAAGCCGGCAAGCAAACGTATACGTTCGATAAGCAAAGCGGCTGGCTCAGCCAGTGGACTGCAAATGGTGACAAGCAGCTTGCATCACCCATGGTGCCCTGGTTCTGGCGTGCGCCTACAGATAACGATTTTGGTGAGAAATATCCTGAGAAGGCGAAGGTATACCAGAAGCTGTACGAGTCTGCCAAACTGACGTCTATCTCCAGTTCGACGGAAGGCAACCGGGTTATTATCAACACGGAGCATGCATTACCGACATTGGAAAGTCGCTACTTTACCCGATATGCCATTGCCGGAGACGGTACCTTAGAAGTGAGTGTGAATTTCTACGCGGCCGCACACAAGAAATTCCCCGAGTTGCCGCGCATTGGATATCGTGTGGAACTGTTGCCAAACTACGATACCGTCAGTTGGTTTGGCCGAGGTCCTCACGAGAACTACCGTGACCGCCATCACTCCGCCATGTTCGGGCGTTATACCCGCAATATTGAGCAACTGGGTCACGAATATGCCCGTCCCCAGGAAAACGGTCATAGATCGTTCGTGTACGAGGCTGATTTTAGCGGTAAAGGCGCAGAAACGTTCCGGGTTTCCGGAGAACCTACAATTGGCTTTAACCTGTCAAAAGATGATCTGTTCGATTATGACCAGTTTAAAAAGCTGGGACTGCACAGCTATCAAATCCCGCAAACCGATAATACCTTCCTGTACATTGATTATCGTCAGCGCGGGGTAGGAGGCACCAATTCCTGGGGCGAGTCGCCACTGTATCGTTATACGCTGCCGTGGCGGGATTATCAGTATAGTTTTGTGTTGAAACCAGTGGTCGAGTAATCTGCTAGTAGAAAACGGGTATTGGAAATTGCAGAGTTATCTCGTACCCGTTTTATTCTAGCCTAAGGCTGAGCTATCTGACTTCTCTGCGGGCCTTGCTAGGTTTTAAACGGCAGGTTCGAAAAAATCGCTAATGAAAGAAAATACCTTCATGGCAACCTCTTTGTCAGGTATTTACCTGTGACAGTAACTTATTAATTACGGTGTAGTGTTTGCGAATTTTCTCGCCGTACACGGCTTTCTGTCCAGACCCGTTGTACATGCTGGCAAAGTCGGTGAAATCTTCGTTTCGCAGATAATTCAGCATCGATGAAGAGAAATAATCGAAGAGTCCCCGTATCTGAAATTGTTCGTGGGAAGAAAAAGCGTTAAACATTTCGACGACAGTCTGATAACCGGTACGTTCGAAGTTGAAACCCATGATTTGAGGTGCGCCCATACTAATAGATAACATGGCGGCTTCTTTATTGAGGATGCAGGCGAATTCGAACACCTCCCACTCGGCAATCTGATTGCCATGAAATGTGCGCCAGGTTTCTGTGGGCCCTTTTCGCCACTCGTGACCCAGCCATACCCTGTCATCCCGGTATCGAAAGTGCTGACGAAACTGCTCAGGGTTATACTTCCCCCAGTACCGCCAGAACTTGTGATTCTCGAATCGAATAATCATTCTGTTACTGTTATTCTGCTCAAATCCCTTACCTGAACTTTCCACACAGAGAACCGCTACGGCGGCACCTGTACTGATATTTTTCTGTTCGCATAGCTCTAGGAGCAAAGCCCCAAAGCGATTCCATGTGCTGGCCACCGCACGGGAGGTACCGTCACCCGTAATGGGTAAAATCACCGGCGGTTTCATGAATGCCTGAGGGGCATTGTCGCTCCTTTTGAGGACGATGTCGGGCGTGACGTCATCGCGGTCTGTAAGAGGAATTGTGGGAATGCTATCGCTAACTGATCGATCATCCCGTGTAATATATTCACTGGCAACATAGCCCCGGTTACCGTTGAATCGAATCTGGCTCCATCCCTGAAGGGGGCGTTCAACCCAGATGCGACTGCCGTTAGCCAACTGACCAAGCCGGTTTGCCGTCGCCATTGGCCCCGCTCGAACGTTTAGCAGTGTTGCGCTCACGCAGGCATAGTATCCAGAGGCAGAATAGGTGAGATCAACATAGGGGGCGGCAACATACGCGGTTTGGTGGTTAAATTCGATTTCCAGCCAGCCATCAAGTATTGCCAGTGTTTTAACCGAGGCTCCCTGATGCAGTGTAGCCAGACGTGGGGCACTGAGTGACGGCGCGGCACGTACATTGAGCCTCGGTGTATTCACAGTGCCGGAAACTCGCGAGATGTCATTAACCGGTTTCAGGTGGCTTTCTGATGTGTAATACATGGTTAGTCCACAGTCCTTTATGCTTTTTCCGTAATAAAAAGCCGACTGCTTTCTGGCTGGTTAAAAATGTATCAGCTAAAAGTGTAAAATGCATCTGTTTAATTTTTGTTCAAAAAAAGGGCTGTGTTGTGGTATTACTAAAATTCGATGTTCTGAAAAGCGGAAAGCAGTTCGAGATGAACATTCAGCTTTAAACAATCTGATAGCCGCTGTCTGGTTTTAACCGCATCGATTCTCTAAGTTCAAGTCAATTTATTTGACGGAGATTTACTATGCCAAAGTACCGTCGTCCCGATGTCTACGTTGAAGAGATCACGAGCCAAGTCAAGCCTATTAAAGCGATTTCCACTTCTACAGTTGCTTTTGTTGGTGAAGCCTACCGAGGGCCCGAAAATATACCGACACGAATTCACTCGTGGCATGAGTATATCCGCTACTTTGGAGAATATTCCCGGTCTTCAGGCGTTAGCAGTGAGAAAGATGAAATGGCACTGGCGGTTTGGGCGTTTTATCAGAATGGCGGTAAAGCAGCCTATATTTGCCGAGTTATGGAAGATACGGCATTTCATAGTCCGCTGGCTGGAAGCGTCGTATTGCAAAACGGCAATACAGACGTACTGGAAGTCAAAGCTACAAGTAAAGGGGGCTGGAGCAATCTACTGCGAATCGCTGTTGCCCATGACGACGAGCTATTTGAGCTTCATCTCGGTATGGAGAGCTCCGGACATGATTTTATTCCACTTTCCAAAGAGATATTTCGCAAACTTAGTATGAACCCTGCGAAAGAAAATTTTGTGGAAAGGGTGGTTAATGAAAGCTCAGCGCTTGTTGAGGTGAGAGTACTTAATCGGGCGGCGCTCCCCCCAAATCAGGACACAATTGGTACATCAAGATTTTCGACGTTTTCGGCGTTAGCGAACGGAGCACAGAGTGTCCCGTCAGCCAAAGTTTACCGGTCGTTCTATGAACAAGTACTTCACAAATATAGTGATGTTTCTATTATTGTTTTACCGGGACAGCAATGGCCTGCGGATGGCACCCGGAATGAGATTATTGCCTCGACTATCGAGTATTGTGATACCAGGATGGCCAGCATGGTGATAATTGATCCGCCTGCGGACACAGAACTCAATACTCCGGACGAAGTACAGCGGTTAAATCTCCCGGAGTCGGATTATTCGGCTCTTTACTATCCTTGGGTTACTGTGGCTAACCCCTGCTATCATAGTGAGGAAAATCCAGCCGCCAGCAAGAAAGTGGTCATTCCCCCAGCAGCAGTTGCTTCAGCCATATGGGGAAAAGTGGATAGTAGCCAGGGAGTCTGGAAAGCGCCAGCTGGCGTAGAAACCACTCTTAGAGTAAGTGGATTACAGTACTTAGTTGGAAAACAGGCGCAAAGTGCACTCAATGCGAGGGGTATTAACTGCTTACGAGATCTATCAGGCTATGGGCCTGTTATTTGGGGAAGCCGCACGTTAGCCAGTAGTACTGAAATTGAGTGGCGATATCTTCCAGTGCGACGCACCGCAATATTTATTGAGCAGAGTATTTATTCAGGCACTCAATGGGCTGTATTTGAGCAAAACGATGTTCCACTGTGGCGTTCACTCCGCGAGTGTATCACTTCATTTATGGACGGATTGTTCAGGGCTGGAGCCTTTCAGGGAAGTTCGATTGATGATGTCTATTTTGTAGAGTGTGGGCTGGGTAAGACGATGACACAGACAGATGTAGACCGTGGATTAGTCATCATTCAGGTAGGTTTCGCACCATTCAAACCGGCCGAATTTTTGGTTCTGCGCATAAAATTAAAGCTGAAACGCCAATAGCAAAATCTCGTTGGTACCGGAAACTATCAGTCGAAATCCTGTCTGAAAGCGATGCCAAGTTTTAGTAAGATGAGGAGGCGTCAGCTCTGCACAGAAAAGTCTGAGATCACCTTTTCCTTTGGCAGTTCCGCTTTTACCCAGTCACAAAATGCAGCAATTCGTTTTTGTTTAGGATTGTTTCTTGAGTAAACAAGATGCGATTTCCACGTAATCGGATGGGGCAGGTTGAGGGGGATAACGAGTTCGCCGCTTCTCACGTATTCACCCACCATGATATCGGAAGCCAGCATCATACCGTGGCCTGCAAGTACTGCACTTAGTGCGAGATCGCTTGAGGTAACTTCGATTTTTTTCAGTTCATTAGCGGCTATCTCAACGTTTGCATGTTCAAACCAGCTTTCCCAATCTACTTTGTTTTCGTAGGCCAAGCTAAATAACCTTGCAGCTTTAAAATCGCTCGCAGATTTAAAGGCATATTTTTCATAAAACTTTACAGAACAGACTGGGTAAACTGCGTTTTCATCTATTTTTTCTACCACCAGTGATTCGTCTTTGAGCTGCGTACTTGAGGTACTGAAGCGGATTGCTACGTCAATTTGCGATTCGCGTAGATCTTCAATGCGATTCGAGCCCTGAACATTAATATTAATTCCCGGATATTCACTGAAAAATTCGAAGAGGTTAGGGACCAGCCAGAGTGCACAGAATGCCTGTGTGGAGCTTACAGTCAGCTCACCATCAAGGGGCGCTTCTTCAACCTGATTAAGCCCATGGATCAGTTCAGTAAATCCTCTCTGACAGGCGGAAAACAACGTCTTACCGGCTTCGGTAAGCACCATTTTCTTTGCCTGACGTGCAAAAAGCTTCACGTTCAGATTGCTTTCCAACTGCCGCATTTTCTGGCTTATCGCTGCCTGCGAAATAAAGAGTTCTTCGGCAGCTTTGCTGTAGCTCTGGTGGCGTGCCGCTACTTCAAAGCAAGCAAGATTGTTCAGCCAGCGTAATCGTTTATCCATAGGCTAGTAAAAGTATTCCAGTGATGTGAGTTTATTAATATAAGATCAGCTTATAATTTAGCTTAGGTTTTATCGTTGGTGATGTACAGCGATAAACGCAACACTGTGGTTAAAATCTACACGGAGAATGACCATGGTTAATGTAGTTGAAAGAGCTGAATGCGAGCCCGAGCCAACACAAGCTGAACTAAAGAATACTAAAGAAGAAAATGCAAGCTCGACAGAATCAAAACAAAGCAGGTTTTCATGCTGGTTACAGTTAATTGGCAATAAGCTGAACTTATCACAGTGGAGTTGCATGAAGTAACCGAGAGCAGACCAACTCTGGTCGACTTAATCAGCTAGTGTAGCGCGAATATCTGGCCTAACAGGCTAGCAAGCCGTATCATAGCTGCCTTATTCATTACCCAGAGTTCATCATGACAGATAAGCACGCAGATTCAGCCGATTTTATGGCACAGGTTAAGGAAACGCAGGAAGTATGGGCGTTGCAGGACAAGAGCAGCGAAGGCTGGGTAATTGTCGACTCAGTAAACTACGAAAACACTGACGTGATGCCGCTGTGGTCAAGCGCTGAACTGGCCCGTGAACATTGCACCGACGAATGGCAGGACTATGTGCCTAAAGCCATTTCGGTTTCAGACTGGCTGGAGTTTTGGATGGAAGATCTGGCAGAAGACAATGTAGTTATCGGTGTGGAATGGCGCGATGGTGGCGAGTACCTGGAAGTGGAACTTGCCGAGTTCAGTCAGATGGTGGCTGAGATAGAAAAACTATAAACGATGTATTAAACGCAGCTTCGGCTGCGTTTTTTCATTTTAGTCGTTCAGTCGGTCATGAAGTTCAGCTTGCGCTTAAACGCGCAGATGGTATGTCGTCTACTGAAAAACAACAGCTGACCCAGGCTTTATCACCCGAGTATCGTTCACGCCTGGTGTCGGCGGAGAAACTGGCCATAGGCTGGCTGGAAACCCGCAGTGACCTTGAAATGCAGATTTACCCGCAGTTGGCGGCTATTGGTCATCAACTCATTGCCACGGCGTTTTCAAACGAAGTCGTCACGCCGGGAAAAACCACCACTGACGACCTTGTGTGGTGGTTTCGCGATCAAAGTACCAAACTGGGGGTGAGTAATTGGTTCCATCCTTCAGTGTCTATTCAGCGGGCTGACAATGCCGAGTTTGACTAGATAGAAACGTTTAGTGAAGAAGGCAGTGAGTCTGTGATTCAGCCTGGCGACCTACTCCATGTAGATTTCGGCATTACTTATCTACGTCTTAATACCGATCAGCAGCAACATGCCTATGTGCTAAAGCCGGGTGAAACAAAAGCCCCAGAGGGATTACAAAAAGCGCTCGCCAATGCTAATCGTTTGCAAACGCTGCTTATCAACAACTTTAAGCAGGGTCGCTCAGGCAATGAAATTCTGAAACGCACCCGGCAGCAGGCAATCAGTGAGGGCATCAAACCTTCGGTATACACACATCCTCTTGGCTTTCATGGGCATGCAGCGGGCCCAACGATAGGAATGTGGGATGCGCAAGAAGGTTTGCCGGTAGTGGGAGATTATCCGTTATATCCCAACACGGCATTTTCGATTGAGCTGAATGCAGCTATTTTCGTACCTGAGTGGAATAAAGAAATTAGAATAATGCTGGAGGAAGACGCCTTTTTCGACGGTGATAAAGTGGAATATATCGACGGCAGACAAACCGATTTTCATTTAATTCGTTCGGAATAAAATAAGGTTAGCTTTCTACGTGATGCACAGCGGGCACTAAGGGCTAGGGCATGCAGTGCCGCGCCCTTTGCGATACGCGAAAACAAAATTCAAACTAATGGATGAGGTAAATTGAGGCAGTGCTAGGCTAGTTTTTTGCTTTCTTGTGCTAGCTGTATTTTACGTTTATTCTTCTTCGGCGTATTCGAAAAATAAGTAAACTAATGCCGTGATTAAAAATAAAATCAAAGGCTTACAACAGGGATTAGCATGTTTAAGAAAATTGGAATTATTGTTTTTGTATTATTGTCTTTTAACCTCGCTGGCTGTGCGGGTTTGGGGAATATGAAAGAGGTGGCGTTTCAGAACAAGCCGGAAGAAGATAAAGCAACGGTAAATTTTGTTCGTCGTTCGGTCTTCATGGGCGATGGCGCGAAAAGTGAAGTGTGGGACGGTGAAAGCTTTGTCGGCACCTTAGGTGCTGGTGAGTTACTTCAATATCAAGTCGAGCCTGGCGAGCACCTTTTCATGGTGGAGCTACAGAATATGTGGGCAGTTGCTCAAGGAAATATTGAAGCGGGCAAAACCTATTATCTCAAATTAAATCTGACAGGCTGGAGTATTATTCTGGGGGCTGCTGATGCATTGGATGACAGAATTGCTGAGTGGAAGACCATGACCACTATTGCAAAAGACGAGTCGAAGCCTAAGCCTGTACCCGAAAAATACATTGTCGAGGCAAGAAAGGTGATTAAACGGGTTGAAGATGGTAACGCGAATGTTACCCGTATAACCGAAGAGCACGCACTATAATAAGTGTATGCCTAAGCGCGTTTAGCCTGTCGCAAGGCTGGCTGAACGAGCGCATACAAGCCTCCTGCCACTCATCGAAACTTTTATCTTCGCTATCTTTAGCATTGCGTCTCGCACAGACATCAATATTCACAGGGAGTGATTGTGAAATACTTTTTGATACTATTTGTCTTGGTGGTAATGACTGCCTGCACCAGCCAAACGACTACGCATACTGCCGCCGAAACCCAGTCTGGGGCTGAATTGGAGGCGCTGAAATCTACCCGCAATCAGTATCTACCCATTGGCCAATGGGAAGGGATAAAACGCGAATTTGGCGAGTTTCATGTTCTGACAATTAATGAAAATAAAGCCCATAGCTTCACGTCATACAAAATTGCTTCGGCAATGGAAACCCAGGAATCCATATCGTTCTCTGACAAGGATGTTTCGTGCGACGAATTCGGCTGTACAATTCGTACCGATTCTGCCAGAGAGAAACTGCCTTTAAAAATAACGTTGGTCCCGTCCACTACCGGTTTCTTCGTAACCGAATCAATAAAAGTTGAAACCGGCACGTTGCTGGCTTCGGCCTATAAACTGGAAAAACTGAACGCAATTCCCACACCTCAACAGTTTATTGCAGCAGAATCCGGCGCGTTAGAGCAAACTATTTCAGAACACAAAACGGATCGGTTTGGGTTTTGGATGGGTATTCTCGAGACTGCCAACGAAGAAAAGCTGAAGTTGGTCACACTGAATTATCAGCCTGATCAAAATGCCGTGCTCACCGTGTATTCTACCGGCAATTCTCATAAAGCAATCATGTACTTTAAACCTGAATGGCTAACGCAAAACAACGGTGAACTTTCCACGAAGCTCGAAGGCAGCTTGTTTGCTTCTAAAATCACCATTCGTTATCCAGTTCGAGATGTCATTGAAGGCGATTTCGAACAACGTTTCGAGCGGTATCCTGAACGTTTAATCGCCCATGGCAACTTCAAACTTTACAGGGTGAAACCCGCTGAAGATCGAAAGTTGCCAGAATGGCTGAAGAAGGCGCTGGAAAATAGTGAGTAGAGGCAGGCCATCAACGCTACATTCGCCCAATATTAGGCACGTTTCCACGGGGCTGACACTGCCTTTTCGGAACATCAGCAATCTATAATTTGTTTTGCTGAATTTGCTTATGCGCATAGTCCACGGCTCGCGCGGTTAATGCCATGTAGGTGATACTTGGATTTTGTGTACCTGAACTGGTCATGCAAGCACCATCGGTTACAAATACATTTGAAACATCATGCATTTGATTCCATTTATTTAACACGCTGGTTTTTGGATCTCGTCCCATTCGCGCAGTCCCCATTTCATGAATACATGCACCCGGAGCAGTTAAACTATTGTAACTCGTAATATCCACACAGCCGGCGGCTTCCAGCATTTCAATCGCGCATTTAACCCCATGCTCACGCAATTTCATTTCGTTATCACGTAATTTGGCATCAAAGGTGACCATTGGTAAACCATGTTTATCCCGCTGGTTGAAGTTCAGATACATTCGATTCTCATGATATGGCAACATTTCGCCAAAACAGGTCATGCCAATACGATAAGGTCCGGGTTTAAAGACTTCTGCTTTTAATTCTTCGCCAACTAAACCGTGCGGATTATTCTGCACGCGCATAGCACCACCCTGATAACCAAAACCACGAATATATTCTTTCTGTTTGCTTTGCTCATCAATATTAGTAAATCGAGGAATATAAAAACCTGTAGGCTTGCGCCCCTGGTAATAATCATCTTCATGACCCGGTAGTGTGCCAGATGCACCCATACCATAGTGATGATCCATTAAGTTGTGACCTAGCTCTCCACTTGAATTCCCCAAACCATTAGGGAAAGTATCCGAACGACTATTAAGCAAAATAGCGGTTGTGGCTACCGTACTGGCATTGCAGAAAATGACGCGTGCATTGAACACAATAACTTCACCACTTTCAGCATCTTTAACTTTTACCCCACTGGCTTTTTTCGTTTTGGCATCATACACAACTTCCATAACGATACTGTTTGCCCGCACGGTTAGATTGCCGGTTTCGGCGGCGACAGGCAGCGTAGAGGATAAACTACTGAAATAGCCACCGAAAGGGCATCCACGCCAACAACGGTTGCGGCTCTGGCATTGTCCTCTGGGGCCTTTATGCACTTCAGGGTTGTATTCGGTCAGATGAGCGACACGGCCTGGCGTCACAACTCTTTCGGGATAGCGTTTTGCTACCGCTTCACGCATCTTTTGCTCAACGCAATTAAGTTGGAAAGGTTTTAAAAATATACCGTCAGGTATTTGTTTAAGTCCTTCCTCCTGACCAGCTACGCCAACAAATGTCTCTACGTAGTCATACCAGGGAGCGATATCCGCATAACGAATTGGCCAGTCTACGGCCACACCTTCATTAAGGTTGGCGCTAAAATCAATATCACTCCAGCGATAACATTGTCGTCCCCACATGATGGAACGACCGCCAACATGGTAACCTCTAATCCAGTCAAAACGTTGATCTTCGTTATAGGGATTTTCGTCGTCTTTGTTTATCCAGTGCTTATTGTCTTCATTAACCCACCAATTCAGCCTGTCCTGTTTTTGGTAATGTTGCTGTTTTTCTTCGAGAGAGACTTTATTGAGATTAGGCAAATCCCAGGTATCCATATGAGCTGTAGGATACTGCCCATGTTGAACCATGCGCCCACGTTCAAGTACCAGTGTCTTATAACCTTTATTGCATAATTCCATGGCAGCAAATCCACCACTGATACCAGAACCAATGACAATCGCATCAAAGTTTTTATTATTTTTCATTTTCATATTGCCCATGCCTTGCCGCCTAATGTCGCTAACGACACACACGGCTTATATTCACCAGGAATTGGCAAATAATTTAAATAGTGTTCTGCAATCTGTTCCGAGAGCAGGTAATAAGCCACTGTTTGCTGCTTGATATCTGTATATGCCCAATAAGCTTCACTTTGCTTCTCACCTAGCTCTAACTGACGTAAAACATTACCTCTCTGGTCTGGTGATAGTCGTGAGAAGTTATTTGATTCAAGGAATTGGCGCAGAGCTTTGTATTGCCCATTAAACTTATGTTGATACTCAGGTTCGAAAACAACGGAAAACATATGATCAATCATCTTGTTAGCCCCAACATCTGAAGCCGACGGGCTATCGGTTTTAGGTAGGATCGTATCCATTATTTGTGTTAACAGCTGGAAATCATCAGCGGCAAAAAACGTCAGGTTGGGTGAGGCAGAAGCGTTATCTGAAAGTCTACTTAAATCAGATAACATCGTTGCAGTCACTGGAGCACACAGTGCTGTGCCAGTGAGCATTGCTGCATATTTTAAAATTTGTCTTCTATCCATGGTGGTTACCTTGTAGAACTGCCATTGTAAGGAACAGTTTTGTTACAAAACAATAACAAAGTTACCACGATTTTTTCAGACTGGAATGCTTAACGATAAATCGTAATAAGGTTACTGAAAATAGAAACATTTTATCTTCGGAACGATGAATCTGGGATTGAACGTTAACCGGACTTGATTATTAACAATCCGTTTGGCTCCTACAGATTTGGATTGACTAGCATTAAAAGTTGCATGTGAATATGAGAATGGTACCAGTGGGCGGGCTTGATTGGACCAACACTTGGCCGCCACGCCCGAAGGCAACGGATTTAAAAAGCCCCTTCGCAAGTTCTTTACGCGAAGTAATGATTACCTTTATTTCCTCACATCGCTTTTGAAGCGTTCGGCGTTTTCACGTTCTTGCTTGTAGAGGCGAGAACAATTGGCTTATTCTATCTCATCCTGGCAATGACAAATGGCTTTCACATTTCTGCGATGTATTTCAGCCCGCAGCAAAATAGTTTATTCTGCTGAATTCGGAGTATCTTTTTGCTAGCAAGCAATTCGAAGATGACTTCCATTATTTAAATTTTCAGTAAATTAAAACGTAAACCGAGATAACTAGACTATGTCGCAGTCTTCTGCATCAGCGATATCAGTGGTACAAGCCATTGACTCCGTCCCTCACATTCTCAAGCTTGTTGCGGAAAGCACAGAAGTCGGCTTTGTGTGTGTCGCACACGTGACAGAAAACAGCTGGACAGCTTGCGCTGTCTACGACCTGATAGATTTCAACATGGAAATCGGCGACCATCTGGAAATCACGGAGACGCTTTGTGAGCGTGTGCGTGCAAAGCACCGTAAAGTTGTTATTGAGCACGCGACCAATGATCCAGTCTATCGCGATCACTCTGTTCCTAAGCAATATGGCTTTCAGAGTTACTTTTCGTATCCGCTTTACAACGCCGATGGTACTTTCTTTGGTACGTTGTGTGGGCTGGACAAGAAGCCGCTGACACTTAAAACTGACAAACTTAACAGCATGATTGACTCATTTGCATCCCTGCTGAGTCGTCAAATTGCTGATGCGGCAACCCGTGTGGCGACTGAAAGAGAACTGCGCAGCCAGCGTGAAGCGGTTACTCTGCGAGAGCAGAATATTGCGATTCTCGGTCACGATATACGTACACCTTTATCATCGATTTCTATGGGACTCGATGTCATCGAACATCATGTCCGTGAACCTCAGATAGCTAAAATTCTGAAGATTATGCGGGCGAGCACGCTACGTATCAGCAGACTTATAAGTGATGTTATGGATTTTGCCCACACCCGGGTAGGGCCAGGCGTTAAGATATCTCTATCAGAATCTGACAACTTAGGCAGCAGGCTGGCACATATTATATCTGAGCTTCAAAATGGTTATCCGGCGGCCGAAATAGACAGCGAAATAGACATCCGCGAAAAGGTGTACTGTGACGACGAACGTCTTAGTCAGCTGTTTTCCAATCTACTGATAAACGCACTGGTTCACGGAGATTCGAGCCAGCCGGTGAAAACTGAAGCCAGTGTGGAGGATTCCATTCTAAAGATTGAAGTGACTAACCATGGCCCGACCATCACAAAAGACGCGCTGGCAAATCTGTTTAAACCATTCTGGCGTTTAGATCAGGAAAAAACCGGCGAGGGGTTAGGTTTAGGACTGTTCATTGCTTCTGAAATCAGCAAGGCACACGACGCTGATCTCAGTGTTAAATCGACGGAAGGTGTTACCTGTTTCACATTAACCATGCCTGTAAGACCAGCGAGCTAGAATAAGATAAGCTATGCCGATATGCTGGAAGCCACACGCAGAACGCGTCTGTAAGCGCCATACGGATGGTTATCCAGTTGCAGATACAAAAAGCGATATATTGTGATTAGATGTAAAGCATATTTGTTGGCTGCCAGATATCAGGTGCACGGTGTGAAACAACAATCAGGGTACTCGCCTTCTCACAAATCACAGTAGCTACATGCTTCTCGGTAGCCTCATCCAGCGCAGAAGTTGCTTCGTCAAGTATCAGAACCGGCGCATCTTTAAGTAAAGCCCTTGCTAATGCGATTCTTTGTTTTTCTCCTCCGGAAAGTGTCTCTCCCATATTACCTATTTGCTGATGAATACCTGTAGGAGAGCGGTCAATTACATCTCCGAGTAACATCAGGCGCGCGAGTTGCTCAATGGTGGCATCATCAGCATCCGGTTTACCAAGCCGGATGTTGTCGGCTATGGTTCCGGAAAATATGGATGGATTTTGAGGAGCATAAGCAAAATACTCGCTAAGTCTGTCCCGTTCTACTAATGGTAAAGGCACATTGCCCAATAAAATATTGCCTCGTTCCGGGTCTTCAAATCGCATTATGTTGTTAAGTAATGTGGTTTTGCCCGACCCGCTGTTTCCTGATATCAGCCAGCATTCACCTGGATTTATCGTCGCGTTGATACTATGTTTGTGAGAATTAAGATGTAGGTCTTCTATAATCAGAATACTGTTATCCGGAATTTTGCTGTTCAGAGGGGGCGGCTCTTCTATTGTCGGAGCGCGGTCGAGAAGACGGAATTGTGCCATGGCTGCACGCTGATCATTCATGCTGAGTACCGCCAAAGCCAGGCTATCCAGAGGAGCTGTGGCTCGCAAGCTTAAAATAAGTAGCGCTAAGGTAGCTTCTGCAGAGGCATGGGACATAAAGCAATAAACTAATGTACCCGCTACGGGCAAACATGCTCCAACAGTAGCTGTGAAGGTCGATAGGGCAGCGTTGCGGCTAATTTTTCTTAATAGGTTGTCTTGTGTCGCCCAGCTCTTTGAAATGCGGGAGGTTGCACTCTGATAACCTCCGGCTGTGCGCAAAAGCTCGAGATGCCCGATAAGCTCTAATGCTGATTGGTTGACTTGCTGATTCATTTCGTTCCGTTGAGTGTCAGCATGTTTAAGTTTCCTTTGTGATAACCCAAGCATCAAAAATGCGACGGCAAGCAGACCTGATAAAACTAGCATCATTGCAACATTAACTAAGAGACCAACACTAATTACAATCACCATGCTAATTACCGGCCCGTGAATAAATATCTGGAGCTGATGTGCCGGTAAGCTCATAAATCCGGGGATATTGCGGCAAACAATGCTATTGAGAAGGGCTTTTTTATCCGAAGTAAACCACGTAAGTTTCTTGAGGCGTAGTCTTTCTCCAACCAGCGAGTACAATGTGCCGGCCAACCCGGCACCGGCCCTGAAGCCGGATCGCGATGCTAGGACAATACTTAAAATCGCCAGAGTAGCACAAGCCAGTATCCTTTCCGGCGTTTGTTGGTGCATAATCGCCATCGCCAGCAAAAGGTAGGTCATCGCCTCTAAAATTGCAGCCGTTGCCCAGGCCGCTGCTGAAGGTATGAGAAGACGGGTCACCGCTGTTTTCAAACTTAGCGTTTTCATCAGCCAGCTCCTTCCAGGTAATAATCATTCATTGGTAGCTTTACATCGCCTTGAGACGCCATGTCATTATCATGTGTGACGATCACGATGATTTGGTTTTTGTCTGTGGCTTCTTGTTTTAGCTCAGCAAAAATAGCCATCGCTGTGCTTCGGTCCAGCGCTGACGTAGGCTCATCGAGTAAAACGATTCGGTGTTCGGACAGAAAACAGCGGGCAATATTGACGCGCTGCGCTTCTCCACCGGACAGTGACTGGGCAGAAGTATTCAGTGACTTGTTAAGCCGGGCGCGTTGCAAAGCACGGCGCATCGTCTCTTCATCTGCACCTGGAGCGGTGAGCGCCAGGTTATCTGCAATGGTGCCGGGCAGCACGTCTCTGCTTTGTGGTATCAACAGAATGGATTGTTGCCGGGATAGCGGATTGAGGTGCTCAACATGTCTTCCTGCAATCACTATTTCGCCGCTCTTCAGTGTTTCGAAGCCGGTAATCAATCGTAGTAAAGTTGACTTTCCCGAGCCGCTTGTGCCGGTGATGACACCTACCTGTCCTGCAGAGAAGGTGATATTCAGAGGTCTGGGGCGACAAGCGTCACCGACAGCGGGAATCACATCTGATATCGCTAGTACCAGAGGCTCTGTATCTTCTAACGTCTCATCACCATCTATTAGTTCAGGCTCTTTTAAACAGTTATTGATTCTCTTTAAGGCATTTTTGCCACTTGTCACGTAGTCAAGGCCATGCCCTAATTTTAGTGCAGGCGTAACCAGAGCCAGACTGAATAGCAGAGCAATAGCTAATACCTCAACGGGCCAATCGTACCCAATGCTATAGACAATTGCATAAGTCCCCACTGCTTGAAGTAGTGCCGTTGCGATAGCAACCACGGTCGCCACGCTGCCAACCCGTTTCGCGATACTTTCAGTAAAACGCGAGGCAGCGCTTTTATACCGGTATAACGCACCGCCCCTCTCATTGTAAATGCGGAAAACGGCAGCTCCCTGACTGTAGTCCTGAATAGCCGCAGACATATTTTCCAGCTCCCCCATCATTAACTCACCATTTCTGGCAGCAAGCTTTGGCACAACAATCAGATAAACCAAGGTCGCCAAAAGCCCAGGAATAAGGGTGAGCAGGGTGACCACTCCGGCGGTTTTAAGAAGAATCACGACAGAGATGACGGGGATCACCAGAAAGGTGACGAGTTCTGAAGGTAGGTGCGCCATCATATGATGCAACGCTTCTATATCTTCAACGAGCAATTGCTTTAATTTTTCACGTTTATATTCCGCCAGCTTACTCGCGGGTAGTCTCACCAGATGGTTAGCTACAATCCCTCTTATTTTACCGGAAAAAGTTGTTTCCATCACATGACTTAGCCACGAGGCGAAAGCGGAAAGTAAGGCCGCTGCGGCCCAGAACAGCGTCATTAAACCTACCCACTTTATATCCGGAACCGCAATAAGTTTTACGGCGAACCACAAAGCAGCAAGATTCGCGAGCCCGGCCGAAGTGGACAACACAACTGAGACGAACAGTGCCGGAAGAGCAGCATAAAGTGCCGCTTTTAATGACGGGTTAATTGATGTAGATGAAAGCATTAGCAGGTCCTGCCCGAACGAAGAATCTGAAAACTTAATCTTTGCCAATAATGCCAAGATTCAAGTAAATAACTGAAAATTAGGGGATATGTCATTCTATTTTGAGCTTTTGCGGATGCTTTCATAATGACGCTGACCTTATTTCTGATATCACTCTGACCGACAGGCGAGACATTATCAGGGTGAAAAATTATTTTTTCAACATGGTGTTGATAAATAAATTTTTGAGCTTTAACATTATTGCGAATTATTCGTATTGCTTTTTGTTGGGTGTAAAGGAGTTGCGTAAATGCCCCGAATTATTGAATGTCAGTTCAAACTGAAAATGCTGGCCAGCTCAGTAGCCGTGTTATTTGCTACCAGCGCTATCGCAAATGAGAGTTCATATCCGTTAGTCACTTCAGCCGGCAGTGAAAATGACGACAGCGTGGAATCTATTGTTATCTACGGACAGAAAATAGAGCGAACGATGAAAGATACCGCCAGCTCAGTGTCGGTAATCGGTGCGGATGCTCTACAAAAGAATGCAGATCAGTCGACTATTTCTGAGGTGATTAACGGTATTCCCAACGTTATCTACGCCGGGAGTACAGATGCTCCTATTATTCGGGGAACAGATACAAAGGGACCAGTGAGCGCGGGTAATGCTTATCTGGCTAAACCTGTGCCCGGTGCCACAATCAGTCTCGATGGCAGATATCTGACCCCGGCGGAGTTGAGTCTTGGTGCGGCGGGCGTGTGGGATGTCAGTTCTATTGAAGTTTACCGCGGGCCGCAAACAACCAGTCAGGGCGCAAACAGTATTGCAGGCGCTGTAGTCATACATACTCGCAATCCGAGTTCAACGCCTGAGTTTGCTTTTCAGGCTCTGGCGGGAAGCAGAGATAAACAGCGCTTTTCAGCTATGGCCTCGGGCGCTGTTGGCAGTGATATTTCTGCCAGAGTCAGTGTTGATTACAGCAGCCGGGACACCTTCGTGAAGTACGTAAACGCTGAATTCACAGCGAATGATTTTGACTTCGGTTTCAAAAATAAAAATATCCGCGCGAAAGTGCGCTGGGAGCCGCAGCAATTCAGTAACTTCACCGCCATGCTAACTTACTCCGCGACTGAAGCAGACCGGCCCAGTAGTGAAGTGGTGTCCGAGCCGTACGAGGATCTTGAAAACGGTTCCCTGTATCAGGATAACCAACAGGTAAAAAACGACGTTGGTATTCTCGATCTTGAGTATAAGTTTGATAATGGTGCGGTGTTATCAAATCAGTTGCAGTATTCAAAAGGGTATTTTGATTTTGTGTTCGCCCCTCCCTATGAGGGCACGGCAAATCGCGAAAATACCAATTTTTCTAATGAATTGCGGTTAAATTTCGGTGACAGTTTATCTGAATTCAGTGGCGTGGCAGGTCTCTTTTATTTTAATGATGAAACGAACAACCGCCTGGACAATGTCTTTGGCAACGCTGATGCAGACATTACTCAGGAAAGTCTGGCGCCATTTGCAGAGCTTGTCTGGCGCCCCGACACCCGCTGGATGATTTCTGGCGCAGTTCGCTATCAGGTAGATGGCATTACCCATGACGGCATCAATAGCTATGTGCCGGATGTGGAGCATCATTACGATGAAACATTCAATGCGCTGCTGCCCAAGTTAACCGTTTCTTACGATATCACTGACGATATCCTGTTAGGCGCATTAGTCAGCAGAGGGTATATACCTGGTGGTACTGGCGTGAATTTTCGGGGAGGCGAGTACTACAGCTTTGATGCTGAATATGCCTGGAACTATGAATTGTATACCCGCATGGCATTGCTTGAAGAGCGGCTGATTATTAACAGTAATCTATTTTATACACGCTTTACAGACTCACAACGTTCCGTCACGGACTATTTAGACGGCCGCGCCTTTGGTGCTGTCATTATCAATGCGGATGAAGCTAAGTCTTATGGCTTGGAATTGGATTTGAGCTTTAAAGCTACCGACAACATCAAATTCACCGGTGCACTGGGCCTGCTAAACAGTGAAATAAGTGAATTTAACGACTATCGTGGCGAGCAGTTTGTAGGTATGGAAATCAGTAAATCCCCGGGTTACATGTATAGCTTAGGGGGGGATTTTACGATTACAGATGCATTGAAAGTAAACGCTGGTATTCGTCATGTCGACAGCTATTTTTCTACTGACACCAATGAGGTTGAGCTGAGGGTAGACGCTTACACCACGGTCAACGTCAATGCGTCATATCAAGTTACTCAAAATATCGAAACCTTTGTGTATGCCCGCAATTTAATGGATGAGCACGCGCCTGTGGCCAAAGTTGCTGATCGTAGCACTGGCGGTATCAATGCGTACTTGCTGGAGCCAAGAGAGCTGGGGATCGGGATACGGATAAATTATTAGCGAGTCGGGTGTACTCCTGAGGGCGGGATATGCAGTCAGTTAAAATAGCCGTTAGAATAGCTTTTTTTGAACCGGAATTATTAAGCTATGACAGACGCTTCTGAACAGGCTGCCCCTCGACGTCCCCGTGGACGGCCCAGGAAAATATCTCGCGACGCTATTGCGCGTGCAGCCCTGGAAATTGGTATCGAGAATGCCACCATTCCTGCGATTGCCGCGCATTTAAAGGTTGATCACTCGTCTCTTTATCATCATGTGAAAGGGCGAAGCGATCTCATCAGTGTTGCTGCAGAGTTGGCCATTGAAGAGCTGGAATGGCGACCTCCTGCAGCCACCAACTGGCGCGATGAGCTGATTATTTTAACCGACGCATTGTGGGCGCTTTACGACAGTAATCCCGGTTTGGCCGATGCAATTCACCGGGCAGATATTACGCCTTCGACGGGTATTCACTCTTTCGCTGAATCTGTGAAAAAGTTGCAAGAAAAAGGCTTTTCACTGGATAACGCACTGGTGGCCGTCGACATGCTTGTGGATATGGTTGGCGAATGCTTTCTGGGGTGGTGGGCAACAACGAAACCGGAACCAGATGGACGTACCCGCAAGGCACGGATTATCGAAATCTGGCAAACAGAGGCGGAAAAAGTCCCGGAAAATGCCGGGCAGATTAACGGCATGATAGACATCATGTCCCGCGGTTCCCGTCGCTGGTGGGAACGAAAACGTGATCTGGTATTGGATGGCATTGCTGTATCCCATGCCAGAGCCACCGAAACAGATCAACAGAGTAAAACATAGCGCTAACTTCAGATAAAACCTGTCCGTAGCGCTTCCAATAAGGGCTGGTTTTCTTTGAAAGTAGTAGTGGCACTTTCGTGCCTTTTTATTTTGTGCGTGCTATCGCTGTTGCTTGGTGCGAAAACCACATCGCTATCAGAATTTTTAGCACTATCAAACAATTCCTGGCTTGTGCTATCCGCAAGTCGAATTCCACGGTTGTTTGCTCTGCTTTGTGCAGGCACAGGGCTGGCAATATGTGGTGTCATTCTGCAGCAAATCGTGCAGAACCGCTTTGTTGAACCTGCCACATGCGGTGCGCTGGACGCCGCTAAGTTGGGTATTCTGGTTACTATCACGGTCGCCCCGGAAGCCGGTCTCAGCGGCAGAATGGCAGGTGCACTTATCTTTGCATTACTCGCCTGTTGCATCTTTATTTTTATCATCCGCTGTTTACGGTTTAAAAACGCAGTTCTTGTGCCGGTTGTCGGATTGATGTTTGGCAGCGTGCTCAGTGCGGGAGCAGAGTTTTATGCCTTTCAGCACAATATTATGCAAAGTATGCAGGGATGGCTGCTGGGTGATTTTTCAAAAGTCGTTCAGGGTAATTACGAAATCATTTACCTCATCCTGCCGGTCGTTGTGCTTACCTATTGTTATGCACAGCGCTTTACAATTGTGGGCATGGGAGAAGGCATGGCAAGCAGTCTTGGCCTGCACTATTTCAACTTCATCGCTCTCGGACTGATGCTGGTGGCAATCACCATTGCCGTCACTGTTATCACCGTTGGCAGTATTCCCTTTGTCGGACTCATTGTCCCCAACCTGGTTGCTATGCGTTATGGCGATAACCTTCAGCGCACGTTGCCCGTTATTGCATTCTTCGGGGGGACGCTATTACTTCTCTGCGATCTACTTGGTCGTATTCTCGCATACCCGTTTGAAATTCCGATAGGAATTACGGCCAGTTGTCTTGGCGGTCTGACTTTTCTGTATGTAGCGTGGAAGACAAAATGAAGCTCCGTGTAGTCCAGTCCATTATCTGTATTGCTGTAGGTTCCCTGAGCCTGTTTTTCTTATTGTATGGCTCAAGCCTGGATTTCGAATACGTGATCCCAAACCGGGCTATACGTTTGAGCGCCATGTTTCTTGCCGGCGTCAGTATTGCTGTTGCATCCATCTTATTCCAGACAGTCAGTAATAACAGAATACTCACGCCGTCGGTGATGGGCTATGAGGGTATTTACGTCATATTTCAGACACTGCTTTTATTAGTCTTGGGCACGGCCAGCAGTGTCATGGTTGATATGCAAACCAACTTCCTTTTATCGATACTGGTTTTACTGTTGTATTCCTTTGCCCTTCAGCGGTGGCTCTTCAGCGGCGGGAAGCAAAATATTTATTTCTTGCTGTTAGTGGGGCTGGTACTGACAGTGATCCTGCGTAGTTTCAGTCAATTGTTGGAGTACTCGATCAATCCCGGCGAGTTCTCGGTACTGCAAAGTTTCAGTTTGACATCATTTAACCGTGCGCAACCCGACCAGTTGTGGATTGCCTTGTTACTGGTAACCGGTGTAAACGGTTGTATCTGGCGATACCGTAAAGTGCTCGATGTGCTCTTGTTAGGAAGGGAACAAGCCATTTCTCTGGGGATCAACTATCACAGCGTAGTAAGACTTCAGCTAGGCCTCATCGCCATCCTGGTTGCTGTCTCCACCAGTCTGGTAGGACCCACCGCATTTATGGGCGTTTTCGTTGCCAATATCGCTTATGCATGTGCCCGGCATGCCAATCATCAGGCTGTTTTGCTTACGGGGGCCGGCATTGCCATATCGGTAATGGTTTGTGCACAAATTCTGGTAGAGCACCTTTTCAATTATAAAACCAGCGCAGGCCTTCTGATAAACCTGTTTTGCGGACTGAACTTTTTTATCTTACTTGTCAGGCCAGGGAGAATCGCGTGTTAAAAGCAGTAAGCGTAACGAAATCATACGGTGACAAAGTGGTGCTGAACAATGTGACGGCAGAGTTTCCTGCGGGTCAGGTTACTTCTCTTATTGGTCCGAACGGAGCCGGTAAAAGCACACTACTGATGACATTGGGAAAGCTACTCAACGCTGATTCGGGAGGCGTGACGCTTAACGGACAATCTATTGAAAGTATACCGGCTAACAAATATGCCTGCCAGGTCGCCACTATGCGCCAGTTCCAGCAGCTTAATTTACGCCTGACAGTCAGGGACTTAGTGGCATTCGGGCGCTTTCCATACAGTAAGGGCAACTTAACGAATAAGGACTTTAGCGCCATTGATGAAGCTATCGAACTGTTAGCGCTAAAGCCTATCGCAAATACATTCATCGACGAACTCAGTGGGGGGCAGCGTCAAATGGCATTTCTGGCACTGGCCCTTGCCCAGCAAACGCATTACTTGCTTCTTGATGAGCCGCTGAACAACCTGGATATGAAGCATGCGGTAAACATCATGCAAACACTCCGCTACCTGACCGACGAAAAGCAAAAAACAGTGATTTTAGTCGTGCACGACATCAATTTTGCCGCCAGTTATTCAGATCGGATCATTGCGATGAAACAAGGCATGGTGCATAGCGCAGGAACGGTGAAAGAGGTGGTGACAGAGGCCAATCTGGAACAGCTCTTCGACCTTAAGTTAGAGCTGGTTGCTACCGGAAAAGGCATGCTCTGCAATTTTTTTAACGTTGAATTAAAGGACACTATCCATGACACGGAAAATTTATCCCAGACTAAAAAATAACATGATACTTCTGTTTAGCTTGCTGCTCCTCGTAGCCTGCGATGGTAAGCGCGTATCCAGCGAGTCTCAGGAAACTACAGCAATGAATGAAAGTGCTGCAGAATTCGAACCACTGACAGTTACCCATGATTTGGGCACAACCAAAATCACAAAGCGACCTGTTCGAATCGCAGCACTGGATATGAACGAAGTCGACGCGCTGGCCCGGCTGGACGTTGATATTGTTGGTATGCCCAAAGATTTTGTACCGCATTTTCTTGAAAACTACGGCAACGATGCGGACATTGCTGACTTAGGTGCCATAGTGCAACCGAACTTGGAACGCATTTATACGCTTAAACCTGATCTCGTGTTGATATCGCCAATGCAGGCAAATCATTACGATGCCTTATCAAAACTGGCGCCGACCATTCTATTAGACGTCGATTATCAGCAAAGTAAGCAAAACCACTTTGAGGCTGTAGGGAAGCATTTGCTATTTTTAGGGGAACTGTTTGATAAGAAATCGCGGGCACAACAAATAGTCGACGCACTGAATCACAAGTTGTCGCTGGCACAAGAGAAAATTGCTGCGCGGCCGGAAAAAGCCATGGTGGTTTTACATAATAATGGTGCGTTCCGCTTTCTCGGCGTAAATTCGCGCTACGGATTTGTATTCAATGTGCTGGGTGTGAAGCCAGCTAAAATTTCTGACAAGGAAGGGGTTCACGGCCAGCCCGTATCCAGTGAGTTCTTACTGAAAAATAATCCTGATATTCTCTATGTAGTAGATCGAACGGCCGTTATGGAAGGGCGCCCTACGCTCGATAAAAGTGCGATTGCGAATCCTTTAATCGAACAAACCAACGCGTGGAAAAACAATAATATTGTCTTTGTCGATCCTGATGCCTGGTACATAACTGCCGCAAGCGTAAGTTCACTTGAGATAATTATTGATGATGTACTCAGAGGGTACAATGACTAAGATTCAAAATACCGAGCACCTAGCAATAACGTTAGGGAGAAGGTCAACACTAAGTAGGGTGTGATTTGAACTGACCGGGCATAAAACAAGCCCGGTCCTATTGTGAAAATATAAATACGCCCGCTACAACCAAAATTCCACTTCAACGCCGATGATGCGGGGCGCGTCAAGCGGACTGTAAAACAATCCGTCGGTGCCAAAAGCCATATTTTCTATAGCAAGCCCGCTGGCAATTCGCTCGTCTGTCAGATTTTCGCCAAATATTCTGATGGCAGTCTGGCCATCGTCGTACCCCAACTGTAATCCCAGTGTCGTGACCGCCCGCTGAACGGCGTCACCTTTTGCCCGTAGCGCTGTTTTACCAGTAAAGTTGGTTTCAGCTCTGACGTAAAAGTTACTATCCCATTCGTACCGGACAGCCACTCCGGCATCATAATCAGGCACAAACTGAACCGCCTGACCCGCAGCATTCAGTGACTCACTAATCTGAAGATCGGTGTATTCAGCATCAACATATCCAATGTGACTATTAATGGACAGCGAGTCTGTTGGCCGCCAGACCAGTTCAAGTTCAGCGCCTTTGCTTTCAACTGATGCGGCAGAGCCGATATAATCCGAGCTGACAGGGCGGCCATTCGCATCTGTCGCTACCTGAATCTCCTGCCAGTTATCTGATTCGATGAAAAATAGTGCGCCGGAAGAGCGCCACTTCCGGTCTGCGGACATCCACTTGAAACCTACTTCTCTGCTGAACAGCGTTTCACTGTCATAAAACAATATGCTGTCATCAACCACATCGTCTTGTATGGCAGTAAGGTTGAAGCCGCCCGGAATATAGCCCTTTGAAACTGACGCATGAAAAGACAGGTTGCGATTAAATTGGTATAAAGCGCTGATGCGTGGAAGCCAGTTTTCAAAGGTGTTCGAAAGATCCGCATCCTGATAGTAGGTAATGGCCCCAAGACCTAAATCCAGCGCACCGGCGGTTTGTTCCGCTGATCGTTCTGCATGTTCATAACGCAACCCTGCACCAAATTTTAGTTTATCGGTTACATACCAGTTCAATGAGCCAAAGAGGCTCTTGTCTTCACCTTCTTTGTACTGCAGAGGCGCTGCCAGATAGCTGTTGAGATCGCCGCTGCCCATAAACGTTGACTTAGTGTTTTCTTCGCTTTCTGCGTAATAGGACACGCCAACAATATAATCGAACACGCTATTTTCAGGTGAGCTGTAGCGCAGTTCTATGTTCTTGTAGTCTTCACTTTTTTCTTCACGACCGGACACGTATGGCGTTGCAGTAAGATCAAAATCCAGCCCTTTAGAGTCTTCTTCCAGAGTACGGTAAGAAGCAGCCAGGTCAATGGTGCCAACTTCAGTGTCGTAAGTCACACTCATACCGGCAACAAATTCTTCCGAATTCGTATATTTGGGGGCATCTTCTAATGCCGTCCACTTATCAATCTGGCGTCCGCCGTTCATCGTGTCTGCATATAATTGATTGTACAGATTGATATTTAGTGGAACATATTGCTGCACGAACAGACCCGGGGCATCCTCATTAAGCCAGTAGGATGTTGCGTTAACGGTAAGTGCCTCTACAGGTTTCCATTGCAGCTTACCCTGAACGAAGTTCTCTTTAATTTCACCGCTTTCGCCCGTGGACGTTCCCACATTCTTTACGTAGGCATCCTCCATCGATGTACTGAACGCCACGGATCCACTGAGTGAATTTTGAGCTAGTGGCCCGCCGACGAATCCGGTTCCCACATATCCCTGGCCAGAGGCGTAACTTGAAGCCGACACACGGTAGTTCTGTTCCATGACTTCCGAAGGTGTTTTTGTGGTAACTAAGATGAGTCCTGACTCAGAATTTGCACCGTAAAGCGTTCCCTGCGGGCCGCGAAGTACCTCGATGGAGTCAACCTGACTAAGTACTGAGTTACTTAGCTCACGAAACGGAATGCCATCTATGTACACCGCGGCTCTGTTAACAACAAACGGATTGGACTCAACACCACGAATCGTAATGTAAATGCTGCCAGTCTGCCCTGACTCGTTAAATTGCACGTTGGGCACAAGTTCATCTATCCGGGTAAAATCACGTATTCTCGCTTCATCAATCATTTTTGAATCGATAACCGTTACCGAGACATCTGCTTTTAAGAGATCTGTCCCCCGCTTAGTCCCCTTAACGACAATTTTCTCAATGGTAGGTCCGACATCAGAACCCCCGGCGTCTTTTTGCTGTTTTTCTATACGTACAGGTTCATCTTTATTAGCAGATATTGCATACTCGGTGGATATCGCTGTGAAAGAAATAAAAGCCAGCCCGAGGCCAGAAGATACAGATAGCGTTTTTGTTAATCGTCTCTTTTCAAACATACTGAAGATATTCCCTTACTGATTGCAAAGTGTCGTAGTTTAAAAAGCCGCTAAATGAATACCGCTCCAAAATGTCCCACCACTCCATTTTGGTATTTTTATTGTTATTTCTACCAAGTGAATCATATGGATAATGGAATTTCCCTCGTCGACAGCCTAAAAAACAGCACTTTGCAGCCGATGATTAAGCGTTTCGCCCGGGATAGCGTTGTACTCGTGCGTTCACACTTCCCTGCAACAGCCGGAAAAATGGTGGCGGGAAAGCACCTTAAAATCGGAATCTGCTTCTCGAACGGAGGTATTGTCAAATATGGCAATCGTTCCTGGCGCTGGAAAAAAAAGAGCATTTTGATAACGGCTCCCCACGAAAGTGGTGAGTTTTCTTCTCCTGATGTCAATATGCTGGGCATTGCCATTGATACTGAGAAGTTTTGTAGTATTTGCCAGTCAGCGAGTTGCTATCAATCTACTGTGCTGGAAGATGAAATAATCAGTTCTGTGGCGATAGCAATGTGGGAATGTGCTGAACGGCAAGATACGTACTCAGCTTTCCTGAAAGAGGGCATTGCCGTTATTTTGCGACGCATCGCTGAGCTATCTAAAAACCACACGCAACACCAGTCCGCATCACAACTGAGTCACCGGCAATTGACTTGCCTTTCTGAGTATATTCAGAGGCAGATTGAGCAGGAAATTAGGATTGATGAACTGGCTGAACTTTTAGGTATGGGGGCTAAGCAGTTTTATCGAGCGATCGAAAGCACCACTGGAACAACACCGTACAAGTATATACTGATAAATAGAATGAAAGAAGCCAAGCAATACTTACAGCAGGGACACAGTGTAACACATGTTGCCGGTATGGTGGGGTACAGTAATCCGAGCAAGTTTACTGCGGCATTCGCACGCGTGGTCGGGTGTACTCCATCTCACTGGAAGCAAAATAACACTGTAGTGGCATAGTGAACTTGGCCATCCATAAACCAAATTTCAATACACAAAAAAACCGACTCAAAAGGTCGGTTTATTGTTTTTCCCGCAAAGGGAGATAATGGTACCAGTGGGCGGACTCGAACCGCCACGCCCGAAGGCAACGGATTTTGAATCCGTCATGTCTACCAATTCCATCACACTGGCATTCGACTTAGTCGATGTGTGGTGCATTATAGCGATACGCGGTTGGGTGACAAGCACTTTTTCCGGAATATCTACCTTATGCAACCTAGATGGATAAATAATGTGCGACTGAAGCCGCACATTATTTATCGCCATCGATTAATTGCCTTTAAAACTTATACGCCACCGACAATTTAATGTTACGTCCAGGTTCGTAATCGCTCAACTCCAGTGCGCCGAACACCGGGTGGGTGGTAGTGCCGGTTCTGGATGCGTGAGAAACGTATAACTTGTCGAGCAGGTTCTCAATGCCCAGCGTCACGTTAAGGTTATCCTGGAAGTATTCAGGGTGCCAAATGGCAGTCACGTTGTGTACCGCAAAACCCGCTTTAGCGCCTTCTGAGAAAGTCTTCTGGGTGTGCCAGCGCAAATCAACGTCGTAATCTGTCAGGTAGTAGTTAAGCGTAAGGCCCATGCTGTCACCCACTTCGCGATCGAGCGGTTGAGTTACGGCTGTGCTGTCTTTCACTTCTGAATCAGATTTTGCGTAGGTTACTAACGCATTAAACACATCCAATGAGTAGAAAACACTGGCTTCGAAACCGTCGATATCTACAGAGCCGATATTGCGGTCCCAGGTTAGGCAGCCACGTCCGGTACAGTCATCTTCAGGGTAATCCACCTCTTCAATATAGGAATCGATTTCGGTTTTAAATGCGGTGAAGCCAACACGAAATTCGTCGGCGCCCAGTACATCTGCGCTGTTGTAGCGGATGCCGATTTCACGGTTCGTGCCAGTTTCTGGTTCCAGATCTGGGTTACGCACTTTTCCTGCCTGGTCGTTCACGAAAATCTCACCAGGTTGAGGGCCTTTAAACAGATCGGTGGTACTTGCATGCACAACGATTTCGCGGGTAATGGCATATTCTGCGGCCAATGCGGTTTGCCAGTCGCTCCAGCTATCTACGCCCTCGGTAGCCATAGAAGATTTATCGTAATGATTGTAACGAACACCTGGCGTTACCACTAAGCCGTTGCCAAAATCGATGGCATCTTCTACAAAAATACCGGTATCGTCAGCTTGCTCGCGGCCCAGCGTTGTAACGCCATCTGTTACACTTTCACTTTGATTATCGGCTTTAATCCACTTCACGCCGTAGGTGAACTGATGGCGGATATCTGCAGTATTAACCAACGAGTTTGCAATCAATGTTAAGCCAGTGTTTTTAGAGGTTCCCTCGGTGGTGGCGCCATTGTAATTGCGCCATAATTCCTGTTCATTCTGATACAAATCGGCGCGTAAATTGAGCATGGCGCCCAGGTTCAACTCGTAATGACCGCTAAGCGTGTCGCGGTCGTAATGTGTGTCGAACAATGGCACTTCGCCACCGCCAATAGCGGCATTGGTGCGTACGCCCATATCTGGGCGGGCAGAATACCAGCCGCGATTACGATAGGCATCGTACTTAATGGCAACACGAGAAGTTTGGTCGATATTCCAGCCTAGCTTAGCCATGGCGTTTTCAATCTTACCGTCGCTACCTAGTACTTCCACGCCGTCGCCGTCGTCGAAATTATTTCGATTCATGCTGGTGCCATAAACCAGAATATCGAGGTCGTCGGTAAGTTGGCCAAAGCCGGTAAGCGACAGATACTGGCTGTCATTGGTGTTATACCCGGCAAGTACGCGACCACCAAACTGTTCATTGTCAGTGAGCAAATCGCTGGCAGACTTGGTGCGAAATTCCAGTGCACCACCCAAGCCAGAGTGAACTACAGAGTTTGAACCTACCTGAATGTCTACAGACTCAAGAATATCAGGGTTAATGTTCAGGTTACCCATGTGGTGGAACATGTAGTTAGTCTGTGAAGCACCATCAATCAGCACTTCTAGATCGGTATCATCTAAGCCGCGTACGTTGATACGTTGGTTCAGAGAGTGGGTTCCGCCCACGTCTACACCGGGAATATCGCGGAGCAGATCGCTCAAGTGATCTGCTTGTTTAGACTCGATAGCCTGCTCACCAATAAAAACGGAAGAACTTTTTACCGTGGTACCCCAAATCTCAACATGTTCGGGCTCGGCTGCTGTATTGGCTGATGCGTGTGCGGAAAGGGCAGAGAGTACTGCGAATGCTAGTGAGTGCTTTTTCACTGAAATGAGTCCTTTAACTTAAAATGAAAAATGTTTGTACTTTTTTGAGGGCGGCATTCTAGTGTTGTTTAAATTATTGCGCAAATGATAATCATTATTAATTGCAAAAGACCTTAAGTTTTCATTATGTTTATTGATCTCGATCATAAAAATGATGAGCGCATTTGGCTGCTAGATTTTGTACACTTATCGCGAATTCCGCGGCTATCGATAAAGGACTGAAGTGGGAAAAAAGAACAAATCGCAAAAGCCTAAGCCATCCGCTTCCGGCTCATCACCTACCACTGCGGCAACATCGGCAGAGCAGAAATTGGATAATTCGCCTAAGCGCGCAGGGTTCTTTAGGCGACTGGTTGCAATGGTTTACGACACGCTGGTAGCGATAGCGGTAGGTATGTGCGCGGCGATGGTCATGATAGTGACAATGGTTGTACTGCTGAAAAACGGTGTACTGGATTTGCAAGGCTATGCTGAGCCAGCCAATCTCATTCAGGCGTCACTGTTGTACAAAACACTCATTCAGGTCTGGGTGGGCGGATGGATAGTCGGCTTCTTTCTCTGGTTCTGGAAGCGGGGTGGCCAGACGCTCGGCATGCGCGCCTGGCGTTTACGTATTTATAGCACGGTAGATGAACCGATGACCTGGAGCCGGTTAATTGTCCGGTTGATAGCATCAGTCGGTGGTTTAGGAACCTTACTGGTACTGCTGGACTTTAAAAATAAGCAGTCTTTGCAGGATCGCGTAGCAAAAACTGAAGTGGTGCAACTGACCAAAGAAGCGAACGACCATAAGAGCTGGTAATTCAGCTCTTATGCGATATCAGTTGTTCATAGAACAGCAAAAGTAAACAGGCTGGTCAGCGCTGGAGTAACAACGCAGCCACACCGGCAAACAGGATGCTGGGCAGGATTGCACCCACAAATGGCGGCAGTGAATAAACCAGACTCAGCGGGCCGAACACTTCATTAGTGATGAAGAAACCAAAGCCGGTCAGCACGCCCATGATCACCCTGGCGCCCATGGTGACGCTACGCAGCGGACCAAAGATAAACGACAGTGCCATCAGTAGCATCACCGCAATAGACACGGGCTGCAGCAGCTTGCGCCAGAAAGCCAGCTCATAACGGCTGCTGTCCTGACCATTGCCTTTACGGTACTGCACATATTCGTGCAAACCCTGAATCGACAGCGCTTCGGGCTTTATCGCCACAATGCCGAGCTTGTCCGGCGTCAGCGTTGAGTTCCAGCGCTGTTTGTCATTGTTGGAAATTTCAATGCTACTGTCGCTGAAAGTTGTCACCGAAATCCCTTCAAGCCACCAGTTATTGCCATCGTAATGACTTTCTTCAGCGTAAGTCAGCGTTTTCAGCGAAAGGTCATCGTTGAAATCATAAATGGTGATATCCCGCAGCGACTCACGGGTGACAACCTGTCCGATACTGACAAAATGCCTGCCGTCTTTTGCCCAGGTCAGTTCATCAGAAGAGAACAGGCTACCGCCTGAAATCGCTTCTGTGCGGATCTCCTTGGCTTTGGATTCACTGTAAGGGGTGACCCACTCGCCCACAGCCATCACAAACAGGATCATCAAAACGGCTGATTTCATCGCTGAATTAATGATGTTCCAACGGCTCATACCGGCCGCCTGCATGACCACTAATTCACTGTTGCTGGCGAGCAAGCCCATCCCAATCAAGCCACCTAACAAAGTCGCCATGGGAAAGAATTGCTCTAGATCCCGGGGCAAACTGAGCAACACATACAAACTGGCCACGGCGATGTCATAATTACCTTCACCCAGCTTGCGTAACTGTTCAACGAACTTAATCAGCGCAGACAGCCCAACCAACACCGAAAGGGTGACCGTAATGGTGCCTAACAACGTACGGGCGATATACATATCGAGGATTTTAAACATCTATTTTCTCCCCAACAGTCGGGCGCGTATTGCCGCACCCGTGCGCCTATCTTTGATAATCAGCGTCATACCAATCACCAGCATAATGCCATGCACCCACCATAGGCCAAGCCACATGGGAATTTTACCGTCTTCGAGTACCCTGCGACTGGCGAGTAACAGCAAGAAGTAGCCAAGGTAGAGCAGTATAGCCGGGAACATTTTGCCGAATCGGCCCTGACGAGGGTCGACAGAACTCAATGGAACCGCGATTAGCACCAGAAACGGAATAGAGAGTGGAATAGCCAATCTCCATTGTAATTCGGCTCGGGCTTCCACAGAATCGTCATTCAGCAATTCCATGGTGGGCAACACGCTAACCTTGCGGCGAGGTTCACTTTCTGACTCATCAGCAATCTGAATTTGGTATTCATCAAACGCTACTTTCCGATAACGTTTTTCAGTTTGTGTGCCCTCATATTGCACACCTTCGCGAAGCACCAGATTACGGGTACCGTCAGGATTATTCTGGATTTGTCCGGTTTGCGCTTGCACAACACGTACCTGGTTACCTTCTGCATCCTGCTGGGTTTGCGACAGGAATACCTTTCTTAATGTATCGTTGGATGAGTCTATATCCTGTACAAAGATAACCGCTTTGCCGTTACCGGTTTGTTGGAATCGACCCGGCATAATGGCTGAGAAGCCCGCTTCACTTCTGGCTTTCTCGCGAAGTTGATACTCACTTTCAGCGGCTGAAGGCGCCAAATAAAGGGTAATAACGCCGCAAAGCACCATAATGAATACTGACAGCAAAAGCATCACCCGGGTGATATACCACTCGCTCACCCCGCAGGCGCGTAGTACCGTCATTTCTGAATCAACGTACAGTCGGCCATGGGCCAGCATAATGCCAAGATACGCACTGATAGGCAGCACTAAAGACGCAAGAATAGGGGCATAAAGCCCGAGGAAGCCGAGCACAAGGCCGGCGGGTATGTCGCCATCGGACGCATCCCCAAGAACACGAACGAAACGTAAAGTCACAAAAATGGCCATCAGAATAAAAAAGATAGCCATCTGAGATTTCAGCGTTTCCTTTATCAGATAACGGAATATCAGCATTCCGGCACCTCTGGAAAATTTGGAATTATAGTGAAAAAGCGCACGATGTTGAGTAAACTAACTGTTTTTACAAGTTTTGCCTGTGTATCAATAACCCGATTGCATGATGCGACGCTTAAACCGTCTACGTTACATGCGTTGTAAAGACCATTGTAGCAGTACGACTATAACGACAGAAAGCGTCTTCAACAGTGTAATCGCTATATGGCTGCGTATTAAAACATATTGCAGCGCAAAACGTTATGCGAAATTAACGTCATGCAAATCACAAGATAAAAAGAGCGAGGTGTTATCGTGGAATTTAGTGTAAAGAGTGGCAGTCCGGAGAAACAGCGCAGCGCATGTATTGTCGTCGGCGTCTTCGAACCTCGTCGCCTGACTGCGGTGGCGGAACAGCTGGATGAAATCAGTGAAGGTTACATCAGCAACCTGCTGCGCCGTGGTGATCTGGAAGGAAAAGCGGGCCAGATGTTGCTGCTGCATCATGTACCTAACGTATTGAGTGAGCGCGTACTACTGGTTGGCTGCGGTAAAGAGCGTGAACTGGACGAGCGCCAGTACAAGCAAATCATTGCCAAAACCATCAAAACCCTGAACGAAACGGGGTCAATGGAAGCGGTGTGTTTCCTTACCGAACTGCACGTGAAAGGTCGCGATACTTACTGGAAAGTCCGCCAGGCAGTAGAAGCCACTCAGGACTCCCTGTATACCTTCTTGCAACTGAAAACCAAAAAGGGCGAGCCTCGCCGTCCGTTGCGTAAAATCGTACTTAACGTACCTACCCGTCGTGAACTCACCGTGGGCGAGCGTGCTATCGAGCACGGTCTGGCCATTTCTAAAGGTGCCGCGCTGACCAAAGACGTGGCCAACATGCCGCCGAATATCTGTAATCCTGCTTACCTGTGGGAACAAGCACAGTCGCTGGCTGAAAGCTACGACAGCATTAGTGCCGAAGTGGTTAACGAAGCGGCAATGGCTGAGCTGGGTATGAATTCTTATCTGGCGGTAGGGCGCGGTTCCGACAACGAATCTATGATGAGTATCATCAGCCACAAAGGCGGTCCTGACGATCAAGCGCCAATAGTGCTGGTGGGCAAGGGGCTGACGTTCGACTCTGGCGGTATTTCCATTAAGCCAGGCGAAGCCATGGACGAAATGAAGTACGACATGGGCGGTGCTGCTGGCGTACTGGGTACCATGCAAACCGTGGCCGAACTGAATCTGCCAATCAATATTATTGGTGTACTGGCAGGCTGTGAAAACATGCCTGACGGCAAAGCGTACCGTCCGGGTGATATTCTTACCACCATGTCGGGTCAAACGGTGGAAGTGTTAAATACCGATGCCGAAGGCCGTTTGGTACTGTGTGATGCGTTAACCTACGTTGAACGTTTCGACCCTGAACTAGTAATCGACGTGGCAACATTAACCGGTGCCGTCATCGTCGCGCTGGGTAACCACGCTACCGGCCTGATGAGCACGCACAACCCGCTGGCACATGAATTGATGAATGCCGGTGAGCAAAGCTCCGACCGCGCATGGCGTTTGCCGGTATGGGACGAATATCAGGACCAACTGGAAAGTCCGTTTGCAGATTTCACCAACTTAGGTGGTCGCGCAGCGGGTTCTATTACCGCAGCGTGTTTCTTGTCGCGTTTCACCAAGAAATACAACTGGGCGCACATGGACATCGCCGGTACTGCGTGGCGTAGCGGTAAGAACAAAGGCGCAACCGGTCGTCCGGTACCTATGCTGTCTCAGTTCCTGATGAACCGCTCCGGCATTAAGCAAGAGGACTGAGCGCAATGCCTCAGGTAACCTTCTGGCAACTCAGCGATGGCAAGGACGCGGGTGAATCCCGCGCTTGCGATCTGATTGCCAGCGCCTATGCACAACGCCAGAAATGCGTGGTGTATTGTGCCAATAAATCGTCTGCCGAAGCTGTTGATGAGCTGCTTTGGCAACTTCCTGCAGACCGCTTCGTACCGCACAATTTGTGTGGGGAAGGGCCGGGCGCCGGTACGCCGGTGGAAATCTGCTGGCAGGAAAATCAACTTTCCCGTCGCAACCTCATCGTCAACTTAAGCGGAGAGATGTTAACATCGCCCCGTTCTTATCAAACCATTTATGACTTCGTGCCGGTGGCGGATGACGCCAAACAGGCGGCGCGGGTTCGCTATAAACAGTATCAGCAGGCTGGCTGCCAATTACAGTTTAAATCTGCTGACAGTTGAGAGTAAGTAATGGAAAAAACCTTCGAACCGCAATCCATTGAGCAGCAATGCTACGAAAAATGGGAAGCAGCAGGCTATTTCAAGCCAACAGGACACGGTGACCCTTATTGTATTTTACTGCCACCACCAAACGTAACCGGCAGTCTGCATATGGGCCACGGCTTCCAGCAAACTATCATGGATGCGTTAACCCGTTATCATCGCATGAAAGGTGACAACACCTTATGGCAGGTGGGCACCGACCACGCCGGTATCGCCACGCAAATGGTGGTAGAGCGTCGTTTGAATGCAGAAGGCAAAACACGCCACGATTTAGGCCGTGAAGCCTTTATCGACAAGATCTGGGAATGGAAAGAAGAGTCTGGCGGCACGATTACCCGTCAGATGCGCCGCCTGGGCACGTCTACCGATTGGGACCGCGAAGTATTCACCATGGACGATAACTTGTCCAAAGCGGTAACAGAGGTATTCGTTCGCTTGCATGACGAAGGCCTGATTTATCGTGGTAAGCGCTTAGTTAACTGGGACCCCGTTCTGCACACCGCGGTTTCCGACCTTGAAGTACTGAACGAAGAAGAAGCCGGCCACATGTGGCATATGCGCTATCCGCTGGCGGATGGGTCTGGTGAGTTGGTCGTAGCGACTACCCGTCCTGAAACCATGCTGGGCGATACTGCCGTTGCCGTCCATCCTGACGACGAGCGTTATCAAGCCTTCATCGGCAAAGATATTCGTTTGCCAATCACTGGCCGTCTTATCCCTATCATCGCTGATGATTATGTCGATCCTGAATTTGGTACCGGCTGTGTGAAAATCACCCCGGCGCACGATTTTAACGACTACGACATGGGTAAGCGTCACAGCCTGCCAATGATCAACCTGTTCACCGACGATGCGAAAATTAACAACGAAGCACCAGAAGCCTATCGTGGTCTGGACCGTTTCGATGCCCGTAAGCAAATCGTTGCTGATTTGGACGCTGAAGGTCTGCTGGTAAAGGTAGTCGATCATAAACTGAAAGTACCGCGTGGCGATCGCACCGGTGCGGTTATCGAACCGTACCTGACCGATCAATGGTATGTGGCAGTAGAATCGCTGGCTAAACCTGCGGTTGAAGCGGTAGAAAGTGGCGAAATCCGCTTTATTCCTGAGAACTGGAACAAAACCTACTATCAATGGATGAACAACATCCAGGACTGGTGTATCTCTCGTCAGTTGTGGTGGGGACACCGTATTCCTGCATGGTACGACAACGAAGGTAACGTATTCGTGGGTCGTGACGAAGCGGAAGTTCGCAGTCGTTACAAGCTCGAAGACGCCGTTGAGCTGAAGCAAGACAACGACGTGCTGGATACCTGGTTCTCATCTGCACTATGGCCGTTCGCGACCATGGGCTGGCCGGAAGAAACGCCAGAGCTGGATACGTTTGTACCGTCGTCCGTGCTGGTAACGGGTTTCGACATTATTTTCTTCTGGGTAGCCAGAATGATCATGATGACGAAGAAATTCACCGGCAAAATACCGTTCAAAGATATCTACATCACTGGCCTTATCCGTGATGAAAACGGCGATAAGATGTCGAAGTCGAAGGGGAACGTACTGGACCCAATCGATCTGATTGACGGTATCGATCTGGAATCTTTGGTTAGCAAGCGCACATCAGGCATGATGCAGCCGCAACTGGCTAAGAAGATTGAGAAAAATACCCGCAAGCAGTTTGCTGATGGTATTAATGCTTATGGTACCGATGCCCTGCGATTTACTTTCGCAGCGATGGCATCAACCAGTCGCGATATCAACTTCGATATGAGCCGTGTGGAAGGTTACCGTAACTTCTGTAACAAGATTTGGAACGCATCACGCTTTGTGCTGATGAATACCGAAACCGATGATACAGGTCGTGATGGCGGTGAACTGGTGCTGAGTCTGGCGGATCAGTGGATTTGGGCACAGTTCCAGAAAACCCTGAAAGAGTTTGAATCGGCGCTGGCTGATTACCGTTTCGATATTGCCGCGCAAACCGTGTATGAGTTCACCTGGAACCAGTTCTGTGACTGGTATCTAGAGCTGACCAAGCCGGTACTGAACAGCGATGCGTCTACTGATGCTGAAAAGCGCGGAACACGTCATACGCTAATCAACGTGCTTGAACAGTTACTGCGTCTGCTGCACCCATTAATGCCGTTCATCACCGATACCATCTGGCAGCGTGTTGCACCGCTGAGTGATGCCGGTGTGAAAGAAGGTGAAACCAGCATCATGATCCAGTCTTTCCCTGAAGTGAAAGCGGAGCGTGAGAACGACAAGGTACTGGCCGACATCGAGTGGCTGAAGCGCTTTATCATTGGTATTCGTAATATCCGTGGTGAAATGGACATTTCTCCGAACAAGCCGCTGAACGCTATTCTGCGTAATGTGAGTGAACAAGATCAGGAACGCCTGGACTTAGCTGCTCCATTTATCGATAAACTGGCGAAACTGGAGTCCATCACCACGCTGAAAGCCAGTGAACAGGCGCCAGCGAGTGCTACCGCGTTAGTGGGTGAGATGGAAATTCTTATCCCTATGGCAGGCTTGATTGATAAAGACGCCGAACTTGCCCGTATTGCCAAGGCAATGGGTAAGGCCGAGCAAGATGTGGCCCGCGCCAACGGTAAACTTTCTAATGAGAAATTCGTTAACAGTGCCCCTGAAGCGGTTATTGCCAAAGAGCGTAGCAAGCTGGAAGAGGCTGAAACAGCATTGGCAAAACTGAAAGAGCAACACGCAACCATTAGCGCGCTGTAATCTCAGTCTGGCGACAAAAGAAAAAGGAGCGTATCACAACGCTCCTTTTTTTATGCCTTTACATTAGGCTAGGCATCTATGCCTTTACACTAGCTAGGCATAGGCTGCTTACATTACCGGCGGTTTGAACGCAGCATTCGCTCAGTGGATTCGGTGTGCAGGTAACGTTTTAGCATTTCCGATAATTTACCTCGCTTAAGCGGTTTGGTTAAATAGTCGGTCATGCCGTTTTCCAGCGCCTGAGAATGGTCTTCTTTCATCGCATTCGCCGACAAGCCGATAATAGGCAGTTCATTCAGCCCTTTCTCCCGTATTCTTCGGGTTGCTTCATAACCGTCCATAACCGGCATCTGCACGTCCATCAATACAAGATCATATACCGGCGCATTGCTGATTTTGGTTACGGCTTGCAAGCCATCTTCCGCAATGTCAAAGGTGAGGCCTAACGACGACAGCATTTCACCGGTAACAACCTGGTTAATGTTATTGTCTTCAACCAGCAAGATGTGTCCTTCCAGCATGGTCGATTCTTCCGAAACGTCCTTGCTGTACACTTTGCTTTCTACACCTGCCAATGTACAAATAAAAACAATGAATTGTCCTGGCGTAAAGGGGTGCAGAAGAATGGGGCCTTGCCACTGACTTTGTATTTTCTCCTGCAACTGCCCGGTTTGTGTTTCCATGATGATCCCCACAGGGATCCCTTGGCGTTCATAGAGCGTAAGCTGCGGCAGTAACGATTTAAACTCTGCGTAGCTGTCAATTTCAACCAATAACGAGGCGGGAACACCCACGTCACTTTTGAGTGCACGTAGCGGCTGTTTGGCTGTTCTCAGTTTTAACAGCTCGAAATAGCTCTTGGGTAATAGGGGGCGATCGGAATAATAGCTGCTACCTAACGGCAATTCCGGCACATCGGCCAGAATACCTCGTTGTTGATTCTGGATAGACATGGGAATGGTAATAACGAATGTCGACCCTTTGTTAGGCTCTGATGATACTTTCAGCTTGCCGGCCATCAATTCCGTTAGCTGTTTAACGATGGTGAGTCCTAACCCGGAACCGCCGAATTTGCGGTTTGTCGAATCATCGGCCTGGGTAAACGGTTGAAAAATTCTGTCTACCTGGGCTTGCGACATGCCTATGCCCGTGTCTGCGACTTCGATGCGCAGGACCACTTTATCACCCAACTGATTCACCATGCCTTTAATGAACACGTTAACCGAACCCTGTTGGGTGAATTTCACAGCATTGGTGCAGATATTCATTAAGATCTGAGACAGTCTCAGTGGGTCACCTACGATTCTGGTGGGTAAGGAAGGATCTACTTCCAGACGTACGCTGAGATTTTTCTCCTGGGCGCGAAGACTCACCACCGCCAGCAGATTATCGAGAACTGAATGCAGAGAGAAACTGACATTTTCCAGCTCCAGTTTTCCTGCTTCAATTTTCGAGAAATCGAGAATGTCGTTGATCACGCTTACCAGGATTTGACTCGAATAGGAGGCTTTATCAAGATAGTCCTTGAGCATGGCTGACATAGGTTGCTGGTGTGCCAGTTCCAGCAATCCGATTATACCATTTAGTGGAGTACGTATTTCATGGCTCATGTTCGCCAGGAAGATACTCTTCGAGGCCGTTGCCCGTTCTGCTTTACGCTTCGATTCGGCAAGCTCTTTATTCAACGCTTCCTGTTGAACGTTGAGTTCCTGCGCGTTTTTAAGGAGTGAACGGGTCTGCGCGTTCTTATCCTTGAAAACGGAGGCTGCTCGGGTCAATTTGCCAATTTCGTCCCGTCGCTCCAGGTTCGGTAAGGCTTCAATTTCTTTACCGTTAGCCAACTCGTTAAATACACCTGTGATATTTCGGATGGGGGTCAGTACCCGCTTCACGGTAAATATCGCAAATCCAAATGCTAAAACGATGGCAATCACCAGGTAGATTTCGCCGTTCAACCTGGCGCTTATTGCGGCATTCTGCGCATTCCGATTAATAATATTGGTTTGCGCACTTACGTGACTGGCCAGCTCCCGACTCAGATAGAGAAATTCGTTGGCTGAACCCGCCATGACCACATTTACCAGAAACAAATTATTCTGCGTGATCTGAGTCAGTTGCAGGAAGCGTTCTTCAAGCCCTTCAATTTGCGCTTTGATCGCAACGGCGCTTTCGGTGCTTTCGTTTTCCAGTGACGCGTACACAGACGCCAGCGAATCCCGAAAATCCTGAATGGTGTCCATGCTGGGCTCAAGCAGATAACGTAAAATGGTATTTTCCAACGCAATGATTTGTATACGCAGTTGGTTAATTTTACCTGTCGACAGGTGTTGTTTTTCTGCCGCCGTTTGAAGCAGAGCATCGATTTCATTGCCGATGATAAGTGAGCCAGACTCAATTAATTGATCCCGTTGGTGCCTGTCATCAACCACGGTGTGAAAATTTTCCTTGTAGGCGACAAGGTGCTCGCGCATGCGCTGTAAAGTGTCGTCACCGTTGTCATCAAACGTGGCTGCGATGGATGAGCTTTCCAGAACATTCAACTTTTCCGTGATTGAAATCATTAACCGCTCGAATCGCGTTACCGCAGAGGCGCTGGTCATCTCTTTAAAGATAAGTACATTGCGCTGTAAATCGACGACATCTCTTTCAAGTTCGCCAACTATGCCTACATCAATAACCGCCTGGCGCGTATTCGTCATGCCTTCGGTTAACGTTTGCTCGTTGGCACGACTTAAAAAGCCCTGCACTAGAACAAGCGCACTCATGAGGAGCAGGACGGCAATTAATTGAATGCGAATTGAATGAAACATAAAGTGTTATTAACCGCTAAGAAGTAATGAATTCATACCATTTTTGCAGACTGTATTCGTAAGTCGGCATAACGGTATTCCATACAGCAACATGACTAAACCTGTCTTCGTAACTTCCGCCCGAACGTTGCTGCCCCGGTTGAACTGACACTTTGCCATCTGGCCCGCTTAAGGCTTCGGAAGCTGGCTTTCCTTCATACCAATAATCCCATTCAGCTTGAGAGAGTAGTGGTTTAGAGCGCTGCGGGTTAGAAATATAATATCCCTGACGGGCAATAAATGCGCCTGGCCAACCGGAAAGCCACCAGTTCATATATTCGTAGGCCACGTCTTTAACACGGCCATGGGTGGCCGACGACAAACACATTACACCGTGCCAACCACGATAGCCTTCTCGGGGCGCCGCAAATTTAACCAGTATATTCTGACCGTTAAGATCAGACACTGCCGGTGAAAACATGCTTTCAATCAGCACCCGCTTTGAACGCATAAAGTGCACGGACTCTGGTACCGATGTCCAGAAACCACTGAAGTGCTGTAGCTGTTTTAACTCAATGAGCAAGCCGAAGAGCTTATCAAGTTCAGCATGCGTGATGGCGCCGATATTCTCAAAGCGCATAAAGCCCTTAGCCTGCGCTGCCAATGCCAGGTCAAACAGCCCAATTGTCGGATCGTTAACAATGCCCACCTTGCCACTGTATCTGGAATCGAGCAACCACCCCCAGCTTTCGTTATTAACATCGAGATCTGCCGGAACCTCCTTGCTAAGGTAGCCGAAGGAATCCACATTGTGCACGTAGGGTAAAAAGCTGATGTTATTGGTATGTTTGTCAGAAAGCGTTCCGTCTTTCTGCACGTTGATAATTTTGTGTGGCGCATCGCCGGCGCCAATCTCGGCATCTGCAGTGACCTTGCCGGTTTTCGTCAGATTATTGATTTCATCCCAGTAAGTCAGTTTGCGTTTATCGATTGCCTGAATAGCGTTGGCCCGCCACAGCACATTAATACTGTTCGACCACTGTTCATAAAGGTCGAAACCAGAAGGATTCATCGATGCTTTCTGAAGCACAATAGCACTGCCGCCGGGCTCAAACTTAATGCGAATGCCTAAATCTTGTTCCGCTTGTTGTCGGAGGGCTTCTTGTAGGGTGACATGCGTGCCCAGAACGCGTAAAACAGGCTTTTCCCGGCCAATGGCGAAAGGTGTAGAACCCGCGGTAAGCCAGGTGGCTAATGCCCCTTTGAGTATTCTTCTGCGATTCAGTGTTTTCTGTGCATTTTCCATAGCGACAACATTTGTTCCAGTAGTACTTAATTGTGACACCTAAACCCGTATTTCGCCAATGTACAGCAAAAGACCGGACGAAGCCGGTCTTTTATATTTATGGTTTTGGTTAAGGGCGCATTCTGCGCCATAGTGCCAGGCCAAATAAGCCCGCGAGAATAGGCCAATAGAGGGCGCCGCCATACTCCCTAACTTCAACCACGGTTTCTTGTTCCACAATCACCACATCGTAATTTTCACTTTCCAGAGGCACATAGGAAAGGTCTGCATCTGTGGTATGATCGGCAATGGCCACCAACTCGTTAGTCGTCGCGTCATAAATCTCAATCATGATGTCATAATCAAAAGGCTGGTAGCCAGAAATCAGGTCGGTCTCGATCACGAATTCATCGGTAGTGCTGTCGCCATAAATATAGAAAACCGAAGAGTCATGGACTTCATAAAATTGTTCGGCGTCACCTAAATACAATACCGCGTAAACCGGCGCTTCACCGTATATTGTATCGACATCAATATGTACACTCAGTGTCGATGCATACCCGTCGTAATCCGTATCGTTGTAGGTTTCAATCCAAGCGTCATAAATCCAGAAGTCAGAATTAACCACTGAGGTGATGGCGCTGCGCTTCTTACTGCTTTTAGCCACGCTGGCAGTCGAAGATAGAGATTGGTTTTTTATCAGCTTCTTGTCATCAACAGGAACATGGGCTTCGCCAAATTGAAACTCCTTTGCATTGCTGACACGTTCCTGTGACTCGGCAAAGGCGGGCGCGGCGAGTAGGGCACTTAAAGTAACCAAGGTGGCCAGAGGCATTTTTACAATCCGGTTCGTTAGTTTCAGCATCATCTTTCCTCTCATGTGTGCCTGACTATGCTTTACAGTTTGGCGTTCTGAAGCTGAACGAATGCTGAAACAACCCTTAACCAAACCGTTCAGAAAAGCATGGCGGGCTGGGTACAATCACTGGTATAACAGTTGAATAGTTCTTCTTATGATTAAAAGCGAGCGTCCATTGCAACTAGCAAAATATCTGTTTTGTAGTTTTATCTTATGTGCAACTCATCTGCCTGCAGCGGCCAAGGCAACGGGGGAAATGCAGCTCAAGCAGCTGTCTGACAACGTGTGGCTTCATGTTTCCTACAAGGCGGTGGAAGGTTTCGGGTTGGTTGAATCAAACGGTGTGATTGTCTTGTCTGAGCAAGGCAGCAGTATAATTGATACGCCGTGGACGCCGGAAGAAACACGACAACTATTGACGTGGGCGAAAGCGCAGGGAATGCCGGTAACCCAGTCATTCTCAAGTCATTGGCATGAAGACAGAACAGCCGGGATCGGCGTGCTCAACGAAAATGCTGTGGCGACGTATGCATCGGCGATGACGAATGCATTCCTTCAGCGCAATCAGAGACCGTTGGCATCGCACAGTATTACCGAAGAGGTTTTTGAACTGGCTCCTGGCATCGAAGTGTTTTATCCCGGTAAGGGCCATGCAGCAGATAACAGTGTAGTTTGGCTAGAAGAAGCCAATATTCTTGTCGGCGGGTGCCTTATCCGCGGCGCTGAAACGCAAACGCTGGGTTATACCGGCGATGCGGATTTACAGCAGTGGGGACCGTCAGTGCAAAAGGTGCTGTCCCGTTACGGGAACGCTGCAACCCTTGTTTTACCAGGCCATGGTGAGCCCGGTGATGCCGGACTGTTAATTCACACCCTGTCGCTCACCAGACAATAAAAAACCGACTGAATAAGTCGGTTTAAGGCATGTGCAGATTATGCGAAGGATTAATCGTTTAGCTCGTGCTCGCCTTCGCGGGGCATGAAGTAAGTTCCCCAACCGTCGTAGTGCACATTGTGCTTATCGGCAATTTTCAGCAACGTATCAGAGTCGTTGTTCAGGGCATCTTGATCGAGTTTCCGTTCTACAATGGCATCGAAGCAGAAAATGGTGCCACCGTCATCAAGCATCAGTTCTTCCGCATCAGACACTTCAAACCCTGCTTTGAATGCGTCTACCGCCGCTTTTTCCAGAATATCAAAATCACTGGAAGCTAAGTGATGCTCAATGGTGTAAACGGCGTCGGCCTGACTACCATCTTCCAGCAGTGCCTCGATGGTCTCCTGGTTAAACTCGTACCATTCTTCGCGCTCGTCAAACTGATTCATGTTTTCTCTCAACAAGTAAATTAGCGATAGTGTAATTAACCCTGCGTCAGGATGCTATCTCTTTGCAGATTCAATTTGCGCCACTTCCTGATCTAGCGCGATGAGTTTTTCTTTCATCTGCTGCTCGAAATGCTCAGTCCAGCCTTTCGCTGAATGTTCTGGCCCCATCTCAACGGGCGCGTCGATATCCACCAGTACTACACCGTTATTCCAACGATTCCACTTCACTTTATCGTGAGTACTACTGGCGGTAACCATCACAATCGGTACCTTTACGGCTTTAGCCAGCCAGAATGCACCACTTTTAAACGGCAGAATACCACGGCCGTAGCTTCGTGTTCCTTCAGGAAAGACCCACACCGAGGTACCTTTACTGCGAATTTTCTCACCCGCAATTTTCAGTGTATCCCGCGCCTTTCCACTGTTTTTACGGTCGATCATGATGTTACCAGACAGCCAGTAAATCTGGCCGAACAGAGGGATCCACTTCAGGCTTTTCTTACCAATGGTCACCACCCCAGGCAGTGCGGCTTTACAGATAGTAATGATGTCGTAGCTGTTCTGGTGATTAGCGATGAACACGTAGGGCGTATCAGCTTTCACTTCTTCACTTTTTCTGACAATCACTTTTAGTCCGACAATGCGAGACAGAAGCGCGTAGGCATTACCGCCGAAATGAACGTTGTTTTTATGAAACGGGCGCAGCACACAGACAATAAAGACAACCAGATTAACCAACACAAAGCCGATTAAAAGCGCGATGACGCGAAGAATAGCTAACACGATTTTTCCTATTTTATAATTTTGCGGCGAAGTATACGGGATCGTGCAGGCTTCAGTTATCCGATCAGTGATTTTATCGTTGAGTTTGCTTAATCAAGCGGTCACTTATCCAAAAGTCTAGCGAGTGGAATTAGCGAAACTGCTATTGTGATGATATAAATTAAGTAACGGTTTAATTCTACACAGAGATAAAATGCAGACGTTCACACCGGAAGAGCTAGAGGAAGATATCTTAAGTGATCTCATGGAGGAGATTAACGAGTTATACGAGTCCAGTGAGCAAACGCTTATTGAACTTGAGTTGCGTCCGGAAGATAACGAGTTGCAGAGAAGCCTGTTTCGTTCTATTCATACCATCAAGGGTGATCTTGGGCTGGTAAACTTCGGGCCGATGATTCCACTGTTACAGCACGTTGAAGATTTGCTCGACTACCTGCGTAAAGGGCAGGTTAACTACACCAGTATTATGAGCGATCTGGTATTGCTTACCATGGACCGGGTGAAAAGCTTCGTCATGGAGGTCATGAGCGATGGCAAAGCCGAATATGATGAACACCTTCATGAGCAACTGGTACTGGCAATCACCCGAATTACGCCAGAGAACCTAGGTGATCACGACAAACTTCTGGCCGATGCGGTATTACTGCTTAATCCTGATCTCGATATTGCTTCTGAACAACCGGAAGAAACCGTGGTTGAGGATAAGCCTAGTGCTGCGAAAGCACCCGCAACAGTAGCGAATACGGGTATTCTGAAAACGGTTAGCAAAGAAAAACGTGAAGACATGCTGTTCTTTCGAGATTTGATGCAAACCATTGAACACCGTTCGAACTATTGGGCAGGGCGGGGCGACCGGATTGCCAAGTTGGCATTGTATGTCAACCACGCCGCGGGTAACCCTATCGACGATGATCAGTTGTCTGTGGCCTGTTACGTACACGATTTCGGCATGGCATTTATGCCACTTCATTTGCTTAACAAGACCGAGCCCTACAGCGATTCAGAATTTAATTTAATGCGCTCGCATGTGTACAAAAGTTCGCGATTGCTGGAGCATTTAGATCAATGGGATCATGCCCGTAAAATTGTAATGCAGCATCATGAGCGCGTAGACGGCAGTGGTTATCCGTTAGGATTAAAAGAAGACGATATTTGTGATGGGGCCAAGTTGCTGGCAATTCTGGATACCTACGATGCAATGACGCATGCGCGGTCGCATAATCAGGAAAACAGAATGCCGAAGAAAGACGCGGTTATCGAGATTAATCGCATGGCGAAAGGGCAGTTCAGTGCGAAATGGGTGCGGCATTTCAACCAGGTGATGACGAGTCTATTAACCAAATAATTCTGCCGAAGACTGCACCAGAAAAACACGGCATCAAAAAGTGACTATACAAAAAAGCCCGCAGCATGTATTTGCTGCGGGCTTTTATTTTGTTTCTGGTTTCTGGATTAGCCGTTTACGTCCAGTTCTTTCAGCTTGCGGGTGAGGGTGTTTCGCCCCCAACCTAAACGCTTGGCTGCATCTTGCTTGTGACCGTGGGTATAACTCAGCGCACGCTCAAGCATGATTTTCTCAAATGTAAGCATAGCATCGTTCAGAATGTTGAAATGCCCATCACGCAATTGCGCATCAGTCCATTTAGCTAATAATTCCGGCCATTCGCCAATCGCTGCCGCGGTGCCTTTCTCAGCGGTGCCCTCAGAGTGAATTTCTGGTGGCAGATCATTGGGTAGCACTTCCTGGCCGCTTGCCATTACGGTTAGCCAACGACAGACGTTTTCCAATTGGCGGACGTTACCTGGCCAGGCAAGCTGAGTCATCACTTTCTCGGCTTCTTTGCTTAATATTTTGGCTTCGACATCAAGCTCTTTCGCTGCGCGGCGAAGAAAGTGGCGAGCCAGTAGTGGAATGTCTTCACGTCTTTCGTTGAGCGACGGAATATGAATTCGAATGACATTCAAGCGGTGGAATAAATCTTCACGGAATTTACCCTCAGCCACGCGCTTTTCTAAGTTTTGGTGAGTCGCGGCAATGATGCGAACGTCAACCGATACCGATTGGTGTCCGCCTACGCGATAAAACTGACCATCAGCCAATACCCGGAGCAAACGGGTTTGCACGTCTAAGGGCATATCACCAATTTCATCAAGAAACAGCGTACCGCCGTCGGCTTGTTCGAATCGTCCCTGACGTGCCGCCTGGGCACCGGTGAATGCACCTTTCTCGTGACCGAACAATTCGGATTCTACCAGGTCTGCAGGAATCGCCGCCATGTTTAAGGCGATAAATGGATTGGCAGCACGAGGGCTATGGCGGTGCAATGCATGGGCAACCAGTTCTTTACCCGTACCAGATTGGCCATTAATTAACACGCTGATGGATGAACGAGATAAACGGCCTATTGCACGGAAAACTTCCTGCATCGCCGGTGCTTCGCCAATGATTTCAGTGACTACCTCGTCCTGAGGAGCCTGATTTTGGCGGCTTTGTTCGCGAGCATGGGCAATGGCACGCTGAGTCAGCGTAACGGCTTCATCGATATCAAAAGGCTTGGGTAAATATTCGAATGCACCACTTTGATAAGCATTTACGGCACTATCCAGGTCGGAGTGGGCCGTCATGATGATAACCGGGATGAGTGGGTCAACGTCGTGCACTTCACGAAGCAGCGTCATACCATCCATCTGTGGCATGCGGATGTCAGATACGATGACCTCTGGACTTTGGCCGCTCTGCAATTGCAGCAGCAAATCTTCAGGATTTTCAAAACTCAGACAAGCGATATTTGCAGCTTGCAAGGCTTTCTGCAAAACCCATCGAATGGAGCTATCGTCGTCTACTATCCAAACGGACTCGTTATTCATGTTCCGACTCCTTTTTGGGAACGGGGAGATATAGCGTGAATTCGGTGTGACCAGGATGACTGTCCACTTCGATTTTTCCGCCATGATGGTTAATTAAAGTTTGTGCGATAGACAAGCCAAGACCACTGCCATTCTGTTTACTGCTTACCATGGGATAAAACAGCGTGTCTTTGATGTCTGGGGGAATGCCTGGACCGTTATCGATAATCTGAACTTTCGCAACGAGAGAATGGCGTTTTCCTAAGATAGTCATTTGCCGGTCGATCCGGGTAACCAGGCGAATCTGCGGATGCGGTGTTTTCGCCTCTGTAAGCGCCTGAACGCTGTTCCGCAAAATATTCAGTACCGACTGCTGCACCATATCTTGGTCGACCATCAGGTCGGGAATGCTTGGGTCGTAATCACGAATAATGGTGATAGGGTTATCGGAATCCACCTTCATCAGGCTCCGCACTTTTTCAAGTGCCTGGTGCAAGTTGCTCCATTCCAACCGCGGCAAAGAATTTGGGCCAAGCAAGCGGTCGACCAGGTTACGTAACCGGTCTGATTGCTCAACGATCATTTGCGTGAATTCAGTGTGATCGGGGTTTGTTAGTTCTTTTTCCAATAACTGCGCTGCACCGCGAATGCCCCCTAGGGGATTTTTAATTTCATGGGCGAGGCCTCGAATAAGTTCTCGCGCGGCGTCGTGTTGGGCATTTTGCTGATTTTCACGGGAGATACGACGCTGCTGGTCAATCCGGCGCACTTCAAACATCAGCGCCGGACCGTGCTCAGTATTCAAATTCGTAACGGTGAGGTCAGACAGTACGTTTCGACCATCTTTAAAGCATAAGCGAAAATCATTTTCTGTGAAGTCTTCCCCTTTGCGAATGGCTGCACGTAATCGCGCATCATTAATGGCATTAGGTGCGAAGAAATCAGAGAGCTGGTGACCACACAACTGCTTAAAACCGGTTTCAAATAGGGCTTCACCGGCGTGATTCGTATAAACGATTTGCAGCTTTTCATTCACCATCACCAGCGCAGTGTTGAGGGTGTTTAATAAATGGCTAGTTTCATATTCGGTGGCTAACATGGCCGACCAATCCTTTCATTGCACCTTTGTGGTGCATTATAGTTTATCGTTATCAAAAGGTGCAGGCACGGTTAAAAAAATAATCCCGTTGAACCCGCATGGTGCGCTGGCTGCGCCAGCATAGAACGCTAGTTAGTATTTATCAGCACCGATGCCTGGTGTAGATAAAGCGTCTGTTGAGGGGAAGATGCAAGAGTCTTGCCTGTATTATCGATAATATCGATATGATAGGTGTGGGCGCCTCGATTAATGCCGGCGAGTCTGAATTGACCACTGCTGTTCATACGCAGTGCCTGGCCGTCGAAGGTCAGACGATAGCGACCTTTAAAGGTAGGCGTGGTGGAAGCTGAAATGGAAAAGTTGCCTTGGTTGTCACGAATGGTGGCTTCAGGTTGTGGCGATGTGATGGTGACCTGATAGTTGGGTTTAGGTGCCTCCTTTGAGGGAACTTGCACATCAGGTACGGGTAAGCTGGTTGCCACATTGTCGGTGTTTCCCGCCAGCTCCAATGCTTCTGCGCCGTCTTGAGGCACATCAGTGTAAAGTACGGTGCCATCTTTTTTGACTATTTTATAAATGGTCTGCGCGCTGACAGTCTGCGCCGACAGCAATAACAGCATTACAAAATATTTCATGGCGAGTACGTCCTGGTAAAGTCTTGGTTCAGTCTAGCCAAAGCTGTGAACAAAAAAAAGCCCGCTGATGCGGGCCTCTTCTAATTCTGTACCTTCAGGTGTGTAATTACACACTGTAGTACATGTCGAACTCAACAGGGTGAGTAGACATGTTCAGGGTAGTTACTTCTTCTGACTTCAGGCCGATGTATGCATCGATCATGTCGTCAGTCATAACGCCACCCGCTTTCAGGAATTCACGGTCGTTGTCCAGTGCTTCCAGAGCCATCTCCAGTGAGCTAGCAACAGTTGGGATTTCTGCAGCTTCTTCAGGAGGCAGATCGTACAGATCTTTGTCCATTGAATCGCCAGGGTGGATCTTGTTGATGATACCGTCAAGACCAGCCATCAGCATTGCAGTGAAGCCCAGGTAAGGGTTACCCGTTGGGTCAGGGAAACGTACTTCGATACGACGCGCTTTATCGCTAGTTACGTAAGGAATACGGATTGAAGCTGAACGGTTACGTGCAGAGTATGCCAGCATTACCGGTGCTTCGAAGCCTGGTACCAGACGCTTGTAAGAGTTAGTAGAAGCGTTAGTGAAAGCATTGATCGCGCGAGCGTGCTTAATGATACCACCGATGTAGTACAGTGCTTCTTCAGACATACCAGCGTACTTGTCACCTGCGAAGATGTTTTTGCCATCTTTAGCGATTGATTGGTGAACGTGCATACCAGAACCGTTGTCGCCAACCAGAGGCTTAGGCATGAAGGTCGCAGATTGACCGTATGCATTTGCCACGTTGTGAACAACATACTTATAGATTTGAACTTCGTCAGCTTTCTTAACCAGGGTGTTGAAAGCACAAGCGATTTCGTTCTGACCAGCAGTTGCAACTTCGTGGTGGTGAGCTTCAACTACCAGACCCATTTCTTCCATTACCAGACACATTGCGCCACGGATATCGTGTGCAGAATCTACTGGAGGAACTGGGAAGTAACCGCCTTTCACGCCTGGACGGTGAGCAAGGTTACCGCCTTCAAAGTCTGCGCCTGAATTCCATTTTGCTTCAGCAGAATCGATCTTGAAGAAAGAACCCGCCATATCAGTGTGGAATTTAACGTCGTCGAACAGGAAGAATTCTGGCTCAGGACCGAAGAATGCAGTGTCACCGATACCGGTAGACTTCAGGAATTCTTCAGCGCGGCGTGCTACAGAGCGAGGGTCACGGTCGTAACCTTCCAATGTAGATGGCTCTACGATGTCACAACGGATGTTAACCTGCGTTTCTTCTGCAAACGGGTCAACAACAACAGATTCTGCATCTGGCATCAGGATCATGTCTGATTCATTGATGTGTTTCCAACCAGAAATTGAAGAACCATCAAACATTTTACCTTCTTCGAAGAACTCATCGTCGACTAACCCTGCAGGGATCGAAACGTGTTGCTCTTTACCTTTAGTGTCGGTAAAGCGTAAATCTACGAATTTTGCTTCGCTTTCTTTGATGAGCTCTAATGCCTTTTCTACTGACATCGTGTCCTCCGGATTATTATACTAAAAAGTGGAATGAACAATTTCACTCCAAAATAATTGGGAATTTCTGAAGCTATTTTCATGCCAGCTGTAGTTAAGCACCAGAATGCGGCTTAGCAGGGCGTAGCAGATAAATTCACAAATGCAAATGCACGATGTTGGTGCATAAGATGTCTGTTTTGGTGCAAATGTAACGCTTCAGACCTTCAACTGTTTCAAAACACCCTTCCGTCATCAGCGTGAACTTTAACCGTCAACCTATACCACGGGATGAAATATACGAAGGTAGGAAAAGAATACTGAAAGAACAGTTAGTAGCTGGTGAATGAAACTGCGTCTAGACTAGAACAAAGCAAACTCGGATACTAGTACCGGTATCGATAAATCGTTGGAATAATTTAGAACGTAATGGTTGTGATGACTTATTGTGCAGCGTTCAGTACGTTTACTGATTGACCGCGAGCGAGAAGTCCGAACAGTGAAAAAGTTCAGGTTTACCGTCGTTCAGGGTAGAACCCGATTGTTTGTGCTACAGTTCTTAATGCATTACTTAAGGCATTGCCGGGGTTTTACGGGCGCTTAATGCAGAGTGAGCCTGCGAGTTGAGCGTAAAATAATCAGTTATCTGACAAAATAAATCATCGTCTTAGCCACGCCGCCCTATTATTAACCAGTAATCCCCTATATAATCGCGCCCAAAATTACCCCGCCTACGCAAGATCAGGTACACCAAACACTCCGAATTGGCCCCCCGATTAGGCACCCGAAACGAGACTAAAAACATGACAGAAGCAAATAACGCTACTGATATCAATAATTTAAGAAATATTGCGATTATCGCGCACGTTGACCACGGTAAGACTACGCTGGTTGATAAACTGCTTCAGCAGTCCGGTACGCTGGAAAGCCGCGGCGAAGCCCAGGAACGGGTGATGGACTCTAACGATATCGAAAAAGAGCGTGGTATTACCATTCTGGCGAAAAACACCGCCATTAACTGGAATGAATACCGCATCAATATCGTAGATACTCCCGGACACGCCGATTTCGGTGGTGAGGTAGAGCGTGTTATGTCTATGGCTGACTCTGTACTGCTTCTGGTTGACGCGCAGGAAGGTCCGATGCCACAGACACGCTTTGTAACCCAGAAAGCATTTGCTCAGGGCCTGAAGCCAATCGTGGTTATCAACAAAATCGATAAGCCAGGTGCGCGCCCTGATTGGGTAATGGATCAGGTATTCGACCTGTTCGATAACTTAGGTGCGACTGACGAACAGTTAGACTTCCAGGTTATTTATGCATCAGCTCTAAACGGTTGGGCATCAATGGATGCAGATACCAAAGGCGAAGACATGACGCCACTGTTCCAGTTAATCGTGGATCAGGTTGAAGCGCCAAATGCAGACCCTGACGGTGCATTCCAGATGCAGATTTCTCAGCTGGACTATAACTCTTATGTAGGTGTTATCGGTGTTGGCCGTGTTAAGCGCGGTAGTGTGAAGATGAACCAACAGGTGACAGTTGTTGGTGCCGACGGTAAGAAGCGTAACGGTAAAGTCGGTCAGGTGCTAGGTTACTTAGGCCTTGAGCGTCATGAAGTTGATTCTGCAAGTGCGGGCGACATCATCGCAGTCACCGGTCTGGGCGAACTGAAAATCTCTGACACCGTGTGTGATGTAAACACGGTTGAAGCGTTACCAGCGCTGACTGTTGATGAACCAACAGTTACCATGACGTTCCAGGTAAACACGTCTCCGTTTGCTGGTAAAGAAGGTAAGTACGTGACTTCACGTAACATCCTTGAGCGTCTGCAAGACGAGCTGGTACACAACGTGGCACTGCGTGTAGAAGAAACAGCTGACCCGGATAAATTCCGCGTATCAGGCCGTGGTGAACTGCACTTAGGTATCCTTATTGAAAACATGCGTCGTGAAGGTTACGAGCTGGCGGTATCACGTCCGGAAGTAATCCTGAAAGACGTTGACGGCGAGCTGCAAGAGCCGTTCGAAACGCTGACTATCGACTGTGAAGACGAGCACCAGGGTTCTATCATGGAGCAACTGGGTCTGCGTAAAGCAGAAATGCGCGACATGAACCCAGATGGTAAAGGCCGTATTCGTATGGACTTCATCATTCCAAGCCGTGGTCTGATTGGTTTCCAAACTGAGTTCATGACCCTGACTTCTGGTTCTGGTCTGCTGTACCATACATTCGACCACTACGGTCCGCACAAAGGCGGTACTATCGGTAAGCGTAAGAACGGCGTACTGATTGCCAATGCAATGGGTAAAGCACTGACTAACGCCCTGTTTAACCTGCAGGAACGCGGTCGTCTGTTCATCGGTCACGGTGTTGAAGTTTATGAAGGTATGATCATCGGTATTCACAGCCGTGACAACGACCTGACAGTAAACGCCCTGAAAGGTAAGCAACTGACAAACGTTCGTGCGTCAGGTACTGATGAAGCGCAAACACTGGTTCCACCTGTGAAGATGTCTCTTGAGCAGGCACTGGAATTTATCGATGACGATGAACTGGTAGAAGTTACCCCGGTAAGCATCCGTATTCGTAAGAAATTGCTGACTGAGAACGACCGTAAACGTGCAGGTCGTGCAAAGTAAGTGCAAGTTGATGTATTATAAAAAAGCGCCTTTATGGCGCTTTTTTTTCGTCCAAAGCATAGTTTTCTTCCGCTACTGAAAGAATTATCCTCAACAAAAAACAAACGGAGTTTAGTTTGGCGAAGTACACCATTGTGGTAGTCGATGACGACACTATCACACTCGACATCATTACCTTTGCCCTGGAAGACGGGCTTCAAGCCAACGTGATAGCATTTAGCCGCAGTGAAATGGCTTATGATTTTCTGATTAACCAATCACCGGATAATCTATCGCTTATCATTAGTGACCAAAATATGCCGCAGTATAATGGCCTGGAACTGTTAAAAGCCTGTCGTGAAAAGGGGCTGCAAACCCCGTTTGTGCTGTTAACCGGAGAAGCGACCCGCGATACAGTCATGGCCGCGAAAAAGGGCGGCGCAACCACCTTTTTAGCCAAACCTTTCGAAACAGAACATCTTATTCAGAAAGTGAAGCAACTGGTGGATTGAAGACCAGTCCTAATCGTTGTAGTGTTACCTTACTTCAGGGTTTACGCGCATTAGCGCGCTTATCTTTAATCTGCTTTACAGGAATTTTTACGTGCCTTTCAATTTTGACGATACGCCTTCCCGTCAGGAAACCTATTCATACAAGTGGCAAAAATATAAAGGGCGGGACATCATTCCTGCCTGGATTGCAGATACCGAATTTCGATGTGCGCCCGCTATTCTAGATGCTCTGGCCGCCAAGGTTGAACACGGCATTATGGGCTATGAATTGCCTGCTGGATATACAACTGCTATTGAAGCCGTGGTGCGTTGGCTAAAGGACAAGCATGACTGGGAAATCGATGCCGACTGGCTGGTGTGGACACCAGGTGTAGTGCCTGCTTTTAACATTGCGATTAAGGCCAATTGTAAGCCGGGTGACAAGGTGATGGTACAGACACCTAATTACCCTCCACTGTTAGCCGCCCCCAAAATCAACGGTATGGAGCGTGTCGATATTGGCACTGTGGTAGTCGATGGCAGACCGACCATCGATTTTGCGGAACTGGAAACCCAGGCCGCCGATCCGAAATGTAAGCTGCTTATTCTATGCAATCCGATGAATCCGGTGGGCAGTGTGCTCAGTCAGGCCGAGATTGATAAGGTTGCTGAAATCTGTCTGCAAAACGATGTGAAACTGTGCAGTGATGAAATTCACTGCGATCTCATTCTGGATGAGTCTGCTAAGCACATTCCAGCAGGCCGTGAAGAGGCCTTAAAAGATATCAGTATTACATTGATGGCGGCCAGTAAAACCTTCAATGTGGCTGGTTTAGGAACGTCCTTTGCGATTATTCCTGACCGAAAACTTCGTCAGCAGTTTGTTCAATCTGCAGCCGGTCATATGCCATGGGTCACTCTGATGGGGCTGGCGGCTACAGAGGCGGCCTTTACCCATTGTGATGCCTGGCATGCAGAATTATTGGAATATCTGCGCGGCAACCAGGCTTTGCTGGTGGAAAAGATCAATGCTATCCCTGGCCTGAAAGTACATAAGTCACAAGCCACATTCCTGGCATGGATTGATGCCAGTGGCCTAAATGTGCCAAACGTACAGCAATGGGCTGAAAGCCGGGGCGTTGGTCCGTCGCCTGGTGCTGATTTCCACGCTGCAGATCACTTCCGCATTAACTTTGCTTGTAGCCGCAGTATGCTGGAAGATATTCTTGCACGATTGGCTGGCGATTCAGTTCCTGCGGAAGAATAGCCAGCTCCGCACTTACCAACTTTACTACAAGCCTGTCTAAACAAAAAGTTTCGCTAGTTTGTAGAGGCCAAGGCAAACAACAAACAGTACGATTGCAGCACCAATAAGGTTGCTCATCGTGCTGTTTCTGTATGCGGCGGGCAGGGCGCTTTTATTCATAACTACCAGTAAGAATACGGCAATGATAGGTAGCAGGAGCCCGTTGGTAGCCTGAGCAAACAGAATGGCCAACAGCGGTTTTACACCGATACTGGCAATTACAACACCGCAGATAATCACCGTTAGCCAGACTAAACGGAATACTCCGCCTTTCATGTCGGCATCTTTACCTAATGCACCACAAACCGCATAAGCGGCCGCTAGGGGAGCGGTAATCGCACTGGTGAGCCCGGCTGCAAATAATCCGGCTGCAAAAAACCATTGCGCATACTCGCCAAGTACTGGCGCTAGCTGCGTTCCCATGTTACCTGCATTCAGTGCTTCAGGCTTGCCGTAAAACGCGGTCATGGCGGTGGCAACTATCACCAGTGTAATCAGACCGCCTGCACCAATGGCTGTAACGGATTGCCGGCGACAAGCCTGCAAGGCATCACTGTCTTCGGTTGTTTTGTGTTGGTTAGCTACCAGGCTGGCATGCAGAAACAGGTTGTAGGGAACAATCGTGGTGCCAATCAGCGCGAGCACCATGGTAATGGTATCGCTATCAAGGCGTGGCGACACAAGTTGTTTACCCATCGCCGACCAGTCTGGTGAAGCAAAAATCAGAGTGATTATGAATACCAGTGCCATTAGTGCGACAAGGCCAACCAATACTGATTCAATCAACTTATATTTACCGGTAACAAGCAACAGTGCGGCGAGTACACCTAGCGTCATGGCCCAGGAGGGTGTGCCTATGTCCACAATCGCATTTAATCCAATGGCGGCACCGGTAAGATTCCCAGATTCGTATGCGGCGTTGCCAATACCAATGGCAGAAATGATCAGTGCCGAAGCAATAAAGCGTAGTGGTCTGCTTTGGGTGAGAGTGAGTAAGGCATCAGAAAGTCCACGGCCGGTACCCAGCCCGAGCCGTGCTGCCATATCCTGTAGCACCATAGTGGCGACGACAGAAAAAAGTAGTGCCCAAACCAAGTGAAAGCCAAAGTCTACCCCCGCTATGCTGGCAGTGGTCACCGTTCCTGGTCCGATAAAAGCCGCGGCGACAATGTATCCTGATTTATCTGCAGCCATACTGCATCCCCTATTTACATGTTATTGTTATAATATTGATAGTCAGCATAACCATTCTTGCCTCCCAATCATAGGTTTGCCATCTAATGCCAACGCGCTCCACAAGCTTTCAGCAATTATTCATCCAGCCTGAATTCAGTTGTTTGTTACCCAGCCAGATGTATTGTCGCGGATTTATTTTTGCTGTTGCAGCTTGCCCGGAAATTCCTATGCCGGAAAGCTGGATGCCCTGGTTAATAAAACAGGATAGTCGGCCAGCAGACAATACGTCGTTCGACCATCTTGCCGAAGGGCTAATGGATGGGTTACGGCAGGAACTGCAGGTTATGCGGGAAGGCGGAAAGTTAGTGCCGAATGACTGTGTATGGAATGTCGATGCTGCAGAGCGACAAGCCCTGTCTGAATGGCTTACTGGATTACTCAGTGCGCACAGCCAGATGGAGCCGGTTTGGCAAGATGCCTGGTTGTTGGCTCAGCAGCATCCCGAGCAGGACAAAGGTGTTCAGAAAAGTGAAGATCCGGCCCGGCGTTTAACCCGGTGCCTTAAGCTCTTTTCAACATTGGCGAATGTAGAGTTGGCATTGCAGAAACGGTCTGTGGAACAACGGGAGCAGCTTACAGAAAATTTGCCTAAACTGGCGGAACAACTGCCGTCTCTGGCGAAAGAATATGTGATTGTGGCTGGAGAGCTCTCGGCAGTGCTGCCGAATCAATTTGAATCATTTACACAACCTGTTGGTGCTGCTAATGATCCGGCTGAAGGGGAATAATATTATCGCTGCCGCTGAGACATATTATGTCGCACAGAACTGACATAATTGTTCAGTTCGCCCCGGGCTAATTCGTAGGCATCACTGAGTTCATCAGAATCAGGTTCTTTTAGCAGGGCTTGAAAGGCCTGATCCGTTCTCTCTATCAACAATTTCAGGTGTTCGTTGCTCACATCCATGTCATTTCCCCGTGGACAAAATAATTTACGTCAGCTCACTACTTCCTTTAATCAGCTGAACGTGTTGTCTGAAGCTTAAAACGGCTTTACCACCGCAAGGATCACAATACTTAATAAAACGAGTACGGGGGCTTCGTTCAAAAAACGGTAAAACTTCGGTGAACGGGTGTTTTCATCCCGTGCGAATTGCTTTACCAGTTTATATAGATAGAAGTGATATCCGTAAATGGCAAGTACCAAGAGTAGTTTTAGGTGCAGCCATCCAGAAGCTTTAAACCAGGCCATACCGTAAACGTGGATGAGTGCGAGACCAAATACCAGCGTTAGTACTGCAAAAGGTGTGACAAAGAACCAGAGTCTTCGTTCCATAATTTTAAACTGATCACGAACATTTTGTTCCGTCGTCTCTGCGTGATATACGAATAGGCGAGGCAGATAGAATATACCGGCGAACCAGGCCACCATAAAAAAGATGTGAAGGGCTTTTAACCACAAAATCATTTTGATCTCTGTATTTAGTATTGAGCGCGAAGCAGGAAGGTCTGAAGGATGTTCCAGGTAATTACGCCCTTAATTTCCTTTTCAGACTGGTCATAAATGTATACCGCACCATTACGGCCATTTTTCAATTTTTCATAGACTTCATGCAATGTAGCCTGGCTACTAACGCCCTCAAGGGCAAAGTAGCTTAATGGATGCGCATTGTGGTCTAAGCTTACGTCGTATTGTACCAGCTTGTAGCTTACATCCAATTCCGTGCGGATCTTTTGTACCACAATGTAGGTCGGGTTTTCGGACAGGTAATTCTCAATAACCTGTTCCGGCGCATCCAGAAATAATTTGTATTCGGTGGTCATGGCGGCCAGCACACCGGTTTTTTCCAGTGCTTCACGAATGGAGGTCACTGCGTAGGGCAGATTCTGGTAATCGAGCTGTCGAATAAAAATAGAACGGTTACCGAGAAACTGGGTAGCCGTAACGTAAGCGGGTACTATTACCAGCATGGCGGGGAGAATAATTTCCGGGCTATATGATAACTCCATCACCGCTGACAAGGCCGCTAGCGGAGCGTGTAATACGGCTGTGAGCATACCCGCCACACCGAGCAAGGCGAAGCTACTGGTGTATTCGTCGACATCGACTAACGACTGCAGCGGCATAAGCAATACCGCGCCCGCCAGCATACCAATTACCATCACCGGGCCGATAATACCGCCAGGCACACCAAGACCAATGGCGAAAATAGCCAGAACCAGCTTGGCCGCAAGGATCGACAGCAACAACAGCGTGCCCGGGTGGGTGTGAAACAGGTGGTCCACGTTCGCAAAACTGGAGCCAAGACTCTCAGGTAGAAAGGTGCCCACTGCACCGGTGATTACCGCTGCAAGCAAGAGCCGTAGCCCCATATTCACAGGCCGGAAAAACTGCATCACCCGCATAAGTTGCGTATTGAATAAGGTGGCCAGGCCGCCCAATGCAATACCGAACAGTATGAAATAGAAATACATCCATTCATCAAAGGCGGCGATGGCCAGAAAGGAGAGTTCATTGATTTCGCCAAAAACCATTCGGGTAAGTACCGAGCCGATAGCGGCAGCCAGCATCACCGGCACGAAGATATGAATTTTGTATTCTCTGAGCACCACTTCCATAACAAAAATAACGGCCGCAAAGGGGGTATTAAAGGATGCTGATATGCCCGCCGCAATACCACAGCCAGCCAGTATACGAATACTGTTGTAGGGGAGGTTAAGTTGTTGCCCAACAAAACTACTGCCAAATGCGCCTAAATGCACGGATGGCCCTTCTCGGCCCACGACAAAACCGCCTGCCAACGCCAGCATACCGCCAAAAAATTGATTTACCGTAGTTCGAAAAGGAATGAGGCCATAGTGATGCTTAACCCGGTGTATAACGAAAGGTATACCCAGGCGATAATGACGGAATCCGGTAATATAAGCGATGGCGAGAATACAGAGCACTGCACCCACGGGCATAACAAACCAAATGAGCCATGGGTGCGGCAGAACTTGAGTGAGCCAGCCCTGCGCACTTTCCTGCACCCACTCGACACAAAGCCGGAAGAGAATGATAAGGCCTGCTGCGATAAGTCCGCCAACGATACCCAGTAAACAAACCTGAACTGATGTTCTGGGGTGGGCTAATTCCTGTCTAAGGGCTGAAAGTTGCATTTATGTGGCTTATCCTTTTGCAATAGCGTTATCCTACCATAAGTCACTGCTTTTCCTAACAGCATATGTGGCTGGAAATTGACTGAAACTAACAAGAGAAAGTATGAAAATTCCGTTAAATAGAGCTGAATTGGTTGAAAAATGGGGGCATTTTCGATTTACCTTGATCTGCGTTGCCATGTTGATACTCATGCTGGTGTTTGGCTATCAGATTGCCCGTTTTGAAATGGATGAGGGGGCAAAGGCGTCGGCCAGCGAGTCGGAATCGGTTGCGTTTCTAGCACAGCAAAATAAAACACTAAAGAATCGAGTAAGCGAGTTACAGGTTGAGGCTATACTCGCGGATAACTCGGTGGCTGCGATGAAGAAAAGCCTGGAAGAACAACTCCAGCAAAACCGAGCACTGGAAGACAGATTGAGCTTTTATCAACGGGTGGTGGCCCCGGAAGTCACTCAGGACGGCTTTTTCATCGACGGTGTGCAGGTTGCCGCCAGCGCCAGCGATAACCGTTACCGGCTTACTGCGGTGCTACTGCAACAAAATGACAATAAAACAATTTTGAAAGGTGAATTAGGTATAACCGTTCGCGGCGCATTGGACGGTGTTCCCCATGAAGTTTCCACCTCCAATAGCGAAACATTTCCTTCAGGCCCGGTGAAATGGGGATTCAAGTATTTTCAAACGGTTGATCTGGAATTTACGCTGCCGGCGGGGTTTGTTCCTGAGCAAATTATTTTCACTACCGATGTCATTCAGTGGAAAACTAAGCGAGGCGAATACTTCAATAGTTTGGATTGGTCTGACGTATTCGACTCGCCGATAAATGCCGGAAGTCAGGATGCCTAATTTTGATTTTTCTGCCTTGCGGTAACTTGCGCCGCAATCCGGACATGGGCGTTGGCCTCACCGTAATTACCATATTGATGGCGCTGAACAATTTCAAAAAATAAGCCATTAACATCGATGGTGTAGCAGTGAATAAAGTATCCCGTGGGGCTCTCGTCATACAACAAGTTATATTTGCGCATTTTTGCTGACAGTTCGGGGCTTAAGTCAAAACGCGCCTCGAGGTCATCGTAATAGTTTTCTGGGATCTGCAGAATGTATTTCTGGTCCACATTTTCGATGTACGTAAGGATATCGTCGCAGTGAATAGCAATATGCTGCACACCTGAACCACCATGGCGACGGCGAAATTGCTCTGTAGAAGAGTTGCCGCTGCGCGACATATTAAAAGGAAGACGTATTTTCTTATTCTGACTGGTGGCCGTTCGGCTAACAATCAAGCCGTAAGGGTCGATAAGATCTTGTGGTTGATCCACATTCAGACCAAACAGTACGCGGTAAAACAGCGACGTAGACAAGAATTCCGATTCAGAAATACCACTTGTGATGTGATCAACACGCATCGCCGCTTTACTGACCGGGGCGCTGGTTTCTAATGGAATAAAATCAACGTCATAAAATCGGCGCTGATCGCTTCCAGATTCCACGAAATAAACCAATTCCCCGTTCATGCCCCGAATACCTGGGATCTGCATTTCTTGCGGGCGGGCCTCGGTTTCAAAACGGGAATATTTGAAATAGCTGGCGCGGGACACCATTTTTTCTGCATTGTCAGTTCCATACCCAACTGCACACACCGAGGTGCCGTGAACCAGAAAGTGATTTTGGGCAAAACTGTCGGGTTCCTGATTCAATATAAAGTTTACATTCTGGCAGCGGAACAGGGCTACATCCTTGCTCTTATGCTGATGAGTTTGCTGAAAGCCAAGGGCGCTGATCAGTTCTAAAAAAGTATCCCGTGCACTGCCGGCAGTGGCAAATTCAATGAATTCCACATCAGTCACGGAAGCCTGCGGTGGCGCAATGGCTTTTTCAGCAATCTCCGGCGCAACGATGTCCGGCGCCCGGCCTGCCATTTCATTTTCAAGCCAAAGTAATGACCGTTTACCGTCCAGCGCTGTATCTTGGGTGGGGGTAGAGCGGAACTCGTCGTTAAAAATTTCGTGAGAAACGTAGCCGTCATAACCGGTCTTTGCGACTTCCTGCATAAACTCCACTACCGGAAACTGGCCTTGGCCGGGGAAGCAGCGGAAATGTCTACTCCATTGCAGCACGTCCAGTTTCAGCCAGGGCGCGTCGGCAATTTGCACAAGCGTGATTTTATCTCCGGGGATTTCTGCGATGGCAGACAGGTCTCGCCCCCGGGCGAAAATATGGAAACTGTCAAGAATAATACCTAAATTCGGATGGTCGGCTTGCTTCACAATATCCCACGCCGCTGTAAAATCAGCAGTGTAACGCCCCCAGGCCAGGGCTTCGTAGCCTAGCTTGATGCCACGGGAGGCGGCGCTGTCGGCCAAGCGATTAAATTGTTCTGCAGCCAATGCCGGATTGTCCACACAGGCCGGCGACACGTTGGAGCAAATAAGTAGTGTGTCAGTGTTCAGCTCCGCCATCGTATCAAATTTTCTCTCCGCCCGGTCGTAGTTCTTTTTCATGTTCTGACGGGGCATGCACTCGAAGTCTCTGAAAGGCTGCAGCGCAATAATCTCGATATTGTTATCTTCTGCAATTTGCCGCACGACGGCGGGAGAGGCATCGTACAGCAGCAAATCGTTTTCAAAAATTTCGATGCCACGGAATCCGGCAGCGGCAGCAGCTTCAATTTTCTGTTTCAGGTTACCCGACAGGCATACTGAGGCGATAGAGTGTTTCATAAATAATCCAGCACTTCTTAGACAGAGACAATTTTTCAGCATTCATGTTAAAAATGGTTTTCTCGCTTGTAAAAGATCTGCTTGTCCGTATTGTATAACCTCATGTTAATCTGTGTCGCTTAAGTAACCTGTAAGGAGTGACGAAGTGAATTTGAATTTTCGTCAGTTAGAAGTATTCAGAGCCGTGATGATTGCAAAAACTATTAGCGGGGCTGCGGAAATATTGAATGTGTCTCAACCCGGTATAAGCCGGTTGCTTAAGTACATGGAATACAAGATGGGGATCGCCCTGTTCGAGCGCAGTAAAGGGCGCTTGATACCCACGCCGGAAGGGCTGGAATTATTTCGTGAAGTTGAGCCGATCTACCAGCGTATTGAAGGGCTGGAGGATACCATCGGACGCATTATTCGCGGCGATAATCAGCAATTTCACATAGGCTGCACGCCCAGCCTGTCTAATGTGGTCGCTCCCTGGCTTTTTGCCGAAATTAAAAAAGTGATGCCGGACGTCATGCTTAAACTGGAAACGCTACCGAATGAAGCCATGGCGGAATATGTAAGCCAGCGGCGCATTGACTTTGCTATCGCTTTAGGGGAAGTCAGTCATCCGTTGGTTCAGGCCGATCCTTCCACTCATCTGCGTCTGCAAGTGGTTCTACCGGAAGACCACCCGCTGGCGTCTCAAGAACAACTTTCTTTTGATGATATCGCCGGTCATCCCATCGTCAATTATTTCCCTGAAACCTTGTTGGGTCAGGCGATCCGCGATGGCTATGAAGAAATCGGCAAAGAGCCGCAAACCGCTGTGATGGTGCGTTACGCAGACGACGCGTGCGCTATGGCTGAGCAGCGATTGGGATTAACCATTGCTTTGGAATACACCGCTATACCCGGACGTTATCCGGGCCTGGTTTCTGTGCCCCTCGGCGATGTGAGGCAATCCATATACTTTGTGCGCCACAACGAAGTGTCTATGTCTAATCACTTACGTAACTGTTTCGAGACAGCCCAAAGTAAACTCGCAGAGATTCATACCAGTCTATTAACTTAAAGTTATAGTGTACCGACGTCAGAGTAATTGTAACTCCGAGCCGAATACTTAGGATAATCACAAGGTTTAACGAAATATTAATCAAAAATATACATTTGGGAATCTGTCCTTATGTCTGTAGTTACTAACGATTATGAGCAAAGTGTGACGCACCTCCGTGGCGTACTCGAAAATAACAACATGGCACCGCTTCAAATTCTTGTTGTCATGATTTGCTTTACCCTGAATATGATTGATGGCATGGATGTGGTGTTGATGTCTTATACTGCACCAGTGCTGGCACAAGAGTGGAATATTGAGCCTGCAGTGCTCGGGGCTGTGTTCAGTGCAGCTCTGATTGGAATGACTCTCGGATGTTTGTTTATCGCTCCCTATGCGGATGTGATTGGTCGGCGCAAAATGATTCTTTTTGCGGTAACCACCATCGGTGCAGGTATGCTGTTCTCCGGTTGGTCGCAATCGTTAACTCAACTGGTAATCGCAAGGGTAGTAACCGGTCTTGGCGTAGGCGCAATATTGGCAAGTATGGCAACCATGACCAGTGAATTTGCTACCCGGGAACGACGCAATCTTTGTGTTTCGTTTCTTCAAGCTGGATATCCAATTGGTGCGGTGGCAACCGGGTTTGCTTCTGCTTGGCTTATTCCCGAATTTGGTTGGCGCGTTATGTTTGAAATCTCAGGCATTGTGACTTTGCTGATGGTGCCGGTAGTGTTTTTCTTCATGCCTGAGTCGCCGGAATTTCTGCTCAAGCGTCAGCCGGGCAATGCGCTTGATAACATCAACCGTATTCTGGTGAAACTGAAGGCGGCGCCTCTTGCCACTCTGCCGGCTGCGCCGGCAGACAGTGCACGCACATCGGTGAAAAAGCTGTTTACTGACGGGCGTGCCAGACCCACGTTATTGCTCTGGAGCGGCGTATTCTTCGGTTTCTTCACACTGTATTTCATTATCAGCTGGATCCCTAAGATTGCCGTGGATGCCGGTTTACCGCTGGAACAGGGCATTTTTGCCGGCGCCGCTTATAATCTGGGATCCTTCACCGGTAGTATTTTGCTTGGCTGGATTTCCGTGCGGTTCGGTTTACAGAAAATGATTTTTACATTCTTCGTGCTGGCTGCTGTCACCCTGATGGTATTCGGCAATGTCTCTATGGGCGTATCAATGATTCTGCTTACCGCGTATATCCTCGGGGTGACTCTGAATGGCGGCTTCAACGGCTTCTGGCCAACGTCGGCCAGACTTTATCCCACTGAGATCCGCGCCACCGGTGTGGGCTGGGCCGTCGGAGCAGGGCGTGCCGGTGCGGTAATCGGGCCCTTTGCCGGTGGTTACTTATTGCAATCCGGTGCCGGACTTTCTACCACCTTTATTGTGTTCACTATTCCTGTTGTGCTGGCCGGGTTGCTGACACTGCTGATCAAAGACAGCGATTTCGCAAACTAATCTCGTCTATTTTTTGCGCCGGAACGACCCGTTCCGGCATTTCGCATTGCAGGAGAAAACCATGAAACTATTGCTACTGAACGGTCCTAACCTGAATATGTTAGGTATGCGGGAGCCGGAAAAATATGGCAATGCAACATTGCAGGATATTGTGTCTAAGTTGACTGCTTGTGCAGAACAGAAAGGCGTTGCTCTGACGCATTTTCAGTCAAACTGTGAAGGTAAGCTAATAGACACTATTCACGCTGCCAGACAACAATATCAGCATATTATTATTAATCCCGGTGCACTGGGGCATACCAGCATAGCCTTGCGTGATGCGCTGTTAAGTTGTGAAGTGCCCTTTACTGAAGTACACCTTACTAATATTCACGCTCGTGAGCCTTTTCGTCACCACACGTATTTGTCTGATGTGGCGACCGGGGTGATTGCCGGTTTCGGTGCTATTGGATATCGTCTCGCATTAGATGCAGTCATAACACAAGCCTCCTAAGCCGGGCACATTTCGCACAATTGACAATTAAAAAAGCCGGCGCAAAGGCCGGCTAATGCAGGAGAGGCAATCTTAATCAAGCCAGCTCAATGCTTCATTAATGAGAGCCGGCGTGGCGACGACGCTGGCACCGAAGAACAAATTGTACGCATCAATTCCTTGAAATATCCATAAATCGAATCCCGTTACACATTGCAAACCTTCGGTTTCACACGCCTTAATAAAATCTGTTTTCAATGGGACATATACGGCATCAAAGGCCCATTCGGGATGAGAAAGGCAGTTTAAATCAAACGGTGTACCAGGCTTACCGTACATACCCAGCGCCGTGCAGTTCACCAGGCCGTCTACCTTATTCTGCAACACCTTAACTTCATCCGGCGATACCGCACTGGCGGAATGTCCATGCTTAACCAACAAATCAGCCATAGCTTGAGCGGCGGTGGTATTAATATCACTGATATAAAGATGAGCTGCGCCCAATTCTGCCAGCGCAAACATAATGGCTCTGCCCACGCCGCCTGCACCGCAAACCAGTACTTTGCCCGGAGATTTGTCGCCACGGCGGTACAGATAGCCTTGCTTAAATCCGCTGTAGTCGGTGTTGGCCCCCAGGATGCCATCTTCTGTGAACCGCAGGGTATTGTAAGAGCCAATTTTTTCATGACCCTCTGCCAGCGGGCTTTTCACCAGCGGATACACTGATTGCTTATAGGGATGGGTCACATTGATGCCGTGATAGCCTTCGGTGATCAGACGTTTTACGCAGCTTTCGGGCTTAAAGTCCGACAGTATTTCGCCATCAATTAAACCGTAATCAATATTGAGGCCATTTTGCTGCGCAAGATACGTCTGCAATTTTCCCATTTTCGAGCGGCTGATGTGCGCGCCCATTAGTGCCAACTTAGATGTCATTGCTTCACCAATCCTATAACACTGGTTACAAACTAAACTTGTTATGATTTTGTTATTAAATTACGTTTCGTGGGCTTCTGTAAATTATCTAAAGTTGTGATGACTATAACAAAGGGTTAATGGCCAGTATTCGTATCTTTTATCAACCATTAGTCATAAGTCTAAGTCTTGCATTTTTAAGGTTCTTTTTGTTATTGATTTATAATTATATTTTTCTTGATTTTGGCCTTCCTGGTTTTCATTGTCACTGAGTTTGAGCTGCTTTTCCACTATCCCCAACGTTTTGAATTAACTGAAAGTTCTTTACATGGTTAACAAAATGTTATGCCTTGGTTATCTATTGGTAATTTAAAATTTGTAACAGCACCTGAATAATTACTCCGTCGTCGTCAACAGGTCGTTGAACACGCATTACTGTTAACACTCAATCTCTTAACAGGAGAGAGACCCGTGAAAAAAACAAATAACACAAAACAGCCTGTCACCCGGTTCAACCGCAAAATTATAGCTTCCGCAGTGGTATTAGCCTTATGCCCTACCGTTGCTACTGCACAGGACAATGAGGCAGAAAATGCTGCCGATGTAGAACAAATTGTTGTAACCGGCTCCCGCATTGCCCGCCGGGATGAAAGTGCATCTAGCCCGATCATGACGGTGGGTGAGCAATTTATTGAAGATACCGGTCAGGTGAATGTTGAAGCCACCATGAATGAAATGCCTCAGTTCACCCGTGATTCGTCGGGTGGTCAGGGCACAGGCGGCCGTGCACTACTGGACTTACGTGGTCTGGGCGCAACCCGCAACCTGATTCTTCTGGATGGTCGCCGTTTGCCAATTTCAAGCTCGTCCGGTGTGGTAGATACCAATGTGTTACCTACCTCTGTTGTACGCGATGTGGAAGTCATTACCGGTGGTGCTTCGGCCGTGTACGGTTCTGACGCGGTTTCAGGTGTTGTGAATTTTGTCACGCAACGGGGGGTTGAAGGCGTGAACGTGGATGTGCAGTACGGCAACTCCATGGAAAATGACTATGCCAGTTACAATGCCTCGGTAACGGCCGGTGCAGTAACCGAAAAAAGTAGCATGTTTATCTCCGTCAGCTCCGCCCGTCAAGATGCACTTTACGGCAAAGATCGCTTTGATTTCTTCCAGCTGGGGATCCCTTCCTCATATATCGGCACAGGTACCTTTGTCCCTTCTGCCACCAATCTGCCTGACCAGGCCGTGGTGGATGCCATGTTTGCCGGGTATGGTTATGGCTCTGTGCCTAATAACAATAACCTGGGGTTCAATGATGACGGGTCGCTGTTCAGTCAGACCGGCGCCGTGAATTATATGGGCAGCGATGAGAGCGACTATCGCATTGTTAATGGCAACGTGCGTATGCCGGTACAAATACAGGGCATGTTGCGCCCGCAAACCGATCGTAAAAACTTGTTTGCCCGCTTCGATTACGAGTTTTCTCCTGCCGTTACCGGTTATGCGCAGGCGTTGTTTACTGACCATACGGCAGTGACCAACTCAGGTGGCACACTGACCCAGTTCGGTACGCCAACGATTCCGGTCACTAACCCGTTTATTCCTGACGATTTATCCACATTACTGGCATCCCGGGCCGACCCGACGGCACCGTTTTCTTACAATGCCCGTTACGTGATGACGCCGGCAAAAAGCTGGGATGAAAACTACGTGACTCAACAATACATTGTGGGCCTTGAAGGCGATACTGGATTCCGCGACTGGACTTTTGATGCCTGGGTGTCATGGGATAACTCCCGTCACAACCAGGTACAGCACAATGCCGTGTTTCTTTCCCGTGTACAAACCCTGTTTAACGCTGCTGACGGTGGCGACAGTATTTGTGCCGGTGGGTATAACCCCTTCGGCCTGGCAAATGTGCTGAGTATGTCGGACGCTTGTCAGTCATACATTAGTGGTGATACTCACAGCACTGAAGAATTACAGCGTACCGCCTTTGACGTTGTGATACAGGGTAGCTTATTTGAACTGCCTGCCGGCGACGTGATGTTCTCGGCATCGGCGAACTACCGTAACGATGAGTATTATTTCAGCCCTGATAAAGCGCTGGCTGAACAGGATGTGCAGGCAGTCATCGCGGCGCAGCCATCTGCCGGTTCTTCCGATGTAACTGAGCTGGCGGCGGAGTTCATTATTCCGGTAACAGACTCGTTTGAAATCGGTACGGCCTACCGTATGTCTGACTACGAGTACTCAGGTACCGTAAATGCCTACAAGCTGGATGGTCTGTGGCATGCCACGGATGAAATTATGGTACGTGGTGGTTATCAGCGTGCTATCCGTGCGCCGAATATCAACGAACTGTTCAGTGCCGCCACCGGCAGTCAGGTCACTTTTGGTAATCCGCCTTCCGGTGGTGAGCCTTGCGATGTGCGCACCGCAGCGCGCGCAGCAGACAGTAGTGGCGAGCTTCGCGGACTGTGTGTTGCCATGGGGATCCCGGTTGAAACCGTAGACAACTATCTGTTTCCGACTACAGCAACGGCCACATTGAGCTCGGGCAACATTGAACTGCAACCGGAAACCGCAGATACCTACACGCTGGGTCTCGTGTGGAATACGGAGTTTGGTGCAGATCAAACATTAATGATGTCAGCAGACTATTACTCGATAGAAATTGAAGATGTTATTTCTGCTGTTCCAGGTTTAACAGCCATTAATAAGTGCCACAACCTGGATGGCTCAAACCCCACGTATTCCACAGATAATGCCTATTGTCAGCTGTTGTCGCGAGATCAGGACGGCTATCTGGAACTGGTACGTACGCCTTACTTCAACCTTGGTCAATTGGCGACTGACGGTATGGATTTCCAGGTGAACTATAAGTTGTCTACCGGTGCTGGTGACTTCTCTGTGCACTCGGTTATCACCTATGTGAATTCCTATGAAGTGGTGACATTGCCGGGCGATGAAGGTGTGGATGAAGCGGGAACCATCGGTTTTATGACAACACCTCGGCCTAAACTGCGGGCGCAGACCAGCTTCGGTTATGAAAAAGATGCCATGAGCCTTACCCTGCGCTGGCGCTTCACCGACAGCATGGATGACCGCAGCACGCTGACGAATACCGCCAGTACGGTACCGGGTGTACCAAGCTACAACAAGTTTGATTTGGTGGGGCGCTATCGTCTCACCGAAAGTATCAATCTTCGTGGCGGTATCAGCAATCTGTTCGATAAAGATCCGCTGGTGGTGGCCGGAACGCCGGGCATCACTGACAACGAAAGCTACGACATCGTTGGCCGTTCTTACTTTGTCGGTGCCACCATGTCTTTCTAACCCTGAAAAAGGCAGCGTTTAATCAGCGCAGCCTTTTTGCTTTTCAGGTTTTGTTTTATGCGAGGTTGGGATTGTTGTTCTCGCAGATGTGCCACTACCGGCAGAAGCGGTGTCTTCTCCGGTAGTGTTTTTTCATAACAAGGAGAACGAAATGAAAGTTTCTGTTATTCGTCATTTAGCTGTATTGCTTGCTCTGTCTGCTGTGACATCAACCCGGGCCGCAGAGATGACAACGCAATTAGATACATCAGGCGCTATTACTATTCGTAACGCTTCTGTCCCGCTACCTGATGCCTTAAGTGAAGGTGGCCAGGCGGTACTGAAACGCAGCGGCGCAACCGAAGGGCCGGGGGCTCCCATGCCGCTGCCGTCAGATATCACCGATATCAAAGAAATCCGGAAAGTGTACAACAACAATCTGCAACCCTATGTGGATCATATGAAGTCGGTGTTTCCCGTAGACATCGAGGAAACCACCATTAACGGTATTTCTGCTGCCATTATTACACCTAAAGGGGGCGTTCCTGAGAAAAATGCAAACCGGCTTATTCTGAACGGCCCGGGCGGTGGCTTTCGCACCGGTGTGAGAGCGAACGGATTGTTGATCAGTATTCCTGTTGCAGCACAAATGAAAGTGAAGGTGATATCCATTCTGTACCGGCAGGGGCCGGAACACCGTTTCCCGGCAGCCAGTGAAGACTTACTGAAGGTCTGGGATGTGGTGTCAAAAGAGGTGCCGCCCGAGAATATTGGTATGGTGGGATGTTCTGCCGGCGGCATGCTGGTATCACAAACCACGGCCATGTTAATTGAAGCCGGACGGCCTGTACCCGGCGCATTGGGCGTATATTGCGCGGGATTAGGCATGACGCCGTCAGGCGATTCGGTTTTTACCGGTAAGCTGAGCATTACCAATATCGAAGCGGATATGAAGCCGGTTACTGCACCTGCACCACGGGGCGGAATGTCTTACTTTGACGGTGTGGATACCTCGCAATTTATTGCCGCCCCGCTGAACGACGCAACTAAGCTGGCACAATTTCCGCCGGTTCTGTTTTTTACCGGTACCCGGGATTTTCTGATGAGTGGCGCGGCGTACAGTCACCGTAAGTTACTGGCCGCCGGTGTGGAAAGCGATTTGCTCATTTATGATGGCCTGTATCACGGCTTTATGACCAACCCTGATTTTCCTGAATCGCAGGAAGGATATAGCATTGCTGCAGATTTCTTCGATAAGCATCTGGGGCAGTAGGGTATGTTTTCAATTCTCCCGCTAACACAGATCACCAGCCGGGCTCTCTCCCGGCTGGCGCTGACCGCTGTCATGGTAAGCGGTGTTGCGCTGGCAAGCAGCACGGTGCTGGCAGAAGCGCTGGCTCAGCTACCCGTGGTACACAAAGCCACAGACATCATTACAACGCAAAGCGGAAAACTGCAGGGTAAAGTGCTGCCCTCAGGCGTACAGGCCTGGTTTGGTGTGCCTTACGCGCAGGCACCGCTCAGAGAACTGCGCTGGAAAGCACCGCAGCCGGTCAACTGGCAGGGATTGTTTCATGCCGACCGTATGGCGCCCCAGTGCATCCAGCCGTTGCGTAACAGCAATATTAATCACTACTTCAGCCACGAAGCCACCAGTGAAGATTGTTTGTACATGAATATCTGGGCACCCGACGCCGCGAAAGCTGGTGACGGTTTGCCTGTGGTGGTATGGATCCACGGCGGTGGCTTCACCATCGGTTCGCCTTCCATGGCCATTTATGGCGGCGAGCCGCTGGCAGAAAAAGGCGTGATCACCATCAGCATTGCCTATCGACTGGGGATCTTAGGATTTATGGCTCACCCTGAGTTAACCGCACAGTCGCCTGACGGCGCATCGGGCAATTACGGATTGATGGATCAGCTTGCTGCACTGCGCTGGGTAAAACAGAATATCCGACAGTTTGGTGGTGATCCGGAGAACGTGACTATTGCCGGTCAGTCTGCCGGTTCAGCGTCTGTGTCTTATCTGCAGGTGAGCCCTTTTGGCAAAGGTTTAATCAGCAAAGTAGTGGGGATGAGCGGTTCGGCGTTTATGTTTCCCATGACGTCCCGCCGGGACGCGGAGCAAACCGGGGTGGCCATTCAGTCATATTTCAAAGCCGAAAACATCAATGCACTGAGGCACATCTCTGCGGATCAGATATTAAAAGCACAGCGGGATTGTCAGTTGGGATGTTCCGGCAGCTTCAAGGCCGGGCCGGTTGTCGACGGCTATGTGCTACCTGCCCAGCCTGCTATGTTATTTGCAGATAAAGCAGGCAGCGATATACCCGCAATGATTGGATTTACCCGCGATGAAGGTTTCAGTCCGCTTGGCGGAGTGAAATCGAAAGCTGAATTAACCGCACTGGTGAATCAGCTTTACCCCGGCAAAGCAGATGAACTGCTTAGCCGCTTTGCAATCAACACTGATGCAGAAGCCATGCGTGCCGGTAAAGATATGGCCAGAGACAGCACGTTGGGGCTGAGTATGTGGCGTTGGTCACAGGCACAAACTGAAAACCTGACATCGCCGGTATTCCCCTACGTGTTCGCCCGGGTGCATCCGTATACCGCAGGCATCACCTTTGCCGATCACGATCCGAAGACGGCCGGTGTGTATCACACTGCTGATGTGCCTTACTGGCTGGGTACGCTGGATGCCCTGAACATTTACCGTGAAACCCGCACTTATACGGCCTTTGACCGTGCGCTCAGCGACGCCATGCAACAGGCTATTGTGTCATTTGCGCGCACAGGCAAGCCAGCCTTGCCGGATGGCAAAAGCTGGACACCTTTCACTCCGGATTCGCCGGACGTGGTGATGTGGGGCAGTGGGGATAGCATTTCCCAAACCGTGCCCTGGCCGAATGCTGAAGACATGACGTTCTATGCAGACAACCCGGTATTGATGACGCCGCCGGCGCCGTCAAAAGAAGGGGCGAGAGCGAGGGATTAATTGAAATTGAAAAACAGCGGCGGGTGCCGCTGTTTTTTTATTTATCAGGCTAATCATAAAATCAATTCCAACATTCAATTTCAAAAACATGCCAAAAATCCCCCTTTGTCGTAATCGGCAAAGTTTTTAGTCGTAATATGCCATTCACGCGAGTGAAACAAAAAAATAACATTTGCTTGTTATTTGGTTTTTGACGGTTGTCTGTTTCCTGTTGACAGATCCCATCTTAAATAAGGCAAAAGGACTAAAAGCATGTACCTTCTGAACACTACAAAAATAAAATCGACCCGTAATCTGCTTAATCTCGCTGTTGTGGCGGGGCTGGCAGGTTTTACCAGCATTTCATTCGCTCAGGAAACAGATACCGCTTCAGACGCAGATGACGTGGAAGTCATCACAGTAAAATCTGAACGCAGAATTAAACGAGTGCAGGATATTCCTACCTCGATGACGGTGCTGTCAGCAAAACAACTGGAGAAAAAGGCGGTGTCGCGGCTGGACGATCTGCCTTTCGCATCACCGGGATTAACCATCACTGATGCTGGCTTAACCCAGTCGGTGAATATCCGCGGTATTGGCCTGGCAAGTGGTGATCCCGACGTGACTAACGGTGTGGGCACCTACATTGACGGTTTGTTTCAACCGCCTATCGTGAGCACGCTGAATTTCTACGATGTGGCGAATATTCAGGTGCTGCGTGGTCCGCAGGGTACGTTTGCCGGTTCAAATTCAACGGGCGGTGCCATTATGGTGACTTCCCGCAGACCGGAAATCGGCGGTGATTTCGACGGCAATGTGATGCTGGGGATCGGTAATTATGCATCGCGCAATGCCCGTGCAGCGGTGAACCTGCCGGTTTCTGACACTTTTGCCGCGCGGGTTGCAGTGAACTACAAAAACCGCGACAGTTTTTATAACAGTACGGGCAGCGTCGACACCGATGCGGGTAGTCTGGATGAAACCAGTGCGCGACTCGGCCTGGCGTGGTCACCCCTCGACAGCACCGACATTTACGTAAAATACGAAACCTCAGATAAATCTGCCGGCGGCTTTGCATACCGCCCCATTGAAGGCACGGCGTATTCTGAGGGTCGTACTGGCTCAATCCGGGATTTAGCCTATAACACCCCGTCGCAAAACGAGGAGTCGGCCGACAGCCTGTTACTGGATATTTCCCACCGGTTTGAAAACGGACTGTCTGTGAAATGGTTAAGCGGCACGCAGGAAAAAGAGATTGATAATATCTATGACTACGATGCCACAGAGCTTGATGTGAGTACGCGCAGCCAGTTTGTCAAAGAAGATCAAGTGAGTCATGAACTGAACCTGATTTCACCTGACGGCAAGGATTTTACCTGGGTTGCCGGTGCTTACTATCAGAAGAATGAAGTGCTGGTGGATATTGACAACGGCCCGTTTCCGGTAGAAATCGACATTCAGAATCAGAAAGTCATAAAAGGGGTATTCGGGCAGGTGAGTTACCGCTTCTCAGACCAATGGCAAACCGAATTCGGATTACGTAAAGCCTGGTTTGAAGGCTCAGCCGACCCGCAAAGTGGCGTGGTAGTGGGCAGAGGTATCATCGCTCCGGATGGCGTCAAGGTCGCCACCATCTCCGGAAACTACGAAGATGATGATATTCTGGGCAAAGTATCGGTGAACTATACGCCTTCAAAAAATCACAGTTTCTATGGCTATATCGCCAGAGGATACAAACCCGGCGGGATAAATTCAGAAACCTCGGTGTTCGACAAAGAAACCGTGATATCCATTGAAGGTGGCTGGAAAGGACGCCTGTTTGACGATACGGTGAGTGCTTCGGTGGCAGTATTCAATAATGATTACAAGAACTTCCAGAACACGAATATTGATGTGACCACCGGCCGTTCAGACGTGTACAACATTGCCGATGCCAGCATCGCCGGGCTGGAGTTTGCGCTGGATATCTATCTTGATAACCTCACCATTGATTTCGCGGGCTCGTTTATCGACTCAGAAATGGAGCCTACCCAGCCTATCGTTAACACCCGTGAATCCGGTTCACCGTCGTTGCCTCAGTGCAGCGCAGGACAGGATGCCAGCAGTGGAACATGCTTCGATTACACGCCGTTTCTGGTGGCTGCGGGCTCAGGTCCAAACCTGTATGCGCCGGAAAAAAGCTTCACTGTGGGTATTGAATATGCCATTGAATTATCTGATGGTGCATTGCTGACACCCAGATTAAATTACGCGTGGATAGATGAACAATGGACGAATCTGATTTACGACCCGGAAACTGATTTACTGGCCGACCGGGGACTGCTTTCGGCCATGGTTACCTACGAAACAGGAAACTGGCGTGTGAATGCTTGGGGACGTAACTTAACCGACGAAGAGTATGTGTCCGGGCAGCAGCTCAGCAACAATACTGAATTTTATGGCGCGCCCCGTACCTTTGGGATAGACGTCAATTATACATTTTAACTGTGTGCGGCAGCCATGCAGTGCTGCCGCTGCTTTTTGCGGAGGGATCGCATGAAATTTATGGGTAACTTGGCGGTTGGTGCCGCCTTACTTTGCACCGTGCCTACAGCGATGGCGGACAATGGTGTTGCCGAGCAATTAAATGCCGGAACATGTGCTGCTTTGAAAGCGTCGTTGATGTTGCCTGAAGGCGTATCATTAACGTCAGTTAAAGCAGTAACGTCGGTTTCGGCCCTTGAATCACAATTAAAACCGGCGCAGGCGAAGGCTTTTATGCCTTATTGTCAGATCACCGGTGAGTTTGAAAAACGTAAAGGCGTAAAAGGGAAGGACTACGCTATTGGTTTTGGCCTGAATTTGCCCTTTGACTGGAATGGCCGGTTTCTGTTTCAGGGCGGAGGCGGCTTAAACGGCCTGATCCGCGAGCCGTTAGGTGCGCTGGCTGCCGGTGATACGCCCGCGCTGTTCCGGGGCTTTGCCGTCGCCAGTACAGACAGCGGGCACCAGTCTGATACGGTGTTCGATCCTTCATTTTTTGAAGATCAGCAGGCGTTACTCAACTTTTACTCCGGGGCTGTGTCGAAAACCGCAAAGCTGGTTTCACAGTTGATCACCGGAGTGTATTCGCAGCCGGCGCAGAACAATTATTTTGTCGGGTGTTCAACAGGCGGGCGTGAAGCCATGACCATGTCGCAACGCTTCCCCGATTTATTTGATGGCATTATTGCAGGCGCACCGGCCAGACAAACGAATTACTCAGAAATTGCAGATTTGTATGTGGCGAAAACATTGCGGGCGCTGAGCGGAAACAATCAGCCTCCTTTCAGTGACAAGAAACAAAAAGCCGTTGAGCAAGCACTGCTGGCGCAATGTGATGGTCTGGACGGCCGTGAAGACGGACTGATTTTTGCGGTGGAACAGTGCGAATTTGACCCCGGTGAAATGATTTGCGACGGGCAACAGCACCGTGATTCATGTTTAACAACGGAAGAAGCCAAAGGGCTGGTAACCGCATTTAACGGTCCGGCTGACAGAAACGGAAATAACGTGTATCCGGGATTTTTCTTTGATACCGGTATCGACGATAAACCGGCCCGCTCTGCACCGGGCTTACTGTCTGCTCAGCCTGGTCCACTGGGACGGGCCCGCATTGATGAGCCCTTTGACATTAACCGGGAACTGGCTATCGCGGACGGGTTTCCTCTGGAGCCCGGTAACGCCACGCTGACCAATTTGTCGACCTTTGTTGTTGAAGAGAACAAACTAATGTTCTTCCATGGTGTCAGCGACCCCTGGTTTTCGGCTAAAGATACCTTAGCCTATTTCAATGACATGGTGGCGCAAAACGGTGGCTACGAACAGGTCAGCCAGTGGTCACAGTTTTACTTTGTGCCGGGAATGGGTCATTGTCGTGGCGGTGAACAGGCGCTGGATCAGTTCGATATGCTCTCTTCACTGGTAGACTGGGTTGAAAAGGGTGACAAGCCTGTCTCCGTTGTTGCCTACGGGGAAAGCATGCCAGAAGAAACCCGTCCTCTTTGTCCGTATCCGTCGGTGACCACTTATAAAGGGGAAGGCAACGGGAATGATGCTGGCAGTTATGTGTGTAAAACACCTGAAAGTCACTAAAGCTGAAGGCCACTAGAGAAGGTTTTGCCGGTGAGAAGACATTTTGAGTATGGCAGTGCATCGAACCACTACATTACTGCGCTCTACCATGCAGCCAAAGAGCGTGGCGTAGACAGTGCGCGCCTGCTCGAATCAGCCGGCTTAAATGAATCTGTGGTTGATAAACCGGACCAGCGGGTGCCGGCTGAAAAGCTGGCGCTCTTTCAGAAGCTTATCTGGGACGACCTCGGTGATGAAAGTATGGGGATGTCCGGCTACCGGCTGAAATCAGGCTCTTATTACATGATGGGGCAGCTGACTGTTCAAAAGTCGTCGCTGGGGCAGGCGCTGGCCTTAGGTGCACGCTTTTATAATCTGCTCACAGATGATGATTTTATCACCCTTCACAAAGATAAAGACGTTGTCCGCCTGGTCATCAGGCCCACGGAAATGCACCTTGATCCGGACCACCTTTTTGCTGAAATTTGTTTGCTGGCCTGGCACCGCTATGCGTCCTGGCTGATTTCAGACATTCTTCCTCTTAATGAAACCCGCTTTCCCTATCCGCCGCCTAATCATATTGGCGAGTATCATTATTTATTTCCCGGCGTTCACCGGTTTAACCATACTGAACTTGCTTTAGTTTTTCCTGTCCATTATCTGGAGCGGCCGGTAAAGCAAAACGCAGCGTCGTTAAAGGCGTTCATGTCCCGCTGTCCTCTTGAGTTATTTCGTCAATATAAAGCTGATTACAGCCTGGCGACGGAACTCAAGCTGATTTTGAGTAAAGCCATGTCAAACGGCACCGGCACGATAGAACATTGTGCTGGTAAGTTGCACATGACAACGCGCACTCTGATGCGCAAGCTGAAAGATGAAGGCACCTCATTTCAGCAACTGAAAGATGTGGTGAGACGGGATAAAGCCATATTTTTCCTTGGCCAGCAGGGATTACGCATCAATGAAGTGGCAGAAAAAGTCGGTTATTCCGACCCTGCCGTTTTCACCAGAGCATTCCGGAACTGGACCGGGCAGTCGCCCCGGGACTTCAGACAACAGCTTCTGACTGACAGCGAAGCTTAATATTCTTTGCATAAAATATAGAGTGTCACTTTTTGCAAAGTAATTAGTCACTTTATGCCATTCTCAGAATGTGTTTAATTGTTAATATCGTGTTTAACGATTACACAAGTTATTTACGTCTAACGCCTTAATTTCTTTTTGCGTAAGTGACTTAGAGGATGGCCACTATGTCTTTAACCGCAATTCTTGATGATTCCAAATTAAGCCCTGTGCAGTGGGTGGCAATTGTCATTTGTATCTCTCTTAATGCGCTGGATGGCTTTGATGTTTTGGCTATTAGCTTTGCTTCGCCGGGTATTGCCGCTGAGTGGGGGATTAACCGTGCCGAACTGGGTGTGGTGCTGGCCATGGAGCTGGTGGGGATGGCCTTCGGTTCTATTTTCCTTGGCGGCGTTGCCGATAAATTTGGCCGCAAACCCACAATTCAGTTTTGTCTGGTACTGATGACCGCTGGCATGTTTGGTGCGGCGTTCGTCGATAGCGTGATGACACTGTTGATCATCCGCTTCATTACCGGTTTGGGAATTGGCGGTATGCTGGCTTCTACGAACGCCATGGTATCGGAATTTGCTAATAAGAAAAGCCGCAACCTTTGCGTCATTATCATGGCCACCGGCTATCCCATCGGCGCAGTGCTTGGCGGCAGTATTGCCTCTATGTTACTGGAAACCCACACCTGGCGTGCGGTATTTATTTTCGGCGGCAGCATTACCGGTTTGTTTATGCTGGTGGTGGCGTTCTGGCTGCCTGAATCTCTGCTGTATATGGTTAACCATCCGAAAGAAAACACGCTGGACAAGGTCAATCATCTGCTTACGCGTATGAAAAAGCCTCTGCTGGATGCGCTGCCTGCGCCGGAAGTATCAGCCAAAAACTCCAGTTACAGCACCCTGTTTTCGCCTGAAATGCGCAAGCTCACGCTGCTGTTAATGGTGGCGTACTTTGCACAAATTATGACGTTCTATTTCATTCTCAAGTGGATCCCGAAAATTGTGGTGGATATGGGCTTTGGTGCTGCACAGGCCGGTCAGGTGCTTGTGTGGGCAAACCTGGGCGGTGCGGTGGGGGCCATTTTACTGGGGCTGCTTACCAGCAAACTGAATTTGCGCCTCACCATGATTCCGGTACTTATTCTGGCTTTCGTGATGGTGTCGGTATTCGGCATTGGCTACAGCGACTTAGGTACGCTGGCGCTGGTCTCCGCAGCCACAGGTTTTTTCACTAATGCCGGTGTTGTAGGGCTTTATGGACTGATGGCACAGGCGTTCCCGGCGAACGTGCGGGCTAGCGGTACAGGTGTGGTCATAGGTATCGGTCGCGGTGGTGCAGCGTTGAGCCCGGTGGTTGCCGGACTACTTTTCACAAATGGCGTCAGCTTGCAGGGTGTGGCCATTGCCATGGGCACCGGCGCGCTGGTAGCCACACTGGCGATTTATTTCTTAAATAACAAACAGGGCGGACGGGGAACAGCAACGCATTCTCCTTTGTCAGCCGTCACAAAATAACTAATCCACCGGAAAACGGAGTGATGATGAACTTTACCCGCTTAAACCCGCTCACCGGCGAAGTTGCCAGTGAGGCACCGGCAATGAAAGGTGCGCAAATGCAGGCTGTTGCAGAAAAAGCACAGCAAGGCTTTGAAATCTGGTCTGGTTTTGGCCCCAACCAGCGCCGTGCCATCCTGTCTCAGGCTGCCATTGCCCTTGAAGGTAAGAAAGACGATTTCGTCAAAGCCATGATGGAAGAAACCGGCGCCACTGCAGGCTGGGCCATGTTTAACCTGATGCTGGCAACTTCCATGCTGCGTGAAGCCGCCTCACTGACTACACAAATCAGCGGTGAAATTATCCCGTCTGACAAACCGGGCTGTGTTGCCATGGCTCAGCGTGTGCCGGTAGGTGTCATTCTGGGAATTGCTCCCTGGAATGCGCCAATTATTCTGGGCGTTCGCGCCATTTCCACTGCACTTGCCTGCGGCAATGCGGTGATCTTAAAAGCATCGGAAGTGTGCCCGCGCACTCACTCGCTGATCATCGAAGCGCTGGCAGAAGCCGGATTCCCTGAAAATACAGTGAATATCGTCACCAATGCGCCGGAAGATGCCGCTGATGTTGTGGGCGCGTTGATTGATGCCAAACCGGTAAAACGCATTAATTTCACCGGCTCAACCGCCGTGGGCCGCATTATCGCAAAACGGGCAGCAGAACATCTGAAGCCCTGCTTACTGGAGCTGGGTGGTAAAGCCCCAATGCTGGTACTGGACGATGCTGATCTTGATGAAGCGGTGAAAGGGGCCTCCTTTGGCGCATTCATGAATCAGGGCCAGATCTGTATGTCTACCGAGCGTCTGGTTGTGGTGGATGCGGTGGCTGATGCCTTTGCGGACAAGCTGGCAGCGAAGGTATCCACCATGAAAACCGGCGATCCCCGTGAAGGGAACACTCCGTTGGGTGCGGTGATTGATCAGAAAACCGTTAAAAAGGTCAACGGGCTGATTGACGACGCGGTCAGCAAAGGTGCCGTGATCCTTACCGGTGGTAAAGCCACATCGGTACTGATGCCGGCTACGGTGCTGGATAAAGTCACCGCTGACATGGCGATTTACAGTGAGGAAAGCTTCGGTCCGGTGGTGGCGATGATCCGTGCAAAAGACGAAGCGGATGCGGTGCGCATTGCCAACGATTCCGAGTACGGACTCAGTGCGGCGGTATTCACCCGTGATACAGCACGGGGCATGAAAGTCGCCGGAAAAATTCAGTCCGGTATTTGCCACGTAAATGGCCCTACCGTGCATGACGAAGCGCAAATGCCCTTCGGCGGTGTGGGAGCCTCCGGTTACGGACGCTTTGGCGGCAAAGCCGGTATCGATCAGTTTACGGAGCTGCGCTGGATCACGGTGGAAACTGAACCCGGCCATTATCCCATTTAAATTTTTAAAGCATTGAATTTTATCGTTTTGAGTAAGGATTGATTGTGAGTACAGAAAATCAGGAAGCAAACACCGTAGCGGTGACGATTGAAAACGGGGTGGCGTGGGTTGCCCTGAACCGTCCGGAAAAACGCAATTGCATGAATCCGGCGCTGAACCGCCAGATGATGCGGGTACTGGATGAGCTGGAGTACAGCGACGATGTAGCCGTGCTGGTGCTGACAGGGGAAGGCACTTCCTGGAGTGCGGGCATGGATTTAAAAGAATATTTCCGAGAAAACGAAGCGAAAGGCCTGGGCGCAACACGCAGGGCGCAGTCAGAAGCTTACGGCTGGTGGCGCCGTCTGCGCTGGTACCACAAGCCAACGGTTGCCATGATCAATGGCTGGTGTTTTGGCGGTGCGTACGGCCCGTTATTCGGCTGTGATCTCGCATTTGCGGCCGAAGAAGCCACATTCGGTTTGAGTGAAATTAACTGGGGTATTTTGCCGGGCGGCGGTGCCAGTAAGGTCGTGGCTGATTTGCTGCCACTGCGTAAAGCTATGTACCACGCCATGATGGGGGAAAACATTGACGGTAAAACTGCGGCAGAGTGGGGACTGGTTAACGAAGCGGTGCCGCTGAGTGAGCTGAAAGCCCGTGTACAGGCAGTTTGTGATGTGCTGAAAGGCAAAAATCCGGTCGCCCTGAAAGCCACAAAAGATGCTATCCGCCGCGTGAAAGAAATGACTTACGACAATGCGGAAGACTATCTGGTACGTGCTCAGGAAGCAGCAAACAGCTTCGATAACGATGGCCGCAAAGAAGGCATCAAGCAGTTTATTGATGACAAGACCTATAAGCCGGGTCTGGGTGCATACGATAAGAGTCAGCAGAAGTAAGCGGAGTGAGCAGCATGGATTTTCTCTCTTTTCAGGCCCGTCTGCGTCCCGTAGACGAAGCGGTGTACGACATTACCTCGCAGCGTCGCTGGACATATGAGGCGTGGGACGGTTTCGTTTCCCGCCTGGTGACCTGGTTGTCACAACAAGGTGTGCATAAGGGTGACAGGCTGGTTTGTCTGGCGAGAAATTCTGCTGAAACCGTGGCGCTGCATCTGGCTTGCGGACGGGCAGGGGTACTGTTTGTTCCTCTGAACTGGCGGTTGTCTCAGGAAGAACTGATGCAATTACTGGATGATTGCGAGCCTTCGCTGGTATGTGGTGATAAAGAGGCTGATCTTGCCGGTTTGCCCTATGTAGCGCTTTCCGCACTGCCTGATCTGGTCAGCGAACTGACACCATCTGCTACCGGTAACGAGAACGCAGCAGCGCCTTCGCTTATCCTTTACACATCGGGTACGACAGGGTTACCAAAAGGTATTGTACATACCGAACAAACCATTATGGAAACCACGCAGAATATGGCTTTGCTGGGGCATGTGGACGAACACAGTACCTTTTTGTGCGAGACCCCCATGTTCCATGTCATCGGCCTGATTTCCTGTGTGCGTCCTGCGCTTTACTTCGGTGGGCGATTAATCATTTCTGACGGATTCGAGCCGGCCCGCACCTTTGACCGGTTGTGTGATCCTGAGCTGGCGGTCAGTCATTATTTCTGTGTACCCCAAATGGCCAATGCCCTTCGTCAACTGGCACATTTTGATGCGTCAAAAATGACGGGATTAAAAGCGCTGCTGACGGGCGGTGCGCCGCATCCTGAAGTACAAATCAAAGCATGGTTAAATGACGGCATCCCCATTGTGGACGGCTATGGCATGAGTGAAGCCGGCACCGTGCTCGGGATGAGCTTTGATATGCGTATTATCGATCAGAAAGCCGGTTACGTGGGTTTGCCTACACACCGTATCGATGTGCGGCTGACCGGACCGGGTAATCAACCGGTGGCATTTGGTGAAGCCGGTGAAATACAGATCAAAGGGGCGAACCTGTTTGTGGATATATGGAAGAACCGACGTGCTTACGAACGCAGCTTCACACCTGACGGCTGGTTTCAGACCGGTGATATTGGCGTGAGCGACGAGGACGGTTATATCCGGATTGTGGATCGCATCAAAGATATGTTCATCTCCGGTGGAGAGAATGTGTATCCCGCTGAAGTTGAGGCTGTGGCACTGCGTTTCCCGCAAATACTCGAATGTGCGCTGATAGGTGTACCGGACGAAAAGTGGGGAGAATCCGGTTGTCTGTTTGTGGTGCCCTCTGTGAGTCATGAATCTTTCGACAAGGAAGGCTTATTACGGGAAATGGAAAAAGGGCTGGCCCGCTATAAACTGCCTAAAGTGATACATCTCATCGAAGCGCTGCCTCGTAATGGCACGGGGAAGCTCCGGCGAAATATTCTGCGGGAATGCGATATAAATAGTCTCGTAGGAAACCTGCAGGCGTAAGTTAAAACGATTTCACAGCTGACAGTTATTCCGCTCATTCGCGCTAATAGTTGAATGCTCTACTCAGGTATTAGATAATTAGCAGATTGATGAGCATTCTGCTCAGCGTTTTTGTGAGGTAACTATGTCTGTAGAAATGGCACTGCCAATCGACTTTTCTGATTCTGCTGCGAAAAAAGTCAAAGAGCTGGTGACAGAGGAAGAAAATCCGAATCTTAAACTGCGGGTGTACGTAACCGGTGGTGGTTGTTCAGGCTTCCAGTACGGTTTTACTTTCGATGAGAAAGTGAACGAGGGCGACATGACCATTGAGAAAGACAGCGTTACGCTGGTGGTCGACCCAATGAGTCTGCAATATCTGGTTGGCGGCACCGTCGACTATGTGGATGGCTTGGAAGGTTCACGTTTTCTGGTGAATAATCCGAATGCCACTACCACTTGTGGCTGTGGTTCCAGCTTCAGTATCTAATCCGGTTATTCATCACTTTACAGGGTTCACCGGTCGGATTTTACCGCTGTACCCTGTACCAATTTATGCTAATCCCCGTTACTGTTTAGCCGTACTAATCGAGAATTCCCCAATACAGGAATCATAAGATGAAATTATACGGTTCAACCACATCACCGTTTGTCAGACGCATTCGTATTGTACTGGCAAATACAGAGCATGAATTCATTAACTTGAACATCTTCGAGGGTGAGGGGAGAGACATACTTGCCTCCAAAAATCCCACATTGAAAGTGCCTTGCCTGGAAGACGATGGTCAGATGATTTTCGACTCCAGAGTCATTCATAGCTATTTGCTTGCGAAACTGGATTTACCGCCGTTAAGTTGGGATCAAGAAAATCAGCTTACCCTTATCGATGCGGCGAACGATTCTTTTGTGCAACTCTTTATGCTTAAACGTTCTGGCATTGAAGCCACTAATGATCAGCTGTTTGTACGTTTGCAGAAGGAACGCATCGCGTCAACGCTGAGTCTGTTGAATGAAATGGCTGATGCTGGCGAGTTCGATGGTTGGGGTTACCCCTCTATCGCGCTGTTTACCTTGATAGACTGGGTAGAATTCCGTGAATTGCATCCGCTTACCGGCTTAGATGCGCTGAAAGCTTTCCACCATGCCAATAGCGACAGAATAGAAGTGACAGCAACCGATCCGCGAGATTAGTTGTATTTCCATTAAAAGAAAAAGCGCCTTCATCGGCGCTTTTCTCGTTAATATCCCTTGGAAAAATCGAACTGGTGGGGTAACGGTTTGCCTTCCAGCAAGAGTTCGAGATTATCCACAAATAACGCCGCGATATCCTCAGGCCGGGATTCTGCCGCGGTATGTTGGGTAATGCGGATTTTTGGGTGCGCCCAGAACGGGTGTGACGCTGGTAATGGCTCTTCACGAAACACATCCAGTACCGCCGCCTGCAGCTGATTCGCGTCCAGAGCGGCAATCAAATCTTCATCGACGATAGCTGTGCCACGGCCTGCGTTAATCAGCACGCAGTGGTCTGGCAGTCGGGCAAAGAAATCCTTGTTGAGCAGGTTTGCCGACTGGGGTGTGTCTGGCATCAGATTCAACACATAGTCGCAGCGGGACGCGAAATCATCCATGGTATCCCAGGTATAAATTTGCTCGTAACCGTCTTGATGCTTGCCGGAACGGCTAACGCCGATGACTTTCAGGCCTAAACTAGCCGCAACTGGTAACAGCGCTTTGGCGATACTGCCCGCACCGGTAATGCCGAGGGTTTTTCCGCACAGACGGCCAAAGGATGGCTGGAACCAGTCTTTCTGCTGCTGGGCGTCACGGTATCCATCAACATTGCGGCAGTAATGCAGCAGGTAAGTAAATACAAACTCACGCATTTGCACATCAAACACACCTTTTGCCGGGGTTAGGATATAGTCTTTTCTGTCCAGCGCCAAGAGAGGGCGATTACCCGCCCAGATTGATTGGCACCACACCAGTTTTGGCATGTGAGGAATAACCTGCGCGGCTAAATCCGGGTCGGCCAGCAAAATGGTGGTATTTTCTAAATCGACTTTTGTCGGATTATCGGTGACACAGTCGAGAACAACATGTTCAGGCAATGAACCGGGAACAAGTGCAGCGTAATCAGACGCTTCTGCGGTTAATACGGTAACCTGATGTGTTGTCATAGCGCTTTTGCTTTTCTTTATCGGGGGAAACAAAAATGCCCGACACGTCGGGCATTTTCAATGGGGAAAACAACTTATTTCATTGCAAGCATGATGCGCTTGTTATTATCTAACTCGTGCAAACGGGTTTCCGCTATTTGCATAAATGCATCACGCTCTTTCGGATCGATAGGTTCCGCTTTGGGTAACTCAACAGTACGTGGGTTACGATGAACACCATTCACCAGGAATTCATAGTGCAAGTGCGCACCGGTAACCATACCGGTTGAACCTAGATAGCCCACAGTCTGACCTTGCTTCACCGTTTCGCCACGCTTTACACCGCGCTTTTTCAGGTGAAGATACTTGGTCACGTATTTTTCACCGTGCTGAATGAATACGTAGTTACCATTGTACTTATTGTACGAGGCTTCTATCACCTTACCGTTACCGGCAGCCATAACAGGGGTGCCAACCGCTGCCACGTAATCTGTGCCGTTATGCGCTTTCCAGCGCTTTTGCACAGGGTGGAAACGGGCTTTGGTAAAGTTAGAACTCACGTACTTGAAGTTGATAGGCGCACGCAGGAATGACTTGCGCATGCTGCGGCCTTCCGGCGTGTAGTAGTTACCATCTTCGTACTGAATCGCAACGAAACGGTCACCCTGATTCACAAACTCTGCGGCAACAATATCGCCAAAACCAACAAACTCACCATCAATGTACTTTTCTTCGTACACGATATTGAACATGTCGCCTTTACGAATACCCATGGCGAAGTCGATGTCCCAACCAAAAATGCCAGCCAGGTGCATGATCTGGTTATCTGTCAGGCCTGCTTCTACACCGGCATTCCAGAAACTGGAGTCAATTTCACCCTGAGCAAAGTTGTAGCGGGTTTCAATGTCTTTCGCTTCAATATCGGCAACGAGTTTATCGTTTTCGCGCTGAATAAGCAGCGTTTCATTAACCGATACGCGATAGCGCAAGCCGTTGAAACTGCCATCTTCATTTGCACGCAGCGACAACTCATCGCCAGGGATCAAGGTCACCAGCGTTTTCGCCAGTTCGCCTGCCTGCGTCACCTCGTAGGTATCGCGAGGTGAGAATCCAGCACGTTTAAAAATTTTAGCCAGCGTGTCGCCACGCCCCACTTTATAGGTTTCCCACCTGCCTTCATCTTCAGCAACGTACACTTCCGGCGTGTCGGCTACTGCGATATCAAGGGGATAACGAACACCTGCGTCCAGGACCAATGACTCCTGATGACGACTTGCCTCAACCGGTTCGGAAGGAAGAAGAATAAGACCACCCAGTAAAAAACTGGCGATCACCAACCCGGTTCGGTGTGGTTTGGGAAGATTTTTGAATGTTTTCAGAACCACGGTAATTTCAATCTCATATTACTGCCCAGCCTGAGAATATCGTGTTACAGCACGACTTTCCACCAAAGTACCTGTAAATTCACAATTAGATCGTGCAGGAAGCCGATTTTTGACGGTCAAGTCTTTCAAAGGTTCACTGGGATGCGTAAAATGCTCCGATTATTTTTCCCAGTAATTCTAATAAGTGTGGTACGAGCATGACCGATTGGCAAACCGCTTTAGCTGAAATTAAACGAGGTACGGATGAAATCCTGCCAGAAGAAGAGTTAATTGAAAAACTCAAATCAGGCAAGACTCTGACCATTAAAGCGGGTTTTGATCCAACTGCGCCGGATCTGCACCTCGGTCATACCGTCCTCATCAACAAACTTCGCACCTTTCAGCAGTTAGGCCACAATGTCGTTTTCCTGATCGGTGATTTTACCGGTCTTATTGGTGATCCTACTGGTAAAAACGTGACACGCAAGCCTTTAACCAAAGAACAGGTATTGGAAAACGCGCAAACGTATCAAGAACAGGTGTTCAAAATTCTCGATAAAGAGAAAACCCAAATCCGTTTTAACTCTGAGTGGATGGATGCACTAGGTGCGGCGGGTATGATCAAACTGGCTGCCAGTCAAACCGTTGCCCGTATGCTTGAGCGTGACGACTTCAAAAAGCGCTATGCGAATGGTCAGCCTATTGCGATTCACGAATTCCTTTACCCGCTGGTACAGGGCTGGGATTCCGTGGCCCTGAAAGCCGATGTGGAATTAGGCGGTACTGATCAGCGCTTCAACCTGCTGATGGGTCGTGAACTGCAGAAAGACGAAGGTTTAAGCCAGCAGGCCCTGGTAATGGTGCCGCTGTTAGAAGGCTTAGACGGCGTGCAGAAGATGTCTAAATCGCTGGGTAATTACATTGGTATTACTGATGCGCCTAACGACATGTTCGGTAAAGTGATGTCAATTTCTGATGATCTGATGTGGCGCTACTACGATCTGTTAAGCTTCCGTCCGCTGGACGACATCGCAGAGTTGAAGGCGAAAGTCGAAGCTGGCGCTAACCCGCGCGATATCAAAATTGAGCTGGCGAAAGAAATTATCGCCCGATTCCACGATGAAGCGGCTGCCGAAGGTGCACATCAGGACTTCATTCAGCGTTTCCAGAAGAACGCCATTCCTGACGACATGCCAGAAGTATCTGTTGCCATGGAAGCTGACGGTATTGCTATCGGCAATCTGCTGAAAGAAGCCGGTCTAGTTGGCTCAACCTCTGACGCTATGCGCATGATTAAACAAGGCGCAGTGAAAATCGACGGTGAGAAAGTAGAAGACACCCGTCTGGTGCTGACTGAAGCCGGCGAAGCGGTATATCAGGTGGGTAAACGCAAATTTGCTCGCGTGACGCTGACAGCCTAATTCAGCCAACGTAAGAATAAAGAAACCCGCCTGATGGCGGGTTTTTTATTGAGCTGATTTCTGTCCTTCTGAGCAGAGCCGCGATGTTACTGTTTGCTTATCGCCGCCCAGGTATAAAGCCCCCGCAGCGCCAGTCGGCGAAACTGTGGCAGAGAGAAGCGGGGCAGATCGTCAGCGTAAACGGGTAGTGACGTATCGATTTTTTCTCCCAGTAGCTGCTGAGCCAGTCGTTTACCGGCGAGCGCCGCAAAAGACACGCCGGAACCGCAGTAGCCCATGGCGTAACCGATTTTATTCGTTGCATCATAGCGAATACGGGGTAAATCATCGTAAGACACACTTACCCAGCCACTCCAGAAGTGAGCGATGCCAAGCCCTGCCAGCGCCGGAAAACTGCGCTGTAGCGCTTTGTACAACCGCCTTTTCGCCTGAAAGCTGTCGTGACCTTTTCCTGCTACTTCACCACGTCCACCAAACAGCAGACGACCATCTGGTAGCACCCCGTAGTATTTCATCAGGCGAGAGGGGCTGATATGAGTTAGTTTGCTGGCATTTCTGTTGAAAGGTTTAGTTGGGTTCAGTATTCAACAACGAATGACCGTCTATATATCGATCTTCATAGTTGTGAGAAATACAAAGAGTTACTCTATTTATCAATTGCATCAAAACCCCATAACCCCTACTCAGAATCGAAACAAACTTAGAATTGGACATTGAATTACTTGTAAAGATATTCCAAACACGCACATCTCTTACAGAGACAAGAAAACCGGGTGCTTGAGCGAGGAAGTAATGAAAATACGAACGGTTTAATCAGACAATATATCCTAAAACGAACGTCTATGAGGGAGCCCCGAATTCAGGAAGGTTGTGTTGCAATAGAAAGGCGACATAACAGTCGCCAAGAAAACGATATGGCTTTAAATCACCGTGGGATATGAAGAATGAGCATGTATGATCAGTGTTGCACTCGGAAGTTGAATTCGCGGGTATAAAACTACTTAAGATAACCTGTCGTGGAATTAACAGGATATGCTCATATTTAATTCGTTAAATTCACAGTAAATCATTTCTAATAAAAACTCTTGTAGCGAGATTTTTACTGTGATATTAATAAAAATCGATTTATAAAGTAAGGTAATGTTGGAAAGATCAACTTCTGATAAACAAGGATAGTTATTAAAATGAAATTTTCTATTTTCTACTTGTAGTGCTCGGCTCTATAACTTATACCAAAAAAGTGCTTGCAACAGACTATGTTTTCGAATGCGATGGATGTTCATCTTCACAAATGCTATCAAAAGCTAAAAGTAAGCGTCCGAAAGCCAGACCACATTATGTTTTAGTAGTTAATTCTGACGAGAGTATTATCAAGTACTATAAAATATCTAAAGTAATTATAGATGATTTTATAGAGCATATCGAAGCTATTGAGTTGAATGTGCCAACCGAACTAGATGCATCATTCTACGATTTTTCAATCGTTTATCGAGATGTCAAAAATAGACTTGTTAGTCAATCTTCTGCAAATGATTTTATAACCTCGCAACGAAAATTGTCGGCATTTAATCTGACTCTGAAAGAAATTGGAGTTCAAGAACAAGCTTGTAACTTTGGAGAGTATTATGCCGCTGTCAACATCATCACTCCAACAAATGCATTTGAAGTGAAGAACGCAAACCAGGAATTGCAGAATGTAATGCTCGAACTACATAACAGAGCTGATGTGAGCGCACTTGAGTTAGGCATTGCGAATGATTTTGCAGCATCAGTTTCTAGGTATCTTAACGTCAATAGTTTCTTACCTATTATTCCAGTTAGATTAAAATTTAACGATAATAGTTCAGTGCTTGTAAAGTATGGATTTATGTCTGGGCAAGTTGAATTTGTTCCCAAAGAATCTTTTGATAGTAATTGTAATATGATACCAGACAAAAATTCGGAGATATCTAGGGAGTATAGGTTAAAAACTGCAGAACAGTTTTTTGATATGGAACTATGGTTGCGTTACTATCACGTCCAATGGGGGAATGATCCAAAAGATGTTGGTGAAGTTTGCTCATATATAAAAGCACCTTGTATACCGACGGAAAATAGGCATACCTGCACTTGGAAAAAAGTATGTGGTTAAAATTCTATTTTGAGTGCTAATTTTTCACCGACTATGAATAGGCTCTAGGGGACGTAAACCTTAGTTCCTATTCGTATCCAAAGTTATTATGAGGTGGTTCAGCAAACGAGCAGGTGTTAATCTGATATCAACTGGAGGTTAAGTGATTCCATACAGAAATATACATACTAAAAACCTGGGTGTCCTATTAGTTTTAGCTAAGGTAACTTTTTATTTGGCTATCCTTGTGTTTTTATTTTCTTTCCCGTTAACTTTTATAGGTTTTATGCGAAAAGAATTTTGGTTCTTAGCAAGTATGCCTATCGCTATTTGCTTGTTTTTTATTTCCGGTATGTGGGCCGCAATTGTTGCGCTTGAGGATAATTTTAGAAAGCAAACAGAATATATGATGGATTCTTATGAAGAAAATTGAGCTCATAAAAGTTATTGAAAGAAATCAGCGGATCGTAACTCATGAAAAAACCAGCATCATTTCTGCGCCTTCACACTCGCAGAAGCCTGGACAAACCGGGCAATCGTAGCCTTCATGGATAGACGCGTAACGCCACTTTCCGGGATGGCGTGCAATTAACTCACCACCATTCTTGCTGAAATAGCGAAAGGCGCTGTTGCCAGGACTGCCCAACCAAATGTGAGCCAGGCCAGCGAGGGCACCTTGCTGCTTCGCTTTCTCTGTGGCGAGGGCAAGCAGGGTGCTGCCAATGCCACAACCTTGAAGATGGTCGTCCACGGTATTGCATTTAAAGTAACAAACGCGGGTAGGGTCGACAGGCCACTTCTTCACTGAACACCATTCATCGGGCTGCCATTGAGAATGGGCATAAGTAAGACGGAAGCCGACGATTTCACCTCTATACATCGCTACATAACTGGCATTAATGCCGTTATGAAAGCCCTGGTGATACATTTCTTCCAATGTGAAATGAGTCAGGTATCCGTCACCCTGAATGCGGTTACCCAACGATAACACGCCATTGAAATGTTCGGGGGCCAGTGGTGAATATTCGATATCTTTTGCGGAAGGGGCGCTGACGCTATTTTGATGATTTTTTGTCATCTTTAATCCCGTCCAGGTGGAAATCGAGGGCTTCAACGGAAATCAGAATTTCACGCACAGACATCCATAACGAATACATCAGGCACACCAAGCTAAGGGCAAAAATCCAATTGCCCACATTCTGATAAGTCAGGTAAATCGCTAACATGGAGAGTACGCAAAGAAAGAAACTCACCACACCGGCAATCTGCATGCGCTTGATAAACAAAATGCGCTGACGGAGGTTTCTGATCTGAGCCTGGGTATTTTCATCTCGGTTTTCTCTGGCAAAATTACGAATGATCGTTGCCAGCGTCAAAAAACGATTGGTGTAGGCTAAGAGAAGAAGTGAGATTGCCGGAAACAACATAGCCGGCGTGGCGATATCTATCTGCATTCAGGTGGATCTGCTTAAAATCAAAGCGCGGAATATTACCAGCTTACTGGCTCTGCTACCATACGAGCAAGGGTTACATGGCTAATTTATTAACCGGGAGCCCCGCTTCTGTCCAGCCCAGCATATCGCCTTCAAGATGATTCACATCGGTGAATGCCTGCTGTTCAAGGATCTGCATTGCCATAATCGCCCGTCTGCCTGAGCGACAATATATGATAATCGGTTTGTCGCGGGCATCATTAAGCTGTTCAACATATTCATCTATTTGCTCGTGAGGCATATTGATCGCCCCTGGAATATGGCCGTCAGCGTATTCCTGCGGACTGCGTACATCAATAAGCAGCCATTCATCGGCTTTTACTTTGTCTAGCAAATAGGGCGTTGCTGTTATTTTCCCGATGCCGTCAGCTTCAGCGTCATCGGAACAGTAAATCGCCGAAATTAAAATGGTTGCGAAAAGCAGTGTGGTAACAATAAGTAGTTTGCGCATAGTCGTATCCATCGTCATTGCAACTCGTAGACCGGTCCTAATACAGTTTACCTCATCTATTACGGCAGGAGCACTACGAATAGTTCAGTATTTATTGAAAGAAATTAAAGCAACGCGTGAATAAGGGTGAGTACCACTATCAACAGGCTTAGCAGCAGCAAAATTGTGCGGATAATGGCACGACGGCAATACACCATATCAGAGAATCGGACTTCACGTTTGCCACCTACTCGGGCATAACGAATCATGTTGCCGGCGTAAAGCGAGGGGCCGCCCAGGCGAATGCCCAGACTACCGCCAGAAAGCGCCAACAAAAGTGAAGTGCTGTCTTTTGCTGGGCTAGCGAATAGGGCTTTGAAGCCGCTAATAGGATTGGTTGCGAGTGATAGCAAGCCCGCACCGATGAAAGCGGGTACAAGACTTAGCAAGCGGGTAATGGTGCGCACGGGCAGTGCAAACCAGTAAAATCCGGGTTTCCGCCAGTGCCACTGCCAGCTAAAAAGCAATAACAGTCTGAACAGTAGCGCCGCTACCGGTCCACCAATCAAAAACCAAAACACGACGCCACAGAATTGATAGTAGAAACGCAGCAGCAGGCTTTCCATTGCTGCTTTCGCAATACCAATGTCAGACAGCCTGTCGGTATCGCGCGCTACCATGTAACCGGCCATTTCACGGGCCAGTACTTTTTTCTCTTTGCTTAACGCGGTAACCACAGCGTTATAGTGAAAACGGATTTGAGCGAAATCCATTACGCTTAGTAAAATTACTGCTTCAAAAAATAGCGGATATTCCGCCATAGAAACCAGAATCCCCACAAGCACTGTAAACGGCATGATGAGCACAATAGCACCCAGTGCGCCTGAAATGCGGTGCTGTGACGGGTTTTCTGACGTGGTAGGTTTAACTTTCTTGGCCATGCCGTCGGCAAGTAAGCGAAACAGCGTGAGGGGGTGATATTTCTGCGGCCAGCGCCAGAGGCTGTCGATTATCACTACCACCAACAGCAATAACAGGTTTTGTAATACCGGGCTCTGGTAAAGTGCTTCCATGCGGTGTTATTTATGCCAAGCGGGCAATCATTCCCATTACCAGTTGCGCAGAGTGTTTCGCGGCGGTTTCCAAATATTCCTGGAACGATACCGACGACGTTTTACCAGCAATGTCTGACAACGAACGGATAACCAGGAACGGGGTTTCCAACATAAAACAGGTCTGGCCGATGGCTGCACCTTCCATCTCTACGGCTTTCATCGTGGGGAAGGTTTCTTTAATTTCTTGCGCGGCCTCATCAGAACCTACGAAAGAATCGCCAGTACAAATCATACCTGTGGTGTTTTGCACGTGAGACAATTCCTGGGCTGCCGCGGTTGCCGCATCAATGAGCTTCTGATCACACTCGTAGTGCGCTGGCATACCTGCACACTGTCCGAGTTCGTAACCAAAGTGGGTAATGTTCACGTCGTGGTATTTAACGGCACTGCCTACCACTACATCGCCTACATTCAGAGCCGGGTCGAAACCACCGGCCGAGCCAGTATTCACCACATAATCCGGGGCATAAAGTTCGATAAGTGCGGTAGTTGCTAGTGCTGATGCGACTTTACCAATACCGCATTTCGCCAGCACGACCTCTGCACCATGCAGTGTGCCAGTGTAGAAGGTCAGGTGTTTCCACTGACGGGTTTCGCAATTTTCCAGCGACGATTGAAGTAGCGCTATTTCTTCATCCATAGCACCAAGAATACCGATTTTCATAGTTGAGTTCCGTAGCTGAGCTGCACGATAGCCAGAGTTGGCATAGATTGCAGATTAGTGGGTATTGACTAATGGTAATATGAAAGTAGCAAAACTGACAGAAATTAGCAGAAAATGGGTCGGAATCCTTGGGGGAAATTCCGACCCGGAGAGTAACTGTTTTATTAAGCAGCGGCAGCCCGGCTAGACCGAACAGGACGGGTAGGGCGCTTCGTTGGTGCAGGGTTCAGCGTAGGTGCTTGCGCTATTTTCTGTTGTCTGCGGCGGTATGCTACCAACTTGCTTTCAATACATTCGCGAATTTCTTCCACCGAATAACCGGTTTTCACTTTAATCCGAGCATGAGGAAGACCTGCCGCGTCGAGCGCACCATTGACGAAAAAGTCGCGCTGAGATTTATATTTATTCTTGCCGTCGTTGTGTACTAGGTCGATTGCCATAATCGGCGTCATGTCTTCACGGTCGCACAATACAAAATCAAGTTGCTTAGAGGATGCACGTGACATGGCGCTGGAGCCTTGCTTCTTACTCGCCTTAGCGCGTACTGCAAGTACATCGCTCAAACGCACGCGGCACACAATCCGAAACTCCCGGCCTACTGCTTGCTCGATGAGTTTAAGGAAATTGTGCTCCACAGGAGTAAAAAGTTGCGGTTTACTGCGAAAGGGAAAACTTACCCCGCTATCCGACAGTTTCATGGCACCGAGTGCCACCACAATCAGTAACATCATTAAAATAATTGCCAGTTCCATAATGTGCCTCGCGAATACAAAATCAAAGCGTCAAATTTGTGACGTTTTCTGGTGAGAAATAAATCTGCTATCCGGATTTTGCAAAGCGGGTGCCAGCATGGAGCGGCAAGTTAAAATTAGCCTAAGAGACTGGCTGCGCCGGCCCTTGTCAGATGAATATCGTTAACTACTCTTGTTCTCCCAATACCATCATATCCACCTGTGAGCCTTTATTGTCGGGAGAGATAATCACCCGTACATTGTCATTGTTTGCGGTGAGTAAGGTACGGCCTTGCACAGAGGCAACCACTGCCATTCCTGGATACGAAGCCTGGAAATGGTCAATCAGCGATTGTTGTGGGGTGGACGAATAGAATACCAGTGTCGCTGGCAATGTGGCGTCGAATTGCTGACACTGTTTAGCATCTGATGGCACCGTCAGTTTATGAAAATCAGACGGGCATGCCACTGTCACTGGTGCCGCAGCCACCGAGAGTGACGCCGCACTTAGTAGGGTTGCTGCAATCAGACTGTAGGTTTTCGTTCTCATTTTCGATTCTCCTAACACAAGACCATCTGGCCTCTCAATGTAGAAAAACTATAGGAGAGATCGATTAATACAACAATGAAATGTGGGTATCTGTGAAGACACGTGAGTATTGTGCGGCAGGTATTCTCTACACAAACAAAAAAGCCACTGTACAAGACAGTGGCTCTTAATCATTACGGTGACCGGATTACACGTTAAGGAAATCCAGAATACCGTCAGCGGCTTTACGGCCTTCATCAATGGCGGTAACCACCAAATCACTGCCGCGCACCATGTCGCCACCGGCGAAAATTTTCGGGTTAGCAGTCTGGTAAGCGTATTTACCACCGGCAGGGGCGATAACACGGCCTTTCTCGTCCAGAATGATGCCGTAGTCAGCAAACCAGCTAGCAGGACTCGGTTGGAAACCGAACGCAATGATAACCGCGTCAGCTTCAAGCACGTGCTCTGAGCCTTCCACTTCAACCGGACGGCGACGGCCATTCACGTCTGGTGGACCCATTTCGGTTTTTACCAGACTCACACCAGCTGCAGTACCTTTATCGGTTAACGCGATATCAAGCGGCTGCACGTTGAATACGAATTCCACGCCTTCTTCTTTCGCATTTTGAACTTCTTTGCGAGAACCTGGCATGCTGGCCTCGTCACGACGGTAAGCACAGATAACGCGCTTGGCACCCTGACGGATAGACGTACGTACGCAGTCCATGGTGGTATCACCACCGCCGAGTACCACAACAGTTTTGCCTTTCATATCGACAAAGTCTGCCGGATCTTTTTCCAGACCCATTACCCGGTTGGTATTGGCAATCAGAAACGGCAGCGCATCATAAACACCTTCAACGTGCTCGTTGTCAAAACCGCCTTGCATAGACTTATACGTACCCATGCCGAGGAAGACTGAATCGTACTCGTCGAGTAGCTTCTGGAAGTCGATATCTTTGCCGATTTCGGTGTTGAGTCTGAACTCAATACCCATTTCAGTGAAGATTTCACGACGACGCTTAATCACGTCTTTTTCCAGTTTGAACGAAGGAATACCGAAAGTGAGCAGGCCGCCAATTTCTTCGTACTTGTCGAAGACAACCGGTTTAACACCGTTACGAACCAGAATATCCGCACATGCCAGACCTGCAGGGCCTGCACCGACGATTGCTACTTTTTTGTCAGTCCACACTACGTCAGACATGTCCGGACGCCAGCCCATTTCGAAGGCAGTATCGGTGATGTATTTTTCAATACTACCGATGGTCACGGCACCAAACTCATCGTTCAGGGTACACGCGCCTTCACACAGACGATCCTGAGGGCATACACGACCACATACTTCTGGCAGGCTGTTTGTCTTGTGAGACAGTTCCGCCGCTTCCATGATGCGACCTTCGTTAGCCAGGCTCAGCCACTGTGGAATGTAGTTGTGAACCGGACATTTCCACTCGCAATACGGATTACCGCAGTCCAGGCAGCGGTCTGCCTGGCCTTCGGTTTGTGACTGCGTTAATGGTTGATAAATTTCCGCGAACTCACCCTTGCGCACCATGATAGGTTTTTTCGGCGGGTCAATCCGTTCAACATCAACAAATTGGTAAACATTCTTAGCCATTACTTCACCTACCTCTCTTATTGCGCCTGGATCCGCAGCTCGTCACTAGAACGGCTGATGTGGCCCAACAGGTTTTTAACGTCACTGGTTTTCGGCTTGATTAGCTTGAAGCGCTTCACAGAATCAGCAAAGTTCGTCAGCAGAGACAATGAGTGCTCGCTGCCCGTTTCTTCATAGTGCTGATTGATCAAACCACGTAAGTGCTCAGACAGTATGGCTTTATCACCGATATCCATGATTTCAACCAACTCAGGGTTAACACGGGCATCAAGGTCGCCGTTTTCGTCGTACAGATAAGCAAAGCCACCTGTCATACCGGCACCGAAGTTCACGCCTACCGGGCCAAGTACCGCAACGATACCACCGGTCATGTATTCACAACCGTTGTCGCCAATACCTTCAACTACTGCTGTAACACCAGAGTTACGTACGCCGAAACGTTCACCGGCTCTGCCTGCTGCAAACAGCTTACCGCCGGTTGCGCCGTACAGACAGGTATTACCCATAATGGCACTGTCGTGCGCGTCGAAGCTAATGTTCTTCGGCGGGTAGATAACCAGCTTACCGCCAGTCATACCTTTACCCACGTAATCGTTGGCATCACCTTCGATACGCATGTGCAGACCACCTGCATTCCATACACCGAAGCTCTGACCGGCCGTACCCGTGAATTGAATCTCAACCGGTACATCTTCCATATCGTGGTTGCCGTGATGTTTAGCGATTTCGCCAGACAACATTGCGCCCACAGAACGGTCAGTGTTACGGATTGGATAGCTCAAACGGATACCTTTGCCGTCACGCACTGCTTCACGGGCATCGTCAAGCATCTTCGCGTTCAGAACACCTTTATCCAGCGGTTGGTTGGTGGTTTCTGAACAGAACAGACGGGTATGTTCACCTTCCACCGGCGTTGCCAGCAGCGGAGACAGATCCAGTTTATTTTGTTTCGCTGAAATACCGTCAATCATTTCCAGTAAATCAGTGCGGCCTACCAGTTCTTCGAACTTACGTACGCCAAGGGCTGCCATGAGTTCACGTACTTCCTGAGCAATAAACTTGAAGTAGTTCATTACCATTTCCGGTAAACCGATGAAGTGTTCATCACGCAGCTTTTGATCTTGAGTTGCAACACCTGTCGCACAGTTGTTCAGGTGGCAAATTCGCAGGTATTTACATCCCAGCGCAACCATTGGGCCCGTACCGAAACCGAAACTTTCTGCACCCAGACATGCCGCCTTGATGACGTCCAGACCGGTTTTCAGACCACCGTCAGTTTGTACACGTACTTTGTGACGTAGACCGTTTTCGATCAGCGCTTGCTGTGTTTCAGCCAGACCTAATTCGAACGGGCTACCCGCATACTTAACCGAGGTCAGTGGGCTTGCACCGGTACCACCATCGTAACCTGAGATGGTGATAAGGTCGGCATAGGCTTTCGCCACACCCGTTGCAATGGTGCCAACACCTGGCTCTGATACCAGTTTTACTGAAATCAGTGCAGTAGGGTTAACTTGCTTAAGGTCGAAAATAAGCTGTGCCAAATCCTCGATAGAATAAATATCGTGGTGTGGCGGCGGTGAAATCAGGGTTACACCAGGTACCGAGAAACGCAGTTGCGCAATGTACTTGTTAACCTTATCACCAGGTAGCTGACCACCTTCGCCTGGCTTCGCTCCCTGTGCCACTTTAATCTGAATAACGTTAGCGTTAACCAGGTAGTGCGGTGTTACACCAAAGCGACCAGAGGCCACCTGTTTAATTTTAGAGTTCTTTTCTGTACCAAAACGGGAAGGGTGTTCACCACCTTCGCCCGAGTTCGATTGACCGCCTAAACGGTTCATCGCAATCGCCAGCGCTTCGTGCGCTTCCGGGCTGAGTGCGCCGATAGACATTGCGGCGGTATCGAAGCGCGGAAACAGATTCTCCGGCCCTTCAACTTCGCTGATGTCGATAGCTTCGTTCGGTGAATTCAGTTTCAGCAAGTCGCGGAAGTGCGAAGGTGCACGTTCGTTAACATGCTTTGCATAAACCTGATAATCGCTGTATTCACCGGATACCACCGCCGTTTGCAGTGTTTTCACCACATCCGGGTTATAAGCGTGATATTCACCATCGTGAACATACTTCAGCAGACCACCATGGGACATAGGCTTACGTTTCAGCCATGCCACACGGGCAAGGTTGATCGCATCCTGTTCGAAGTCGTCGAAACCGGCGCCCTGAATGCGCGATGGCACACCGTTAAAGCACAGATTAACCACTTCCTGATTAATACCAATGGCTTCAAACAGTTTCGCACTGCGGTAACTCGCCACGGTGCTGATGCCCATTTTAGACATGATTTTGTACAGACCTTTGTTGATACCCTTACGGTAGTTCAACACAGCATCTTTAACGCTGCAGGTCAGCTCGCCTTTTTCGCACAGTTGTTCAATGGTCTCGTAGGCCAGGAACGGATAAACCGCGGTGGCGCCAAGACCGATAAGCACAGCAAAGTGATGGGGGTCGCGGGCAGAAGCGGTTTCTACCACCACGTTAGCATCACAGCGCAGCGCTTTTTCTACCAGACGACGGTGAACCGCACCGGTAGCCATGGCCGCTGGAATGGTCAGTCGATCTTTCTTGATGTTGCGATCAGACAGAATAACGAAAGCGGCGCGTTTCTGTTTAACCAGATACTCCACTTCGTTACAGATGCGCTCGATAGCCTTACGCAGACCTTCTTCCTGCTTATATTGCAGGTCGACTTTCTCTGAATAGTAGTTATCCGGATTAAACTCACGCAGCTGTTTCAGGTCGGTGTAAACCAGCACCGGCGATGAGAACAATACGCGGTCGGCGTAACCCGAGGTTTCGCTGAATACGTTCTGCTCACGACCGATACAGGTGGCCAGCGACATAACGTGGTTCTCACGCAGCGGATCGATGGGCGGGTTAGTCACCTGCGCGAACTGCTGACGGAAGTAGTCATAAACGGTACGGGATTTAGAAGACAGGACGGCCATCGGGGTATCGTCACCCATAGAGCCTACAGCTTCCTGACCATCTTTCGCCAGAACCTTAACAACCTGCTGGATTTCTTCGTAGCTGTAGTTAAACAGCTTGTGATACACCGCCAGGGTGTCGTCATCAAACACCCGCTTACCCAGCAGGGATGAGTCCATCTGGTCGATAGGCGTTAAATGACGGATGTGCTTATCAAGCCACTCGCGATATGGGTGACGGTCTTTTAAATCGGCATCAATTTCGTTAGAGCGCCAGATTTTACCGTTGTAGGTGTCCACCGCAAGCATTTCGCCCGGGCCTACACGGCCTTTTTCTACCACATCAGCTTCACTGTAATCCCAGATACCCACTTCGGATGCCAGGGTAATGAAGCCATTTTTGGTGATCACATAACGCGCCGGACGCAGACCATTACGGTCGAGGTTACAGGCAACGTGACGACCATTGGTCAGTACGATACCGGCAGGGCCATCCCACGGCTCCATGTGCATGGAGTTGAATTCGTAGAATGCACGCAGGTTCTCATCCATGGTCTGGTTGTTCTGATACGCAGGCGGAACCAGCAGGCGCATAGCACGGAATAAATCCATACCACCGGCCAGGAACAGTTCCAGCATGTTATCCAGTGAAGACGAGTCAGAACCTTCTGTATTAACATAAGGCGCGGCGTCTTTCAGATCAGGAATTAACGGCGTAGAAAATTTACCGGTACGGGCCATTGCCCAGTCACGGTTACCTTTAATGGTATTAATTTCACCGTTATGTGCCAGGAAGCGGAAAGGCTGAGCCAGAGGCCACTTAGGCAGCGTATTGGTAGAAAAGCGCTGGTGGAAAACACAGATAGCACTTTTTAAGCGCTCATCGGCGAGATCTGCATAGAAGGCAGGCAGATCTTTAGGCATAACCAGGCCTTTATAAATCGTTACCAATCCTGACAGACAGGCAACATAGAAATCTTTGTCTTCTTCAAGACGTTTTTCGGCACGGCGGCGAACCATAAACAGACGACGCTCTACGTCGCGTTTACGCCATCCCGCAGGGGCGTTCACGAAAACCTGTTCGATTTGTGGTACACCGGTTAATGCCAGTTCACCCAGAATATCGTGATTTACCGGCACTTTACGCCAGCCAACAACGGTCAGGGTTTCTTTTTCCAGTTCCTCGTTGAGTACTTCTCTGGCAGCTTGTGCCAGCTCGTCATCCTGACTCAGAAAGATCATGCCTACTGCATATTTCTTACTCAGCTTCCAGCCGTTCTCATCGGCAATGGCCTTAAAAAAGGCATCTGGCTTTTGTAGCAGCAATCCACAGCCGTCACCGGTAACACCATCAGCGGCAATACCACCACGGTGCTGCATTCTGTCCAGGCCCTGGATAGCAGTCGTCACCAGTTCATGGCTGGCTTCCCCGTGAGTGTGGGCAATAAGACCAAAGCCACAGTTATCCCGGGAATCATTGGGATTATATAAACTCATCTTAAAACTCCTTCAACCTTCGACTGGACAAGGCATGTGTCGGATCGTCACCCGAGAAGGGCACGCATCTCAACAATATCGTGTAGACGTTAAATCAGAGCAGGAATAAACCATACTCCAAGCGTCTGTTTATGTCGTTAATTATTATTAGTAGGACGCCAGTCGTTATCCGCATTTTTATGCACTATTGCTTAGCGGGCCGTACAAAATACATACATTAGAATATAAAATCAAATGATAAAAATGACATGACGGCATCAATTTTACTTTTATTTAATAAAGCTGTTTTTTATCAGTTGCTTACGGTTTTAATTGGCCTGTTTGAATTTTGAGCTCGGCGCTCAAAAATCTACCGCTTTAGTACGTTTATACTAAAGTTTAACCCTGTCTACAGCTTTAAAATTGAATATTCATTCAGTTAATGTGGTTAATTATATGATTTTATCCGGTGTGGCTGAATGAATATCGTTTTGACGGATTTCTGAGGCTTCCGCACAAAAGTTGTATTTGTTTATTTAATATACGCGCCTGACGAGCGTTACGCAAAGTCAGCCGACGAATGTCGTCAAGTTGCTTCCTTTATATAGATGTGTCCTTCGATGATTATTATTGGCTAACAGGAAGTGCAACGCACAATTATGCACTCATAATTATGACACCTGTGGGTTTTACCTGCTGAAAGTGATATAAGTGCTTCAGGTTATAGTTTTAGTTATTTGTAGTACGGTTGCTATGCATCAAGACTCACCAAATGATTCCTGGGCGATAAAGTTTGCTCAGTTCATCAAACGTTTTGGCACGCTGAAGCTCAGCATGCTTTTTGTTGTGGTTACGCTGGTATTCACGTTGGGCGGTTCATACGTGATCCGTGTGGCGATGGGGAACGAGGTTCAGCCTGACGATTTTATTATCGCGGTAGTGCTGACCATGATGTCCGCCCCTTGGGTGCTTTACTTTCTTAGTGAGCTGGTAAAACAGTTAGAAACGTCTCGGGTTAATCTGAAAGAAGTGGTTAGCCAACTTGAGCGTCTACGCGAAGAAGATGTGTTTCTGAATCGAGAGTTGCAAAGCAACATTCGACAGCTCAATCATGAAATGGAACAGCGACGTAAGGCCCAGGATGATCGCGAAGCGGTATTCAAAGATCTCGAACGGGAAATTGAAGAAAAGTCGCATTCTGAGCAGCAAGCCAGGCATTTATCTACCTTATTACGCTCCATCATCGATGCATCACCGGACCTCATTTATTACCGCAATGAAGAAGGGCGTTTTGCCGGCTGTAACCGGATAGCAGAGATGCTCACCGGTAAAACCGAAGCCGAGCTGGTCGGTCTTACTCTGCACGACGTTTTCGAAGAAGAACTGGCTCGTCAGATTGTAGCCTCAGACCACGAAGTACTGGAAACCAATGAAAGTATGACCGAAGAACTGTGGTTACGGTTTGCTGATGACCGTCGTCGTTACTTCGAAATGAAACGGGTACCGTTCTTCGATAATGAAGGCAAACGTTTAGGTTTGCTGGCTTTCGGTCGTGATATGACCGAACGTAAGCAGGCAGAAAACGCCGCAGCCAAAGCCAGCACCGATAAAACCCGGTTTATTGCCACTATCTCTCACGAATTGCGTACACCGCTGAATGGCATCGTAGGGTTAAGTCGCATGCTGCGCGACACCGATCTCAGCGACGAGCAGTTCAGCTGGGTCAGTACTATTTATGCCAGTGCTATCACGTTGGGTAATATCTTTAACGACATTATTGACCTCGATAAGCTTGACCGCGACAAACTGGAACTCAGCCTTAAAACGGTTTCCCTGCGAGATTTCACCCAGGAACTGGCGAGTATCATTCGTTTGCTGGCTGCAGATAAGTCGCTGGAACTGATTACAGAGATTCAAGAGCCTCTGCCACAATTAGTGGAAGTGGATGGAACCCGGTTACGCCAAATTTTGTGGAACATTTTGTTTAATGCCGTGAAGTTTACGCAGAAGGGCAATGTGCGCTTGAGCGTGTCAGCCACAGAAGCTAAAGACGACATGACCATGGTGACATATGTGGTGGAAGATTCCGGTGTGGGTATTCCCGAGTCTGAAATCGACAAGATTTTCGCAATGTATTATCAGGTCGATCACCCTGACCACCAGTCGGCAACAGGTACCGGTATCGGTTTGGCCATCTGTAAGCAAATGGTTGATTTAATGGATGGTGATATCAGTGTAACCAGTCAAGTGGGTAAGGGCACCCGGTTTGAAATTACACTGCCATTACATATCTCCAAAGCGCCGATGCAGGTATCAAAACTGCTGGTAACAGATTTAAATATTCTGTTAGTGGAAGATATCGAACTGAACGTAATGGTAGCCAAAGCGCTGCTTGAAAAGCTCGGTCAAACTGTCGATGTGGCGATGACCGGCCAGGAAGCAATTGATAAAGCTCGTAACAACCATTACGACCTTATCCTGCTGGATATTCAGCTGCCTGATATGACTGGCTTTGATGTCGCCAATACCCTTCGCGACGAAGACTTAGTAATGGGGACTGCCATGGTGGCGCTCACCGCTAACGTGATTAAGAAGCGTGAAGAATATCTGCAGAACGGCATGGATGATGTTATTGCCAAGCCGATTAAGAAAAGTCGCGTGATTGAAGTATTCAATGCCCTGTTTACCGAACCGGCGGCACCACTGCATACCGAGGTGGAGAACAAGCCTAAAACGGACAACAGCAAAGCCTTATCGAACATTCTCGATATTGAGTTATTGCAAATGCTGGTGGATACCATTGGTGAAGACATGGTTCGTGCTAGCGTGAAAGTGTTCCAGGATAAAATGCCCGAGTACATGGAAATTCTGCAACTGAGTCTGAGTGCCGATGAAAAGTCTGAAGTCTGCTCACAGGCGCATAAGATTAAAGGCGCTGCGGGCTCGGTGGGGCTGTCCCGGGTGCAGCGAATTGCGAACCAGATCCAACAGGGCGACCATCCTGCGTGGTGGCAGAACGTGCATGACTGGGTGGAAGAACTACAAATGGCTGTGGCGCACGATATGAAAGCGCTGCACGAATGGCTTAATACACAGATGATTGAGGACTAGTCGTCATGACAACCATGGATGGTAGTGCTTTTTGTAATGGGCAGCTAGACACGGCCGCCTTACCATCGCTCGATAACCTTAACTACGAGCCGGTTTCTCCGGCTTATTGCAAAATGAATCTGATCATCACCACATTGATTTTCAGTATTCTACTTTTTATTGTCAGTGCTATCAGGTTTCAGCCTTTTGCTGAATTGCCTGAGGGCTTGCAACAAGCCTATCCATTTATTTGCGCCGGACTTCTCTTTTTTTGGACCTGGATCTTCTTTTACCACTGGTTCGCAGATCGACGAATAAAGTTCGCTTTACGGGAGCAAGACATCTCGCTCAGCGAAGGGCTGATTTTTCGTTCTGTGACGTGTCAGCCTGTGCTGCGCGTACAGCATATTGAGATAAAACGTGGCCCGGTAGACAGAATGGCCGGGCTGGCAAAATTGCAGGTCTTTTCCGCTGGTGGCGTAGCGCATACATTTGAAATTCCCGGCCTTCCCGTAGAGCAAGCCCAAAAAATTCGTCGATTCATTCTCGAGCACAAAGACGTCGGAGCACGTTAATGGATGCAGAACTGACTTCTCTGGCTACGGGAAAAAGCTGGCGACGTCTGGCACCTGTTGCGATCATCTATTTCATTGCTTCGAATATCGTTCAGTTTGTTCGCCAGTTCATCGTGCTTATTTCGGTAGCAGCCTATTCCGCAAATCAATTTGATTTTGTCGACTCTCCGTATTTCATCCCTGGCGCGGTGCTCGTCGCGGTCATTATTGTGGTGAGTGGCGTGGTCAATTATTGGTTTTATCAATACCGCATTTTGGATCAGCACATAGAAATTCGCAGCGGTATGTTAAAACGCAGAAACCTCAACCTGCCATTCTGGCGCATTCAAAATGTTAAAATTGAGCAGCCTTTTTACTATCGCCTCACCAACTATACCGTGGTGATTTTGGATACCGCGGGTTCAGGAAAAGAAGAAGCTAAAATCGTCGCCGTAGACCGGAATGATGCCAAAATTCTGCGTCAGGAGATCTTGGCAAGTGCGACTGTAAATAAAGCGGCTTCTGCGTCAGAACAGCCAACAGAGGCATCAGGTTCAGCGCAGGCTAGCGACGGAATGCAATGCGATGACGAGCGGGTGATCAATCGTCGCAGTTTGTTTGATCTGGTATTGCATGGGCTAACAAACAATCGAGTATGGATTTTTCTCGGTGCAGCAGCACCGTTTTATCAGGAAATTTCAGGATTTATTTTTGATTGGGTTGATTCACTCGGGCTTTCTGTTGATGCACTCTTCGCCGACCAGCAGGTAGCATGGTGGCAGATGGGCTTGTACGTCATTTCAACCATGATGGTTGTTTTTGGGGTCATGGCATTAATCTCTGTTGGCGGCTCGGTAATGGTGTATTACAACTATACGCTTACCCGTACAGCCGACCGTTACATTCGCCGTTCCGGGTTGTTTAGCTTGCAGGAAGTGAGTATGCGGGAAACCCGCGTGCAGATGATTTCTGTGAAGCAAGACTGGCTGGATTATCTGCTTAAGCGAGCGAACTTCTTTTTCGAACAGAATAAGACCGGTGCTAATCCCGAACAAGAGTTACACGCTACCAATAAACTGGTGGTACCGTCGGTGACTACGCCAGAAGCGCAAGCGCTCGCTGCCGATGCTATGCCAGACAATTGCCTGTACGACGCGCCTTATCAACCAATTAGTAAACGTTTTATCGGGCGCTGGATAGCACTCACCGCCGTGCCGCTATTTCTCTTCTTGACGGCGTTGAGCCTTGCCAATGATGATTTAAAACTGTTTTTCATTGCCATACCGGTACTGGCTATTCACTGTTTACTTATCTATTTACGCTGGCGGGCATGGGGAATTTGGCAAGACGATACCCATTGTTATGTACGCAAAGGCATCATTGGTATTGATAGATATTGTTTCGCGCTACACAAGGTACAGCAGGTTGGCGTTTCTCAAAGCGTGTTGATGCAGCGACGTGGATTAGCGAACATTCGCTATGTCTTGGCCAGTGGTGATATGGTGGTTCCCTATCTTCAATATGGATTCTGTGTAGACTTTGCCGATAAAGCATTGTGGGAAGTCGAAACCAAGCGCCAGTCATGGATGTAAACTGACGCTCAACTTACTAAGTTCATAAGGCGGGCTCAGCCCGCGTCCTCCAGTACAAACTCCTGTTGTTCTGTTTCAAGCAGCCAGGAACTGACTTTTTCAATTAATCGGGTATTTGCCTGATTAAATGTATGAATGTGTAGCCTCAACCATTTTGCAAACGGTGCTAACATTTCAGGGCTGTATTCAGCTGTTGTGTTTGCGAGTACAAAAAGATGTGCCAACGCCATGGTTTGCAACACGGGGCCGGCATTTCGGATAGCGGCAAATTCGACTTTAGCCAACGCAGGTAAGGAACAACTATCTGGTAGATTAAAAGCGGCGAGTTTCGTGGCCAGGTCTGCGGTTTTGCTGCCAAAACAATCTTCAATTTCTTCTGCGTCTGCATAGGCTTCTTGCAGTGGTCGGGAAAGCCAGGCTGCGGCCAACACATCGCGGTTATGGGGGAAGCCACTCAGAAGTTTTGCCAGCTCGCGGGGATGATGAATAAAGGATTCGCCATTATGACGGCGCAGATGTCCCGCCAATGCATATCTTCGTGCTGTGAAGAGTGCTGCCGAAGAAACAAAATCATCTTCAATCAATAGTGCCTGCATGTGTAACCCCTTAAACCTGCTAACGTGTTGAGTGTCGACGCGAGTTGTTACGTCGTTGTAAACAGGGATATCAAATAGCGTGCCTATTTTTTCGTCAATTCTCTGACAGCAGTAGGAGGGGGCAGTGAGTAAACAAAAAAGAGCCTGTGCGAAGCGCAGGCTCAAAGGTCCTTGGGAGGATAAATCTTACAGTTTTTCAATGTGGTAGCCGCGGGCCTCGAGTAATTCCAACACGTTGTCGTCGCCCACCAGGTGGCCTGCACCGACCAGTACCAGTTCCTGATCTTCATCGCCGAACATGGCTTCGATTTGACTGATCCAGCGTTTGTTGCGCTGTACCATCATTTCATCGAAAGATGCCGGAGACTCACGCTTCATTTTATCTACGGTCATTTCTTGTAAGCTTTCATAAACTGAGATGGCAGCGGGAACTCGGTAATGGGCAAAATGTGAATAGTGCCACCTACGTAAACCTTGTCTTCGCCTTTAGTGACTTTCCAGACCGATGAATGGTCCTTGTCGCTCTCACCCGCGAAAGCGGTATTAGCGAAAAGGCCCAGTGCGTAGATTGCAGTACGTATTTTTAAGTTTTTCATGAGTAGTTTTCCCTAACCGGTTTTAGTATTTGAATGATTGAGTAATGGTATCGATAACGGCGTGTTCAATTTCAGCCAGACGCTGTTGAAGTGTTTCGTTGACCTTTTCTTCGATTACATCAGTAAAGGAGCCAAACAGCGACTGTTCGGAAGACGGGTTTTGAGTTTGTAGTGCTACGTTGAGCGCAGTTTCACTATGCTGTTTCACTGCGCTGTTTTGATGAAAATAAATCACCGGTAAACTGACCCGGTAGATTCCTGTTAGAAATTGCTGACTCCACCAATTACTGCGATACCAGCGTCATCTCTTCAATTTTTGCTGCTTCTATTTCATCATCAGTAAATGCCACTGGCCGCAGGGCGGGTTGGGCGGAATACCAGCGGGTCTGGTCAAGGAAGTGATCGCTACCGAACACCCGTGACTGTGAGTAAGTGAGCAGGGCGCGAGCAGCAGGGTCGGTATCGGTAAAATTCACCACCATCATCCAGCTGCTGCCGTAATTAATCCGATAGCCTCCGGCTTCCGCGCTGATTTCAGACACATCATTAAGTGGCGCATAGCTGACTTGCGGTAGCAGGGTGGCGTTCTGTGGTAATAAGCCACTGGTATTGGGTACTGGCCGGAATACATTAAACCCGCCTTCCACATTATTGGCACCGCCCCAGGGCAGCCGCTCTTCGTCTGCTGTGCCATCAGGCTTGGCGCGTTGCACAAACTGTACTTCACCCAATGTCGCATCTGGTGCAACACCGGCAGCGTCAAGCACGGTAACTGCCCTGGCAAACTGCTCAAGGGTGGTGGCGTTGGTCACCAGGCCTGAAGGTGTGGTCAGCGGTAAACTGGCATCAAAGGCCACTTCCCATTGGGGATTAGTCTGGAACTGGTAGGCAAACTCCCGGAAGACCTGACCACCAACGCTGTCGGTATTCATGGTGCTGTCCCACAGCGCTAATGCATTACAGGCCGCTTCAATAACCACGCTTTCACCATCCATATCTACCGGTGTTGCACCTTGCGCGGTACACATGCTCAGTACATCGGTGAGGATCTCTTCTGCCAGATAACTGCGGTTACTCATTAGCAGGGTTTCCACTTCATCAGGAGTGAACAGACCGTCACTGCCACTGCCTTCCTCAAGTAACTTCTGGCCCATTCGGGAACGTAGTGTCTGCTGATCGTTCTCGCCACCGTAAAGCGGCGAGATGCCGGTGATGGGCGAATCCACATTGGTCAGCCAGTAGCTGTTATTGGAGTTTTGCACCGAATCATTGCCTTCGTATTTCGGTGCTGCCTCATAAGGCACCGGGCCGTCAAAATCAAATACTGATTGGTTTCCCGGCAACACGGTGAAGCCAGCCGCAGCTCTTGTCTGCACCAGTTCGGGCACGGTGGTGAGGGCTCCGATTGCCGTAGCTGATAAGTTCGGCACAGTAGAATCATCGATATAAAACACCTGGCCATCGGCAGACGCGGCCATAGTGTTGTTAAAGATCACGCCGTCGTAATCCATAAAAGCCTGTTTGAATTCGTCCATGCTGGTGGCCAGGTTCATCGCCATCCAGTGGTCGAGAATATCCAGGTTGGGCAGGTTGGCATCTTTAATGGCGAATGCCTGAGTTGCAGTCCAGTCGAAGCTGCCGGGTATTTCAATCATCGGTCCGTAGTTAGTGTAATACGCAGTCTTACGTACATTCACGGTCTGTCCGCCACCCACAGCGACTTCTATCACCATGTCTTTCTCTTCAATCGCCACGGCTTCGCCGTCAATTAGCTGGGTCTGGGCGTCGGTGTCAGTTTCATCCAGCGAAAGCTGGTACACCACAAAGTGTTCTGCCGAGGAGAAGGTATGGGTCCAGGCCACGTTGTCGTTGAAGCCGATATTCACTGCGCCAGGCAAACCAATGAGCGAAGCACCGGTTACGTTCAGAAAACCAGGCACGGTGGTATGAAACTGCCAGAATCGCAGACTGCCGGTATGCGGAAAATGGGGATTGGCCAGTACCATGCCCATACCATTTTCCGTTTTATCCGCTCCCAGCCCCCAGCCGTTAGAGCCGAGTTCTGACGGATTGGTATCAGGAATCGCTGAGGTGTGATTAATGTTTAACGTGAGATTCGCGCTTTCTGGCACGGGCGTAAAGTCTTTGCCGGGAGGAGCGGCTACAAACATGGCGCTCAAGAAGTTCGTCGCACCGGGAAGTACAGCAACCCCAAGAGAATAGGTGAGCAAATCGGTGGCGTCGATGGGGGTTACCCAAGGCTGTCCCGCACAGGCGGGATCTTGTTCCGCTACCGGCGTATCTTCAAGGTAACGATTGTAACCCGCAGTATAACCCTGATACATGGCCTGGCTGGTATCACTCATGGTCGACAATGATTCCTCGGCGATCTCGCGGATGCCTATCGTGAGGAAACCAAAGTCGCTGATCAGGTGGCTGCTGTCGCCGCTGCCGGGCACAAGGTCGGGACCATAATATCGGCTGCGCTGAGAGTTATAGCGCACAATCTGGTCGGCCAGAATACACAGGTTATCTCTGGCAAACGCATAACCCACCCCGTAAGACAGACTCTCCAGGTTGTCAGCGGTGATATGCGGCACGCCGTAGGTTGTCCAACGGATATTGGCTTCCAGCACGCCGTCGTCGTCAAAGGCGTCAAGAGATTGTGGCGGTTCAGGAAGTGGCTCGTCGTCATCGTCGCAAGCGCTGAGTAGCGTGAGGCTGAGTGCTGAAACTGTCAGCAGGGAAAGCAATCGAAAGGGGCGGTTCTGATGTCGTCCATAATATGACATGGGGTTGTCTCCGTTCTATGCCGGTTTTATAGAACAACAACCACACCGGTTAACTTAATGTTTACAAGCTTCCGAAGCAGTATACACAGATATAAATGCTGATGAATACCATTCTAAGTTCCGCTATTCTGCATATTTCCTTCGCTTCACGCCAAGCCATTGAAAACCCGCCTTTTAAAAGGCACAAAAAAACGCGCCGGGGCGCGTTTTCGCACATAGCAATTATGAAGTTTGCTCAGACGTCGAGCACGTCGCCGGGCACACGTACATTGCCTTCCATCAACACCCGTGCACTGCGACTCATGACGACTTTATTCACCTGCCATTCACCCTGATATAACTGTGCTTCCGCGCCCACTTTCAGCGTACCTGAAGGATGGCCAAACACGACAGAGCTGCGCTCACCGCCGCCGGCCGCTTCATTCACCAGCGTACCGGAGATGGTCGCCGCGGTGCCAATGGCGACGGCAGCGGTGCCCATCATCGCATGATGGAGTTTACCCATGGACAGAGCGCGGACGTTGAGGTCGATGTCCTGACGGGCAATCGCTTTACCGCTGGAGGACACGTACTCAGCCGGACCGCTGACAAATGCCACTTTCGGCGTGTGCTGGCGGGCAGCTGCTTCTTCGATGTTGTTAATCAGGCCCATTTTCACCGCGCCATGGGCACGGATGGTTTCAAACATGGCCAGTGCTTTGCTGTCGCTGTTAATGGCGTCCTGCAGTTCAGTGCCTTGATAGCCGATAGCGTCAGCATTGATAAAAATGGTCGGGATCCCGGCATTGATCATGGTGGCTTTAAGCACGCCCACACCGGGCACCTCGAGATCGTCCACCAGATTACCGGTGGGGAACATGCTGCCTTCACCATCCGCCGGATCGATAAACTCGATCTGTACTTCAGCGGCAGGGAAGGTCACGCCGTCGAGTTCGAAATCGCCGGTTTCCTGCACTTCGCCATTGGTCATGGGGACTTTAGCTATGATCGCCTTGCCGATATTTACCTGCCAGATTTTTACCGTGGCAATGCCGTTTTCCGGCACGCTTTCGGGGTTTACCAGACCATTGCTGATGGCGAAAGCGCCGACAGCCGCGGTCAGGTTGCCGCAGTTACCGGACCAGTCCACGAATGGCTTGTCGATGGCGACCTGGCCAAACAGGTAGTCCACGTCATAACCTTCCTGTTCGCTTTTCGACAGGATCACGGTTTTGCTGGTACTGGAGGTCGCGCCGCCCATACCGTCGGTTTGTTTGCCGTAAGGGTCGGGGCTGCCAATAACACGCAATAATAGCGCATCACGCACCGGCCCCGGCTGCTGTGCAGCTTCCGGTAAATCGGTTAATTTGAAAAACACACCTTTGCTAGTTCCACCACGAATATAAGTAGCTGGAATTTTAATTTGAGGGGCGAATTTCATAATGTGCTCTCACCTTTGTATAAGAAGGGAAAAATCAGACCGGAGCAGAATTACTGTCCGGTCTGTAACGGGGCTATCAGGCGTTTTCAGACTCAAGAAAATCCTGAGCAAAGCGCTGCAGTACGCCGCCCGCTGAGTAGATAGATACTTCTTCGGCTGTGTCCAAACGACACTTTACGTCTACTTTTTCGGCTTCGCCGTTAGTGCGGTGGATGACGACCGTCAGGGTTGCGCCTGGCGAGACTTCACCTTCCACATCATAGGTTTCGGTGCCATCCAGTCCCAGGGTTTTGCGGGTGGTGCCTTCGTGGAATTCCAGCGGTAACACACCCATACCAATCAGGTTAGTGCGGTGAATACGCTCAAAACCTTCGGCCACAATCACTTCCACACCGGCCAGACGTACGCCTTTGGCGGCCCAGTCACGGGATGAACCCTGACCGTAGTCCGCACCGGCCACGATGATCAGTGGCTGCTTGCGATTCATGTAGTTTTCAATGGCTTCCCACATGCGCACCACCTTGCCCTGGGGTTCGATGCGAGCCAGCGAGCCCTGTACCACTTTGCCGTCTTCCTGCACCATTTCGTTAAACAGTTTCGGGTTAGCCAGAGTCGCGCGTTGAGCGGTAAGGTGATCACCACGGTGTGTCGCATAGGAGTTGTAATCCTCCTCCGGTACGCCCATTTTCGACAGGTATTCACCGGCCGCGCTGGACGCCATGATGGCATTCGACGGCGACAGGTGATCGGTGGTGATGTTGTCACCCAGGATAGCCAGCGGACGCATACCTTTCATCGTACGTTCAGCGGCCAGTGCGCCTTCCCAGTAAGGCGGGCGACGAATATACGTGCTCTTCGGACGCCAGTTATACAGCGGATTCAGATCCTTGCCGTAATCGACTTTGAGGTCGAACATGGGCTCATACACCTGACGGAACTGCTCGGGTTTCACCGCGCTTTTCACGATAGCATCGATTTCCTCATCGGATGGCCAGATATCTTTCAGTGTCACCGGGTTACCGTCTGCATCGGTACCCAGCACATCTTTTTCGATATCGAAGCGAATCGTACCGGCAATGGCATAAGCCACAACCAGCGGTGGTGACGCCAGGAATGCCTGTTTTGCATAAGGGTGAATACGGCCGTCGAAGTTTCGGTTACCGGACAATACCGCCGTGGCGTACAAGTCACGCTTAACAATTTCTTCCTGAATTTTCGGGTCCAGTGCGCCGCTCATACCGTTACAGGTGGTACAGGCGAAGGCCACGATTCCGAATCCCAGCTTTTCCAGTTCAGTTAGCAGCCCGGCTTCTTCCAGATACAGTTTTACGGCCTTGGAGCCTGGTGCCAGTGAGGTTTTCACCCATGGTTGTCTGAGCAGGCCTTTGGCATTGGCGTTGCGGGCCAGCAAACCGGCGGCAATCACGTTGCGGGGGTTACTGGTATTGGTGCAGGAGGTAATGGCGGCGATGATCACCGCACCATCCGGCATCTGTCCTTTTTCGTGCTCTACACTGCCGGTAATACCGCGAAGGGCTAAATCGCGGGTGGCGAGACGGGCGTGAGGATTCGACGGGCCCGCCATATTGCGGCCAACAGATGACAAATCGAATTTTAACACTCGCTCATATTCAGCGGTTTCAAGATCGTCTGCCCACAGGCCGGTAAGTTTGGCGTATTGCTCTACCAGCTCAACCTGCTTGTCTTCACGGCCAGTGAGTTTCAGGTAGTCGATAGTCTGTTCATCGATGTAGAACATGGCCGCGGTGGCACCGTATTCCGGTGTCATGTTGGAAATGGTGGCGCGGTCACCGATGGTCAGCGCAGAGGCGCCTTCACCGAAGAACTCCAGATAGGACGAAACCACTTTTTCCTTACGCAGGAATTCGGTCAGCGCCAGTACGATGTCTGTGGCGGTAATACCTGGCTGTGGTTTACCGGTAAGTTCCACGCCAATGATATCAGGCAATCGCATGTAGGAGGCACGGCCAAGCATCACGCTTTCCGCTTCGAGGCCGCCGACGCCTACGGCAATCACGCCCAGTGCATCAACGTGTGGAGTGTGGCTGTCGGTACCAACCAGGGTGTCCGGGAACGCCACGCCGTCGCGGGCGTGAATCACCGGTGACATTTTTTCCAGATTGATCTGATGCATAATGCCGTTGCCCGGGCCAATCACGTCTACATTTTTAAACGCGGTTTTGGTCCAGTTAATAAAGTGGAAACGATCGTCGTTGCGGCGGTCCTCAATGGTGCGGTTCTTATCAAACGCGTCTTCTTCAAAGCCAGCATGTTCCACTGCAAGTGAGTGGTCGACGATGAGCTGAGTCGGTACCACCGGATTCACTTTCGACGGATCACCGCCTTTTTCCGCGATGGCATCACGCAGTCCAGCAAGGTCCACAAGTGCTGTCTGGCCAAGGATATCGTGGCAGACTACCCGAGACGGGAACCACGGAAAGTCGAGCTCCCGTTTACGGTAAATCAGCTGTTTCAGGGAATCGCTAAGCATAGTTGGGTCGCATTTGCGCACCAGGTTCTCAGCCAGTACCCGGGAAGTGTAAGGCAGTTTTTCATAAGCACCGGCTTCGATGCTGTTCACGGCTTCACGGGTGTCATAGTAATCCAAACCGGCATTTGGCAACGGTTTGCGATAATCAGTATTCATAATTGGTCTTCTCCGGCAACATCAGGGCAGGCAGTGTGGTGGCCCGCCAAAGCACCTAGTCTCGCTGGTCGATAGGTGTAACAGTGCGCAGCTCTTCGCCGGTGTACTCTGCAGACGGACGGATAATGCGGTTATCCGCGCGCTGTTCCATCACGTGGGCCGCCCAGCCGGTGAGTCGTGACATCACAAAAATCGGCGTGAACAGCTTGGTGGGAATGCCCATGAAGTTATAGGCAGACGCGTGGAAGAAGTCAGCGTTACAGAACAGCTTTTTCTCACGCCACATCACGGCTTCACAGCGCACAGAAACCGGGTAAAGCACCTCGTCGCCCACATCTTTGCTAAGTTTTTCAGACCAGCCTTTAATGATTTCGTTACGCGGATCAGACTCGCGGTAAATGGCATGACCGAAGCCCATGATTTTCTCTTTGCGTTCCAGCATGCCCATCATTTTTTCTTCGGCATCGTCGGCAGAAGTGAGCCCTTCAATCATTTCCATCGCCGCTTCGTTAGCACCACCGTGCAGCGGGCCACGCAGGGTGCCGATGGCGCCGGTAATGCACGAATGCATATCAGACAGGGTGGAAGCACACACGCGGGCGGTAAAGGTAGACGCGTTGAACTCATGCTCGGCGTACAGGATCAGCGATACGTGCATGACCTGTTCGTGCAGTTCGCGAGGCTTCTCGCCGTGCAGCATGTGCAGGAAATGGGCGCCGATAGAGTCATCATCGGTAGTGGTGTCGATACGCATGCCGTCATGGCTGAAACGATACCAGTAACAGATAATGCTTGGGAAACAGGCCAGCATGCGATCGGTAACGGCTTCCTGTTCGGAGAAGTCATTTTCCATTTCCAGATTACCCAGCATGGAGCAACCAGTGCGGATCACGTCCATAGGGTGGGCGTCTTTTGGAATACGTTCCAGCACTTCTTTGAGCGCAGCAGGCAGATCGCGCATGCTTTTCAGTTTGGCTTTGTATTCAGCAAGCTCGCCTTTATTCGGCAGCTTGCCTTTAAGGATCAGATAGGCCACTTCCTCAAACTCACAGTGATTGGCCAGATCTTTAACGTCATAGCCGCGATAAGTGAGTCCCGAACCTGATTTCCCTACGGTAGAAAGCGCTGTTTTACCTGCTACCTGGCCCCGTAAACCGGCGCCACTTAGTGATTTAGCCATTATCTTGTCTCCGATTTTATCATCGTGTGTAAGGTACGAAATGTGATTATTAATCTTTTGATTTTGCAAATAGCTTGTCGAGAGTCTGCTCGTAATCGTGATAGCCGAGATAGTCGTAAAGCTCCATGCGGGTCTGCATGGTGTCGACCACCGCTTTCTGATCGCCATTCGCCAGAATGGACTGATACACCAACTCGGCTGCTTTGTTCATGGCGCGGAACGCACTCAGTGGATACAGCACCATGTCGGCACCCCATTCACCCAGCTCTTGTTTGTTCCATAGCTCGGTTTGACCGAATTCGGTGATGTTGGCAAGAATAGGCACGTCCAGTGTTTCGGCAAAGGCGCGATAATGTTCTTCGGTTTTAATCGCTTCGGCGAATATGCCATCAGCACCGGCAGCGACATAAGCTTTTGCTCGTTTGATGGCTTTTTCCAAACCTTCCTGGGCAAATGCATCGGTACGGGCCATGATGAAAAAATCCGGATCGGTGCGAGCATCTACCGCTGCTTTAATGCGATCAACCATCTCATCACATGACACAATTTCTTTGTTCGGACGGTGGCCGCAACGTTTCTGCGCTACCTGATCTTCCATATGTACCGCCGCTGCACCGGCTTTTTCCATATCACGAATAGTTTTGGCTATATTAAACGCACCGCCCCAGCCGGTATCGATATCCACCAGCAACGGCAGATCGCAGGCAGAAGTAATGCGCTGCACATCAACCAGCACGTCATTCAGTGAGGTCATGCCCAGATCCGGCAGACCATACGACGCATTTGCCACGCCACCACCGGACAGGTAAATGGCCTGGTGACCAATCTGCTTCGCCATCATGGCAGAGTAGGCGTTTATGGTGCCTACAATCTGGAGCGGTTTGTTGTCGGCTAATGCCTGACGAAATTTCTTGCCTGCACTGTGCATGGAATAATCTCCGTTTAATGCGGTGAAGTGTGAAGAAGTTTGCGTTCGATATTGTTTTTCGAATACAAAATGTGTCGACGCATTAACATTTCTGCTAATTCACCGTCACGATTGGCGATAGCCTGTACGATATGACGGTGTTCGTCGAAGGCAGTGGTGACACGCGGACCGGCCATACCGAACTGCACGCGGTACATGCGCACTAAGTGATAAATGCCATCGATAAGCACGGATATAAGATGCTGGTTTTTACTTCCCAGAACAATGCGGTAATGGAAGTCCACATCACCGGCTTCCTGGTAATAACGCTGGCCGTCTTTCACCTCATCGAAGTGGTCGTTCAGCAAACCTTGTAAATCATCAATTTCTTGCTGATTCATGTTCTGGGCAGCAAGGCGGGCAGCCATACCTTCCAGGGCTTCACGAACCTGATAAAGTTGAATCAGCCCTTGTGGAGACAGGTTTACCACGCGGGCGCCGACATTGGCGCGGCGTTCAACCAGGTGACTGGCGGTGAGACGGTTAATCGCTTCACGAATAACAGCGCGGCTGACGTCGTATTTTGTCGACAATTCGGTTTCGCTAAGTTTCGAACCGGCCTCGATGACACCTTCTACAATGTCTTTGCGAAGCTTGTAAAACGTCTTGTCAGCGTGGGTGACGGCGCTTTCTACGGCTATTTCCATACTCAATTATCAACAGCTCAATAACTAAACTGTCGACAATGTAGGCGTGATTATGGTGTTAGTCAACCTGTTTACCCGATTTTTGTCGACAATCGTCGACAATTTGAAGGATATTTCGCTGAGGCGGGTTGTCTGTCAGACATTGCACAATGTCGGTATGAAAAAGAGAGAAAGGAAGCCGTGGCGCAGCAGGCTACGCCAGACTCATCACTGTATTCAGGCTTTTGCTCGTTTATTTAAAATGGCTTCGCCGGCATTAGCAGGTAGTCGGGAACTGTCTATCAGTGCGAGTAAGGTGACCGCGGCTAACATATAAAATGCCAGTGAAAAATCAAAAATAGACGGGTCTTCTGTAGAGGTGCCGGTGATAAACGTGGCCAAAGCAAGGGTGAGTGCGCCAAAAGTAATACCCAATCCTCGGGTCATTTGCATCACCACGGCACTGAGTGTATTGGCATCACGCATTTCGTGTTGTGGAATGTCGGCGAAGTTGATGGTGTTCAGTACCGTAAGGTGCATTGAGCGCGTCATTCCGCTGAAAAACAACACCAGCACCATAATCAGGTAAGGGGTTTGTGCAGTAAACTGTGCAATCAGAACAAAGCTCAGCGCAATGAGCACGGTATTGGCAAGCAGCACAGTGCGGAAGCCAAACGTATTCATGATCCAGGTTGTGGCCGGTTTCATTGCCAAATTACCGGCGAAGAGCCATATAAATAATGAGCCTGCTTGAACAGCGGTGTACCCAAAGCCAAGTTGTAACATTAACGGAATGAGGAAGGGGGCACTGGCTAAACCCATGCGTATTGCCGAACCGCCCATTACCGTCACTCTGAAGGTTTGAACCGAAATGGCTTTTAGTGAAAACAGCGGGTTTTCTGCATGGTGCATATGCCAGAAAGTAAGAACCAGAAGTAATATACCAGCACTAGTGAGTAGAGAGGGAAAAAGTAAGCTTTCAGGTCGACTGCTAAATGACTCAAGCCCGGCCATAAACAATCCGAAGCCAATACCGCTAAGCAAGAAACCTTTAATATCAAATGGCTGGGGCTCACCTTTATTGTTATTTATCAGGTAAAAGCCGGCGATGAGGGCCAGCATTCCCAGCGGTACATTCATCAGAAATATCCAGTGCCAGCTGAAGGTTTCAGCTATCCAACCACCCAACACCGGGCCAATCAAAGGCGCGGCCAGGGCAGGCCAGGTAAGGATTGCCATGCCACGCACAAAATCTTTTTTGGGTAAGGTTCGGATAACGACCAGACGACCTACCGGCACCATCATGGCGCCACCTACGCCCTGAAGTACTCTGGCGGCGGTGAACGTGTAGAGGTCGGTACTGATTGCACATAACAAAGACGCCAGCACAAAGACACAAATTGCCGCGCTGAAAATTACCTTGGGGCCGATGCGATCTGCCAACCAGCCGGAAATGGGCACAAACACGGTTACGGCCACCAGGTAAGCGGAGATCCCTACTGAGAGGTGCGCAGCGGCAACCCCAAAGTCTTTGGCGATGATTGGCAAGGCAGTGGTGATGATGGTGGAGTCCAGCACCTCCATAAATAAGGTTGCAGCAACCAGTAGTGCAGTGGCAGTCTGGCGGTCAAGTCTTTGCATAAATTCCTGTATTAAAGAGTCCTGTATTAAAAGAGTCCAGTACTAGAGTGTATCCAGAGTTCATCGAACTAGATTCAGGTTGATTCAGATAGACGCTGTCGATAAGCGTCTTTATATATGTTTCTTGCCGCCTCTTTTACGAGTTCAGCTACCGCAGGAATGGCTGATTTAGTGAAGCTCACCGCGGGCGCCGTTATGCCAATGGAGGCAACAACCACACCCTGATTATTCCTGATAGGCGCAGCCAGGCAGCGCACCTCTGGGTTGAGTTCTCGTTCGTCCACCGCATAACCACTCGCAATGACCCGATTGAGTTCTTTTATTAACCCGGCTTTGTCGGTGATGGTAAATTCTGTGTGTTTTTCCAGTGGATTCTGTTCGATGATCTCGTCGAGCTGATCAAAGAACAGGTTTGCCAGAAAAACCTTTCCCGTGGCGGTACAGTGCATTTGCGCCGTTCCCCCTGGGCGTTTAGACACCATGAGTGGATTCGGGCTATCTACCACTTCTACAATGAGAATTTTACCATTATTAGGTACCGCAAGGTGCGCCGTGTGTCCGCTTTTTAATGCCAGTCGCTGAATATGTGGCACCGCCACCTGATGTAAATGGTCAGCATTAATCATATGCAGACCCAGTCGGGTTAGTTCATTTCCGCACAGGTATTTTTTACCTTTTTTTTCCAGCATTTGCTCGTGGCACAGGGTTCTGAGTAACCGGAACAATGTTGTGCGGGGGAGGTCCATGGCTAGCTCTAGTTCATGCATGCTTAGGCCAGCAGGCACGGATGCCAGCAGTCTGAAGATTTCACAGGCGTGAGTAACACTGGGGATCAGGTATTTGTCCATAAAATTCCTTTTTTACAATCACGACACGAGAAACGCTGAAAAAGAGAAAAAATCGTGCCGGTTGTTATGATAGCTGTTTCCTGAGCCTGCATTGTACACCCGCCTTCCTGCTAACCGAGAAGTTTTTAATTGCATACCTATTCGCCAATTTTTTCATATATGAAACGAAATCCCGAAACCAGATGTGTATCGTTTACTTTGTAACTGATAGTCGCCAACATTTCTGCCATAACCTGAAATGGAGATGAACACCCCATGCGCATTGCATTAATGAACGAATTTAGCCAGGCATCGAAAAATGCTGTGGTACTTGAGCAACTTGAAGCCGTTGGTCAACAACAGGGTCACGAGATTTTTAACGTAGGTATGAAAAATGATGATGACCATCGTCTTACTTACATTCATCTGGGCATTATTTCTGCGTTGCTGCTAAACAGTAAAGCAGTAGATTTTGTTGTGTCGGGTTGCGGTACAGGTCAGGGCGCGCTGATGTCCCTGAATGCCTACCCTGGTGTGGTCTGTGGTTACTGCATCGACCCTGCAGATGCGTATCTGTTTGCCCAAATTAACGACGGTAATGCGCTGGCGCTGCCGTTTGCCAAAGGGTTTGGCTGGGGCGCGGAACTGAACGTACGCTATATTTTTGAAAAGGCCTTCACCGGCGAAACCGGTCTGGGTTACCCGCCAGAGCGCCGCGAATCGCAAAATGCCAATGCGGTTATTCTTAACGATGTAAAAGCTGCAACGAACAAACCTATTGTGGAAGCGCTGAAGGCACTCCCTGAAGATTTGGTTAAGCAAGCAGTTGGCGGAGCGCAATTCCAGGAATGTTTCTTTTCGAATAGCCAGTCTGAAGAGTTAAGTGCACTGGTAAAAAGCTGGATAAGCTAACGCATTAAGCGCAAATGAAACCATTAAAAATGCCGACCGCGATGTCGGCATTTTTTTGTGCGATAGAACGCAATTGGTGCGAAATAAAGCGGGCGACAGGCCCCTTAATTACATAATTTCAAACGCACGAATGACCCGCTGAACACCACTGACGTTACGGGCAATCTCTACCGCATACGTGCCTTCCTGGTTAGTTACACGACCCATTAAAAACACTTCGCTATTTTGTACAATAACCCGAACCTGTAGCGAAGGGACGCGTTCGTCAGCCAGTAATTTGGTTTTGACCTTTGATGCCAGCCAAATATCGTTGGCCTGGGTTGAGGCTTCAATAGGCATTTGCAGGCGGATCTGGTTGTGGATCTTCTGCACGTACTCAATTTGTTCCACGCCGGCAATCGCTTCATCGATAAGACTTTGGCTTGGCGCCTGGCCTGTTACCAGCGCAACACCGTTGTAGATATCAATCTGCAGGTTTGTACTCTTTTTCAGCGCATCGCTTTTCGACCACTGATAAGACACTTGGCCTTCGGCTGTCTGATCATCAAGCTGGGTGCCTACCGTGCGTCGGTCGTTGGCAACCTTGGCCGTTAATGCACCGGCAGCACCGACGGCCACTACGGCACAGCCTTGTGTGCCTGATAACAGAGTAAGTGCGGTTACCGCACAGAGTGCTTTCCTTGTACTACACCACATTAATGTTCGTCTCCATGGTCTGCAGGGAATAACATATCATCAATGCATTCACATAAATTGTGAATGGCAAGTAGATGAACTTCCTGAATTCGCGCCGTGCGGTTAGACGGCACGCGAATTTCTACGTCGTGCTCACTTAAGAAACCTGCAATTTCTCCGCCATCCCGGCCGGTAAGCACGACAATCGTCATATCTCTTGAAAGTGCTGCCTCCACTGCTGCAATCACGTTTCTGGCATTGCCGCTGCTGGAAATAGCCAGCAGGATATCGCCGGGTTGACCCAGTGCCCGCACCTGTTTGGCAAACACTTCGTCGAAGGCGGTGTCGTTGGCAATGGCGGTTAATGTAGAGGTGTCGGTACTAAGTGCAATCGCCGGCAAACTTGGACGGTCACGCTCAAAGCGATTGAGCATTTCTGAAGAGAAGCGCTGGGCGTCGCTGGCTGAGCCACCGTTGCCGCAAGTAAGAATTTTATTGCCACGAATAAGCGCTTCCACCATCATGTACGCTGCTTTTTCTATGGCTTCAGGCAGGATCTCGATGGCAGAAATCTTCGTTTGAATACTTTCGGTAAAATTCGCTTTTATTTTTTCTATCATATTATTTTACTTAGGTTACGTCTCTGCTTGCCTGATGGGTGGCTAGCGCCTTACACATTTTTCAGCCAGTTCAGCTTGTTACCATCTAATGCTACCACATCCACTCGCATGAGTGTGTGAATTGGGTTAAGACCCCGAGACAGTAAATAATGTTCAAAGGTGCGTTTTACTTTTCGTAATTTAGATGGGGTAACGAAGTCGACGGCGCTGCCATAAGCATCATCATCGCGGTACTTCACCTCGATACAAACAATAGTTTCATTGTCTTGCATTACAAGGTCAAGTTCACCGGTTTTTGCGGAGTAGTTTGCGCAGATAAACGAAAGGCCCTGATCTTCAAGATATTGTCGGGCCTTTTGTTCACCTAGTTGACCAATTTGAGTGGTTGCCGCCATAGGTTAGCGTCCGGCAGAAATTGATCCGTCTTCAGAGAGTAATTTCACTGCCTGATTATCGATAATGGCCTGGGGAAGCGTGCGAATAACTTCACCTTTTGCGTTAATTCGCATGGTACCACTAAGGCCATCAACTTTAGTTTGCGGCAATGTCATCATACTTGGCACGTGGGGGAGGAGGTTGTAGGCATCAACACCAAATGCAAACAGTCGCGACATATTGGTACTACGTTGAGGCCATAATGCCTGAGACTGTGCTCGTAAATCCTGCCACTGACTTTGCGGCATCATCCAGGGCATATCGAGGAAGCGTACGTTTTGTAAATCACGCCATTGGTTTTTGCTGTCATCGTATTCGATAGAGCGTGACGTGGCGAAAACGGGAACCGTTTGGCCATTGAACGGGCTCAGGCTGGCTTCCACCATGGGGTTAAGCAACTCGGTTTGCTCTGGCGAAGCAAAAACGATGATGGCATCAACGTCCCGGCGATTCCGGGGCACGTTATACAGTTTCTCGTTCACCATGTATTCGATTTGCTTGATGCGATCGCGACTTTGCGCCACATCCAACGAGGCAGTAATGCCTTCCCGTAGACTGTTACTATCGGTGAAATCAACCGTGGTTAACTTCACTTTTTTATTGCGGGCGACATTGTCATTCAGCATTTGCCAACGGGCGGTAAACGCGCTTTTCATTCGTTGGTTTACACTATTTTGTGCCGACACCACGATTGGCGCTTTATAGCCATTTTGATAAATGTAATCCGCCAGTTGTCCGGCTTCGTCTTCTGGCGCGAGGGCGAAAAAGGCATGTTTTGCTTTAGCCTGTGCCAGCGTATTCAAGCTTTGTTCTGCTTGCAGAGTAATATCTGCCAATACAGGAACATTGCTGCTCTCCAGCACAGAATTGGTGGCTGGTGGCGTTACTGAGTCGGTAGGGAATTCTGCGCGGTTCAATGCCAGCATGTAGGTTTCAGGTGAGACTCGGTTAATGATGGCATCCACGTTTTCTTTTAGCAGGGGGCCAATTACCCAGCGATAACCTGCTACAGCAGCTAAGAGGTCGTCAGCGGATTTGTTTACGGTATCAACGAAATGCAATTTTACCGGCGCGCGACGGGATTCGTTGTCGTTGCTTTGCTGATAATAGGCCGACAGTAAGCCCTCTTTTACGGTGGTGCCAGTGGCAGCAAGTTTGCCGCTAAGGGGGAGCAGAACCACAACTTCTTGTGGTGCTGTGACAGTTGCCTGGGTGGCAGCCAAAATTTCTGCTGGCAGGAACTGAACCAGGGGATGTCCCCGAAATACCCGGCTGAATTGCGCTAAGGAACGGTTAAGAGCGGCAGCATTCAGGCCTTCCTGTTCAGCTAAATCATACAGTGCTAAATATGGTCGGAGGCTGGAAAATCGGGCTTCTGCAGCGGCACGTTCTTTGTCTGAAGCTGCATTTACCCACTGCCACACCTGAGACACCAACTCTTCGTCGGCTTCGCGACTGTCGATGAGGGCATCAGCCGCAGCCAGCCATTGATGCTGTTGCGCATACAACTGCGATTTCAACTCTTGCTGTTGCTGACGCACAGCTTGATCGCCAGACAGCGGTTGGAGCAGTGCTAGCAGTTCAGATTCTGTCACGCTAGGCTGCGCCATGTAAGCCTTGGCGGTATACAAGTTAGTGAGAATGCTGTGTTCTTCAGATAAAGGACTTTGCTTAAGAGAAAGCAGGATTTGTTGCGCTTTATTAAACTGCCCTTCATCGAGATAAAGCCCAACTGCGGCTAGCAATAGCGCATTGCGCTGTTCAGTATCGCGCTCGTTTAACCACACACTTTGCGCATCGGTAAGTAATTGCGCCGGTGTGACCTCTACGTCAACGGCGGGTTTATCGATAACACTTTTCACCGGCGCCCGGGTTTGTTTCGGGCCTGGAGCACTTCCACAGCCTGCAAAGAACAGTGCGCTGGCAATGAGAGAAAGTTGGGGGATACGAAGACAGCTTGCGGACAAATTCACCGAGAATTCCTTCTACCTGGATACCGGGTCAGTTTAACGGAAACAGGCAGAAAATCTACGTTTGCATGAATAAACTGGCCTTATGACATGGTACAATCATCCCCCTAATCTCTGGTGGCCCCGCTGTTTAAACACAACCTAAGTGTTTGTTCACTGTATCGATGTCTTAGCTTCGAAACAGGGCAGCCAATCTAATGTTTATTCTGTGAGCTCGCGCTATGATCGAATCTGCAACGCTTTATATTGTGCCTACCCCAATTGGTAATCTTGATGACATTTCGCCCCGTGCGCTGGAAACACTGAAATCAGTGAATTGGATTGCGGCAGAAGATACCCGTCATACGCACAAATTACTGCAGCATTTCACTATTTCTACCCGCACCCTGTCATTGCACGAGCACAATGAAGACAAGCGCACAGCCATGCTATGTCAGCGTTTGAAAGAAGGGGAATCGGTTGCACTGGTTAGTGATGCCGGCACGCCGCTTATCAGCGACCCGGGCTTCGTACTGGTGCGTCGTTGTCGGGAGGAGGGGATCAATGTGATTGCACTTCCTGGCCCCTGTGCGGCCATTACAGCGCTCAGTGCATCGGGTTTGCCCACCGACCGCTTTATGTTTGAAGGCTTTCTGCCGCCGAAAACCGGGCCTCGTTCACAGGTGCTGGAAACTTTGAAAGAACGTACATTTACCACCGTTTACTATGAAGCGCCGCGCCGGGTGCTCGATACTATCAACGATGTGAAGAAAACGTTGGGGAACGAGCGTCATATTGTTCTGGCCAAAGAGCTGACGAAAACCTTTGAAACTTACGTAGATGGCTCGGCTGCATCGGTGGCAGAATGGCTCGAAGCTGACCCCGTGCGTCAAAAAGGCGAGTTTGTGTTGATGATCAGTGGCGTTGAAGACGTGCCTCGGGAGTTACCGCCGGAAGCTCTGGCATTGCTCAGTTCACTGAAGCCTGTATTGCCGCTGAAGAAGGCTGCTGCGATTGTAGCAGAACACTATAATCTTAAGAAAAATGCGTTGTATCAGGCTGGTCTTGATATGGATGACAGCCAACATTGAAAACATCAGGCGTAGAATAGTCGCACGGGCAGACATTGCCGCAATTCGGTAAGGCCGCCGTCATTTTAACCAGGCGGCAGCGAAGATAAGGAACGACCATGATCGAAAGGGTGTTATCAATCGAAATCGCAAAAGGTACCTGGATGTTGGATGTGGTTGCTGAGCGCAACGACAACGGTATTTACGACCTTGTTTACCCTAAAAAGGAAGCCACGGTGCATGTGCACGAAGAGCACATGTATGCATTGGAATACAGTATCAGTGCCCCTGAAGGCACAGAATTCAAAATCTATCTCGACGGCGAATTGTTGCTAGATGACACGGTAGGGGATACCGGTATTTGTCGTGGCAGTACAGTCATTTAGTTGGCGAATTATTCCGCCGAACTGCCCTGACAGGCCAATAAATATCGACGGGAGAGTTTTGGTTTTCCTGTCGCTATGACTCAGGGAGCTTTGCGCTCTACCAATGCGTCGCGAATTTCCTGAAGTAGTTTTATATCCTGAGGGGTTTTGATACTGGTATCTTTTGGGTCTTCGGCTTTTTCTTTCAGCCTGTTAAGCGTTCTCACCATCATAAAAACCACCGCCGCCACAATAAGAAAGTTGATCACGGCATTAATGAACAAACCATAATTTACGGTTACTGCCCCGGCGGCTTTCGCGGCTTCTAACGTGGCATATTCGCCACCGGATAAATTCAGGTAAAGATCTGAGAAATTCACATTTTTGGTGAACAGGCCGATGATCGGCATCAAAATATCGTCTACCAGCGACTTAACGATGGTTGTAAAGGCGGCACCAATGATAATACCCACAGCCAAATCCAGCACATTGCCTCTGGCAATGAAGCTTTTAAAGTCTTTCCACATTACTGCTCCGAAAATCCAAAAAGTTGTTTAGATGCGTTGCGGTTTATACATTGCCAGAAATAGAGAAGTTCAACGTGCCGTTAAGATAAAGGTTGTGCGTTGGAAATTCGGCGGTTCACAGAATGATGTATAGGCGTTGGTATGAAAGATGTTAGAGTTGGATAAAAGAAAAGCGCCAAGGAGGCGCTTTTGCAGAGTTTCCTGACAGTCTGTTTTAAGACAGACGACCTTTAAAGTCTTCGTAGGTAAACTGACGAATCACGTCCAGCTTATCGTCTTTCCGCAGAATGCAAATTGATGGATGCTCCACACCATTGAAAAACGTGGTTTTTACCATGGTGTAGTGAATCATATCTTCAAACTGCAGACGGTCGCCGATTTCTAGAGGCTTATCGAAAGAATAGGTATCGATAACATCACCTGCCAAGCAGGAATTGCCACCTAAGCGATAGTCATACGTCTTCTCGCCAGGCATTGCTGCACCGCGAATTGCCGGACGGTAAGGCATTTCCAGTACGTCAGGCATATGCGCTGTAGCGGAAATATCAAGAATGGCAATCTTGCCTTCGTTCTCAACAATATCTACCACTTCCGCGATTAACGGACCAGTCTGCCATGCCACCGCTGAGCCCGGCTCAAGAATGACATCTAGATTCGGATGACGAGCTTTGAAGTCTTTCAGTGTTTTGATCAGATGATCCACATCGTAACCTTCCCGCGTCATCAGGTGACCACCACCTAAGTTCAGCCATTTCAGCGTAGGCAGCCATTTGGCAAAACGCTTTTCGATAGCCAGCAGGGTGCGCTCGGTAGCGAAAGAATCACACTCACACAGGTTGTGACAGTGGAAGCCTTCAATACCAGTTAAATCCACACCTTCAAGCTCTGAAACGAGAATACCTAGACGGGAACCTGGCGCCGCCGGATCGTACAGCGGGGTTTCCGCTTCCTGGTGTTCAGGATTAATACGAATGCCTTTGGACACATTCGACAAGTCATCTTTGTAGGTTTGCCACTGATTCAAGCTGTTAAACGAGATATGGTTGACCAGCTTTTTCAGCTCAGCCATGTCCGCTTTTTTATAAGCAGGCGAGAACGCATGCACCTCTTTACCCATTTCAGCGGCCAGCTTGGCTTCCCAGACAGAGCTGGCTGTGGCACCGTGAAGATAAGGTTTGATGATGTCGAAACTCGACCACATAGAGAAGCCTTTAAGGGCAAGAATAATTCTTGCCCCAGACTCGTCTTGCACGCGTTTCATCAGCTCAAGATTGCGGATGAGCTTCGCTTCTTCCAGCACATATGCGGGAGAAGGCACATCAGATCGCTGAGTTAAATCAGTCAACGCAAATACTCCGAATTACTTTTTGAACGGGCTTTCGTCACATTCAATCACGTGCCAAGGCAGGCCGTGCTTGTTCAGCTCGTCCATGAACGGATCCGGATCGAACTGTTCCATGTTCCATACGCCAGGCTTATGCCATTTACCCTGAAGCATCATCATGGCACCAATCATGGCGGGTACACCGGTGGTGTAAGACACGGCTTGTGCGCCCACTTCTTCATTACATACTGCGTGGTCACAGTTGTTGTAGATGAAGATAGTCTTTTCTTTGCCGTCTTTAATACCGGTAATGTAGGTACCGATACAGGTCATGCCGGTGTAGCCTTCAGCCAGTGAGCCCGGGTTAGGCAGAACCGCTTTTAAGAACTCAAGAGGCACTATTTTCTGGCCCTGGAATTCAACCGGTTCGATGCTGGTCATACCGATACCTTCCAGCACACGCAGGTGGTTCAGGTAGGCATCGCCAAAAGTCATCCAGAAACGGGCACGCTTCAGGGTAGGGAAGTGTTTAACGATAGATTCCAGCTCTTCGTGGAACATCAGGTAAGAAGCACGTACACCAATGTTCTGGTAGTCCAGATCTTCACGTACGCTCAGTGGATCAGTTTCTTTCCACTCGCCGCCTTCGAAGAACTTACCCCGCTGGGTGATTTCACGGATATTGATTTCAGGGTTGAAGTTCGTCGCGAACGCCTGACCGTGATCACCGCCGTTACAGTCAACGATATCCAGATAGTGGATTTCGTCGAAGTGGTGCTTAGCCGCATATGCCGTGTAAACGTTAGTTACACCCGGATCAAAACCGGAACCCAGCAGTGCCATGATGCCAGCATCTTTAAACTTGTCCTGATACGCCCACTGCCAGCTGTACTCAAACTTAGCCACATCTTTTGGCTCGTAGTTGGCGGTATCCAAATAATCAGTTTTAGTTGCCAGACAGGCGTCCATGATAGGCAGATCCTGGTAAGGCAGTGCCAGGTTTACCACCAAATCAGGCTTAACTTCATTGATCAGCTTTTCTACTTCAGCTGCATCGTCAGCGTCTACTGCAAAGACACCCTTAACACGATCAGCGCCAACTTCGTTTTGCAGCGCTTCGCATTTCGAAACGGTACGGCTGGCCAGATAAATTTCGTCAAAATATTCAGGCAGACGGGCACATTTTTTAACGGTTACAGCAGCGACGCCGCCAGCACCAATAATTAAAACGCGAGACATATTCTTGTTTCCGTGACGTTAGGTAAATTTGCGCTGAATGCTAGCAGACATCAACTTTTTGGCAAGCAAAGTTAGCCTGCTGGCAGCATTTTTCAGCCTGGAATTGGAGGGGAGACAACGATTTTTTTCCCCACACGAAAGTAGGGGTAGAGTAGCATGGTTTCATCGCCATTTGGATGCCCTGCATTGATGGCAATCGCATTCAACTGCTTATGTCTGTCGGTTGTCACCGTGGCTGCGTACACCAGCACACTGTAACTTTCCGTATCGGTAGTGGTGTCGATAATACGCCACTGTAATTGCTCGATGAGATAACTTTCATTTTCGCCGTGGCATCGATCATCGGCAAACAAGCAACCCACGCGTCCGTCTTCATAAATAGCAGCAAACGGATAAAGGGCACTGCAGTGCGGCAACATCAGTTCACACAACTGGAGGGAACGGTTTACCAGCAATTGCAGGGGTTCAGGCAGCTGCTGCGGATTATTTATCAATGTGGCTCTCCTTTATAGCGTGTGGAACGCGCGAGTGGCTGTTCCTGAAAAAGGCAACCTGGTGCAGTGAAAAACTGTAAGGTTTACATGGCTTAGAACGTAATTCTTACACCGACAGATCAAATTATCTTGCTCCTTGAAGACCACCAGTATGCACGATTCTCAGCCTTGTGCCATCGGGGAAAAATCGCTTTTCGAGCAAATCTTTGATCGCGAACAATAATTTACCAGAATAAACAGGCTCAACCGGCACATTGTACTGCTGTGTCACATCATCACAAAAGCTTGTCAGTGCAGCGTTTCGCTTACCGTAACCACCCTGATGATAGTCATGCAGAATTTGCCATGGGTGTTGTTGCCCCGTTGCTGGTAGTAACGCTTGCACCAGCGACTCAAGATAGCCTTCGCCTTTTAAAACGGCAATGCCGGTGACTGAAACCGGAGGACTTTTTGCGCCAATCAAACCGGCCAGGGTGGCGCCACTGCCAACAGGGACCACAATATGGTCACACGCGCTGTTGTCTTCTTCTAACAGCTCTGCCACCCCTTTAAGCGCATGAGCCTGACTGCCGCCTTCAGGAATAAGTACAGACTCAGGATACTGTTTTTGCAAGTTTTCCAGCCAAATAGGGTCGGTTCGTTTGGAATACGTGGCCTTATCCAAGTACTGAATGTCGGCTTGCCACGAGGCTAAGTCGCGTAACATCGGCGTGTGATTGGCTGTGTAATCGCCGCGAACCAGTGCCGTGAAGTGAATACCCAATTTCATGCATAAATAACCGCAGGCATGAAGATGATTAGAAAAGCCGCCACCAAAACTGATGATGTGTCGACAACTGCCGGGTAGGGCATTCAGGGTATGTTTTAGTTTGCGCCACTTGTTTCCGGAAATAATCGGGTGGATGAGATCGTCCCGTTTTATTTGCATGCTGACAAATTCAGCGCCTGGCCAGTCTGGTTTGAAGTCGGTAAGTGAACTTGGCGTGGTCAGTGCCAGCATTTTTTCGGCAACTAATGAAAGCTGAGTGTCTGAAACGACGACTTTGTCTTGCATAACGCTCCTGATTCGTTGGCCGCATTGCATGGGGGGCGGCCGCCAATTACCGACCGTGGCAGATATCGGTAAGCAGACTACATTAACAGATGTTAATGAATGATCATGCCCTTCGTAAAGCCTGTAAACATTAAATAAAAAAGGAGTACGCCATGCCTAAGTTCAATGTTGTCGCGCTTTTACTGTTAAGCCTAAACTATGCTGCGCCTCTTTTAGCAGATGCTGAACGACTCTCCACCGAGAGCAACAAGGTGGGGAAAGCCAGGCTGACTTACCTCTTTTGGGATGTGTACGATGCCGTGCTCTACGCGCCAAACGGTAAATGGGCCGAGGACAAACCCTTCGCGCTAAAGCTGACTTATCTGCGCGACTTGGATGGGCGTGACATTGCTGAACGATCGGCAAAAGAGATGCGCAAGCAGGGATTGAAAGACGAAGACAAGTTGGCTGAATGGCAGACTACGATGACCGCCATCTTCCCGGATGTATCAGACGGCGATGTACTCACTGGGGAAGTCAATGCGGATGGACATACCCGTTTCTTCTTTAATGGCGAGGCTATAGGCAACGTTGACGATCCTGCATTTACCCGCGCCTTTTTTGGTATCTGGCTGTCTGAAAGTACCTCTGAACCGGAAATGCGAGAACAATTACTGGGAGAAAAAGAATGAAAAAATTTGCGATGTTAGCTGCAGCAGCCTTGTTGGTGGGAAGTCTGACGGGTTGTGCGGGCTCAGTGCAAAGTGACGCGTACACAAACCAGCAACCAAAATTCGATCTCTATGATTTTTTTGACGGTAAGGTGAAAGCCTGGGGAATTGTGCAGAACCGTTCTGGTGAGGTGGTGCAACGATTTATTGTTGATATTGATGCCCGTCAGGATGGTGAAACGCTGATATTGGACGAGTCATTTAACTATCAGTTAGGCGACGGTGTGAAAAACCGAACCTGGCGCATTACCCCTACCGGAAATAATACATTTGCTGGTGAAGCGGGGGATATTCTGGGAACTGCAGAAGGCACCAGTTACGGCAATGCTTTTAACTTTGCTTACTCCATGGATTTACCCGTTGATGATAGCACTTATGAAGTCGCCTTTGACGACTGGTTTTTTGGCATGTCTGAAGACACCATGATGAACCGTTCTTACATAAAGAAGTTTGGTATAACCATGGCGGAAGTGACCATATTTATGCAAAAGCAATGATTTGATTCCCCTGAAATATGGGTCTGTAAATAAATTGTGCGTCTGCAGTTTCAATATGCAACCTTAACTAATTAAATGAAAATAAGTGTTATGTTATAACGTTTGTTTTATGTAGAATGCTCTGTATGGCTTTCCTTCATTGGAGGAAGGCATTTTTTATATCTATAGATGATTGAATTTGATTGATATTGGTTTTTTGTTTCAGTTTTATTCAATTGATATCAATTACAGGAGCGTTCAGATGATTTATAAGCCAGAAGAATTCATGCATGTCGATTATCTTTGGAATGACGAAGAAGTGAATAATTTAGATGCGGTGGAGAACTTAATTTACCGTTCTAATATTTTGGGTTCTGATCTTCGTATAACCAATACGGGTGGGGGGAACACATCGGCAAAAATCATGGATAAAGACCCGCTAACTGGTACCGAAGTTGAAGTACTATGGGTGAAAGGTTCCGGCGGTGACTTGCGAACTTCGGTGAAAGAAAACTTCGCGACCCTTTATCAGGAGAAGCTCAATTCGCTGAATAATGTCTATCAATCTTTCGAAGACAAAGGCTACAAAGAGAAAGGCGAAGACCGCATGGTTGGCATGTTTCCACACTGTGTTTTCAAATTGAATCCAAGAGCTTCATCAATCGATACGCCTCTCCACTTCATGATTGACCAGAAACATGTTGATCATATGCATTCAAATGCGGTCATTGCTGTGGCGACCTGTAAGGATCAGGTTTCACTTACGGAAACTATATGGGGAGGCAAACTTGCTTACATGCCGTGGATCCGTCCGGGATGGGAAGCGGCTCTGCTATTGAAAAAGACTTACGAGGCAAATCCGGGAATTGACGGTGTTTTGATGGGTCAGCACGGGCACATAAACTGGGCAAACGAAAGTAAAGCCTGTTACGACCTTTCTCTGAGTATCGCGGAACGGGCAGCCCGGTTTATTGAAGAGCATGATAAGGGTGAATTAACGTTCGGCGGCGAAAAATATCAGTCTCTCTCCGAACAGGAACGTGCAGATTTACTCTCTGACTTTTTACCCGTAGCCCGTGGGCTTATCTCAAAAGAGAAGAAATTTATCGCTACCGTGCAGGCTGACAGTACGATTTTACGGTTTGTGAATAGTCGCGATGCATCACGTTTAGCGAGTATGGGCACTTCTTGTCCTGATCATTTTCTGCGAACCAAAATTAAACCATTATTTGTTGATTTCGACCCGCAGACAGAGAACGTTGACAATTTAATAGAGAAATTCAAAGCGGGACTCAAGGCGTATCAGCAGGATTACGCTGACTACTACAATGCCTGTAAGCGCGAAGGCTCTCCCGCTATGCGTGATCCAAGTCCAACGGTGGTGCTTATTCCGGGCGTTGGTATGATTGCATGGGGTAAGAATAAAAGTGAATCCCGGGTAACCGCTGAGTTTTATAACTGCGCAGTAGAGGTTATGCGAGGTGCTGAAGCGATTTCTGAATACCAGGGGCTCCCTCCCCAGGAAGCATTCGACATTGAGTATTGGGCGTTAGAAGAAGCGAAGCTTCAGCGCATGCCCAAAGAGAAGCCTTTAGCAAGAGATATCGTGGTGGTGATTGGTGCCGGTGACGGCATTGGTAAAGCGACAGCCCATCGCGTAGCAGCCGAAGGCGCGCACGTGGTTTGTGCCGACCTTCGTGCAGAAAATGCTAAGCGGACAGCAACTGAACTTACCGCTAAGCTTGGACAGGGCATTGGTGTTGCGGGAACAGGGATTTCAGGCTGCGGGCCCGCTATTGCACTTGAAGTAGACATTACCAACAGAGAGTCAGTTAAAGCAATGCTTTCAAACGTGATAATGGCGTATGGCGGTATTGATAAAATCATCGTAACTGCGGGCGTATTTAAAGCCGAAGGCGCTGATTTACTGGCTAACGACCAGATTTTCGACCTCAGCTTCAACGTAAATGTGAAAGGCGGTTATATCGTTGGTTCAGAGGCTCAGAATGTGTGGGCTAAACAGGGGCTGAAGGGCGCGTTAGTGCTGACAACCAGTGTTAATGCTGCTGTGTCGAAAAAAGGTTCCATCGCTTATGACACCAGCAAGGCGGCGGCTAATCACCTGGTCAGAGAGTTGGCGGTAACACTTTCCCCGCTAGTGAACGTTAACGCCCTCGCGCCAGCTACGGTGGTGCAGGGAAGCAGTATGTTTCCAAGAGAGCGGGTGATCTCTTCGCTGAGCAAATATGATATCGGCTTTGATGAGACAGAAAGCACAGAGTCGCTGCGCAATAAACTCGCTGATTTTTATGCACAGCGGACGCTGACTAAATTACCCATTACACCTGATGATCAGGCTGAAGCGGCTTACCTGCTTATTTCCGGCCAGTTAAGTAAAACAACCGGGCAAGTTATCAGCGTGGACGGCGGATTACACGAGGCGTTTTTAAGGTAATCTGTAGATAAAGAGAGGAGATGCATGGCCTTAAACTGTACCGGTTTGGCCATGCATTATTTTTTAGCTCAGGTGGTGCAGCAGAACCTGAACAGGATGGCGAGGCTTGAAGCCTTCTAATCGTTTCACCTGGCTTCTGCAGGAATATCCAGTTGCCATTACGTGCTCTGACTCCGCACCCGCAATGGCTGGTTGCCAGCTTAGCCCGTAAATCGCTTTGGATGTGTCTTTATGCACTGTTTCATGACCAAATGTACCCGCCATACCGCAACAGCCGACAGGCAATGCTCTACATCGCAGCCCCGCTTTTTCAAATAATTCCCGCCATTGCGTTTCAGATTCAGGTAAGGCTGTTTTTTCTGTGCAGTGACCAAGTAAAACATACTCATGACTTGACGTTGTAGGCATGTCCGGCATCTTGTCGTACAACCATTCGTTCAATAAATACACCTCGAAGTTACCTCGTTTGTCACCAAGAGCTTTGGTGTATTCATCGCGATAACACAATACCAGGGATGGATCGAGACCTACCATCGGCAGCCCGGTTTCCGCTATCTTATTTAGAAAGGCAGCTGATGCCGCTGCAGTATCTCTGAAAGCGTTGGTAAACCCTTTCACGTGTTGAGGTTTACCATTCGGTTTGAAAGGAAGAAGGTGTGGCTTGAACCCGAGCTTTTCTAATAATTGCAGAGTGTCGGTTATCAGCTCTGCTTCGTAATAACTGGTAAAGGGGTCCTGAACGAGTAATACTGTATTTTCACGTTCATCCGGACCTATTTCCTCAACTTTCGAAAAGTCGAACAGGTATTTTTTGCTGATACGCTGTTTTAAAGTAGGAACTGAAAGTTCAGGAGCATCTACGTAACCAATCCGGTTCTCTAACAGATTTTTAACAGGCATGGACGTCATAAGCCGGTTGACCATTCCAGGAATTTTTGCCAGCCACGGCGTCATGGTTTCTACACCCGCTACCAGGTAGTCTTTCAGCGGGCGGTTGTAACGCTGATAATAAAGGTTCAGAAATCTGGCCCGGAATGCGGGAACATCAACTTTTATCGGACACTGCGTGCTACAGGCTTTGCAGGCAAGACATTCTTCCATACTTTCAAGCACCTCGTGGGAAAAGTCATCCGGAGATTGCAAATTATTCCGGTAACGTGTGTACCAGGAAGTACTACCTGATTTTTGTTCAAGCATCTCAGCTTGTAAATCGCGTTCTGCAAGTAGCCTTAACCACTCTTTTAACATGGATGCTCTGCCTTTCGGGCTGAAGCGCCTGTCGCCTGTGGCCTTAAATGAAGGACACATCGGAGAATTTGTATCGTAGTTAAAGCAGAGACCATTGCCGTTGCAGTCCATTACGGTCTGAAAGGCATCTCGTGTTTCAACGGGGATTTCCCGATCATAACGTCCCCGTTTTTCATCATCGATGCTGACTAGTGTTTCATCGCCCGCCAATGGTGTACAAATTTTTCCGGGGTTCATTTTATTTTCCGGATCGAAGGCTGTTTTTATTTTTCTGAGTTCATTAAAAAGTTCATCACCAAAAAATGCAGGACCATACTCGCTCCGGTATCCTTTTCCATGTTCTCCCCACATTAAGCCACCATACTGAGCGACCAAGCGGACAACATCGTCGGAAATTTCCCGTAATAGGGCTTCCTGCTGAGGATCACATAAATCAAGAGCTGGGCGAACATGAAGAACCCCTGCGTCGACATGCCCGAACATGCCGTAATGCAGACCTTTATTGTCTAACAATCTGCGAAAGGCCAGAATGAAATCAGCCAGGTTTTCAGGCGGAACAGCGGTGTCTTCGGCGAATGCTACTGGTTTGGCTTTAGAACGCGTTTTGCCCAGTAGTCCCACAGCCTTTTTTCGCATGGCATAAATTGTATTGATCTGCCCGTTATCGCGGGTGATCTCGTAACCAATAACGCCGTTTGCTCCGATTTCTATCTCTGCGTTGAGTCTGGCCTGTAAGACACGTACCTTTTCTTCAATATCGTTCTCATCATTACTGTTATATTCCACCATGTTGAGACCAAGTATATCCTTGCCGGACACCTCTTTAATCAGCGATTTAACGCTGTGCCAAATAATATCCTCCCGTGCGAGGTTTAATACTTTGCTGTCTATTGTTTCCACCGAAGTAGCCCTGGCTGCAACCATTTGGGGCGCATGCCGGAGTGCCGATTCAAAGGAATCGTATTTTATATTGAGCAATACTTTATGATTTGGAATAGGAGTAATGTTAAGAGTTGCCTCTGCAATAAAAGCCAGCGTTCCTTCTGAGCCACAGAGTATCCTGCTTGGATCCAGCACATCCAGTTCATCGTTCAAAATATGCTCAAGGTCGTAGCCTGTTAAAAAGCGATTCAAACGGGGAAACTTCTTAACAATTTGCTCTCGCTTATCTATACCTGTTTCGATGAGCTGCGCCAAAATTTTACTTTCTATACCACCATTAGAAATACGCTTCTTCGCTTCTTCAACAGTCAACGGAGACGTCTCGAACAAAGTGCCGTCGACCAGTACAGACTTTAATCCCAACACGTGATCAGATGTCTTTCCATAAACGAGGGAGCCCTGACCTGATGCATCCGTATTTATCATTCCGCCGATAGTCGCGCGGTTGCTGGTGGAGAGATCCGGCGCAAAAAAATAGCCGTAGGGACGGAGGAAGTCGTTTAGCTGGTCTTTAACTACGCCCGCTTGCACACGCACCCATTTTTCACGGGTATTAATTTCCAGAATCTGATTCATATGCAGTGAGGTGTCGACTATGAGGCCGTCAGTTAATGACTGCCCGTTTGTACCTGTTCCTCCGCCTCTGGGGCTGAATCGAATGCCTGAATGTTGATGCCGGACTGCAAGTTTTCCTAAAAGAACCAGATCAGTAATATTCGCTGGCAGTACTATCGCTTGTGGTAATTTTTGATATACGGAGTTATCCGTACTGTAGAGCACCCGACTCCCGTAACTTTGCTGAATATCTCCTTTGAATCCGGCTTCTTTCAATTGAGCCAGAAATTTAATGTACTCTGGCTTAATCAGTGCACTGCTATTAAGGGCCGGGATAGATTTATTCATACCGTAAACTCTTCTCATTATCAATTTTACTAATACCTGAGGCAGGTAATCTAATTTCAAATTCGCAATTGTTACAATATAACATAACACTCAGTGCATGTTTGCACGTGAATCATCATTTAAAGGGTTTCCCAGCAATAATTATTTAGGTTACTTTTTTGAGGAGAACATATGCCTGTAACAGATCCCATAAAAACAGCATTGGTTGTCAGTGCGCATTCTGCAGATTTCGTATGGCGGGCAGGTGGTGCTATTGCCAGTCACGTTCAGCAAGGCTGGCATGTAAAAGTAGTGTGTCTGTCCTATGGTGAACGGGGAGAATCTGCAAAATTATGGAAGCATTCTGATATGACTGTGGAAAAAGTAAAAGCCGCGCGACAGGAAGAGGCTCAGATGGCTGCTGACATACTCGGAGCTGACATCGAATTTTGGGATATCGGTGATTACCCAATGCGCGTATCCGATGAAACCCTTTTTCGTATGGTTGATTTGTATCAGACGCTGCAACCTGAATTCGTATTAAGCCATTCAGTGGTCGATCCCTATAATTTTGACCATCCTCTCGCAATGCGTCTCGCGCAAGAAGCAAGAGTGACGGCGCAAGCCGCGGGATACAATACCCAGCAAAAAATTCTGGGTGCACCGCCAGTTTATGCTTTCGAACCTCATCAGACAGAGCAGTGTGAATGGACGCCAAATACTTTTTTAGATATTACCAATGTGTGGGATAAAAAAAGGCAAGCGATTGAATGTATGGCCGGGCAGGAACATTTATGGGCATATTATACCCGTGTGGCGCTACAACGTGGTGTTCAGGCGCAGAGGAATATCGGTATAGCAGCTAAGCGGAAAATTGAATATGCCGAGGGGTATATGAAGCTTACACCAACAGTGGTGAACGCATTGTAAAAAGCCCTCTTTCTTTTAAAAAGGGCCATTCTAATACCACGACTCACTTTAACGTGAGTCGTGAACTTTTTATTTACGCCTGAGATAAAATCTCTACAGGACCATGATTGTCGCAATGGCCATTATGTTGATGGTGAAGATGACCATCAACAATATAGTCGATGTGATCGCCATGAGGAACGGCTTCATGACCGCAACCCGGGCCATGTACATGGTCAGCATCATGGCCACTGCATGAGTGACCTTGCGTGCAGGTATCAGGGTTGGTATCCGATACTTCTAATACGTGTTCGTCGACATGATCACCATGAGGGTGATGTAAATGACCGTCGTGCAGATAATCAACGTGATCATTATGTTGAATTGCAGTATGTCCGCAATCCGGACCGTGCTCGTGAGGATGGTTCTCGTGTTTATTACATTTGGTCATAGAAAATTTTCCTTATCAATTAAACATTTCATCATTTAATTAAATGTATTATTGATTATATGACATAAGAGATCAAATTAAATTGCAATTAGAGTGAAGCGGGAAAAGGAAGACAACCTGAGCAGTATTAGATAAAGTATTTCCACAATTAATAAAATGTTTAAATATGGTTGCCGGTAACTTATGCAAGATAACGATTTACACCATTCCCATGATATAAAGCGAACGATTACTGATATCGAAACACTAACATTTGAGAAAGCCGGACAACTTTTTAAAGCACTTGCTGATCCGGAACGCCTGAAGCTACTGACTATTTTATCCAGGGGTGAGGCATGTGTATCAGAATTGGCCAGTAAAGAACAAATGTCCACCGTTTCACAGCGGCTAAAAGTCTTAAAAAACGTCGATTTAGTAAGAAGCCGCAGAGAAGGTAAGCATATCATTTATACATTATCAGACTCTCATGTGTATCAACTCATAGAGAACGCGTTGGAGCACGTTACGGAGCGCTAGCTAGCTTAACAGCAATTAAAACACCACCATTTAGATTGAGAATCGTTCTTATTATCTGTAATGTTATAATGTAACATTTTTGATAAGTAGTAGCGTAAGTTCGGTTGATCAATAAAACGAATGGTAGGAAGCAGTTTTAATGAAAAAGAATGTGATAGCGCTGGCGGTGGCAACCGCTCTTGCTATGCCTGTGCTCGCTCAAAAAAATGAAAAAAACGAACCCTCGTTAAAGGACGTTGAGAAAATTTCCGTAAGAGGCGTACGTGAGCGCCTTTCTGAAGCCGGATTTCTAAAAGACACAGTTCAAAAAACTGAAATGGTCTCAGGCGTAACCATAGAGCGCCTTCAGGCTGCAAATTTGACAGAAGCCATTTCAATATCACCGGGTGTCAGGGTTAACAACGAGTGCTCAATGTGTGGTGTTAAGCGAGTTATGCTGAATGGTCTGCGTGGTGAACACACTACCGTTTTGGTAGACGGGCTTCCCGTGTATACCATGATGTCGGGGTTTTATGGACTCGATGCAGCTACCTCTTCTGGTTACGATAATATAGAAATTGCTCGTGGGGCAGGTGCATCTCTCATTGCGCCAGAGGCAATAGGCTGCACCATTAATCTTGTCACTAAAAAAGCGTTAAAAGACGAAGTGGTTGTCGATGTCTCTGCCGGCGAAAATGGGTATAAGAAAGGTAGCCTTGTCGCCACAGGACTGCTCAATGAAGACAGCACCCGAGTCACTTTTTCAGCGCAATATGATGACCGGGACCAATACGATGGTGATAACAATGGCGTCAGTGAAAATCCGGAGTTAGAGAATAGATCAGCAATGCTGTTCGTTTCACAGGATTTTGGTCTGAAAGACAGTGTGCATTTGCGCGCTAATTGTGCAGAGTCAGATATCTTCGGTGGTCCAACGAATTCAAGTGTTGGCTACGATGTGGCTTATATTTATGGTCCGCTTCGCGGCCGTGAAGCCTATACCGGCTTATCGGTAACTTTCTGATAACGGTATGGCAAGGTTAGTATTTTTAATTGTACTGGCTTTAGGGTGCACTGCGGCCCGCAGTGCATCTTTGTTTGAGCTGTCACTGCCAAGTCTGACTGAACTCAGTCAACAACCACTGGGCGACTATAAAAATCAGTATTTAATAATAAGTATGTTCGAGCCTGAGTGTTCCTGGTGTCTGAAACAACTAAAAGATCTGGAGCTGCTCAACGCGCATTGTCACAGTGCGCTCGCGCCCGTCGCTATCGGTGTGGGACAACGGCGCGGTTTACAGACACTGATAAGGCGTGCAAAGATAACGTTCCCTGCGCTTGAGGCTTCCCCCGCGTTGATTGCGCTAACAGGGCAGCCCGAAGTGACGCCTTTTACATTGCTGATAAATCCTTACGGGGAGCTTGTCACTACGCTGACTGGCTACATTCCACTGGAAAAACTCGAGTTTGCCTTTCAGGATATCTATAATAATTCGTGATGAGTACTTCATGAACACGAATGCGTTTAAACTCGCAATAATCTCCCGTCTTATCTGACGTCATTGACCATCTGAGGAGAGCAATTTGTTATGAATGCATCGAATGAGAAGCGTAAAGCTGGAATAAAATCTGTGACCGGGCTGGCAGAGATTGTCGATTACAGTTTCATCGAAGCGCTCAGCCGCGATCCGCAGTCCACCGAATCTGGCGATGACTATCATCCCCGTCAGGTATTTTCAGGGCATTACGTACCCGTGAAACCGACGTCTATTGCAGAGCCGATTTGTATTGCACACAGTAAAGTACTTTTCGAAGAACTCGGGTTTGATGATGAGCTGGCAAAAGATATCGATTTTATCCGCTTATTTTCCGGCGATCTAAGCAACCAGCCTGCACCCATTCGTTTTACCGGATGGGCCACCGGCTATGCGTTGTCTATTTACGGCACCGAATATATTCAGCAGTGTCCGTTTCAAACCGGCAATGGTTATGGTGATGGCCGGGCAATTTCTGTGTTTGAGGTTAATGGTGAAAGCTCCCGGTTTGAAATGCAGCTGAAAGGCGCCGGGCCAACCCCTTATTGCCGGGGAGCCGATGGCAGGGCGGTGTTGCGCTCTAGCGTGCGGGAGTTTCTCGCCCAGGAATTTATACATGCGCTGGGTGTTCCCACGTCTCGTTCATTATGTTTGATTGTCTCGGCTACAGACACTGTGTACAGACCCTGGTATGAAGATAATTCCCGGAGCGCCGACCCCACCATGATGGTTGAAAACCCGGTAGCCATTTCTACCCGCGTTGCGCCCTCGTTCATTCGGGTGGGGCAACTTGAATTGTTTGCCCGTCGTGCCCGCAGCAATCAGCACCCTGAGGCGCTGGCAGAATTGCGTGCTTTGGTTGAGCACCTTATTGTTAGGGAATACAGCAAAGATATTTCCGCAGACCAGCCTCTCGAAGCGAAAGTCACTCAGCTGGCGGTAGCGTTTCGACACCGGCTGACTGACCTTATCGCAAACTGGATTAGAGTTGGCTACTGTCAGGGGAACTTTAATAGTGATAACTGTGCAGCAGGTGGCTTTACGCTGGACTATGGACCGTTTGGGTTCTGTGAACCTTTCGATCCGTTCTTTCAACCCTGGACCGGAGGCGGTAGACATTTTTCATTTCTTAATCAGCCTGTGGCTGCGCAAAAGAACTTTTCCATGTTTTGTCAGTCGCTTGCCCCGTTATTATCAGGCAGTAAAGAGCTGGAGCAACTTGACGAGATCAATAAAAGTTTTGAGGCTGTCATGCAGGAAAAGCTGGACGCTATGTGGGCATCTAAACTGGGGTTAAATACAGTCGCTCCGGAGTTTGTCATTGAACTATTGAAACTGATGATGCAGACACCGGTAGACTACACACTGTTTTTCCGTGGGCTGTCATCATTACCCGTTGAATTCAGCGCGCTGAAAGAGAGCTTTTACAAGCCGTTATCCGAATCCCTGGAAGTAAAATGGGAGCAATGGTTCGAGAGTTGGAAAGCACAAGTCACACGATGCGAGGATGCAAGCACAGTATCTGAGCGAATGATGCAGGTTAATCCTAAGTTCGCCTGGCGGGAATGGTTGGTTGTGCCGGCCTACGAACAAGCAGCAGCCGGGGACTATTCCCTGATTAACGAATTACAAAACGTTTTTACTCACCCCTACAGTGAGCAAACCAGCGAGTTGGAAAGCAAATATTGTAAAAAACGACCTGAAGAATATTTATATGCAGGTGGCGTTTCCCACTATAGCTGTTCTTCATAGCATGCCAGAAAAATTTAGTAAAAAGCCGTGCGCACCAGGGTACGCACAGCTTGGTAATCTCTTACTACCTTGCAGGTGCCAGGGCTATTTAAGCAGGCTGATAGGGCAGCGATGATTGATGAAGAATAATACGCACTTTGCCGTCTTCGCATTGTTTAAACACGAAACTTTTGTTCACAAATATGTGACTGTCATCAGCACCGATAAAATGCACATTACATTGAACGATGGCTAAGTCGCCATGAAGAATAAAGTCTTCTTTGCTATACCAAACCTTAACCCACGGCTTTAACTTGAACCCGCCATCATTAGGATAGTCACTGTTACCACCTACAAAGTAAGATAAAGCACCTTCTTTGGTGGGTCGGAAGGTTTGCTCTCCGAAAGTCAGGGTGGGTTTAAACAACACGTGCCCATTGTCATAATCGTAATTATCAGTAAGCACCTGGTTTGAAAACGCTGCCGCGTCACCACCTTCAGCATGGACTTTGCCTACTTTTACAACGTTATCACACCAGGTTTGTAGCGCTGTATGAACCATTTCTTGGTTAAACATGTTTGATAGTTCTCCGGTTTTAGACTTTGAAATGATGTATCTGCTCTGCATTAAATAAGGCAGTACACTAATTTCTGTCTTCTTTATTAAAGTTTAACATTCCATCTCTCCGACGTTTTGCCACTTAAACTTCAGCAGGTATCAGTAAAAAGTAACAATTCTTTATGCCAGTATTGTTATAATATAACATTACGTTAGATAGATATTTATGGTAACTCGTAATAGTTTTTCTCAATGAGGGGATACGTTATGAGTTGCATTCACTTTAAGTCGATTACTATAAATACGGTAATAAATTCAAATGACTAAAGACTATTTCCGCAGCATAGAGTCATTATCTGACCAAACTGCGTTTCCACTTAGCGATGTTATCAGCGAGCTAGCATTTAACCAGGATGGGCTTATCCCGGTTATTACTCAGGATAGTGAAACGGATACAGTGCTCATGTTTGCCTGGATGAACAAAGAGGCCCTGATTCACACATTGGAAACCGGCAACGTCACCTACTGGTCCCGTTCACGTAAGCAGTTGTGGCTTAAAGGTGAAACAAGCGGACATACCCAATCGTTGGTCGGGCTATCCTTCGACTGCGACGGAGATTGCATTTTGTGTCGGGTTAAACAATCAGGTCCGGCCTGCCACACTGGCCGGCCGAATTGCTTTTACTTAGCTGTAAACAGAAACAAACACGAAGTGGTTATTCACGGAGATCCTGCCTGATTCCGGCCACTATAGCGTGCATCTTTTGTAATTTTATATATCTTTTGGAGTTCAGTTTGTCTTCTCGTGTTATTCCCGATATTACTTCGGACACTTCATCTTCTTTGCATTCAACAATTCGCTGGGTTGGTATGGACGGTATTGCCATACCGCTAAATATTGCTTTAGCTAATGCAACGCAAACCGTTGCAGCTTCTTCTGATATCTATGTCAGTCTTGATGACCGCTCAGCAAAAGGCATACATATGTCCCGTTTGTATTCATGCATCAACGATTTTGCTGTTAAGGAGTATTCAAAAGAATCAATAGAAAGCTTGCTGGAAGATATGATTTCCAGCCAGCAGGGCCTTAGCAAAAGTGCCCGAATCAGTATCGACTTTTCTCTTACGCTAGAGAAACCCGCTCTGTTAAGTGGAAGGTCGGGATTTCAGGCTTACAGCATCTCACTCATTTCTGAGAAAAATGAGCAAGACTTTACGCATCAAATGCAATTAGCAATACCGTATTCCAGCACTTGCCCTTGCTCTACGTCGCTTTCTCAGCAATTGACAGCGGAGGCCGTGGATAGTGTTTTCTCTGAACCCTTGATAGAAAAAGCGCGACTTCTGACGTGGCTACAGGGGCCGGATGGTGCAACAGCAACACCCCACAGTCAGCGCTCCTTTGCGTATATTCATTTAACACTAAATGAACAAGCATGGCCGTGCCCGGATACGCTTATCTGGGCGCTCGAAGATGTGCTTGCCACCCCGGTGCAGACGGCAGTAAAGCGGATAGATGAACAGGAGTTTGCCCGTTTAAATGCGGCTAATCAGATGTTCTGTGAAGATGCAGCAAGAAAATTACAGATGTCTCTTAGCGCGATGGATTATGTGAATAAATTCTGGTGCAAAGTGGAGCATCAGGAAAGCTTGCATGCTCATAACGCTGTTGCCGTGGTTACCAGCGACTAAATACTCAATTTGTCCTAAGGCAAATGACAAGTAGAGCGGTGTGATTTAAAGCCCTTCCCGAAAAGGGAAGGGCGTAATCTCGCAAAAAACCTAGTTCTAGTTAATTAATTCGCGTTTTTAACCCTCTGCGAATAAGCAACGCTTCGGTTGTCGGTTCCTGACCACGGAATGCTTTGTAAGATTCCATAGGAGGGCGAGAATTTCCTGTGGCCAAAATATGTTTTCTGTACTGCATGCCGTTTTCCAGCTTCAAACCACCTTTTGTTTGCATGTAGGCAAATGCGTCGGCGGCCAGAATTTCACTCCACATGTAGGCGTAGTAGCCGGCAGAATAGCCTCCGCCCATAGAGTGAGAGAAGAATGCTGATTTGTAACGGGGTGGCACGTAATCAATATCTACACCGTGTTTGGTCAGAGCAGCTTGTTCAAATTTGTTGATGTTTGCAGGGATATTATCCGGCGTGATTGAGTGCCATTCCATATCGAGCAGGGCGGCAGACATGTATTCAAGCGTGTCGAAGCCCATGTTGAAGGTTCTGGAGCTGATCACTTTGTCTAATAAGTCTTTCGGGATAGGCTCGCCGGTTTGATAATGTTTTGCATAGTTTGCAATGACTTCCGGATACGCTGCCCAGTCTTCCTCAAAGGTTGAAGGGAATTCAACAAAATCTCTGGAAACATTTGTACCAGACAAGGACGGATATTTCACATCTGAGAGCATGCCGTGAACACCGTGGCCCATCTCATGAAACATGGTGGTGACGTTATCATAGCTAACCAGCGTAGGCTCGCCGTCCGGGGCCTTTTCAATATTCATAACATTCACTACAACCGGCTTTTTATTCAATAAATGCGATTGTCCGACAAATGAACTCATCCAGGCACCGCCCCGTTTTCCGTCGCGGGCAAAGTGATCAGCATAAAAAATGGCCAGGCTTTTACCGTCGATATCGAAGAGTTCGTATGCTTTCACATCAGGGTGATAGACCGGAAGATCCGGACGTGGCTCGAAGCGGATACCAAACAATTTATTCATTGTGAAGAAAACGCCGTCTTCGAGCACCCGATCAAAATCGAAATATTGCTTTACCTGTTCTTCATCCAGATCATAACGGGCTTGCCGGACTTTCTCTGCATAATACGCCCAGTCCCAGGGTTCAAGGGTAAAGTCGCTGCCTTCTGCATCAATCAGCTTTTGTATATCTGCCGCTTCTGCTTCAACATTTTTAACTACCGCAGGTACCATGCTGCCGAGCATGTCGTAAACTGCCTCAGGTGTCCCTGCCATCTGTTGTTCCAGGCTATAGCTCGCCCAATCTTTATATCCGAGGAGGTTAGCTTTTTGCGCGCGTAGTTCTGCTAGTCTGACAATTATTTGACTGTTGTCATTACTGCCAGATTGGGCACGAAATGCAGAGGTCTCCCAAATTTTTTGTCTTAATTCACGATTTTCAAGAGAGGCCAGAATGGGCTGTCGGGTCGTATTGGTGATTTTTATTTGATACTGGCCTTCATGGCCGTCTGCCGTCGCTGCATCCGCAGCAGCTTTCACTTGTCGCTCTGAAAGCCCTGCCAGCTTATTTTTATCATCAACGAGCACGGCAATCGCTTTCGTCTCTGCCAGCAGATTCTGTGAAAATTGAGTTGTCAGGGTAGAAAGTTCTTCGTTTATGTCTTTGATTTTATTCTTTTCCACTTCATTGAGTTTCGCACCGGCATGCACGAAATTCCCGTATGTTTCTTCAAGAAGTCTCAGCGATTCTGCATCGAGTTTAAGTTCATCACGACGGTTGTAGAGAGTTTCAATCCGGCTGAACAATTGATGGTTCAGTGAGATACTGTCGCGATGTGCAGCCAGCCTTGGCGCCAGTGTTTTCTGCAGTTCACGACGCTCTGCAGAACTATCCGTGCCCGCTAAATTGAAAAATATCCGGCTGGTGCGGGTAAGCAGAGCCCCGCTCTTTTCCATAGCAACAAGGGTATTGTCAAAACTCGCAGGCTGCGGATTTTTTGCAATCTCTTCAATTTCCTCGCTGTGCTGTTTCATGCCCTCTTCAAAGGCCGGGAGAAAATGGGCGTTATCGATTTTATCGAAAACCGGTGCCTCGTAAATTAACGGGCTAGCCTTGAATAAAGGGTTGTTCTGATTGTCTTCTTTAGGGCTTTCAACTGAAACGCCCTGTTGGCTGCCGGTATCAGAAGAGGGGGCTGGCGAACATGCCTGTAAGCCCAGGATTGAAGCCGTCATGGCAACGGCGATTAGTGTTTTTTTCATTTGTTTTCCTGTCGTTTGGGTTTGTTATTTATTGAATAGGGTTTTATCGAAGTGCAGGCGTGCAGCTGCTGCAGGCTTTACGCTTTGCCCGTCATAAACTTGCTGACCATTTACCCATGTGGCAGCTATTTTTGTGTTGAAGATGTGTCCGTCAAAAGGTGTCCAGCCGCATTTATACAGGGCGTTACTATGACTGACGGGCGTAGAGTCATTCGAGTCAATGAGAACTAGGTCGGCGAAATAGCCTTCGCGGATAAATCCCCGGTCAATGATGCCATAACGTTTAGCTGGATTATGTGCGGTTTTTTCCGCCACTTTCGTTATTGTCATACGTTCCGCCATAACATGGTCGAGAAGGGTAAGTAACGCATGCTGCACCAACGGTAGGCCTGCAGGGGCGCTCATAAAGGGTGCTTGCTTCTCGGTCAGGGTGTGAGGCGCATGATCGGTGGCAATAATATCAATTCGGTCGTCATTAACGGCAGAAATGAGTGCGTCTCTGTCGACAGCCGCTTTTATGGAAGGGTTACACTTTATCAGGTTGCCCTTTGCGGCATAGTCTTCTTCACTGAACCACAAGTGATGAACACAAGCCTCCGCGGTAATACGTTTATTTTCTATCGGGCCAGGCTTAAAAAGCGACAGCTCTTTAGCTGTTGTTAAGTGCAATACGTGAAGATGGCTTTGATATTTCTCAGCCAGACTCACCGCATAAGACGATGATGCGTAACAGGCTTCAACATCACGAATGACGGGGTGATGAATAATGGAAATGTCTGTTTGCTCAGCTTGCAGACGTTTGAGGTTACTTTCTATAACCGAGCCACTTTCACAATGCGTGACAATGATCCCGGGCGCTTCACGAAATATGGCTTCTAAAGCCTGTGGGTTCTCGACAAGCAGGTTACCGGTAGATGCCCCCATAAATACTTTCACACCGCAGTGCTTTGCGGGGTCGAGTTGTTTGATTTGCTCAATGTTGTTTTCTGTTGCACCTAAATAGAAGGAATAATTTGCCAACGACTTTTCTCTGGCAATAGCGAATTTCTTCTCCAATGCATCAATTGTGGTGGTTGCCGGATTCACATTCGGCATTTCCATAAAGCTGGTAATTCCGCCCGCAACAGCCGCGGCTGACTCGGTGGCGATGGTGCCTTTTTCCGTTAGTCCCGGTTCACGGAAGTGCACCTGATCATCAATCATACCGGGAAGCAAATAGCCTCCTTGTCCATCTATTACAGCCTCCGGACCAGAGGGCGTAATGGTGTGGGCTATTTTTTCTATTCTGTCATTTTTAATAAGTACATCAGACGGATACTTACATCCCTCATTCACAATAGTGACATTTTTTATTAATGTAGAACTCAACACTCTCTCCACTTTCTTTGCATGCGTCGCGATGTGGTTATATTGATTGATATGTTATAATGTAACATTATTGCAGGTGATTGTTTATGCTTATTCGCAAGAGCTTTTCTCAATGAGCAGAGTATTGCTCACATTCCCATAAAGCGCCGAACATAAAATAAATGCGGCTGAATTATCACTTTGTGAAAGTTTATAAATTTAATATCACTCTGTTCGGGGCAATGATAGTTGTTGCCATTCAGGCAGCCTGATTGAGCTTTTCCAAAACTGTATCGTTATAAATTAGTCAGGACTGCGTTGGTACTACGCTATGTGATACAGCGCTATTCCTGACAATCCATTAACTTGTGAGAAAACCTGATGAAAAAACGATTTTTACTACCCGCGTTATTGTCAATATTCTCTGTAGACGCAGCGCCTCAAAAACTTGACTCTCTCACTGAGCTCAGATGGAAAAACAGGATAATTCTCATTTTCAGTGAAAATCGTGAGAGTGATTTGGCCATGCTACATGATGCCAAAGAGGATATTTCAGACCGCGACACGCTCTGGTTTATTGTAAATGGCAATGAAACGCTAACGAATTATTCTGGAACTCTGACCGACTCCTTCAGCCAGAATACCCGGGAGCGATACCTGAATGCAGATGGAAACGTGTTGTTGATAGGCAAGGACGGTGGGGTAAAAGCGAGAGGTAATGAGTTATCGCTAAACGGCTTGTTTCAGCGTATCGATGGCATGCCCATGCGCAGGAATGAGATGCGGCAAAAGCAAAAATAAAAAAACGCCAGCGAACTGGCGTTTTTTATGTTCTGGCAATGAATTTATTGACTACCAGCGGCACTCGTCACTGAGTCTGGTAACGTATAAGCAATAACATAGTCACCAACCGGGGTTTCCATAAAGTGATGACCACCGGCCATGATAACCAGGTATTCCTTACCATCCTGCTCATACACCATCGGATTCGCTTGGGCGCTAGTAGGTAGTTCGTCCTGCCATACCGTATCTCCAGTGTTGATATTAATGGCACGGATAAGGCCGTCAGTGGCTGCAGCAATAAAGATAAGATTACCGGCAGTCACTACAGAGCCACCGTTATTCGGTGTGCCAATGTTGATTGGCAGGTGGGATGCAATACCAAACGGACCATTATTGCGTGCGGTACCCAGCGGTCTGTCCCACAGAGTTTTACCCGAGGCAAGCTCGATAGCTCGGATACCGCCGTAAGGAGGTTCTTTGCACAGTAAACCAGTGAACGGTAAGCGCCAGCCCGCATTGACATCAATGCCGTACGGTGTGCCTACCTGGGGATCGCCCGCGCCTTCAGCACCACCAGTGGGGCCGCCAAATTTTTCATTTTCTTGCGCCCGGGTTAGCCAACCTTCTTCATTCACTTCTTCCCGATGTACCAGCTTGTTGTACATGGGCATGTCGTTGTAATTGGCAATCATAACGCCACGTACAGGATCGATAGCCACACTGCCCCAGTCTGATCCGCCATTATAGCTCGGATACTGTATCCAGCGCTGGTCGACGGTGGGCGCGGTGTACATGCCATCATAAGCGGCTTCCTGATACTGAATTCGGCAGGCAAGCTGATCGAACGGGGTGACGCCCCACATATCCTGCGGTGTCAGATCGGGTTTGCGCAAAGCGTGATAGCCACTGAAAGGTTGCGTAGGGCTACGCTCTTCAGGCTCTACGCCACCCACAGGCACCGGTTTTTCAGTGACTTCGGTGAGTGGTTTACCGGTGCGGCGATCAAGCACATACAAGTCGCCTTGTTTTGATGGCAGCATGAGTGCCGGCACAGTGCCATTTTCGGTGGGGAAGTCCAGCAACGTCACCTGTGAACCTAAATCGTAGTCCCACACATCTGCATGTACGGTTTGGAAATGCCAAACTGGTTTACCGGTATTAACATCAATGGCCACCAGTGAGCTGGAATATTCATGTTCTTCTTTGCGGCGCATGGAGCTGTAATAATCTGCAGTGGAATTACCCATAGGCAGGTAAATTAAACCAAGCTCGTTGTCACCGGTACCTGTGGTCCACATGTTCGGTGTACCACGGGTGTAGGTTTCGCCTTCCGGTGGAACAGTGTCGATATCAGGGCGCACCATGTCCCAAGCCCACTTCAATTCGCCGGTTACTGCATCAAAACCCTTAATGACACCTGAAGGTTCGTAGCGTGCCTGACCATCGATTACCTGATGACCGGTTACAATCACGCCTTGTACCACATTAGGTACACCTGTAATGGCCACATAGCCGTTCGGGGTTTCGCCCATGTGCTCTTTAATATTGACCTGACCGTTATTGCCAAAGTCTTCGCAGGGTTTGCCGGTTTCAGCATCCACCTCAATAATGCGTCCATCCAGCGTGCCTTCAATAATTCGCGCCTTGCAGGTTGTCTGACCGTCGGCCATTGCCGATGCGGGCGTTTCATAGTACGCCACACCACGACATGCGGCTGTGTATGGAATGTCTATCTGATCGAGTCCCGCATTGTATTGCCAGATTTTTTCGCCGGTGCGGCTATCCAGCGCAAAAATGTTGTTTAAACCTGAACAAAGATAAAGTCGGTCATCCACTTTAATAGGCGTGGTTTCTGCACCCCAACTCTTCACATCCATTTCACCGGTACGAAACTCCCAGGCGCGTTCGAGTTGATCCACGTTTTTAAGGTTAATTTGTGTCAGTGGAGAATAACGGGTGGCCGCGTTATCGCGTCCATATGATGGCCAGTCACCGTCGGCAGGGGCGTCGGAAATATCACTACTGCCGGTAAACGTTTTATAAGAGGTTTTTGCGGTGACAGGAACATCGTCGTACTGATTAAATCCATAAGGCACAAACGCCAGCGCGAAGGCTACTGCGAATACCACCACAGAGGCTCCCGCATAGCCGTAAGCGGTTTTCTTGCTAAATGGTTGGCGAAGGCGTGGCATCGTTAGCGCTACAAACAGTGCAAGCACCATGACAACATCGAGTCGGGGTACCCAGCGCCAATAATCCAGCCCTGATTCCCAGGCCGCCCAAAGCACGGTTCCCAGCACCACTAAGCCATAAACCCATACCCCCGCGCGCTGGTTTTTCGCCAGCAGGAAAGCGGAAACAAGCATGCCAATACCGGCAAGAAGATAATAAAAACTGCCACCAACGGCAGCAAGCCAACCACCACCAATAAGCAGGGGAAGACCACAGATAAGCAGCAATAACGCCACGAATAGTGTGAATTTGCTGGTTTTTTTCTGACTGGATGAAGTCACATTACCATCCTTCTGTGTAAGTTACAGACCAGGCTTCCGAACAGGAAGTCAGAGATTCGCGTATGCGTTTGACATCGCGTATGGGCATACTGCTGAACTGCCCGGAAGAGGGTTGGTTTCATGCGCTATGGCGAAACTAACCATATGGGTCGATACGGCAAACAAGGTGAATAGTTCAAGCTTCTGACACGATTGCGATAAGGTGTTGCCGATTGCCGACAAATAACTTAGCAAGAGAATTTTGAGGAATTTCATTGCGGTTGATCATGAATATACGACTAATAGCGTAGGCACTTATGTTGCGAAAATGTTAATAGCAAGTAGGGCGATGAATTCACTATTTTTATGCAGGATAACGGTATTTCAGCACCTATTAGATAAAGGGAATATTGATAATTAATACATGGTTGTTTTCTTTGTGTTAATTTAGGCTAAATAAATTAACATTTTTGCGTGTTTTCTTCACATAGGATGGGCTTTCTTTTCTAGTCAACCGGAGAAAGTATGGGAACACGTACTGAGTTTGATCAGCCGTCCTCTGACGCTGAGTCGAATAAATCAGGGCAATACGCCGACTTACACAAGCCGTCTTCATCGTTTAGCAGTCGCGATGACTATTTAGAGCACGAGTTGCAAATCATGGCGCCAAAGCGCTGGCGTCCAAATTTACCGTTTAAAGATTATCGTTTTGAATGGGAAGACACCATTCCCGCGCTCGCGGCTACTATCGGTAAAGTCGTCATGGTGGGGGCAATCGCAGCAACGTTCGCCAGTCAGCTGGGGTTAGGCGATGGATTCATTCTTGAAAACGTGCGCTACGAGTTAATTATCGTATCGGTGTTTATTTTGCTGTTTTCTGGCTTCTTCCTGCCCACCGCCAACCTGGCAGGTACGCACGGACCGCTTATTCCGCTTATTCCTATCGTGGTGGCGGCTGGTGGTCATCCCATGGCATTTGGTTTGTTGATTGGTATCTTTGGCTTACTGCTCGCTGTGTTCAAAGGGGGAAGTTTGCTTGCCAGCCTTACCAGTCGCGGTGTGTGCGGTGGTTTGTTGCTATACCTGGGGTTCATTGGCACAACATCACAGGTGAAAAAGCTCATCGCCTGGGCGGAAGGCATTGGAATGGCGCATATTGCGTTCATCGTCATTATCTCCACCATCGTTTTATACGCGCTGCTTGAACACTGGAAAAAGCGTTGGCTGGCAGTGCCGCTTAGCTGTCTCATTGGGGGCGGGGTCGCATTTTTACTCGGGGCGCCGTTTGAATTTTCCACGGGTCCTGGTTTACCCAACTTCAATCCCATGTACTGGTGGGGCGATGACACTGGCTGGATGCTAGGGTTACCCACGGTAGAAAACTTTGTTGTGGTACTGCCTTTCGCAGTGTTAGCTGTAGCCATGTGGTCTCCGGATTTCCTCGGGCACCAGGTGTTTCAGAAGATCAGTTATCCGGCCAGAACCGAGCGGGTGCACATGAATATCGACGATACTATGGTATCTGCGGCTACCCGTCAGGTTGCCGGCTCTTTAATGGGCGGTGCGAATTTTACTTCTTCCTGGGGGACCTACATGGTGCCTGCGGCCATTGCCAAGCGTCCCATTCCAGCAGGGGCAATCTTAACGGCGCTATTTTGTGTGTTGGCGGCGGTGATGGGCTATCCCATGGATTTAGCAATTTGGGAACCGGTACTCTGTGTCGCGTTGATTGTGGGCGTATTTGTTCCATTGCTGGAAGCCGGTATGGAAATGACCCGTGAAGGGAAAACCACCCAGTCTGCGGCAATAGTAGTATTTGCCAGCTCGTTGGTGAATCCGGCATTTGGCTGGTCTCTCACCATGCTGTTAGATAATCTGGGCCTGATTGGGAGTAAGGAACGGAGTGCCGAATTGTCTCATATGAGTCGCTGGATCATTCCAGGCGTCATGTTTGTGATCCTAACAACAGTGATGGCGCTGGTAGGCTTACTGCCGGGCATTCCGGCATTGATGTAAGATAACTTAGATGGCTAGTGCGACAGGCTCTTGCTTGATCGCACTGGCAGACTCATTACCACTCCAAACCCGCTTGTCTCACACAGTGGGTTATCGACAAACCACAGTTTACCGTAGTGCAAAGATGTCACCGCACTCACCATCGACAAGCCCAATCCGTTACCAGGGGTGGTGCGACTTTGCTCGGCTCGATAAAACCGTCGGTCCAGGTTTTCAAATTCAGCCGTGGGCAGGCCTCTGCCGCTGTCGAATATGGCAATGATGTTTCGGTTCCCGTATTGCTTCAGCAGCACCTCAATGCGCCCACTGCTTTTCGCATGCTTAAGACTGTTGTCGACCAAGTTACTGAGCGCCTGAAACAGCAAGTGCGGATCGCCTTCAATCTCAACGGCATCGATATTTGTGGTTAATCTGACTTGCTGATCTTCTAACAGCGGTTCGTACAAATCGATAACGTCATTCACCACAGTATGCAGGGCAACGCGCTCAAATCCGGCGCGCTGTCGCTCACTTTCCACGTCAGCAATGCGCAGTAGACTGTTAAATATACCCAGTAAGTTGTCGGCTTCAGCCATGGCATCGTCGCGAAGTTCGCTGTCAGGCATGCGCTCAAGCTTACCACGAAGGCGGGTCAGCGGTGTGCGCAGATCGTGAGCAATGTTATCTGAAACCTGCTTGATGTTTTTCACTGAATTTTCGATTTTATCCAGGGTTTTGTTAAACACGATTGCCAGTCGGCTTAAGTCATCCCAGTTACTGTCTATCTCCATACGCGCAGCCAGGTTTCCCGTGTCCATAATGTCACTAGCAGTGCGCGACATGCGGTTTATACGGTTTACCACATAGATGGCGACCCCAAAACTCAATGCCGCAATCATTACCAACATAACAATAAACAGCCAGCCAAGGGCGCGACCAATTTTCTGCGTGCTATAGAGTGCTTCCACGCTTCGCGCCACCATGATGCGGTATTCCCCTAAAGGAATGTCATCTATTAAGAAGTAATCGCTGGTGGCGAGGTAGCTGTCATTCGCTACGGCCTTGCTCAGGTATTCGGTGATGGGTAACGAGAGAATAACGGGAACGTTTGTTGCGTCGTAGTCTGGTAAGCGTTGTAGATTGCCGGCAAGAATTTTCTGATTGCTGTCGTACAATGCTACGAGTGTGTCGTTATTCGGCAAACTCACTCGCCGGTTCACACTGGATATCGTTTGCTCAATATCACCACTGCGAAATAACTCGGAGAAAAGGAATTTTTCCGCTGCAATGGCAGAGTGGGCTTCAGCCAGCAGCTTGTCGTCGTCGGCCAACGACCAGAAGTAGAAGATAAACAAGATCCCGGCGGAAGATAAAGCGGTAAAGAGCGCGCCTACCCGGAAGCTTGAGCTGCGGGTAAACGCACCAATTGCAATCAACTGAGGCCCTCAGAAATGCGATACCCCGTGCCACGTACCGTTTCAATAAGCGGTATGTTGAAGGTCTTATCTACCTTTTGGCGAAGACGGCTAATATGCACATCAATAAGATTAGTCTGTGGGTCGAAGTGATAATTCCAAACCCGCTCCAACAGCATACTGCGGGTAACCACTTTGCCGCGGTTTCGCAATAAACATTCTAGCAGTTGGAACTCTTTCGCCTGCAAGTCGATTTCTGTTTCACCCCGGGTCACTTTGCGGCGAAGCAGATCTAATGTTAAATCGCCTACCGAAAGCTCTGTTTCCTTGCTGGCAGCACCAGGGCGACCTGCAAGACCCTCAGCGCGGGCAAGCAATTCTTCAATGGCAAAAGGTTTGGTGAGATAGTCGTTGGCACCGGAACGCAGCCCGCGAACCTTATCGTCTACCTGACTTTTAGCACTCAATAATAATACCGGTAATGCGGGGTGTACGGCTCTGATTTCTTCCAACACCGTAAATCCATCCATTTCCGGTAACATGATGTCCAGAATCACCAGATCAAAATGTTCATCAAGGGCCCGGTTTAATCCATTTTTACCGTCGCTCTGATGAAAGCATTCGTGTCCGGCTGATTCCAATCCGCTGCGAATATGTTCTGCAACAGTGGGATCGTCTTCAATGATTAACGCTTTCATACATCCGGCTCTGCTAGTTAATGTTAACAGGACTTCTTACGCCAAAACGACGTGACATTGATCACAATAATAAGCGATTTCACGACTAAAACGTCAAATGTGACATTCTTTTAATATTGCAATGCTACCGAAAAATCGGTTTATCAACACTATAGCTGAAGTTTGTTGTTCAGGTTTCCCGAAGTTGAAAACGCATGGCTGGGTTATACGGGGTAAAGTTTTGAACATCGCCACGGGCAGTAATGCGCTGCACCTCTCGCCAATATTCAGGCGTCATTAAATCACCATGGAGCGACTTGAGAATATCTTTGAATTTCTTTTTACCCACAATAAAGTGTTCGAACTGTTCTGGGAATACATCGTTGGGAGCAACTGATAAGGTGTCCAGTGCGTAGGGATCATCGGATTTGGGCAGTTCGCGGAAATTACGATCTTTCATCAGGCAGATCTCATCGTAATCATAGAATATTACCCGACCGCCTTTGGTAATGCCGAAGTTCTTATGCAGCATGTCGCCGGGGAAAATATTGGCAAGGGCAATTTGTTTTATGCATAAACCGAGTTCGTTTATCGCATTGTGCAGTTTATCTTCATCGGTTTCCTGTAACAGAAACAGGTTCAGCGGCGTCATTTTGCGCTCGATGTAGAGGTGCTTGATGATTAATTCATCGTCAGTAAATTCCAAGCTAGAGGCACAGGTCGATTTCAGTTCGTCGATCAGTTCAGGCGCCATGCGATTAAGCGGGAAGCGGAAGTTCACGTATTCGTGGGTATCTGCCATACGGCCTACGCGGTCCGAGTTTTTCACCAGCTTGTAGCACTCTTTTACGTGCTCGCGGGTGATTTTCTTACTCTCAGCAAATTCGTCTTTGATAATTTTAAACACCACGCCGTAGGTGGGCAGATGAAATACCATCATGACCAGGCCGCGAGTGCCCGGCGCCCGTTCAAAAATATCGTCGGTGTTATCGAGGTGCTGAAGATAGTTGCGGAAAAATACTGTTTTACCGTGCTTGTGATGGCCTAGCGACATATACAGTTCAAAATGCTTTTTGTTGGGCATAAGTTCCTGCAGAAACGCCGCCACTTCAGCCGGGTACTGGGTATCCACCATGAAATAACTGCGGGCAAAGCCAAAAATCACGCTAAGATCCTGCCGGTCGGTAAGCAGGGCATCCACATAAATTTCCTGGCTATTGTTGGTGTGCATGGAAATCACAAAAGGCAGGGTTTCACCGGGCATACAAATGCGCCCGATCAGATAGGCCGATTTGCCGCGATAGAATACGGGTTTTAAGATTTCGACTAATTCCACACTGGCGAGTTGCGCTTTGTTCAAACGCTTACGCAGGGCATTTTCAAGGCTGTCCATGTCGCGCTGACGATCTTCAAAAGCCAGATTAAAGCGGTATAACTTGTAAATCGACTCATACATTTCAGCTACCGTGGTGGTGGTATCTAAACTGTTGATCACCTGTGCCCGATCACGTCCTGGCAGATAGCAGCGGCTTGGCAGCACAAACATCACATCATTTTCGAATGACTGGTGACGAAACAGACGACCGATAATGGAATTGTAGAAGGTTTCTGCCAGCTCAAACTGTGGGTGAGTTTCCAGGTGACGGGTATAGGTTTCTTTCATTTGTTGCCAGAAGCTGCGATCCCGCTGATGCACCTCAACCTGATGATAAATATCGGCAACCGCATCAGACACGCTTTTCTCGTAGATGTTGAGGCGCTCGCGGGAAGCAATTTGTGTTGCTTGCCATTCGCCGTTTTCGAAGCGCTCTTTGGCTCCCCGGGTGATGCGGGTAAACCAGCGATAACTTTTATCGAAGTGGGTGAGAATTTGAAAGGCGATTTTGTTCGCCAGGCGCGTGTCTGTCATTGCCGGTGCTCAATCTGGTTTCACAGGCTAACACTAGCACAGCGATTTTACCGGTCACAACACTCTGGTGAATGCTGACTATCACCAGGATAAGAATGGGTAATGGTTGGCCATAAAATAGCAGCAAGGCGAGACCTTGCTGCCGTGTCAGCCCTGGAGTGTTCGGCTAGGCAGATCTAGTTAGCCGGCATCAGATAGATTTCACGCACGCTATTACGAGCGTTAGTGCCAATAGCATAGGCCACCGCATCCGCCACGTCTTCTGGCTGCAGTTTATCGTCTTTGGGTTCGTCGAAAAAGGGCGTATTGACCATGCCAGGACAAATAGTGGTACAGCGACCTTGCCACTCTTTCATCTCTTCAGCCAGATTCATTCCGAATCCGTAAGCGAACCATTTACTGGCACCGTAAACGGAGCCCTTAATCGGGATTTTGCCGGCGGCTGAGCTGGTCAGCAGAAAATGTCCGGTGGTTTTCTTCAGATGGGGCAGGGTGAGTTTAGCCGTCCATAGCAGAGCTTTGACATTTAGGTCGATTAGGGTATCCCATTCATCAGGATCACCCGCTTCAGTACCTGCCGTGTTCACACCTTTGCCCGCATTGGCAAACACCGCATCCAGACGACCAAAATGATTCACGCCAGCTTCTACAACGGATGCCAGCTCGTTAAACTGGGTGGCATCGGCTGCCACTGCCAGTACGTTTTCTTCCCCCAGCGCGCTGGCAATGGTGTCGAGTTTATCTTTACTTCTCGCGGTAATGATAAGCTTATGACCTTCTTGTACCAGTTTTTTGGCCGTAGCTTCGCCAATGCCGCTGGACGCGCCGGTGATCAGTACAACTTTACTCATAGTCATCTCCTTAAAGCGGTTGCTCATTATGGAGGTTTCTACTTATAACAGTACCGGTTAAGATCAGCCTTGGCGCGATGGCGATTCATCCCTGGATGAACCTAAATAAGTCCTTTCATCCGGGCTAGGCCTAATGCATTGCAGGTGGTCGCATCGAGAATTTCGCCGTTTTTGATTTTCTCATCAAGTTCACTAAGGCGAATTTTATGGCAGGTGAGCCCTTCTTCTTCCGGGTCGAGGTTCTGCTCGGTCATGGTGAAATCTGTGGCAATCCAGATGTGATAACCCTGGTTACAAAAACCGTAGGCTAAATACTGATAACCCACATGGGTCCAACTTTTTGCCAGCAAGCCCGTTTCTTCCTGCAGTTCGCCAGCGGCGAGTTCTGCCGGATCGGCCTGGCCATTCTCTTCCCAGGTGCCCTGGGGGAATTCTAATTGTCGCTTCTCTACCGGATATCGGTATTGCTCCACCATGTACACATAATCATCCTGGATCGGAATGACTACAGTGAAATCGGGTTTTTCCATCACGCTGTAAATGCCTTGCTGGCCGCTAGGACGTTCGATGGCATCTTCCCGCACTCGCATCCATTTATTCTCGTACACCACTTTACTCGACAGTGTCTTTATTTCTGAAGACATTCAACAGACTCCTTTTAATCCTTTTTCATATTCCGGTCGTAAACCGGACCGTTATTTTATGAAAGAAAAATGACAGTTCGTCTACGAAAAGAAGACGGTTAACGGATCTTGTCCGTTTAGTCTTGGAGTTGCGTCGGCAGTTGTGATTAACTCCGGTGCGCAACGTAGCTGGCTAGTTGCCTAAAAACTCAGTCCGCTTTAACCACACGTTGTCCTTTTCAAATAATAAAAAGTCATCATTACTAGATGCCTAAGTCTCACCCTGACGCCAGAAAAAACAGTAGGCGCAACGACGCCAACATTGCAAAACATGCAATGTATTGAATTCACATATAAATTCGGGAACACACTATGCAACAGGAAAGATGCATTTCCTCTAAATTCAGATACTCTCTTCTCTCTGCAGCCATTATCGGCTTGCCGCTTTCTTTTTCAACACAGGTGCAGGCGCAAACTGACACCGTCGCTGATGCCGATCTGGAAAAAATTCAGGTTGTTGGTTCGCGCCGTGTGGGCCGCACCGTTAATGACTCACCTGTACCCATTGATATCATCGATGCGTCTTCTATCGAAGCGACGGGTTTGACAGAAACTAACATGATTCTGAACCAGTTACTGCCTAGCTTTAACTTTCCGCAGCCTTCCATTACCGACGGTACTGACCACGTGCGTCCTGCGCAGCTGCGTGGTCTGGCACCGGATCACACGCTGGTACTGGTAAACGGTAAGCGTCGTCATACCAGCGCACTGCTTAACCTGAACGGTTCAGTGGGCCGTGGCTCATCGGCAGTAGACTTAAATGCCATTCCAGCCAATGCCATTAAGCGTATTGAAGTACTGCGTGATGGTGCGGCAGCCCAGTATGGCTCTGACGCCATTGCCGGTGTTATCAACATCGTGTTGAAAGACGCTTCCGAAGGCGGTGAGTTTTCTGCCACCTACGGTGCAAACGTGACCACCATGGACGGCGTGCCAGATTTAAACGGTGTGTACATTAATGACGAAGGTAACTTAGGTTTTGATACTGGTTCAGACCGCAGCCTGACCGACGGACAAACTGCCACCTTGCGCGGCAACATGGGCTTTGAATGGGGCGATGATGGCTTCATCAATGTGTCTGCCGAATATCGCGATCGTGGTCAGGCTAATCGTGCCGATTTCGACCCTCGCGAAAACTACGCCCGCGATGCTGATGGCAACCTCGACCCACGCGAGTTGACAGTTAACCGTTACAATCACGTTTATGGTAACGGTGAAGTAGAAGACTACGCGCTGTTCGTGAATGCAGGTAAAGCGCTGACCGATGAGGTTGAGTTCTACGCAACAGCCGGTGCCAGTACCCGTGATTCAATCAGCGGTGGTTTTTATCGTCGGGCTCAGGATGGCCGTAACATTGTGACTATTTATCCTGATGGTTTCCTGCCGCAAATTACCACTGATATCACTGATACGTCATTACTTGCTGGTATAAAAGGCTACGGCAATGTGTGGAATTACGACCTGTCTGTTACCCATGGAGGTAACAAACTGGAATATGGCGTGGTAAATACGCTGAACACCTCTGTGGGCCCAACCAGCCAGACTAGCTTCGACGCCGGTACTCTGGAATATAACACCACCGTAGTGAATGCGGATGCCTCTCGTCTGGTAGAAACCGGTGTGTTCTACAGTGAAATGAACTTCGCCATGGGCGCAGAATATCGTCACGAGAGCTATGAGATCTCTGCCGGTGAAGAAGCGTCTTACTTGCAAGGTCCATACGCGGCAGGCGGTCTTGAAATTGCCGGTGAAGGCGATACCCTGGCTGCGGCCGGTTCTCAGGTATTCCCTGGCTTCACCCCTGCATCTGCTGGCGAAAACAGCCGTCATAACTACAGTTTCTATGTGGATTTAGAAGCTGACGTGCTGGAAAACTGGAATGTTGCGGTAGCTGGTCGTTACGAAGATTACTCTGACTTCGGTAGCACCTTTAACTGGAAACTGTCTAACCGAGTGACTATCACTGATGAGTTTGCGTTGCGTGCATCGGTTTCCACCGGTTTCCGTGCGCCTTCTCTGCAACAGCAGTACTTTACTTCTATTTCTACGGTATTCATTGACGATGTACCTACCGAAACTGGTACCTTTGCGCCTTCCAGTGAAGTAGCGCAGGCACTAGGTAGCCCGGGTCTGGATGCAGAAGAATCGACTAACTACAGTGCTGGCTTCACCTATTCGCCAACGGCTGATTTTAACCTGACAGTTGATTTTTATCGCATCGATATTGATGACCGCATCGTGTTATCGAACAACTTGTCTGGTGAAGCCATTACTGCACTGCTGGCGGGTACCGGTGCCACGCAGGGGCGTTTCTTCCTGAATGCCATTGACTCACGCACGCAGGGTGTCGATATCGTGTCTACTTACACGCTGCAAACGGCAGAGTGGGGCGCATTCAACTTCAATCTGGGCGCGAACTTCAACGACAACGAAGTTACCGATGTGATTGATGCACCAGAAGTGCTGCAGAATGCTGGGTTTGACCAGGACAACCTGTTCTCGGGTGTTGAACTGCGTCGCTTCGAGTCTAGCTCACCGGATAATAAATTTAATCTGGGTGTGACCTGGAACTACGATCGCTATACCACCACCCTGCGCACTACCCGTTACGGTGAGGTGGAAGATCCAGCTTCTACTGCGGCAACCAATGAAATTATTCCTGCTGAGTGGATCACGGATCTAGACGTAAATGTGGCACTAACGGAAGGCTTGTCGGTATCGGTAGGTGCTAACAACCTGTTTGATGTGTACCCGGAAGCAAGTCGCTACCTGGTTGAGTCGCCGTCTACATTTACTAACCTGTTCCCGTATTCTGGCTTCTCGCCTTACGGTTTCACCGGTCGTTATGTTTACGGTAAAGTGGCTTATCGCTTCTAAGCGTTAAACTTACAAAAAAAGCCAGCGGTTCAGTGAAGTGTCCGCCGGCTTTTTTTGCCTTGCGTTATAGCTGACTAACGATGATTATTAATTAAGAATTTTTGACGTAAATTTTCAGTAAAGCTTAACTCTGTAACGCATTCCCGTTGCAGAATAAATGCTGACTCGACGTACTTTTATTTCGTAGAAAAGCATTTATGAATCAAATATCGACCCCCTCCACGCAAAAAATCATCTCGATCACCAGTCAGTCTCATTCGGGTTCAACTGTGCTTTCAATGGCGCTGGCCTGTCACTGGCAACTGGTTTCTTTAGGAGAAATCTATCAGGTACTGCGTGAACAGCCTGATTTCTGGCTGGACGATCCCGCACAACGTTGCAGCTGTGGAGCGCATGCTTCTGAATGCAGCTTCTGGCGTGTTGCACTTAGCCGGGTGAAGCAACAACAGAAACATACTGGTAAGCCGGATAAAGCCGATATTCGTGCAGGATATCAAATTGTTCTTGATACCTTCCGCGAGCAGTTTGCAGACTTGGGAATCGTTGATACCTCGAAGGGGGAAGATCATATTTCTTTGCTGAGCGAACTTAAAAATGCCGATCCACAGGTGATTTTTCTGCTCAGGGATGTGCGCTCATTTGCTGTTTCGCAAACCCGACTCGCTCGCCTTGAGAACCGTAAAGGATTTAAAAAAGCAAAAGGGCATTACTGGTACCAGATGGTTCGCTGGTATACTCGAAATAGAAAGCGGGAAGCAAATCTGATTCGATCTGGCCTTTCCTATCAGCAAATCGGGTATGAAGCGTTTTGCTTTGATGTGCGAAATACGCTGGCCCGCACCTTCGAAAAATGCGGCTTAGAACCCGCTGATCAAGAACGTGATATACATCACTCAGAACACCATGTTTTATTTGGCAATCCTATGCGCCTCAACGCCAGTGCTCATCAGCAGATTAATTATGATGACAGGTGGTTTAAGGAAACGGGATATCAGCTACCCCTGACTCTGATGCCATTTGTGATGCGGTACAATCGTGAAAAGGTGTATGCAGTCGGGAAGTGATCTTAAGGAAGTTTGTTTAGCTCGAATAACAAGTTAATAGATGGCGGTGCACGCACCGCCAATATTCAGATAAATGCTCAGAAACTGAAAGTTCTGCTCACTGACGCCACAATGCGGGCATCTGCTCTGTCGAGATCCATGGTGGTATCTTCTGCCGCCAAGGAAAAATCAAACCCCTGATAAGAAGTCAGGTAAGCCAGTCGCCAGTGATAATAGTCGTTATCGCCGTCCCAGCTCCATGCTTGTTCATCATGGCTGTTTGAGCGGTCTCCACTAATGCGAATGGTGTGACCCGGTGCCACTTCAAAAGAATGGGCCAGCATAATAATTGAGTGTCCACCACCCAATCCGAAATAATCCCAGCTATACCAGAAGTTGAGCTCTGTATTCCCCAGTTTATTGCCGTGATTAAAGCTGGCGTAGACTTCCGGGTAATTGTAGTCGCTGCTGTAGTCGGCGCCGTGGTAAGTGTAATAAGCAATACCGGTATCCAGACTCAGGCTGTCGGTCAGCGCCTGGTAATAACCTGTGTAGCCGTCCCACTCCAGTTTGGTTTCGTCACCGGCATAGTCAATGTTAGAACCCCAGGTGCCCGCATACCAGCCATTGTCGGCGCTGTAGTCTATGCTGCCCTGCAGAGCTGGGTTGTTCTGTGTTTGGCTCACACCATTGAAGGTGTAGTCTGAATTTAGCGAAACGGTGCCAGACCAATCGGCATGGGCATCAGCGGCTACCAATAGACTGGTCGCTGCCAACGGTAATAGTGATTTAATTAATACTGCTTTTTTCATTTAATTAAGCGTCTCTATTTTAGTGAAATCAATTTTGTTTTCTTTTGGTGAAGCTTCGATATTGCTGACTTTTCTTGCTTTAGTGACAGCCATGTAACCGGCACAAATGAAGAACAAGCCAATCACTAACGCGCCCACCCACTGGATTTTCAGGAAATCCAGCTGGAACAGCATGGTAAGTAAACTCAATACCACCACGTTGCCGATGATGTATTTGGCTTTGCCAAAACGGGCCACAGTGATATTCAGGTTGTCGGTGTACAGACGCACCAGTGAATCCAATGAATTCAACACAAATGTGATGCCCACAAAAGCCATGGCCAGGTTATATAAGCCGCCAGTGTTCAACCCGTTATCGTGATAGAAGTATAGTACGGAGAACCATGTCGCGATGGGGATTGACGGGAATATCAACATTGCCGCCAGAACCTGATAGGTACGTAAACCACCCACGAAACGGGAGGTAAACTGACCAATCATGATGCTCCAGGCAAACCACCAAAACAGGTAAAATTCGTGATAATCGTTCAGCGGCAGCAAAAACTGTTCGATGTTGCCAAAGTAGTCACCCATCATGGCAGTGGTATTAATAAACGCACCTACAGAGCCGTTGTCACCTAAGAAGGCGCCTGCCCACATCAGCGCGATAAGGCCGATGAATAACCAGGTGGTCGACAAACTTAAAATACGAACGTATTTCAAGCTGGTACTGGAATATACCGCCCCGCTAATTACAGCCAGAACAATAAGATAAAAAATACCCGTTCCCACGCTGGTGTCTTCCAGTGAAGGCAAATACCAGGGCAAATTTGCCAGCAATAAATAAGCAGTGAAGGCACAGGTACCAATGATCACCACGTTATTGATGAACTTTACCCAGGAAATTTCGAAAAACTTCACCCGCGGTTCAATCACGCAAAAATAGAAACAGGTAAGGAAGTAGAAACTCCAAATCAGGAAACCCCAGAACCCGAACTCTATGGCTAACGGGTTGGCAAAACTGTATTCCGGGCTCACAGCCGTATCGGCGTAACCGGCAAATTCAGTCAGCGGGAACATGATCAGGCCCACATCGAGCCCAGAGGTAAACAAAATAGCGATAAACGTTAATGTGCGAACTGGGGTAACACCGACACAGCGGATGCGGCCCCATTTCAACAGGATAAAGGCGATAGACGCGTACGTGAATATCAGCCCGGCGGATAACCAGGTGGTCATAATTTCTCCCAAGTTAAATGCTGTTCGAGCGTAAACTGGCGAGTAACCCTTACGAGTTAGCTCGCTGCTTAGTCTGCCAGTCCTGTTCCATCAGAACGGGTGTATCGGTCGCCGGTGGTAATGCAGATTTGCCCAGAATTAAATCTGCGGCTCGCTCTGCAACCATAATTGTCGGCGAATTGAGGTTGCCGTTGGGAATGGTGGGGAAGATGGAGGAATCCACTACCCGCAAGCCTTTCACGCCGTGTACCCGCGTTTGCGGATCCACTACGGCCATATCGTCTGTGCCCATTTTGCATGAGCACGAAGGGTGATAAGCACTTTCAACGTTCTGACGCACAAAGGCATCAATTTCTTCGTCGGTTTGTACGTGTTTACCCGGTTGGATCTCTTCACCGCGATACGCAGATAACGCATCCTGGCCAATGATTTCCCGTGTTAGTTTTACGCAATCACGGAAGCCTTCGCGGTCTTCCTCTTCAGCTAAGTAGTTGAACAGGATCTCTGGTGGCACGGTTGGATCGGCCGATGTCACCTTAATATGGCCGCGACTTTTTGGCTTGTTATGGCCAATGTGAACCTGGAAACCATGTCCTTTCACTGCACTCTTACCGTCGTAACGCATGGCTGCAGGCAGGAAGTGATACTGCAAATCAGGCCATTCAACGCCGGCTTTAGAGCGAATAAAGCCGCAGGATTCAAAGTGATTGGTTGCACCCAGCCCCTTCTTTGTGAGGATCCAGCGAACACCAATTTTTAACTTGCTCCACCAGTCCAGCTTGCCGTTCAGCGTAATGGGCTTGTTGCAGCGGAACTGGAAGTAAAACTCTAGGTGATCCTGCAGGTTCTGGCCCACGCCCGGAAGCGCATGTTTAACCTCAATGCCTGCCGCCTTAAGGGTGTTAGCGTCGCCCACACCCGATAGTTGCAGCAGGTGAGGGGAGCCTACTGAACCCGCCGATAAAATCACTTCATTAGCAAAGTACTCTTCCGTGTTGCCATTACGGGTTAACCGAACCCCTTTTGCGACTTTATCGTCGATAAGGACTTTCTCAACCAGGGCATGAGTAATAACAGTAAGATTACTGCGTCCCATGGCAGGACGAAGATACGCATTCGATGCCGACCAGCGTACGCCGTCTTTTACCGTCATATGCATGGGGCCGAAGCCTTCCTGCAAAGCGCCGTTATAATCTTTGGTTTCGAAATATCCCGCTTCAACGCCCGCTTCGATAAAAGCAGAATAAAGCGGATTCTCCATGTTATTGCCGTTATTAGTGGCTAAGGGGCCTTTGCCGCCACGATACTCGTCGCCACCAAACGCCCAACTTTCCGCTTTTTTGAAATATGGCAAACAGTGCGCATAGCTCCAGTCGGTGGCACCGTGTCGTTCCCATTCATCGAAATCTTTGGCATGACCACGCACATACACCATGCCATTAATCGACGAAGAGCCGCCGAGCACACGACCACGGGGGCAGTGCATTTTGCGATTGTCCAAATGAGGCTCTGGCTCGGTTTCAAACTGCCAGGCGTACTTTGTCGTGTTCATTGGAATAGACAGGGCAGTAGGCATCTGAATAAAGATGCTTTTATCACTCCCCCCATTCTCAATGAGCAATACGTTGTGGTCGCCGCTTTCAGTAAGACGGTTGGCTAATACGCAACCTGCTGAACCGGCACCGACAATAATATAATCAAACTTCTGCATCAGACCTCCTAGATTAAAACGGGCTTTCTACATCAGACATGCCGATGTAAACCGCTTTGGTCTGGGTGTAGTGATACAGGGTTTTCAACCCATTTTCGCGACCGATACCCGACTGCTTATAGCCGCCAACCGGCATTTCAGCGGGTGATGCACCGTAGCTGTTAATCCAGCAAATACCGGCTTCCATCTGATGAATAACGCGGTGTGCACGGGTAATGTCTTTGGTGAAAACACCTGCTGCGAGACCAAGGTGTGTGTTATTCGCCCGGGCGATTACTTCGTCTTCGTCGTCGAAGGTTAATACCGACATCACCGGACCGAAAATCTCTTCCTTCACGATGGTCATATCGTCGGTGCAGTCAGTGAAAATGGTTGGTGCAACAAAATAACCGTTTGGCGCAGATGCCGGTTTAAGTGCGTGACCACCGGTTACCAGCGTCGCGCCTTCATCTTTACCTCTCTGGATATAATCCATCACCAGGTTACGGTGCTTCTCAGAGATCAATGCTCCCAGATTCGTCGCAGGGTCCATCGGATCGCCGGCAACGATGTTCTGTTCAGTGCGTTGCTTGAGTTTTTCCATGAACTCGGCATAAACACGCTTATGTACGAAAACCCGGGTACCGTTGGTACACACTTCGCCTTGGGTGTAAAAGTTCGCGAGCATGGCGGCAGAAACCGCATTGTCTACATCCACATCATCAAAAATGATGAGTGGCGATTTGCCGCCCAACTCCATGGTGACGTCTTTCAGTGAAGAAGCAGAGCTCGCCATGACTTTTTTACCTGTACCCACTTCGCCAGTGAACGATACTTTGGCAATTTCAGGGTGCGCGGTTAGCCAGGCTCCCACTTCACCGTCGCCCTGAACTACGTTGAACACACCTGCGGGTACACCCGCTTCAATGAAGATCTCTGCCAGCTTGAGTGCGCCCAGCGGAGTTTCTTCAGAAGGTTTAAAAATCATCGCATTTCCGCAGGCTAATGCCGGTGCAGATTTCCAGCAGGCAATTTGCAGCGGATAGTTCCAGGCACCGATACCGGCACAAATCCCAAGGGGTTCCTGACGGGTGTAGTAGAAGTCGCCGCCTAAATCTTGTTGATTACCTTCGATGGAAGGCGCAAGGCCAGCAAAGAACTCGATGCTATCTGCACCGGTTACCACATCAACTACCGACGCTTCCTGCCAGGCTTTACCGGTATCCAGAACTTCAATTTTTGCCAGCTCGTCATTGCGTTCACGCAACAAGGCAACCGCTTTCAACAAAATGCGGCTGCGCTCCATTCCTGACATTTTTTTCCAAACAGCAAAGCCTTCCTGGGCGCTTTTCATTGCCGCTTGTCTGACATCATCACAAGCTTTTTCCATTTGATAGGCCACTTCACCGGTGGCGGGGTTAATGACATCAAAGGTTTCACCTGTGCTATTGGCCAGGTATTTACCATGTACGAAATTCTGGTAGCGGGGTAACGACATTAAATGCTCCGAAATTAAGAAATTAGTTTTGCAATAAATTGCTTACAAAGGCGCTCACTTGCCTCAAAGTCAGGATTCGATTCCTGACTCAGTGCACTGCGCAGCCAAAAACCGTCAATCATTGCTGCGGTTGCCTGAGCCGCTTCGATAGCCTGATCTTTTGGCATGAGTTGTCGGAAGGAGAACCGTAAGTTGCTCAACAAACGTTGGTTGTTGATGTGCTGTAGTCGCGCCAGTTCAGGCACGTGCAGCGACTGTTCCCAAAAACTTAACCAGGCTTTAGTAGCAGGCTCTGAGCGTTGAAACACACTGAAGTTACTTTCAACAATCAGATTAAGGCGCTCAACCGGAGACAAGGTTTGCCCAGCCGTTTTTTCGACCAGAACATGATTTAGCTTGTCCAGTAAATGACGCACAGTGGCTTCGATTAACTGCTGCTTACCACCAAAATAGTGATTAATGATCCCAGACGATAAGCCCGCTTTTTTACTAATAGTAGTAATGGTTGTGTGGTACAGACCAAACTCATCAATTGAAGCCAACGTGGCTTCAATGAGCTGCTGCTTTCGTATGGGTTTCATTCCGACTTTAGGCATAATTTTTTGTTGATTGACCGTTCAATTAAAATAAAGCTTAATGATTTGAGTTGAATCTATCAAGTGTCTTTTTGTTGCTGATCTCAGGGTGCTGCAGCAAATCTCTTTGATTATTCTGATTTCAAATAATTGAAGTTTAATGGTATTTTTTTAATTGGGACTGTTTTAAATCGTGTCTTAAATAATTTGAATTTATATCTTTAGTTGCTGGTGTTGGTTGCTTTTTGTACTGATTGATGATGGGGTTAGGCTATTTTTATTAGTGAATCAGTTTCAAATGTGTCGCCCAGGCAGAGGAATATTAATAGTCGACAGGAGTTGAAAAAGACCAGTTGCTAAATTTATTTTTCATTTTATTTTAAATTGAAATGTATTTTTCGTTACTGTATTGTTAATGCTCAATTTACTGGCCACGCTTTAAGGAATTTATGCGCATAGGATTAGTAGGCTACGGTACTGGCGGACAACATTTTCATGCACCGTTTATCGAAGCAGCGAAAGGGGTAACGCTGGCTGCAGTAGTGGCCAGAGCACCGGAAACTATTGCTAAAGTTAAGGCGGATTTTCCTGAATTGCCTGTTTATAGCAGCCTTACGGACATGATTGCCTCTGGTTCAGTGGATGCAGTAACAATTACCACACCGCCAGCTACGCGTCAGTCGCTGGTACTCGAAGCGCTCGATGCGGGGCTGCATGTAGTAGCGGACAAGCCATTTGCGCCTGATGTAAAGCACGCCAGGATTCTAGAGGAAAAGGCGCAGGAAAAAGGCGTCGTACTGGGCGTTTTTCATAACAGACGGTTTGATACAGATGTGCTCACTCTGAAAAAGACGCTGGATAGCGGTGTTTTAGGCGAACTATCCCGGCTTCATACCCGCTTTGATCTGGATGATCAGGGGACTCTGGAGAAAGGCCCTGAGGGCGGGCTGTTGCGTGATCTTGGTTCTCATCAAATCGATCAGGTATTGCATTTACTTGGCCCGGTAGAATCTGTTTATGCCAGTCTTGATAATCAGATGTATCCGGAGGGGCTTACCAACGTAAGTTACTGTCTTACACTCAAACACACGAGCGGGATTACTTCCCATGTCTCAGCGTCTAAACTGAATTATCAGGTAGCCAAAGAGTTTATTGTTTATGGAGAGTTCGGCAGTTATTACTCTAATTCTACCGACGTTCAGGCGGCAGCAATTTTTGCCGGAGACCGGCCGAAAGATAATCCCGAAAAGTGGGGCATAGAAGAGAAATCGCGTTGGACGGTTTTAGCTACTGCTGAAGGTAAAACCCACATTCGCTGCGAGCAGGGGAATTACCACGACTACTATTCTCAGTTTGCCCTGGCAGTAGAAAATGGTGATAAACCACCGGTTACACCAGCAGATGCTATTGCTGCCATTGAGGTAATGGAAGCCGCTTATGAAAGCGCCGGAACGAATCAGGCAGTGAAGTTATAACTTCACTACCTGTACCACCTTAGTGGCCGGAAAATATAAAAGCCGAGTAAGGCGTCATGTGAATAAGGTTGTCGTTAACTGAAAACGAGTCAGTGGTGATCCCGTCCTGCCAGCTGAACAAACATTTGGCATCTGAAGGTAAGCCGTTGAGCCGGTATTCATCGACATCAGCCCCGGAAAGGTTAATAAACACATAAATTGACTTGTCATCAAGTCCGTTCGTACGCTTATACCCCAGCACTTTCTGCCCGTCATCTTTGTGAATGACTTCCGCGGAACCGCCGGTCAGGGCGGCGCTTTTACCGTCACTATTGGTGCGCAGTGCCACCAGTGCAGCGAAGGCTTCAGCAAACTCTTTAAAGCGCTCTTTGCGGTCCCATTCAATATCGTGGTTATCGTCGAACCAGCCGGATTCTTTGAAATCCTGCCCCTGGAACAACATGGGCACGCCGACGGACGTCAGTACCAGTACGCCAGCCAGAATACCTTTTTGACGAGCGAAGTAATTATCGTCTACATTGCCGGGCGCAACTTCTTCAACCAGCCGCGACTGTCCGTTTGCCACTTCATCGTGGGATTCGGTGTAAACCACCCGGGCGAACGGGTTGTTGCTGATCACATTTGTCACCGAAGAGGCGACCGTATTTAAATCGACATGACTGTCTTCCGTTTTTGTCAGTGCATCACGGATAGGATGAACAAAGCCAGCGGCCCATTGAGAAGTGTAACCGCAACCCCCTTCTTCAACCGGGTTGGTGATGTATTCGTGGGAGTGTAAGTCTTCAGCAATGGTCATCTTATCTGGATGCGCCTGGTGGACTTGTTGGTTTATGGTTCGGATCAAATCGTAGGCTTCCGGAATATCATCCTCGCCATTATCGGCACCAGACACGCTGCGCATATAGGGCACCATGTCCATACGCAGGCCATCGGCATGAAACTCATCCACCCACATTAAAGCGTTGTCGGTGAGATAGTCACGCACTTCCTGACGGCCGTAGTCGGGGCGTGTGTCGCCCCAGGGGGTGGTGCTACGGTAGTCGTTGTAAAAATAAATGCCGCCTTTATCATTTTCCTGCCAGCCATCAAACTGCCAAATATCCAGATCACTGGGACCAAGGTGGTTATACACAACATCGAGTACGACACCCATGCCCAGCCCATGGGCGGCATCAATAAATTCTTTCAAACCGTCCGGGCCGCCATAGGCTTCTTCTACAGCGTAAGGATAAGCCGGGTTGTATCCCCAGCTAATGTCGCCGGCAAACTCATTAACCGGCATCAGCTCAATAATATTGATGCCCAGTTTTTTTAGTTCGGGTAACTTTTCGATAGCCGTTGCGAAAGTGCCGTGGCCGTCCTTCGGTTTATTAAAGGTGCCAATGTGCATTTCGTAAATTACCCGTTCATGGATGGGAGGGGCTTTAAACGGGGAATGCTCCCAAGGAAAGTCATCGTCGTAGATAACGCTATTGCCCACACTATTCGTTAACTTGCGCGCCCGTGGATCATTCTTTACCAGCCGCTCATCCTGTCGCGTTGTAATAATGAATTTATATTCCTGGCCGTTTTCTGCATTATCGATACAGCCATACCACACGCCACCGTTGGTTGCGTTCAGTGCCGTTCCGTTATCGTTCCAGCCATTAAAAGTACCTGTTACTGCCACCGCTTTTGCGTTGGGGGCCCAAACCGCAAACTGGTAGCCTTTCGTTACAGGTGAAACGCCGAGTAATCCGTTAAATGAAGACATCGATAGGCTCCGAAAAGAAGGTAATAAAGGAAGTGATTAACTACTATCACTCGCAGAGCAAAGAAGATGCCGCAAAATGGCGTTTGTGTTTTATTGATAGGCTTTTAATTACGGCGTGAAACCAACTGATTTTGTTTTACTTTTTTAGAGTAGCTGTGAATGTGTCGATTGGGAGGAAGCTGATGGGAATATTGTTACGGGCAAAATTTACCGGCACGCAAAGCAAAAACTTCCCGGTGAGTGAGGTTTGCTTAGGATGATTGTTTTGCCATATTGCAATATGGCATGTCAGTTTTGCGCGCTTATTAGGACTAAATTTTCTGATTTGGCGGTGTTTTACCCAGAAAAAGCAAAATCGCGGTTGACAGTTAGACGTCTATACGGCAAATTGTCGCTATGAAAACAATTATTAGCACCACCGGCATGATGATTATTACCACCTCGTTGAGGGCGGTCGCTGGCTAGTGCGCATAAGCAAACAGACATCGAAAGCCCGCCCCCCAACAAGGAGCGGGTTTTTTTTTACGCAATTAAGCGTTGATGTAGCAAAATAAAACCGAAAGGAGCATTACATGAAAGTCTTAAAGTTTGGTGGATCTTCTCTGGCCGACGCAAAACGTTATCTTCGCGTTACCGAGATTTGTATGACCGCCCACCAAACCGAGGGCGCAGCCGTAGTGCTCTCTGCCCCGAAGGGCGTCACTAACGCGCTGTCGCTGCTTTGCGATCAGGCCGCTGCCGGCGAAGATTTCAACCCGTTGTTCACCAAGCTGGATGAGCTGGTAAACGGTATCGCTAAAGAACTCGATGAAACCCTTACTGGTTTCCCTTTTGAAAAGGTTTCTACTTTTATTGCCAGCCGTTTAGGCATCTTAAAACAGCAACTTGAAGGTATTCGTTTACTGGGGACTGCGCCAGATTCAGTGGCGGCAGAAATTCTCAGCCTTGGCGAATACATCAGTGTGTCTATGTTTGGGGGTATTCTTGAAAGCAAAGGTGTAGCCAATCAGCTTATCGACCCGGTTGATTACGTACTGGCAAATGGCGAGTACCTTGACAGCATCGCCGATGTGGCATTAAGTAAGGCCCGCTTTAGTGAAGTGGTTAGCGACGGTAGCGTGTTCCTGGTTATGCCAGGGTTTGTTGCAGCCAATGATGATCGCGAAAAAGTAACGCTGGGCCGTAACGGTTCTGACTATTCTGCAGCGATTTTGGCAGCGTGTATCGATGCATCGTGCTGCGAAATCTGGACTGACGTAGACGGCGTATATAACGCCGATCCGAATCAGGTTGAAGGCGCGGTACTGCTTGATAAATTGACGTATCAGGAAGCCATGGAACTGTCTTACTTCGGCGCGAAAGTACTGCATCCTAAGACCATTGGCCCCATCGCTCAGCACCACATTCCTTGTCTTATCAAAAATACTTTAAACCCAGCGGCACCGGGTACGCTCATCAGCAATGAAAAAAGTGAAATCTGGACCTCCGTAAAAGGTATTTCCCAGCTTGATAATGTGACCATGTTTAATGTAGCTGGCCCTGGCTTGAAGGGCATGGTTGGCATGGCGAGTCGCGTATTTGAAGTAATGAGCAATGCGAATATTTCCATTAGTCTCATCACGCAGTCCAGCTCTGAGTACAGCATTAGCTTCTGTATCCAGGAAAAAGATGCCGTACGTGCCCAGCACCTGCTGGAAGATGCCTTTACTCTTGAGCTACAAAACCAGCTGCTTGATCAAATTGAAGTCCGTCACGACCTGGCCATTGTTACGCTCGTGGGCGACGGTATGCGCCACACCAAAGGTTTGGCGGCCCGCTTCTTCGCTGCGTTGTCGCAGGCTCGGGTAAATAACGTTGCTATCGCGCAGGGCTCGTCTGAACGTTCTATTTCCACCGTGATCGAAGCGAAAAAGGCGAAAAAAGCCGTTCGCGTGATCCACCAGAATTTCTTCTCAGATCGTCACACCATCGACGTATTCCTGGTTGGCTGCGGTAATGTGGGTACAGAGTTACTGGGTCAGATCGCCCGTCAGCAACCCGCGTTGCTTAAACGTAACATTCAACTGCGCGTGTACGGTATTGCTAACAGCCGTAAATTGCTGCTCGACAGCAACGGCATTGATGTGGCTTGCGACTGGAAATCACTGCTGGCTGAGTCATCCGAAACGCTGAGCGTAGACCGTCTGCACCAGTTTGCTAACGATAACAGCCTGGTAAACCCAGTGATTGTTGACTGTACCAGTCATGAAGCAGTGGCAACACAGTATGTCGACATGATGGAGCAGGGCTTCCACGTGGTGACACCAAACAAGAAAGCCAACACCGACACCATGGCTTACTATAAAAAGCTGCGTCGCACGGCACAGAACACCAACCGTCAGTACCTGTATGAAACAACGGTAGGTGCCGGTTTGCCGGTTATCGATAACCTGCAAAAACTGTTTGCAGCCGGTGACGTACTGCACCAGTTTGAAGGTATTTTGTCTGGTAGCTTGTCGTATGTATTCGGAAAGCTGGAAGAAGGCATGAGCCTGTCTGAAGCCACCACGGCAGCGAAATCGAATGGTTACACTGAGCCAGACCCACGTGACGACTTAAGTGGTATGGACGTTGCCCGTAAACTGCTTATTATGGCTCGTGAAGCTGGTCTTGCGCTTGAGTTGTCAGATATCGAAATTGAATCTGTACTGCCTGCGGGTTTTGCTGAGGGCGCCTCTATTGATGAGTTCATGCAGCAGTTACCAGAATTGGATGCGGAGTTCGGAAAGCGTGTTGATGCCGCCAAAGCAGATGATAGCGTGCTTCGCTATATCGGTAGCATCAATGGTGACAAGTGCCGAGTAACCATTCAGGCGGTACCATTGTCTCATCCATTGGCGGCAGTGAAAGACGGCGAGAACGCGCTGGCTATTAGCAGTGATTATTATCAGCCAATTCCTTATGTAATTCGTGGTTATGGTGCCGGTGGTACGGTAACAGCGGCGGGGGTATTTGCAGATATCCTGCGTACCATGCCGTGGAAACAAATGGCGCTGTAATTAAAGGATAGTAGTATGAAAACAACCCGCGCTTACGCGCCTGCCTCAATTGGCAATGTTAGTCTGGGTTTTGACGTTCTGGGTGCCGCGCTGGCACCTGTGGACGGCACAGAACTTGGCGATGTGGTGGAAGTCAGCGATGCTGCCGAATTCAGGCTGACTTGTACCGGCGCTTTTGCCCACAAATTACCGCCAGGTGCTGACAATAATATCGTGACACTTTGCTACGCACATTTCTTTGAAGAAATGGTGAAAGCGGGCGAAGAAACCCATCATGTGGCGATGACGCTACATAAAAACCTTCCTATCGGCAGTGGACTCGGCTCCAGTGCCAGTTCCATTGTTGCTGCTTTCCATGCATTGAACGCACATTTCGACTACCCGTTTGATGAAAACGGGCTACTGTTGATGATGGGCGAACTGGAAGGGCAGATCAGCGGCAGTATTCACTATGACAATGTGGCGCCATGCTATTTAGGCGGCTTAACGCTGATGACCGGCAATGATGCGAAAGTTACCGTACAGTTGCCAACCGTGAAAAGCTGGTATTGGGTGGTATGTTACTCTGGAATTAGTGTGTCTACGTCGGCAGCCCGAAATATTCTGCCAAAAGAAGTGGCCATGGCTGATACGTTAACCTTTGGTCGTCAGTTGGGTGTGTTTGTGCATGCCTTGCATGCTGGCGATACCGATTTAGCTGCCAGCGTAATGCAGGATGTTATTGCAGAACCCTATCGTAAATCGTTACTGCCGGGGTTTGATGATGCCCGTGCGTTCAGCATGGAAAACGGCGGCCTGGCATTTGGTATTTCTGGCTCTGGTCCTACCGTGTTTGCCGTGTGTGACGACGCAGATAAAGCTGAGGCAATTCGCGAGTGGCTTCAGGCTAATTATGTACAAAACGAAGATGGCTTCAGCCACGTTTGCCGCATTCCTGATAAAGGCGCGGTAGAACAGCAAGTGAAAGAATAAAGGTATCCCAAGTGGAATTAGTAAATTTAAAAGTAGCATCTGATACAGCATCATTTTCTGAAGCTGTAAAACGTGGTCTGGGTCAGAATCAGGGCCTGTATTTTCCTACCAGCATTCCTAAACTGGAAAACATTGACGCACTGCTGGAAAAACCGTTTGTAGAGCGCAGCGTTGAAGTGCTCACTTCCCTTATCGGCGATGAGCTGGGCGAGGGCACGCTGCAGGAAATCGTTGAAGCGGCTTTCACGTTTCCGGCCCCGGTTGTCAGTGTAAACGATAAAGTGGCAACGCTGGAATTGTTCCACGGCCCGACACTGGCGTTTAAAGATTTTGGTGGCCGTTTCATGGCACAAGTGTTGTCTCGTATCAGTAATGGCGAGCCAATTACTATCCTTACTGCAACCTCGGGTGACACGGGTGCAGCGGTTGCCCATGCTTTCCACGGTATTCCTAACATCAACGTGGTCATCCTGTTCCCGAAAGGTAAAATCAGTCAGTTGCAGGAAAAACTGTTTACTACGTTGGGTGATAACATTCATACGGTTGCTATCGAGAGTGATTTCGATGCCTGTCAGGCGATGGTTAAAAACGCGTTTGACGATCCGGATGTACGCGAAGGTCTGCACCTTAACTCTGCCAACTCAATCAATATCAGCCGTCTGCTGGCACAGGTTTGCTACTACTTTGAAGCCGTAAGCCAATTAACGCCTGAGCAGCGTGAAGAGCTGGTATTCTCCGTACCTAGCGGCAACTTTGGTAACCTGACAGCGGGTATGATTGCCAAGTCTATGGGTCTGCCAATTAAGCGTTTTGTGGCTGCAACAAACCTCAATGATACGGTTCCCCGTTACCTGAAAACCGGTGAGTGGGCGCCAAATCCTACCGTCGCAACCATGTCTAACGCCATGGACGTTAGCCAGCCAAACAACTGGCCACGTATTGAAGCGCTTATTGAGCGCGGATACCTGGATAAAGACTGCCTGCGCGGCGAATGTGTTGATGAAGAATACACGCAAATTGCCATGCGTCAGTTGGCGCAGCAGGGTTACACCAGCGAACCACATGCCGCTATCGCTTATCGTGCTGTAAGCCACGATCTGAGTGACAGTGAATATGGCGTGTTCCTGGGAACCGCGCACCCGGCTAAATTTCGCGAAACCGTGGAAAACGTTCTGGGTTCACCGTTAAGCCTGCCTCAGGCACTGGTAGACTGCTCAAGCAAAGAAAGTCAGGCGGTGCCACTACCTGCTGACTACGAGGCGCTGAAAGCGCACATGTTCTCTATTTTAAAATGAGTTCATGGCACGAAGTGCTTAGCCCCGAAAAGGCTAAGCCTTACTTTGTCGAACTGATGGCGAAGGTGGATAAGGCCCGGCAGGAGAAAACGGTTTATCCACCCGAGCAAGATGTATTCAATGCCTTTGCCATGACACCGCTGGATGACGTGAAAGTGGTGATCTTGGGGCAAGATCCTTACCACGGTGCCGGTCAGGCACATGGTCTGAGTTTCTCGGTACAGGACGGCGTTAAAATTCCGCCTTCATTGCGGAATATCTACAAAGAGCTGGCGACTGATATCGACGGATTCAGCATCCCGCAGCATGGAAATCTGACAAGCTGGGCAGAGCAGGGTGTGTTGCTTCTTAACACGGTGCTTACCGTGGAAGAGGCGAATGCAAACAGTCACGCCAAATTCGGTTGGGAGACATTTACTGATGCCGTTATAGACGCAGTAAATCATCACACCGACGGCGTGGTATTTCTTTTGTGGGGCAGCCACGCGCAGAAAAAAGGGGCGAATATCGACAGTCAGCGCCATCTGGTACTGACATCACCGCATCCGTCACCACTTTCCGCTCGTCGTGGCTTTTTCGGGTGTCAGCATTTTAGCCAGGCAAATACGTGGCTAAAGCAACACCAGAAAACACCCATAACATGGCAGGTTTAACTAAACCTCTACCCTGGTCTAATAAAGCAAAACGGCCACCTGTTTCCAGGTGGCCGTTTTCGTTTTATCTTTCCATGGTTTCCAGTTCGTACTCAAACCCGTAATCGATTTCTGCCAGTTCCTTTTCCAGTTTGAATCGGTCCTGCAGAGCTTCGATTTCTCTCCACTTTCTTTTCTTGCTTTTAGTTTTAGCCGGAGTTTCTTCAATATTTAACATTGCAAACAGATCTGACTTATCCACTGGGATCTCCTTTTATACACCACTAACATCAGTGCCAGAATTGAATGTTTTTTCATCCTTCTGACTACTTTTGTATCACAGTCGACACGATAATAAAATGAAAAAGTTTACTTTTTATTAACAAATTGTGACGGTTATATGACATCGTGTGGATTTGCCCAATGAAAACGGCCAGTAAAAACCGGCCGTTTGTCAGATGCACCATGTCTGGTTTAACCCAGCTTAACTTTCCTTAAGTTGGTGCATTGGCGTTTCTGAATCGACTAATAAGTTGCTGGGTTGATGCATCAAACGTATCGCTTTCTACTTCACCCTGGATGCCAGCAAGTACCTGATTACCGAGTACTTTGCCAAGCTCAACGCCCCATTGGTCAAAGGAGTTCACCTGCCAGATAACGCCCTGGACAAATACCTTATGCTCATACATTGCAACGAGTGCGCCAAGTGTTTGCGGATCGAGCTTTTCAAACAAAATAGTGTTGCTCGGTTTGTTGCCCGGCATGGTTTTGTGTTGTGCCAGTGCGCTGCGCGCTTCTTCTGAAAGCCCTTTGCCTTCTAAATCGGCGAAACACTCATCAAAGGTTTTACCTTGCATCAGTGCCTGAGTTTGACCGAAGCAGTTAGACGCCAACATAGCATGATGCGTGTCGTTCTGATTCGGTACATTCAGCGGCAGCATAAAGTCTGCGGGGATCACAGAGGTGCCCTGGTGGATGAGCTGGTGGAAGCTGTGCTGGCCATTGGTGCCTTCGCTACCCCAGATAATCGGACCGGTTTGCCAGTCAACAACGTTACCTTCTAGTGTGACCTGCTTACCATTACTTTCCATATCGAGCTGCTGCACATATGCAGGCAAGCCGCGCAAGTAATGATAGTAGGGCAGCATTACATGAGATTGTGCATCGAAGAAATTGCGATACCACACGCCAAGCACCGCCAGGATAACCGGTAAGTTGCTCTCGAATGGTGCAGTGCAGAAATGTTTGTCCATTTCGTGTGCACCTTCCAGCAGGCCTTTGAAGTTTTCAAAACCCAGTGCCAGTGAGATAGGCAAACCAATAGCAGACCAAAGTGAATAACGACCACCTACCCAATCCCACATTGGGAAGATATTTTCTTCGGCAATACCAAATTCTGTCGCGGCTTTAACATTAGAGGACACCGCAACGAAATGTTTCGCGATATCTTCTTGCTTACCACCTTCACCTAAGAACCAGGCTTTGGCAGTTAACGTATTTTGCAAGGTTTCCTGCGTCGAGAATGACTTAGAAGACATCACGACGAGGGTTTCTTCGTGATCGACACTGGCAAGCACATCGTGAATGTGACAGCCATCAACGTTGGCAACAAAGTGCACTTTCACCGCGTCACACGTATACGGCTTGAGTGCCTCGGTCATGATTTTGGGGCCAAGGAATGAGCCGCCTATGCCAATGGCAACGATTTGCTTAATGGCTTTCCCGGTATAACCCTTATGCTCGCCCGAATGAATAGAGGCTGTGAAGGCTTCAATTTTATCCAATGTTGCCAGAACTTCAGGCATCACATCTTCGCCATCAACCACGACTGGCTTGCCACTAAAGTTACGTAAAGCGGTATGCAACACGGCACGGCCTTCGGTACTGTTAATGGCTTCACCGCTAAACATTGCCTCACGGTGGGCTTCTACGCCCTGGGCCTTTGCCAGAGTGAATAGTTCGCTTAGCACTTCATCCGTCACGCGGTTCTTTGAGTAGTCAACAAACAGGCCGCAGGCTTCAACCTGCATTTTATCTGCCCGTGATGGGTCGCTATTAAACCAGTCACGCATGTGCGTGTCGCTGATGCTTTTAGCCAGTCCAGAAAGCTTCTCCCAGGCTGGCTGTTGAGTAAAATCTGTCATCGTATTTCCAATTCCGAATAGTAAAAAGGCCTGTTACTCGATTAACAGGCCTCCAAGGCAATTACTGACCAAGCTTTTCTTTCAGCATGGTCTCCAGTTTTTCCTGGTCTGCCGCAAAATTACGGATACCTTCAGCCAGTTTCTGGGTTGCCATGGCGTCTTCGTTCATGTCCCAACGGAAACCAACTTCGTCAAGTTTCGCGCCTGGTGTAGCGGTTGCGCCATTATCTTTCAGTTTCACTGGCAGTTCGTCAGTGTTGTTTTTCAGTTCTTCCAGCAGATTCGGGCTGATAGTTAAACGGTCGCAGCCGGCCAGAGCCTGAATTTCACCGATGTTACGGAAACTCGCACCCATCACCACGGTGCTGTAACCATGCTCTTTGTAGTAGTTGTAAATGCGGGTTACGGAAACTACACCAGGATCTTCGTCTGCGGTGTATTCTTTCTTGTCTGTGTTGGCTTTGTACCAGTCGAGAATACGGCCTACAAACGGGGAAATCAGGTACACACCTGCCTCGGCACAAGCACGGGCTTGGGCAAAGCTGAACAGTAGTGTCAGGTTACACTGAATACCTTTCTGCTCAAGAATTTCAGCGGCCTTGATACCTTCCCAGGTAGAGGCGATTTTAATCAGGATTTTAGATTTGTCGATGCCTTCATCGTTGTACAGCTCAACCAGGCGCTCAGCCTTGGCGATGGTGGCGCCGGTGTCGAAAGACAAACGTGCATCAACTTCTGTAGAAATGCGACCTGGAATAACACCTGAAATTTCTTTACCAATGGTGACGGCCAGTTTGTCAGACGCATCAGTTAATTGTTGCGCAGGATCTTGAGATTGCAGTTTCGCCCAGGCTACCGCATCGTCGATATAACCAGCGTACTCTGGAATACCCGCCGCTTTAAGCAGCAGTGAAGGGTTGGTGGTAGCGTCTACCGGCTCGTATTTTTTGATCGCTTCAATGTCACCTGTATCGGCAACAACCGTGGTAATTTCGCGCAGCGCGTCTAATTGATTGCTCATCATTGCTCTCTGAATAGATGTTTTAAATAAAACGAACAGCCGGCTGCGTTGTGCAAACCCGCTGGTAGAATTCTGGGGTTGTGAATAACTAAATCAACCCAAATGTAGAGTTTGTATGTCCGGAAGATTAAACCAGATCGAATTTAGTAAATTTATAACAGACTGGCGCTATAAATAACACCGTAATGGATGAAAATGTACGGCTAAAACGAAGAATGGTAATTACGTTAACACAGTAAACCGGTTCACCGATGGAGCCGTATTTTGTGGTAACCTTTGTGGCATGCCTAACCGGTGACAATACAGCGGTGCGGACGAATTGAATTAAAGAGGAAATAGAATGTTAGTAGTGGTATCACCGGCGAAAAATCTCGACTTCGAATCGCCGGTTCCGGTGGAAACCTATACGCAGCCAGAGATGTTGTCTTCGGCAGAAAAATTAGCTGAAACCTGTAAGAAATTAACACCGGCTGATTTATCTTCACTTATGAAAATCAGTGACAAACTGGCGACGCTGAATGCAAACCGCTTCGATTCTTTCAGTACTCCGTTCACCAAGGACAATGCGCGACAAGCGCTTTATGCGTTCAACGGCGATGTATACACCGGGCTAGATGCTTACTCTTTAAAAGATAAAGACGTGGAATATGCGCAAGCTCATCTGCGTATTTTGTCTGGGCTTTACGGCTTGCTAAAACCGATGGATTTAATGCAGCCATACCGGTTGGAAATGGGCACAAAGCTGGAAAATCCCAAAGGTAAAAACCTTTATGAATACTGGGGTTCAGACATTACCACTGCATTGAATAAAGCCCTTGAAGCACAAGGTGACAACGTGCTGGTAAATTTAGCATCCAATGAGTATTTTAAGTCGGTGAAGGCAAAATCCTTAGACGGCATGATTGTCACGCCGCATTTTAAAGATTTAAAGAACGGTCAGTATAAGATTATCAGTTTCTTCGCCAAGAAAGCCCGTGGTCTCATGGCGCGCTACATCATTGAAAATCAGGTTGAGAATGTCGCAGGTTTGAAGGCGTTTAATGTGGCAGGGTACTACTTTTCAGAAGAACAAAGCAGCGATACGGATTTAGTTTTTCTGCGCGATGAAGCCGAATAGGCTTCATCAATACGCTTCAGGTTAGCTGTAACTTCGTTCCAGATATCATATCTGCCATTCGTCGATTAGCTAACCTCTTCTATACGTTCCAATTTGTCCGGAAGCGCCTTTTTCAAATAGCGATAACGCCATCCTGCACCAAGCACCACTACTGCATTCGCGAGCAGTTGGGTAAGCCACAATGTCCAGGTGGCATAAAGCGTGATATTGATGATTGCCAGAAGCAATAATCCCAGCCACATCACAGCACAGGCAATAAAGCTGACTTTCCAGTAATGAACTTGCTTATGCAGCGCGTTTTTTTCAAAGTTCAGCATGCTGAAAACATCTGCCGTTTGCATCGTCCATTGTTTGTGGCGCAGGCGGAACGACCATACTGTAAAAGCTAGCGGAACCGGCAGTAAACAGGCAATTAAAGTAAATTGGCCGGTACTTTGTACGTCAAATATCAGGGTATACAGAACGAATAGTGTCACTGCCACAGCGCCGGCAACATCGGCAAACGCTTTCCACTTCATTTTTTGTCTGGCACGGCGGGTTCTTTGAATCAACGCCTCGGTATCAACCTTTGGCGTGTTCGCTTTAAATGCCTGCTGCCATTGTTCAATTTGTGGGTCCATTTATCAGTTCCTGTTCATCAGCTTTGCTAGTTGCTGCTTAGCTCTGCTGGCGCGCTGCGCTACGGCATCTTCGCTGAGCCCTAGTGTCGTGGCAATTTCTGGGTATGAGAAGCCTTCAAGTTGTAGTGCAATGACCTGACGATAATTGATTTTCAGTTTGTGAAGTCCGCTCATGAGATCCAAAACCTGTTCATGGCTATTGGCTGGCGTAGAAAAAGTGTCAGACGATTCATCATATTCCTCACTCGTTGCATACCTGCGCTGTTCCTTGATGACATGGTCGACGGCCCGGTTGTGAGCAATTCTTGCGATGTAGGTTTTCAGAGTGGATTCTTCCCGAAACTGATTTTCGTTACTTTCGGTGCTATCCAGCGCCCGCCATACCAACAGAGAAATATCTTGAATAAGATCTTCTTGTAATGCCGTGTCTTTCTCGTAAGTTGCCGCGACCCGCGCAATTAATGGCGCGAAGTCTCTCAGCAGGCGTGTGATATGGGGCGCTTTCAAGGTTTGTTACTTACTAGGTGCTGTGAGGTGCGTGTAGCCAGCGTATAGAGCACAACTCATCAATGGGCCGAAAATGATGACAGAGAGGATAATGTACGGCGCGGCAAATAAGATAAGCGCATAGCCAATACCGATGATCAGAAATGGTTTCCATGCCTTGGTTAAAAAGTGAATGCTTTCTGAAATAGCTTTCATAACACGCTGATTTTCCAATAGTATTCTTGCTGGTGCAAAAGATAACAGTAGCATCAGAGGCATTGCGGAAGCAAATACGAGTCCGAGCTGCCAACGTGCAACCTCGGTTTGTTTCATGTGCAGTAAGAGGTCTACAGCATCAGGCCCAATCACTAACATGGCTACGCCAAATTGCATGGCTGCCATAGCAATACCCGTTAAGCCAAATAACGCTACAGATAACCAGTTGCCGGAAGAGAACGCCGATTTAAAAGAAAACTGCCCCGTGAGATTGATATGATGTAAAAGTGGCCAAAGTAGGGCTACTGCCGCTGCTCCAAACCATTTCGACGTGATGATACTGTATGGAGCCGGTAGCAACTGGATGAACCCGCTAAGCAGCATGGGTAACAACGCGAAGAGGATAATTTTTACTGGTGATTTACGTAGCAGCGCAAAGCCCTCTTTTAACCATTGCCAACCGGTAGCATAAGTAAACGCGGCCTTGTCTGTATTGCTGGAAGTGGTTGTGGATTGCTGTTGCATTACGGAAGTTGTCATGGGTAATCCCTCATTAAAGTTACATTCCTTGTTAGATACACACTGCCCTCCAACAAGCTTTATGTTTTCGATATCCCCATAGACGATGACGATTCAGTAATCCTGACAAATTTTTTTAATTTTTTTCCTGCAGAGCTATTTTTTGAAAATCAAACTTGCTACCCAGAGTGGTGAATTGCGGTGATAACCTGTAATGGCTTATGCTAAGTAGAGTTAATGCTGCCTCAATAAGAGGCAGATCAACAGACCCATCAGGAGAAATGGCAATGTATACACTTTATGGATTTCCGCGCACTCGCTCAGTGCGTGTGGCTTGGGCACTGGAAGAGTTGGGTTTACCCTACGAATACAAACTGATTAATCTCAGAAAAGGCGAGCACAAAAGTGTGGATTTTCTGGCGTTAAACCCTGCCGGGAAAATTCCAACTCTGCTAACAGAAAACGGGCCAATGAGTGAGTCAGCCGCTACCGTTACCTGGTTGATGGACAAGCACGGTTACCAAGAATTTATGCCGACACTGGGCAGTACCCCGCGCATGCTCTATGAACAGGCGATGATGTTTCTGGTTACCGAACTCGAGCAGCCTCTGTGGACCATGGTGAAGCACGATTTTGCTTTACCGGAACAATACCGCATCGAGAAAATGCAGGACGTGTCAAAATTTGAATTCTCAGTGGCACTGAAAACCTTTGCCGAGTTGTTAGGCGATCAGGACTACCTGACCGGTCATATGTTTACCGGTGTTGATATTGTCGCGGGTCATATTCTCTCTTGGGCCAAGGGCAACAAGCTCGACTTCACTTACGATAACGTGAAAGCTTATGCTGAACGGGTGCTGGGCAGACCATCATATGAAGCTGCCTGGAAAAATGAGACCAGCTATTTGCCGACAGATTAAGAAAATCGCTATGAACTATCAGCCTGCGTGATTACTCCGCTGCAGGCTGACATTTCGGACACTCATAAAGCCGTCTGCCAGAAAGCGTCTTTTTGCGAATTAACGTCCCGCAAACGCGACAGGGCTCTCCCTCACGATCAAACACCATAAAACGCGTACTGTCGTAATCCGCTTTTTCTTTTATTGCGCGGCGGTATGCTTTATCCGGTACAGTATAGCCAAAGGTTTTATAGGAGCGCAAAGCCACATCAACGGTTTGCTCAGCCAGCTTTTTCAGCCTGCAGTCGTCGTAATCCATGGGTCGGGCGGTAGCATCGCAACCCGCATAGAACAGAATTTCGCTACGCAGATAATTACCGAGCCCAGCTATAAAATGTTGGTCGAGATAAAGTGCTGCAAGGGATCTCCGTCGAAACTGATTTAATTGCAGTCGATGCAAAACAACGTCAGCGCTGGTGTCTGAAGACAGAATATCCGGACCGATTTTGCTGAGAAACGGATGTTCACTCAGACTAACGGTATCCCACAACTCGATATCAGAAGCGCTATAAAGCAAGGCGCTTTGTTTGTCAGTAAATAACCCTAAGCGCAGAGAACGGTTCGACTCTGGTAGCTCTTCGCCGTTGATGATCACCCACTTTCCATAAAGTTGATTGTGAGAATAAATTGTTTTGCCATTGCCAAGATGGATAAGCATGGCTTTGCCTTTACAGTCCACGTCCAATACTGTTTGCCCTGCAATCATTGGCTGACTGGCTTTCAGTGATTCCAGGCCAATAATAATTTTGCTCAGCTTCTTCCCCTTTAGCACTTTTGCCAACGCATCCCGGCTTTGGCGAATTTCCGGCCCTTCAGGCATGACTTCCTCTCATGTGTTTGACTTATTTCTATTACGATAAAGCACCTGAAACAGGTTGAATAAAGCTGTTTCGTGCTCGTAAAAACACGATTGAAGAAATAATCAACGGGTAATTACCTCTATCAATTTGAACAAATCGGATAAAGCGACGGGAATCATAAACTTGTTTAGGTATTAATAATTGTTAATGAAAATTTTAAGGTTATTTAAGTGAATAAATAAACTTTATGGTCCAGATTGCGTTAAAAGATTGTTAATTTTGTTTTACCAGACGGAGAGATTCATGAAATTATACAAGCTAGCGATCATGGGCAGCGCAGTGATGCTATCAGCATGCGGCAGCGACAATGATGACGATCCTATTGAAACACCTGTAGAGCCAACCTTCACGGCTACCACCACATACAATATCGATTTAAACGGCATGCAGTCGGTACCAATGACGGGTTCCATGCAAATGGCGACAGCGACCGTAGAGGTCGATGAAAACCTCATGCAAATTCGTGCTTCTGTGGATATCAGTGGTGTGGATGGTGTGACGGCTGTGCACATTCACGATGGCGATATTGGGATGAATGGCGATGTGGCTTTTGGTTTTGAAATGGATGGCGACGACGCTTACACCCTTGCTGAAACCGACGTTACCAGCGAGCTGATCGAAGATCTGGCAGACGGCGACTGGTACATCAATGTTCATACAGAAACCTTTGAAAACGGAGAAGTTCGCGGCCAAATCGTATCAAATGATATGGCTATCGTTACTTTCAAAATGAGTGGAAAGCAGGAGGTACCAGCGGTATCTACCATGGCTGATGGCTACGGTTATGCCTTGGTTTCAACCACCACCTACGACCTTGACCTGGTCGTTTATACCGAAGATTTAGATGACGCCAGCGCTGCGCACATTCATACGGGACGCATTGGTACCAATGGTGATGTCTTAGTTGCCCTTGAACAGTCAATGGATGACATGACAATGTGGATGACGCCCGAAGGCACCATGATTGACGAAGACATCCTCGCGGTGCTGGTATCCGGCGGGCATTATGTCAACGTGCATTCTCCTGACTTCCCAAGTGGTGAAATTCGAGGGCAAATACTGACTGAAAATTATGCTTTAGCGACATTTGCCTTATCTGGCGCGCAGGAAGTTCCTGCTGTAATGACAGACGCCTACGGCAGTGGTTATGCGCTGGTTAACACCGATGATTACGGCTTAGAACTCAAAGTCGTTACCGAAGGTGTAGACGATGCCACCATGGCACACATTCACACCGGTCGAGTGGGTATGAATGGTGACGTGCTGGTCGCGCTTGAGCAATCGGGTAATGATGCCGGTACCTGGATGACGCCAGAAAATGCGATGATCGACGAAGAGACTTTCAACGTGCTGGCTTCCGGCGGTCATTATGTGAATGTTCACACCAACGATAATGCCGGTGGTGAGCTTCGCGGGCAGATCCTGACTGATGATTATGTTCTCGCGACCTTTATGTTAGATGGCGAGCAAGAAGTGCCTGTGGTCGACACCATGGCAATGGGTCACGGCTATGCACTTGTGAATACATCAACCTACGCGCTGGAGTTGGTTGTCGATACAGAAGGCGTGGATGACGCAACAGGTGCACATATTCACACAGGTAACATTGGCATGAATGGCGACGTACTTGTCGCGCTAGAGCAGTCTGCCGATGATATGGGCGTGTGGATGACGCCTGCTGAAACCATGATTGATGCGGATATCCTGGCGGTATTGGCTTCAGGCGGACACTACGTGAACGTGCATACGCCAGCAAACATGGGCGGCGAAATCCGCGGCCAAATCCTGACACCGGAATACACCCTGGTAACCTTCCCATTAACCGGTGACCAACAAGTTCCTGCGGTAACGACCACGGCAACGGGCAATGGCTATGCGCTGGTGAACAGCATGACCTATGACCTGAGCCTCGTGGCCCATACCGAAGGCGTGGACGATGCCACTATGGCACACATTCATACCGGTGCTGCGGGAGAAAATGGCGATGTGCTAGTGGGTCTGGAACAGTCTATGGATGATATGGGTATGTGGATGACTCCAGCAAATACCATGATCGATATGGATATTTACAACGTGCTGATTTCAGGTGGCCACTATGTGAACGTGCATACGCCAGCCAATCCTGACGGCGAGCTGCGCGGTCAGATTGAATAATTAGATCTGATAAACAACTTACCGAGGCCTGCGATTATGCAGGCCTTTTTTAGACCGGCCTTTATGACTATTCACGAACAAACGGAAATTTACCGCCACCCTGGTGGAGCGTGAAGCGGTCCACATCAATGCCAGATCCGTTGCTATCGAAAACGATTGTGATACGTGCTGGCTCAAAACGAAATTCGTGAGGAGAAAAGGGCGTCAGGGGAAGAGGGCCTTGGCCAGTCGCCTGGGCATACAGTTGAGCATCTTTAACGAAAAAAGTGATTTTCAGCGGTAAAGCATCAGAGGCGAATACGCCTTCAAAACGTTTTAATGAGGACGTGGTTAAGGTAATCGCTTGCTGAGAAAAATCGGGAATATCGAAATCGTTTCCATAGTAACTGCTAAACACAGCGATGTTGATATCATTCAATGGATAATTAATGCCGTTTGTGAAAACGGCAACAGCAACATCGTCGTCTTCCTGAGTTGCAGTAAACGATCTGAATCCGTCAATAGCGCCATCGTGACCATATAGGGTTTTATCATTAAACGGGTACCGGGCCAGGCCAGAACCATATCCATCTTTAATGGTTTTCATTTTTGAAAGCGATGCGCTGGAAATAAGTTTACCTGCGAACAAACCAGAGAGAAACTTCGCGACATCCGTGGGAGTAGAAATAATGGCGCCGGCGCCAAGAACCACTGAGTGGTCAGCTTCAGGGACACGTTGCCAGGTGCTCTGCTGGAACATGTGGGAGCGGGCCCTGTGGTCGTCATTATCAACATCACCAAAAGACGATTCAGTCAGCGATAGTTTGTCCAGAATATGAGACTGAAGTCGCGCCGCGTAGGTATTCCCACTGATGTCTTCAATAATAAAACCAAGCAGCATATAAGCTGAGTTGGAATAGCTGGCTTTGCTGCCGGGTGTAAAATCACTGTCTAGCGATGCGAGAAGTTTCAGCATTTCCTGCTTGCTCTTCGGCACATGAGCGGTGGCGAAGAAGTTTGGTAAATCTGTGTAATTATGAATGCCGCTACGATGACTCAGCATCATGGCAATGGTGATGTCTTCAGCGTTTTTAATTTGCGGGTAGAAGTTTGCAAGTGGCGTGTCGAGAGAGAGATTGCCTTCTTCTATAAGCTGAAAAATCAGCGTGGCGGTGAAGGTCTTGGTAATTGAGCCAATGCGGTAGCGGGTGTGGATATCTGCCTTTTTATCCGCTTCAATATCGGCAAACCCCACTGCCTTTTGATAAATCGGTTGGCCGTGTTCGGTTACCGCCACACTTACCATCAGCTTGTCGTTAGCGGCGAGCGTTTCAAGCAATTGGTCGAGCTTTTTGCCGTCAAAACCCCATGAGGAAAAGCTGAAAATAAACAGAAAAACACTAAAGATAAGACGTTTGTTCATGATTGCTCCCTGCGTTGCCAAACGTAAAAGGCCGAACGTGAACCCTGCGGCATTGTAAGATTAGTTGCTACTCCACAAACATTTCCTGCTGAAATTTCAGCGTTTGTGTGTCGTTGCCCCGTTGCACTTCAATATTAAACCGAAAGGTTTCCCTGTCGTTAAACGACAGGGGGGCTAAATAATAAATCGCATCCTCTTCCTGCACTCGTTTAAATGTGAGCGATTTTTTCGTGCCAAGTAAATTGGTTGCGGTACCGCTAACAGAGACAACCTGGGCTTCTTGCGTGGCTTTGTCGAGTACAGAAATATTTACCAGCGCGTTATATTTGCTGCGCACAATGCCGTAGCTACGTGCGACCTCTGGGGTGAAAAAGGTGGTGTTTACCACGATGTAATGGACATCCCAATCGCCTAACTGCTTTTTCTGTTCGGCTGCTGCCTGACCACTTAACAACAGGAAGAAAGCAGTAACAAGTGGAAGAAGATAAGCAATATGGCGTTGATTCATCATGATGTCCTTATTGATAACCCTTTAAAAAAGCTTAGCGCTAAAAAACGACCTGGCAATAAAAAAGGCAGCGTACTGCTGCCTTTCAATCATATCACTAATGAATTCCAAAGGTACTGCTGAGGAATATCTGAATAAACTGCAGCAACAGGATGGCAACCAGCACCGATAAATCCAAGCCACCAATAGGCGGAATAATTTTTCTGATGGGGGCCAGGAACGGCTCCGTGAGCTGATACATCACGTATTCAATGGGGTTCTGACCTTGAGATACCCAGCTAAGAATAGCGCGAATGATCAGTACCCAGAACATCAGTCTGAACGTTTCATTGATTACCGTGACCACAGACAGAATAACAATAGAAAGTGGATCGTAATTACCACCGAACATGGCGATTAACACCACAAACTTCAGCGCAGCTACGAGCAGCGCTAATACAAACGTCGCCGTATCAAAATTGCCGATGGACGGAATGACCCGGCGCATTGGCCCCACAATTGGGTGGGTCGCTTTAACAATAAACTGGCTGGCAGGATTATAAAAATCCGCTCTTACCAGCTGTAACCACAATCGTAATATCACCACCATCAAATACAAATCGAAAAGGGTGGAAATAAGAAAGGCCGATGCGTTGCTCATTAACTGTTTTTCCTGTGAAACTTAAAGTTGTTTAGCCATTTCTTCAGCCCGTGAAACCGCTGCGCGCATCGCTTTGCTTACGGTTTCTTTAAGGCCTTCGTCGAGAAGGCTGTTTACGGCCGCTGCTGTGGTGCCGCCCTTAGACGTAACTTGGGCCCGAAGCTCGCTTAATTCAATATCTGGATTGTGACAAACCATTTCAGCGGCACCAAGCATGGCCTGCTGCACCATTTCACGGGCGGTTTTATCGTCGAAGCCCATGTTGATGGCTTCTTCTTGCATGGCCTGTAAAAACAGGAAGAAATAAGCCGGGCTGCTGCCTGCGGCGGCGATAACGCCATTAATGCCGTCTTCTTGTTCAACCCATACGGTTTCGCCGACAGCTTTCATCACGTCATCGGCATAGTCGCGGTCGGTACTGCTCACGGTGTCGTCGGCGTATAAACCAGTCATGCCTTTACCAATCAAACTTGGCGTGTTTGGCATTACGCGTACCACCGGATACTCGCCGCCTAGCATTTCTTGTAAACGGGATACCGGCAGGCCAGCGGCAATAGATAAAAACAGCTTTCCAGCGAAGTCGTTGTTTTCCTGCAGCGCGCCGAGCATGTCACCCATCATTTGTGGTTTCACTGCCAGCACAATGGCATCAGCAAACTGGCAGGCCTCATCGTTTGACTGGGTAACCTGAATGCCGAATTCTTCACTCAGTTTATCGAGTTTTGGCGTAGAGGGATTACTGGCGATGATATTTGCCTTGTCATAACCAGACTGGATAAGCCCGCTGATGATGCTGCGTGTCATATTACCTGCGCCAATAAAAGCCAATTTCTTTTGTTGCATGAATACCCTTTTTGTCATTTCAAATTACAAGATAGCGGGGCAGGAGGGTTAGCTCCTGGCGCCAAAAATCGCGCTGCCAATTCTTACCATGGTAGAACCGTGGGCGATGGCGGCGTCCATATCCCCGCTCATTCCTACGGACAGGGTATCAAATTCGCTCAGCTTTTGCTGGTATTGATGGAATAAATCCGCCAGCGCGCTTAACGTTGCGTTCTGCTGCTGTTCATCGGGTGCGGCTTTTGGAATGGCCATTAATCCACGTAATTTCAGATTAGGCATAGTTTGGATGGTGTCAATCAGCGCAGGTAATTCAGCTGGCTGAATACCTGATTTACTGTCTTCATCATCAATATTTAACTGAATTAACACATTAAGTGGTTTCATCGATGAAGGGCGCTGGTCGTTTAACCGGCGGGCGATTTTCTCGCGGTCGATGGTTTGTACCCAGTCGAAGAGTTCGGCAACCACTTTGGTCTTATTCGATTGTAACGGGCCAATCATGTGCCATTCAATATCGGTGTATTCACTGAGTTGCTGAACCTTTTCAACACCTTCCTGCACATAATTCTCGCCAAACAAACGTTGTCCTTCTTCATACGCTTGGACAATATCGGATACCGGTTTGGTCTTGGTTACCGCTAGTAATTCAACGGATTTTGGAGGACGATGCGCACTTGCAGTGGCTAGTTCGATTCGCGAGCGTGCGGATTTCAGTCGTTCTGCTATTGTTTGCATTAATCAATCGGCGTTTGGAGACATGGTTGTGGATATTACCGAACTTTTAGCTTTCAGTGTTAAAAATAAAGCTTCTGACTTGCACTTATCGGCTGGGTTGCCGCCTATTATCCGTGTTGACGGTGAAATGCGTAAGCTGAACATCCCTGAGCTTGACCACAAACAGGTTCACGCGCTGATTTATGAAATCATGAACGACAAGCAGCGCAAAGAGTATGAAGAAAACCTGGAAGTGGATTTTTCTTTTGAAGTAAAAGATTTGTCTCGATTCCGTGTTAATGCCTTTATGCAGAACCGAGGCGCTGCTGCGGTTTTACGTACCATCCCCAGTAAAGTATTGTCGCTGGATGACATTGCCGCGCCACCTATTTTCCGTGATCTAATTGATCAGCCAACGGGTTTGGTGCTGGTAACCGGCGCTACCGGTTCGGGTAAAAGTACTACGCTGGCTGCGATGATCGATCATATCAATAACACAAAACGCGACCACATTCTTACCATCGAAGACCCTATCGAATTCGTGCATGAAAATAAAATGAGCGTATTGAACCAGCGGGAAGTGCATCGCGATACACATAGCTTCTCGAATGCACTGCGTTCAGCGCTACGTGAAGATCCGGATGTGGTACTGGTGGGCGAGCTTCGTGATTTAGAAACCATTCGTCTGGCAATGACCGCCGCGGAAACTGGACACTTGGTGTTCGGTACGCTTCACACCAACTCCGCCCCGAAAACCATTGACCGTATTATCGATGTATTCCCGGCAGAAGAAAAAGCCATGATTCGTTCAATGTTGTCAGAATCACTGCGCGCCGTTATTTCTCAAACCCTACTGAAGAAAGTGGGCGGCGGCCGTGTGGCGGCGCACGAAATAATGGTGGGGATTCCGGCCATTCGAAACCTTATTCGTGAAGATAAAGTACCACAGATGTATTCGGTGATTCAGACCGGCCAGGCACATGGTATGCAAACCATGGATCAGGCGCTGCAGAAGCTGGTTGCCCTCGGCGTGATCTCACATCAAGACGCGGCTGCGAAGTCCGTTGATAAAAACAAAATGATGTAAGGAGAACAGGGTGACATTAACGGATTATTTTAAACTTGCCACCGAGCGCGGCGCATCGGACATCTTTATTTCTGTAGGGTTTCCGGTGAGTGCAAAAATTGACGGCCAGCTAACGCACTTAAGCAGCGAGCCGCTTACACAGTTTCAAGCCAAGGAACTGGTACACAGCGTAATGGAAGAACGCTATATAAAAGAACTGAGCGAAAACAAAGAAAGTAATTTTGCGGTGGGTATTAAAGAGATTGGACGCTTTCGTTGCAGTGCGTTCTGGCAACGGGACTCCATTGGTATGGTTGCCCGCCGAATTGTGACGGAAATTCCCACCGCCGACGAACTAGGTTTACCGCCAATTCTAAAAGACATCATCATGAGTAAACGTGGTCTGGTGTTGATGGTAGGGGCAACCGGTACCGGTAAATCTACCTCATTGGCTGCACTCATTCACCATCGAAATCACAATACCAAGGGGCATATTCTTACCATTGAAGATCCCATTGAGTTTATTCATAAACACGGTTCTTGTGTGGTCACTCAGCGTGAAGTAGGCATTGATACCCTGAGCTTTGATGACGCGCTGAAAAGTTCGTTGCGACAAGCGCCTGATGTAATTTTGCTGGGTGAAATTCGCTCCATGGAGACCATGGAATACGCCATGTCGTTTGCCGATACCGGCCATTTGTGTGTGGCAACGCTTCACGCCAACAACGCCAACCAGGCCATCGAGCGTATTATGCACTTAGCGCCGAAGGAAATGCATAACAAACTGTTGTTTGATTTAAGCTTGAACCTGCGTGCGATTGTGGCGCAACAACTGGTGCCGAAGAAAGATGAAAAGGGTCGGGTAGCGGCCATCGAAATCTTGCTTAATTCACCGCTGGTTTCTGATCTCATTCAGAAAAACCGCATCGGTGAAGTGAAAGAAGCGATGAAAAAAGGCCGCGAAATGGGCATGCGTACCTTTGATATGGCATTGTATGATCTGTATAAAGAAGATCGTATTAGTTATGAACAAGCGATTCATCACGCTGACTCACCCAATGATTTACGCCTGATGATCAAACTCGACAGCAGCGAAGGATCTGAACTGGGCTCGCTGTCAGGTGTCTCAATCGATATGGACTAAGTGAAAAATAAGAGGGGCGATGCAGAAACTTTTCAGTGATGACGACCGGTTTTTGGTGCAGCAGGTTCGCTCTGAGTTGGACGCCGCCAATATCCCTTATCTGGTAAAGAATGAGTACGCGGGCGGCGCTGTGGGTGAGCTCCCCTGGCAGGAAACGCAAATGGAATTATGGCTGCTCGATGAGCAGTGGTTACCCAAAGCAACACAAATTGTCGAAGCGCTGAGTCCTGCTGATTTTTCTGGAACCTGGCAGTGCACTGCCTGTGGGGAAACCAATGATGGTCAGTTTTCTTTATGTTGGAAATGCCAGACCGTACACGATGAGCTGGCATTGGGTGACAGTTAGCTAATACTGATTCTCCGCCCAACTGGTAAAAATCACACAAGCAGACACGCTGTCGACCTTGTCTTTAGTCAGCTTTTTAAAGCCACCGAGCTCGAATAACATGGCTTTGGCATCGGCTGTAGACAGGCGCTCATCCCAGGTTTCTACTTTCACGTTGAAACGGCCTTCAAGTCGATTGGCAAAGCGCTTTGCTAGCTGGGTGACGGGCTGCTCGGTGCCATCCATATTTAGCGGCAGGCCAACTATCACTAGGTTAGGTTGCCATTCGTCATAGATCTTCTGCACCAGCGCCCAGTCGGGAACGCCATCTCGGGCTTTTAATGCAGCAAGGGGAGAGGCGGTGCCAGTGATTTCCTGACCTACAGCAACGCCGATACTCTTGGTACCAAAATCAAAACTTAAAACGGAACGGCTCATCTTAGGCGTGGCCCACCTGCGGGGTAAGTTGCCAAACATCCACACCCAGCTTTTTCACCGCCGATTGCCATCTTTGATGCATGGGGGTATTGAACAGAATATCGGTGTCGGCTTCTACCATTAGCCAGGCATTTTCCTGCATTTCCTGCTCAAGCTGACCGGCTTCCCAACCCGCATAGCCAAGCGCAATAAGGGCATGTTCTGGGCCTTGCTGATGACCAATGGCTGAGAGAATGTCTTTCGATGTGGTTACCACCACACCCGGCGCCATTTTCAGGCTAGAGCCCCAATCTCCTTCATCACTGTGTAATACAAAGCCTCGCTCCTGGGACACCGGTCCACCGGCCAGAATGATTTGTTCAGCAATGCTGTCGTTGAAGGTGCCGTCTTTGTCTGTCTGTTCGAGCAGTTCTTTCAGGTTCATGTTAGAAGGCTGATTGATAACAATACCCATTGCGCCTTCACTGTTGTGTTCGCAGATATATGTGATGGATCGCGAAAAATACGGATCATCCAATGACGGCATTGCGATTAAAAAGTGATTTTGCAGGGATTTCAATTCAGTCATTCAACGCTCCTCAGACTGCCAGTTTACTCTCGATGGCATCAAACAGTTTACCCATGATACTGAAATCGAAGTGGGCTTCAATTTCCCGCACACAGGTGGGGCTGGTGATGTTTATTTCGGTAATACGATCGCCAATTACATCAAGGCCGACAAATAATATACGGTTTTTCTTAAGAACTGGCGCAATCGCTTCTGCCAGTGCCCGATCAGATTCGCTAATAGCTTGAGGACGTCCAGTGCCACCTGCGGCCAGATTACCACGGGTTTCGCCTTTGGTTGGTAAGCGAGCCAGGCAATATGGCATCACTTCACCATCCACTATTAATACCCGCTTGTCGCCTTCTTTAATGGCTGGCAAGTATTCTTGTACCATCATTTGCTGAGCGCCGTTTTTCGTGAGCGTTTCGATAATGACGCCCAGGTTATTGCCGTCAGGTTTTACCCGGAAAATCGATGCGCCGCCCATGCCATCGAGGGGTTTACAGATAATATCTTCATGTTGGGCGTGAAAATCGCGCACCAATTGCGCATTGCGGGTAACGCGGGTGGCTGGAATTAAATCCGGGAACCAGGAGGTAAAGAGTTTTTCGTTATAATCGCGCAACGCCTGCGGGTTGTTAACAACCAGCGAGCCCTCTGCTTCTGCCAGCGACAGCATTTGGGTTGCATATAAAAACTCGCTGTCGAAGGGCGGATCTTTGCGCATCATCAGCACGTTAATGGCCGACAACGTGATGGTTTCCCGTGGCGATAAATCGTAGAAGTCAGTAGCTTGATCCCGCACGGTAACCTTGCGAACAGAAGCCATGGCCTTGCCGTTGTCCAGATACATATCGGACTGTTCCATGTAATAAATGGTGGCGCCACGTTTCTGGGCTTCCAGCATCATTGCGAAGCTGGTGTCTTTATGAGGTTTTACCGAGGAAATAGGGTCCATCACGAAACCGACGGAATAGGTCATGTTTGCTACTCTTAACTAACGGGAAGATATAATCCTACTATGGCGCTGATATTACGAAAATCAACACCTTTAGCGGGTTATATTGTGCTGAAGCCATGAAATGCGTTGTTGCAATTAGCCTCGCTTCTGAAAAGGAAGCATGAGGATAACCCGGGAACCGCCCCCACGGCGATGCTGTGCATGCATGGTGCCATTGAGACCGGATTTAACCTGACGTTGGCAGCGATCAAGACCACCTGCATCAGTATCGACATTGTGGGATACGGATTTAGCACCCGCGAGTTTCTGCAGCACAGTTCGTGGAATACCCCGTCCCTCATCTTCGATAACCAGTTGCATGGTGTTGGTGCCATTCACGTTATGGGTACTTGCGGAAACCCACATTCTGCCATGGTTCTCATTAGGATATGCATGTTGATAAACATTGAGGAGTAGCTCGCTGAGTACCTGAGTGAAGCAACCTGTTGGCAGTGAAAAGCTAAAATCGGCTTCAATATTTAAACAGGGGGTAAGTGCGAAGTGGGGAACAGAATCGGCAATAATGCCAGCAATTGCTCCCACCGTTGCCGATACGGGAAAGTCCTGAACCGGATTCACCGTCATCAGTTCAATATAGTCAGCCAGCTCTCTAATTCGTTCCCGGGCCTGACCAAGCATGCCCAAGCCAGAAGAGCCCGAGCGAATGATTGAATTATGAAACTGATTCAGCCCTTCTTTTGATAGTTGCTTCAGACTCACATTGCGCCGATTTTGTTCGGTAAGCACATTTTGAAATGTGAGTGTGGTATACACAACATTCAGCTGTGCGTTGATTTCATCAATCAGCCCACAGGCCATGCTGTGAAAGCTTTTTGGCAATGGCTGATGCACTAATTGCGTTACGGCTTGATGATGGCGAACTAACAGCTTGTCGTGCTCTGAACGCAGACTGTGAAGGGCTTGTTCCGATTGCGACACTTGTTTTTGCAATGTCCAGTTTACGCTGGTTCTGCCCTGTTGCTGTTCGCAATAGGAAAACACTTTCACGATATTGGCGGCCACGGCTTGATAGTGCGCTACTGTGGGAAGATCGGGCGAATGTTTATCGCTGCCGGTGATCAACAACGTACCAATACAGCGGTTATCATCTATCAGCGGGAACGACCAATAGCAGGTAATATCGGCAGCGGCGATGTCTTCAGAAAAATCCTGCCAGTGCGGATAAGCAGCAAGATTTTCGATGAAATAGGGCGCTAGCGTGGATGCGGCTTGTCCACAGGCAGTATGTTTGTCACCAACGAGAACCCGGCGAACGGTTTTTAAAAAACCTTCTGGAAGTGAGTGCGCGGTGAGGAGTTGTAGCGTTGCACTGTGGTGAATATGCTGAAGTATGGCAAACCGGTGTCCCGGGGTATGCTGCTCTAAAAAGTGCAGGTAAAGAGCGAGCACCTTGGCTAAAGGTTCCCCTTCAAGAATTTTTTCAAGACAAGTACTGTAAACCTGCTCCAGGTTTAATCGACCTGAAGCAGCAGCGTATTGATGAGCCGGTTGTACCAAATACATAATACGTATTTATTATTTTTCTTATTTGTAGGTCTTTTTTAACCTGATTAAGCCAACAACTCAAGTTTTCCTTGGTTACAAATCGCCGTGCAAAGACTGCAAAATGGAAACTGATGTTAGCGCAGCGGTTTCTGTTCGCAGAATGCGAGGGCCAAGACTCACCGACGAATAGCCGTTTTCATTGGCTTGATGAATTTCCTGTTCAGATAATCCGCCTTCCGGACCAATTAAAAGACGGAATCCATGGGTGCTGTATGGCGTTTTTGACAAAGGTTGTTCTGCTCCGGGCGCGAGAATAAGACGGCTGGCCTGCGTTGGGCTAGCCAACCACTGATTCAGTGTTACGGGGGCATTGAGCTTAGGAACGGTATTGCGACCGCACTGTTCACAGGCGCCGGTGATAATTTTTTGCCATTGTTGGATTTTTTTCTCCCAACGCTTTTCATCCAGCTTGACTGCACAGCGTTGAGTGAGAATAGGTGTGATTTCACTCACCCCCAGTTCTACTGATTTTTGTAAAACGGTGTCCATGCGATCGCCTTTCGATACGCCCTGACCTAAGTGAATAGAAAGGGGGGATTCTTTTCCTATGGTCAAACACGCGTCGGCTTCTACCACCACCTGTTTTCTGCTTACATCGATAATCTGCGCTGAATATTCATTGCCGTCACCATTAAACAATACCACCGGGTGGTTGGCTTTCAGGCGCAAGACCGTGGCAACGTGATGGGCTGCATCTCCGTCTAGCGTAAATTCTTCATCAATAGGAATAGGGGCAGGATGGTATAAGCGGGGGATTCGCATTTGAGGTTATCACTTCAGCATTTCACACAATGACTTATGATAACGATTTTGCAGTGGCGGACGCAACGCCGCCACCTCAAATTACAGTGGGTTAGTTTACCTGAACACTGCCTGTGCGGGTTTCTTTAGAGATTTTGCTCATGTCAGCAGCCTGCGCCTGACGTCGGGCATGAATGGTGTTTTTGCCCTTATCTGAGCTAAGTGCAAAACCCAGAATGAAAAGAACGAGCACAAAAAGAATAGAAAGAAATAACATTGTTAAAATCCCTTAGTTTAGCAAACCCTTACATAGCGATAGCTAAATACCAGATACGTCACGACCACAACATCGGTTCCTGATGTTGAAAAATAATTTCGGTGTAAGTCACTTTACACCGGCATTCTGGCTGTATTTCCAGTTACCAAGTCTTGCCCAGCAAGCGTTGGTGAAATCGAATGTTAGACGAATTGGACGTAAATACCAGCTTTAAAATGCGCTGAAATTATACGATTTTGTAATTAGTCCAAAATTCATAAGGTTAAGAAACACGCTTTTGCGAAGCCATCAGCTAAGTTCGCGAAGCACTGAATATAGCGATTGCGGATGACAGAAATATTATAATTTTTGCGCTTGTGGTACATAATGGCCATTCATACCAACGTATGTACTTAAAAGCTGGCCAGAAACATTGCGTGATCTAGTTCAAAGTTGCTATCGTAAACCCGCACTAACGTAAAGCTTGCGCTACACAAAAAGGAAACCTGTATGGAAGAAAACCTGTCTTTGTTCACTGCTGATGACATTGAACGCTATATCAACGTTTATGCTATTCCGTGGGCAATCAATATTGCCATGGCCGTGGCCATATTCGTTATCGGTCGACTCATCGTTGGCCTGCTACTTTCGATTTTCCGTCGTGTGATGGCGAAATCTAAATACGATGACATGTTGATCAACTTTGTTGAGTCTATCGTCTCAGCCATATTGATGCTGTTCGTTATTGTAGCGTCGCTTGACCAGTTAGGTGTAGATACCACATCGCTGGTAGCGATTGTTGGTGCTGCGGGCTTAGCGATTGGTTTGTCACTTCAGGATTCACTGAAAAACTTTGCCGCGGGTGTGATGCTGCTGGTATTCAAACCGTTCAAGCAAGGTAACTATGTTGCAACAGCAGGAACAGAAGGTATCGTACAAAAGATCGGTATTTTCCACACAGTTATGACCTCGCTGGACAATAAAGAAATTACCATTCCTAACGGTAAAATCTACAGCGACAACATTACTAACTTCTCTGCGAAAGATACCCGTCGTTGTGACATGATGTTTGGTATTGGTTACGACGATGATCTTCTGAAAGCAAAAAGCATTCTGCAAGAACTGGTCGACAGCGAAGAGCGCATTCTGAAAGAGCCTGCGTGCCTGATTGGTGTTGCTGAACTGGGTGACAACTCGGTTAACTTTACCGTTCGTCCTTGGGTTAAGGCATCAGATAATCTGGCTGTGCGCCTGGCATTTACCGAAGCGGTTAAATTACGCTTCGATGAGGAAGGTATTTCCATTCCTTATCCACAAATGGATGTTCACTTCTACAAAGAAGCAGACCGTGTTGCCGAACAGGAAAAAGCGTCTCAGTCTGCCTGATAGCGCATTTTTTCATAACACATCAAAACCCGGCACTTGCCGGGTTTTTTCATTCATATTGCGAAAAAATCTCTTTGATTTGTCGTCGTATCCATTTTCGTAACGGATCTTCCTGCGTGCGCGGATGCCACAATTGTTCTATTTGAATGGGCGGTACGTCGAACGGTAAATTTTGCGCTAGTAATTGGGGATGTCGTTGGGTGGCATAGTCGGCAATGGGAGCGAGACAGGTAAGCCACAAGGTTCTGCCAACGATAGTATCAGGTAGATTGAGAAACCCTGAAGCACCTGAAACAACCTGACGATTTAAGCCATGTGATTCTAAAGCCTCATCCACAGGACTGCGAAGATCGCCGGTCATGGTTGAAACAACATGACGAGCAGCGGCATACTTTTCTGCGGTAATTGGCGCCGCTTGCGGATTCACCTCTTTGTCACATACCACCTTAAACGGAAATCGAGCAAGAGGCTGGCGATAAAAATGCTCTGGTGCCTTTCTGAAAAAGCCCGCGATGGCAATATCACATTCACCCTGTTCCAGTGCAGCCTGCGGCAATTGCCCCACCGTGTTATGACAAATGATTTTCACATTCGGCGTGTGCTCATGAACACGATCTAGTAATGAGGGTAACAACAGCCATTCGATAAAATCGGTGGCATAAATATGAATTTGATCGACGCGGGTGTGCAGCTCTTTTGCTTCGTGGCGAAGATAAAACTGCTCCAGACTTTTCACCAGGCAACATACATCCTTTGCCATTTGATGCGCTTTCGGTGTAGGGGTGAATCCGCGGCCCGTGCGAATGAAGAGCGGGTCGTCGAACTCAGCTCGGAGTTTATTGAGTTTGTGGCTCATTGCCGGCTGACTCAAGCGTATGCGAGTGGCGGCGCGCTGTAAGCTGCGTTCTTCGTATAAAACCGTAAACAAATAAAGTAAATTGAAATCTTTGCCTGCAATATTCATTTTTTAAAATTAGATCTTTTAAAATATTCATTTATTAAAACACAGATCCGCCCCTATATCTCCTTTACAATCGATTTCTGTCGGGTGGCTAACGCTCGACCAACAAATACCAGCGGAGAAATTAAATGGCAGCATTATTCAGCGCTTTTTCAGTTAAAGACCTAACACTACGAAACCGAATTGCTGTACCACCTATGTGTCAGTATATGGCAGAAGACGGTTACACCAATGAATGGCATCAGGCGCATTATGCGTCGCTTGCCCGTGGTGGTGCAGGCTTGGTTATCGTGGAGGCAACCGGTGTTTCTCCAGAAGGGCGCATAACACCGGCGTGCTTAGGGTTATGGGAAGATGGACAAATAGACGGCCTGCGTCGCATTGCAGCGAATATCGAAGCTGCCGGTGCAGTACCCGGTATTCAAATTGGTCACGCAGGAAGAAAAGCCAGTGCAAACAAGCCCTGGGAAGGCGATGATCATATTCCGTCTGGCGAGCCAGGCAGTTGGGATATTATTGGTCCGTCGGCTATTCCCTTTGGTGTTAACCTGCCACGCACGCCTGCTGAAATGACGAAGCAGGATATCGACCGGGTTAAAGCTGACTTCGTTGCCTCTGCTAAACGTGCTGTTGAAGCCGGTTTTAAATGGTTGGAACTGCATTTTGCCCATGGTTATCTGGCCCAAAGCTTTTGGTCTCCAGTTGCGAATCAGCGAGAGGATGAATACGGCGGCAATGCTGAAAATCGCGGGCGTTTCCTGCTAGAAACCTTGCAAGCCGTGCGGGAAGTATGGCCGCAAAATCTGCCGCTCACTATCCGTTTTGGTGTGGTGGAATACGACGGCTCTGACGACACGCTTTTCCCTGAATCCATTGAACTGATCAAGCAGTTCAAAGCCAACGGTGCCGACTTTATCAGCGTTAGCATTGGCTTTAACACGCCAGAAGCACAAATCCCATGGGGACCGGCGTTTCTTGCGCCAGTCGCCGAGCGGGTTCGCCGTGAAGCGGGTGTGCCGGTTGCGACGGCGTGGGGTGTCGATACACCTGCTCTGGCGAATGGCACGGTAGAAAAAGAACAGCTTGATTTGGTGATGATTGGACGCGCCCATCTGTCGAATCCCCATTGGAGCTACATGGCTGCCAAAGCATTGGGCGAAGACAAGCCTTCGTGGGTGTTGCCAGCTTCTTATGCCCACTGGCTTGAGCGTTATGCGCCAGCGGAAACAGAATGATCGTTTAGGGTGATTGGGGCTGTAAAGTAAAAATCCCGGCATTCGTCGGGATTTTTCATGATATTACTTGCACTTGGGGCGAGTAGCGGTTTTCTGATAATCCGCCATTGCCGCATTCATGTTTGCCTGCAAATTCGCGATACGCGATTGTGGTGCCGGGTGAGTCGATAAAATTTCCATTTGTCGTTGGCCACCGCTAGCCGCTTCCATGTTTTGCCACAAGGTAACCGATTCCCGCGGGTCAAAACCAGCCTGGGCCATCAGCGCCAGACCAATAAGATCGGCTTCAGATTCGTGAGCGCGAGAGAAAGGTAAAGTGATTGCCACCTGTGAGCCTAATCCAATTGCCGCCATAATCGCACCACTATAGGCCACTTCCTGAGAATTAATCACCTGGGCTACCGCCTGGGTACCAAGGTTCGTTAAGGTAGAAGTGGACATACGCTCATTACCATGGTGAGCAATGACGTGGCCAATTTCGTGACCGATAACCGCAGCAAGTTGCGATTGTGTCTTGGCAACGTCAAGAAGCCCGGTATAAACACCAATTTTTCCGCCGGGAAGGGCAAAGGCATTCACCTGTTCATCCTGGAACACAACGACTTCCCATTCACCGTCGAACACAGATTCGGGTACGTAAGGCGTGATCGATTTCGCCACGCACTGCACATAGCTGTTTTCTACCTGCTTGCTGGATATCTTCAATTCTTCTTTCATGCCGGTAAAGGCTTGCGCGCCCATTTCGGCCATTTGCGGCTCAGAATACAGTAGTACCTGATTACGTCCCGTAGGTGACGTGGCACAAGCCGTAAGTAAAGTCGCCAGCCCGGCAGCGACCAGTGTTTTCATCCGCAGTTTCATAGTATTCCTTGTCTACGTGTTCATCCACATAAGTCTAAACGAAGTGTCTGTTAAATATCACTGATATTGTGAACTAAGTTTTACGTGAGATTAGTTGAAAGAGTTTTTAATTTCCCATCGTCATCCCCTAAACGACTGCAACAAATACGTCACAGAACTGTCGTTCAGTTGTCATAGGGATTCCTTAGGTTGATGTGTTTTTGATGAAGGCAAGTCGTGCACTCATCACATTACAAATAATAATGATCAGAGGAAACAGCATGTTGAATAACCAATATAAGATGGGTGTACTGGCATTCATGGTGTCAGCCGCATTAACCGGATGTAGCCTGGATGGCGATGATGGTGCACAAGGCCCCCAAGGTGCTCAGGGTGAGCAGGGCGTTAGCGGTGCCGACGGTCAGGATGCCAGCTTAGGTGTGAACCTGGAAGTCGTCGGTCGCGCTGTTGTTGGCGGTGTAGGAGCGGCTGAAATTGTCCAGTATCACGCGGGCACGCAAACAGTGTACGCCACCAATGGCGAGTCTGACACCATCTCGGTTATCAGCATTTCGGATGTTACCAGCGAAGCGCTGGAAGCACCCACTTCCTCTACCAACCTGACCAATACCTCTATTGAACTGCCAACAGAAATTGATGGCGTTGCTTTAGCTGGCCTCACCAGCATTGCTGTGTTCGATGACTTACTGGCCGTAGCTATTCCAGCGGACGAAAAAAGTGACAACGGCTTTGTTGTCTTCTATAGCGGCCTTAACGATAGCGCCCCCGTGTTGCTTTCATCGGTTGAAGTAGGGAACCTGCCTGACAACGTGGTATTCACACCCGATGGCACAAAAGTGCTTACGGCAAATGAAGGTGAGCCTTCTGACGATTACACCATCGACCCGGAAGGTTCAATTAGCGTGATCAATGTCGCAGATGGCGTACCGGCAGATTCGGCGACTACGCTAACTTTCGAAGGCTTCAACGACAGCCAGGCTGAACTTGAAGCCATGGGTATGATGTTCCCTAACCCTTCCGGTCGTACCATCAATGGTGTCACCATTGCTACCACGGTTGCCATGGATCTTGAACCTGAATACATCACTGCCACCAACGACATGGCGTATGTTTCTTTACAAGAGAACAACGGCGTTGCAGTTGTTGACTTAGAAGCGATGACCATCAGCATTATCGGTTTGGGCGTGAAAGACTGGGGCGACTACCAAATTGATGTTCAGGAGAACGGCGAAGTCAGCTTTGGCCAGTACGACGGTCTTTACGGCGTATACATGCCCGACACGATTACCAAAATGGAATGGAACGGCGCTACCTTCCTGCTGACGGCGAACGAAGGTGACGCCCGCGAATATATTTTCGAGGCAGATAATGAAGCTGCTTGTTTGGCTGCTGGTGGACTGGAATTTGACGACGGTGACTGCCTGGCGTACACCGATGAAGCAAAAATTGAAGATCTGACTGCTGCAACCAACTCTGAGCTTGCCATGCTACAGGCCAACGGTGAAGCAGACGACCTGCGTGTAACCACGGCGATGGGCGACGCCGATGGCGACGGTGAATTCGATGCTGCTTACACCTATGGTGCCCGTTCTTTCACTATCTGGGATCAGAACGGTCAGGTTGTTTACGACTCTGGTGACGATTTCGAGCGAATCACGGCGTCGGTGCACGGTGCGGCGTTCAATAATGGCGACGACGAAAACGAAGGTGACAGTCGTTCTGAAAACAAAGGGCCAGAGCCAGAAGCGATTGCGGTAGGCACAATTGGTAGTCGTACTTATGCGTTTATTGGCCTGGAGAGAATGGGCGGACTGTTCGCTTATGACGTTACCAATCCTTATAACGTGAGCTTCTCAGCATACGCGATTAACCGCGACTTAACTGAAGGGTTAACGGTTGACGATGGTATTGGCGATCTGGCGCCGGAAAGCATTGTTTTTGTTACGGCGGAACAAAGTCCTACCGGTGAACCTCTGCTGATTGTCGGCAACGAAGTGAGTGGTTCTGTTACACTTTGGCAGGTCACTGCGAACTAACCTGTTCGACGATTTTACTTACAAGATCAACCCGGGTTCCGGTAACGGCCCCGGGTTTTTGTTTATCTGAAGTGCCATGACTTTTGATGTCTAAAACGCTAAGCTACGCAAAACCCAACCGATTTGCCTGAACGGTTTTTGCTCCAGCCTGCGTGAAGTCTAACGTTTAGCCATGCAGGTTTCACAACAACACATGTGTCACGACAGATAAAAAGAGAGCTATTCATGTCAGAAAACGTTGTTATTAGTGGCGTGGGTCTGTGGACTCCACAACACGTTATTACCAATGAAGAACTGGTTGCCAGCTATAATGCCTACGCAGATAAATATAATGAAGAAAATGCGGCAGACATTGAAGCAGGTACATTGACTGCTAAACCCCATTCCAGCGCAGAATTTATCGAAAAAGCATCGGGTATTAAACAGCGATATATCTACTGCAAAGAGGGAGCCCTTGATGTAAATCGTATGCGCCCCGATATTGCTGAACGCGGCGACGACGAGCTGTCACAGCAGGCCGAAATTGCCCTTGAGGCTGCCAAAAAAGCGTTGGCTGCGGCGAATAAATCGCCTGAAGACATCGACGCGGTAATTGTATCATGTGCTTACACCCAGCGTTCGTACCCAGCTATTGCCATTGAAGTGCAAAACCAGTTAGGCATTAAGGGCTTTGGTTTTGACATGCTGGTTGCCTGTTCCGCGGCAACCTTTGGTATGCATAGAGGCTGGGAAATGGTGGCTTCGGGGAACGCTCGGGCAGTGTTGGTTATCAACCCAGAACTGGTGTCACCGCAGGTCAATTACACCGACCGTGACAGCCATTTTATCTTTGGTGATGTAGCAACGGCTACCGTGCTGGAATCTGCAGAAACGGCCTCGTCTGCGCATCAGTTTGAAATTTTAAGTACCAAAGCGGTCACCCAGTTTTCTAACAATATTCGTTCGAACTTTGGCTACATGAGCCGAGCAACCGACGCAGACCCTTATGGCGAAGATAAGCTATTTCATCAAGCGGGTCGGAAAGTCTTTAAAGAGGTTTGTCCTATGGCGGCCAACCATATAGAAGACCACCTGACTAAACATGACTTGAAGCCCGAAAATGTGCGTCGCTGGTGGTTGCATCAGGCCAACATCAATATGAATTTGTTGATTGCCAAGCGCCTTTTAGGGCGCGACGCTACCGCCGACGAAGCCCCCATCGTGCTAGACCGTTACGCCAATACCGCGTCTGCAGGGTCGGTTATCGCCTTCGCGTTACATCATCAAGATCTCAGTGCGGGAGATGTTGGCGTACTATGTTCTTTCGGCGCGGGTTACTCTATCGGCAGCCTGGTAATAAAAAAACGATAATAAGCGCGACACGCGTTGGAACGATGAAATAGGGAAGTCATGATTTCTGATATTGGTTACGGTCTGAATGCAGCCGGGTATTTTGTGCTTTTGCTGCTGTTGTTCACTGTGCGCAAGTCAGGGCTTGCCAAACACTTGCTGGTACTTGCTACCATGGCAACCATGGTGTGGTCGCTGAGTTTTGTTACTCAGCTCACCGGCCCTATTTCCGTGAAACAGTTGCTCATCGCAGACTCACTGAAGCAACTCGTTTGGCTGTTGTTTATTGCCGGTTGTCTGCAAGACAACTTTGACAACCTTTGGCAGGTGCTACGACGGCCTGCCACCATTGCAATCCTCACGCCGCCCGCTCTGGCGCTGGTGGCGCCACTCATCACCGTTATTCCGCATACCTGGCAATTCCTGTTTTTAACCGTTTTGTCGTTAGAAGTGCTCATTTTACTTGAGGTGCTCTATCGTCAATCTGGCGAGAACCAGTGGGCGTTCAAGCCGCTGGTACTGTACCTGGGAGCCATTCATTTGTTTGAGTTCGTCATGTATGCGAATGCCACCATGGTCACGCAAATAGAGCTTATCTATCTCGTATCCCGTGGTTTCATTTATTTGATGATGATGCCATTACTGATTGTCGCTATTCGTCGCATTAAGCACTGGGGCGTCGATATCTTTATCTCCCGGGAAGTGGTGCTGCACAGTTCTTTACTGCTGGTGGCAGGTATTTACTTGCTGGTGATGGCGTTAGCGGGTTATGTGGTGAATTTTATCGGCGGTAATTGGAGTTCAACCATTCAGACCGTGCTGGTAGTGCTGTCGATGGCATTGCTGATCACGCTGGTAATTTCGAACAGTATTCGTACCCGCATTAAAGTGTTTATAACCAAACACTTCTTCGCTAACCAATTTGACTACCGGGTAGAGTGGGTAAAGCTCACGCAAGCACTCTCGTCGACAGACGGTAGCACCGCCCCAGACGTTTACGGCAATGCGCTTCACGGGCTGCTCGGGGCGATTAACTATGAAAATGGGTTACTGCTTAAATCTAACGGCATTGATTTTGATGTGGTTGCCAATGACAATTTCGACAAGCTGTTGCCGGAAGAAGCCGACATTGTTAAGCAACTCATGCCATTCTGCCAGCAGACTAACTGGCTGGTAGATATTGAAGAATATGCGTCTAAGCCGTTTGAATATAATGGTTTACAACTTGATCGGGAAAGGCTTAAAACCTGTCGTTTTCAACTGGCGCTGCCATTGTTCAATCGCGAAAAAATTTGGGGCTTCGCATTGTTGAAAACCAAAGAAAGCGAAGCGCTAGCACTGAACTGGGAAGTGCGGGACTATCTTAACGCGGTTACCGAGCAGGTTGGTACTTACTTACTTCACCATGAAGCCGCCAACGCCGTAGCAGAAAATGCGCAATTCGCTGCGTTTAACCGCATGTCGGCGTTCGTCTTACATGATTTAAAAAACGTCATGGCGCAAATCGACCTTATTCTGTGTAATGCCGAGCAGCATAAGCATAACCCAGAGTTTATTGAAGATACCTTTGAAACCCTGCATTATACTAAGGCTAGAATGGATAAAATGTTGCGCCAGCTTACGGAGAAGAAGGTTGATGAAACCGGTGTGTTTTCGGCCCATAAGCTTTCCGATTTGATCAACCGCCTAGTGGATAGCCGTTGTCAGTCTTTGCAGCCTCTACCTACCATTGAAGTAGAAAGCGAAGAAAATGTAGTGGTCGATCCTGAGAAATTCAGTAATGTGATGTACCATCTGGTAAGCAATGCGCAACAAGCAACGTCCTCAGAAGGGTTTGTGCGCATCACTCTCGAATGCGACCCAGCCAGCCAGCAGCAAATTGTGCGTATAGAAGACAACGGGTGTGGCATGGACGAAGCCTTTATAGAACAGCGCTTGTTTAAGCCATTCGATACCACCAAAGGAAACGCGGGCATGGGGATTGGCGCCTATGACGCACGAAATTATATGCAATCTATTGGCGGAAAATTGTCGGTAGATAGCGAAGTTGGAAAGGGAAGTTGTTTTACCCTGGTGTTTCCACTGGACTAACAACACGCATTGTTCCCATAACGAAATACTATTTATGGAATTTTAAGAATGACCGATACGATTCTTGTTGTCGACGATGACCTCGGCATCCAAAAACAGTTGAAATGGAGCTTTACTGATTACGATGTGGTCTTTGCTGATGACAGAACCTCGGCTATTGCTCAGTTACGTCGTCACGAACCGAAGGTTGTAACTTTGGATCTTGGCTTGCCGCCTGATCCCGCCAATGCGTCAGAAGGGCTTAAAACCCTTGAAGAAATTATGGCACTGGCACCACGCACAAAAGTGATTGTGGTAACAGGCAATAACGATAAAGAAAATGCGCTTAAAGCCATCGACCTTGGCGCTTACGACTTTTACCAAAAGCCAATAGATTCAGACACCATCAAGTTGTTGGTGCAGCGTGCATTGAACCTGGCCAACCTGGAACACCAAAACCGGATCTTGGCGAAGGCGCGTCCTGCCATGGGCCGAATCATTGGTAATTCCGATGCCATTCAAGCGGTAATGCGCAAAGCGGAGAAGATTGCTGGCACCGACATAAGCACACTGCTGCAGGGAGAAAGTGGTACCGGTAAGGAAGTGTTTGCACGCAGCATTCACGAACATAGCCCCCGTAAAGACAAGCCTTTTGTTGCAATCAACTGTGCCTCTATTCCGGAAAACCTGCTGGAAAGTGAGCTGTTTGGTTATGAAAAGGGCGCATTTACCGGCGCTAACAAAACCACTCTGGGTAAAATCGAAACGGCCCAGGGCGGTACACTGTTCCTCGATGAAATAGGTGATATGCCCATTGGTCTGCAAGCTAAGATGCTGCGTTTCTTACAGGAGCGAGTGATTGAGCGAGTAGGTGGCCGCGCCGAAATCCCGGTTGATATTCGGGTTATCTGTGCAACGCACCGTGATTTACAACAGATGGTTGCCGACGAAACATTCCGTGAGGATTTGTATTATCGCGTAGGTGAAATTCCTATTTTCATTCCGCCTTTACGGGAGCGGGAACAGGATATTATTCTGTTGGCGCGCACCTTCCTAAACACCTATCGAGAAGAGTTTAACGCGAAAGCGAAAAGTTTCTCAGACAACGCAATTCAAGCCATGCTGGCGCACAAGTGGCCTGGCAACATTCGTGAAATGCAAAATAAGCTGAAGTCTGCGGTTATTATGGCGGAAGGCTCGGTGGTGCAAGCGGAAGATCTCGGCTTAATGGCACCGCGAGGTGATGCTGAGCCAGAAACGCTGAATTTACGCGAAGTGAGAGAAATGGCGGAAAGCCGTGCCATTCGTCGAGCCTACCAAACGGCAGACAAAAACATGTCAAAAACAGCGGAGTTACTGGGTGTTACCCGTCCTACACTGTATTCCCTGATTGATAAATATCACATGGAAGACATTAAGACTGGCGTTTAGTCTGCGTATACGTGAAGCCTCGTTGTTGAGGCGTTACAATAAACGCTTAATCTGGCCAGTAGATGCTGGCTAGATTATTCAACGACGTTTTGACATTTGTGCCGCTAATACCAAATCTATGCGCAAGGGGCGTAAGCTCATCTGTTGGGTGAAACGCGCCAGTCGCGTTTTCCACGCCAACCCAACAATCCCGCTGAGAAATTTTCGCGGCATACAGGCAATAGTCGGTGAGAGAAAAGGTTTGCTCCCAACTGAATGCAGCTGAACGTTCCGGCCATAGCGGCAATGCCGAAAACCCCACACTGCAGGTAAGATGGATAACCTCTCCGTTCGCCACAATGAACCGCTTTTGCCTTACCGCTTCAATCAATCGATTTGCCAAATCGGTCAATTCTCTTCTGTCGGCCTGCCGACAGATGATCAGAAACTCTTCTCCTCCCCATCTCACTAACAGATCGGTGCTTCGAAAAAGCGTTTTTAACACCTGAGTGAACTGTACGAGGACCTGGTCGCCAGCAAGGTGACCGTATACATCGTTAATCCGTTTAAAGTGGTCGATATCGACCAGAAAGCACAGCAGATCTTGTTTGGTAGCATGTTGTAGATGCTTGGTACTGGCGTAATAGTGCTGCACTCGCGTAATCTCACCAGGAAGATGGGCATTCAAAAAGTTGCGGTTGTTCAGCCCCGTGAGCGGATCGCGCATGCTCACTCTTTCCAAAGCTTTGTTGGCCGCTTCTAATTCGGTATTTTTTAATTCGAGTTCACTGGTACGGGCTTTTATCTGTGCAGCAAGGAAACGGTTTTGACGATATTGTTCGTAGCGCCCCCAGCATAAAAAGATGAGCAAAAGGGCTGATACCAACGAACCTAATACAAACATATTATACAAACTGCGCTGTCTGAGTGCTGCGAGTTCCTGTGTTGCCACCAACTGTTGCTTTTCAAGTGAGAGGGTACGAATTGCCAACTTAGCATCGGCACTGGTTTTTGCCAGGTAGGCAGCTTGTTCTTCAGTCAGTTGCTTACTGAATGCCTGTGTGGTGTTATCGGCCAGGTCATAGTCTTGTGAATTTGCCACAGCACAAACACTACAAAACGCAGTGAGAACAAAAATACTGCGGTACCAGAAACTCTTCATCATCATCCTGTCTTGAAAAAGTTAACAGCAAAGGGAAGCAGTAAATGCTTCCCTGGGTGGCCGGAGAGCACTCCATGTCACTCCGTATTGTGAATTGCCTTGTTATTAAGGCAGAAGAATCAGGGGGTATTGTCGGTGAGTACAGACGCTATCTCGCCGTTAATTTGTTTTTCAATCCAGATCCTGATTAATCTGGAACGACATATCCCGGTCGTTTCTGATAACTCACTCAGTTTATCTATGGCATTTTCAGTTAGCGTGAAGGTGGCTCTGCGCATGGGGCCCGTAGGCAACGGTGTAACAACGGGTGCGGGTTCTGGCAACGCGTAGAGTTTTGCACCTGAAGGCTTACCTGCAGCGTAGGTGAGCGCATCATCAATAAAGCTATCAATACTGACTGGCGCCGCAGGTTTAGCTGACAGCGTGGATTTTTTGAGACTGCAAAGGCTCATAAGATTCCCCCTTACCCCGGGACAGAAGCTCTTCGATAATACTGCGAATTTCCGTCGATGCTTTGCCGGTAGGCTCACTTTCCATTACCGACTGGCCGGATTCCTCAGAATCATCATACATGTTGCGACTGAATGTCACGGCATCCAACACCGGCACTTCAAAAGAGCGGCAGACCTCTTTGGCTTCTAATATGCGACTTGCCAGAGAAGGAAGGGAAGGACACTGGGTGATAACGAACGCCGCATTCATAGTGGGGTTAACCATTTTACACGTCGATAAAATGTCTTCCATATGAGGTACGGTTTTCAGGTCGCGACGTTTCGGACGCAAAGGAATAAGAATGTGGTCAGCCACCGCCATGGATGAGCGCAGAGCGAGGTTATCCTGACCACCGCAGTCGATAACGACAAAATCGTAATGTTCGCGCAGACTGAGAAGCTCATTACGGATCTTTCCGTATAGCTGAACGCAGTTAATCGAAGGTAACTTTTCGTTTGCCTTGCGTTCCTGTATCCAGTCTGACGTGGTGCGTTGAGGGTCGCAGTCGACCATCAGCACGCTGGCATTTTTTTCAGTTCGTAAATATACAGCGATGTTTTGTGCGAGACAGCTTTTTCCGCTGCCGCCTTTTTCGCCACCAACTAACACGATCATTGTCAGTTCCTCAACGTTCGCTACAGCAACCACTGCAGCTAATGAATGTGACTGAAAAAGTGAACCTAAGTCCCGAAGAACTATGCTTGTTCGGTAACCCCGCTATCGTGGTCTGCTACACAGACGGTAGACCGGAGGCTTTGCGTCACGGGTTTTCACGCCGCTTTGCCTTTTTCAACAGATTTACTACAGGCATTACAGCCGATTGTGGCTGCAGTAACCAGTTGGTGAGATAGTAGTCAAAACTGAATGCATCCGCCGCATGTTACGGAATATTCAGGGATAAAATAATATACCTTTCATTTCTTTACTACCGGTACAAATAAACCGTATCTGCGCACCGTTTATCCAATGTATAACCATCCTAAACCGGTTTTTATCTGTTACTATTAAGAGGTTATCAATATTTATACCAGCGAGAAGGAGAGGCGAGTGTCTAAGGCTGCCTTATTCAGTGCACTGTTGTTGGTTATCAGCGCCACAACAACCGCAAAGGAAAACGAACTGAGTGACGGATTCGCCGCTTTCAGTCATTTGTATGAAGAGCGGTTAGGGCAGGTGCGAGCCTGTATGAACCGTTCAGTGACGCGTTTTGATGTGTGTTCACCGGCTCTGCGAAACGATGGAAATGCGCCTTATATCCTTCATCACGGAAATAAAACCGCGAAAGTGGCCGTACTGCTCCACGGCCTGAGTGACTCGCCCTTTTATATGACGGGCATTGCCCGCTTCCTGTATGACAAAGGGTTTAACGTGATTGTGCCGCTGAACGTCGGGCATGGTCAGCTAGAAGCCGACGACGAAATGAGTGACAGCCAACTCGATGAGCGCTGGGCTGCACATTTGAATGATGTTATGGCGCTGGCTCCCCAGTTTGGCGACGAAATTTTCCTCGGCGGTTTTTCGACCGGTGGGGCGCTGTCGGTACAGCACTATCTTCATCACCCGGATAATATCAAAGGGCTAATGTTATTCTCTGGTGCACTGGCGCTGGATAGCGGGGTAGAGCGGTTGTCAAAAATCTGGGGAATTAGCCTGGTTGCACGGATGATCGACGGTACCTATGTCACCCAAGGGCCTAATCCATATAAATATCCGACAATCGCCAGCTTCTCTGGGTTGGAGTTAATGGATGTCATTAACGATATACGCGAACAATACGAAGAGGGTAAGACCATCGATATACCGGTATTTGCAGCCCATTCGCAGGCCGATACCACTACGCCCATTGTGGGAATTGAGACCTTGATGGCGCACACGACCACCAAAACAAATACCTTCTTTGTTATTGATGAGAGCTTTAAAACTTGCCATGCCGATGTCGTAGTTAACAGCAAAATGGTGGTAGACATGCATTTCGACGATAGCAACGTGGACTTGCGAGACAACTGTGCCGCACCGCAGGCAAACCCGCTGTTCCGGCAGATGATTATGATGTTAGGCAGCTTTGTTGATGAAGTGGCGGAAAAAGGTTAAAAAGCCATTTGACTCCACATGCCATAACGCTTACCTTTTAGGCATCACGTACCGGAAAAATAATGAACCTTACTACCAGCGCTATCAAGGCAACTAACATCGCTCTTATTATTCTACTCGCTATTCTTAGAAATGGGCGGGTTTGCTAGTACGTAAATAAATTAACTAAAACCCGCCGCGAAGGCGGGTTTTTTGTTCGTCTTCGTGGTTATAAATCAGGAGACGACAGATCATGAACCACCCAATATCCCAGCAATTACAGGCGTTGCATCAGGCTGTAAATAGCAATGATGCCGCCGCATTGCAGCAACTCTACAAAGATGACGCTGTGCTGGTAGATAAGCCTTTTATCTCTGAGCACCGCGATATTCACGGCGCGTTACATGAGTTTAAGTCTCGTTATATGCCAGAACATGTAGTGTCCCATGGTGATGAGGTAGTGATTGAAGCGGGCGATACCGCGTTGGTGATCAGTAAGTTGTACCTGAACAGCAAACAGGCCATCGACAAGATGGGCTGCGACTACAAAAAAGCCATTTACGTGTTCCGTAAAAATGAGAGCGGGGAATGGCAATGCGCCATCGACAACTTTTTTGGTGTCGATCTCATTGATTATGTGTAATGGCAGCAGGGCTGATATTGAATTTCAGCCCTTCGCTCCCATATCTGATGCACAGATAATGCGGTCTGCGTATGCTTACGTCCGCAAACAGAAGAATTAAACCGTGAATCACACACCATTACCGAACAGGCAATCCAGCCGGACCATGCAATTTGTGTCCGCTTTTTTGTTGTTCCTGGTGTTAGCTGCTGCAGCAAACAGTGGTCATCGGTTTACTGGTAATGCGTCGACGAACTACGCGCCTTTTGAGCATTACGGCGGCCTGGTACTTTCGCGCACAGATTTGCTGCCTTCAAGACAAACCTTACCTAAAGCGTCTCGTGTTAGCTTTGATGGTAATGGTACTGAATGGACGGAGCAAAACTATCCTCAACCGGCAGTACACTGGCACCTTCGTGGCATTGTAAGTGAGTCAGTTTATTCCGTTTTATTCACACCGGCGTTTCGCTGGTTCCGCCCCTTACTACGTGCACCACCTCAACCTTAGAACTTTCACTTTCACGGGCTAAACGCCCATTTTGCTGACAATTTCTAAGGATAATCATGAAAAAATTCTCCGTACGGGGCGTGATATACGTGCTCGTAATTTTGCTTGGCCTATTCAGCGCCTTGCCTAACCTGCTGCCCGCGTCTGCGCAGCAGAAACTGCCAAACTGGTATACCCAAAATCAGCTATCGCTGGGATTGGATTTACAGGGTGGTTCTCATCTTTTGCTCACTGCGGATACGGCCCCGCTGTTCGACAAAGCCTTTGACGATATGCGTGAAAGTCTGTTTAAACAGTTTCGCGATGCGGGTATTCGCTATCAGGTGCAGTCGGCGGCGAACCATCACCTTCAGTTCACCTTGATGGCGAATGCTAATGCACAGAAGGCGTGGGATATTCTCACTGCTTATCGCTACAGCACCGAGGGTAAACCTCAGTTCGCTATAGACCGCAACGACAATGTGATTTCGGTTGCGCTTACCGATGAATATAAAACAGCGCTGGTGAACGATGCCATGGCGCGTAGTGTGGAAGTGGTGCGCCGCCGACTGGATGAAACCGGGCTTGTCGATCCCAGTATCTCCCGGCAGGGCGATGACGGTGTATTAGTGCAAATGCCGGGGATGACCGACCCCTCAGCTATTCGAGATCTCCTTGGCACCACCGCGCAAATGCGCTTCCACTGGGTAACCGACGGCAGTCAGCGAACCGGCGTTATTCGTGTTCCCGACATGCAAGGGAACACCACCTACACATTGGAAAAGCGGGTGGCGATGGAAGGCGAACACATCAGTGATGCCCAGCTAGCGTTCGACCCCAACACCGGCAACCCTGTCGTAAACTTTAAACTCGATAGTGTGGGCGGCAGCCTGTTTGCCGACATGACCCGTTCGCATATCGGTGTGCCTTTGGCTGTGGTGCTCGACGGCAAAGTAATTACAGCACCGGTGATCCGGGCGGTTATTGGCGCAGGTGGCGGTGAAATAAGCGGCGACTTCACTGCTAACGAAGCCAAAGAGCTGGCGTTGCTTTTACGGGCGGGGGCATTACCCATGCCTCTGCATGTTATTGAAGAGCGTACGGTTGGGCCGGATTTAGGCAGTGATGCTATTGAAATGGGATTAACCACCGGCCTTATTGGTGCCGCCATGGTGCTGGCTCTGATGGTGGTAATGTACGGCCGTTGGGGCGTAATTGCCTGTACCAGTCTGGCAATTAACATTGGTATGTTGTTTGGTGTGCTCAGTGTGTTTGGTGCCACACTCACGTTGCCCGGTATCGCAGGGATAATTCTGACGTTGGGCATGGCGGTAGATGCCAATATTCTGATTAACGAGCGTATAAAAGAAGAATCTCGGCGTGGTAAACCCGCGGGCACGGCTATCCGGGCTGGGTTCGACAAAGCGTGGTCAACGATTCTCGATTCCAGCCTAACTACACTCATTGCTGTGAGTTTGCTGTTTATGTTCGGTAGCGGCCCGGTGAAAGGGTTCGCCATTACCATTGGCATTGGTTTGTTTACGAGTATGTTCACCGCAATCGCGGTCACCCGAATGCTAATTTCAGCCGTAACCCGCGGGAAAGAGCGTCAGATTCTGCAGTTCCCCGGCACTGGTTGGTTCAAGCGAAAAGCCGGAACCCCGATAAACTTTCTTCGGGGACGAGTCACCGGCCTGTGTGTTTCTGCATTTTTGTCGGTGGCCTCAGTGGTGGCCTTTTTCACGCCAGGTTTACAGCATGGTGTTGATTTTACTGGTGGCACACTGGTCGAGGTAAGCACGCAGCAGGTCCAGGTTGATGCACTGCGCAGCGCTTTTGAAGCCAATGGTATCGAAGGCGTGTCTATACAGGAGTTTGGCAATCAGGGGGACTACCTGATTCGTGTGCCCGTTGAAGACAGTCCAAATAAGGCCAATGCGGAAGGTGTGAATACTGAGCAATCTGAACCTGATACCAGTAGTCAGGTCGCGCAGTCGGGTCAGGTAGCAGCAGTAAAACAGGTCGTGCAAAGCCTTGATGAAGATGCAACCTTTCCTCGTGTTGATATGGTGGGCTCAAAAGTCAGTAGCGGCTTTGCAGATGCTTCTATTTTAGCGGTATTGATTGCGGGCGGTGGCATTCTGGCCTATTTATGGCTGCGCTTCGAAAGTCACTTTGCTTTAGCGGCCACCGCCACCATTGCGCTAGACCTCACCAAAACCATTGGTTTCTTTGCGCTCACAGGGCTGGAGTTCAATCTTACTGCGGTGGCAGCCTTATTGGCACTGATTGGTTATTCTATCAACGATAAGGTCGTGGTATTTGACCGGATCCGCGAAGGATTCCGTATGACACCGGATAAACCCATTGAGGAGGTGCTCAATAGCAGTATCACCGCAACGTTAAGCCGTACGGTGTTTACCTCATTAACCACGTTGCTGGCATTGTTACCTATGGGCATTGCTGGCGGGGCGTCGGTCGCGAGTTTTGCGCTGCCCATGCTGTTTGGCATCGTTATTGGCACCAGTTCCTCTATATTTATTGCATCACCTATTCTTTATTACCTCGGTAAACGCCGTGAGGCAAAAGGACTGGCGCAACTGCGTCCAACATCAGAAGAAATCAGGGAGTCGCTGGCGCACATTCCCTAACACTTACAGTGCAGAGCCATTATGGCTCTGCATAGTGAACGATTACCCTGACAACAGGGTCTGTTATTACTGTAGGAACACGAAACACATGGCTGAGGTTTAAAGGAGTACCGGTATGTTTGCCATTGATTATCAAATCCTTATCGCATCGGTATTACTCTTTGTCGGCATACTGTCGAGTAAATTATCACCCCGACTCGGATTACCTCTGCTGGTGGTATTCCTGCTGGTGGGAATGTTCGCCGGCGAAGACGGCCTTGGCTTATCTTTCGATAATGCTGGTGTAGCCCATGCATTAGGTACGCTGGCACTGGCGATGATCCTGTTTGATGGTGGTCTGCAAACCTCATTTTCTTCCATTAAGCTGGTGTGGAAGCCCGCATCCATCCTGGCAACCTTAGGTGTGGCAATTACCGCCGGGGTAACTGGCTTTGCTGCAGCCCATATTCTCGGTGTGCCGCCCATGGTGGGCTTTTTGATAGGCGCCATTGTGGGTTCAACCGATGCCGCGGCGGTATTTTCCATTTTGCGCAATGCCGGTGTATATCTAAGCCCGCGCTTAAAAGCCACCCTGGAAATTGAAAGTGCTTCCAACGATCCCATGGCAATCTTCCTTACCGTGGGCATTCTTGAACTTCTTACGCATCAAATGGAGCCGGGTTGGGATTTAGCCATGCTTTTTGCTATGCAAATGGGCATTGGTACGCTGGTGGGTTTAAGCATTGGCTGGCTTGCTGTGAAGCTGATTAACCGCATTACGCTGGGGGCGCCTGGGTTGTATCCAGTGCTGGTTGCCGTATGCGGTTTCCTTACGTTCGGGGTATCCGCAAGTCTTGGCGGCAGCGGCTTCCTCGCGACTTTTATTGCCGGTGTTTTTATTGGTAACAGTCGGTTTGTACTCAAACGCGCCACCTTCATGTTTCACGATGGCCTAGCGTGGATGAGTCAAATCGGCATGTTTGTCATGCTGGGATTGCTGGTGAATCCCAAATCTCTGCTCGATGTCTGGGCAGAAGGCTTGCTGATTGCCGCCGTACTGATATTTGTAGCACGGCCGCTGGCAGTGGCGCCATTTATGGCGATGGCAGGTTTTAACAAGCGTGAAATTGGCCTGTTATCCTGGGTTGGGCTTCGGGGTTCTGTCCCTATTATCCTGGCGATATTTCCGTTGCTGTTCGACATTCCACAAGCGTATTTGATTTTTAATGTGGTGTTCTTTGTGGTGCTAATATCCGCCACCTTGCAAGGTTCTACGCTACCGTGGATGGCGCGAAAGCTGAAGTTGCTGGAAAGTGCCCCGGTCACGCCCTCAGCCACATTAGAAATTAGCTCACTGGGCGATGTAAACGCCGATATCGTGCAGTACACCCTTGGTGATAAAGCCAAGGCGGTAAACCGCACTCTGGGCGAACTAGCGTTACCAGAAGGGGCGGTAGTGGCGATGATCACAAGGGGCGACGCGGTATTTCCGCCACGGGGGTCTACCATGCTGTTACCGGGCGATCACATTTTTATTCTTATCCGGCCGGGCCTGAAACCTTTTGTCGACAATATCTTTTCACACATACAAAGTCTGGAGAAAGCCCATTTTTCCCGCAGCGAATTGGTCATAAAAGGGGTCGCTAAGATGAGTGAAATCAGTCACGCCTATAATCTGGATTTCCCATTGCCGGAAGACGAGATGGAGTTGACGCTGAACGAGTTTCTGAAAAAGCATCTGGGGAATACCCTCAGTGAAGGGCAAGCGCTAAGTCATGATTTTGGATTGTTTGAAATAAAGCATGTGCGCAACGGTTACGCCATGGCTGTGCAATTTCGCCCGACAGTATGAGTGGTGTTTAGATACGAGAGCCTGTGAACAAAAAATGCCGACACACGTGACTGTGCGTCGGCATGCTTTTTAATGCTGATTTTTTGCTGAGCGGATTAGTGGCTGGCGGCGTATTTTTCTACTTCAGACCATACCCGTAGCAGGTTGCCGCTGAGTACTTTCTCAATTTCTGCACGAGAATAGCCACGATCTAACATGCCTTGAATGAGGTTCGGGTAAGACGATACGTCTTTCAAGCCCACCGGCAGCGAATCACCGACGCCATCATAATCAGACCCAATACCAACATGGTCAATGCCGATCAGTTCCACCACGTGATCGATATGGTCCAGCACCTGCTCAAGGGTGGAATACGGATAAGGATTCTCTTCACGATATTTCTTATCAAATTCCGCCACCTGCGGGCTATCTTCACCCACTTCCTTAATTAACGCATTTTTGCGCTTAGTCAGATTATTGCGCCAATCCTGGGTTTCTTTGGAAACAAAACTAGAGCCAAAGTTAATCATGATCACACCGTTATTTTCTCCCAGTGCTTTCACCATCTTGTCGTCCATATTCCGCTCAAATCCTGGCGTGTATTTACGTAACGATGAGTGGGAAGCAATAACCGGCACCTTGCTGATTTCAATGGCCTGATAGAAAGCTTCATCTGACACGTGACTGATGTCTACCATGATGCCTAAATTGTTCATTTCTACCACCACCTCTTTACCGAATGGGCTCAAACCGTGCCACTGGCGACGTAAGTCGTAAGATGAATCAGAAATATGGTTGCTGAGCGAGTGGGCGAGGGTGATATAGCGTATACCGCGCTCGTAAAAGGTCTTCAGGTTTTCCATGCTGCCTTGTAAGGGGGAACCGTTTTCCATACCCATTGGTAAAGAGATCAAGCCTTCCTTAAATTGTGCTTTTACATCTGCGACCGACTTTGCGATAGCAAATTTATCCGGTGAGCGGTACACCATGGCTTCAACCAAGTCGATCAACTGGTGAGCAACGGCGGTAGATTCCGCAGAGTTGTCTAAACTCGCTGGCACGTAAATCGACATGAAAGGCGCGGTAAGTCCGCCTTTCTTCGCTCGGGGATAATCAAAGTCACCGCCTTCGGTGGCAACGCTGACATCTTCCCATTTTTTATGCACACGGTAAGGTACGTCAATATGCCCGTCGACAATGATATTCTCTTGCGCAATCTGGTTTGCCTGCGCCGATACTTTGATTGGCGAATCTGCATGACTGCTGAAACTTGCCAGTGACAGCATGGCTGGAATGATAAGCGCCAGTGTTGATTTCCTTGCTAAGATTGTGTTGCTGAGTCGCCCCATGTTATTTCCCTTCATCATTATTGTGTTTTTAAGTGCAGCTCTAAGAATGCAGCGAGTTCCCGATAAAAAATAATCCTGTTTTCCAGCTTACTTACACCGTGGCCTTCATCAGGAAAGCGCAAATAAGTGACAGGTATGTTTTTGTCCCGAAGGATTTTTACCATGCGATCGGATTCTGTTACCGGATCACGGGGATCGTTAGCGCCATGCTCATAAAACATCGGTGCTTTAATATCGTTAACGGTGTTTATAGGTGAGTTTACCGCGTAAAAGTCCTGCCATTTTTGTTCTCGGATATCGCCATACTCAATGCGGTCTGACGCCATGAGGGCAGGCGATGCACTTTTTAACGCTCGTACCCAGTCTGATACCCCAACAAACGAGGCGCCGGCTTTAAAAGCATCGGGGTATTTACCCATTACCGCATTCACCATGTAACCGCCGTAAGAGCCACCCATCACCGCGGCGTTGTTGGCATCTAAACGGTTGTCTGTTTTCATCCACGTTAGCGCATCGACCAGGTCGCGCACACTATCGAGACGTTTTTCCTGGTTATCTAAACGGGTGAATGTTTTGCCGTAGCCGGTAGAGCCACGCACATTGATATCGAGCACCGCTATACCTTTACCAACCAGGTACTGCGTTAGCGGTTGCCAGCCCATTTTGGCTTGAGAAGTAGGGCCCCCGTGAACATCGATAACCACCGGTGCCTGGCCTTCTCGCCCTTTTGGCATATAGAGTTGTCCGTGCAGTGTGACACCGTCGCGGGCCGGAAAGCTAACCTGCACTGGGTTAACCAGGTTCTTACGGGAAATACCGGCCATTTCAGCACGATATACCACGGTTTGCTGCATACTCTGCACATCGATTAGGTAAACCTCACCCGGCGAAGTTGCACTGTTAATGCTAACCAGAACGTTGGCGCTGTCTTTGGTACAGCTAATTGAGTAATCGCCGTCTGGCAGCGGAATTTCGCTGGTTTCAATACTGCCAACCGGTTTCTTTAAAAGGGTATCGATACCGTCGCGATTCTCGGTCCACAGAAGCATGGAATCCTGTCCGCAAACGATAAAGTCATCAATATCGAACTGGCTACCAATAACGTGTTTGGTTTTTTTGCTGGCTGGGTCGTAAGCGAAAATGGCTTTCATCTCACGGTTTAAATTCGATACGAAATATAACTTGCTGCCATCGTCAGTCCAGTGAAACTCACTAAAAGCGGCAGCTACATCAGGTTTAAACAACGGACGAAGTTCCCCACTTTCTGCAGACAACATATAAACGTCTTCGGCATCTTCGCCCCGTGTCTCTGTCACGATAATTTCGTCAGAACCGGGTCGCCACGCTTGTGGAAAATATCCAAATTCAGCCTGAAATATCATTTTGTTCTCACCTGTTTTCATATCATGCAGGTAGATATCAAAATCTCGGCCGTTGCGCTCTGTCGATGCGTAAGTGAATTTTTCTCCGTCGTTGGAAAAACTACCGAATGAACGAAAACCGTCGCTGTAAGGCAGTAAAACTTTTTCTTCTAAACCATCGGCATTCAGAATGAAGAAAGCTTCCCGCTCGTCGCCATTGTTGTCAGCGCCGTAAATTAAGCGCTGTCCGTCGGGGTGCCAAGCGTAAAACGAAATGCCATTTCCCCAGGTCAATTGCTTCGCCTGTCCGTCGGGAAGGTTCTTAATCCAGAGTTGGCGGCGCCCGGTAACGTTATCGACAAATGCCATCTGGCTTCCGGTACTGTTTATGCTACTTTGCGATGCCCCTCGGGCAAGAAGAAAGCGTGCAATATCAACGGGCTGTTCTCCAGCCAGGCCCACATCTAAAGTTTGTGATGCAGGAATGTCAGCGGCATAAGGCCACGCTGTTTCTGGTGCAGAAAAAACGAGATGACTGAGAAAGCTCAGACCAATTAAGGTGGAAAATGTGCGAAGTGGACCCATGATGAAACCTTTTAGTTTTTATTTTCTTCAGCCTACGAAATATTGCGCGATGCCACAATCACCTAACCATCAATAGCCGGTGCAATGGTAAATATTTCCGGTGGATGCCGGTATCGCCGTTGTGGGCATGTCTTTGCAGGAGCGGGTTGTTACTGACAAGAAAGAGGCTTGTAATAAAAGTTTAAATTTTGATATGGTTCTCAGGGCGTGACTTAAGACGGTAAATACGGGATACTGCTTGGCAACCTGTTTTACAGACTCATGCCAGTCTTAAGCAGGCAACAAGAATAATCTTCGTGGTAATCCTCTCCTCATCTGTGTTTGGTGAGTCCATTGACCAGAGTTGTTAGTGGTCGCGTGCGCAGGGACTGCAGGCTTTCACCAATAGGGCATTTCCTCTGGCGAATTCCACAATTGATTACCACCAATAAACGTAATGAGAACAGATTTATGGCTATTAACTACATTCCGCTGAATAAAGAAAAACACAAAGACTTAAAAGTAGCGGTTAACAGTGCATTTGAGTTTGCAAAACAAACTCACCTGTCTGCAGCTTCTATTCGTGAATATGCGCAGCTTGCTGCAACAATGCCTTTGGTATTTATCAAAGACCCTAAGAGCGACCGTTATCACACCGTTGCTATGCTGGGCATGGAACAGAATCAAAACCTGTTCTTGGCTACGGGTAAGTGGAAAGCACCACACGTACCAATGAACATCATGCGTTACCCTTTCGATATTCGTCCTGATGCTGACAAGCTTGGCGTTTACATCGATGAAGAGAGCAACCTGGTTGGCGCAGAAGACGGTGAGCCGTTGTTCAATGAAGATGGTACGCCGTCTGCTTTCCTGGAAAATCGTCAAAAGTTCTTAGGTGAACTGGCTAACAGTGAAATGCTGACACAACGTTTCATTGCGAAAGTTGTTGAACTGAATCTGCTTGATCCAATTCAAATTCGTCTTACTTATCAAGACGGCCAACAGCGTAACGTTACTGGTATGTTCAGCATCAACGAAAAACGTTTACTGGAACTGCCAGAAGCAACCGTGACCGATCTGCACAAACAGGGCTTCTTGGGCGCACTGTACGCAATCATGTTATCACTGGGTCAGCTGAACCGTTTGGTTGAACTGTCTAACGATACGCAAAACCCAATTGCGAACATGCAAATTGCAACGGATAACGGTCCTGCGCCAGAACAAGCGCCAACAGCGTAAATTCAACATTATGCATACGTAAAAAGCGGGCCTGGCCCGCTTTTTCTGTTTTTATACTAGGGGTGTGGCAGTTCACATCGCTCAGGCTGCGACAACTGGAATAAGATCCTCATTAATGCCGTGCCTGAGTCGGGCCTTTAAGCAATCTGCCGTTCCCGCTTCAAACTCTCGGCACGTTGACGAACGGCGCTCATAAATACCGCACCCCACCTGAAAGCCCACTTCACCGGCTAACGCCACGCATCGGGGAGATGGCTGATTCGTGCCTTTCATTGCCACCAGGTTGGGTGAAATTTTCTCTGTTAGTTCTGCCGGTACCGAGCCGCCTGCAAAAGGATCGGACTCAGACCAATAAAAAGAAACACGAAAAGTTGCGCAACACGCGCCACAGTTAATACAGGGATTCATTGCCCTTGCTTGCTCCACACTACGTGCACAACAACCAGTTTTGGACTGGGTTGGCCATCAAATACACATTCATTCGATGTCCCATGAGCGAACAGGATGAGCCAGAAAAGCCTTGTCGCTCGGACGGCGCATTATTTCAGTATTTTGTTAAAACGCAATAAGAATATGTATTACCGCATTCTTCTTAGCACCCCATCACTTATCAGGCATAATTTTCTTATTAAAGGAGATATTATGATCGCATTAGAGCAGTGCCGCGTGGCGCTATCCGATACATTTTCGTGTTTTACAGAACATTTTGACATTCAACCGCTTAAGCACGTTGCGCTGGTGGGGGCGAATGGAAGTGGGAAGTCTGCGTTAGCGGCGGTGCTGGCAGGGCAAGGCGAAGTCGTAGAGGGTGAACGCACAAGATCAATCAGCACTGGCTGGGTGAGCACAGCGCAGCAGCAAGCACTTATTGCTGAAGAAAAGAAAAAGGACGATGCAGATATTCTTGATGTGGTTCCCGTGCCCAGCACGACCACTGAAGTGATGCTTAAACAATGCGGTAAACTCGGTGCCGAGCAGCAGGCGTTTTTCGACAAACTTACGGCTGGCCTGCGCATGAACCATTTTCTCGATAATGCCTTTCTTGGCCTGTCTACTGGCGAAACCCGTAAAGCGTTGTTGGTGAAAACGCTACTCGAAGCCCCGCAATTGCTTATTCTCGATGAACCCTGGGACGGATTGGACGCTGCCTCTTCTGCATTTTTGCGCGAGTTACTTGATGAACTGAGCGAAAAAATGACGATTGTGATCGTTGTTAATCGCTTGAGTGAAATTCCGAGTTTCATCAATCAATTGGTGTTAATGCAAGATTGTAAGGTCGCCTGGGCTTCTCAGGGGGATGTGGTCTCCAAGGATGATCGTGAACAGATAAAACATCTGCTGCATCTTGAGAATGTGCCAACGAGTTTGCCACCCAAGGATGCTGATCGCGCTTCGCCGCAAATGAAGGATGATGAAACTACGCTGGTTGCATTGAAAGATGGCAAGGTGAGTTACGATGGCCGAGTTATCTTTTCGGATCTCAACTGGCAGGTAAACAAAAGCGAGCACTGGCAGGTAGTAGGGCCAAATGGTTCCGGGAAAACCTGTTTGTTGTCGATGATCACCGGTGATGATTCACACTGCTACACCAATGATCTAACGGTGTTTGGCTACAAGCGAGGCAGTGGCGAAAGTATCTGGGACATCAAGCAGCACATTGGACTGGTTTCAAATAGCTTTCATTTACAGTATCGCGTGAACAGCCCGGTGTTACATGTGGTGCTTTCCGGTTTCTTTGACAGTATCGGTCTGTATGAACAGCCAACGGTAAAACAAAAACAGCTTGCCAGAGAATGGATTGCGCTTGCGGGCATGACCTATAGGCTGAACACGTCGTTCCAGTCGCTTTCATTTGGTGATCAGCGCTTGCTGCTTATCGTGCGCGCCATGGTAAAGCACCCAACACTGTTAATTCTGGACGAACCTTGTAATGGTTTGGATGAAATTAACCGGCTTAAAGTGCTCGCACTGCTTGGTATTATTGCCAAAGGCGGGGAAAGCACGCTGCTATATGTTAACCACCATAGTGAAGACCGCATTGATGGAATAGAGCGGGTGTTGAATATGCAGGATTATAATTAGCACAGTATCAATTCTAATTTGCTATCGGTGGCATTTTGGTTTTTTGTTAACGGTGTTATGTGACTTGGTCGTCCTGCTACTGGCCTGATATCTACTAATTATTTCTAATTTCATGCGTGTTTCTTAGCTTAAATGTTACATATATAACTATTATTTTAATGCCACCGGTAGCAAATGTAATTTAAATGTTATATAAATGTGTGCGAGATACGGGCATGGGATGAATGGCACCTAGCCCGACCAAACGTTCAATCGGGAAGGACAGCACATGAAATCCAAGCACACATTTAGCTACAGCAAACTTTCTAAAAGCATACTCTTAGGTTTATCGATTACATCACTCAGTTTTATTTCAACGGCGCAGGAGGCTGTTCAGAATTCGGCTGAAGAGCAAGACGGTGATGTTGAAGTCATTGCGGTTAAGGGCTTTCGCGGTGCGCTGGTAAAAGCACTTGACGCAAAACGAGACGCGTCAAACGTTCGCGAATCAATCATGGCGGAAGACATCGGTAAGTTTCCCGACCTGAACGTCGCTGAGGCCATTCAGCGCGTGCCAGGGGTCGCAATTTCCCGGGAGGGTGGTGAAGGACGTAATATTACATTGCGTGGATTCAGCCCAGGCTTTACCCGTACCACGTTAAATGGTATGGAAGTGCCTGCGGGAAGTGATGGTCTCGATTCCGGCGGTGTCACCGTGAACAGTAGTCGTTCTTTTGACTTTCATGTGTTTGCATCGGAATTGTTTAATCGAATCGATATCCAGAAAACGCAAACGGCTTCAATTGAAGAAGGGGGGATTGCTGGTACGGTTGATATGTATTCCGCAAGACCTTTCGATTACCAGGGATTTGCCTCAACGGTATCGTTGAAAGGCGGCTACAACGACCTCACTGAAGAGGTCGATCCGCGTACGGCTTTCCTGATCAGTAACACATTTGCTGATAACACCATTGGCGCACTTTTCTCTCTGGCATTGTCTGAACGAACTATTAGACAGGAAGGCTTCGGCAGTGTGCGCTGGCAACCCACTTATCAAATTGGCGATGGTACTTGGGGAGATACGTCTCAACTCACCGAAATTAATGGCACTCCAGATAATTATTGTGGGGCTGAAGAAGCCATCTCTTGTTTGTGGGTGCCCAGGCTTCCTCGTGCCGACTTCTTTGGAAACGATCAGAAGCGGATTGGCGCCACAGGTTCGTTCCAGTTCAAACCAAATGACGACATGTTATTCACGCTGGACATTCTGCATTCCGAGCTGGAAAACGATCGCCGCAGCTACAACTCTATGGAGTGGTTTATTAATCGCGGTGCACCGGGTAACTTTCAGGGGCAAACCCCTTTATCGTTTACCGTCGATGAATCTGGTCGAGTGCTTGAAGCGGCCAGTTTCGATAATGTGACATCCTGGTATGAGAGTCGCTATCAGGTATCCGAGTCGACCTTTGACCAGGTCGTCTTATCTGGTGATTTCCAAATTAACGATTATTTGGCGCTGGATGTCATGACAGGCTACGCAGCGAACGATGCAGACCGGGAAGAAATTCGCTATTACTACCGCTCTGTACCGCACTATTACGCCTATGATTATAGTAGTGGTGATGCTGCGACGGTGGACTACGGTGATTACGACACCATGGATCCGAATAATTTTGTCGACGCTGTAAATGCTGCAAACCGCAACCACAGAGTGAAGAAAACCAACTACACCACCAAAATCGATTTAACTTACCTGGGTGACGGTTACGATTTGAAAACCGGTTTTGCTTTTAATAACCGTGAAGTTGATTATCGTCAGGGTGATGGCGAATTTACCGCTTTCGATCCGAGTCAGTATACGACTCCGTTCCCTTACGATGATTTTGGCAATGGCTTAGATGGCGCTACTTTGGTCCCTTTCCTGGTAGCTGATTTTGAAGCGCTGGAAGCAGATGGCATTCTGACTCACAATTATACGCAGGATCTTGAATCAAGCTGGGTGGTAACGGAAGCAACCAAAGCCGTCTATGTCGAATACAATTCTGATTTTGATGTCGCGGACATGTTGCTTCGTGTTAATGCGGGTGGTCGTTATATTCAAACCGAAGTAACGTCTGAAGCGTTAGTCAGCGGCAATCCTGTGAGTATCACCCGTGACTATGATAATTTTCTACCTTCAATCAATCTTGCGCTCGAAGTTACCGACGACTTAGTAACACGCTTGTCTTATGCCAGAAGCATGACACGCCCAAGCCTTGGCTCGCTAAATATTGCGGCTCCCAATTTTGGTTTTACAACCTTTACGGTGAGTAATCTTGGTAACCCCGGACTTGACCCTTACGAATCAAACGACATCGATTTAGCATTAGAGTGGTACTTCAGTGAAGAAGCAGTGCTTGCGTTGAATTTGTTCAGTAAGGATATTGTGACTTCGCTGGATACTGAGCTGGTGGAGCGTCTTGTTGATGAGGAGTACTGGCCGGCCATTTACAATGATCCGCAATACCAGGCAACTGCGCCGGTTGGCGATCCTGCTACTCAACTCTATACGCACAGTATTCCGGTAAATAATAATGACGGGTTTACGGTTAAAGGCTTCGAGCTTATGTACCAGCAACCTTTCACCTTCCTTGATGGCTGGATGTCTAATTTCGGGGTAGTGGCAAACCTGACTCGCGTTATTGCGGAAGACTCAACAGGCCTGTCTCCTAATTCCTATAACTTTACTTTGTATTACGAAACAGACAAATACGGTGCCCGCGTTTCGATGAACAAGCGTGATGATTATCTACTGCGGGAGCCTGGCGGCAATGGTCATGCGCAGGAAATGAAATACGGACCTACTCATGTGGATGCATCAGCGTTTTATAATGTGAATGAGAAGCTTACTCTCACGCTGGAAATTATTAACCTGACAGACGAAGTTGAGCGCATATACGGTACGGGCGATGGCGACATGGATTTGACCCGTGAATACAGTCATACCGGTTCCCAGTATTTCCTGGGCGCGCGCTATACATTCTGATATTGGTTTAACTAACCAAAGCAGGCAGCCACGGCTGTCTGCTTTTTTTTTAATAGGAGAAAGGATGCGATTCGTTTATTTGCTTTTCATGCTGTTCAGTTTCAGCACGGTTGCTCAAAATTATGAAACCCGGTTAGTGGTTGCCAAAGATGGCTCTGGAGATTTCACTTCAATTCAGGATGCCATTCACGCCACTAAAGCGTTCCCGTGGACAGATATCGTCCTATTCATTAAAAACGGCACTTACAAAGAAAAAGTCAATGTTTACGCCTGGAATACCCGTCTAAAAATGATTGGTGAAAGCCGGGAACATACCATCATTACGTTTGACGACCATTTCGACAAGCTGGGGCTTGGACGAAACAGCACGTTTCACACTTATACTCTGCGTGTTGCTGGTAATGACTTCAGCGCTGAGAACCTGACAATAAGAAACACGGCGGGACCAGTGGGTCAGGCTGTTGCACTACATGTAGAAGCAGACAAAGCCGCTTTCTTTAATGTCAGTATTGAAGGATACCAGGACACACTCTATGTAGCAGGGGAAGGGCATCGTACTTACTTTGAAAACAGCCTTGTAACTGGGTCCGTGGATTTCATTTTCGGTGAAGGCACAGCGCTTTTTGAAAACTGTGAAATTCGATCTCTACTGAGTAATACATACGTTACCGCTGCCTCAACGCCTTTAAATCAACCTTATGGATTGGTGTTTCACAATAGCCGGTTTACTGCGCCTGACGGTGTCAACAATGTCTATTTAGGACGTCCATGGCGTCAGTTTGCAGCGACTACCATTATGAACAGTACACTCAATGGACATGTCCACCCAGCAGGCTGGCATAATTGGAGGGACCCTTCTAAAGAGACAACCAGTCGGTATGGTGTTTCAGGTAACAAAGGGGCAGGAGCAATGTCACCTAAGCGCGTATCGTGGCAACACACACTGGAGCCAGAACAAGCAGCGAAATATACCCAAGCCAACATCCTCCGGGGCTGGAATCCGAAAAAAGCGATCTAAACTCCACTTATTGATCGCTTTGCAGGCCCCGAAAAACGGGGCTTCAACCAATTATTTTTTGTTTCTTCAAAAACTTTTCACGTATCAAATCTGACTCTTTTTTAATCTTTTCAGTTACTTTACAAATAGTGCTGTATATAAAAACAGTCTCCAGCCCAGTGTTTACGCGGGTTTTAGCCTTGTTTTTCCTTGACAGTGGGGAAAGTAGAGACCAAACTGTCTAGCAAGTGGGTAAATGTGGCGAATTGTGGATCGAGTCATCAACGAATTGCAGATTGGTACTCAGAAAACAAGAACAACAAGAGCACAAAAATATAAAAGGCTAGGGGAATGTTCCGCGGCGCTAATGCAATCAATCTGGATCCCAAAGGTAGACTGGCTATACCAACAAAATACCGCCAGTCACTTCTGGATGATTGTAACGGACAACTGGTCTGCACAATCGATACACAACAAAGTTGTTTGCTACTTTACCCACTTCCTGAATGGGAGGAGATCGAACTCAAACTGAGTAAGTTCTCCAGTATGGTTCCGGCTGAACGCCGGATGCAGCGGCTGCTACTTGGTTATGCCACCGAAGGTGACATGGACAAGAGCGGCCGTTTCCTTCTCCCCGCACCTTTACGTCAACACGCCAAACTCAGCAAAGAAGTCATGCTTGTCGGACAGCTTAACAAATTTGAGATCTGGGATGCAGATATCTGGGCTAAACAGATTGATGCAGATATGGAAACTGAGCGCGATGGTGCATTTGAACTTACTGATCGTCTGCAGGAATTCTCACTATGAGCAACACCCCGTTTAAACACATTTCGGTGTTGCTGGAGGAATGTATCGAGGCGTTGGCCATTAAGCCTGACGGTATCTATATCGATGCCACGTTCGGACGTGGCGGTCACTCTGCACGCATTCTCGAATCACTCGGCGAACATGGCCGCTTGATTGCGTTTGATCGCGATCCTCAAGCTATTGCTGCTGCCGAACGTTTTAAAGACGATAACCGTTTTACTATTGTGCATGAGCCGTTCGGTGAAATGGCCCGTGTTATCAACGAAATGTCGCTTACCGGTAAAATCGACGGTGTGCTGATGGATTTAGGCGTATCGTCGCCGCAACTTGATGATGCTGAGCGTGGTTTCAGCTTCATGAAAGATGGTCCCCTAGACATGCGTATGGATACCAGTCGTGGCCAGAGTGCCGCCCAGTGGCTGGCACATGCCGACGAGCAAGACATCACGCAGGTTATCAAAGAATTTGGCGAAGAGAAGTTCGGTAAGCGTATTGCGCATGCCATTGTCGAGCGCCGTAAAACTCAGCCGCTCACCCGCACTGCTGAACTGGCTGCGTTGATTGATGAAGCGGTGCCAGTGAAAGATAAATTTAAACACCCTGCAACTCGTGCATTCCAGGGGATCCGTATTTACATCAACGCGGAGCTTGATCAACTTCGTGTAGGCCTGAAAGCGGCAGTAGAAGTACTGGCAAAAGACGGCCGTTTAGCCGTTATTTCGTTCCATTCTCTTGAAGACCGCCTGGTTAAACGGTTTATGAAAGACCAAAGTCGGGGCAAGGTGGTGCCCGCAAACCTGCCTGTCACCCAGGCTGAAATCGATGCTGATAAGGTGCTCAAGGCACTTGGCAAGATGAAGCCGTCGAAGGAGGAAATTGCACAGAATGTGCGTTCCCGAAGCTCTGTGTTAAGGGTGGCCGAGAAGCTATGAGCGAGGGGCAGAATTCACGGACGACGTCTCCGACAAATTTCAGTTTAGTACTGATCCTGGTCTCCGATTTGACCCGCAACAAGTTGCGGGTTTTGTTGTATTTAATGGTTGTGTCTACCGCTATGGCGGTGGTGCTGGGGAGTCACCTGAATCGACAGCAAAATATGGCCATGGAAAACCTGATGCAGCAGAAAGATGATCTGGACGTGGAGTGGCGGAACCTGGTGCTGGAACAGCGGGCGCTTACCGAGCACAACCGCATTGAAAACGAAGTGCAGAAGCAACTTAACATGTACCGTCCTTCAGCGGACGAAGAAGTCGTGGTGAAGTTAAAATGAGCATATTTGCCCTGCCTGCGAAAAAAACGAAAAAAGGCGCTAAGCAGAACGTGACGCCTTCCTTCATGCAATGGCGTTTTATGCTGGTTATTGTGCTAGTCATTGCCGTTTTTGTGGGCCTTGGCGTGCGTGCTGCCTATATTCAAGTGATTGCGCCAGATAACCTCATTGCGCAAGGTGACAACCGGACCATGCGCACCAAAGACATGCCTACCTATCGCGGCATTATCACTGATCGCAACGGCGTGGAACTGGCGGTGAGTGTGCCGGTGCGAGCAATTTACGCCGATCCAAAAATTATCCACGAGCAAGGCGGCCTGGAGCAGTACGAACGCTGGGAAGCCCTGGCCGATGTGCTTGGCCGCGATGTTGAAGACTTGCGCAGCAAGGTGCAAAATCCAAAACGTCGGTTTGTTTACCTGCAACGTCAGGTTTCACCGGCCATGGCCGACTACGTAGACAAACTGGACATTCCCGGTATCTATCTGCGCCGTGAAAGCCGTCGTTACTATCCCAATGGTGAGGTAACAGCACAGCTTATCGGTATTACTGATGTGGACGATTCTGGTTTGGAAGGCCTGGAGCGCCAGTATGATGACTGGTTAACCGGCACGCCGGGCTCCCGGGTGATTCGTCGTGACGCTAAAGGGCGTACCGTGGAAGTACTGAAATCCACCGATGGCGAAGAAGCGGGGAATTTAAAGCTCACCATCGATCAGCGAATTCAGGCGTTAGCCTACCGCGAAATTAAAGAAGCGATGATGTATTTCCAGGCCGCCTCTGCATCGGCCATCGTGGTAGATATCCATACTGGCGATGTGCTAGCAATGGTTAACGCGCCGTCGTTTAACCCGAATGATCGCGGGAATGCGTCGCCTCATCGTATGCGTAACCGCACCATCACCGATGCCTTTGAACCCGGCTCGTCATTAAAGCCCCTTGCCGTGCTGTCGGCATTGGAATACGGCAGTGTGAAAGTGGGCGATACCGTAGACACCTATCCAGGGTGGATGCGCTTGGGTGGCAGCCTGGTAAAAGATCATCGCAATCTGGGCAAACTTACGCTGGAAGAAATCATTCAGCATTCATCCAACATGGGAACGTCTAAACTGGCGCTGGGCGTACCTAAACCCTTCTTGCTGAATATGGTTTACAGCATGGGGCTGACATCTGACACCGGTATCAATATGCCCGGTGAAAGCAACGGATTATTCCATGAGCGCACGCGCTGGTCTGATTTCGAACTGGCCACCTTATCTTTCGGTTACGGTATTTCGGTAACAACCGCACAGCTAGCCCGCATGTATGCCACCCTGGCCAATGGCGGTATCAGCATGCCGCTGCGCATCGTGCAGCAGCCTGAATCTGACGTTTATCGTCCGCAGCCACAACGTGTGGTATCTGAGAAAAATGCCCGGGCGGTACTGGAAATGATGGAAAGCGTGGTGTTGCGAGGCGGTACTGCGCCAAAAGCGGCGGTACCTGGCTACCGTGTAGGTGGGAAAACCGGGACCAGCCGTAAAGCGGTTGCTGGCGGTTACGGTGATGAGTACGTGAATATTTTTGCTGGTGTGGCGCCATTGTCTGATCCGCAGATCGCCACCGTGGTGTTGATAAACGAACCGGCGGGCGATCTTTATTACGCCGGTGATACTGCTGCGCCTGTATTTTCTGAAATCATGGGTGGTGCGCTGCAACTGATGAACGTGGCACCAGACGACAAACAGGTGACTTCAACGAAATGGCTCAACGGAGGCAGCAATGGTGGTTAGCAAATTTGAGCAGAGCCTCGGCGTTCTGCTGCAAAAATTTGGAATCAGCGCGCCAGACGTTCGCATTCGGGGGCTCACCCTGGATAGCCGTCGCGTTACCCCGAAATTGGCCTTTGTGGCAGTGAAAGGCCACAGCCAGGATGGGCGTGAATTTATTCCGCAGGCTATTAGTCTGGGCGCGAAAGCCATTCTTGCGCAAACTGAAAAGGTGCGTGAGCACGGCCGTATGGAAATGCGCGGTACCACAATTATTGTGCATCTGTATGAATTAACAGACATATTGAGCTCGCTGGCTGGTGCTTTTTACGACTATCCCGCCACTAAATTGCAAACGGTAGCGGTAACCGGCACCAATGGAAAAACCTCTGTGGTGCAAATGTTGTCGCAACTTACCACACTGGGCGGAACCCGCTGTGCGGCAATAGGCACGCTGGGTGCAGGCCTGTATGAAGGCAGCAATACCGACTGGCTGCCCACCCCGGGTGGTAACACCACGCCCGACGCTATTCGGATGCAGTATTTGTTGGCAGACTTTGTGCAACACAACGCCCGTCAGGTGGCTTTTGAAGCCTCATCCCACGCCTTAGTGCAGGGGCGTCTAAGTCAGCTGAATACCGATATCGTTGTGTTTACCAACCTGTCCAGAGATCATCTCGACTATCACGGCACCATGGAAGACTACGCCGCAGCAAAGCGCCTGGCGATGAAACTTCCTGCAGTGAAAACGGTGGTGCTGAATAAAGATGATGAGGAAAGCGCGAATTGGCATAGCCATAAACCCGAAGGGGTGGAAACGGTTTGGTTTGGTTTAACCGAATTGGAAGCGCAAAAGCCCGAAGATCGCCATTGTTTGGCCACAAATGTGAAATATCATCCCGATGGTTGTCAGTTCAGACTGGTATCCAGTTGGGGAAGCCGCGACATCAACGTACCGCTTTTAGGCGCATTTAATGTGCACAACCTGCTGGCGGTAATTGCTGTGATGTTGGTGCAGGGGCAGCGTTTTGAAGATGTGGTGTCGTTGCTGCCGAAAGTGTCGCCAGTGGCAGGGCGCATGGAAGTATTCCGTTTTGAAACGCACGCTAACGTGATTGTGGATTATGCTCACACGCCGGACGCACTGGAAAAAGCTCTGCTGAGTACCCGTGACCATACCAACAGCGACGTATGGTGCGTGTTTGGTTGTGGTGGCGACAGAGACAAGGGTAAACGTCCGCTAATGGGACAGGCGGCTGAGAAAGGGGCTGATCACGTGATCATCACTACCGACAACAGCCGTTCAGAATCGCCAGCCGCTATCGCAGCAGATATTCGTACCGGACTGACACAACCGCAATGTGCGGTGGATGAGCCGGACAGAGAAAAGGCCATTCGCCACTGCCTGGAACAGGCAGCTCCGGAGGATCTGATCCTCGTGGCGGGTAAAGGCCATGAAGATTATCAGATCATCGGTGAACACAAGAACAATTATAACGAGCGCGCCGTTGTAGCACGCTTGCAAAGGGAGTACAGCTAATGATTCTGACTACACTCTCCTGGATCGCCGACAAAGTAAAAGGCACCCTGAAAGGGGATGATCAGGAAGTTAACGGGGTAAGTACCGATACCCGTACGCTGCAAAAGGGTGATGTGTATATCGCCCTGTGCGGCGATAATTTTAACGGTCACCGGTTCGTGGCATCAGCAGAAAAGGCTGGTGCCAGTGCTGTGATTGCCAGTGAAGAAATCAGCACCTCGTTGCCGGTTATTAAAGTTGCCGATACCAAGCTCGCGCTGGGTTTACTCGGTGCAGCAGTGAAGGCTGAAGTGGCACCAAGAACCATCGCGGTAACCGGTAGTAGCGGTAAAACCACAGTAAAAGAAATGACGGCGGCTATTCTTGCTCGTCGAGGCAACGTGCTGGCTACTGCCGGAAACTTCAACAACGACATTGGCGTGCCTCTGACGCTGTTACGTCTTGAGCCTGAACATGACTTCGCGGTGATGGAGCTAGGTGCCAATCATTTGGGTGAAATTGCCTATACCACCGATTTAGTAAAACCCGATGTGGCGACCATTGTGAACGCCGCGGCGTCTCACCTGGAAGGCTTCGGCAGTTTGCTTGGCGTTGCGCGGGCAAAAAGCGAGATTTTTAAAGGTTTAGGTGAATCTGGCACTGCCATTGTTAATGCTGACAGCCAGTTTGCAGAATTCTGGTTAGGTAAACTCAAATACAACCACTCACTAACATTCTCTCCGCAGCAACAGAATACGGCGGATTTCACCGCTGAAGATATCACTGTTGGACTGGATGGCTGTGCTGAATTCAACATGGTGACCCCACAGGGGCAAACCGCGGTGCAACTTCGCATTCCTGGCATTCATAACGTAGGCAATGCGTTGGTTTCTGCGGCATTATCCATGCAGGTAGGTGCGACCCTTGAAGACGTGAAAGACGGCTTGCTCAATATGGCGCAAGTGAAGGGCCGCCTGAATGTTAAAGCATTATCTGCGCACTTCCGCCTGCTTGATGACACTTATAACGCTAACGTCGCCTCGGTGAATGCCGCTATCGACACACTTTCTAGTTTCTCCGGGTTACGTGTACTCATTCTGGGTGATATGGCAGAGCTTGGTGAGAAAGCGCGCTACTACCACGAGGAAGTGGGCAAATATGCGCAACAAAAAGGCATCGATTACCTGTTCACCTTGGGTGTGCTTAGCCAAAGCGCCAGCGCGGTTTACGGTGACAGCGGTTTTCATTTCAGTGACGTGGATGCGTTGATGGAAACGCTTACGGATGTGCTAATGGCCGATCAGCGTGATATTTCTGTTTTAGTTAAAGGTTCGCGAAGCTCGCGAATGGAACGGGTTGTAGATGCCATCGAGGTATCTCGCCTGGGAAAGTTTGAACGCCGTCGGGAGCGAATAGCATGTTGATGTGGCTGGCCGACTGGCTTAAACAATACGAACCGGGATTCTTTGTATTCTCGTACCTTACTCTGCGTGCCATATTAAGCACGCTCACTGCACTGGTGATTGCCATTGTAATTGGGCCAAAAATGATTCGCTGGCTACAGCGTTTGCAAATTGGCCAGACTGTCCGCGATGACGGTCCGCAAAGTCATTTGTCTAAGGCGGGTACGCCCACCATGGGCGGCTTGTTGATTTTATCTGCCATTGTGATCAGTGTGCTGCTATGGGGCGACCTCACCAATCGCTATGTGTTGGTTACCCTTGCCGTGGTGATTGGCTACGGCATCATTGGTTTTGTCGACGACTACCGCAAAGTAGTGCGTAAAGATTCAAAAGGCCTCATTGCTCGTTGGAAATACTTCTGGCAGTCAGTGATTGCGCTGGGTGTGGCGTTTTATCTTTATGCGTCGTCCACGCTGCCGCAAGAGACGTCACTACTGGTGCCATTCTTCAAGGAAGTCATGCCACAGTTGGGGCTGTTCTACCTGGTTGTGGTGTACTTTGCTGTGGTGGGCACTTCTAACGCGGTAAACCTCACCGACGGCCTCGATGGACTGGCTATTGTACCTACTATTCTGGTGGCTGGTGCGTTGTCCATATTTGCCTACGTAACAGGTAACTTTAATTTTGCCACTTATCTGAATATTCCGCACATTCCGCTGACCAGTGAATTGGTAATTGTGTGTACTGCCATCGTTGGTGCCGGTCTTGGTTTTCTCTGGTTTAACACCTATCCGGCACAGGTATTCATGGGCGATGTGGGCTCGCTGGCCCTTGGCGGTACGCTGGGTGTGTTGGCGGTACTGGTGCGTCAGGAAATCGTGCTTATTATTATGGGCGGCGTATTCGTAATGGAAACTGTATCGGTAATTCTGCAAGTGGGTTCGTTTAAGCTCCGCGGCAAGCGCATTTTCCGCATGGCGCCCATCCATCACCATTTTGAACTTAAAGGTTGGCCAGAACCCCGCGTGATTGTGCGCTTCTGGATCATTTCATTAATTCTGGTGCTGGTTGGTCTGGCAACGCTGAAGTTACGGTGACGATGAACGAATTACTCGCTTCTCAACAGGTAGTGGTGGCCGGTCTTGGATTGACCGGTCAGTCTGTTGTGCGCTTTTTATCTGCCACTGGCGCTACCGTCAAAGTGTGGGATACCCGCGTAAACGCCGTGGTTCCAGAAAGCTTTACGCAACCCGTAACTTTGGGTGAGTTGCCTCCTGGTTATTGGGAAGGCGTAGACACTTTGGTATTGAGTCCGGGCATCTCACCGTCTCATGCGTCGGTGAAAAGCGCAAAACTAGCCGGAGTGGAAGTGATCGGTGACGTGGAGCTGTTCGCTCGCCTGCAGCGTATCCCGGCATTTGGTATCACTGGCTCGAATGGTAAAACCACCGTAACCTTATTGCTCACCCATATTCTAAACCAAGCAGGTCTGAAAGCCTGTGCGGCAGGAAATGTGGGTCGCCCGGTGCTGGAAACTGTGGGCGAGGAATGGGATTTTCTGATACTCGAATTATCAAGCTTTCAGCTCGAAACCACCTCCTCACTGAATCTGCTAGGTGCCACCATTTTAAACGTGACTGACGATCATCTCGACCGTCACGGTACGATGGCGGAGTACGCCGCCGCCAAACAGCGTATTTTTGCCCATTGTGAACACGCGGTGGTGTGGCAAGGCCACGAAGAAACCTATCCAGCTGCAAAGGTAGCGAAGCAGACAGCATTCCAGGCACAGTCCTCAGCGAAAGATTTTGGTTTGACCGACAATTACATTACCTGGCAGGGTAAGCCTGTCCTTGATATGGCGTCGGTTAAACTGGTGGGCAGTCACAATGTGCTGAACATTCAGGCGGCACTGTCACTGGCATTGGTTGCCGGGTTAAAAATCGACACGGCCTGTGAAGCGGTGAAATCCTTCGAGCCTGCACCGCATCGCTGTGTAGAAATTGCCAATACCAATGGTGTGCGCTGGATTGACGATTCCAAGGCAACCAATGTGGGCGCGACCCTGGCGGCCCTTGAAGGATTAGGGGGCACCAAAACCGGCAAGCTTATTCTGATTGCGGGTGGTGACGGAAAAGGGGCTGATCTTACAGCGCTTAAAGCCCCCTTCAATCGCTACGTGGATTTAGTCATTACCGTTGGTAAAGATGGTAAAGCGATTAGCGAGCTGGTGCCGGGTTCTCAATATTTACCTGATCTACCCAGTGCGGTGAAGCTTGCTGCTCAGCAGGCCGAACCTGGCGACATGGTGTTACTTTCGCCAGCCTGTGCCAGTATTGATATGTTCGACAACTACGCCCATCGCGCGAAAGTGTTTGCCGATGCAATCATGGAGGTCACCGCAAAATGAGTGAGGCGGCCACCAAATTGTCAGATATTTTTGCTCAGCGCCACGGTGAGGCGAAGTCGGCTTCACCATATGATACCGGTTTATTACTGGTGGCGATTGCCCTGGCTACGCTGGGTCTGGTAGTGGTGACGTCGGCGTCTATGCCGGTGGCAGACCGTCTTTATGGCAATCCGTTTTACTTCTCCATTCGACACGGTATTTACCTGTTATTTGCATTGCTTACTGCGGGCGTAGTGATACAGATCCCCATGAGTTTCTGGCGCAAAGTGAATCCCTGGTTGCTGCTTGCGGCTATAGGTATGCTGCTGGCGGTACTTGCGGTGGGGCGGTCAATTAACGGCAGTACCCGCTGGATTGTGATTGGCCCCCTTACGTTACAGCCCGCGGAACCGGCTAAACTTTTTTTCTTCACTTATCTCGCCGGGTATCTGGTACGCCGGTATGAGGAGGTAACGGAAAACATCAAAGGGTTCTTAAAGCCTCTGGTTGTTTTCTTTGTGGTCGCTATTTTACTGCTGCTGCAACCCGACTTCGGAACCGTAGTGGTAATGTTTACCACTACCATGGGCTTGCTGTTCCTTGCCGGGGCGCGGCTCTGGCAGTTCTTCGCCATTGTCTTTGTGGGTTTGCTGGCCATCGTATTCCTGATCGTGTTCGAGGAATACCGTATGCGCCGGGTAACTTCATTTCTTGACCCTTGGGCAGACCCTTTCGGTAGCGGTTATCAGTTAACGCAGTCTCTTATGGCTTATGGCCGCGGCAGTTGGCTGGGGCAGGGCTTGGGCAACAGTTATCAAAAGCTGGAATTTTTAACCCAGGCGCACTCCGATTTTATAATGGCGATTCTGGCCGAAGAACTCGGCTTTGTGGGCGTATTAGCGGTACTCGCGCTTATTCTATATCTGGTTGTTAAGGCACTTAAAATTGGTAATCACGCATTAGCGAAGCAGCGACCTTTTGAAGGATACCTTGCTTATAGCATTGGCATTTGGCTGAGTTTCCAAACCGCGGTAAACATTGGTGCCAGTGCGGGTATTCTGCCCACCAAAGGATTAACGCTGCCCCTCATTAGTTACGGGGGGACAAGCCTAATTGTCATGATGGTAGCCATTGCCATGCTGATGCGAATCGATTTTGAATTACGTGTCGATGGTGTACAAGCCATTGAACGTAAAAACCAACGTAAGAAGCAGCAAAGAATCAAAAAAGCTGAAGACAATACAGCAGATAAAGAAACCCAGCAGAAGAGTAAGGATGATATTCGCGCCATGCTGAAAGATGTAGAGCAGGAGGCGCAGTATGACTAAGCGTTGCCTGATTATGGCGGGTGGTACCGGTGGACATGTGTTCCCCGGGCTAGCGGTGGCCCATGCGCTGAAAGCAAAAGGCTGGGACGTACACTGGCTGGGTACCGCAGAAAGAATGGAAGCACAGTTGGTACCAGAACATGGTTTTCCCATCCACTTCATTCATGTGAAGGGGTTGCGTGGTAAAGGCTTATCAGCCCGTGTTAGCGGCGTCATGGCACTGCTTAAAGGCATGGGAGAAGCGCGAAAACTGATGGGGCAGCTGAAACCCGATCTGGTGGTTGGCTTTGGCGGCTACGCCAGTGGCCCTGGCGGTGTTGCTGCCTGGTTACGTGGTATTCCGCTGATGATTCACGAGCAGAACGCCGCTGCTGGTATGACTAACCGTATGCTGGGTAAACTGGCAAAGCGGATCATGTTGGGATTCGGCAATGCCCGCGGTGGCTTTGAGGGGGCCGCGTCTAAATGTATGACGGTTGGCAATCCGGTACGAAAAGAGATTGTCGCCCTGGCAGATAAAACTGAAACCCACTCACCTCTGCGCATGCTGGTGATTGGCGGCAGCCTCGGTGCGAAAGCGCTGAACGAGGGCGTGCCAGCGGTGTGCAAAAACCTGTATGGCCTGACAATCCGTCATCAGGCAGGCAAAGGCAATACCGAATCGGTGCGTGCTGCTTATGCATCGGGCAGTGTGGACGTACAGGTAAGCGATTTTATCGCAGACATGGCAGCTGCCTATGCATGGGCCGACTGTATAGTTTGTCGCGCGGGTGCATTGACGGTGGCAGAGGTTGCTGCTGCAGGGTTACCTGCGGTATTTGTTCCTTTGCCCCATGCCGTGGATAACCACCAAACTAAAAATGCCCGCTCATTGGTCGATGAGGGCGCCGCGGTGTTATTGCCGCAAACAGAATTAGAAAGCGGGTTGGGCAAAGTGCTGGAAGGCTGGCTGCGTCAACCCCAATCGTGCCTGAATATGGGGAAAAAAGCCCGTCAGGCGGCGATCATAAATGCAACACAGCAGGTCGTAGAACAATGCGAACTGCTGACAGGAGAGAAAGCCTGATGGTAGGTGAAAAACCATTCCAGAGCCCGCAAATGCGCAAAGTAAAACGTATTTTCTTCATCGGTATCGGTGGCGCGGGAATGGGCGGTATTGCAGAAGTACTACTCAATGAAACATACGACATTGCCGGGTCTGATATTCAGGCTGGTGCGATGACAGCGCGCCTGGAAGAACTGGGCGCGGAGATATTTATCGGCCATCACGAAGATAACGTGGTGGGCGCCGATGTCGTGGTGGTATCCAGTGCTATTAACGAGGCAAACCCGGAAATTCGTTATGCCCGGGAACATCGTATTCCCATTATTCGCCGCGCTGAGATGCTGGCCGAATTGATGCGTTTCCGTCATGGAATTGCCATCGCGGGTACGCACGGGAAAACCACAACTACCAGTTTGATTTCCACTATCTTCGCCGAAGCTGGCTGGGACCCGACGTTTGTGATTGGTGGCCTGCTTAACAGTGCTGGCACTAATGCCCGTTTGGGTAAAAGTCGCTATCTGATTGCTGAAGCTGACGAAAGCGATGCGTCTTTCCTGCATCTTCAACCTATGGTCTCCGTGGTCACGAATATTGAGCCGGACCACATGGGCACCTATGAAGGTGACTTCAACAAGATGAAAGACACCTATATCGAATTCCTGCACAACTTGCCGTTTTATGGTCAGGCTATCTTGTGTGGCGATGATGAGGTGATTCAGTCTCTACGTCCGCGCATTGGGCGAAACATTCTGACCTACGGCCTTGATGCCGCTAATGATGTGCGGGCCGAAAACGTGCAGCTACGTTTCGGTCAGGCTGAGTTCGATGTGGTTCGCCCTGACATGCCGGCTCTTCGAGTTACCTTGAATCTCACCGGTATGCATAACGTGCTGAACGCGCTGGCAGCAATCGCAGTTGCTACCGATGAAGGTGTGGACGATGAATCCATAGTCAAAGCGCTTAAAGGTTTTGGCGGTATAGGTCGTCGTTTTGAAGTGCTGGGTGAGTTTTCTACCAGTAAGGGTGATGTATGCCTGGTGGATGACTACGGTCACCATCCGACAGAGGTAAAAGCCACCATCGCCGCAGCGAGAACGAACTGGCCAGATAAGCGACTGGTTATGGTGTATCAGCCTCACAGATACACCCGCACAAGAGATTTATACGAAGACTTTGTTGATGTTTTATCTCAGGTCGATGTGTTATTGCTGCTCGACGTTTACGCGGCCAGCGAGCAGCCCATTGACGGTGCCGACAGTAAAGCATTGTGCCGGTCGATTCGTCTGCGAGGACAAGTGGAACCGATTTACGTTGGTGAGCCGGATTCACTGGCCGATATCCTTGCCAGTGTGATGCAGGAAAACGACGTGATCATGACCCAGGGAGCAGGTAATATCGGCCAGATTGCCAGAAAATTGGCAAATTCAGAATTAGAACCAAAAAAATTTCAACGTGAGTGGCAGTAATGTTTGAGCAGGCAGATGTTCAGAAATTTGGTCGTGTAGCGGTCATGTTTGGCGGTGAATCCGCCGAGCGCGCTGTGTCTCTTAGGTCGGGCGAAGCGGTATTTAATGCCCTTTTAAGACAGGGGGTAAATGCGTATGTATTCGACCCTGCGGAAAGGCAACTAACTGAATTAGTTGATGAAAAAACCGATCGTGTATTAATCATGTTACATGGTCGCGGCGGAGAAGACGGCGCAATGCAGGGTGCGCTGCAGCACCTGAAAATACCATACACTGGCAGTGGCGTGTTGGGATCTGCATTGGCAATGGACAAGATCCACACCAAGCAAATCTGGCAAACCCTTGGATTATCTACGGCAAAATATCAAATTGCTGACAAAAGTGACTTTGAAGCTGGATCATGCGCGGCTATAATGATGGAATTGGGGAATGAAGTCATGGTCAAGCCCGCCCGAGAAGGTTCCAGTATCGGGATGGCGAGAGTGACAAGCGCTAAACAACTAGAAACTGCCGTTCAGGACGCCTTTAAGTACGATAATCAGGTCCTGTTAGAGCAGTACATCGATGGCCCCGAGTTCACTGTCTCTGTTTTGCAGGGCAGGGCATTGCCGTCGATCCGCATGTCTACCCCCCATAACTTTTATGATTACGCGGCAAAGTATCAAGACGATACCACCGTGTATCACTGTCCCAGTGGTCTGTCACAAGACAGAGAAGCTGAGCTGGCAGCGCTTTCGCTTCGTGCGTTTAAAGCGTTGTCGTGCAGCGGCTGGGGTCGCATCGATGTTATGCAAGCTGCTGACGGAACGTTTTATTTGCTTGAGGCAAATACGGTTCCAGGTATGACTGAAAAGAGTCTGGTACCGAAAGCAGCCAAAGTGGCTGGCCTGAGTTTTGATGAACTGACGCTGGAAATTCTAGCAACCAGTTTAACTGAGCATGAGGCGTAAACCTGCATGACTGAAGTAAGACACAAACAGATCCGATTCTGGTCCGGCGTAGCGTTTCTGCTGGCAGTGATTACCGGTCTGATTGTGGGCGGCGTGAAAATTCAGGAATACCTGCAGGACGCCCAGCGGGCACCGGTTCAGGTAGTGGATTTTTCCGGCGATTTCAGTCATGTGAACGTTACCCGGCTTGAGCGTTTGATCAGGCAGTCGCAGCCCGGCAGTTTTTTTGCCCTCGATGTGAACGAAGTATACAAGCTGGTAGAGGCGCAGCCTTGGGTTTATCGCGCATCGGTTCGCAAACAGTGGCCGAATACGCTGAAGATTTACCTGGTTGAGCAACAGCCCGTGGCACAGTGGAATGATGATTTTTTGCTGAATCCTTACGGTGAAACTTTTAACGCCAGTGCAGATGACTTAGGTCTGCCAAAGTTATTTGGTCCCGGTGGTAGTGAGAAAACGGCATTGGAAGGTTACAACGCCATGCAGTCACTATTAGCAACAACGGCGATGCCGATTGCTGAAATGTCACTGAGCGAGCGCTTCGCCTGGCAGATACAGCTTGAAAATGGCATAGAATTGAATCTGGGCCGACAGGAATTTATCGATCGTTTGCAGCGATTTATTGATGTTTATCCGCTGCTGGCGAAGCAACCCAAAGCGGTGAAGTACGTGGATTTACGTTATGACACCGGGCTGGCAGTAGGCTGGCAGGAAGCGGAAGATGAAAAAAGTTAATGAGAGAGTTTAAAAATACCATGTCAAAAACTGCTGAACGCAATCTGATTGTCGGACTGGATATCGGAACCAGCAAAGTGAAAGCCGTTGTCGGTGAATTGCTGGCAGACGATCAGATCAGTATTGTAGGCGTTGGTACCCATAATGCGCAGGGCATGGACAAAGGCGGCGTAAACGATCTCAATTTGGTGGTTAAGTCAGTACAAAGTGCAGTCAGTGAAATGGAACTGATGGCAGATTGTCAGGTTTCTTCGGTGTTTATGTCGATTTCAGGTCGCCATGTGAAATGCCAGAACGAAAGTGGCATGGTACCGATTAACAATCAGGAAGTGACGCAGGAAGACGTAGACAACGTGATCCACGCTGCCCGTTCAGTGCCGATTGCATCAGAACGTCGTTTGCTTCACGTGCTGCCGCAGGAATTTACCATTGATGTGCAGGAAGGAATTAAAAACCCGGTTGGCATGTCAGGCGTAAGAATGGAAGCCGAAGCGCATATCATCACCTGTGCGGATGATATGGCCAAGAATTTGGTGAAGTGTATTGAGCGTTGTGATCTGAGTTCAGATCAGCTTATTTTCTCAGCGCTGGCATCAAGTTACGCGGTTCTTACCGATGATGAACGTGAACTGGGCGTATGTGTAGTGGATATCGGTGGCGGAACCATGGATATTGTCATTTACACCGACGGCGCAATTCGTCACACTGCTGTGATCCCGGTTGCGGGTAACCAGATAACCAGTGATATTGCAAAGATTTTCCGTACGCCAATCAGTAACGCGGAAGAAATTAAGGTGAATTACGCCTGTGCGCTGAAAGACATGGTCAGCATGGAAGAAAATATCGAAGTGCCCAGTGTGGGCGGTCGACCTGCCAGAGCCATGTCCAGACACACCCTGGCAGAGGTGATAGAACCTCGTTATCAGGAATTATTTGAGCTGGTGCAGAAAGAGATCCGTGCCAGTGGATTTGAAGAACAAATTGCAGCAGGGCTGGTTCTGACGGGCGGTACCGCCAAGATGGAAGGCGCTGTTGAATTTGCGGAAGAAATCTTCCAAATGCCCGTGAGAGTGGGCAAACCAATAAATATGCGCGGATTATCGGAGTATACCGATGATTCAAGCTTTGCAACCGTTGTGGGCTTGCTCCACTACGGCAAAATGCAAGCAGATAATAAAAAGACCAGTAAGCAGAAGTCCGGCGAAAGTTTCTTTCAGCGCGTGCAAAGCTGGTTTAAAGGTGAATTTTAATTTTATTTTGGGGGCGCTAAGACTCGGCATACGGTCGCATGGAGGCATCCGACCGTCGTATATGACCTGGCTTAGTGTTGTTAGACGTACCAATCCGGAGAGTAAGTATGTTTGAGTTAATGGATAGCCACGGCGAAGAAGCCGTAATTAAAGTTATCGGCGTCGGTGGCGGCGGTGGTAATGCTGTAGAACACATGGTGACACAAAATATCGAGGGTGTTGAGTTCATTGCGGTGAACACTGATGCCCAGGTACTGCGCAGTTCAAGCGCAGACGTGACACTGCAAATTGGTTCCTCTGTCACCAAAGGTTTAGGTGCAGGTGCCGATCCAAACATTGGTCGTGAAGCGGCCCATGAAGATCGCGAAACTATCCGCCAGTCTCTTGATGGCGCCGATATGGTGTTTATCGCGGCGGGTATGGGCGGTGGTACCGGAACTGGTGCAGCCCCTGAAGTTGCGCGTATCGCACGTGAAATGGGTATTCTGACCGTTGCGGTTGTCACCAAACCGTTTCCTTTCGAAGGTAAAAAGCGTACTGCTTTTGCTGACCAAGGTATTGTTGAGCTGGCGAAAAACGTTGACTCACTGATCACCATTCCTAACGAAAAACTGCTGAAAGTGATGGGCCCAGGCACACCTCTTCTGCAAGCATTCAGTGAAGCCAACAACGTACTTAGCGGTGCGGTGCAAGGTATAGCTGAACTGATCACCCGTCCTGGTCTGATTAACGTTGACTTCGCCGACGTGAAAACAGTGATGTCAGAAATGGGCAGCGCAATGATGGGTACCGGTGTGGCATCAGGTTCTGACCGTGCAGAAGAAGCTGCTGAAGCGGCAATTGCCAGCCCGCTGCTGGAAGACATCGACTTGTCTGGTGCGCGCGGTATTCTGGTGAATATTACTGCGGGTCCTGATTTCTCTATCGACGAATTCGAAACTGTGGGTAACGCGGTTAAAGCGTTTGCTTCAGAGAACGCCACTGTGGTTGTGGGTACGGTTATCGACATGGAGCTGGGTGACGAGCTGCGCGTAACGGTAGTTGCAACCGGTATTGGCGCTGAGCGCAAGCCTGATATCTCCCTGGTGAGCTCTGAAGGTTCTCGTTTGTCTTCTGCGGCCCGTGAATTTGGTACCTCGCATGCTACCGAACAGCGTAGTGTTGGCGGTACCGACGGTAATCAGGCACTGAAAGTCGAGAATGACGTTCAGCCAGGTAGCGATTTGGAGTATTTAGATATTCCAGCGTTCCTGCGTAAACAGGCTGACTAAGACTAAGCTGTTAATATCAGGAAACTTTTTTCTGATATTGTTGTCAATGTATAAGAAGTTGGTGTTTAACCAAGGCTGCGCATGACAGAAATTTGACAGACTGAACTTTAGTCTATATACTGCGCGACCGCTTTTTGAACAGGTAAAAGCAACGAAATGATTAGACAACGTACAATCAAACAATCGGTACAAGAAACCGGTATTGGTTTGCACAAAGGGGAAAAGGTCACTATGACTCTCCGGCCTGCGCCTGCGAACACAGGTATTGTGTTCCGTCGCATCGACCTGGACCCGTTTGTAGATATTCCTGCGCGTGCGAACGCTGTGGGCAATACCATGCTGTGTACGTGTGTAAACAATGAAGATGGTGTCAGCATTCACACTGTTGAACACCTTGCTTCGGCTCTGGCCGGTCTGGGCATTGACAACATCATTGTAGAAGTCGACAGCAATGAGCTGCCAATAATGGACGGAAGCGCAAGCCCGTTCGTATTTCTGCTGCAGACGGCCGGTATTGAAGAGTTAAACGCGCCGAAGCGTTTCATTCGTATTACTAAAACCGTACGCGTGGAAGATGGCGACAAGTGGGCAGAACTGCGTCCTTACGATGGTTTCCGTGTGGATTTCCGTATCGACTTCGATCACCCGGTTATCAGCCAAACAAATCAGCACATGGTTATGGACTTCGACAGCAATTCTTATGTAGACGAAGTAAGCCGTGCGCGTACTTTCGGTTTTATGCGTGATTTGGAATACATGAATGCCAACAACTTAGCGTTGGGTGGTAGCATGGAAAACGCCGTTGCGTTGGATGACTTCCGTATTCTGAACCCTGAAGGTCTTCGTTATGACGATGAATTCCTTAAGCACAAAGTTCTGGATGCAGTGGGCGACCTATACATGGGTGGTCATAGCATTATTGGTGAGTTAGCCGCGTATAAAACCGGTCACGGCCTCAACAATAAACTGTTGAACGCAGTATTGGAACAGCAAGATTGCTGGGAATACGTGACGTACGAAAACCAGGAAGAGATGCCAATTCGCTACGCAGCGCCGGTCATCGCATAAATTACTATTTTAAAAGCCGCTTATTGAAGCGGCTTTTTTTTAATCTTCGTTACTTCTGGTTAGGTATGATCAGGAAGCGGGGGTGTATAACACCCTAACTTTAAAGCTTAAATCTGATTTATTAAGATTATAAGCCTATCTTACTGCTTCATAATTATAGGGATATACAGCAGCTTATGGAGTTCTGGCTGGCTTGTTTTGTAACATTCCACAGGGTTGTGGTGCGACGCAGTGAAATCTTATTAGCTTGTACTGCTAGCTTCTTCCTCATTTCATTACAATTTGTCTCGGCTTCACCAATCAACTCCGACAAGGTGGTTGCTTTCAGTGAGTACCATCAGCGTTTGTGGGATACCCGGAGTCACTTACCGCAAATTTCCGCAATTAGCATTGCTGAAGATCCCCGCGGCTATATTTGGGTTGCTACCGAAGGTGGATTAGCCCGTTTTGACGGCAACCATTTCGAGGTTTTTGACGGCAGCATTTCTCCGTTATTTGCCGATCCGCTATTAAGAAAAGTGTTTGTCGCGCCCGACGGTGTGGTGTGGGTGGGCACTACCGATCGTCTTATCACTATTTGTACCGATAACCATATCCGGGAAATCACATTTGCCGATAATCCGCTTGGTAGAATTGACGATATCGTATGGTTTGAAGGCGCTATTTATGCGGGCGGTGATGCCTTGTATCGTATTGATGTTTCGCACGCCGATAAATCCAATTCGCATAGCGATGAAGCGGTGACACAATTGCCAGTCACGCAGGTTACTGCACTGACGGTAAAATTTGATGAACTCTGGGTAGCAACCGATCAACGTTTACTTTCCATAGGTGACGCCCGTGTCGTACAGGAAATCGACCTCGCATCGCTCGAAGATAGAACCCATATCACTAGCATGGCCCTCTACGAAAATCGCCTTGTTCTTGGTACCACTTCAGGCTTAATGCAGCTTGATGACAATCTACAACTTTCGTCATACAAGCTTAACGCATTGGAAATACCAGACAGCATAGAGCTCACCTTTGCAGACAGCTATGGCAACCTCTGGGTGGCTGGAAACCAGCGCTTACTGCAAATTGTTAAAGATCAGCTCGTTGAAGAAATCAGTGAAATCGATGGCAAAACGGCGCCTTGGTTTGTTACCGGCTTCGAAGACCGATGGGGAGACCTGTGGTTTGGCAGTCGTACCCACGGGATTCAGCGCCTACGCTTCGATGGCACTCGCCGGTTGGGTGAGGCTGAAGGGCTCGCAGAGTCCTATGTTTGGACGTTTACTCACAGCAAAAACGGGATTTTGGTAGGCACTAACCGTGGACTGTTTCTCTATGCAAATAAGCGGTTTACGCAGGTCGTCGCAGACCAACGTTTACCCAACAAAGTCGTGTATTCGTTATTTACCGATAGTAATGAACAATACTGGGTTGGAACGCGGGCTGGTCTGGTGCTGCTGAATGCAGATTTTAGCATCAGGCAATCCTTTCCTATGCTCGACAACCATCAAATCAACAGCATTGCTGAAGGCGATGATGGTGCCGTGTGGATAGCTACATTCGGCGGTTTGTTTCGTTGGAAAGATAACGCGTTGCAGAATATGACTGCAGAATTTGAGCTAAGCACAGTGAATATTCGCTATGTGTTTGTCGACAACAAAAACACGTTGTGGGTAGGTACTGCAAGGGGCGTGTATCAGTTTACTCATGGTAAAGCGCGGTCATATACCGATGATAAAACACTGTCAGAGACCTCTGTGTCTTATATAGGTCAGCTTTCTGATGGTCGTATCGTCGTTGGCACCTTTCAGTCTGGTTTTGCAGTGAAAAACTCTGACGGTTGGCGGTGGATGACACCGGATTTATTACCCGCTGCCGGAGTGATGTTTATGGCGGAAGACAGCGACAAGTTGATCGTTTCAACATTGCGCGGTGTTTACCAAATGAGTAAACAGTCACTCACTACGGAAGGTAAACCAGATGCAAAATTGATAATTGATGATTACGGCCAGGAAGCGGATGCAGATGGGATTCGATGCTGTAATGGCGCCGGAAGTGGTAGGGGAATATTGGAAGACAATCATCTCTATCTGCCTACACTAAACAATGTTGCCAGACTTGACTTAAAACAGGCTCTCACCCGAGAGCGCCCGCTATCAACGGTGGTCGAGTCTCTGAAAACCCGCAACAAGCAGTATTTTTCTGGTGAGCCCGAATTACCCGTTGGTGTTCGCAATGTGCAATTCAGATATACCACGCCGCTGTTTTATCGAAATAGTGCGCTGACTTTTCGCTATCGGCTAGTGGGATACGATCCTGAATGGACTAACGTAGGTGGAAGACGGGAAGCTTTCTACACCAACCTGCCAAAAGGAAATTACACCTTTGAAGTGCAAAGCAGGCTAAAAGAGCAAAATCAATGGAGTGAAGGCGCGACTTTCCAGTTCAGTATTACGCCTTTCTGGTATGAACAACCTTGGATGCGATTCCTGTTCTTAATTGCTGGTATGTTAGTCCTGTGGGGATTTTTCTATGTCCGAACCATACGTTTACAGCGTGCAAAACAACGACTGGAAGATGTCGTTCAATCGCGCACCCGTGAGTTAGATGCGGCGAATCAACAGCTTGCTGAAGCAAATTCGCAGCTGAAAAAAGCCAGTCTGAGTGATGCGCTTACCGGTTTGAACAACCGCCGCTATCACGATTGCAATATCAAGACTATCCTTGATAGAGCTGAGCGGAAGCAAGGCGTATATGCCGTATTGCTCGACATTGATAATTTTAAAGCACTCAATGACACCTATGGCCACGCAGTGGGTGATGAAGTGCTGATGAAGTTCAGCAAGGTCTTGCACCAGCACGTAGCTTACAACGATCATTTAATTCGCTGGGGCGGAGAAGAATTTCTTATCATCCTTAACGGTAATGCTTCTCCTGCCGAATTTATCACTGGAATGACAAAGGCAATGCAACAAGCAACGTGGCCAGCCGCTATTGCCAAATCACCGCCAACCTGTTCTGTGGGCATTTGCTTTCATGCGCCTGTTCAACACCATAAATGGGTTTGGCAGCACACACTGGTGCTGGCAGATAAAGCTATGTATTTGGTGAAACGACAGGGTAAAGACGGTTGGCTGTTACTCTCACCAGCCGATCACGCTCGCGATGCTATTGCAGATGCAGTCATTCACCAGACACCCGATGCGTTATTGACGCAGGAGGCGCTCACAATGCGCGGCTCTGCGCACGTGATTGATGCTCTACAAGTGCTGTCGGCGGACAAGGGAGCATCCAGTGATTAGCAGCAAAAAACGACTTTGTGAGACTTTCTATCACCAAGGTATCAAAAAAAACAGCTGAGTATCTGATTGTGGTTTGTTCATTTGCTTTAACAGCGTTAAACTAACACGGATTTTCATCATGGGCTTAAAATGAAACTAACCATTTCTTTTATCGGAAAACAAAAGAGATACCGCAGAAGCATCAGTGTACGTACACTGGTGAGCTTTACTGTGCTGTCTTCTTTACTGATGTTAGTCTCTAGCCGTTCCACTGATTCTGTGTCTGAAGACATCGCCAGAATCAAACTCGCACAAGCTGCCAACGAAGCTGAAAATGTTGAAATTAGCGAATTGGCAGAAAGCACCCGCTTGCAGCTGCAAGTGCTGGCTGCGCGCCTTGCTGAGATAGACGCAACGGTGACCCAACTTGATGAACAGGGCAAATTAATTGCCGCCGAATTCGGGATGAAAGCTGAAGATTTAGAGGCTTTCAACCCAGACTCTACGCCGATAAACGTGGATAACGACCCCCTCCTTAATCAGATCGCAACGCTTCAGCAGTCCGTTACAGCAAAAAAACAACAGCTGGCAATGCTTGAAAGTCTAGTGCGGGGGCATCATATCCATGAGCAGAGTCAATTATCTGGCCGACCTATACAGTCGGGATGGTTGTCTTCTTATTACGGCATGCGCAAAGATCCCTTTACCGGCAGTCCAGCAATGCACAAAGGCCTGGATTTCGCGGGTAAAACTGGTGATGACGTGGTTTCTACTGCAGCGGGTATTATTACCTGGGCGGGAGAGCGTCATGGTTACGGCTTACTGGTAGAAATAGACCACGGCGATGGCATAGTCACGCGCTATGGGCACAACAACGCGTTGTCAGTTTCTGTTGGTGATGTGGTAACAAAAGGCCAACCGATTGCCATTATGGGCAGCACAGGCCGCTCAACCGGGGCGCATGTTCACTACGAAGTAATAAGACACGGGCAACAAATCGATCCTCTACCGTACGTCACCAAACGACGTTAGGTAGCAGCCAGAACAGGTCTGCATTTGCCAGGCCTCCAACATTATTTAGGGTGTCGGTCATGCACATGATGTGCACGGGGGCATTTATTTTAAATCGACGGGCTAATCCGGGCTGCCGGAACTCGTAAAAAAGTAGTGGAATCATCAACCTAATGTTTGCAAGCATCCTGAAGAAAGTATTCGGTAGCCGTAATGACCGACTATTAAAAAAACTAAAAAAGAATGTCGATGCCATCAATGCGCTGGAAAAGGAATACGAAGCGTTATCCGATGAGCAGTTAAAAGCCAAAACTGCTGAGCTCAGAGCGCGCCTGGAAAAAGGCGAGTCTACCGATGATATCCTCAACGATGCCTTTGCTACCGTACGCGAAGCCAGTAAACGGGTTTACGGCATGCGTCACTTCGACGTGCAGATGCTAGGTGGTATGGTGCTGCACGATGGCAAAATTTCAGAAATGCGTACGGGCGAAGGTAAAACCCTTACTGCAACGCTGCCTACTTATCTCAATGCGCTTTCTTCAAAGGGTGTGCATGTTATTACGGTGAACGATTATCTGGCTCGCCGTGATGCTGATTGGTCGCGTGAACTGTTCGAATTCCTTGGCATGACAGTGGGTTGTAACGTGCCGGGTATGTCACCAGAAATGAAGCGCGCTGCCTATAATGCAGATGTGACTTACGGCACCAACAACGAATTCGGTTTCGACTACTTACGTGACAACATGGCGTTCAGCCCTCAGGATCGCGTACAGCGTCCGCTACACTATGCGGTAGTGGATGAAGTTGACTCCATCCTTATCGACGAAGCCCGTACACCGCTCATTATCTCCGGTGCCGCCGAAGACAGCTCACAGCTGTATAAAGCCATCAACACCGTTATTCCTGAGCTGGTACAGCAGGAAAAGGAAGATGAAGAAGGGCAGGAAGGTGACGGTGATTACACCGTTGACGAAAAAGCCCGTCAGATCCACCTGACTGAACGTGGTCAGATTCGTGTGGAAGAAATTCTGCAGAAAAACGGTATCCTGCCAGAAGGCGAATCGCTGTTCGCTGCCGGCAACATTTCCCTGCTCCATCACATTAATGCGGCGCTACGTGCTCACAAGTTATTCCAGAAAGATGTAGATTACATCGTGAAAGAAGATCAGATCGTCATTGTTGATGAGCACACGGGCCGTACGATGGAAGGCCGTCGTTGGTCTGAAGGTTTGCACCAGGCTGTAGAAGCCAAAGAAGGCGTGAAGATCCAGAACGAAAACCAGACCCTGGCTTCCATTACCTTCCAGAATTATTTCCGACTGTATGACAAACTTGCGGGTATGACAGGTACAGCCGATACCGAAGCTTTCGAATTCCAGTCGATTTATGGTCTGGAAACCGTGGTTATCCCAACGAACCGCCCCATGGCCCGTAAAGATATGGCCGACCTTATCTACCTCACCGCGCAAGAAAAATACGACGCCATTGTGGCCGATATTCGTGTTGCCGTGAAGAAAGGTCAGCCTGTACTGGTGGGTACCGTATCCATTGAAAATTCAGAACTGTTGTCACGTTTCCTGAAAAAAGAAAAAGTGCCGCACAAAGTACTGAATGCCAAATTCCACGCTCAGGAAGCCGACATCATCGCACAGGCGGGTAAGCCTGGTGCCGTGACTATCGCGACTAACATGGCCGGTCGTGGTACCGACATCGTGTTGGGCGGTAACTGGAAAGCAGAAGCGGAAAAAATTGAAAACCCGACTGAAGCACAGATCCAGAAGCTGAAAGCGGAATGGGAAGAGTTGCATAAACAGGTACTTGATGCGGGCGGTTTGCACATCATCGGTACCGAGCGTCACGAGTCACGTCGTATCGATAACCAGCTTCGTGGTCGTGCGGGTCGTCAGGGCGATCCGGGTTCAAGCCGTTTTTACCTGTCTCTGGACGATGCGCTGATGCGTATTTTCGCTTCTGAGAAAATGGCGGGCATGATGAAGCGTTTGGGTATGGAACATGGTGAAGCCATTGAACACCCGTGGGTAACTCGCGCTATCGAAAATGCCCAGCGTAAAGTGGAAGGCCGTAACTTCGACATTCGTAAGCAGCTGCTGGAATACGATGACGTCGCGAACGACCAGCGTAAGGTGATTTACGAACAGCGTAATGAACTGCTGGACGAAGGGGATATCAGTGAAACTATTCAGGCTATCCGCACCGATGTCGTGAACAGTGTGGTAGATGAATATATCCCACCGCAATCATTGGAAGAAATGTGGGATGTGCCTGCGCTGGAAGAACGTCTGAAAGCTGACTTTAAAGTAGATCTGCCGGTTCAGAAGTGGCTGGATGACGACGACAAGTTGTATGAAGACAGCCTTCGTGAACGCATTCTGACTGAAGTCGAAGGCGCTTATAAAGCGAAAGAAGACATGGTTGGCCCAGACGTACTGCGTCAGTTTGAAAAAGCTATTATGTTGCAAAACCTTGACAGCAGTTGGAAAGAGCATCTGGCAGCGATGGATCACCTACGTCAGGGGATTCACCTGCGTGGTTATGCGCAAAAGAATCCGAAGCAGGAATACAAGCGTGAAGCATTTGAATTGTTCTCTGCCATGCTCGAAAACCTCAAGGTTGAAGTGATTACCATTCTTAGCCGTGTACAGGTAAAAGCTGAATCTGACGTTGAAAAAGTGGAAGAGCAACGCCGTCAGGCTGACGACGTGCCGAAGAACTTTGAACACACTACGGCGCCTGAGCAAGAGCCGGAAGCGTCTGGTGAAGCGGCCGTACGCTCTGAAATGCGTCAGGGTCCGAAAGTTGGCCGAAACGATCCGTGCCCATGTGGTTCAGGCAAGAAATACAAGCAGTGCCACGGTAAGCTGTCTTAATGAAAGAAGTGCACGTAGCAGTGGGCGTGATCCTGCGGGATCAACAGGTATATATCTGTAAACGCCCCGACGACAAGCACCAGGGCGGCAAGTGGGAGTTTCCCGGTGGTAAAGTGGATGCTGGCGAAACCGTTACGCAAGCCCTTGCCCGGGAGCTGGATGAAGAAGTCGGCATTACTGTTCACGCCAGTTCTCCGCTAACCGTAATCAGCCACGACTATGGTGACAAGCGGGTTCTGCTTGATGTGCATACGGTGCCTGAATTTACCGGTGAACCTGAGGGGCGCGAAGGTCAGGAAGGGAAGTGGGTAAAGCTTAGTGCCCTAGTACCAGAAGACTTTCCTGCCGCAAATGTCGCTATCATTGAGAAACTCACAAAGTAATTTCTGGCGAATTAAACGCTTTATTTTAAAACCCCGGCCTTTCAGTCCGGGGTTTTTCGTATTTAAAGTAATAAATTTCATTACATGCATGTAATGTTGAAATAAATAGTAAAAAAGTTAGGTCTTTTTTGTAACACTACGCCAAAAGACTAAATTGACAGCGTTTGGCAACCATAACTTGCTTTACAAATGATGCTAAGTAACTGACATTAGTTGCTAAATCTCCTTTTGGTGACATTTGTGCATAAGATGACAAGGGTGCCTTACTTGTGTCGTCATGCACGCTATAGATTCCCGCCTATACCTGCGTATTCTGTTTTATACCTAAATATTTTTCTGATGCTCTAAACATTTACTAAATGCGCTGTTAAGCAATCGTTCATTCATAGTAAATTCCGAGGTTTTCCATGGCACTGAAAAAAAGCACTGAGGCCAGCCCGGCCACACCAGCCGTAAGAGTTGACGCGAAACTACGCAGAGAAGCAGAAGAGCAGCGAAGAAAAGCACGCACGCTCGCCAGACAACAACAAGCTGCCGAGCGGGTAGCGACAGCGACGGCTGAATTGGCCAGTGGTATTAGTCAGTCTGCTAGCGCGACCGATCAGTTAGGCACTGCCATCAACGAAATTGCAGCCGGTGCAGAAGAGTCAAGCAGTGCAAGTCAGGAGAGTCTGGCGGCAATTACTCAAATTTCTTCTTCATTGGTGTCACAGCTTACGTTGTCCGGACAGACCTTGGATAAAACCAATGTGCTTCAAACCTTCGTTGACCGTGTTATGGGCAACCTCGGCAATATGATGGATAGCGTAAAAACAGCGTCTGAACACCAGTCACGCTCTGTGGTGATGATGAGCGAGCTGGAGCAGCAAGCATCCAATATTGGTGAAGCGGTTAAACAAGTTACCCGCATTGCTGATCAGACCAACCTGCTTGCATTAAATGCCGCAATTGAAGCCGGACGCGCCGGTAAACACGGCAAAGGCTTTGCGGTAGTGGCCGATACTGTACGTGCTTTGGCTGAAGTATCGGACAAGAGCGCTGCCGACATCGCCATGCAAATTGAGCAAATTCAGCAGCAGTCAAATCAGGTTTCTGATGCAGTAAAGCAATCATCGGAAGCCGCGTTGGAAGAAGTCACAAAAGGCGAAGCGGTAACCAGCCAGCTGGCCACAATTAAAGAAGATATGCAGATCATTGCTACCGGCTCTGAAACGCTGCAAACCAAAATTCGCGAAATGGACAATGCTGCCAAAGAAATCCAGGCCGGGTCTGAAGCCATTTCCTGTGCTGCCGACGAACAGTCTTCTGCTGCCCAGGAAGTGTCCAGTAACGTATCTGAACAAAGTAGCGCTCTGTCACAAGCTGAGCAAGCTGCCCAGTCTCTGGAAATTATCACTGAAGAGCTGAAAAACAGCACCGACATAAATAAAAGTGCGGAAGAAGTGGCGTCCTCGGCAGAAGAGTTATCTGCAAGCATGGAGGAAATCAGCCGCTCAACCACAGAAATATCCACGGCACTAAACCAGATTAACAACGGTGCACAACAGGCAGCATCGGCGGTTGATCAGGCAGTGAGCAACATCGATACCCTCCGGGATGGTGTAGCGGAAGCTTCTAATCAGTCTGAAAACGCGCTTACCCGTGGCGCGGCGATAACAGAACTGCTGAAAGAGAACCGTGCACTTATCGAAGAAATGGTGGAAGGCATCAATACCGCACTGGAAACCAGTAAATTGAACGTATCCGCCATTACTGATATGGAATCAATGACCCGTACTATCGACAAAGTTATCGATACCATCACAACCGTGTCAGTGAAAACCAGCATGCTTGCCGTTAACGGTGCTGTAGAAGCGGCCCGGGCGGGTGAATACGGTAAAGGTTTTGCCGTGGTATCTGCCGATATTCAAAGCCTGGCCGATGAGGCCGCTGAGAATGTTGAACAAATCAAAGATCTCATCAAAGCCATTCAGGATCAGACACAAAATGTAAAAACTGATCTGACCAACGTGGCAGAAAGTGCCTACCGTGAGGTGCAAAAAGCGAAGCAAACCACTGAGGATATCGCTGGTATTGCCAAAGATATGGCTGAAGTACTTTCTTACAACAAAGAAATGCAGCAAGCCGGTGAAGAAATTGCAGCTGCTGTAGCGCAGGCCCAAAAAGGCCTGGAGCAAATTGCCGCAGCGAATGAACAGGCCAGCAGTAACTGTCAGCAGGCATTGTCTGCCGCAGAGCAGCAGACCAAAGGTGTGGAAATCCTGGCCCGCTCTATTGAGGAAATTTCCTCTGTCGCTGATGAAATGCAAAATAGCTAAGGCCGGTTGATTCAGAGTTAAAGGTGAGGTGAGACCATGCAAGAAATGGAAACTCAGGAAATTACCGCAACAGACACCGAGCTGCAGTTTGTTTCTTTCCAGATTGGAAAAGAGAAATTTGCATTTCCCATGCAGTCTGTTGGCGAAATTATTCGTGTACCCGTGATGGTGGGGGTTCCGCTGGGACCCCACCAGATGATGGGACTGGCAAACCTGCGGGGTAACGTACTGCCGGTTTACGATTTACGGGCTATTTTGCTGTCGTGTGCAGCAGAACAAACTGAAACATCCCGCGTTGTCGTTGTGGAGTCAACACTCGGTATGACGGGCTTTCTGGTTGACAAAGTAAACCGTGTTTACAGTGTGCCGAAAGACACCGTGGTTAATGACAAACAAGGCGATTCGTCAATTTCTTATGACTACCTGCAAGGGTTGATTAAGCAAAAGAACGAACCGCTGGAGCAGATCCTCAATGTTGAAAATCTGGTGCAGTCACAGTTAACCGTCAGTCATAAAAAAGACGGCTCTGGCCTGCAACTTCAGCAAAACCGCACCGGTTCGCAAGACAACAACAGCGAAGCCGAAGATGATTTGCAGCAACTGGTGTGTTTCTCCATTGCCGGGCAAGAATTTGCCTTTTATCTCCATGATGTGGGTGAGATTGTGCGGGTTCCCGACGACATATCCGCCTTACCCGACAGTAATCCTTCGGTACTGGGGCTGGTTAATCTGCGGGGAAGAATTATTCCCATCGTCGATCTGGCCATGAATCTTGGCATGCAGCCCTGCGAAATGAACGATGCTACCCGCATCATCATCGTTAACTGCAGCGACAGCAGTCAGTCTGCTGTGGGCTTTGTGGTCGCGAAAGTCAGCAATGTGGTGAGTATATCACCGTCGGCGCTGGAGCCTGTGCCGTCTATGTGCAACGACGGATATACCGATGGCGCGCTGGAAGCCGTGTACCGTGTGGAAGGCACCAAGCGACTCATATCTATCGTTAACTTGCACAGCGTTTTCCAACGCTCCCTAAGCCAGGCGCTGAGCCAGGTTGATTTACAAGATGAGGTTTCTGATATGGCTGATCAGGACGAAGGGGTGCTGACCGAAGAAGACTATGCCCAATACGTGATCTTCTCCATTGCCGGTCAGGAGTACGGGGTCAGCATCGAAGATACCCAGGAAATAACACGCATTCCCGACAAGTTGGAAAGTGTGCCTAATACACCGGACTACCTGCAAGGCATTGTCAATCTGCGGGGCACGGTACTGCCTGTGATTGATTTACGCACGCGATTGGGATTACCCAAAGCGGAAGCCACTGACCGTCAGCGTATTGTGGTGCTTACCCGGAACAAGCAAAAAACCGGCTTTATTGTGGATGGCGTGGCAGAAGTTAAAACCGTTATTACCGATTCTATCGAAGATGCGCCTTCACTGTCTGATGAGCAAACTGAGCTGTTAAACAAGCTCATCAAGCTCAACAAAGAGCAGCGCATCATTCAGCTCATCGAGCCGTCGGTACTGCTGAACGACAACGATATTGCAAAAGTAAACGGGGGTTAACGGGAAGATGGCAGTCAAAGTATTAGTGGTAGATGACTCTGCCTTGATGCGGAAACTGTTCACACAGGTTTTCACTGCACGGGGCTATCAGGTTGACTCAGCCCGCGATGGCGAGGAAGCACTGACGAAATCAGCGGCTTTTAAACCTGATGTGATTACTTTAGATATCAACATGCCGGTGATGGATGGTTTGACCTGTCTCAGCCTGCTAAGAAAGTTTCACCAGTGCCCAGTACTGATGTTGTCTTCGCTGACGCAGAAAGGTGCATTGGTGACACTAGAAGCGCTGGCACTGGGAGCGGCAGACTTTGTCTTGAAGCCCGGCGGAACGGTAAGTGCGGATATAAGCGATATTGAAGATGAGCTGATTTGCAAAATAGAAGCGCTTACTGCAAACGTTCGGCGAACGGCAGCGCCGTCGAAGCCCATGCACTCGCCACAGCAAGCTGCAGTGGCAAAAGCAACGGCAGCGCCGGTAAAAAGTGGCAAGGTTCAGGTGGTCATGATTGGCGTGTCTACCGGTGGGCCAAGGAAACTTGAGCAAATATTGTCTCAGCTTCCTGCGCATTTTCCTTGCCCGGTTGTGGTAGCGCAGCACATGCCGAAGGCATTTACCGCCGCGCTGGCGAAAAGGCTGAATGATTTGTGCCCCCTTGAGGTGGTGGAAGTCAGCAGCCGTATGCCATTAGAAACCGGCAAAGTGTATATCGCCAAAGGAGATGCCGATGTGTCGTTCGTGAAAAACCAGAATATGGTTTTTGTCAGACCCATACCGGCCAGCCCTAACTTCCTCTGGCACCCCAGCGTGGATCGCATGGTGGAATCGGCATTGGGATGTTTCGATGCTAAAAACATGCTGTGTGTTCAGCTTACCGGTATGGGGTGTGATGGTGTCGCGGCAATGTCTAAGGCTCATAGCCGCGGTGCAATCACCATTGCCGAGAGTGAGGTAACAGCCACCGTGTTCGGCATGCCAAAAGAACTTATACAGGCGGGATGCGCGACGCATATCCTTGATAGTCACGCCATCGCGCAACGCGTTAATCATCTTTGTAAACAGTAGGAGAACGCCATGGGACTGAGAAAAAGCCGAGGTGAATCTGCCGCTCAGGCAGATCGCCGTCAAAGCAGCAGAGATCTCACGTCTCTTATTGACGATCTGCAAAACGAAGCTGCTGATGTACGGCGCTGGGCCGCCCGTGATCTTTCAAACAATCTTGAGGCGCGCAGGGCTTTACTGGATCGCATCGATGTTGAGCATGAGCCTATGGTACTCGAAGCGTTATTCAGTGCAATCGAAGACATGTGTGACGAAGAGGTTGCCGGTGAGGTCTTGATTAAACTGAAGTCTGAAGATGCGCAGGTTCGTAATGGTGCCATAGAGTTGCTGCAAAATAAGCCTGTGTTATTCGCCAGTCACGTTAATGAGCTGTTGAATGACGAAGACAGTGATGTTCGCATTTTTGCTGTGGACGTCATTGGCGCGATTCGTCATCCCGACGCCGCGTTATGGTTACACGACGTTGTGATGAACGACAAAAACATCAACGTGGTCGGCACCGCAATCGACAAGCTTTCAGAAATTGGTAACAGCGAAACCCTCGATGTGCTTGAAAAAGTCTCGGCGCGCTTTTCGAACGAAGCTTATATCCAGTTTGCGATCCAATGTGTTCGTCATGCCGTTGCAGGAGAGGAAATATGACCAGCATTGGAGCCGCAGCGGCGGCGGGGGAAATTTCTGACGCCGACTTCGACCGTTTTCGTTCGATGTTTTACCGAAAAACCGGTATTTATTTTGAAGATTCAAAACGTTACTTCGTCGATAAACGCTTAAAAGAGCGTATGAAACAAACGGGTCATACGTTGTTTAAAAGCTACTTCACATTTATGCGTTTTCAGGCATCAGGCGATGAACTGCAAAGCCTGGTCAACGCGATGACGGTGAACGAAACCTATTTTTTCCGCGAAGATTATCAGTTTGAAACCATGTGCCGCCATTTAATGGACGAACTGGATGATATGCGCCCGGCTGGCGAAGATTTACGAATATGGTCAGTGCCTTCGAGCACGGGTGAAGAACCGTACTCTATTGCCATCTACTTGCTGGAGTACTGGAAAGGATTGGAGCATCGCGATGTCGAAATTGTGTCATCGGATATCGATACTAGCGTTTTAGAGCACGCCAAGCGCGGCATCTACTCTAAGCGTTCGGTGCAGAATATCCCACTCACCATGCGTCAGCGCTATTTTACCCAGCATGGTAACGAGTTCCATCTTTGCAGTGACATTAAAGACTCGGTCACTCTTTGCCTGGCAAATATTCTCGGTGCAGAAGTGCCTGGCCGCTTCCGCTCATTCGACCTGATTTATTGCCGCAACCTGCTGATCTATTTTGATGATGATTCGCGACGCAGAGCAGCACAGGTGCTGTATGACGCATTAAAGCCCGGTGGCTATATTTTCTTAGGTCACAGTGAATCAATGAGCCGCATTTGCTCGCTGTTTAAAGTGAAAAAATTTGGCGATGTTATCGTTTATCAAAAGCCCACTAATGAGGGAGCGTTCAGATGAAAACTATCATGATAGTGGATGATGCAAACACCGTCAGAACTTACCACAGAATGATTGTTGCCAATGCACAACGTCAGGTAGAGGAAGCTGAAAATGGCGTCGAAGCGCTCGAAAAAGCCATGGGTAAGCAAATCGATCTGTTTATGGTAGACGTGAACATGCCCAAAATGGATGGCTACAGACTCTGCCAGGAAATCCGTCGTGACGACGCGCTCAATCAGGTACCGATTATCATGATCAGTACGGAGTCGCAGGCTGGTGATGCCACCAAAGCGTTTGATTGCGGTGCTAATTTCTACATGACTAAGCCGGTAGACGGCACCACGTTAAACGACATGGTGTCTCTGATGTTGGGAGAAGAATAGTATGAGCGAGCTGTTAGATACGTTTATCGGAGAGTCCCGGGAAAACCTGGAGTCGGCCAGTCAGGAACTGATCACGTTGCAAAGCGTCGGGTATGACGCTCAGGCCGTTGATACGATTTTTCGTGATATTCACACGATCAAAGGTTCGTCTGATTTATTCGATATTAAACCTCTGACACGCTTAGCCCATGCTTCTGAAGATTTACTCGACTGTTTGCGTGCTTCGGACATCCCGTTCTCCGATGAATTAGGCGATGTTTTACTCGAGAGTTTTGATCAAATCAGTACCTTCTTTGACGAACTCGAAGCCGGTACACATCAACTCTCCCAATGGGAGGGCGTATCTGCAGAGTTGGCCGGTCGTTTAAGAAACTTTATGAACACCGCAGAAGCTCCTTCCGGCATTGAGGCTACTCAGTCAGCGGAGAATGCCACTGAAGCTCCTGCGGGCATCGCAGCGCCAGTCGCCGCGTTACCAGAAACTGCCGTCAACTGGTTATCGTCAATGTCGGATACGGCCCGGCTTACACTGTTTTTTAAATCACAGGAATCTACCGGGCTACATTATTTCCATTACACGCCGGATGCAGACTGTTTTTTCCGTGGAGAGGACCCATTTAATGTCAGTCTGGCGACACCAGGGCTAATTACCCATACCATCACGCGTAAAGCGCACGTTGAAGGCCCTGAAGATGTCTTCCTGTGTCATCTGGATATTCTGCTCCTAAGTAGTGCCGACTGGGATTCGCTGTCGTCACACTTTGCTTATTATGAAGGGCAATATGAGCATACCCAAATCAGTGCCGAGCAGGTGTATCAGCAATGTGCGCCACTGATTAGCCAAATTCTGCATGAAGAAGAAGTCGAGACACTGGCACAGGCATTAGAAAACGAAGGGCCGGAACAAATCGCCAGGATCTGTAATTTTATTTGTGCATCCACAAACCCTGATTCAGTGGTATGGCAATTCTGCGCGGGTATCGAGCGGCTCACTGAAAACCCAGCAATGCTTAGCGCATTCTGTCAGTGCTTGTTTGCTACGCCTGACACTGCACAGACCGATGAAACGCCGGTTACAGGTGACGTTAGTGAGGAACCCATTGCTGAAGCTGCCCCCACGCAGCCAGCAGAAAGCGAAGGGCTGTCTGAAAATGCTCTGGCCATGCTTAAGCAGCAGGAAACGGTATTAATCAGACTGATCGATGGTCGAGGAAATCAGGGAGCGTTGGCATCGATAAACTTAATTGTGAGCCGTATCCTCAATCTTGATGTCGTCGACAGAACCCCGGAAGATCTTTTGCGCGTCATCGCAAGTGAGGGCGCGCAGAATGACAGTCAGGAAGCGCCAGATTCTACCGGCGCTGAAGCGCTTGCCGCTACTGATGCAGAAGCGCCCGTGGCCAGCGAACAGGCTGCGGCCATGAATGATGACAGTGCCAGTGAGAACAAACCTGCCGCTGAAGCGACGCAGGCTGAACCGGCAGAGGTGAAACCTGAACCCGTCAGTGAAACGTCGGCGAAGCCTGCAGACCGTCAGGTGCCTCGCACATTAAAGGTGAATCAGGAAAAAATTGATTACCTGATGGATCTGGTGGGCGAACTGACGGTAGCAAAAAACTCGCTACCTTATCTGGCGAGGCAAGCCGAGGAAGATGGCGGCAGTCGTAAGCTTAGCAAACAAATTAAATCACATTTTACTATCGTGAATCGTCTTACCGAAGAACTACAAAGTGCGGTTCTACAAATTCGCATGGTTCCGGTATCGCATGTGTTCCAACGATATCCTCGTTTGGTGAGAGATTTAGCCCGCAAGCTGAATAAGAAGATCGAGCTGGAAATGCAGGGGGAAGATACCGAGTTCGATAAAAACCTCATCGAATCGCTGTCGGAACCGCTCATTCACTTGTTGAGAAACAGCATTGACCACGGTATTGAGGCGCCCGCCGACAGGCTCGCTGCAGGTAAAAATGAATCTGGCTGTATACAGCTGATTGCTACGCCACAAGACGATAACGTCGTCATTGAGATCCGCGATGACGGAAAAGGGATCGACCCGGCAAAAATAAAAATGCTGGCCTACCAGAAAGGCGTTATTACTGAATCGCAACTCGAATCGATAAACGACGAAGAAGCCCTGCAACTCATTTTTGCCCCCGGTTTCTCTACCTCCGAGCAAGTTTCAGATTTATCGGGTCGTGGCGTGGGTATGGATGCCGTTAAAACCATGGTGACGCAGGCCGGCGGTTATATCGAAATGCAGTCTGAAGTGGGCAAGGGCACACAGTTTCGTCTGGTGTTGCCACAAACCATGTCTGTGAACCGGGTCATGATGTTCGAAGTAAATGAGCAAATGTTCGGTGTAAGCATGGACAGCGTTGTGGAAACGGTGAAAGTGCGTCCTGAAGAAATTCAACAAATTAAAAATCATCAGGTTCTGGTTATCCGTGACAAGTTGGTCCCCCTTCACGACCTGCGCGAATATTTAGGTTTCGAATTACAAACGCAAAATGTCGAAGAGCAGTCTATCCTTGTAGTAAATACCGGAAATGGTGATATGGGGTTAGTTATCGATAAGTTTCATGAAGGTATTGATGTAATTCAGAAGCCTCTGGAAGGTGTGATGGCGGGTTACTCCCACTTCAGCGGTACTGCTTTACTTGGCGACGGACGTGTTTTGCTAATCGTTAATGTACCGGAGTTACTGTCATGCCGATAACCTACAAACAAAAAGTTGCTGTTCTGGACGGAAACTGTGAGGTGGATCTTGCAGAAGAACTGGATGCCTGGTTAGCGGAAAATCCTAAACGACAACTCAATCTGAAAAGTCTGACCCACGCACATACTGCAATTTATCAGGTGATGATTAAGCATGGCATATCGGTTTCGGTGTGGCCTGCAGATGATCAGGACTGGCACTGGCTAAAAGTGGCCATTGATAGCAAATTGTACGATGAAGAGACGAACCCATGAGCGATGTGTTGGTTGTTGCGAATCGAAAAGGCGGCACAGCGAAAACCACCACCGTGGTGAACCTGGCCTATGCATTAAGTGAGCGTGGCGCGAAGGTGCTGGTCATCGATTTGGATAATCAGGGCCATGTTGAATTTGGTTTCAGTGCAGGCGATGCCCAGGGCGCCCAATTATCCATGCCTGATTGGCTAAGTAGCTTTGAGGAATTCAAAGGCGTTTTCTGTTACAGCGAGAACATTCAGCTTGTGCTGGCCCATACCAATAGTGCATTTGACGAATCAGCGTACAAACTTGACAGATTCAGCTCTATGTTTGATGCCATAAGCAGCACAAATCAGTTTGATATTATTCTTGTCGATACACCGCCAACCCTTGGGCCGCGTTTACTCTCTGCCCTGGCGGGAGCCAATAAAATTGTTATTCCGGCTGAACCTACACCATTGGCATCAGATGGCGTAAACAAGCTACTGAACGCCTGTATGAAGGCGATTCAAAATAAACATTTCAGAGCCACAACCATTGATATTTTACCTGTGATGGTTGACGGCAAATTGCGAATTCACCGGCAGACGCTGGGGCTTTGGCAACAAAAGTTCGGTGCAGGGCGGATTCTTCCTGCAATACGCCGTAACGTTAAAGTGGCAGAGGCATTTGCGGTGCATTTGCCGGTGTCTGAGTATGCGCCGCTTTCCGCCGGGGCAGAAGACTACCGTTGCCTTTGTGACAGACTATTCTCATAGAAAAGAGGTGATCAATGAAGACCATCCATTTGGTAGACGATTCAGCCACGATGCTGATGAGTATGGAAATGCTACTCAAACGTGCGGGCTATGATGTTATTAAGTCTGAGAACGCCGAAGTCGCACTCACAATGTTACAGACTGCTACACCAAAATTAATTATCACAGACTTAAACATGCCAGGTATGAATGGCATTGAGTTAATCAAAGAGATTAAGAAGAACAGTAAGTTTCGGTTCACGCCTATTCTTATGTTAACCACTGAATCTCAACAAACTAAGCGTGAGGAAGCCAAACGCGCTGGCGCCACTGGATGGCTGGTAAAACCGGTCGAACCTGATCAATTGATAGCCGTTGTAAAACAATTGGTGCCGTAGGAGGCTTTATGATTAATTTGCGAGAAACAGGGCTTGAAGTCATTGCGCGGTTACGTCGTTCACAGCGACTCAATAACCCAACTGTGCAAGCAGTATTACTCTCAATACTGGGAGCCGTATTTGCGTTGTCTGGTGTGGTGGCGGTAAACGTATTCACTAGCGCGCAATTCTCAGTAGGTGTTGCTGTTGTTTGTAGTCTCGTAACCAGTGCTTTCTGGATTGGTAAGCAATTACTCACCAGTGAAAATTCTAATAATGCCGAGCTTGAACAGGCGCTTGCACAAGCCAATGATTATCTCGACAGGACGTCTGCGCAGTTGCACACCACCCACAAACAGGTGGATGAATATGCCGCAATCCTTAACGGCCAGATTGACGGTATTTCCAATATTACGGAAGAAGCTTCTGTCGACCTGATGAGTGCGTTGTATCAGATTGAAGAAGTGATTCACAACGGCATCGACAGTATCGAAATGTCTCAGCGCAATACGGCCTCGTTTAAAGCGGAAAGTGCTGCAGAAATTGATGATGCGAATCAGCGACTGGAAGAAATTACCCAGCTAATACATAGCCAGCAAGAACACGACAAGGCGCATACTGCGGCGATTCAGGAAGTGCTTGGTGAAATTGATAAACTGAAAGAGCTTACTGAGCTGGTAAAAAATATCGCTTTCCAAACAAACCTGCTTGCACTCAATGCGGCTATCGAAGCTGCCCGGGCCGGTGACTATGGTCGCGGGTTCGCCGTGGTGGCAGAACAAGTAAGAACCTTGTCTTCACAATCTTCAGAAGCCGCAGAGAAAATTGAAACAGGCATTCGCTCAGCGATGGAAACCGCCAAGGTGCATGGTGAAAAGTTATTATCTACCAATCAGAGTCAGGAAACCTGCGATCTGCTGACGTCGTTCTCCGGTTCTTTAGCCAATATGACAGACCATTATCGTAGGCTGGAAGAGTTTAGCCCTCGTATGCTGAGTTGTTTTAGTGGGGTGGCGAAAGATATTGCAAGCAAAGTGAGTGGGGCGATAGGAAAGATCCAGTTTCAGGATATTATCCGGCAGCGAGCTGAAAACGTAAAACTGGAACACGAGGCACTGGTGAGTCTTTTCGGACAGTTTTCAGAGTACATCGATGGACGCAAAGCCTTTGACGACTCGTTTAACCTGAGTACCGCTGAAATGTTTGAAAAGTATGTGATGGAGGACCAGCGTCGTATACATTTTGATTTGGCGAATTCTGATGGTGAAAAGCGCGAGGTCGTTGAGGAGACCCGTGAGCCAAAAATAGAACTCTTCTAATCCAGACACTACGCTTTTTATCCAGGCAATATTCAGACAAACAATGCGACCGTGCTGCTGTGCCGGTCGCTGTTTCAATGAGCCGAACTCTCGTCTTTACAACTAGTCGCACCGTTAGCTTCACAACCAGTCGCACTCGCAGCAGCATAAGTTTCTACACCTTTGGGCTGTTCTCTTTCCTACACGCATCTGTGAAACCCTTTCAACTAACAAAAAAGTGTGACGAATATTTCGCATTCTCTAAAGGTTAATTGACATATCACCGGTTTTTCTAAGGGCAAAAGCCTAACGATAAGTGTTTATTTTTACTGCATATGTGTAATTGGTGACATTTGTGACTATGTTGTACTGACGCCGTGCGCGGTAGTTTTGCGGAATAAAACCAGAATGCATTTTATACAATGTTATCTCAATTAATACATTATTTCCGTCCAAAGTGGCTCATGCTTAAGTCGTGCAAAGGCTGGTAGCTTCTCTTCCGGGTTTGGAGAGTTGCCAGTCTTTTGCAATATGTTTCACCATTATTACGGTAGTAGGAGGACTTCATGAGTCAGAATTCAAAACGCGCATTATCAAAGCACGACGAATTTCAGAAAGTCAGCGAAGAACTGGAGCAGTTGTTAACACAGCTTCGTCAGTCCTGCGAATCCGTAAAAGAATGGGCGGAAGATGATTTACTCAAGCAACTGAGCGAAGCCATTGCCGGTGTACCTGAATGCGATGTGGACGACGCTGAGGCAGTAAAACAACTATTATTTCCACAAGGGAAAAAAATATGTCGTGGAGAAGTTACCGCTGTTCTGTTTGAGCAACTAAACTCAGAGAGTTTGCAAATGCGCCGGGCCGCTATTCAAGTTATAAAACTTCAGCCGCTTTTGCTCATCGACTATGTGAGTCCTATGCTTTATCACGTCGATGTTGAAGTGCGCAAATTAGCCATCGAACTGGTGTTGTTCTGTGAACGGGATGAAGCGTGCTATTGGTTGCACAGCATTGTACTGGAAGATCAGAGTGAGGAAGTCGTGGGTCGTGCCATTGAAGCGCTGTGTGATGTAGGCAACAGCCTAACGCTACCATTACTCAATCGTATAGCAGCACGATTCCACTATAGCGACTATATTCAATTTGCAGTGGCTTACACGCGGCAGTCTTTAATTAGCAAAGCCTGGCTGCTCGGAATCAAAGGTGAATAATGTCTTATCCGTTTTAAATTAGCGGATGTAGGCTGAGGGGTAAACATGGGCGAACTCAAGACGAGCATTATTGCACAGGCACTGCGCAACCTCGCCCAGGCTCGACATTGTCTGTCGACATTGGAATCTGATAACCTATCGCTGACTGCCTCTTCGTTTGTCATTAAACATACAGAAACCCTTACCACGCTGTCGGCGCTACTGTCATCCGACGCCATGAATACGCTTACGCAGTTCGCTACAGAGGTGCTAAAAGCGCTACAAAACGGCGAATTACTTTATACCGACGAGGTTCATGATGTGCTTTGTCAGGTGTTTGAAAGACTGCAACTGTTTCTTGAGCAATGCGACGCGCCAGATTTCGACGAACCCATTTTTCTTTGTCAGGCTGAAGCTTTGTGTGGGCACGCTGACGAAGCTTTAGAACCCGTCAGAAATATTGCCCGGGCAGCCCTTGATAATTTGGATAGCGCAAAAGAAAATCATGTGGAGCCATTACCTGATTTTCTGAACGCATGGCTGGCAGGTTGTCACAACAAACTTCTGTGCGACGCGCTTTTTACTTCCCTTGCTTACGATAAACCATTGCAAATTGTTATTTATCGCCCTGATCCAGATTGCTTCTTTCGTGGCGAAGATCCTTACGCCATTGCCAGGGCCTGCCCGGGATTTATTGGTCAGCGCATTAAAGCGAAACCTTATATAGAGGGGCCAGAAGATGTGTTCCTCTGTCATTTGGATATATTTATCTTCACCATCGGCGACGACGAACTGCTTAACTACCTTTCCCCGCTGTATGAGCAAGTGGAAGTGGCAACAGTGTCTGTTTACCAGCTTTTTCCTTTTTGTAGTCACATCATCAGAGAAGCATTGCTTACTGAAAAAGCGGAATACCTCAACGACATGTTAGCGCTGGAAGATGCCAAGCAGGTTGCGTGCGCCAGCGGCCTACTTTTCAGTGAATATGAAGATTGCGCGCCGCTGAAAGTGGTTTATGCAGGGATCGAACAATTAGCCCTTGACCCGGCTTCACTTGAACGATTCTTGTATCTGCTTTCTTTTAACCCTGAACCCGCAGAGGCAGAACGGGCAAAACTGATGGCGGTGAACGCGATTGATGGTGAGCCGGTTACGCCAGTATCAACAGAACAATCTCACACTGCGTGGCGACAGGAAACAAAGGCACTACTTGAAAAGCAGAAATGGCTGACAGGTTTGATGTTGGCAAATGAACAAGACGTGAGCGCACTGGCGCATATTCAGTGTGCGCTGGCGGAAGCGATACGACGGCATTTAAGCCGTAATTGAAATCATTCGAAGGTCACCTCGCCAAAGCAGAACAATGTTATTCGGTGAGGTGACCTTAAGCATTTAATTCGAAAATCAGAACTCTATGCGATCTGACGTCGAAAATGCCACGTCGAGTTTGTGATACGCCGCTTCATTCACAAAGTGAGGATAGGTTTCTTTCTCTCCATCCCATACATAATCAGAACCATCGAATCCGCGGAACATGGGAGCGCCAGGTAAGAGTGGGATGAAATCCTGATCCTGAATGCTGTGGTGGATCATGGCTTTTCGCATGCCGTCTTCATCGAGGGGGAATTTGAGTTCATAGCCAAGACGGAAAGCTTCACAAGGCGGCAGTTCGTTCAGTGCTGCGTCCTGATTGTTCCAGGCCAAACAAAAATCCAGGATGGCTTCTGCCATGGTAAGCGTTAACTGATAGACATCTTCCCGCAGCACGCCCTGAGGTTGTGCGCCGACTTCTATCATCACCCCTTTTTTGCCCACCGTGCAAAGGTAGCCGTGTTCTGCGAATGCTTTTTCATCTTCAACCAGAATGTTGGCTTCTGGCATGGCTTGTTTTACGAAACGTGCCAGCTTCACATTGAAATCATCATTTTCCAGTACAATCAGGGTAGCGCCCATGTTGCTGGTGGTGTTATGAATATCAATAAAAAAATCTGTGCGTGTATAGCCTTTAGGACCGAATTTCTGGTTCAGTTCCTTGGCCAGAACCGCTTCACGTGCCGGATTGTCTCCCGCAAGACGTTCAGCAGTAAACTGGCGATTAAGATCTTCATCTAAGAAGCGTACGTTTGCCGCAATCGCTGCAGTATTCGCCAGTGAACAATCGACATTAAGGGCAGAAAAGCGGGAAGGCAGGCCGAATTTAAGCCAGTTGCGAATAAGCTGGATGCCACTGGTTTCGTTGCCGTGTGTGCCACCCGTCAAAGTAATGGTATTAAGCATAATGGGTTGGTGACCTCATCAGTAGAAGGGAAGTGCGTTGTTAGCTTCCCGGGAAATCAGCCGGACAGGGCAGGGCGATCAATGCTTGAAAAAGTCGTCCTGCTGCTGGCTCAGCATTGCTTCTATGTCTTCAATGTCCGGAAGACCCGGAGGTGTATCAGAATGTTGTTTAGGACCAGGGATTGAGCGGTCTTCACCCGCCCATTCGCCAAGGTCGATAAGCTGACATTTTTTTGAGCAAAAAGGGCGGTGTTCACTTTTTTCCGACCATTCCACGTCAGCACTGCAAATAGGGCATTTCACTTTCACAAGTATTCACCTTTGCGCTACAAAATAATGCGGATAAAACGTGTTCGGAGTTTAACAGGACGCCATAGCAAAAGACACAGTGTTCTCTACCGAGGGCGATTGTCCCGCGGCGCTTTCAAACAGCATGAAACGAATGGCGTAGCGGTATTTGTTACCGCTAAAAGTGGGGTAATAGCCTTGATTACTGTCGCAGCGAATTCGCATTAACCCGCATTTGTCATCGGCCACGCCCTGGTAAAAGCCGTTGCTGGCTTCGAAGGGTTTAAATTGTCCACGCTCACGCAAAAACGAAAGCAATACAGAGACGGTTTCATCGAGCAGCTTCAGCGATGACAACCAATTTTTTACTGATTCGTGTATGTCGTCTTGCGGTCGGTTCAACCAGTAATGCAGGTTGGGTAAATCAAAACTACATGTACCGCCAGGGATGCTGAAACGCTGACGGATAGAGGCGAGAAATTTATCGTCTTTCAGTGCAGTGCCGAACTTGCGTTCTTCTTTCAATTTACTTTTTAGTTGAATGATCAACTTTAAAGATTGTTCCAGCGCATTGGTGTCGATGTTGGGATGCTGTGACCAGTGCACCAGATTGCGCTCATGAACGTCGAGATCTTTTACCAAGTCGGTACGCAAATCCAGTCGGTCAAGTAAGTCCATCAGGGTGAACAGTTGTTCAAAGAAATATATCTGTAATGCAGGGTTTTGCACCGACGCACCGGTTTTCAACTGCGCTAACAAATGCTCGATACGCAGGTAATTCCGCACTTTTTCTTTAAGTGGAAATTCGTAAATGGTGGTCGTCATGGGCCCTCTCTGCATGGTTGAAACTGGTAAGCGTGGTTGTAAGAAACTGGTCTATATGTACCGTTATCGAACAGCGAAGATCACCAGACTCTTGCACTACAGCGCAAAAGTACAAAAATATCAAGCTTTAAGCCGGGATCGGAGGGTTAGCGGCCACTTTTTTGCGCGGATTGTTGCGTATATTGCTGATGCAGAGATTTTACCTGTAAAGGCAAGGCAGAAAGTTCACCGTTGTTGTCGATGACATTTTGGGCTTTCTCGAGGCGTTGCTGACGGGTGGCCTGAGACGCCATTATGCTTTTTATGGTTTCAATATTGCTGCCATCGCGACGTGTTGCCCGGGCGAGTTGTGTTTCTTCACTGCAATCTACAACCAGCACAGTATCGGCCATACTGTCGAGGCCATTTTCAATGAGCAGCGGAACTGAAAAAACCACATAGGGGCTGGTGGCTTCCTGAAGTTGGGTTTGCATCTCCGCGCGAATAGCTGGGTGGAGCAGGGCATTCAGCCACTGTTTGTCAAGGTCGTTTTCGAACACCCGTTTGCGTAAAGCGGGTCTATTCAGGCTACCATTCTCGGTAATAATAGCCTCGCCGAAGTGGTCGATGATTGCCTGAAGCGCAGGCGTTCCCGGTTCGACAACCTGGCGGGCGACGACATCAGCATCCACAATATCGATGCCCTGTTGTGCAAATAAATCGCTAACCGCAGATTTACCGCTACCAATCCCACCAGTGAGACCAACAACAAAAGGTTTACTCATGCGCCGAATGCCCAAGCTAAATAGGCATCTATAATTTCAGCTTTATAGAGTAGCGTGAGGTAGCCCGCAACCGCCAGATAGGGTCCAAACGGTATCGCCAGTGATTTACCCGAGCGCTGGGCCACCATGAGTGCAATGCCTGCAACGGCACCCACCACGGATGAGAGTAAAATGATAATAGGCAACCCTTGCCAACCTGTGAACGCGCCCAGTGCCGCCAATAATTTGAAGTCGCCGTAGCCCATGCCTTCTTTGCCGGTCAGCAATTTAAATAGCCAGTAAACCGACCATAAACTTAAGTAACCTGCAGCAGCACCAATAATGGCATCGGTAGTGCCCACAAACACATTCAGGGTACTTAAAATGAGTCCTAACCACATCAAGGGCAGAGTCAGCTGGTCTGGCAGCAGCATTTTGTCTAAATCTATAAACAGTAGAGCGATCAACACAAACACAATAAGTACAGCCCATAATCCCTGTGCAGTTGCACCGAAATGCCAGGCCGTAAACGTGCACACCAGCGCGGTAAAGAGTTCTACTAACGGGTAGCGGATAGAAATCGGCGCTTTACAACCGGCACATTTGCCGCCCAGCATGGCGTAACTAATCAGGGGAATGTTTTCCCAGGCGCGAATTTTATGTTTGCAATGTGGGCAGGTGCTATCCGGCTTTACCAGGTTAAACGGTGCCTGCTCGGCCGCAGCGGTGTCGTCGGGGTGGAAGTAACTTTCGTACTCTGCTTTCCAGCTTCGTTCCATCATAATGGGAAGACGATAAATCACCACATTCAGAAAGCTGCCAACCAGCAGGCTAAAAATAAAAATAGTGGTAAGAAAAAGTGGTGTGCTTTGCTGAAGCAGGGTAAAGATTGCGTCCATAGTTCTTGCTTTTCTGTGGGTTAGAGTAGACCGGATGGCTTGTGGCAAGACTGCCTGAAAAGCCGTCTTGCCACAATGAATATTTTAACGGGGCGATACACTGCCTCGGTTAAACCACGCTACCCATCTGGAAGATTGGCAGATACATGGCGATGATCAAACCACCAATTACCACGCCAAGAACGGCCATGATGATCGGTTCAAGTAGACTGGTGAGTCCGTCAACCATGTCATCAACTTCAGCTTCATAAATAGACGCAATTTTTGCCAGCATTTCATCAACGGCACCGGACTCCTCACCAATGGCGACCATTTGTGTCACCATGTCAGGGAATACGTTCGTTGCGCGCATGGCGGTATTCATTTGCAAACCACCGGCGACTTCTTTCTTAATGAATAAAATCGCATCGCGGTAGATAGCGTTACCTGACGCACCTGCGGCGGAATCCAGTGCGCCGATTAACGGAACACCGGCTGAAAAGGTGGTCGATAATGTACGGGCAAAACGGGCAACCGAGGCCTTTTTCAGAATGTCGCCAACCACAGGGGCTTTTAGGACGGCAGCATCCACTTTATCTCTAAGTGCCTGAGATTTCCTGTGTGCACGAATGAAAAGAAAGATAGCAGCGGCGATACCAGCACCGATAAATATGCCGTAATTTTGTACAAATTTAGAAATGCCAAGCACAAATTGGGTAAAGGCTGGTAGTTCGGCACCAAAGCTACTGAATATTTCTTCGAACTGTGGAACAACAAAAACCAGTAGGATGGTAGTAACGATAAACGCCACGACTACTACCGCAATGGGGTAGAACATGGCTTTTTTAATTTTGGATTTGAGTGCTTCGGCTTTTTCTTTATAAACCGCAATGCGATCAAAAATGGTTTCAAGTGCACCAGACTGTTCACCGGTTTTCACCAGATCGCAATAAAGATCATCAAAATAGAGCGGGTGTTTTCTTAATGCACTGGAAAGGGGATTACCGGATTTTACTTCGGTAGCAATTTCAGACAGTAACTTGCGCATGGACGACTTATCGTGGCCTTGGGCAATCATATCTAAAGACTGAATAAGGGTTACGCCAGCACCTAACATGGTAGCAATCTGACGGGTAACCACAGAGATGTCTGCCGCATTGACTTTTTTCTCGCCACCAAACAGCGGTTTGCTCTGTTTACTGACTTTATGCGCTGATATGCCCTGTCGTCTCAACAAACTTTTGGCTTCAGACAAAGTGAGAGCCGAGATTTCACCTTTGCGGTTACTGCCTTGTCTATCCTTACCCTGCCAGACAAAGGTAGTTGCGACTTTTGCCATTACAATCCCCTTCCAATGAAAAAGCCCAAGCAGAGCTCGGGCCTTTTAGAAAATCAGTCGATTAACAGAGTGATGCAGCGATACAAGTACTAGCAGCGTTAACTGTCCAAGTGATCTTGCCGTTTGCCAGTGTTGGAGTCAGTACGTAAGTCTCACCGTTCAGACCATTTGCTGATGCTGCAGTTGCAGTCAGTGAAGGTGTACCTTCAGCCCATACCAGGCTTGTTAAGTGGCCGCTTGCGCCCAGGTCAGCTGGAACACCGTTAGTTGAAGGTGCACAGTTTGAAATCGCGCCAGTTGCTTGTGCGCAGACTTCGATAGCTGTTTTGTGACCAGAGGTCGCCAGAATAACTTCAGAGAACTTCGCTTTAGAAGTGTATGTCTGATAGGCTGGCAGAGCTACTGCAGCCAGGATACCGATGATAGCAACAACGATCATCAGTTCGATTAAGGTAAAGCCTTTTTGGTTTTTTGCGTTAAATTTAGTCATGGTATCTCTCCGGGTTTGCGTATAATGCGCGAAATTAAATTGGGTCATTCAAAGTTACGATTTATACCTGAGTCGTTTATTGAACGTCCCCGGTACTTGATGCTCAGTATAGGCGGAGCAAGCCAACTGACAAGTATTCAGAAATATACATATGGATAGGAAGTACGGCGGTAAGGGGATGAGCGTGGATACCTTTAGGGGAGAAAGTTAAAGTACCCACTTATCTGATATTAAAGCAGTTTTTAATCTTTCATTGCCACTCGTAACGACAAATCCACAGCCATTACGTTTTTGGTTAAAGCCCCAGAAGATATAAAGTCAACACCTAATTTTCCTAAAGATTGCAATCTTTCATCCGTGATATTGCCAGAAACTTCGAGTTTACTTTGCCCTTTCGTAATGTCGACTGCGCTTCGGATCTGATCATTACTGAAATTATCCAGCATAATAATGTCGGCACCGGCTTCGAGTGCTTCTTTTAATTCCTGCAGGTTCTCTACTTCAACTTCCACAGGCTTGTCTGGATGATTTTGTTTCGCCGTTGCCACCGCTTTTTCAATAGAGCCGCAGGCGAAGATATGGTTTTCTTTAATCAGAAAGGCATCAAACAATCCGATTCGGTGGTTTTTACCCCCGCCACAGGCCACTGCATACTTTTGTGCGAGTCTCAGGCCGGGTAAGGTTTTACGGGTGTCCAAAATCTTGGTTGGGTAAGGGGCAAGTATCGACGCATAATGATGTGATACCGTCGCCGTAGCAGACAGGGTTTGCAAAAAGTTCAGTGCAGTTCGCTCTGCAGTGAGGATACCGCGCGCAGGGCCTGCCAGCGAAACCAGCACATCATCGGCTTTGGCTTGTTGGCCGTCATCGATAAGAATGTTGACTTCAATACTTTCATCGATGAGAGAAAAAGCCGCTTTCACCCATTCCATACCACATACAATGCAGTCTTCGCGGGTAATAATCGTAGCGGTGGCCTGGGTATCGGCGCTAATCAGGTTTGCGGTAATGTCTTGACTGGCGTCGGCGCTGCCGCCTAAGTCTTCTGCCAGGGCCTGCGTGACCTGCTGTCTTATGTCGTCCAAAGTCGGTGTCGTCATACTGAAACTCTGCTTATATTAAAGTGTACGCAATATTAACCATTCTCCGCGCTGAGTAAACTCAAGCTGCCTCAAAACACTCATTCCAAGGAGGATCTGGTTATCATTCATACCGGGATTAAGGTTCGCACGCACATCATGCAGCACAATGTCGCCAATGCGTAACGTATCTATACTTGTACGGGCCACACGAACCACACCATTTGCCGTTTGTGCCATGCCAGATCCCGTGGCGGTTAATCCCAGCTTTTCTTGCAGGTAAGCCGGAATGGCAACATCGGTAGCCCCGGTATCGACTAAAAAGGTGACTTCTTCGCCATTAATAAAGCCATTGGTCACATAGTGGCCAGCTCGATTTTGTTTTAACCGGACTTCTGTTTGGTTATCTAGTCGCACGGATTCCGGCTCACGATTGGGATTTTCTTGTCTGTCGAGCAAGTCCGAAAATACAAACGTCAATAAACCCAGCCCACAGACCCAAGCCAGCGCATACATCCATTTCCCTGTACTCTGATTACTACTCATTTCTGCCTCTTTTTGTTTCTGCAGTGGTGGTTCGCTCTCTTGAGTAACACTGCCGCAGGTGTCAAACTTGCTTATAAATAAGTATCGAACCCTTTTTATATGGACTTAATTGCAGATTGCCAGTTTACACCTTCACCTTTTTATGACGAACGACCTGACAACGAGCAGGTGTCGTTACTGGTGATCCACAATATATCGTTACCGGCAGGCCAGTATGGCACCGGGGATATAAAAAGGTTGTTCATGGGCACCATTGATTGTAACGCACATCCCAGTTATCACGACTTAGCGGGTATAAAGGTGTCTGCCCACTGCGTGATCTATCGCACCGGTGAGGTTGAACAATTCGTGCCGCTGACAAAAAGGGCATGGCATGCTGGTCTTTCTGTGTTCCAGGGGCGTAGCAGATGTAATGATTATGCCATAGGTATAGAAATGGAAGGGTGTGATACTGAACCGTTTACCGATGCACAGTATCAAAGCCTGATCCGTGTCACACAAAAGATAATAGATAGCTTTCCGTTAATTACCGCAGGCCGTATCATTGGCCATAGTGATATTGCCTTTGGCAGAAAGACAGACCCAGGTGAATTTTTTGACTGGAGCCGATACAGACAGGCGCTGTCTTTTGGCAATAAAAAATGAGCATCCTTAATAAGGGAATAATGAAGTGATTCTGATTAGTTTATTACTCGCGTTAGCGCTGGACAGAATGGTAACCCGAACGAAGTACTGGCAGTCTGCTGTTTGGGTTCGTGCTGGTCTGCGTAAATTTAACATTTCAGCACAACAGGATGAGGCTTCTCGCCGTATTTGGTTGTACTTATTCGTGCCTGCACTTGTACTGGCACTGTTAGAAACTTACGTTTTAGGTGGTTTTCTTACCTTTATAGAGCAAACAATCGTGCTGTTCATTGCGATCAGTTGTACCCGTTTCCGAGATATTTATAAATCCTGGATCCAGGCAGCTCATCGTGAAGATGCCGAAGCGTGCGATCTGTATGAAAGGCAACTACATCTCGGACTACTTGGCAAACGCGATAAAAAATCGACCCCTGACGACGGTACCCGCATGCAGCGTTTGTTACTGCTTGCGAATTTCCGCTATTTCGGTGCAGTAATATTGTTCTTTATCTTCTTTGGCGCGCCGGGTGCACTATTCTATATGTGTGTGAGAGAAGCCCATCAATATTACCGCGAGCATCAACATGCTGCTGCACGAGTGACGCATCGCCTGTTATTTGCTCTGGAATGGCTACCTGCCCGTGCAACCACACTGGGTTATTTAATTGTGGGTCATTTCTCTAAAGCGGCAGGGGCATGGCTTGAGTCGATCACAAATACCGCAAACGACAGCGCTGATGTGCTCTGGTCTGTGGCCCGTGAAGCAGAAGTGATAGATGATGAGGGAAGCTTAGGCTACTCAAAAGCCGCGGCGCTCACTCATGTTCAGGCTGGCGTGCGGTTAGCAAAGCGTAATATCATCTTTTTACTGGTTGTTACTTCACTCCTCACTTTAGGCGGTTGGTTAGCATAACCATGCAGTGGTAGACCATTGAAGCCTGCTAATCGGATTACCACTATTACAGTATAAAGCGCGGTGTTTTCATGATGAAAACGCCGTTTTTATTTATGCTGCACCTGCACAAAAATGGTTGTTAAATCAACCTGTTCCGTTCATAAAATCATCTTTATTTCACTCGTCAGACCAGATTGGGCTGTAAAAAAATTTCAACAATTTCAATTGTTAGCTCAATCAAAAGGTTAAATGTAAGTTACTTTCGATGAGTGACTATTTACCTACATTTCGATCTATCCTAAACTAGATAGGTAAAATGGTATTACCAATGTGGCGGTGGCATGTAACTTTGTTTACATATTGGCCGTCTAATTTCGTAAGCGAGGAACCGCAACGGTATGCGTGACGGCCGGAAAAAATTATCAGATGTCATTACTGAACAACTCGAATCGATGATTCTTGATGGCAGTCTGTTGGCTGGGCAACAGCTACCGCCAGAACGTGAACTGGCTATCCAGTTTGATGTATCCCGCCCCTCACTTCGTGAAGCAATCGGTAACCTTCAAGCCCGTGGTCTGGTTGAACGCAAACAAGGTGGTGGCACTTTCGTAAGCCGCAATCTTAATGCCGCCATTACCGACCCGCTTATGGCCCTTATCAGCCGTCGTCCTGAAACCCAATTTGATTTGTTGGAGTTTCGTCACGCGCTGGAAGGTATGGCTGCTTACTACGCAGCGTTACGGGGCCAGCCTGAAGACTATAAAGCCCTTCAGGAAGCGCTGGATAACTTACCTGCGCTGAAACCGGGCGGAAGCAAACGTGACATGGCCGAAGCGGTAACCGCGTTCTACATGATTATGGCCCGCGCTTCACACAACATGGTGTTATTGCACGTTATGAGCACCATGAAAGACATGTTGGTTGACAATATCGAACGAAACTTTGACATGCTTGCTCTACACGAAAGTGGCGAGGAGGCTGTCTACCGGGAAGTCGCGCAACAACGTAAGGTTATCCTTGCAGCCATTGTTGCGCGAGATCCTGAAGCGGCCCGGCAGGCATGTAATGCTCACCTGGCGCTAATTGAAAAAACTCTCCTCGACATCAATCAACGCGACAGTCGCGTTCAGCGAGCGTTGCGACGTCTGGAGATATAAGGCCTGGCCTTAAAGTAAAAATACCTTGCCGGTTAGCAGTAGGTAAGAAAAGAAAAAGGGTGAGCCGCTTAGGCCTGCTCAAAGTACAACCTAGTTTAGTCTTTCATCCTCCATGGATTCGCCATGCGGGATGATTTTTACTATCAGCAACAATAGGATGGCACCATGACTGAAATGATGCACCAAGATGTGGATCCACAAGAAACACAAGAATGGCTGGAGTCGTTAGAGTCAGTATTAGAAGAAGAAGGCGTTGAAAGAGCGCACTTTTTATTAGAATCACTGATTGAGAAAGCACGCAGAAATGGTGCCCACTTGCCGTACGACGCAACCACGGCTTACATCAACACGATTCCACCGGGGCAAGAACCAACCATGCCTGGTGACCAGACTATTGAAGGCAAAATCCGTAACGCCCTGCGTTGGAATGCCCTGATGATGGTTCTGCGTGGTTCTAAGAAAGACTTAGAGCTGGGCGGTCACATTTCAAGCTTCGCGTCTTCTGCCATGCTGTATGATGTGGGCTTCAACCACTTCTACCGTGCACCAAACGAAAAAGACGGCGGTGACTTCGTACTTTACCAGGGTCACGTTTCACCAGGTATCTACAGCCGTGCATACATTGAAGGTCGTCTCACCGAAGAACAACTAGATGGTTTCCGTCAGGAAGTAGACGGCAAAGGTCTGTCTTCTTACCCACACCCTAAATTAATGCCTGACTTCTGGCAGTTCCCGACTGTTTCTATGGGCTTAGGTCCAATGCAGGCGATTTATTTGGCCCGCTTCCTCAAGTACCTGACTGATCGCGGTATTAAAGACTGTTCTGAACAGCGCGTATGGTGCTACATGGGTGACGGTGAGTGTGATGAGCCGGAAAGCTTAGGTGCTATCGGTCTTGCAGCTCGCGAAGGCCTAGACAACCTGACTTTCGTTATCAACTGTAACCTGCAGCGTCTTGATGGCCCTGTACGTGGTAACGGCAAAATTATCCAGGAACTGGAAGGTACCTTCCGTGGCGCTGGCTGGGAAGTTATCAAGGTTATCTGGGGTCGCTACTGGGATCCTCTGCTGGCTCGCGACACATCAGGCAAACTGCTTGATCTGATGAACGAGACCATCGATGGTGAATACCAGAACTGTAAAGCTAAAGGCGGCGCGTACACCCGTGAGAAGTTCTTCGGTAAATATCCAGAGCTGAAAGAAATGGTTTCTAATATGTCAGATGAAGACATCTGGCGTTTGAACCGTGGTGGTCACGATCCGGTTAAAGTTTACGCAGCTTACGACCGTGCCACTAAAACTAAAGGTCGCCCACAGGTAATCCTGGCTAAAACCGTTAAAGGTTACGGTATGGGTGCATCTGGTGAAGGTAAGAACATTGCCCATCAGGTTAAGAAAATGGATAAAGACGCGGTTAAGCAGTATCGCGATCGTTTCAACATCCCTGTATCTGACGAAGCATTAGCTGATCTGCCGTACTACAAGTTCGACGAAGACAGCGAAGAGATGAAATATCTGCGCGCCCGTCGAGAAGCCCTGCATGGTTACATGCCGGTACGTCGTGCTAAAGCGTCTGAAGATTTACCAGCGCCAGCAATGAAAGCGTTCGACGCGATCACTAAAGGTTCTGGCGACCGTGAAATCTCTACCACAATGGCGTTCGTACGTGTACTGACTGCACTGCTTAAAGACAAGCAAATCGGTAAGCGCATCGTACCTATCATTCCAGATGAAGCCCGTACTTTCGGTATGGAAGGTCTGTTCCGTCAGGTGGGTATTTACTCTTCACAAGGTCAGAAATACGAACCACAGGATTCTGATCAGGTTGCTTATTACCGTGAAGACCAGAAAGGTCAGGTACTGCAGGAAGGTATCAACGAACTGGGTGCAATGGCATCGTGGTTAGCAGCAGGTACTTCTTACAGCACTAACGACCTGCCAATGGTACCTTTCTATATCTATTACTCCATGTTCGGTTTCCAGCGTGTTGGCGATATGGCGTGGGCAGCAGGTGACTCACGTACCCGTGGTTTCCTTGTTGGTGGAACTGCTGGTCGTACAACGCTGAACGGCGAAGGTCTGCAGCACCAAGATGGTCACTCCCACACCCAGGCGGCATTGATCCCGAACTGTGTGAGCTACGATCCGACTTACGGCTACGAAGTAGCAGTTATCGTTCAGGACGGTCTGCGTCGCATGCTGGAAGAGCAGGAAGACGTGTTCTACTACCTGACAGTAATGAACGAAAACTACAAGCAGCCTGAAATGCCGAAAGGTGTTGAAGAAGGTATCGTTAAAGGTATCTACAAGCTGGATACTGTGGGCAGCAGCGATAAGAAAGTAAAACTGCTGAGCTCGGGTACTATCCTTGAGCAGGTACGTGAAGCCGCTGAGAAACTGGCGTCTGACTACGGCGTAGAAGCCGAAGTATACAGCGTTACTTCGTTCAACGAACTGGCTCGCGATGGTCAGAACTGTGACCGTCACAACATGCTGCACCCTGAAGCCACAGCTAAAGTGCCTTACATCACTGAAGTACTCAGTGAAGGTAATGATGGCCCGACTATCACCGCAACTGACTACATCAAGAACTACGGCGAACAGGTACGTGACTTTGTACCAGGTGCTTACCGCGTTCTTGGTACAGATGGTTTCGGCCGTTCTGACAGCCGCGCGAACCTGCGTCGTCACTTCGAAGTTGACGCTGCATATGTAACTTACGCAGCGCTGTACGAACTGTACAAAGCGGGCTCTGTTGATGCCAAGACGCTGTCTAAAGCGATGACTGATCTGGGTATTGATGCTGAGAAAGTTAACCCACTTTACGCATAAGCTAAGGGAGACTAACGAACATGGCAGATATTAAAGACGTACTGGTACCGGATCTGGGTGAAGATTCGGTAGAAGTAATCGAAATTTGCGTAGCAGTGGGTGATTCCGTAGAAGCGGAAGACGCACTGGTTACAGTAGAAAGCGACAAAGCCAGCATGGATATCCCTGCACCGTTTGCCGGTAAGGTATCTGAGCTGAGTGTTAAAGTTGGCGATAAGATCTCCGAAGGCGATTTGCTGGCGAAACTAGAAGCGGCGGGTGCTGCTGACAGTGCGCCTGCAGCTGAAGAAAAGCCTGCTGAAGCACCAAAAGCTGAAGCACCAAAAGCGGAAGCGCCGAAGGAAGAAGCTCCGCAACCTGCCGCTGCACCTGCAGCGTCGGGTGGTACTTCGGTAATCGAAGTTACTGTACCGGATATCGGTGACGCTGCTGACGTAGACGTTATTGAAATTCTGGTCGCTGAAGGCGATTCTGTTGAAGCGGAAGATGGCCTGATCACCCTGGAAACTGACAAAGCAACCATGGACGTACCTTCGCCGCAGGCAGGTAAAGTGGTTAGCCTGAAAGTAAAAGAGGGCGACAAGGTTTCGGAAGGCTCTCTGGTTCTTACGCTGGAAGTAGGCGGTGGCGAAGCCGCTGCTCCTGCACAGGAATCAGCGCCTGCTGAAACGCCTGCGCCAGCTGCAGAATCTGCCCCGGCAGCAGAAGAAGCGCCTGCTGAAGAAGCTGCAGAAGAAGAAATTGAAGTTCAGGTTCCTGATATCGGTGGCGATACTGACGTAGACGTTATCGAAATTCTGGTTGCTGAAGGCGACACCGTGGAAGCGGAAGACGGCCTGATCACGCTGGAAACTGATAAAGCGACCATGGACGTACCAGCGCCTAAAGCCGGTACCGTTACCAAACTGCTTATCAAGCAGGGTGACAAAGCGTCTCAGGGCACACCTGTTATTATGCTGAAAGTAAAAGGTGCGGCGAAACCTGCTGCTCCAAAAGCTGAAAGCAAGCCAGCGGCATCTGCTCCAGCTCCGGCTGCACAGGCGCCACAGCAGAAAGCACCACCGGTTCCGCATCACCCGTCTGCAGGCAATAAGCCTAAGTCTGGTAAAGTGCATGCGTCTCCGTCTGTACGTCGTCTGGCCCGTGAATTTGGTGTTGACCTCACTCAGGTTGACGCGAGCGGCCGTAAAGGGCGTATTGTAAAAGAAGACGTACAGTCTTATGTGAAACACGAGCTGTCACGTCCGAAAGCTACTGCTGGTTCAGTATCTTCCGGCAACGGCGGTGGTGGTTTGCAGGTTATTGCACAGCCTAAAGTTGATTTCTCCAAGTTTGGTGAAATTGAAGAGAAGCCGTTAACCCGTATTCAGAAGATTTCTGGTCCTAACCTGCACCGCAACTGGGTAACCATCCCACATGTAACGCAGTTTGAAGAAGCAGATATCACTGATCTGGAAAACTTCCGTAAAGACCAGAACAAGATTGCCGAGAAGCGTAAGCTGGGCGTTAAAATCACGCCTCTGGTATTCATGATGAAGGCGGTTGCCGATGCGCTGAAAGCGTATCCGGTATTCAATACTTCACTTTCTGCCGACGGTGAGTCTTTAATTCAGAAGAAGTACTACCATATCGGTATAGCGGTAGATACTCCGGGAGGCCTGGTCGTGCCGGTTGTCCGTGATGTTGATAAGAAAGGCATCATGGAGATTTCCAAAGAGTTGATGGAAATCAGTGTGAAGGCGCGTGATGGCAAACTGAAAGCTGCAGATATGCAAGGTAGCTGTTTCACCATCTCAAGCCTTGGCGGTATCGGTGGTACGGCATTTACGCCAATCGTAAATGCGCCGGATGTTGCTATCCTGGGTGTGTCGAAGAGCGACATTAAACCTAAGTGGAATGGTAAAGAGTTTGAACCGCGTTTGATGGTGCCGTTATCACTGTCATACGACCATCGTGTTATTGACGGCGCGGTGGCAGCACGCTTTGCTGTACACTTAAAAGCAGTTCTGGAAGATATGCGCCAGATGCTGCTGTAGAAAAAAGTGAAGGGGAGGGAATAAATACCTCCCCTTCGTGATTTTTATGATCATAAAGCCGTATCGGCTTTACAGGCATTAACAGCCCTAGTTACAATCCGTAACACATAGTTATCAAATATTTGGACAGATTTGAGGTCACAATGAGCGAAATAAAAACGCAGTTAGTAGTATTGGGCGCAGGACCTGGTGGTTATTCCGCCGCTTTCCGCGCTGCTGATTTAGGTATTGAAACCGTTATCGTAGACGCCCGTGAAACGTTGGGTGGGGTATGTTTGAACGTAGGCTGTATCCCTTCAAAAGCCCTGCTGCATGTTGCTAAAGTGATCAAGGAAGCTAAACACCTGTCATCTCACGGTGTGACGTTTGGCGAGCCTGAAATCGATCTGGACAAAATCCGCTCTTATAAAGACGGCGTTGTTGGCCAACTGACTAAAGGTCTGGCTGGCATGTCTAAAATGCGTAAAGTTAAGCATGTTCAGGGCTACGGTAAATTTACCGGTGCAAACACCCTGGAAGTAGAAGGTAACGACGGTAAAACCACCATTACTTTCGAAAAAGCGATCATCGCTGCGGGTTCAGAGCCAGTATCTCTGCCTTTCATCCCTGAAGATGACCGCGTAATCGATTCAACCGGCGCGCTGGAAATGAAAGATATTCCGGAAAAAATGCTGGTACTGGGCGGTGGTATCATCGGTCTGGAAATGGGTACTGTTTACGAAGCGCTGGGTGCGAAAATTGACGTGGTTGAGTTCCTTGACCAGCTGATCCCTGCTGCTGACAAAGACATTATGAAAGTCTTCATGAAAGACTATAAAGACAAGTTCAACATCATGCTGGAAACCAAAGTGACCGCGGTTGAAGCAAAAGATGATGGCTTGTATGTAACTTTCGAAGGTAAGAACGCCCCTGCAGAAGCCGTACGCTACGACAAAGTACTGGTTGCTGTTGGTCGTCGTCCTAACGGAAAACTGGTAGGCGCAGACGTTGCTGGCGTTAATGTTGATGACCGTGGTTTCATCAATGTAGACAAGCAGATGAAGACTAACGTTGACCATATCTTCGCTATCGGTGACCTGGTTGGTCAGCCTATGCTGGCGCACAAAGCCGTTCACGAAGGCCACGTGGCAGCAGAAGTTATTGCCGGTAAACAGCACTACTTCGACCCGCGTTGCATTCCTTCAGTTGCCTACACTGAGCCAGAGGTTGCCTGGGTTGGTCTGACTGAAAAAGAAGCGAAAGAGCAGGGTATCAACTACGAAACTGCGACGTTCCCATGGGCAGCGTCTGGTCGTGCAATCGCGTCTGACGCAACCAACGGTATGACCAAGATGATCTTCGATAAAGACACAGCACGTGTTATCGGTGGCGCAATGGTGGGTACCAATGCCGGTGAGATGCTGGGCGAAATCGGCCTGGCTATCGAAATGGGCGCTGATGCAGAAGATGTCGGTCTGACTATTCACGCTCACCCAACGCTGAACGAGTCAATCGGTCTGGCGTGTGAAATTTTCGAAGGCAGCATCACTGACCTGCCTAACCCGAAAGCGAAAAAGAAATAAGCGCTTTAAACGGTTAATAAAAACGAGGCTTCGGCCTCGTTTTTTTATGCCTGTAGGAAAACAGAAGAATTCTGTTAATAATCAATTTAGTGCATGTTAATTGCATCATCCTAAACAAAATTTAAAATCAGGGACAATCTTTGGCAGAATCCGCGTGGTTGCTGGCTTCAGCATTTCTTGTTTTTCTCATGCAGGCAGGTTTCTTATGCCTCGAATCCGGGAAAATTCGTAGTAAAAACAATATCAATGTTGCTGCTAAGAACCTTTCTGATTTCATTATTGCCGCCGTTGCATTCTGGGCTTTCGGGTTTGGTGTCATGTTTGGTGATTCTGCTGACGGCATTGTTGGTGCGAGCGAGTTCTTTTTTGGTGCACAGCACACCGCCTGGCAATACAGTTTCTTCCTGTTTCAACTCATGTTTTGTGGTACTGCCGCTACGCTGATGTCTGGTGCGGTGGCTGAACGCATGTCATTCAGTGGCTACATTGCCATTTCAGTCATTCTCTGCTGTTTGATTTATCCGCTTGTTGGTCACTGGGCCTGGGCATCATTATTTAATGCTGAAAATCAGGGCTGGCTTGAAAGTCTGGGGTTTGTTGACTTCGCCGGCTCTACCGTTGTTCACAGCGTTGGTGGCTGGGTAGCACTGGCGGCAATCATCGTTATCGGTCCGCGATTAGGACGCTTCACAAAAGGGCGTCGGCAACCCTCAGCCAGCAACATGCCCTTTTCGGTTCTCGGTACCTTACTCATCTGGTTAGGCTGGTTCGGTTTTAACGGCGGTAGTGCGCTGGCGTTGGATGAATATGTGCCCGCGATAATTTTTAATACCTGCCTGGCCGGGGCCTGGGGAGGTCTGATTGCCACACTGGTTTGCAGAATGCTGTTCGGCTACGTGGATGTCTCGTATATGTTAAACGGCGTGATCGCGGGTCTGGTTGCCATCACCGCATCGGCTGACGTCGCCTCGCCGCTAGCGACTATGCTCATCGGCATTGGTGGCGCCTTGATAATGGTATTGGGTGTCGAGCTGCTGGAAAGATATAAAATTGATGATGTGCTCTGTGTGGTGCCGGTCCACCTGGGAGCCGGTATTTTTGGCACCCTTGCGGTTCCTTTTTGCGTTGCTGTGTTGCCGGAAGGATTATCGCTGGCAGGTTTCCTCGGTGTGCAGCTGCTGGGCATCACCGTCATTGGATTTTTCAGTTTTGTTTCGTCCCTGGGTATCCTGCTGGCGCTGAAAAGGGTCATTCCATTAAGGGTGTCGGCCCGTGACGAGCTGTTGGGCATGAACATTTCTGAGCACCAGGCTTCTACTGAAATTATCGATTTGCTGAGGGTAATGAAAACCCAGTCCCGTCAGGGCAACTTTAACCGCCGGATGCCGGTAGAACCCTTCACCGAAGTCGGTCAGATTGCCCAGGAATACAACCGGGTTATCGGACGGGTACAAACGGAAATCGATCAGCGTCAGCAGGCGCTCGAAGACTACCGCTCCAGTGAGCAGCGTAAAACGGCCATCCTCGACTCTTCCATGGACAGTATTATTACTCTCGATCGGAACGGAACCATCTGTGAGTTTAATCCTGCCGCAGAACGCACCTTTGCCAGTTTGCGGGCTCAGGTCATCGGTCAGAATTTTGTTGAGCTGATGGTGCCCGCAAAGCACCGTCAGGCGATTTATACCAGTCTTGAGCACAAGTTTACCGCCTCCGTGGGCCTGCTGATCAATCGCCGGAATACACTTCTGCTTTGCCGCAGTAGCGGAGATACTTTTCCCGCGGAAATAACGGTCACCGGCGCGGGAGCAACAGAACCCTGGAAGCAGGAGTTTACCCTTCATATCCGTGATGTGACCCGTCAGCGTAAAGTACAGGACAAGCTCAGACAGCTAGCCTACAGCGATCCCCTCACGGGTTTATTCAATCGCACCTATTTTCTGGAATGTCTGGAAAAGGCCCTGAAGCAGATGTCAGCGATTCAGCCCTCGGTGTGTGTATTTTTCCTCGATCTTGATCGGTTTAAAAAGGTTAACGATACGCTGGGTCATAAAGCTGGCGATGAGTTACTCATTGAGGTCGCAAGACGCCTGCGCTCAGTGACACGGGATGACGACGTCATCGCTCGCTGGGGCGGCGATGAATTTGTGCTTTATATTACCGGGGGACTTAATCAGTCGGCTGTAGAGGCGCTGGCAGAAAAAATTCTTATTAGCATGAGAGAACCCGTCACCCTGGCAGGGCAGGAGCTTAAGATCCCTACCAGTGTTGGATTTACCCTGTGCGACGAGTCTAATGTGACACCGGAAAGTCTCATCCAGCAGGCGGATATTGCCATGTATTACGCCAAGCAGGATGGTCGTGATAATTATAAGGCATTTCGTTCTGAGATGGCGAACAAGGCCTCTCAGGACTTTAACTATGAGCAGGCCATGCGTCAGGCACTCATCCGTGACGACGAGTTCTACATGGTTTACCAGCCGAAAGTAAATCACACCATGGAAATTGTAGGCATTGAGTCGCTGGTGAGATGGAAAACTAAAACCAGTGAGCAGGTGAGTCCGGCTCAGTTTATTCCACTGGCTGAAGAAGCAGGGCTAATTATTCCGCTTGAAAAGAAAATTATTGAAATGGTATTTACTCAGATTGCCGAATGGCATGCTGATGGCTTTGCTGCTCCCCGGGTTGCGGTGAATATTTCCGGCAAACATCTGCTATCCGGGGAGCTGCTTACGTTTATAAAGAGTGCGATGAATGTACACGGGATCAGTGGCAAACAGCTTGAAATTGAAGTCACAGAAGGGGTATTCCTGAGTGATTTAGAGCGCTGCTCAGAAGTCCTTAATGCCCTTCGGGGGATGCGTATTAAAATCGCCATCGACGATTTCGGTACCGGCTATTCTTCGCTGAATTACCTAAAAGCACTGCCGGTGGATATTCTTAAAATTGACCGCTCCTTTGTGGACGAGTGCGCCTCGTCACCGGAAGATTCAAAAATATGTGCAACTATTATCGGCCTTGCGGAAACACTTGGATTCACTACCATCGCTGAAGGAGTAGAGAACCAGGCGCAGTTTGATTTCCTACAAACGAATGGTTGTGACGAATTTCAGGGCTATTTTTTCCATCGTCCGTCTGACCCGAAAGCAATTGAACAGTTGTTTAATAAATGTGCAGAGGGTACATTGGAGGCAAACGGCGGAGAATAAATAATGCGCGAGAAAGCATGGAGGCTCATAAAACTTTACAACGATGTCCTGGTTATCTTGGGATTGTTGGTTGCTTACCTGCTTTACCTACAGTATCAGTCCTGGCAGGCTCAGACGCTCATCCACGAGCTGCGCAAAAGTGACTTCGTGTTTATCGACTATCAGGCTATCGATCCTGAGTCCGACAAGCGCTTCCGCTATATTCCTATGAAAGTGCTGAATACCGGCGAAGAGAATATCACTTTTAAAGTGGGGAATATTGCCTTTACTAAGCCCGTATCGCCACGCACGCACATGCAGTTCGATAGGCCGCTTTTACTGCGAAATTTCTACCGCGACGGCACACTGAGCATCGCATCAGAAAAAGTGGTTGATTGGTTTGAACAAGGCATTATTTACGATGTCAGACGCCCAAAGAGTATCTACATCGATGGCTGGATCGTTATCCATGAGCGAGAAAGGTATTTTGATAATCCAAAGCAGCCCGAGGCATCGACATAATTCATCACAATTCTTACACGTAAAAGCCGCTTTCACACATTAATCTGGCTAAGGTTGTTATCGTAAAGACATTGAATCTGACCGCATCTGATTGCGGTGCGGGTAGCTTAGCGTCTACACTGTTTCACAACGAACTGGCAGAGAAGCGTGTTGATGAGTCAAATAGGTAAAAGATGGCGGTAAAAGCACATCACCCTGATCAACTAGAAATCTTTGCGGTACCCAGTCCTTGCGTGGGTGTATGCCAGTCTGGGCCAAAGGGTTGTTGTTTAGGTTGCTATCGTAGCCGGGATGAGCGCTTGTACTGGCTGAAAATAGACGATGCTGCCAAACGCACTATCATTCGTGCTTGTCAGCGTCGCAAAGCGTTAGCCCTGCGTCAATCTAATGATGCAGGTAGCGCAGGCGGTGTAGATACGCCAGAGCAACAGTCTTTGTTCCCCGAAGGCGACTAGCACCCATGTACAGCGTCTGAATCGACGTTGAATTGCAAACGCATCAGAATAACAAATCAGGTAAGTGCATCGTTTATGGAAAAGTATGTAAAGTTTGCTTCTCAGTCCTTCACATTCCCCACTGTCTGCGTAAAAATCAGAGAAGTCTTAGATGATGCACGTTCTGACATGCATGACGTGGGGCAATTGATTGCGATTGACCCATCATTAACCGCTAAGATTCTCCGGTTAGCGAACAGTGCGCTCTTTCGTTTTCCGTCTCAAATCGATTCTATCACCAAGGCTGTTAACGTTATTGGTGGTGAAGCCTTGTACAATCTGGTTATTGCTGAAACGGCCAATTCTGCTTTCAGTCATTTCAGCAGTGAGCATATTAATCTGGCCAATCATTGGCAGGTATCGGTGTACAACGGCATGTTGGCAAAGTATCTGGCCAGACACACAGGATTGAGAGGGGATGAGCGGTTTTTTGCCATGGGAATCTTGGCGCATTTTGGCGAGCTAGTGGTGGCAAAGAAAGATCCCGAGCGTTATCTGAAATACCGCGCAGATGACAGTGCACTTTTGCCATGGGAGAAGCAGCAAACCCATTTTGGATTTACCTTTGCGGCATGCTCAGGTGAGATCATGGAACGTTGGCAGCTGCCTAGGCCGCTTTATTACCCGGTAAAAAATGTTCACATAAGTAATAAACAAGCTGAAGATGTGGATATTGGTTTGTTGGCCGCTTCAATGCGGGTTACAATTCGTCAAAATCTGCACGCAGATTACGGTGAGATTGAACTTGTCACACCTGAGATAACTAATAAATTAGTGGTTCAGGGAGAGACCCTGGGTAATGCAATCGCATTCGCGGATCAAGAGACCTTCAAGGTATCTGCATTAATCCTGTAAGAATATGATCAATCGCCAGGGACGGTTCTTAACAAGTGCGCTAAATAAAAAAATATAACATGTTAAATCCGTTTATAACCCGGTTTCTACTGGCGACTGCCTGTTTGTCGGGCTGCCTGTGTACGGCTCAGGCTGCCGATAGAAACCTGATCCAAACGCTGTATCATACCGATTTCGGCGAAATCGGTGATGGTGGACAGCCGCGTTTTACCCTCGATGGTGAACTCGGTTTGCTGGCCGCAAAAGGTAATACCAACGCGAATTCATTGAAGGCCGCTTTGCGCTCTGAACATGAAACCGCACGTTGGAACAACAATTACGCCGCAGAGTTACTTTATAAGCAAAGTAAAACTGAAAATGACGACGGCGAAGAAACCAGCGAAGTCACCGCTCAGCGTTTTTTTGGCGCTGCGCAATTTGATTATAAACTTATGACGCCGGGACAACGTACTTTCATGTACGCCGATTATGAGAACGACCGTTTTAACGGTTACGATTATCGTGCGTCGCTGGCAGCCGGGTGGTCGCAACGTATGTGGAACGAAGACGAAAGCTCTTTTGTTTACAGCGTCGGTCCGGGCTATGCCTTCGTTTCTGTTGAAGATGGCACTGAATCTAACGTAAATAACGGGTTTATCGCCCGGGCTTCATGCGAGTATCAATACATGTGGAATACCGGTGCCCAGTTACGACAGTTCCTGAGTGCTGAGGTGGGAGCGGAGAATATCAAAACCCGTTCAACCACCGCGTTGTCTGCAAACTTGTTTGATTCTCTGGCAATGAAGCTTTCTTTCAATTTGGCCTATGAAACGTCTCCTTTGGAAGATGTGGAAGGGTTAAACACAGAAACTTCGGTATCTATCGTTTACCGGTTTTTTTAAAAAATAATAAAAGACGTCGCTGAACGACAGCGCGCTACTAGCAGTGCCACCGGAACGGCACTTCGCTTTGGGACGGGGAACAATCACTATCACGGATGATTTACGCTAAGTCGGATTTAAAAGGTTGATAGAGAAGTACAACAAACCGGCGTGATGGAAACCTATATTAGGAATACAAATGAAAAAGCAAGTTTTAGCAGTTGCTCTGCTCACCGCTCTTGGCTCCACTTCAGTAATGGCACAGGATGACGTTAAGCCGTTCACACTTGAAGGTGGACTGGGTTTTATCTTTACTTCAGGTAACACTGAGACTACGTCAATTAACGCGTCTTTAGTGGGCCACCAGGAGTTAGATAAATGGAGCAACGACTATACGCTGGAAGGGTTGTACAAAGAGGAAACCGTTGAGGTTGATGAGGAAGAAGTAAACCGCACGTCTGCGCAGAAGTTTTTCGCATCAGGCCAGGGTAACTACAAACTGGAAAACCCTGATTACCGCCTGTTCGGATTTGCTTCATACGAAGATGACCGCTTCAGCAGTTACAACTATCAGTCAACATTGGCTGCGGGTTGGAACCAAAAGCTTTGGGAAAACGATACAACCTCTCTTGAATACTCAGTGGGTCCGGGTTATTCGTGGGCTGAAACACAGGAAGACGTTGAACAGAACAGCTTCATCGTTCGTGCTTCTGGTGCCTTTGAATGGTTGATTTCTGATACCGCTAAATTTACCCAAACGGTCAGTACCGAGGTGGGTAGCGAGAATACTAAATCTCGTGCGGAATCAGCGCTTTCAGCTACCATTAGCGGTAACCTTTCTATGAAGTTGTCGGTTAAGCTTGATCACAACTCTACGGTTAACGAAGGTGTTGAAAAGCTGGACACTGCCACTGCAGTAACACTGGTTTATAGCTTCTTCTAAGTTGTAGCAATAGCAAAAAGCCCGGTAACCTTGCTTAGGTTAACCGGGCTTTTTCATGCCTGAAATCTTGGTTTAGCGTCTGTCAAAATCCACTGGCTTTTTCGGATCTTGATAATAGCCTTCCCGCAGTAATCGCTTAAATTTGTCCAAAGAACCGTCACGTTTAAGCTCTTGCAGCCCTTTATTGAAAAGCTCCAGCACCAAGCGATTATCCCGGCCTTTGGGCACCAACAAGTGCGTGGTTACCGTGGAAAGAATGGGTTCGATAGCGATGATTTCGTCACGTTCTGCATCATTGAAATCCCGCTCCAGCAAATACCAGCCTGTTAGCTCATCGATAGGAAATACATCAATGTCGCCGTCGATGAGAGCATTAAAGTTGTCTACATCGGTTTTTGCTTCAACCACATTTTTGCCTTCTTTGATGTAGGCAGCCAATTCGTTGTTGTACAGGTAGTCTTCGGTGATCCCCATTTTAAAGTCTTTCATGTCAGACAAGGCAGACCACATCCGCGGGCCAGACGCATTATTCGCGTAAAACACCAGGTTTTCAGAGGTAATCGGTTCGCTGTGCCAGAATTCATCTTCCCGCTCTCGAACATAATTACCGTAAGACACCGCATCAAACTTACCGCTTAATGCACCTTCTAAAGCTTCATCCCAGCTTAAGGATACGAATTCTACTTCAACGCCAGTTTCCAGAAAGGCTTCGCTGATAATGTGATTCATATAGCCCTCATGCTCCATCTCAGAGGATGTATAGGGCGCGTATTCGGTAGTGGCGATGCGAATTGTCATCCACGTGTGAGCTTGTGAAAGGGCAGGCATGAGAGCCAATGTCAGTAAGCTTGCCTTAATGAGTAGTGATTTAAGCATGTTAGAAATAGATCCCCATACTGATATTTAATCGGTGAGTGCTTTGCGGGTCGTCTGCAAAGTCGAGCCCAATGCCCGAGCCGCCAGAAAACCACATGTTCTTTCCTTGAATGCTATCAACATAAACAAATAGCTTCGACCAGCCAAAGCTGCAACCGTTAACCCACTGCGTGCTGTCACGGCCATTTTCCACGTCGGGCTCAATGAGTGTGTATTCACTGTAGCATTTAATGTCAGACACCGAGCGGAAGCTTACGGGGAGTGTGTAGACAAGGTTTGCCATATACGATTTACCCGCACTAGCCATTAAGAAAGGCGCCTCGAAGGAAGACATGGCTAACCGATCTGTTAACTGTCCCTCTGGGGCAGCGAGGTCGTAATCGTAGTCGAGATATTGCAGTTCAATTTTTATTGGGTCTTGGCTATGACGAAGGTGAACGGCATACGCCGTCATATCACCTTTGTGCTGGGTATCGAAATTAAAAATATCACCTTGCTGGAATGACACCCCCACATCGGTAGTGGTGCGAGGGATAATGTGTGCGGCGTAATTTACGCGAAGATTATACTGTCCATCTTCCTGATTGCGATACTCTGCATCGTCTGCCACATCGAAGGAATAGCGTCCAAATTTGGCTGCGTCGTTATATTCATCATTGAGAAAGTAGGCCGCGTGAACGGTCCAGTTTCTGCGTTCGTACTTCGCCACTACGCCAGCATCATAATCATCTTCGAAGCCCAGGTAGTAGTTGCCCGAAAACCAAAAGCTGTTTGACGCAAAGGGCTGTAAGCCGAAGGGCACCTTCGTGATACCAGCGGTGACATCGAGGTATTCATCGTAGTGGTAGGTTAAATCAGCATAACGCACGGTGTTGAAATCGGTGTTTTCATACCAGCGATAATCCGCTTTATATGAGAAGTCGTCGAATTCGCCGTCGATGGTGAGTTTTAACGATTCGAATTCAAAACCATCGCGTATGGCAGGGGCTTGCCAATCGCGGTGACCATAGTTAACCCGAATGTGTCCACCTAAGTTGAACGGCATGTCATCGGCAGCCATCACCGGCCAGGCAGACAAGGTGATCGCACTGAGAGAAAGATACAGAGACGTGTGTTTTAGCATTCGCAGTCCTTGCTAAAGGTGTATGTCTGCAAAGCAAATCGTGCAGCATTCACTTGGCAATAGGTTTTATTACTATTGATGAAAGTACTCTGTGGAATTCGCGAAAGATCACACCTGCAGGGAGGAAAGCCGTTAGACTGACGTTTAATAGATCAAAAAAATCCGGTCAACAGACCGGATTTCAAGGGGAATGGGCTAACTGAAGGATCAGTGTAGCAACCGGGTTTTAATGGTACCCGCGATGTGTTGCAGTTCCTGTAAACCTTCTTCCGCTTTGTTGGCTTCAACATCTACTACCACATAACCGATGTCAGCGACAGTTTGCAGGTATTGTGCTGCGATATTGATGCCTTTCGCTGCGAACGTCTGGTTGATTTGGTTCAGCACGCCCGGACGGTTTTCATGGATGTGCAGCAGACGTGAACGGCCTGGGTGATCTGGCAGAGAAACTTCAGGGAAGTTAACTGCAGATAAGGTTGAACCGTTGTCAGAGTATTTCGCCAGTTTACCCGCCACTTCAATACCAATGTTTTCCTGCGCTTCTTGCGTGCTACCACCAACGTGTGGAGTCAGGATAACGTTATCGAATTTACGCAGTGGCGATTCAAATTCTTCGTTGTTAGACTTCGGCTCAACCGGGAACACATCTACTGCCGCACCACCAAGGTGATCCGCTTCCAGGGTGTCTACCAGGGCGTCGATATCGACAACGGTTCCACGGGAAGCGTTAATGAAGATGGCACCTTTCTTCATTTTCGCGAACTGGTCTTTTCCAATCATGTCTTTGGTAGAGTCGGTTTCTGGCACGTGCAGAGAAATTACGTCAGACGTTTCCAGTAGTGTATCAAGAGACTTGATTTGTACCGAGTTACCCAGCACCAGCTTGTCTTCGATATCGTAAAACTGTACGCGCATACCTAAGTGTTCAGCCAGAATGCTCAGCTGCGTACCAATGTGGCCGTAACCGATAATACCCAGCGTTTTGCCGCGCGCTTCGTAAGAACCTTCGGCATTTTTCTGCCATTCACCACGATGCGCTTTTGCATTACGAGCAGGGACGCCACGCAGCAACAGAATTAATTGACCCAGTACCAGCTCAGCAACAGAACGAGTGTTGGAAAACGGTGCGTTGAATACCGGAATACCACGAATTTGTGTGGCTTCCAGATCAACCTGGTTGGTACCAATACAGAAACAGCCAACAGCAACCAGCTTTTGCGCTGCTTCAACCACGGCTTCGGTGATTTGAGTGCGAGAACGAATGCCGATGAAATGTACATCTTTGACTTTCTCGATGAGATCTTCTTCGGACAGGGAGGTCTTAAGATACTCCACGTTGGTGTAACCATTGTTAGCCAGGGTTTCCACCGCGCTCTGGTGAACGCCTTCCAGCAGCAGAATACGGATTTTGTCCTTAGGTAGGGATACTTTACTCATTGCCTCACATCTCGGTTAGTTGGTTGCAAAAAGACATCTGGACGTCTATACGGGCAAAATAACAGATATCGTTGGTGGTTAAAAGTGCTATTTAGTCGGAAAACGCCAATTTTTAGCGTCTTCCGATGAACGACTGTGATTTATTAATCCAGCGTGAGTACGCCATTTTCAGTGGCGACTAGCACAACATCGGCGCCGCGATTTGCAAAAATGCCGTTGGTGACCACGCCGACAATCCCGTTGATAGTCGTTTCCAGTTCACGTGGGTTAACAATAGACAAGTTGTGAACGTCTAAAATAACGTTACCGTTATCGGTAATTACGCCTTCTCGATAAACCGGGTCACCGCCCAGTTTTACCAGTTCGCGGGCCACGTAAGAACGGGCCATGGGTATGACTTCCACAGGCAGCGGGAAGTTGCCCAGTACGGGAACCTGTTTGCTGTCATCCACAATACAGACAAAAGTTTTTGCTACGGCTGACACAATTTTTTCGCGGGTCAGCGCTGCACCGCCACCTTTAATCATGTGTTTATGTTCGGTAACTTCATCTGCGCCGTCTACATACACATCCAGTGTATCCACCTCATTCAGCGAAAACACTTCAATACCGTGGGCCTTGAGGCGTTCGGTAGAGGCGTCTGAACTTGAGACTGCACCAATAATGGTATGTTTAATCTCTGCCAACGCGTCGATAAAAAAGTTAACTGTTGAGCCTGTGCCAACGCCAACAATGGTGTCAGCCTTAATGTATTTTACGGCCGCCTCGGCCACCGCTTTTTTCTTTGCGTTCTGATCCATAGGGTTTCTCCAAAGTTTTGCTGAAGTTTAACCGAAAAATGCGCAACCTGTTTATTTTTGTCTGAATTTGCACATCACTAATAGCCCTGGCAAGCAAGGGCCAAAGGCGTGTGAAAGATTATCGCGCTGGTCTGAACACTTGTGACGGCGTTATCACTATATCGAGGGGAAAATCCCAGGGTTCGACTGGCAGGTGATCAACGTGTTGGCAATCGTGGGCCGTACCTATAAGGAGGGGGCGGTTCTTTCTATGTCGGTAAGGCGCCAGCACGCGGTCGTAGAAGCCTCCGCCCATGCCCAAACGATTCCCATCAGCGTCGAAGCCCACTAGCGGCATTAAAATAAGCTGGTGATGGGAAAAGGGCACCACGTCCGGGCACCGCAAAACCGGTTCCTGGATATTGAAACGGTTTCGGGTGAGTACGGTGTTTTGGTGGTAGCGCAGAAATAGCAAATGCTGGCGGTTAAAAGGGTGGATAACAGGCAGACTAAGGATTTTGTCTGCCTGATTTGCTGAATTTATCACCGCCTGTAAACCGACCTCACCGTCGTTTTCAAGGTATGCCGCCACTGTACTCGCCCGCTGCCATTCTGGTAGCTTGGTGAGCTGTTTTGCGAGCTTGTGGGCTGCGTCTTGCTGTGCTTCCGGTGTCAGGCTGTTGCGCTGGGTACGTAAGCGCTTGCGCAAATCGCCTCGGGATAATCCTTTACTGGGTAAACTTGCCATCTGCTATCAGGTAAAAGCTTAAGATTGGCGATAGTGTATCACCATTCAACGGCCAGGCGGTGACGTGATCGGCAGGTATCCTACTGGTTTCATCCACAAACAGTTCGTCACTTATAGCGACAAGGGGAGTGCAGGGATGCTGCTTGCGTACCCTGTCCAGTGTTGCGTGACTACAGGTAGACACCGACATAATTACTAAATCGTAGGGTTGTGTATCAATCAGCGCCATGGCTTGTTGCTCGTTGTCGGCAAGGTCGGCTTGCAAACGGACGTCTGCCAGGGTTGTCACCATTTCCTGTTGATGTGCCTCGTCTTGCTCTACAAAAAGAATGCGTGGCGATTTCATTAGTAGCGGCATTATTTTCTTTATTGAATCTGAAGGTGTAGCATCCGGCTCTTCACTGTTGTCTTGTGCCGATTTCGTGTGAACAGGCTCTACCACAACGGAGAAAGTCACTAAGGTGCCCGCGCCCGGTGCGGATTTTACTTTAAGCTTACCGCGCATTATTTCAACAAGCTTAGGCAGCGCCCCATCCTGTCGGTTCGACACGAAAGCGAGCAATTGCTCATCAGACATACCGTGGCCGTTGTCTCTAACGGTAATGATCAATTCATTGTGGTAGTAATGCACACTCATCTCAATGGGCATGTTCTTTTGCGAATATTGCAATGCATTACCCGTGACTTTCATGATGACTTTGCCCAGTTGGGTTTCATCCAAAAGCACGTTTTCAGGCACTTTACCATTGAGCTTACCGCGAAACTTCATGTTCTTCTGTTTTGCCAATCCTTCCAGGCTATGAAAGATATGATGGAAAAAAGGCCGGGTGGGGGTGTAATCCGTTTCGGCGTGTTCAACGCCCCCAGCGACAGCTTCGGTAGCAAGAATACTGTTCACCGCCCGCATCAGGCCGAGGCCACTTTGTTCAATCAGGCCTAGTGAATGGCGAAACAAAGGTGGCAATGCCGATGCACGAGATTCTTCCTGCAACAAATTGCTGAATGTACAAATCGATTTCAGCGGGGTTTTGAATCGGTGGCTAATATCGCTCAGATACCGGGCTTTGAGGGTATTCACCTGTTTCAGAACATGGTTTTGTTTACGTAATTCCAGGTGTGCAATAACACTACGCCCTAATGTAGCAAGTGCATTGCGTTGCAAGTCGGTGAGAGTGCGAGGCTCTCGGTCAATGGCGCAAAGTGTGCCCAGCGGGTAGCCTGTTGGCGTAACAAGCGGCGTGCCTGCGTAAAAGCGAATGTTAGGCTCGCCGGTAACCAGCGGGTTATCATGGAAGCGCTTGTCGAGCAGGGTATCGTTCACTTCCATCAATTCATCTTTCAAAATCGCGTGGCCGCAGAATGAGATATTACGATGGATCTCGCAGACATCTAAACCGACTTTAGATTTAAACCACTGACGGTCTGGGTCCACCAAGCTGATCAGCGCGATTGGCGTTTCGCAGATCTCCGAGGCCAGAGCGGTAATATCATCAAGGAGGTCTTCGCTTTGGGTGTCGAGAACACCGTAACTGAGTAATTCGGCCAGGCGAGCCTCTTCATTTTCCGGTAATGGGGGCTGGATCATAAATCCTCGTGATTGTCCTTAAGTCACAAAAAAAGCGCCCGGAGGCGCTTTTCAAAATGGAAATATCGCCCCTTAGCTTATAAAGCGTAGGTGCTGATGAACAATTGTTCCAATTTTTCGTGGTCAACATCCACTGCCACGTCAACCATGTTTGCTTCATTCCAAAGCGGGCTTGGCGTAGAGCCAGCCGGTGCAATAACGGTTTGACCGCGATCCAGTTCGCCGGTACCCACACGGGCGTGACCGCTGGTAATAGCAAAGTACTCAGGGTGAACCAGGTGAGCGAGCGGGAACGAGTCGTGGAAGAAACACACGCGCTCGTCGCGGTTGGCTGAATAGAAGTCCACATAAAACTGCGATACTTTTTTCACAAAGCCGCCCAGTTTGTCGTTGCGGGCTTCCAGCTCATCCAAAAATGCTGGCGTGAATGGCGTTTTCAGCGTGACATCCAGACCAAACATGGTGACTTTCCAGTCGGCTGCAAAAACAATCGCTGCGGCGTGGGCATCGTTCCAAATGTTCGCTTCGGCTACCGGGGTTACGTTGCCCGGCACAAACGCCGCGCCACCCATAATGCTTACGCCTTTAATGAGCTTCGGTAATTCAGGCTCAAGACGCAGTGCTAATGCCAGGTTACCCAGCGGGCCAATCGCAACAATGGTAATTTCACCAGGATGCTGGCGCGCCATGTCGACAATAAATTGTGCAGAGCTGCGTGGGTCCAGTTCGCGCTTCGACGCATCCGGGAACGTATTACCAAAGCCGTCGTCGCCGTGCACGAAGTGGGCATAACCCGATTCTGGTCCAACCCATGGCATACCTACGCCTTGCGTTACTGGAATATCTTCACCAGCCAGTTCACACAGGGTAAGCGCGTTGCGGGCAGACATGGTTACCGGTACGTTTCCGAATACGGTGGTCAGGCCCAGCACTTCAATTTCAGGGTGTTGGAAGGCGAAAAATATCGCCATTGCATCATCGATACCCGGATCGGTATCGAGAATAATTTTGTGAGTCATAATTATCCTTGTGAACTATCGGGCATGCTTAGCCAGAAAACGATCGACTTCTTTTTGTTGTGGAATAGATTGCGCTGCGCCTTCCCGGGTAACCGCTATGGCTGATGCCGCACAGCCACGCACCAGTGCCTGTTTAGCATCGGTGTGATTACTGTAGGCCGACAAAAAATAGCCGATAAAACAGTCTCCTGCGGCAGTGGTATCAACCGCATCTACGGTGAAAGCATCCACTTTAATGATGTCACCGCTCTTACGCAGCATCATCACACCGTCTTTACCCATGGTCAGGATCACTTCGCCCTGTTTCCAATTCTCTTTAAACCAGCTGATGATGTCTTCAAACTCATCTTGTCCGGTAATCGCTGCGGCTTCAGTTTCATTGACAATAAGCAAATCAACGCATTCCAAAGGCAGCGACTTAACCGACTCGCTCATAGGCGCCGGGTTAAACGCCACTTTCAGACCTTTCTCTTTTGCTTGTGAAAGAATGTCTGCAATGCTGCTGGTTTCATTCTGAGTCAGTACCCAGTCAGCAGACGTAGTATCGCTTAACGCTTTACGTACGGTGGCATCGGTAATGGTTTGATTGGCGCCGCCAAACAGCACAATGGCGTTTTCGCCGCTGGGCGTGACTTGGATAATCGCATGACCAGACGGTGTTTCACCGCAACCCATATACTGACAATCCACGCCGTGGCGAATAAGCGTTTGTTTAAAAGCGGCATCTGACTGGTGAATAGCACCTACGTGCTTCACATCTGCGCCAGCGCAGGCCAGTGCAATAGACTGATTGGCACCTTTGCCACCCAGTAACTGACTGTATTTTATGGAGGCCAGGGTTTCACCCGGGCGTACGAAATGCTCTACATGGTAGACGTGATCGATGTTTATTGAACCAAAATTAATAACTGCCATTTCTACTTCCGTCGAAAGAGGGCGCCTTCCAGAATGCCGCTGTTCATCGTTCGCCCGTGAACCGAAAGATTCAGGGCGGAAGACTCGTCGTTGCCGTAGGCTTCTCGATACGCGCCGAGCTTGCACAATAGCAACAATGTCATCTTCCTAGGTTTAAAGCATCGGCCAGGGACATGAATGAACTGGCGAACATTCCAGAAGACATAGATTATAAAAACAGCGCAACAGAGTATATCAAACGACAGGCTTCGTGAAGCGGATCACCTGCATAAGTTTACATTACTTTGTAAAAAACACTGAATTATTGGTTCAAAGCCTGTTGTGGTAAGGGTTTCGCATCTTGACCATCTGGTTAAGCTTGGTGCTTAATTGAACAGGTTTGTATCGTCAACAGGAGCGATCCTAAAGCATTCCGGTTGCGGTTGAAAGAGGCATTGATTCAAGTGCGCAATCGCTGAGCACGAAAATGGGTTAAACTGGGTTTTAATACGCCTTTTTGTTAGCATGGCGGCAATTAACCAATGGAATTTTTTCGTGGAAAAGCAACTTGATTATGACCGCGTGACTAACACGCTGTCGCAATATGATGTAATCGCCGACGGCGCTGAGCTGCAGGGTATTCTTTGCGGTATGTTAAGCGGCGGCATGCCGGTATCGGAACGCAAATGGCTGGATGTATTAAAAGACACGCTGAACCAGGGCGCGGCGTTCCCGCCGGAGCTGGAAAATATGCTCACCGATGTATTTAATAGCTTATGTCAGCAGTTGGTCGAAGCTGAATTTACCCTCAGTCTGATGCTGCCCGACGATAAAGCACCTATTAATGATCGCGGTTTGGGCCTGATTAATTGGGTACAGGGCTTTATGCTGGGCTTTGGTTTGTATCAGCAAGACATGATGCAATGCTCTGAAGATGTAAAAGAAGCGCTGCAGGACTTCTCTGACATCGCGCGCATGGAAGAACCCATGACGGAAGATGAAGAATCAGAGCGAGCACTTTTTGAAGTGGTGGAATACGTGAAGATTTCCGCACTGCTATGTTTCAATGAGCTGGGTCAGTCACTCATTGAAGATCAAAAAGATAAACCATCGGTACATTAGTTATGATTAGTCCGCAGGAATTTATAGCTCGACAGCATCGTCTGCTTGCATTGTGCGAGCCGGAAAGTGTTTGTGTTATTCCAGCGGCGAGTTTAGTGACCCGCAGTCGCGACACCGAGTACACATTCCGGCAGGACAGCGATTTTTGGTACCTCACCGGGTTTGCCGAACCTGACTCCTGGCTGCTGTTATCGAATCATAGCCAATTCTCCGACCCGTACCGGGCTATGGTTTTCCGCCCTAAAGATAAACAAGCTGAAATCTGGCAGGGCAGAAGGCTGGGTGCTGATGCCGGGTTATCTGAATTTTCTCTCGACGAAGCGTTTGTTTCAGACGAATTGTCCCATGTGTTAGAAGAATGGCTGGGCGGACACGACCATGTGTATTTCCCGTTCGGTAATATGGCGGCAAGTACAGAAATACAGCGCGCTTGCACGACTCTCGCAGCCGCGCACAAAGAAAATCTCGCCCCGAGTGCACTACACGACATCCTGCCACTCATTCATGAGATGCGCCTGTTTAAATCTTCCTGTGAAGTCGCGCTAATGAAGGCCGCAGGAAAAATATCGGCCCGCGCACATAGCCGCGCCATGAAATTTGCCCATCCTGGCTGCTTCGAGTATCAGCTCGAAGCCGAACTGCATCACGAATTTGCCATGTCTGGCGCGCGAAGTCCGGCTTACGGCACCATCGTGGGCAGTGGCGACAACGCCTGTATCTTGCATTACACCGAAAACGCCGATGAAGTAAAAGACGGCGACTTGATCCTGATCGATGCTGGCGCGGAATACTTCGGCTACGCTGGCGACATCACGCGTACCTTCCCGGTATCGGGCACATTTACGCAGCCCCAGCGGGAAATTTACCAACTGGTGTTAGATGCACAAATGGCCATACTGGACCGCATCGGCCCAGGAATGACCCTTACTGAAGCCGGTAATGTGGCGGCCGAAGTGATCACCGAAGGGCTGATTAAACTGGGGCTGTTATCTGGTTCGGTGGCAGAAAATCTTGAGGCGCTGTCGTATCGCGAATTTTTCATGCACGGCATTGGGCATTATCTCGGCCTGGATGTGCACGACGTAGGTGATTATCGTCTGGATGGCGAAGAACGGCCCCTACAGCCAGGCATGGTGATCACTATCGAGCCAGGTATTTATATCGCCCCAGATGCCGATGTGGATGCGCAGTATCGCGGCATAGGTGTGCGAATCGAAGATAACTTGGTGATCACGGCTACCGGGGCAGACGTAATCACATCTGATGTACCTAAAGAAATCGACCAGATTGAAGCATTAATGAGGAAGTCTTAACTGGTGATCCAGACAGATATCGTAATTGTGGGTGGCGGGGCCGTGGGTCATGTTATCGCCCGCGGTTTGCTTGCCCATACTTCTTTTTCCGTGGCACTTGTCGAAGCCAATCAGTATTCAGCGTCGGCCCATCATCCTGGCTTCGACGCCCGCGTTATCGCTTTGGCGAAACGCACCGTTGATGAGCTCAGCAGCCTTGGTATCGACGTTAGTCATGCCGGTGCCGTGCCTATTCGTCATATTCAGGTATCAGATAAAGGGGCTGCAGGTTTGTGTCAGCTCGACGCGGCCGATTTTCATGTAGACCACTTTGGTAAAGTGGTGTCGTTGCATCAACTTGGGGCGGCGCTTCAAATTGCTCCCGACACAGATGACTTTACGCTGCTTTGCCCCCTCACTGTGGATACGGTAGAACGTAAGCAGGATGGTGTTTTATTATCACTTAGCGATGGGCAACAAGTGTCGGCCCGATTAGTTGTGCTGGCAGACGGCGGACGTTCGGGGCTGGATGAACAGCTTGGATTCGAACGCCAGGAAGACGATTACGGCCAAACTGCCATCATTGTTAATGCGTTAACCCAGAAACCGCATAATCATAAAGCTTACGAACGTTTCACTTCACAGGGGCCATTGGCTTTTTTACCTTATGACCCTGGGCTGGCGAGCGGACAAGAAAACGATCAGGGGTTTTCTGTGGTATGGACAGTGCCGCCTGAAAAGGTGGATAACGTTATGTCGCTTGGCGATAACGATTTTAAACGATTATTACAGCAAGCTTTTGGCTGGCGACAGGGCGCTATCACGCAAGTCGGTGAACGTAGCGCTTATCCGCTGGTACTTAAACAAGTGACCACGCCCGTGACGCACCGTGCGGTGGTGTGTGGTAATGCGGCGCAATCACTTCATCCCATTGCCGGGCAAGGTTTCAACCTTGGTTTACGGGATGCAATAGGCCTAGTGAAAACCTTGGCAAAAGCCGACGACCCTGGCGCGTTTTCTGTTTTGCGGGAATATCAGCAAAGCCGAAGAAAAGACAAGCAAGCCACTATTACGCTTACTGATGGGTTAGTGCGTTTATTTTCAAATAATAACCGTGGCCTTATCGGGCTTCGGAATGTGGGACTGGTCGCCATGGACAATTGTCCGTCGTTGAAGCAGGCGTTTGTTAGACAAACCACTGGATTTGCGCCTGGCGCTTAAGGAGAAGTAAGTGGAAAATGTGGATATCGCCATTGTTGGTGGCGGCATGGTGGGATTAAGCCTCGCATCGGCATTAGACGGCAGTGGCCTTAATGTGGCCGTGATCAGCAACCAGCCTTTCGAACAAGCGATGCCGGAAGCCCCCGCATTGCGCGTAAGTGCAATAAACGGCGCGAATCAGCAAGTATTAACCGACTTGGGTGTGTGGCAACGCATGCCGACCAACCGTTTAAGCCCTTACAAAACCATGAGCGTGTGGGATAAAGACAGCTTCGGTCGTATCGATTTCAGCCACGACGATCTCCCCGCGCCCCAGCTTGGTCATATCATTGAGAATCAATTACTCACCAACGCCCTGGCAGAAAAGGTAGGGCAGCAAGCCTCGGTAAAATTGATCGAGGCGAAAATAGACAAAGTGCTCACCGGTCAGCGTGAAACCATGCTGATGCTGAATAACGATGAAGTGATTGCCTGTCGATTGCTGGTGGGGGCCGATGGCGCAAATTCCTACATTCGTCAACACGCGCAGTTTCCGCTGGCATTTAAAGATTATGGCCACACTGCCATTGTCGCCACCATTCGCACCGAAAAGCCCCATGGCCAATGTGCCAGACAAGTTTTCACACCCGACGGGCCATTGGCCTTGTTGCCGTTGGCGGACCCCAATGAAGTGTCCATTGTGTGGTCTCAACGTAACGAAGTGGCGCAAGACATTCTCGCTCTGGATAACGCGACATTCAGCCACCGCCTAACGGCGACCAGCGACTGTGTGTTGGGTCTATTGAGCCTCGACAGTGAACGTATGTCTTTTCCGCTAACCATGCGTTATGCCAGACAATGGGTGAAACCCGGTGTAGTGATCATTGGCGATGCTGCGCATACTATCCATCCCCTTGCTGGGCAGGGCGTGAACCTGGGAATGCGCGACGCTTTCGCATTGGCTGACACATTGAAAACGTGTGTACAGCAAGATGTGGATTTTACCGATGTGGCACAGTTACGTAGTTTCGAACGTGCAAGGAAAGCGGATGCCGCTGCCGTGATTGCCGCTATGGACGGTTTCAAAACATTGTTTGCGGGTGATAATCCACTGAAAAAACTCATTCGTGGAGCCGGACTGGTGGTGACCGATTCCCTACCGGGACTAAAGCGTCAGTGGTTGGCGCAGGCAATGGGGTGGTAGCAGGGCGCCACCGAACAGGAATTCGAGCACGAAAGGGACATTAAACCCCAGCGACTTCCGTCGTTCGTTTCTGGGTTTGAGGATGAAAAATTTCGTACTCTGCCTCAAGCTCAGAAATAAGCTTAATAGTTAGTACAGAAGTGTCGTACAGTTCCGCAACCAACATACGATCATAAGCATCCTCTATGCTCTTGATCAACAGACGTTTGTTGTCACAATAGCGGGACAGGGCAGACAACAAAATAGAGTTAACCTCTTTCAGATTGCTTTCCAGTTTGTTTTCCATGGTAATTGCCTAAGACAATAATTATCGTTGCGCGTTTAGGATTTGTGACAAAACTGAACGCTAAAGACTCGCGCTTCGTCGACAATAGAAGACAACCAGTATACTGCGTGAAAATATCAGGTAATTTAGACAAAAGTATAAAATTAAAAAGGGAATTCCAATGAACAAACGCGCATTTATGAAACTTACAGCCGGTTTCGGCGCCATGACTGCCATGGGTTCGACACTGGCATCAAACGCATCTGTATCCACCACCGGGCAACAATCTAACGCACTGCAACCCATCACCGGCAACGTAAAACCAATTAGCAAAGCAGAGCATGAAGCGCGGATTAAAAAAGCCCAGCAACTCATGGTAAAGCAGGGGCTGAGTGCGCTCGTCATCGAGCCTGGTGCATCTATGACCTATTTCAGTGGCATGCAATGGTGGCGCAGTGAACGTCTTACGGCGCTGGTTATCCCTCAAGAAGGTCAGCCAGCTGTTGTCACCCCATTTTTTGAAGCCCCAAGCGTGAAAGAATCTCTGGCCATCGATGCCGAGGTACGGGTGTGGCAGGAGCACGAAAGTCCGTTTGTTCAGGTAAACGAAGCACTGAAAGCCCGCAATCTTGATAAAGGCAAAATCGGTTTTGAAAATACCGTTCGTTACTTCGTACTGAATGGTCTGATGTCGCAAATGACAAGGTGTGAACATGTACCTGCAGAACCGGTGATTTTGGGCTGCCGCATGTACAAGAGTATCCATGAACTGCAACTCATGCATAAAGCCAACGAAGTCACGTTAAAGGCTTACGAGCATGTGTACTCACAACTCGACGTTGGTATGGCGCAAAGTGATGTTAAACAAATTATGGCTGCCGAACAGCAGCAATTAGGCGGTTCATCCATTTGGGGCCTGGTACTGTTCAACGAAGCCAGCGCTTACCCTCATGGTACCAGTCAAAAGCAAGTGATCAGCGAAGGGTCAACTGTACTTATGGACTGTGGCTGTGCTGTGCACGGGTATCAGTCAGATATCAGCCGAACCTGGGTGTTCGGCGAGCCGTCGAAGAAACAGCGCGAGGTGTGGAATGCCGTGCATAAAGGTCAGCAAATTGCGTTTGAAAGAGCGCAGAACGGCACGCCAACCGGCAAAGTAGACGATGCGGTACGCGAATATTACGAAACCTTGGGTTACGGGCCTGCATACGCATTACCGGGGTTGTCTCACCGAACCGGGCACGGTATTGGAATGGAAGGCCACGAAAAAGTGAATTTCGTACACGGAGAAACCACCAAACTCGCACCAGGCATGTGTTTGTCGAACGAACCGGGTATTTATATTCCGGGTGAGTTTGGCGTGCGATTAGAAGACTGTTTATACATGACTGAATCGGGCCCGGCCTGGTTTACCGAGCCCCCGGAAAGTCTGGATAAGCCGTTAGGCCGTTTAAGCCCGATGGCTTAGAAACTCACGTCCCATTGCAAGCGCCAGGTGGTGCGGTCGCCCACTTCAATGTCTGACTGTTCCATACTGATATGACTAACTTCAGCGGTCACCTTGTTGTCGTGACCGCGAATGAACCAGTTGAGCGCCAGCGACTTCTCAAAGAATTCGTCAGCATTATCGGCGGTGTTCGGGTCGTAGGTGGCATAGCGCACGGCAATTTCTAATGGCGCTGGCCACCAATCAAACGCTTTATGCACAAAGTAACCTGCCTGTCCGTAATAACCGGTCAGAAGAGTTTTTATGCCGCCGTTTATTCTGTCGGTAACTGACTTTTCGTGAAATTCAGCCTGCGCATTGAAGCCCTGGTAAAAGTAAGCCGCATCGATAACGTATTGCTTCACGTCATACTGGCCGGCCGATTCACCAATATCCACATTATCCAATGCGCCGGCACCGGATGAAGAGAATCGAGTATAAATGCTGCGGTACTTTGCGCCTGCTATAGCCAGTGCCGCTTTGGGTTTTTCAGAGCGTTTAATGTCACTGTTTTTAAAGCCCACTTCTTCGCCAAGAAAATTCCACTGCAAGCGACCCGAATACAAGTTCTCCCCATCATGGTTATTGTATTCGCCGCGGCCAGAACCGGTGTAAACGCCCGCCCAATAATTCATGTTCAGTGCACCGCCGCCATCGAAATGACCGTACACCGAGGCACCTTGTTGGCGGTCGATGGTGAAAATACGGTTGATAATGGAGCGATCCATCATTTGCTGACCACCACTGCTTACGCTGCGCTCACGGGAATATTCCACTTTCCATTGGCCTACTTTGAATTTCAGCGCATCGTATTTTTCTACCATGATAGTGGCATTAAGCGTACGGTCGTCGGCTACCTCGTATTCCCAGTAGTATTTCAGCCAGTCACGCACCATATGACCACCTACTTTGAGGCGGGCACGATTCACGTCAAACTGGTTACCACTTTCACGAATGAAGTCACCGGGATCGTTCGGCTGACCAAGGCCAGGATTTGCAAAGCGAGTTTGTACACGTCCGCGCAATTGCATCAGGTATTGGCCGTCGTCACTTTCGAAAATAAGGCCCTTACCGTCATAGTTAGCGAGCGCATCAGATAAGCCCGATGCAGACACGTCAAAAGAGATAATGAGAAATAGGGCGGTTAAACGTTTACATATAAAAGCAGACATGGAGCAACTTGAGGACGGAAAAAAAGGAATGCGAAGTGTAAATATTTTCAGTCGGTGATCAAGGCTGAAAGTCATAAAAGTGTCACCAAAGCGTCATAAATCGGGATGGGTACCACGAGGATCAAAAAAACGGCCGAAATACAGACCGTTTAGTCATTCCACTTTAACGACAATTCATCCAATTCAGATCGCTATTCAGTGCTTATTCACGTTCACCCATTTACACAAAAACGCATTGTAAACGGGCCGCTGTAGACTACCCCTGTAACCGGCTTTTGATGAAGTCTGCCAGTGTGCGGCTTACCACGGGATGCTGAATGCTTTGGTTAAACAAACAAATGTTCACCTTGCCTAAATGGGGGAGTCGGTTGTCTTTCAGCACGGTGAGGTTTTCCGGCATACTCGCGCGGGCGAGGGCGGTAATGCCTAAACCTTGTTGAATAGCCGCCACCAGACCGCTCAAATCCGCATTGGTATAACTGATTTTCCAGGAACGGGTTTGCTGTTTTAATTCGTCGATAACCCGGCTGCGATACATACAGCCATCTGGCGCTAGCACCAGCGGAATGTTTTCGCCTACAAAAGGCCGGTTAGCATCGCCTACCCACACCACATCATCTTCCAGCACCAGTTCACCGTCGTCAGATTTCGCATCAGGGTTCACTAACGCCAAGATTAAATCGAACTGGTTACGGCGTGAGGCATGCAGTAAATCCCGGCTTAACGAAGAGGTAACTTCCAGAGAGACGTCAGGATAACGCTTGGAGAACTCACCAATTAAACCCGGAAGTAGGGTAGAGGCAAATTCATTAGGGATACCCAAACGCAAGCGGCCGCTTAACGGCGCTGGTGTGAGCGCACGGAAAATGCCGTCGTTCAGTTCCAGCAGTTCCTTAGCTTTCGGGTACAGCCAGTTGCCATCGGTACTGGGCATGTGCCGCTGGCCCACTTTGGTGAACAGTTTGCGGTCGAGCTGTTCTTCCAGCTTTTTGATTTGCAGGCTGATGGCAGGCTGTGAACGACCAAGGAAATCCCCGGCTTTGGCATAGCCACCTTGTTCAATTACGCTCACGAAGGTGCGCAGGTTATCTAACGACAGTTGTTTCATAATGATTTGAAATGCTGATGATACGACTGCCTTATATTATATTTGCAAATGTAATGATAAGAAATTCCAATTTGATTGGTCTTTTGTCGTAACCCTATACTTTGTGCTGTTATTAACACATCGAAATGGACAAAGTCGCATGACGAATACTACCGCGTTACACGCCAAGCACCTGGAAGCCGGTGCAAAAATGGTCGATTTCTTTGGCTGGGATATGCCAATTAACTACGGTTCACAAATCGAAGAGCATCACGCGGTACGTCGTGACGCCGGTATGTTCGATGTTTCTCACATGACCATCGTTGATGTGACCGGTGCGCAGGCAAAAGATTATCTGCGTTACCTGCTGGCCAACGATGTAGCCAAGCTGCAGGTTAAGGGCAAGGCGCTGTACAGCGGCATGCTGAACGAAGAAGGCGGCGTGGTTGATGACCTCATCGTTTATTTCTTCGACGACACCAATTATCGTCTGGTAGTGAACTCTGCTACCCGCGAAAAAGACATGAACTGGCTGAACGATAAAGCCAGTGGTTTCGATGTCACCATCACTGAAAAACCAGACTTCGCCATGATTGCCGTTCAGGGCCCGAATGCGAAAGAAAAAGCCGCCACCTTGTTTAGCGCCGCGCAAAAAGAAGCGGTTGCTGGCATGAAGCCATTCTTCGGCGTGCAGGCAGAAGATCTGTTCATCGCCACTACCGGTTACACCGGCGAGGCGGGTTATGAAATTATGGTACCAAAAGCACAGGCCGGTGCGTTCTGGCAGAGCCTGCTGGACGCTGGCGTGAAGCCATGTGGTCTGGGCGCACGTGATACCCTGCGTCTTGAAGCCGGTATGAACCTGTACGGTCAGGACATGGACGAAACCGTTTCACCACTGGCCGCCAACATGGGCTGGACCATTACGTGGGAACCAGAAGATCGTGATTTCGTGGGCCGTAAAGCCTTAGAAGCACAAAAGCAAGCCGGCACCGATAAGCTGGTAGGCCTTGTGATGACCGAGAAAGGCGTACTGCGTCATGGTCAGAACATCCGCACAGAATCAGGGGAAGGCGTGATCACTTCAGGCACCTTCTCTCCAACATTAGGGCATTCCGTTGCACTTGCCCGTGTACCTGCTGATACTGGTGAAACAGTAGAGGTGGAAATGCGTAAAAAGTGGGTTACAGTAAGTGTTGTTAAGCCCAGCTTCGTGCGCAATGGTAAAAGTGTATTGTAATCCCAACATCAAGGAATAATCAGGAACTAATTATGAGCAATATCCCAACCGATTTACGTTATGCATCAACTCACGAGTGGGTTCGCCCGGAAGGCGACGGTGTATTCACCGTAGGTATTTCTGAGCACGCTCAGGATCTGCTGGGTGACATGGTTTTCGTTGATCTGCCAGACGTAGGCGACGCAGTAAGCACTGGCGACGACGTGTGTGTAGCTGAATCTGTAAAAGCCGCTTCAGACGTATACGCGCCAATCAGCGGTGAAATCGTTGCGATTAACGAAGCGCTGGAAGACTCTCCTGAGCTGGTAAACAGCGACCCGTACGGTGACGGCTGGTTATTCAAAATTAAGGCAGATGACGCCACTGAAGTAGAAGGTCTGCTTGACGCAGAAGGCTACGAAAACAGCATCGACGAAGAGTAATCGTCGCGCGCAGCTAAACATCTACAAGGCGTAAAAGGGGCAGGTTATCACGCCCCTTTTGTTTATCTCATCCATTGCGAGTGCTTAACAATACTATGTCGAATTCATCTGTTTCTCTGGCTCAGTTAGAGCAAAAAAATGCCTTCATCCGCCGTCATATCGGTCCGGGTGAAGAAGAAATTCAGGCCATGCTGGCCAAAGTTGGTGCCGAGTCGCTAGACGATTTAATGGCGCAAACCGTACCTGCTGCTATTCAGCTGGACAAGCCAATTGAAGTCGGTGAAGGACAAACCGAAGTTAATGCACTGGCAGCGCTGAAAGCCGTTGCGGGTAAAAACAAAATCAACCGCTCTTTCATCGGTATGGGTTATTACGACACCCACGTACCCAACGTAATCTTAAGAAACGTGCTGGAAAATCCAGGCTGGTACACCGCGTACACGCCGTATCAACCAGAAATCGCCCAGGGCCGTCTGGAAGCTATCCTGAACTTCCAACAAGTCACCATGGATTTAACCGGTTTGGAACTGGCGTCTGCATCACTGCTTGACGAAGGCACCGCCGCTGCTGAAGCCATGGCACTGGCCAAGCGCGTTTCTAAAAACAAAAAAGCCAACCTGTTCTTCATCGCTGACGACGTTCACCCGCAAACCAAAGACGTGGTCGAAACCCGCGCAGAAATGTTTGGTTTCGGCATTGTGACCGGTCCTGCTGCTGAAGCGGCTGATCACGACGTTTTCGGTGCACTGCTGCAATACCCAACGTCTACCGGTGAAGTGAAAGACATCAGCGACATCATCGCTGCTGTTCAGGCAAAAAAAGGGATCGTAGCCGTTGCAGCCGACCTGATGAGCCTGGTAATGCTGAAATCGCCGGGTGAAATGGGTGCCGACGTAGCGCTAGGTAGCGCACAGCGTTTCGGCGTACCAATGGGCTACGGTGGTCCACACGCGGCATTCTTCGCCACCAAAGACGCGCACAAACGTTCACTGCCTGGTCGTATCATTGGTGTGAGCAAAGACACCCGTGGTCGCCGTGCACTGCGTATGGCGCTACAAACCCGTGAACAGCATATTCGCCGTGAAAAGGCCAACTCCAACATTTGTACCGCGCAGGTGCTGCTGGCCAACATGGCATCTTTCTATGCGGTTTATCATGGTCCTGAAGGCCTGAAAACCATCGCTAACCGCATTCACCGTTTTGCCGACATACTGGCAACCGGTTTAACGCAAAAAGGCATGGCGCTGAAACACAGCACCTATTTCGATACCCTGACTGTGCTGGTGGACAACAAAGCTGAAGTACTGGAACAGGCTTACGCACGTGGCATGAACCTGCGTGCAGACATCGACGGTGCAGTGGGTATTTCACTGGATGAAACCACTAACCGCGAAGACATTCTGGCATTGTTCGACGTGCTGTTGGGTCTGGAACACGGTCTGACCATCGACGGCCTGGACGCGGAAGTCACCACGCAGGGCAGCAAGTCTATTCCTGCTGAACTGGTACGTACCTCAGATTTCCTGACCCACGAAGTATTTAACTCGTATCAGTCTGAAACCGAGATGCTGCGTTATATCAAGTCGCTGGAAAACAAAGATCTGGCGCTGAACCACTCAATGATTTCTCTGGGTTCATGCACCATGAAACTCAACGCCACTGCCGAAATGATCCCGGTAACCTGGCCTGAGTTTGGTCAACTGCACCCGTTCGCCCCTGTTGAACAGGCTGGCGGCTATAAAGAAATGATTGATGAGCTGAGCGACTGGCTGATCAACATCACCGGCTACGATAACCTGTCTATGCAGCCTAACTCCGGTGCGCAGGGCGAATATGCTGGCTTGCTGGCGATTCAGCGTTACCACGAGAGCCGTGGAGAAGGCCACCGTAACGTGTGCCTTATCCCAAGCTCTGCCCACGGTACTAACCCGGCGTCGGCGCAAATGGTAAGCCTGAAAGTGGTTGTGGTTGCCTGTGACAAGAACGGTAACGTTGACCTGGCCGACCTGCGTAAGAAAGCCGAAGAAGTAGGTGATAACCTGTCCTGTGCCATGATCACGTACCCGTCTACCCACGGTGTGTACGAAGAAACCATCCGTGAAATCTGTGACATCGTGCACGATCACGGCGGTCAAGTTTATATGGACGGCGCCAACATGAATGCTCAGGTAGGCATTACCGCACCTGGTTTCATCGGCTCAGACGTATCGCACCTGAACCTGCACAAAACTTTCTGTATCCCGCACGGCGGTGGTGGCCCGGGCATGGGTCCTATCGGTGTGAAATCGCACCTGGCGCCTTTCCTGCCAAACCACGCAGTAGTGAACATTGAAGGTACCGGCAAAGATTGTGGTGCCGTTTCCGCAGCACCATGGGGCAGTGCGTCTATTCTGCCAATCAGCTACATGTACATCAAAATGATGGGCAGTGCTGGCCTGCGTAAGGCAACCGAAGTGGCTATCCTGAACGCCAATTACATTGCAAAGTCGCTGGAAGGGCACTATCCGGTACTGTTCAAAGGCCGCAACGATCGCGTAGCCCACGAATGTATCATCGATCTGCGCCCGCTGAAAGAAGCCTCTGGCGTAACCGAAGTGGACATCGCCAAGCGTCTGAACGACTATGGTTTCCACGCACCTACCATGAGCTTCCCGGTAGCAGGCACGCTGATGATTGAGCCTACGGAATCGGAAGCCAAGTTCGAGCTAGACCGCTTCATTGAAGCCATGGTTAGCATTCGCAACGAAATCGCCAAAGTGGAAAGCGGCGAGTGGGATGCCACCGACAACCCGCTGCACAACGCACCACACACCCTGGCCGATATTTGCGACAGCGACTGGAACCGCAGCTACGACCGCAACGTTGCCGCTTACCCTGTAGCTACCGTAGCCCGCAATAAGTTCTGGCCAAGCGTAAACCGTATCGACGACGTTTACGGCGACCGCAATCTGGTGTGCAGCTGCGCGCCGATTGAGAGCTATATTGAGGAGTGAGGTTTCACTTGTCAGTTTCGAATGAAGTTTGTGTTGCTTAAATAAAGTTTGTGATTCAAATGAAGTTTGTGAAAAGGGCCGAAAGGCCCTTTTTTACCTTTAAGCCTAAACTTTTACTAATGCATTTCACTCGGTAATGAACAAACAAGCTCTATATGAAGTTTTTGAGCCATACCTTTCAAGCGTCCATCATCACAGTCTATACACTTTATTAAATCGTATAAAATTTCCACCCAATAGTAGGTATTTCCTCTACGGCTAGCAAGGAAAGAAAGTAACAATTTTTTTTCATCTAATGAAGATTGCCTCATTATTTCAGAAACTTTTAAAGCTTTTTTCTTCATTCCATTTGAATATTCTAACTCTAGTATTAGCTGATAAACGCTGTCGCTGTAGAATTTTCTTGAGGTTTTTAGTAGAGCTTTGTTGATCTTAATGTGTAGACCACAGGAAATAAAATAGCATATTAGTCTAATAATTTCTGGCATTTCTTCGAAATTTAGCTTGGTCAGGTAATTTATGTTAACATTTTCAGATGGGAACACTACGCCCTTGTTTTCGAAGTAACCTGGAGAAATAAATTTTACCAATTCAGCATAGAATCTAGACCAATGATGAATTAAATTTTTTGATTCAAATATACTCTTAGGAGCAAGAGGTACAGAGTGGATGAATAAATTTCCATCAAATCTCTCTAAAGCTTTAGTTAGGGTTTCAATTTCTATATTTTCTAAATCATCAACTCGGCAACTAAGAAGAAATAGAATGGCAGCTAGATTATTTTTCCAATTACGAAGTTCTGAAAGTTCATTTATAATTAAGTTGATATTTTCTATTTCGCCACCAATATGAACTCGGCTATTACTGAAACTTTCTAATATATTAGTCTCGTTTGAACATAGAAGCTCTTCGATTTCAAATTCTTTTTTCTGAAATCCATCCTCGATTGAATCACAAAATACGGAGAATTCATTCTCTGGAAATGTAAAGTTTGGTAGCTTATTTAACAGGAGGTAGTAGTTTACGGAATAAAGAATAATCCAAGGACTACCTCTCCTCACTACGGAATATAGAAAGGTATCATCTTGCTTCACAATACTAAGTGTTGCAATTTCAAGGCTTTTTTTAGTTGGGTTTGTGATAAATTTACTCAAATTAAGTAAAGCATACCAGCAAGGATGTATATCATCAGGATCTTTTTTTCTTATATCATCGACGAATGCTTCTATCCTGTCGCTATCGATATCTAGATCATAGTGAAAAACCCTATTGAAAACTAGACTAAGTCCAGTTTTTAATATGGGTTTTGACACATTCCTGTTTAATCTATTATGTCCTTGTAATAGAATTTTTAAAATTTCGCTGAAGATGTCATTTTTTACATTTTCAAAATTGAAACTAAAATTTAAGGGGGAACTTATCGCCGGATGTATCCGCAAACTTAATTTTGCTAGTTCATTATGTTCGTCTTCTTTGCATAAATCTCTTGAGTAAAATAAATTTAAAATTGTCAATCTGTCCTTTTCATTATCTGGCCAGAATTTTGCCTTTACTTCACTTATCCATATGCAATCGGCTTTGCGTAAATACGCGTACAACAGCCAAGTTGATAGCGTTTTCGAAATTTCACGTTGTCCTAGTCTCATTTCTATTTTTTCTATAAACTGTGCCTTCACGTTACTAGTGGCCAGATTTGAAATTCTACTCGGAAAGTTCAATTCGTTTGGCGATGTATCCAAGAGCTCTAAAGCTGTCGCTATTAAGCCTCTTATGAAAGCTGGTCTATTACCCAAAGTCCCGCTTTCTAAAATATCTAGAGCTAAAATCGAGCCAGGCTTTATTGCACTTACAGCATCTGTAAAGTCAGATTTATTTAAATCGTCACATAATATTCGTATTCGGTCTCTTTCTTGATAGAACTGCGCATCATGAAAAAAGCGTCCAACAGCAAATAGTAGAGTATTTCTCCAATAATCAGATAGGGCAATTTTATGCATGCGTTCAATAACTTTATCAGCGCTTCCTGTTGTTATTTTCATCGCGGCCATATATTCCTGAAGAGATCTAACTTCAAAGCTAAGTAACTCTGGTTTTTTACTAGTTAAAAATACTAGTCTTTGGTTTGCTGCTCCAATGATGTAATTAAGTTCATTTTTTAATTCTTCCCCTTCAAGGCCGTCCTTTTCTAGAAGTTCTTCTACCATACAGCTGAATTCATTAATGGGAAGTTCAGCATTGGTTTGTTTAGTTTCGGCTTCACTTTGTAAGTGAAATGCAACATCATGGTGTATCACGTCAATTACTGGCTTTCTTTTGTTTAGTACTTTATCAAATGGTGCAACCGCCTTCTGTTTCTCCCTTGCATAAATAGTTCGATAATAATCGTCAAAAAGTTGCCAGCGACTCTCACTCGGGGTTCCATGTGAATCGAGAACTGTCACCATAAATGTTATTTGTAATGGTGACTGCATTAATTTTTCTACCAGATGGTTTTCAAGAGCTTCCTTAATCTTGTCTGTTTCTTCGATTCTTTTAGAAGGATGCTTTTCATACCTGGCACGAATATATCCTTCTGCACAACTGAGCGATTGCTTTTTTGTTAATGGGAGGAGATACTGGTGTTTTACTCCTGAATCATCAAATTCGTTGCGGTAGCCATCTGGTCTTGAACTTGCTATCACTAAAACGTCAGCTTCTCTCGCTCTTATATCTCCCAAAAAATTCTGAATACATAGAATCACTTCTTCTCTGTTAGCAGAATTGGGGACTTCGTCTAATCCGTCAAATATTAGAATGCACGGTAAGGCTTCAAACCAATTTAAAAGTTGTGTATGTTTTATTTCAATATCTATAGAGATCTTGCTTCTTATATATTGTGATAGACTGGAAATTCCATCCTTATCTCTTTTTTTTGCTAGTTTTTTAGCAAATTGGTTTAAATCAATTCTGAATGGATATCGAGGCGTTTTAGGCCATGAAAAATCCTCTTTTACACATTTTTCTTTAATTGTAGATATAGCTTTCTTAATTGTCCCAGTGTTTATAGATTGTGGCAACCTTTCCAAAATGGCAGCTCTATGAATCTGCGATAGAAATTGTCCAATTGTAGACTTTCCCGAACCTGGTCCACCAATGAAAACATATTGGCCGGAGTAACTGGAAATATTGTTGCTTTCAAGATTAATTGGGTCCAAGTTACAGGCTGCCGCTGAAAGCAATTCTCTCATTGAGTTGAAAGAATGATGATCATTAGGTTCATCAAATTTGTTAACGGAAGAAGGTAAGTCCACAAATACAGTCGCAAGATCGAGTGAATCACCAGTTCTATCACCCGCTTGAGTTATTTTTGCGTCTCTTTCTGCTAGAAGTTCATTTCGTACGTATGTCATGAGGGTTGTAATGTCTGCTTCAAAAGCGAATTGCTTGGCAATTTCAGCCAACAGATCACCCGAGGTAAAGAATGCCGTAAACCTTCTTCTTATTTCACTGTGGCAGTCAATTAGTACACTTAACTTGTCTTTATCCCATATATCATAGCCGGCTAATTCTAAATTTGACTTGTAGGAATTTATTAATTCATTTAACTTGTCTTTGCCTCCTCCTGCAGAAGATGTTAATTCAACGTTTGTACAAAAAATAAAGTAATCAGGCTTAGGTTCTCGATTTTTAGATTTCTCCCAAAGCTTAAGTTCTTTCTCAAGTTGAGAATAAGCCCATTTAAACTCAGCGTCGCGGTTTTCTATTCTTTCTTTATATTTTGCCTGAATAACCCCGTAACCATCCCAAGATTCATTCCCTTCAATCGGAAAATTTACTTTTCCATTGAATGTAGCTTCTCTTCCACCATCTGGTCCATTACCAAATATCGCGACTCCATTACCAAAAACTTTAACAGATAACGCGTGGACTAGTTGTTCAAACGAGTCTGTAGTGAAGTTATTAAAATCCATTTTCCGTCCAGTAAGTAAACATAATTTCCAATTTATTACGACTAGACTATTACCTTTTTAGGTTAAATGTCTAATTTTATTGACCTTATAAAGGCGATCATTCTCAACTTAAGAACAGTATTCGACAATCAAAGCTATCCAGTTTAAAGGCAAACGATCTTCAATTTCGCCTTTGGCATCAGAATAGGGTAAGGTTATAAAACAGCACGATGCCATTCTTGTCAGTAATCAGAAAGCATGACTCGCGAAAGTTAGCATAGGCTTCAGATAGTTTTAATGAGCCCTAGACTGTAGGTAGGGTATTATAATTTTCTAACTCACTGTATCAGCTACAATAATGCTGTTTAGGTAAATACTAGCTTACTCCCAAAGTGCTAAGTTTCTACTGCGTTACAACGACACGCTTTCTCCTTCATTCAGAATCACCAGCGGCAATTCAGTGTTTACCTGTTGATGCATTTTCAACAATCGCTTAAGCGGCGAGTGGGAAGAGTGGTCGCCCATTTGCCAGCTGGCATTGCCGTAGCCCCATGGGATCATCACTTTGCATCCAAGATCCTCTGCGGCGACTAATGCATCTTCGGGTGTGGTGTGAACATACCGGTACCACTTTGAATATTCCGGGTGGTAGTACGATGCTATAGGCATTAAGCAAACATCAATATCGCCGTATCGTTTTTGTATATCTTTGAAGTGTTCTGAGTAACCGGTGTCACCAGCGAATAAAAGCTTTTTGCCTTCGTGCTCAATTAACCAGCCACCCCATAGCGCCTGTTCGTTATCCTGGTAGATGAAAGGTACCCAGAAGCGACTGTTGAAGTGATGCGCTGGTATTGCACTAATCTTTGCAGCTCCTAACTGATAATCACTGTACCAACCCATTTCTTTAATAGTAAGTCCGTTATCAGGTAAGTAACTGCCGGTGTCCTGATGCACGAAATAGGTTGGCTCGTTGCCTAGTTTGCTGATGTCTGCTTTATTGAAATGATCGTAGTGCAAATGTGAGTAGAGTACTACATCGATGTCAGTAGTCGCCGCATCTGGCCAATCAGGAGGCTGGCGGAGGATGCCGCCCGATAATGCATGTGCCCAGTTTATCGGCCAGTCAAACTGTCCGCTTACCGGGTCGAAAAGTAGCTTAGTGCTGTCTGAAAGTGTTACTAGAAAGCTTGCATGACCCAACCAGGTTATTTCGAAGCCATAAGACTGTTTGACCTTCGGGTTTTCTCCGCGAAACAGACACCGGCTGCTGTCTTCGTTGCATTGCATCAGGGGAGTGTCTGGATAACAGTTTTCTTCACAGATAACCGGATATTCTTTTTCTCCCGGATAGCTATTTTTATATCTGCCATCGCTCGCTTTGGCTACAGGGCCTGATTCTGAATATATGCGTTCCACTGAGTTGGGCTTTGAAAATATAGAACACCCGCTTAGTGAAATAATGAAGAACAGGCATGCGAGTAGGTAGGATAGTGTTTTCATTTCTTGTATCTTCAATTTAACTATTCATCATCGGATAAGTCAGCAACAACATGTGCGTCACGTTCAGCAACCAGTGGGTGATTACGGCAAAAATAATGCGTCCGGTAAGCAGGTAAACCGTACCGTAGAGTAATCCCGCCACTGTCGCGACCAGCACGTAACTTGCTCCACCTGCAAAATGCGCGACTCCAAATACAACGCTGGTTATTGCTAGCACCAGAGTTGTACGCACTGTTGGTGAATGGTAGGCTGGAAGCTTCGCAAGCACGAGCTTAAACAACAACCCCCGGAATAACAGTTCTTCAGCCACGCAGGTATTGATGAGATTAGAAATGGCGATTAATGGAAAGTAGCCTGGTAAAGCGATTTGCCAGGTGACGATGCCTGTACTGACTGCAATAACGACTACAGCAGCGATCCCCAAGGGTACGCAGAGTGTGGGTATCCACCAGTGAATCGATTTATCTGACGGCAAACTGCGTTTAAAAAACGGAACAAAACATAGCGCTGACCAGCTAAACAGGGCTTTATCAACATTCAGATACAGGTTAATGGGTAAACTGTTGGCTTTGAGCACTTCGTTTTCAGCCAGCAAAAGCCCATGGTAACCGGGGAGTTGATGAACGATGAGTCCTGCACTCAGTAGTATCCAAATCAGCTGATAAAGCCGGGTTAACCATATATTGTCAGCGTTGTTGTCAGGTTCGGCCAATCGCCAGGTGACGTAAATATAAAGCGCTACGAAAAGTAAAAATACGGGAGACAGGGAAACAAAACAGAGCGCCGATAAAAGCACAAACGGCAGCCCGAACTTCACCCATCGGGAAGCCGCAAAACTGCTCGCTATCAATAAAGCGGATACGGATAAATAGAGTTCTGCCAACGGTTCTCTTCCCTGAGTTTCAAAATATTCTCAAACGCGCCATAGCGCGTCAGCGATTTAGCTTTACTTCATACCTTCTTTTTTGTGCAACTAAAATTGCCACTTTCATTACTCAGAAGTTTGCGGCCTAAACAAAATCTTGCCGGATTCAACCGTCATCACTAGCGGCATATCGGTCAGCCATGCGTAGGTAGCTGGTACATCCTTCACTTCGTAAACGGGCTGCTCCATCAAAAAATGATTCAGCAGGCTCATTACCTTACTGCTCACCGGCGCAAGGTTGCCGCGATAACCCATGGCATCGACGGTGGTGTCGTTCAGTACCAGCGAGCGAATGAATACGGCCTTTTTGCTTGGGTCGTAATAGGGCATACCTTCAACGTCTAGCTTCACTTTGGCTGGATATTTCATGCCGAGCACGGATACGCTTGCCGTGGCATCGGCAATGAGCTGGATGGTCTGGCGATTTTCCGGCCCGATATTCACTTGCATGTCGTCTACTTCGAGAAGCAGGGGGATGCCAAGAATCGAACCTTGTTCCTGCACGCTAGCTACCTGCCTATCTACTACCCGCTGAAGGTCGGCATTGGTTACACTGTATGAAGCCAATGAGGCGAGGGTGCTACAACCGGCCAGGGCAACCATACAAACGAAAGCAACGAGCAGGCGGAAATTTAAAAAGCGGTTCATATAAACTCCGTATTCGAGGTGAGGCGTCAGTTTACCAAACACGCTGGCAGAGCTGATAATTTATTTAAATACGCGGTACAGTTCAACAACGCGGTGCACCACGAAGCTACGATTAGCTCAACCTTCACCGGCGCGAAAGGGGAGTATTTGGATTTTCAAATGAGCCGCTCATCGCCGGGGCGTTATGCCATTCATGAATTCGCTACAAGCGTTTCGATAAAGAACTGGAAACGGAAGTAACGTTTTATCAAAAGCCAGATTTGAAGATTACCGAGATGGCGGAAGACGAAGTGAGTTATAAAGCGACATCATTCCGTAGTGCATGGTTGGGTGAAGCGGAGAGCGAAGAGGAGAGGTAATTCCGTTTCATTATTTGATTAAAGCACGACAGAAAGCGGGAGATACATCAGAGTGCCTCCCGCTTTTTAAATAGTGCTCTTGCTAACCTACTAGTTTTAACGAGCAGCCTTGGCGCGAAGTCTTCAGTGGTTGCTGAGCTGTTTAACCATCGCCTTTGCCACACTATGAGCACTCGACGGGTTCTGGCCTGTAATCACGCGGCCATCCTCAATCACAAAATCCTGCCACGGCTGTACTTTACTGAATCGCGCCGCCTTTCGCGCTAGCGCTTCTTCAAGTAAGAACGGAATGTCGTCGATGGTACCGTAATCGATTTCTTCTTCGCGAGTAAATGCGGTCACTGACTTGTCTGCCAGTAAGGTTTCCCCGGAAGACAAGGTGATTGGCAGCAGTGCAGCAGGACCGTGACATACAGCGCCCAGTAATCCGCCTTGTTCATAATGGGTGGCCGCAAGTGTGGCAAAGTCTTTATTAGTCGCTAAATCACTCAGCAAACCAAAACCACCGGGATAGAAGATTGCTGCGTAATCATCAATGTTCACTTCTGAGACAGGCAGGCTGTTGCTAATCCGGCTCTTAACATCGTCGCTGTTAAGCACCTGCGCGTTAATCTCATCACCTTCGATATCCGTGCCATAAATCGGTACCTCGCCACCTGTAATAGAGGCAATGTCATATTCATAACCGTGTTCATTGAACACATGCAGCGCATGGGTAAGCTCAGGTGAATAGGTGCCGTTAGCCTGATCGGTTGAACCCAGGGTAGCGTGATTAGTGACGGGAATTAGTATCTTTTTCATCGGAAGTCCTCCGGTTGCTGTATTGATTCGCGACCACTATATAATGCAACCTGTTGGTTGATAATCCGCTGAATTTGATAAACACTGTTGCTGTATAGCAATAATCAGGCGTTGAAGCAGATGGACAGTTTTGAAGGTGTTGTGGAATTTATCGCGGTGGCAGAAACAAGGGGCTTTTCTGCTGCCGCAAGACAGCTGGGATGTAGTACAAGTCACGTAAGCCGTCAGCTTGCCCGATTGGAAGAGCGGCTTGGTTGTGTGCTGTTGTCCCGCACCACACGGCTGGTGAGTCTGACCGACAGCGGTGAAGTGTATTATCAGCAGGTAAAAGATTTGCTTACTGGCCTTCAGCAAGCCAATGAAATGGTGAACGTGCAGCAAATTAATCTTACTGGCACGCTGCGTGTGAGTGCTGCCGGGGGATTTGCCGAACATTATGTCGCACCGGCACTGATGCGTTTTACCGAAGCCCATCCCGGCCTGTCCATTGAAATGGATTTCAACAGCCGTATGGTTAACTTTGTGGAAGACGGCGTCGACTTCGCTATTCGCTACGGCGAACTCACTGATTCAAGCCTCATTGCCCGCAAGCTGGTTAATCGCCCGATGATGGCGGTTGCAGCCTCACACTATCTGGCGCGATGCAGCGAACCGAAAGAACCGGGAGATTTGAAAAAACACAGCTGCATTATCTCAAATAACGACACCTGGAAATTTCAGCGTAATGATGTCGTAGAGACTATAAAAGTTAAAGGGCGCTGGCGAAGCAATAACGCTAATGCGGTACTACAAGCCTGCGAGCAGGGCCTAGGCATTGCTTACATGCCGGCGAGTACTTTTTCAGCCGCTGTGGATAGTGGACGGTTGCAGCCTGTGCTGAAGCCTTGGTGGGGCAAGGGCGCAGGCAGCTGGCTCGTGTATCAGAATAGACGGTTCATGCCCCTGCGAACGCGCATGGCGATTGATTACCTGGTGGATTATTTCGCGGATTGGCGGGAAGAGTAAAGGCAGAAACCAGGTTGGTTTCTGCGCTCAGGGCCAATGGTGTCCTGTAGCCAGGTAAAAGCGCTGAATAAGCCACCATTGCTTATTCAATAACAGTAATAATCTCTACCCAGTTAGCGCCTGTATCCGTGGGCGCTTCATCAACTTTTTTCGCCAGACCGGTTTCAGCGTTAAGCCGGTATAAACCAACGGATGATGCTTTTTCACCTGCCACCACCATAAATCGCCCATCTTCGCTAAGGTTAAAGCCTCTGGGCTGGGTTTCTACTTTTGTCATACCAGCGAATTGCCCGCTACTGGTTGATTCGGTTCGCCGTGCCCAGTTGCGGCAATCAGGCTCAATACCATTAATAATAAGAGCGATTTTACGTGGCGAGGGAGTATCGTCATGGCTTCGTCCTTTTAAGCTCAGCCCCATCACCCAAATTTACTGTCTGCCACAAACGGATTGGTTTTGCGCTCGGTACCAATGGTGCTGGTGGGTCCGTGGCCAGGATAGACGGTCATTTCATCGGGCAGGGTAAACAGCTTATTTCGAATGCTATCGATGAGTTGTTGATGATTGCCCCGTGGGAAATCGGTGCGACCGATGGACCCGGCAAACAGAATATCTCCCACAATCACGGTATTGCTGTCTCGTTCTACCAGCGCCACGTGACCGGGCGTATGGCCGGGACAATGAAGTACATCAAGGGTGAGGTTGCCCACGGTAATCGTGTCGTTGTCGTTCAGCCATTGATTTGGTGCGAATGGGGAAGCTGGCGGGAAACGAAACATCTGGCTTTGCTGCGGTAATCCATCCAACCAAAACTTATCGCCAACATGTGGGCCGATTACGGGTACATCGTAGTGTTTAGCCACTTCTGTGGTCGCGCCAACATGATCGAGATGGCCATGAGTGAGAATGATTTTTTCAATCGTCACTTTGTTTTGCGCTGCTGCATCGTACAATTTAGCGCTGTCACCGCCTGGATCAACAAACGCCCCTTTCATGGTAGCAGGGTCCCAAATAAGCGAACAGTTCTGGGCAAAGGGCGTAACAGGGATAACTTGTATTTTCACGGGCAAATCCAGAAAAAGGTTTCCGGCATTCTAGCAACTGCGAATGAATAACTGAAGATAGTGTAGAATGCCGGCGTGGCATTTTGCCGCAGTAACGCTAAGGTGTCACTGAGTTGCTCAAACGCGCCAGTTACTACATAAAAAGTTACGACCTGAAATTTAAGGATAGTGTTGTTGCCAGTTCTTGTTGTTCATCCCAATATTCTGGGAAAGTTTTTTGCTAAACCCTCAATCAGTCTCACGAACGAAAATTTAGTTTTCACACAAAAAAGTGGCAGGGAAAACACGCTGTCGCTAGCTTCTGTACGTACGCTTTTTCAGGTAAAGAAACGCATTCTCGGCTACGAATTGCAATTGCCGGGGGCAAAAACATCGGTGCGTTACCGGTTTCTGAAAGCAGACAACGTAGTGGCATTGCAGGAAACTGCCAACAAAATCATTCGAAGCCACATTAAGGCGTATCTACACACGGTTTTTACTGTTTTCAATAACAAGGTGAAGCTGCAATATCCGCGAGATTCATGGGAAGCCGAACTGCGCGAACTTATTGAAACGCTGCATCAGCATTACAGTAACTACAAAGCCGACTGGCAAGCACTGTTATCGGCTGACGCCCTACGCGAAGTAGAAGAGATAGCGAGCCTGTATCCGTTTGATATGGCCAGCTTACGAACTTACCATGAACACCTGCAGCTAAAAGCCCGCCGCACATTTCTCGATACGGTAGAGTCTAACCCGTTAACCGAGGAACAGCGCCTCGCGGTGCTTCGCGCCAACGATAGAAATTTGGTGCTGGCAGCTGCGGGTACAGGCAAAACGTCGGTAATGGTGGCGAAGGCGCTGGATATGATAGACCGTGGCTTGGCAAAGCCCTCGGAAGTATTGATTCTTGCTTACAACCGTACGGCATCGGAAGAGCTTAAATCACGTTTGCTGGAAACGGCCAAAAGTCGGAATATTGCTTTGGCCGACGCGCCACAAATCTTTACCTTTCATGGTCTTGGTCGTGAGCTTTTGCAGCATGCTGGCGTACCCTTCGCGCTGAGTGAGCTTGCGGAAAATAGTCAACGGTTAAAGCAATGGGTATTGGAATGGATTAAAGGTTATAGCGATGAAAATCCAACGGTGTTTCAGGAGCTCGCGGGTTTGCTTTCGCCACATTCAGCGAAGGGCAAAACAAATCTGGCAAACGAGCGAGCCGCTTTGTCGTCTTGTGTGGAAACCCTTGTCAGTGCCTTGCAAGCAATACGCATAGAGAAGTTGAAACCTGCCGATGTTAGCAAGCGACTGACGAGTGCAGGCATTAAACCGGCCAGAAAGATAACGAGTTTACTCAGTGCCTTGCATAAGGCTTATGTAAGTGAACTAAAGCGTCAGGACTGCATGGATTTTGATGATCTTATTACCCGCGCCATAGAGAGCATCAACTGCGGAGTAATAAAGCCAACCTGGAAGTATGTGCTGGTAGATGAATTTCAGGATATCTCCACCGCGCGTATGGCGTTGTTAGAAGCCATTCTGGCAAAAGGTCATGAGGTATCACTTACTGCGGTGGGCGACGACTGGCAGTCTATTTACCGTTTCTCCGGCGGTAAACTTGAACTCACCACGCGCTTTGGCGAACGGGTGGGCAGCTATACCGAAACTAAACTGCAGAAAACCTTTCGCTATAACAACAGTATTGCGGATACCGCTGGGCAGTTCATTATGGCGAACCCCGAGCAATTCAGAAAACACATACATACGCACACCAAAGTCGATTCACCTCAGGTGTTTTTGCTGGATAACAAGCCGGGCAATGACAATGGTGTTTTTGAGCGTGTTGCGGAAGTGGTCGCGAAAATCCGTGGCAATGAATCTTCAAGCTCTATTGCTGTTATCGCCCGCTACAATTTTCTGTTGGATGAAACGAAGGCCACACTAACTCGGCTTAATCTCGCCAACCATGTGCATTTCTGGAGTTTTCATAAATCCAAAGGGCTGGAAGCAGACCACTGTATTTTAATTGGCTTCAGCAAGGGTAAAAACGGGTTTCCCAGTGAGGGCAGGGAGAACGCGCTGATTGAAGCGCTATTGCCCGCGCTAGATGATTATCCTTACTCGGAAGAACGGCGGTTGATGTACGTCGGCATCACCCGGGCAAAACATAAGTGCTACATCATTGCTGACCCCTCGTCGCCATCCGAGTTTGTGAAGGAACTGCTGAGCCCGGAATACTCGATTAACATCGGGTCTGCTGCATTTCATCGCCAGGCCGGTAATTGCTAATGTTTCATCGTGTGTAAACACAGCCTTAGTGGTTGTGCAATTGTAACCCGTCTTTTAGTTTTTTCAGGTAACGGCGGCTCACCGGAATAGACTCGCCACACCGCATATGCAGGATGGCGAGGCCGTTATCGAGCAACTTGATTTCGGCAACCTGACTAAGGCGTACAAGGTATTGACGGTGACAACGCACTAGAGTGGTTTTCTGTTCCAGGGTTTTCAGCGTCAACTGGGTATCCGCCTGTTGCGATGCTGTTTTAACATGCACTCCTGCCACGTCACTGAATGCAAATTCAATGTCAGCTTCAGGCACCAGCAGAATACGCTGGTGACCGGCACAGGGAATAATTGACAGCGTCGGTGACGCTACCGTCTCAATCACTTTCAGCGGTTGCGTTCGCTTCTTCAGTTTCGCCAGGGTTTTGGCCAGGCGTTCGGGTTCAACAGGTTTGAGGAGATAATCGAACGCATTTTCTTCAAACGCCTGAATTGCATACTGTTCGAACGCTGTAACAAGCACCACATGGGGCAGGGTTTGCACATCGGGAAGCGCGTCCACATCCAGCATAGCGAGTAAATCCAGGCCGGTAAGCTGCGGCATTTCAATATCGAGAAAGATCACATCGGGCTGATGAAGCTGAATCATCTTCAGCCCCTCGATGGCGTTTGCTGCTTCACCCACAATGGTTATCTCGCCGCTTTCCTCAAGCAGTTCGCAGAGTGCATCGCGGGCCAGCGGCTCATCGTCAATTACCAGGGCGGTTAGCATTCAGTTATCTCCTCATTTTTCAGCTTCGCGGACTGACTGGTTAACAGCGGCACGCTGAAAGACATCCGAGTGAATTCTCCGGGCTGACATTCTGTTATCAGTCCTGATGTCGTGCCAAACTGGTAAATCAAACGCTTATCGACAATGTCCATGCCCAGCCCTTCGCTGTCAGCATGGCGAGGTTGGTAGAGCCCGGCATTATCCTCAACCACCACACACACCTGATTGTCACTGGTGAGTCTGGCGCTGATGGTGATGGTACCGCCATCAAGCTGCTGTGCGATTCCATGTTTAACCGCATTCTCGACCAGTGGCTGTAAAGTGAAACTGGGAATGAGCACCGGGAGCGTGGCATCGTCACAGGCGATATGAACGCTGAGGCGCTCAGCGAAACGGGCTTTCTCAATAGACAGGTAGGCATTTACATGCTCGATTTCCTGTTTCAGCGATACCAGCGCGGTGTTCTGCTTAAGGTTAATACGGAAAAAACGCGACAGGCTGAGGATAAGCTCTCTGGCTCTGTCGGGCTCCCGCCGCACAATGGCGCTGATGGTATTGAGCGCATTGAACAGAAAGTGAGGATTGACCTGAGCGTGAAGCAGTTTTATTTCTGATTGTGAAAGCAATTCCTGCTGTTGCTGATAAGCACCGTACACAATCTGGCTGGACAGCAGCTGAGCAATGCCTTCGGCCATTGACATAGTCACGGTAGACATAAATTTGCGTTTCGGCTCATACAGCTTGATGGTGCCAACCACTTCGGAGCCGGAATGCAGAGGGATAATGAGCACTGAACCCAGCGGGCAGTGCTTATCCAGCGAGCACTGATAATGACGTTCTGCGCCGTCTACGTGGACGATGACATTGTTGTTAATCGACTCCAGCGTGCTGGATGAGGAAATAGGGGTCTCGGGCAGGTGGTGATCGTCGCCGATGCCGATAAAGGCGAGAATTTTTTCCTTGTCGGTTATCGCCACTGCGCCCACGTTGGTCTCCTCATACACAATGCGAGCAACTTTTTCGGCGTTGATACGGTTAAAACCTGAGTAAAGCAAACCCACTGAGCGGTCTGCAATCGACAGGGCGCGGCGGGAAAACGTGGCGGAATAGCGTTCGAAAATAGTTTTCTTATCAGACAGGATACTGATGAAAAGCGCAGCGCCTACCGTATTGGCAATAATCATCGGGGCAGCGATGTCGCTGACCAGGGCGAAAGATTTGTCGAAAGGTTTGGCTACCGTCAGCAGGATGGCCATTTGTACGAGTTCTGCGAACAGCGTGATAAGGCCTATACGCCAGGGCGTGAACAGCGCCAGCCGATGATTTTTCCGCACGTAAAATACGTGCATCAGGCCGCCAATCAATCCTTCAGCAGTGGTTGAGAGGGCGCAGGCGAGATCGGTGAATCCTCCCAGCGTGTAGCGGTGCAGACCGCCGGTTAAGCCCACCGCGAATCCCACTACCGGACCACCCAGTACGCCGCCGATCACCGCGCCTATGGCCCGGGTATTGGCAATTGCATCGTTGATTTGCAGGCCGAAGTAAGTGCCGAGGATACAGAACGACGAAAATACAAAATACACCAGATAGCGGTGACGTTTATGTGACGAAATACTGAGAATGGGAAGGAACAACGGGGTCTTGCTCAGCAGGTACGCTAACACCAGATAGACGCACATTTGTTGAAGCAGTGAGAGGATCAGTTCCATAACGGTGTCAGAAAGAGCAGGCTAAAGCGGGTAGTGTAACCTATTTCCCGGTGGAAAAGGGACAGGCCATCCTGCAAAGCAGATGGCCTGTCAGACTGTTAAGCGTCTACCGGCTGGCGGGATTCTTCGCTTTTTACAGTCAGCGGCTGCAACGGCTCTTCGCCTTTGCCTTTGGAAATACGAATCACATACACCGTGGTCAGCAGCGACACAACAACACCGGTGATGGTAGAGACATTCATTGCCAGTCCAAAACCCAGAGTCGAGTTGTTCAGGATAAAGGTCACACACACAGCGGTCATAAAGATTGCCGGAATCGTGGTGATCCAGTGCAGCTTGTTGTGACGCAGCAGGTAAGCTGACGCGGTCCACAGCATCATTACCGCTGTTGCCTGGTTTGCAAAGCCGAAGTAGCGCCAGATCACACCGAAGTCGACCTGCGTCAGAATCGCACCCAGTACAAATAAGGGAGCAGCCATCAGAATACGGTTACGGATATTCTTCTGACCCACGTTGAAGTACTCGGCCAGGATCAGGCGGCTTGAGCGGAAAGCGGTGTCGCCGGATGTGATAGGCAGAATAACGACCCCAAGGAATGCCAGGATCCCGCCGAACACACCTAACAGACCAAATGACGCTGAGTAAACTACATTGCCCGGACCACCATCGAGCACAGCGCTGGCCAGACCGTTCAAGTCGTCGAAGTAGGACAAGGCAATTGCACACCAAATCAGGGCGATGACGCCTTCACCAATCATGGCACCAAAAAACACGAAGCGACCATTCTTCTCATTTTCCATACAGCGCGCCATCAGCGGAGACTGGGTGGCATGGAAGCCGGAGATTGCACCACAGGCAATGGTGATGAACAGCGCGGGCCAAAGTGGCATGTCATTCGGGTTCAGGTTCGTCAGCATGTCGCTGGCGGTAAACTGGCTCAGGATAGAATGTTCGTCAGAGAACCAGGCCGCGCCCAGTAAGCCTACCGACATGAAAATCAGCAGCGCACCGAAGAACGGATAGAAGCGGCCAATCACTTTATCTACCGGGATAATTGTAGCTAGAACGTAATAGGCGAAAATCACTGCCACCATCACACCCACTTCTACATGCATGGAGGTTTGTTCGTTAACCAGATTGGTGATCATGCCGGCCGGAGCGGACACAAAGACCACACCAACAAGCAGCAGTAACACAATGGCGAACAGGTTCATGAAATGCCTAGCACCGCGGCCCAGGTAGCGTCCGGACAGGCTGGGAACGGATTCACCGTTATTGCGAACCGACAGCATGCCGGAGAAATAGTCGTGCACGGCACCGGCAAAAATACAGCCCAGTACAATCCACAACATGGCCGCAGGGCCGTAAAGTGCCCCCATAATCGGGCCGAATATCGGACCGACACCAGCGATATTCAACAGCTGGACCAGATACACCTTGGGCGTGGACATTGGCACGTAATCCACGCCGTCGGTCTGCGTATGGGCCGGTGTAGGGCGGGCAGGCTTAGTGCCAAAGACCTTTTCGACAAAGGCGCCGTAAATAAAATAGCCTGCAATAAGAGCGGCTACACAAATAAGAAACAAACTCACGGGCATCATCCTTATAAATTGTAAATAGCTAACGCAGTAATGTTTGATTTAGGTTAATAAAGTGAATGAGATGATGCATGGGTTAAATGTTTAAGTGGTCGTATAGCGAATTAAGCGGCCAGGAATGGTTGGAATTTAGACAGATGTAACGCGCGAACTCTACCGAGAACCAGCGTTTTTCAAAACACTGAGAATAATTGCGTACTAACACTTCGCTTAAGGAGCGGGATGGTTATGTTCTTGCCGCAATTACCTGCCCACGCAGTAAAACTTGTTTTCTGCGTTTTACCTGCGGGTTTCGCAATTCAAACACCAAACCGTTGTCTGCATTATTCGCCAGTGTATGACTGCATAGTGTCAGTTCAGAAGGCAATGTGACCGGGTAGTGAAAGGTATTGGTGATCGAGAAGGATTCTTGTGGGTGAATGAACGACAAATCTAATGACGACACGCTGCGAGATAACACGTGAACGCCATGGGCGATGGCTTGTTTGAACCCAAACAGCTTTGCACTCCAGTGGTATAAATGGATAGGGTTGTAGTCGCCACTAATTCGCGCATAGCGTCTGCCTGCATTGCTCGCGAACGTTAACGCTGAGGTAGTTGCCTCTTGGCTTTGTGCCAGCGACGCTTTTTCTGTATCGGCTGCATCGCCCTTCGCCAGCGTATCGGATGCCGCCCGGTAAAGGTAAGTGCTGGTGATGGTTTGGCAAACGCTGCCGTGCTGTTTCACCAGCAAGACAATATCGACAACAATACCGCGAGGATGCATTCGAATATTGCTGAAATGACAATGTATGTGCATGTCATCATGGGTTAACGGGCGTGTTTGTTCAATGTTGTTTTCTATGTGCACCAAACCCATAAGCGGGAAAGGTGATGCCTTACTGGAAAGGGTTTCAACGTGTTGCGATAGCCCCAGGAAAAGGGAAAAGCAAGGGTGTATGTTGTCGTGCTGCCAGTGGTGATTACGATGAAAGATTTGAACCGCATCGCCAATTTGCGCCGCCGAGAACGTTTTTTCGCAACTTACATCAGGCAATTCAGTAACCTGTTGTTGTGATATCCACTGCTGTAGCAATGGCGTGTCAGCCCGCTTCATTGCCGCTTTCATGGTTTGTAAAAACTGCTGCACTGCAAACTCCTTTTACTACAGTGATAACTTCCTGAACCTGCATTGTTTTCAGGCATGTATTTATGTGGCAATACGCTTACCGACAGCCTACGTTAGCGTACTTTCAATGATTTAGCACACGTTACCTTTTAACAATCAGGCTAGTGCATCAGGTTCACTGGCGCTCAAACGATTAAACGTTTACACATTACCGACAGTTCTGGTTCATCATTTTCTGCCACCGCCAGGGCCATGCTGAAATCATCGCCAAAGCATTGCTGGCCAAAACGCCACCGCCGCCCGCTGGCCTGTGAGTTTGGGGTTATCGTCACCTTTGGTTGCGCAGAATCGATGTCTGAAAAATAAAAACTATCGCCGGCAATGGCCATGCCTTTTCCTTCTGCCTTAATGAACGCTTCCTTCAATGTCCAAAGCGCGTAAAAGTGCTTCAGTTGCGCAGTTTCATCGGGTGCATTTAATAGCAACGCATGTTCCAGTGGATGGAAATAAAACGCTGCGAGGTCACGTACGTTACGTGATACATCGAGTTTTTCTATGTCTATGCCGCACTCGCGGCCGCGAGCGATGGCAATCACAATCATGTTGCCAGAATGGGAAACATTAAAGTGAATGTTAAGAGGATTCGTGCGTAAAGCAGGTTTGCCAAAGTCATTGAAAATAAACGCTATATCAGCGGGCGGAAGGCCAGGATGTAATGCTGCAAGAAGCAAGCGAAGAGCCCCCCGGGCTATGAGAAATCGCTGTTGCGCTTCAGGCTTGCGGAACTGCAATATACGGCGAAGTTCGCTATCTGACAGCACTGAGCGAAACAGCGCTAATTGGTGATTTTCTTCATACTGACGAGTATCAAGTAGCCACAGGTGTACATCTTGATCACCGATGTTTTGCGCTGGTTTGGCGAAAATTAAATCTGAAAACATGCCGGGTTGCAGAAATAGTTTTTATTGTAACATTAGTTTAAACTAGCGCCCTTTCAGAGAGAAGCGTACATAGTAAGGACAGTATCAACTATGGCTACACATACAGAATCCGAATTAAAAATGGCTGAACTTTTGGTTGAAGCCCTCAATTTAGAAGACATGGAAGCGGAAGAAATTGATCCGGAAGATCAATTGTTCGGTGACGGTCTGGGACTCGATTCTATTGATGCGCTGGAAATTTCATTAGCGATATCAAAAGAATACGGCGTACAAATTAAAGCGGAAGACGAAGGCACACGCGAAGCGTTCGAGACCTTACGCAGCTTAACCGCATTTGTTGAAAAGAATAAATAAAATCGGGCGGTTACCCTCGGATCGGCGGTAAATAAAGCTATTTGAGGGTTATCTTTGACGACATGAAAATAGATATCATCGATTACGAATCCTGTTCGGCAGCTGGGGTTAACCTCGGCGCCTTACGGACTTCACTCAAACAGCATAAAAGCGGCCTGATTAAGAACAACCTGCCAGGTTCAGATTTAGACACCTGGATTGGCCTTGTTGAGCAAATCAATGGCGTGGATGACCTGGGGCAATGGCAAAGTCGAAACAATGCTCTTGCTGTATTAGGTTATGAACAGGGCACGATTCGCCACACGGTTTCAGCGTTAATCAGCAAATACGGCGCTGCCCGCATTGGTTTAGTTATGGGCTCAAGTACGTCCAGTATCGACCGTACTGAAGAAGCCTATACCAAACTCAACAGCGACAATGGGTTATCCGAAGCGTTCAAGCAGCCGTTTGTGCATAATCCTCATGCACCAGCCTTGTTTGCTACTCACCTTTCCGGCATTAAAGGCCCATCACTCACGATTAACACCGCGTGCTCTTCTTCCGCCAAAGTGTTTGCCACCGGCGCTCGCTGGCTGGAAACCGGTATTGTCGATGCAGTGCTGGTAGGCGGCGTGGATACGCTGTGTCTGAGTGTGCTGCACGGTTTTAATTCGCTGCAGCTACTGTCGCCGAACCCGTGTAAGCCCTTCGATCAGCATCGAGACGGAATAAACCTGGGTGAAGCATCCGGTTTTGCTGTTCTGCAGCGCGCGGGCGAAAATGACAATGGCCGGGGCATCACGCTGGCCGGTTATGGCGAAAGCTCAGATGCACACCATATGTCGCACCCACATCCTGATGGATTAGGTGCCAGATTGTCGATGACACAGGCGCTGAAACGAGCCGCATTGTCTCCTGAGTCGGTGGATTACATTAACCTTCACGGCACGTCCAGCCGGGCTAACGATTTAATTGAAGGAAAGCTGATTTCCGAATTGTTCCCTGCGTCTGTACGATGTTCATCGACCAAAGCCTGGATGGGGCATACCCTGGGCGCAGCCGGTATTACAGAAGCCATTATTGCCATGGATACCTTGCACACCAACGTGATCCCAGGTTCGAAGAACCTGGAAACGCTAGATGAAGCACTGGATTTCTCCATTAAAGCCTCAGACGAAGAGAAAGTGTGTCAACACGTGATGACCAATTCATTCGGCTTCGGTGGTAATAACTGTACACTTTTGTTTAGCAGGGCAGAGTAATATGCAGACAAAAGCACTGAAATGTAAAATTGCAGGCACTGGTGCCTGGGGCAGCTACTTTGAAAACTGGTCTGCACTTCAAGCGCTGCTTGGTGGCGCAGACTTACCAGAAGCAAAGCTGAAAAGCCCGAAACCCGGTATTATTCCCGCCAATGAAAGACGCCGGGCCCCGTTGCCGGTTAAGTTGGCGGTTGAGAGTTCATGGCAGGCTACGCAAGATGCCGGTGTTGAGCCCAATACGCTTACCTGCGTGTTTGTCTCTGGTCTGGGCGATACCGACCTTACCGACTATATGTGCAAAACATTGGCGTCTGAACATAAAGAACTGTCGCCGACCAAGTTCCATAATTCTGTACACAACGCGCCCGCCGGCTATTGGACTATCAGTACGGGCACCATGAGCGCGGCCAATTCTGTTGCTGGATATGAAGAGTCGGTGTCGTTAACCATTCTTGAAGCCATGATTCAGTGCGAAACTGAAAATGTGCCCATGCTGCTCACGTTTTATGATGCGCCGGTGGCAGATATTCTGACCCCCGTGTTGCCTAATCAGGAAACCTTTGCGTTTTCACTGGTGATTTATCCGCACGACGCCGACGTGGAAGGCCAGGTGCTAACGGCAATGGTAAATCAGCAGGAAGATGCAAGCTGGCCGGCACTCAATGCAGACAGTACGTATCTCACAGAGATGTACGCTCAGAACCCAGCGGCAAAGGTATTGTGTGTTGCTGAGCTGTTGAATCAACCTAACGGGCAAATCACCATTCCGCTAAGCAGTGGAACCAGTCTCACTTTAGCATGTGAAGGGTAAACGATGGATCAGATGAATACGGATATTATCATCGCCGGTGGCGGGTTGGCAGGCATGAGCCTGGCGCTGCAGCTGCTTAACCGCGACGACACTTACGCCATAACCATAATTGAGAAGAACACCTTTCCGGTAAACGACACCACGGCAAAAGTGGGAGAGTCTACGGTTGAAATTGGTGCGCACTACTTTACCGATGTACTTGGCCTGAAAGACCATTTCAAGGAAAAGCATTTGCGTAAGTACGGCCTCAGACTGTTCTTCGGTAAAGTGCAAAACGACTACAGCGATTATGATGAACTGGGCGTAAGCGAGCTTTTCGGTATTCCGGCTTATCAAATTGAACGTGGCACGCTGGAAAACTACCTCTACACCATGCTGAAAGAAAAAGGCGTGGTATTTATTGATGGCGCAGTACCCGAAGACATTGAACTGGGCGATAAAAATCACACTGTGGTTTGCCGTCGCGGTGACGACACAATTACGGTTCAGGGGCGTTGGTTAGTCGACGCAGCGGGCCGTCAGGCATTGCTACGAAATAAGCTGAACTTGCAGACTGAAACCGGCCATCAAGGCAATGCGGTTTTCTTCCGAATCAATAAGCGGGTCATTATCGATGAATGGTCTGATAATGAAGCCTGGCAAAATCGTGTCCTTGAACCGGGCAAACGTTGGTTAAGCACCAATCACCTAATGGGCCCCGGTTACTGGGTGTGGATTATTCCTCTTGCGTCCGGCGCCACCAGCTTTGGTATCGTCATGGACGATAAAGCGCTGGCCGACAGCAAAATCAGCACCTTTGAAGACACCATGGCGTGGCTACAACAAGAACATCCACTTTGCGCAGCGGCTATTGAAGGGGCGGAACTGCTCGACTTTAAAGTCATGCAAGGCTATTCCTACGGCTGCAAGCAAATGTTCTCAGACTCTGGCTGGGCCATGACGGGCGAAGCCGGTGCCTTTGCAGACCCTTTCTATTCACCGGGCAGCGATTTCATCGCGCTGAATAATACCTTTGTTACCCATCTTATCGAGCGTGACAAGAAAGGGCAGGACATTCGTTTTGAAGCGGCCTTGTTCCACAAGTTTTACGACTCGTTCTTTGAGAACACCCTGTCAATTTACAAAGATCAGTATGGCGGTTTTGGCGATCGTAAGATGATGTCAATTAAGCTGGTCTGGGATTACACCTACTACTGGGGTGTGTTTGCCTTGCTGTTTTTCACCGACGCTATCGGCGACTTAGACACCATGCGTAAAATTACCCCGAACCTGCTGAAAACCCAGAAGCTGAATAAGAAAATGCAGATATTGCTGGCTGAAAGAGCACAGAAGCGTTTGGTTTTACCCGCCAAAGGCAGCTTTATGGATCAATTCCTGGTGCCGTGTCTGGGCGAGCTCAACGACGTACTGAAAAACCCGGATATTGATGTGGAAATGGCACTGGAGAAGAACATTGCCATTATGCAGAAAATTGTCCCGTACTTTGAAGATATGCTGAGCGACGAAGCCACCACGAAGATTGATGATGAAGAACGTGCGGTGCTGGGAAATTACAGGCAAAGCGTGCTGGCGTGAGTGCATCACCGCGGCAGCGAGGCCCGAAGGATTTAATTCCGCTGCTCTTTGTTCTTGTGTCTGTGGCTTACCCGTTTGTGGTGTGGCTCAACATCGACAAGATAGACCCCCGCTGGTTCGGTGCGGCGTTGCTGTTAGTAGCTATATTCAGGCTGGTGGTTGCAGGAAGGCATCGTAAAACCAGTGACTGGTTGATGACTGCCGTGATTGCGTTATATTGCGTCGGGGTTATATTTCTAAACAGTGAAATACTGCTGAAATGTTACCCTGTGATCATGAGCGCCGGAATGGGAATGTTGTTCCTGATTTCGTTGCTTGATGAGCATACCCTGATTGAGCGCTTCGCCCGGGCTGGTGGACATAATCCGCCGGCACAGGCAAAAGGTTATCTCAGGGCGCTGAGCCTGGCGTGGGGGCTGTTGCTGTTATTCAATGCCGCAGTGGCCGCCTGGACAGTTTGGTTCAGCAGTTTAGCTGTATGGACACTCTACAACGGTTTACTGTCCTACCTGATTTTTGCCGTATTTGTGGTTGCTGAATTACTCTTTCGGCGCCACTACAAAAAGAAGCATAAGATTGTTGATGACTGATATACATGCGTTGAAAGCACTGTTTAACGCGCAGGAAGGGCCAGATATTACGGCCGTAAAAATAGATGAAGCGTCTGCTGAGATCACGCTTAAGGTAAGCGAAGATCTTGCCTGGTTCGACGGTCACTTTCCTGATCATAAAGTGCTGCCCGGTGTGGTGCAGATAGACTGGGCGGGAAAGCTGGCAAAAGCGTTGTTTATCAGCGATAGCCGTTTTCATCAACTCTCCAACATCAAATTCAAAACCATGGTCATGCCGGGTGCAAAGATGCAGCTCACGCTCAATCACAATGCAGCTAAAGGCAGTGTTTCGTTTCACTTCTCCAACGAAACGGACTCATTCTCCACGGGCAGTTTTAAGTTTTCCGCATCATGAAATATTGCATTATTGTTCCTCATTACAAACACGAAGTGCTGTTTGAAAAGTTTCTGCCGGCGCTGGCGTCACTGAATTTACCCTGCATTGTGGTAGATGATGGCAGTGGTGAAGAAAGCGTGGCGAGGGTAGAAGCACTACTCAAACCTTACCCAGATTTTCATCTTGTCAGACACCAGACGAACCGTGGTAAAGGTGCTTCGGTGATCACCGGCTGTTATCACGCCAGTGCGATGGGCTTTAGCCACGTATTGCAACTGGATGCAGACGGCCAGCACAACATCGATGACGCGCAAAAACTGCTGGATTACAGTCGCTCTCACCCGGATTCCTTTATCTCCGGTCAGCCTTATTTTGATGAAACCGCGCCGTTCGCCAGAAAGTACGGCCGCAAAATTACCGATTTTTGGGTAGCGCTGGAAACCCTATCTTTGCAAATTAAAGACGGCCTGTGCGGCTTTAGGGTGTATCCCATCAAACAAATCGAGCGAGTATTCGATAATTACTACCTTGGCCCACGCATGGATTTTGACCCGGAACTGCTGGTGAAAGCGGTATGGGCAGGCATCGATTTGCATTTCATTCCTACCAAGGTGATTTATCACGAAAACACCGTATCCCATTTTCATTATCTGAAAGATAACCTCATGCTGATCCGGCTGCATGTACGGTTGATGTTTGGCATGCTTGTTCGTTTGCCAAAATTGTTAGTCACTCGCGTTCGTGCCTTGTTAGGTAAGTAAGAGGGGCACGATGACGGCGTCAGATAAAACCGCAACCACAGAACAGCAGGCTCACTGGTCGCAAACCCGTGAAGCCGGCACCATGGCAGCCATGCGACTGGTGTTTTTTATTTACCGGGTATGCGGCCGTAAAGTGTTTTCGGTCATCATGTATCCGGTGGCGCTGTATTTTGTCCTGTGCCGCAAGGAGCAGCGTGAAGCATCGTTGCAATATTTGAATGCGCACTACCGCTTCAAACCTGAAGTTTTGCAGCGTAAGCCTGGCTATCGACATGTTCTGCTGCATTTCAAAACCTTTGCCGAAGTGATTCTGGATAAGATGCTGGGCTGGTTAGACGAAATTACCGAAAAAGACTTCGTACTCAGCTCGCCAGAGAATATTGATGCCCTGCACAATGACGACCGAGGTCAACTCATTATTGGCTCTCATTTTGGTAACCTGGAGTTTTGCCGGGGCTTTATGCACCGTTATCGCAGCAAGGTTATCAATATACTGGTGTACGATAAGCACGCCGGCAACTTCGTTAAAATGATGCAAGACGAAAATAACGAATCCCGCCTTAATGTCTTCCAGGTTGATGAATTTGATGTTACCACCATCATGATGCTGAAAGAAAAAATTGATGCTGGCGAGTGGGTGTTTATTGCCGGTGACCGTGTGCCCTTGAGCGGCCTGGAACGTACCGTTGAAGTTCAATTTTTAGGGCAACAAGCACCGCTACCCATCGGCCCTTACATGCTGGCAAAAGCGTTGGCCTGCCCGGTAAAGCTGATGTTTGCTTATCGCTATAAAGCGGCAGACAACAAGGTGTTGTTTGATGTGGCGCCGTTGTGTGACAAATTGCAGATCAACCGCAAAACTCGCCAGCAGGATTTACAGCATTATGCGCAACAGTTTGCGTCGAAACTGGAAGCACATTGCCTTAACGCACCGTATCAATGGTTTAATTTTTATGATTTCTGGCAGCCCGGCGATACCACGTCTTTAACAGCGGGCACCAAAGGGGAAGGGAAGTAATGTCGCAGGAAACCCGTTTCGACAGCCGGTTGTTTGAGTTAATTCCTCACCGTCCGCCCATGTTATTGATTAACGAAGTACTGGATATCACCGAAACCTCATCGGCATCGCGTACCTACGTTGATGAAGAAAGCCCGTTTTTTGAAGCTGATAAGGGCGTCCCTGCCTGGATTGGTTTGGAATACATGGGCCAGACTGCCGCGCTTATCGCCGGGCATCAGCTTGCTCTGGGGAAAGTGTCGCCGCATTTAGGGTTTCTGCTCGGTACGCGGTCATTTAAAACCCACTGCGATTACTTTGCGCCGGGTAAGTACACGGTGCGCTGTGAAGAAAAAGCGCTGGTGGGCGATGGGCTTGCAACGTTCGATTGCTTCATTGAAAATGAGCCGCAAGACGGTAGCAAAGTGCAGTGTTTGGCAACGGCGAGTTTGTCGGTTTTCCGCCGGCCGGTTTAAAGAAAAGGATGTAGTTTGAATAACAATAATGACAGACGGGTTGTGATTACCGGAGCCGGTGTAGTGTCTGCACTGGGTGATGAATGGTCGCAGGTAAAATCTGCGCTTCAGTCGATGAAATCAGCAGTATGCTACATGGAAGACTGGAAAAAGTATGACGGTCTTGGCACCTATCTGGCTGCTCCCATTCACGACTTTGCGTTGCCCGATCATTACACCAAAAAGAAAAAGCGCAGCATGGGCCGTGTTGCCCAAATGGGTGTGCTGGCCACAGAGCGTGCGCTGGCTGATGCTGGCCTAACAGATGATCCGGTGATCCGCTCTTCTGCGACGGGTGTAGCTTACGGTTCCGCCACAGGCAGCAGTGAAGCAGCACTGGAATTTGCCCCTATGCTTGAGAACTTTTCGACTTCTCGCATTAACAGCAGCACCTATCTGCGCATGATGAACCACACCGCTGCGGTGAACATTAGTGTGTATTTTGGTACCCAGGGTCGCATGTACACCACATCGAGTGCCTGTACGGCGGGTAGCCAGGCCATTGGCTATGCGTATGAAGCCATTAAGTTTGGTCAGCAGGATGTGATGATTGCCGGTGGCGCAGAGGAATTGTGTCCTTCCCAAGCAGCGGTATTTGATACCCTGTTCGCGGCCAGCACCAAAAATGATACCCCGGAAGCCACGCCTCGGCCTTACGATCGCGACCGTGACGGCCTGGTACTGGGTGAGGGTGCGTGTACGCTTATTCTTGAGTCCTACGAACATGCAAAAGCCCGTGGTGCGAACATCCTGGCTGAAGTCACGGGTTACGCCACCAATACCGACGGTGCTTATTTGGTTAAACCTAATCCAGAAACGGTGCAACGCGTGATGGCCTCAGCCATGAAAGATGCCGGTGTAACCGCCGATGACATTGGTTATGTATCGGCACACGGCACGGCAACGCAGCACGGTGATATTGTGGAAAGTAATGCGACCTATCAGGTTGTGGGCGCTAAGCCAATTAGTTCGCTGAAAAGCTATACCGGCCATACGTTGGGTGCTTGCGGCTCATTTGAAGTGTGGGCAACCATTAATATGATGAAAGAAAACTGGTTTGCACCCACATTGAATCTGGATAACGTTGATCCAGAATGTGCACCGCTGGATTACATCCGCCAGGAATGCCGCGAAATCAAAACCGATTGCTTTATGAGTAATAACCTTGCCTTTGGCGGTATCAATACCTCGTTGATCATAAAGCGGGTTTAAACGCAAAACATTGCCGTGAAAAACAAACAAAAAGGGCGTCATGAATTTCTCGGGACGCCCTTTTTATTTAACTGCCGGTAAACTGATCATCTTTTCTTTTTCAGTGACGCATGGAGCGCATCAATGTTTTTGCGCAGCAGCTTACCGTTAGGTTCGCGGGGCAGGGCATCTACCACGTACACAGGTCGCGGCACAAAAGCACTGTCTAAACGGGCTTGTAAGAAGCGCACCAATTCCGCTTTTTCTACACCTTGCTTCAGCGACACAATGGCGACAAGGCGGGTTACCGGGCCTGCTGATTCAGGATGAATCACAATGCCATCTTCCAGGCCCTTAAACGTCAGCAGCGTTTGATTAATGGTAAATAGTGAACCCCGTTTACCGGCAATCTTTATCAAGTCGCTTGCCCGGCCAGACAATACAAAGTGATTGTCATCTTTAAATTCAATGAAATCTTGCAGTACGGTATCTGAGGGCAAATGTTCAGCGCGCACCGTGGTGGTACCGTCGTCCTGCGCAAAATCAATGCCTTCAAACTTAAACCAGGCTTGCTCCTTGGCAGAACGTCGTACCGCCATTGAGCCCACTTCACTGCAACCGTACACTTCTCTTAATGGCGCGTTGAATTTCTGCTCCACTTCGGTGGCAAGTTCAGTGGTAAGCGGGGACGTGGCGCACAGCACGGAGTGGGCGTGAACGTCAGTGGTCATATCGGCACACAGCGCCCGCAAATGTACAGGGGTGGAAACCAGTTGCTTGGGTTCCGGCAAAGCCGCGAAGGAATCCAGAATATCCCGTGGGAACAGCGGCTTTGCATCACTCATGCAAACTTTACTGAATAACGGCAATAACGCGGAAGTTTCAAACCCCCACATGTGTTGTGCCGGCATGGTGGCCAATTGATACAAGGTCTCTTCACAATCCGGGATCATGAAGGTGTAGTTAATCAGGCTGCTGCGGTGCAAGGTGCGCCAGTACTTAAGATTCGGTTTCGACTTTCCGGTAGAGCCGGAAGTAAAGCTAATACAAGCTAGAAAGTCATCTTCAACAACAGGCACATCCACAGTGCGATTTTGAACCGGTGCGTTTGCAGACAGAATATCGAATGCCGGCAGGTTTGGGCTAATTTCTCCGCCGTCATGAATGATAAAACAATCAGTATAATCTTCGTTTAATTGATCCTGCGTGGCGACATTTTTGCTCGACGGTAATAAGGTGGTTGTACCGCGTAAAATTGCGGCGCAAAGTCCCACCAGAAAGAGGTAGCGGTTTTCACAAAGATTAATAGCATGACCACGATGGGTCAGCGCTTCAGCCACCTGATTGACATGATTGAGAAACTGATTCGTAGACACGGGCCCTACATCAAGGCCAACGGCGTTTATAGGCTGTGTAAGAAAGGCAATTGCATCTTCAGATGTGCGGGTAACTAGCGGAAACGTATTTGACATGAATAATTGATTTACTGGTGTTCACGAATGTTAACAGCCAAGGTAAAGGATGCGTCCATTCGCTTTATTTTCGATTTTCGCTAGTTTAAACTACCGCCCAGTCAAAAACTAATTCTGTATCATGGAATGATCGTCTGAAAATAAGCAAGCAGAGCGTCAGGGAGTTGGTTTAAATCAGTTTTTCTCTGCCTGTTTGCACCATCATTCGTGTTTGCAGTCACACCAAATTCAGTTGTCCCATGTTAAAACAGCAATTTTGTTCCTCGCCCGCTAACGAATTAATCTCCAGTGTAAACGCGCTGGCGGTAATGCCACTTACTAATCAATGTGAACCGTTTGGTAATGGTCTTATTGCTACCGGGTTAGAAGGCGCGGTTGAAAATGCCGGCAATGAACTGTGGTTAATAGAAGGTGAGGTTAGCCGAGGGCAAACGGGTAAATGCTTCTGGTCTAAAACCGACGACGTAATTTGTGTTGCCCATTGGCTCACCAAAGACGAATGTGAAGACATCGAACAACAAACCTATGCGGCCTATTCTTCCATTTTGAATATCTTAAAAGCCCAGGGTTTTGTACATCCATTTCGCTTTTGGAATTATTTGCCGTCGATAAACGTGGGTGAAGGCGACAATGAGTTGTACAAAAAGTTTTGTACCGGACGTTTGAATGCGTTTGAGGCTGCTGGTATGCCGCCGCAAAGCTTTCCGTCAGCCTCAGCACTCGGTCATCATACCGACGGTGCGGTTTTTTACGTGTTTGCCAGTAAGGTGGAGCCACGTCACTATAACAATCATCATCAAGTTAACGCTTACGAATATCCTCGTGAGTACGGTATTTCCAGCCCTTCGTTTGCTCGTGCTACCGCGCTAACCCTTGCTGATTCTCACTTCCTGTTCATTTCAGGTACCGCCAGCATTACCGGGCATCAAACCCGTGGCGAGGGCGACCTGAAAATGCAGCTTACGGTGACAATGTCTAATATTCGTCACCTGCTGGAAACGGCAAACCCGGAAGGTTGTCAGCTGTCTACCTTTAAAGTCTATATTCGTCACGCCAAAGATGCGGCTTTTGTACGCGACTGGCTTTCGACTCAATATCCAGACGTCGATGCGGTGTACACCCTTGCGGATATCTGCCGCAAAGACTTGCTGGTCGAAATAGAATGTTTCTGTGTCTAGCGCGCTCTCTTCTGAAGCCACGGCGCTCTCATCACGTAAGGGCGCAGGCATGGTAGTCACAAAGCTGCGCAAAGCCTGGCAAATCTTCAGTGCTGGCGTGAGCTATACCCTTTTTGGTGTAGGCGCGTTGCTGGTTGGGGTTTTCTTCCGCTTGATGAGTCCGGTTACTATTATTTCGCCGGCGAAAAAGCAGCGCATGATCCGTTGGTGTATTCATAAAGGGTGTCTCACGTTCATCCGTATCATGCGTTTCTTTGGGCTGATCCGCTATTCCTTCGACTTAGACTCAATGCATACCGCACGCCCCGGGCATATTCTCATTGCGAATCATCCGTCGTTAATCGATGTGGTATTGTTACTCGCCGTCAACGAGCAAATGTGCTGTTTTGTGAAAAGCGCGGTGTGGGATAACTTTTTTACCGGTGCAGTGGTGCGTCAGGCCGGGTTCATTCCTAATAATGCCGAGCAGATATTACCTATGGCCGCGGCCAAGCTGGCAGCCGGTGAGAATATTCTTATTTTTCCCGAAGGCACCCGCACCAAAGAAGATAACGTTTTACGCTTTAAGCGAGGCGCGGCCAATATGGCGGTGGCTGTTAATGCGTCTATTATGCCGGTGATGATAGAGTGTTATCCGCGGGCGCTGAAAAAAGGCGATAAGTGGTACGATATTCCACCAGGCGGCCCGGCTTTTACACTGCGTTCAGGTGAGTTGATGGCGTTAGACGAATGTATCGACACCACGCTACCACGACCTAAGCAGTACAGACATCTCACTCAATTTCTGGAAAACTATTACAACAAACAGCTGTCAACAGAGATAGCGGCAACGCCGGAACAGCTGGAAAATTCATAGAGGGAATGCGAAATGAATGCGGAAAAACAAAATATTCTTGATCAGGTCAGAGACACTCTGGTTGATCTTTTCGAGCTTGAGCCAGCGGAAATCGTGCCGGAAGCCCGTCTTTACGAAGACTTAGATATCGACAGTATCGATGCGGTCGATTTGCTGGTAGATCTGAAAAAGAGCATTAACGTTGAAATTTCACCGTCGCAGTTCAAGCAGGTAAGAACAATTCAAGACGTGGTCGACGTACTCGCCGAGTTACCTGCAAAAGCGTAATACCATGAAAAAAAATAGCCTGAATATCGATATTCCTTTTTTCGATGTGGATGCATACCGCGTGGTCTGGCACGGCAATTATCCAAAATACATCGAAATGGCCCGGTGTGCATTGTTGTCTGAAATAGGTTGCCCGTACAGCGTCATGGAAGAGCAGGGATTCTTTTTTCCCATTGTTGATATTCAGGTGAAGTACATTAAGCCTCTGCTGTTTGAACAAAAAGTAGTAGTGGAATCCTGGTTGACTGAATGGGAAAACCGGCTGAAGATCAGTTATGTGATAAAAGATCGCGACACCGGCGAAGTGTTCACCAAAGCCAAAACGACCCAGTTTGCGGTTGCGATGCCGGAACAAATCACCCAATATGAGTCTCCAGCCTTTCTCACTGACGCAATCAATGCATGGATAAGCCAATCATGAGTCGCTTTTCGCCAGCCCGTTTGGGTTTAGTCCTTTTCAGTGTTGTGAGTGTATCGGCCTTGGCAGAGCAGAGCTCCGCCAATGAAGAAACCTTACTGTCGTCGATGTTTCCTTCGGGTTGTCACTTTTCCGGACACTTCAGCCAGCAAAAAGCAATGGAAGGGCTACCGGTACCATTGAAATCGGCAGGAGACTTTTATTATTCCTGCGATTTGGGGTTGGTATGGCACTCCATCGAGCCATTCAGTGAAGCTATTTTATACGTAAATGGTACAAACAACTTCAGGGCAGAGGACGACGGTACACTCACGCCGTTGAGTGGAGTAGCCCGCTATATCATGTCGAATATTTTTATTCGGTTACTTAAGGGTGATACCGGCTACTTTACAGACGAATTTGCGATCACGCAGGAAGACAGTGGTGCTCTGTTACTGATACCGGAAAGCGACATGATGCGCAAAGGGCTGGATGCCATTCGCATTAGTCAGGAAAACACCGATAACGCTCAGCCAGCCGTTACCATAAAAGTGACCGATGCCACTGGCCAAAACACCCAAGTGCTCATCGACAAGATTCAAGCATACGAGTTTGACGGTAAGCGCAAGGCGTACGAACAATGCGAAGCGTTGTATGCTGACAAAACTGACTGGTGCCGCGTGTTGCGCTCTCCAGGCCGTTTTGAAACCTATTAAATATAACCCATGTCGCTCTTTATTCGGCTGTGCTTCGTTTTTACCCTTGTGGCAGGGATCGTATTCGCTTGCGTAAATCCTCAGTCTATTCAGATTGATACCAACCTCAATGATTTAAATCCGGAGAAAGTGAGCGACCCCGGGTTGCAGTACGCCCTGGATTCACTGACCAACGATATCAGCCAACGCTTCATTGTGGTGGTGAAAAGCGACAACAAAAAACACGCCGCAGACGGCGCCAAGGCGTTGCAGTCTGCCATCAACACGCTGCCAGGCTTACAAGCACTCACCAACGAAAATCAACAGGGTGGCTACCTCTCTGCGATTACGCCCTACCGGTTTAATTTCCTTTCCGACGCTCAACGAGACGCACTTGAATCCGACACCCCGGAACAAATGGCGAGGGCCGCCCAGCGCAAGCTCTATCAACTGGGGGAAGGGATCAGAATGGTGCCGTTCGAAAAAGATCCCCTCGGTTGGTTTTCCGATTACCTGTTGGGGCTGACCGAGCAAATTGAATCCACCGAGTCTATCGAAGCGGAAGGGGAATACGTAAACACCTTCACCGTGATTTTTAATGACTTTCCTGGCGGTATGGCTGAACAAAACCAAGTTTATCAGCAAATTACCGAAGCAGAGCAATCTGTACGCGATGAATTCAATGTGTCGGTACTGCACTCCGGCATGTTCTTTTTCGCTGTTGATTCTGCGCAGTCTGCAAAAGCTGACATTCAACTGATTGCAGTGGGTTCGATAGCTGGCGTGCTGGTGCTCATGCTGCTGGTATTTCGCTCGTTGTTACCGCTTACCCTGGCGCTCAGTTCCATTGCCGCCGGCGTTGGCTTTGGCATACTTACCAGCGTGTGGGTGTTTGGCTCTGTGCATGTACTTACTATTGTGTTCGGTGCGAGTCTTATTGGTATCGTGGTGGACTATTCACTGCATTATTTTTATCACTTTCTATCGAGCGCGTCGCAAGTAAACGCGCAGACTTCACGACACCACGGCGTACTTTATCGGGCTATGGTGCTTAGTGTGATTACCTCGCTAGTAGGTTATGGCGCCTTAAGTATTGCCGATTTAACCATTCTAAAGAAAATTGCGCTTTTCTCTTGCGCCGGTTTGGGCATGGCCTGGCTGTGTGTGATGCTGCTGGGCCCTTGGGTGGTGCGCCGTCCTATTGAAGCCCGCCAGACTATGTTGAAAGCGGTTATTGCGTCGTTGCAACGTGTTGTTGCCCGTCGCCCAAAAGCGCTCGCGGCCACCGGGTTATTGCTCGCTGCGGGTAGTCTGCTGTATGTGCTGAGTGGTGGTCTTAAAGTGAATGATGATCCTCGCCGTTTTTTCCATGTATCCCCTACGTTATTGCAGCAGGAACAAGCTGTATCTTCGCTCACCCAGGTTTACGAGCCCGGACGGTATTTGCTTGTACGCGGGCAAGAACCTCAAGACATATTTAATGCGCTGGAAGATTTTTATGCATTTCCCGGCGTGAACAAAGCCACCGTGAGCGGTATTGGCGACTGGCTGCCTTCGCCTGAAAGGCAGCGAGCAGATTATGCTTCCCAGGCCAAACTTTATGGGCAGGGCGGCGTTCTTGATGTATTTGCTGCTGCGTTGGGATTGCCGGCTGAATCAGTGTCACCGGTAAAAGCCGAATACACAAACGCTGCCGGAAAGGTCCTTGATTTTATCAAGCTATCAAGCCAGATCGCCACACTTCCTCCGCTCTGGAGTGAGAAAAACGGGCAGATATACAGCTTCGTACTTATTCGCAAAAACAGTGATTTAACAGCATTGAAGGCCGCTGCCGAGGCGATTCCTGCCATTGAGTATGTGAACACCTTGGGCAATGCATCGAAGGCACTTAAGTCTCAGCGCGAAACTGGGGCTATGCTGTTAGTCATTGCTTACGTACTGGTCGCGCTTTTGCTGGCGCTGTGGTACCGCAGTGCGTCTGTTATTCAACTTTTACTTATCCCCGCTTCTGCCAGTTTGATTGCCGTTGCTGCTGTGCTATTGGCCGGTCAGGCGCTGAATGTGTTTCACATCATGGCGTTATTCTTGGTACTTGGCCTGGGTATGGACTACATCATTTTTGCCCGGGAAATGGCAGACAAGCCTGATACCACCCAGCAGGCTATTTTACTCTCGGCGATCACCAGTTTGTTGTCATTCGGTTTGTTGGCATTCAGCGCCATGCCGGTTGTGCAAGCCTTTGGCAGCATTATTCTGATTGGAAATACGATTAATTTTATTGCGGCTATAAGCCTGTTTAACGGCAAGCCGGAAAATAAGGAAAAAGGATCTCATGTCTGAGCAAAAAAGAATCCTCGTCACAGGTGCCAGCAGTGGTATTGGTAAAGCAACAGCTTACAAGATGGCGGCGCAAGGCTTCGCCGTGGCGGTGCATTACCGCAGTGGTAAAGAGGCCGCGAAAAAAGTGGTCAACGACATTCTTGCTGATGGCGGAAATGCTGTAGCTTTGCAGTTTGATATTGCCGACAGAGAAGGAACCAAAACGGCTATTGAAGCGGATATTGAACAAAATGGCGCGTATTACGGTGTGGTGTGTAATGCCGGTGTAACCCGGGATACTGCGTTCCCAGCCATGACAGGTGATGAATGGGATGGCGTTGTTCACACCAATCTTGATGGATTTTACAATGTGTTGCATCCGGTGATCATGCCAATGATCAGGCTGCGCCAGGGTGGCCGCATCGTAACGCTGTCGTCGGTATCTGGCCTGATGGGCAACCGCGGACAAACCAATTACAGTGCATCTAAAGCGGGAATTATTGGTGCAACCAAAGCCCTGGCTATTGAACTCGGTAAGCGAAAAATCACCGTAAACTGTGTGGCGCCCGGTGTTATCGAAACCGGCATGATTGAAGGTGCGGTGGCCGATGAAGCGAAAAAAATGATTCCGCTGGGGACATTTGGTAACGTGGATGATGTTGCCAATACGATTGGATTTCTGGTTTCTGATGAAGCCCGATATATCTCCCGTCAAGTGATTAGCGTAAACGGCGGCATGTACTAACTTTTTGTGAGTGAATCTCAATTAATGGAGAAATGATGAGATATTTAACGACAGCCATGATGGCACTGATACTAACACTCAGCGTGTTGTCCTCAAAAGCCTTTGCAGAATTGACGCCGCAAGAGCAACGACTAGCGGATATGATGCTTTCCGGCGACATGACGCAACTTCGAGCGGCATCCAAACAAATTTACAGCGCGAAAATAGCAAACCCTGAATTGCTGGATATCGCTGCAGCCATTCTGTTGAAAAAGTACCCTCATGCGACCCGCAGTGAAGTGGACTCACTGGCTTGGGTAGCCCGTGCCATTGGCGCATCTGAAAATGGACGTTATTACAGCGTGTTGTCTGAAGTGGTGGAAAAAACCACCATCGACAAACTGGAACGTCATGCGGATAAAGCCTTAGATGACCTTCCTGGTGCTGAAGGTGAACAGTTCGCTTACGGCATGTACATGTTGCCTGAAAAGCTGTACAGCAAGGAGCTGGATAGCTCAGTAATTGGCCGCCTTAAGTCGCAAATGACAGCGGGTGATCTGTCTAACCTTAAGCAGGCTGCGAAAGAAATGACTTCAAGAGAATTGAAGAGCCAGGCGCTCTGTGACATCGCAGCTGAAATCCTGCTGAGAAATTATGCGTCAGCACAGAAAAATCAACTTGATACCTTTGCATGGTTAATGAATGCCATTGGACGCAGCGGCATGGCCCGCTACCACGATGTGTTACTGGAAGTTGAAGAAAACAGTGAAACGAGAAAGCTGCGCAGATATGCGGAATCTAACCGCGAAGCGCTCAATGAAGAGACGGCAGAACAATACAAGTTAGGCATGTTCGACGAGCCTCTGCCTGATTACGCATTCTGATAGTGAATCATCACAGAAAATTGGGCGCTGATGCTGTATGCTTAGCGCCTTAATTTTACTAGTTAGTTAAAGGTTACCCCGCAACATGAGTTCCGAGCAAGCAAGCAGTTCCGGTCAGGGAAAGCGCCTCAATAAATACATCAGCGACACCGGCCATTGTTCCCGTCGGGAGGCTGACAAGCTGATTGAACAAGAGCGGGTAACCATAAACAACCAATTGCCTGAACTTGGCACCAAGGTGCAGCCTGGCGATAAAGTGAAAGTCGACGGCAAGCTCATTGGGGCTGTTGCTGCAGACAAGTCTGACCGGATTTATATTGTTTATAACAAGCCGGTGGGGATCACCTGCACTACCGAGCGCCATGTGAAAGGCAACATCATTGATGCCATTGGTCACAAAGAGCGCATCTTCCCCATTGGGCGATTAGATAAGCCATCGGAAGGGCTAATCCTACTGACCAGCGATGGCGACATCGTGAATAAAATTCTGCGGGCGGAAAACGCCCATGACAAAGAATACGATGTGACCGTAAACCAGCCCATCAGCGGCCGTTTTCTGCAAAAAATGTCTCGCGGCGTACCTATTCTCGGCACCGTGACGAAGCCTTGTACGGTAGAGTCGAGAGGCCGTGACCGTTTCACCATTATTCTGACCCAAGGACTTAACCGACAAATCCGTCGTATGTGTGAGTTTTTAGGTTACGACGTACTGAAGCTAAAGCGTACGCGCATTATGCACATTACCTTAGGCAATTTACGTCCCGGACAGTGGCGTAATCTTACGCAGAAAGAACTGGATGTGCTGAATAAAGCCGTGGAAGGTTCATCGAAGACAGCGCCGGAAAAACGCTAGATTCCCATTTTATCAACGCATAAAAAAGCCGCCTGACTGCAGCAACAGTTCAGGCGGCGATAATACGCAATTCACATAAAATCGATTTAGCTTGCCATGCGCGGAGCGCAGTCAGCGAGTAACGATTCAGCACTCGGATATTTCTGATTTCCCACCTTACAGAATCCACCAAACGCATAAAGCGCTTTCAGTTTACGCTCCACCTGTGGCGTGATGTCTGCTGCCGACAGCTTATGCGTTTCAATTCCTTTGTTGTCATGTACCTGGATATTCATCATGGTAATCTCTCTGTGGTTGTACAAGTGCGATAACTGCAAAAGATAAAGCAAGGACGTTGCCAGAATGACACCGAAAGAAATGGCAATAACCTTTACCGCAGCCCCGCTCCTTGTGTTATGGCATTTCATAAATATCTGAAAAGTTGTCTGGCTGAAAAAATGCACAGGAAGACAATATCATCATAGCCCAACATTCACGTGAATGTGTTAAGCAGCGTGAATTTTATTCCAACTACCGGGAATTTTTATTCCACCGGCGGTGGCGCTTAGCTTACTTGCTCAGAGTAGGGCGGTGGTGTTGCAAAACGATTACAGCAATGACTACAAGAACAAAGGTGTTTCGTCGCCATAAAGGCATAAAAAAAGCCCCGGCTGGGCTAACTCAGTGTTACCGCGCCGGGGCTTTGTTTGAATCTAACAATTAGAATTTATATTTAATTTCACCGTACACGTATTGGCCGCGCAGCATATGGGTTTCAGCCACATAGCCGTATCCGCGGGCAGTGAAGGGAGGATCGGTGTCGAACAGGTTATTGACGCCCAGGGTAAAGGTGGTTTCATCGTTAAACTGGTAGTAAGCCTGTAAGTCTAATAGCGTTTGAGAGTCAACCATATCTGCTTCAGACGCTTCAATTTCAGATAAAGCCTGGAAGCTTTCAAATTCGCCAATGTAACGCACAATACCCGTCAGACCCAGATCACCGAAGGTCCAGTCTGCTGTCATACGAGCGCGGTTTTTCGGATAATTCAGCTCACCGGCGTATTCAATACCGTCTTTTTTGAACGAATCAATATAAGACCAGTCGAGACCAAACTTCAGTTGGCCCATATCGGCCAGATCAAGCAAATAACCGGCAGATAAATCTAAACCACTGGCTTCCTGCGAACTCAGGTTTACGTAAATGTTGTAGATACGGTCGATTTGCCCCAGCGTTTCGCCAGGAAGTGGATCAAAACGGATACACACCGTACTGTCTTGGTTGTTACATTCGGCAGCGTAGATGTTCTCAACCGGGTTCTGATCAATCTTGTTATCTTGTTCAATACTCCACAGGTCGGCAGTGAAGTCAAACTCGTCAGTGACTTGCCAAACAATACCGAAGTTCCAGGTGGTAGATTCTTCTGGTTGCAGCACCGCATCCGATGTGTAGATAACGCCGCGCTCACGTTCGCCTTCACAAATGCCGTCTGACTAACAGCGGTAATAGTCGTCTACCAATGGTGAGTCTTGTGATGGGCCTAAGCCAATTTGTGCCAGAGACGGCGCGCGGAAGCCCTGACCCCACGAGGCACGTACGGAGAAGTTATCAAGTGGACGCCATGACACGGCCACCATTGGATTGGTGGTTGAACCAAAATCGCTGTAATCATCGTAACGGCCAGCCAGTGTGACGTCGAAGGTGTCGGTGAACGGCACCAGGAACTCTACGTAGGCGGCAGAAATGTCACGAGACGCCGCAGCAGAAATGGCTTCGGTACCGAAAATCAGGCCACGTTGGAATTGCTCATCCGGGTTATCGGCAACATCTTCTTCACGGTATTCTAAGCCTGCAGCCACTTGCACAACTGCAATAAAACCTTTTCCTGGCATCACTGGTCAACCTGCTACATAATTGGGCCTGAAGTTTTTTCCCTTCCTGAATAACATGATTAGAAAAACAACGTTTGGCTTCATTGGCTTGGGTATTCTGGTGGCCTCCGCGATAACCATTAACGCCATTCACCACTTATACAGCATGAAGCGCATTTCCTTCGATCCTCAGCTTAGTGAAATCTCCGGTATTGAGTTTGATAAGCGTGGCCGCCTGTGGGCAATTAATGACAGCGGTGATGATCCGGTGTTGTATCAACTTAATGACGACGGTTCTATTGCTCGCCAAGTAGCGGTGACCAACGCAAAGAACATCGATTGGGAAGACATGACCCAGGATGCATTCGGGCATTTTTTCTTAGGTGATTTCGGCAATAACAACCAATCGCGAAAGTGGCTGACCATTTATAAAATCGAAAACCCAATCGATATAAAGTCAGACGAAACTGAAGCGGAGATTATCAAGTTCACCTATCCTGAAATGGATGGTTCGGAGATCGCCCCTGATCAACGAAATTTCGATTTAGAAGCCTTCGTGGAATTCAATCATAACCTGTACCTGTTTACCAAAAACCGGACGTCACCCTTCGACGGCATTACCAATCTTTATCGCATAGGTGATTCTGCCGCGAACTTTGACGCTGAGCTGATAGGGTCATTTAAAACCTGCACAACGCTAGAAAAACTGTGTTGGATAACCTCAGCGGCATTAAGTCCTGATCGCAAAATGCTGGTATTGCTGGACTCCACCAGTCTTTGGATTTTTGAGAATTTTGAAGGCGATAATTTTTTCTCGGGTGATGTGTCGCGGATTGACTTGGGGATTGTGACGCAAAAAGAAGCAGTGTCTTTCTACGACAGCAATACCATTGTTTTTACCGACGAAGAGTTCAACGGCATAGGGGGTAACGCCTATGTAGTGAAGCTAGATGAAACAAAGCGTAAGCGAATTCGCCGATATCAGTCGGATACCGTGGCTGATGAAGAGCCCGAAGCCTTGGCGCCCGAACCGCAATAAACCACATGAAAAAAGAGCGATAACGCCCTTTTTTCATATCTGTAAGCAAGTGCTTAAGCCGCTATTGGTATACCGCAATACTATTTAATAACAGTGTGGCATCGGTATTGTGGTTATCCAGCGTAATGGACATGGTGTGATTACCGGGGCCAGGTTAAAATCCCAGTTCAGAAAGAAGCGGCGGGTGAGATAGTTCACCGGCGCGGTTACCGTATTTGCTGGCTTGTCATCAATCTTGATGGTTGCCGTGATCACGTCGCCATCTTTGCCAAGCGCGTCGGCAATTACCGTAATTCCCCGGCCATCGAAGCGATATTGGAAGGTGTCAGGCATGGTAATACCGCCTTGATAATCGGCCAGGAAAAATGGGTCGTAACGCTCTTTTTCCGATGGATAGCAATTGCGGTGAAGAAAATAAAAATCCGCCCCGAAAGGGCGGATCTGACCGTGATTAATATTATACGATTTTACACGAGGTGTATTACGCGCCGGTCTACAGTTCCTGTATACCCATCGAATACAAGGTAAAGCCATAGATATCGGCATATTGTTCAATGGTTTTGTGTACTGGCGTGCCAGCACCGTGTCCGGCGTCAGCTTCGATGCGAATAAGCATGGGGTTGGGGCCGCTATTCTTGTCTTGCAGTTCCGCAGCAAATTTGAAGCTGTGTGCTGGTACTACGCGATCGTCGTGATCTGCTGTAGTGATAAGCGTAGCCGGGTAGCTTTCACCTTCTTTAACATTGTGAATGGGCGAATAACCAAGCAGGTATTTAAACATTTCTTCGCTTTGTTCAGAGGTACCATAATCATAAGCCCAGCCTGCGCCAGCAGTGAAGGTGTGATAGCGCAGCATGTCGAGTACACCAACAGCAGGCAACGCCACCTGGGCGAGATCAGGACGTTGAGTCATCACTGCGCCTACCAGCAAGCCCCCGTTTGAACCACCGCGCAGCGCCAGATATTGTTTGCTGGTGTAATTGTTTTCAATCAGGTATTCACCGGCTGCGATGAAGTCATCGAACACGTTTTGTTTTTGCAACTGCGTACCCGCTTTGTGCCAGGCTTTACCGTACTCGCCACCACCACGAATATTTGGCACAGCATAAATACCGCCCAGTTCTAACCAGGCCGCCACGGTTGCACTGTAGCGAGGTGGTAGACTGATATTAAAGCCACCGTAGCTGTAAAGCATAGTGGGATTTTTACCGTCCAGTTTTAGCCCTTTCTTGTGCGTGATGATCATGGGTACTTTCGTACCATCTTTAGAGGTATAGAATATTTGCTCAGAGGTATACGCATCGCTGTCGAAGCTGGTGGACGACGCGCGCACCAATTCGGTTTCACCACTTTCGATATCGAGCTTATAGATTGCCTGCGGCGTGCTGTAATTCTCGAACATAAAATATGTTTCGGTGGCATCTTTGCCGCCAGTGAATGAACCGATGTCACCCAGGCTGCGCCCCGAAGATTCAACAGAGCCAATACCGGGCAGGTCGATGTCGCGAACAAAGCTGCCGTCGAGGTTGTATTGTTTAACCTGTGAAATGGCATCGACCATGTATTCGGCAAAGAAATAGCCGCCAACGGTGGTAACCGATAACACATTGTCGGTTTCAGGAATTACATCTTCCCAGTTTTCCAGTGCCGGTGCGTTTACATCGAAACGAATCAATTTGCCGTTAGGTGCGTCCAGATCGGTTTTCACAAAAGCATAGCCGTCTTTGATCAGCAGCAAATCGGTATCGGCTTCCAGTGAGGGTTTCAGGGTAATGAAATCACTTTCAGGTTTGGTTAAATCTTTCATAAAAAGGCGATTGCCCGAGGTAGATTCGGCAGCGAAAATCAGTAGGTATTGGTTGTCTCCGGCTACCGTTGCGCCGATGTAGCGGTGTTTCTGTTCAAGGGTATGTCCAAATACCTTATCGTCGTTGCTTTGTGGCGTGCCTAGCTGATGATAGTAAATTTTATGCTGGTCGGTTTTCTCGCTTAGCTCTGAGCCTTTTGGCTTGTCGTAACTGGAATAATAAAAGCCGTCGTTCTTAAACCAGGAAATGCCGCTGAATTTCACGTCTACCAGTTTATCTTCAAGCAGCGTTTTACTGATTGTGTCCATCACATAGACGGTGCGCCAATCACTGCCACCGGTTGAGGTCATGTAAGCGGCCAGGGTGCCGTCTTCTGAGAATTCCACGGAAGCCAGAGAGACCGTGCCATCATCGCTGAATGTGTTCGGATCGATAAAGACTTCAGGCTCACCACCGTCTTTCTGACGATATAACACGCTTTGGTCTTGCAGACCGTCATTTCTATAGAAGTAGCTGTACTCACCTTCCTTGAAAGGCGCGGAGATGCGTTCGTAGTTTAAAAGGGTACTGACCGTTTCGGCAATTTTCTCCCGATAAGGAATATTACTCAGGTAAGCCTGGGTAATCGCATTTTCGGCTTTAACCCAAGCTTCGGTTTCAGTGCTGCGATCGTCTTCCAGCCAGCGGTAGGGATCGGCAATCTCAGTACCGAAGTAGGTATCTACCACAGTGCCTTTCTTTGTTTGCGGGTAGTTGAGCGGACTCTTCGTTGAAGCGGTTTCTGACATCGCGGTTTCCGGTTTTTCTGCAGACGGCTGACAAGCCGTAAGTGCGGGTATAAGTAAAAGTGGAGTGAGTTTCCTGGTTAGGTGGCGCATTCGCTGTCCCTGTTTGTTGTTATTGTCAAATACCAATATAAACGGGGAGGTGGAATTGAAGCAAGTGCAGACCTTGTTCACGTATAAACCGCCTGTTTAAACGGTGTAAAAGTTGCCCGACCGGCGCGTAATGGTAACGGTTAAAACAAAAGAGACTTGGCATATCTTATTTATCATTTGCACTAATATTCCTAAATCACGACAATTTTATTTTCATAACTAATTGATATAAATGAACTTGGTAGCCTATTCAGTGAACACTAGACAGGATTTAATCGTGTCAGCATCTTATCCGGAACAGAATTTGAAACTCTCTTTTGATTAGTCCTCTTTTAATTCCAGCGTAATCCTTCGAAGGAGCAAGTCATGTCTTTTATTTCTGCCGGTCATTTGCAACAGTTTGAAAATCTCATTCCAGTTCGTAAAACACTCGACGATACCGACATTCTTATTATACGAGATGGTAGTAAAGTTTTTGCCAGCAGCCCTGACTGTCCACATAAAGGCGCGCCCCTGGAAGACGGGGCGGTATGTCGTGGCAAGCTGGTTTGTCCGTGGCACAAAGCGGCTTTCGATATTACTTCTGCAGATGTATGCGAGCCACCGGCGCTTACCGGTCTGAAACGCTACGCCATAGAAATTAGAGAGGGTGAAATTTTTGTCGATACCAGCGTGGCAACAGACAGTACTGGGGATCGACAAAATCGATTAACAGCAGTCAGCGACCGTGCCCACGTAGTGATCATCGGAGCTGGCGCAGCTGGTAGTGCCGCATTACAAACTCTGGTAAATAATTGTTTCAACGGGCAGATTACCGTTATAGACCCAGATCAGCACGCGCCTTATGACAGAACCTTACTCACAAAAGCCGTGCCAGCGGGTGATATGGAACCTGAAGACGTTCCAACCTTAGATGCTGTTGATGCGATGCAGCGCACAGAAGTGACCCGCTTAATGTCGGCAGTGGCTGAAATCAATACCCGAGCGAAACGGGTTGAACTGAAAGACGGGCAAACCGTTAACTTTGATCGACTCATTGTTGCAACTGGTGGCGTACCGGTTCGACCAGATTTGCCTGGCGTAAATCTCTCAGGCGTACATACGCTAAGGAATGTGGAGCAGGTTACGCACGTTATTGACGACGTGGAGAACACTAATCAGATCAGTATAGTGGGGAACAGCTTTATTGGCTTGGAAGTTGCCGCCGCGTTGAAGCAACGCAATAGCCGGATCCGGGTGCGGGTGATAGCGCCCGATCCGGTGCCGTTTGAAAAGCAGTTTGGCAGAACAGTGGGACAATATTTCCGTAACTTACATGAAGGCAAAGGCGTGGAATTCGTTAATGACGAGGTGACTGCATTTACCGGTGCAGAAAAGGTGACTGGTATAGAACTGGCATCAGGCCAATTTATCGAATCCGATTTGGTGTTATTGGCTACCGGTGTCAAAACAGATAGACATCTTCTTAACAGTTTACCCCTGAACAATGATGGTCAGATTAACGTTGATGCATACCTTCGAGCGTCAGAGCATGTATATGCCGTGGGCGATATTATCAGCTACCCCTACAAGGGTATCCCGATGCATGTAGAGCACTGGCGTACCGCCCAACAGCAAGGTAAACACGCAGCACTAAATTTGCTGAGGAGTATTGGGCAGCAAGGAGAGCTTCAGGCATTTGATAAAACGCCTTACTTCTGGACAAAACAATACGATGACAAGTTTGAATATGTCGGACATGCAAAAAGCTGGGATGATATTGAAACGGTGGGAGTGCCAGGCGACGAGCATTTTCTGGCAGTTTTCCGACAGGAAGGCAAAGTGGTTGCCGCATTGGCAAAGGGTTATCCCAAACTGACAGCAAAAATGGTCATCGAAATGGATGACCATGTGCCATTATCGTCGATAATGGCTAAGCTGGAAGCTGCCTGACGGCATATGGCTGCTGATTTCGGTCAGCAGCCACGCCATATTCATTCCCACTGATAATCAAGCTTTAGCCCAATAGTACGCGGTCGCGAATAGGCTGACGTAGCACTGAATCCGAGAAAGCCGGGGCTTACATAAACATTGTTTTTTTGCGTGTCGTCTTCGATATTGGTAACGAAAGCCGTAAGGGTAAGTGCATCGCCGGGAAAGGCATAGGTGACGGTGGCATCTGTACGCGTGTAGGCTTCAACTTTATCAATTTCAGGATGATTAAATTCGCGCAAGTACAAGTCATCCTGCAACAAGAAATTCAGTGCAGCGGTAATGTAGCCACCGTTACTCACTTCGGTACCGAATTCTATGCCAGCCTGCACACTGCTTTGCGGCACAAAAGGGATTTTGTTTCCGGCTAAATCTGTGCGGCCTAGGCCAGCGGGATCTTGTTCATTAAATACGGGCGCCGGATCGCGGGTATCGGTACTGAACAATTCGTCAAACTCCGCATCGGTTAACGTGTAATTGAAAAACAACTTCCAGTTGGCATCAACGATATAACGACTATCTATTTCAAAGCCTTGAATGGTGCTTCTAGCGGCGTTTGAAGTAAATTGTCCGGGCGCATTGTTCACGGTGGTGAGCGTAGTCAATTGCATATCTTCATAGTCGTAGTAAAAGCTATCAAGATTGACGCGCAATCGTTTATCCAGCCATTCAGATTTAACACCAAATTCATAGGCCATCAGTTGCTCAGCATCGTAAGGTAAACCATTCGATGTGAGGTTAAAGCCTCCGGCTTTATAGCCAGTGGATGCCGAGGTATACACCAACATGTCTGAAGACGGTGACCATTCCGCCCCCAAACGCCAGGTGGTTTCTGAAAACGAAGCGTCGCCAGAATAAATATCATTCGGGATATCGGGTGGAAACGGGAGCCCGAAGTTGCCACGCGTCACTTTCACACCGCGTTTGTTGTCGCTGGTGTAGCGCAATCCGGCAGACAAATTCAGGGTATCTGTTAACGTGTATGTGGCCGAGGTAAACGCTGCCGTGGTTTCGCTTGTTCCGTCTTCATCGAGAAGAAAGTCAGGTAAGCTGATAGGGCCACCTGGTGTAAGGCCGTTTAGTCGAACCCGGCGAAAAATAAAGGTATCTTCAACAAAATAGTAGCCGCCAAGTAGCCAGCTTAATGCATCGTTGCTGCTTGAAGACAAACGGGCTTCAACACTTTTGGCAATGCTGTCCTGCTCTTTGTTGAATATACTGATATCAACCGGCGAGGCGTCGAAATCTTGTTGTAAACGAGACTTTTGATCCATATACGACGCTTGCAGAAAGCCTTCCAGTTCGCTAAATGCTTTGGTGAGTCGCACAAACGTACTGGCGGTTTCTGTATGGTTATAGGCCTCGGTATTATTGTCTGCAATTAATGGATCTTGCGGATCTTCAGGCATGGTAGGGAGTAGCGCTCGGACAGGGGGCGGTCCTCCAATGTTGCGCTCGAGGTAGGTCATGTTCACCCCGGTGCCTTTCAAATCGCTGTAGTTTGCAGAAATCAGTAGCTGCAAATCATCGTCGGCGTTGTATTGATATTGCCCTTTTATCGTCACATCGCCATCGGTGCCGAAGAAGTCATCGGTTCCCGGTTCATCGGAAAGGTTTCGAACATATCCGTCTTCTTCGGTATATATAGAGGAAAATCGCACCGCACTTTTTTCGTTAACCGGTAAGTTGACGAGCCCTCTGAGCTCTCTTAAATTGCGTTCCCCCACACTGACGCCTGCCTTGGCCTCGAAATAATCCTTGGGTGTGTTGGATATTACGTTTACCACGCCACCTGTTGCATTTCGGCCATACAAGGTGCCCTGTGGGCCGCGCAGCACTTCTACTCGCGCAATGTCGTAAAGAATGGCTGAACCGCCAGCAGGGCGCGCGATGTAATTGTCGTCGATATAGAAGGCAACACCGGAATCGGAGATAGAACTGGTGCCTTGCAGCCCAATGCCTCGGATAGATATTTTAAATCCATCCTGCTCCTGGCCCACATGCAATGCGGGTACATAAGATTGTAAATTGGACAAATCATCGATGTTTCGCTGTTGCAGCATATTGCCAGTGAAAGCCGAAATCGCAATAGGGGTCGATTGCAATGTGGTGACTTTTTTCTGCGCCGTGACTTCTATGACCTCCGTGCGTTCTTGCTCAGAATTGTCGTTCGTCGATTGTGCAAACGAAGGTAGCGATGCGGCAGTAAAAAGACATATAACGGAAGTAAACTGATTGGGCATTGCCTGGCCTGAACGAATGGTCTGAATTAACGTATTTCTAGTTATAGAACATTTCAGGAAATAGGGTTAATTCGGTTTGAACAGGCCAAATAGCGAAATAATGCGCGTTAGAATGTGAATAACATGAACATCCAGTAGGTTCCGTCGTCATTCATCATGGTAGTCGGGCTAGGTCCACCAGTAATACCAAACATCCCGCTTCGCATGTCATCGTACCTCCTGTACAAATTTTGACTTCAATTTTTACCATACTGGTCTTGTAGGTAGATGAAAAGCCATTATTTTTCTCAAATATCTTTGTTGTGAGTCGAATGTTAACAATCTTTAATCAACCAAAATATAAAAGCGTAGGTATCCATTGATGACACGTTCGAAGCCGTTTCACGTTCGTGCACATTTTTTAATTATCAGGAGAAACGAAATGAAAATGTTCAAAACCGCCAGCGCACTTCTTGTTACCGCTTCATTGAGCTTCAGTGCAATGGCTAACCATCATAAAGGTGAAAAAGACATCGTTGATACCGCGGCTTCGGATTCTCAGTTTTCTACATTAGTGGCTGCTGTGAAAGCGGCTGGTCTGGTAGACACGTTGAAGGGTGAAGGTCCTTACACTGTGTTCGCTCCAACCAACGACGCTTTTGAAGCATTACCTGAAGGAACGCTCGGCGAACTGCTGATGCCGGAAAATAAAGACAAGTTGGTGGAAATACTGACTTACCACGTCGTCGCCGATGAAGTGATGGCCTCAGAAGTCGTTGAAATGGACGAAGCAACGTCAGTTGAAGGTGCGCCAATTGATATTACGGCTACCAGTAGTGAAGTAATGGTGAATGATGCCAAAGTCATGGCAACAGACATTGAAGCGTCGAATGGCGTGATTCACGTGATTGATAAAGTGATTATGCCTGCCGAGATGTCAGCCGGTTTATAAGTGCGCGTAAAAGTTTAGTGAAATCCCCTGTGACAAGGTGAAAGTAAAAATCCGGACATGCGTTCGGATTTTTTGTTTATTCTTCGCTTGCTTCGCCTTTGGAGATGAAAAAAGCGGATTAGGTAATCCGCTTTCGGGTGAAGTTGTTGTGGTGTTAATTGCCGTAATTTTGTAGCAGTTGTTCATCCACTACGCCGTTATATTTAAATACAACGCCGTCTTTCATTACCATATCCACATCACGAATAATGTTCATGTATTTCAATACGTCGCCGCGAACGGCAATAATATCGGCCACTTTTCCAGGGGTAACAGAACCGTATTTGTCTTGAACTCCCATCATGACTGCAGGCCAATAGGTGGCCGAACGAATAGTTTCCATGGGGTCAAAACCCATATCGTGTACCCACACCGCCATTTCTTGCCAGGTGGACTGACAGTGAAATTTCATCGGAATACCCGAATCGGTACCTACTAGCATCATCACGCCAGTTTCTTTTAACTGTTTAATTTTATTCTTAATCGTTGGCGTGCGAAGTGGTGTGAGTTGCATGTAGCTCAGGTGACCTGGCTTGGCGATAGACTGTTGAATATCTGCAATGGTGTCGTCCTTCAATCCACGTTTCCAACAAGCGTCATCCAGTTCTTCCGGGTTAGCGACTAAATCAGGGTAGGTAAACAACCCTTCCATGGTGGGTGTCCAGAATAACAGACCGTCGAAGATCCCGGTGGAAGTGCGTTCTTTCAATGCATCCAGCACATCCTGAGGGTATCCCGGCGCAGTGGTGAGACCAGTGTGTTCAAAGCTGTCTACGCCAATTTCTACACCGAGACGAATTTCGTCAGGCTTGTGAGCGTGGCCGACTACTTTCATGCCGTATTTGTGTGCTTCATCTACAATTGCTTGGGCAACCGGGCGCGGCAAATCATCCTGATCAATAAGCTTCACGATCTCCATTCCCGCATCGTGCAGCCGTTTTACCTTGCTTGCTGCATCCTTGATATCTCTCACTTCCCAGCGATAGTGACTTTGCCATTCGTCCACGTGGTATTGCAAAAATGGGCCTGAGGTATAGAGGTTAGGTCCAGGTATTTCACCCTCTGCCAGCTTCTTTTTAATGGCCACTGAATCGTCAAGGGGCGCGCCAAGATCTCTCACACTCGTCACACCCGCTAACAATAATTGGATCAAAGATGCGGGCATGATTTCATCAACCTGACGATCGCGATACGCTTCCTGCCAATGTGTGTAGTTAGCATGGCCATTCAGCATGATATGAGCATGACTTTCCCAGAGGCCAGGTAAAACATCCTGACCTTCGGTAGAGACAACGCGATACCCTGGCGGTACATCAAGAGTATCAACGCTGCCGACTTGCTCGATAATGCCGTCTTTGATGAGGACAACGCTGTTACGTAAGGGGAGCTCTGCTGTTCCGTCAATCAAACGGCCACCTACCAAAGCCACATTTTCTGCCATTACCGGAAAGCTGAATATACCCATTGTGGCAAGCGCTACAATGCGATTACGTAAGCCCATATAACATCCTTTTTTTATTATAAATGAATGGTCAATTTATGTACTCTTAGCGTCACTTGCAACAAGTAAGATTGAACTACCGGAAACCAGCCGATTTCCCCGAAATAGAAAGCACGGGTAAACGCTACCCATAAGCAGGAAAACAAGGTTCAGTTAGACGCCATCTGACCCGACACTTTATCGACCCCATCGGGATATATTTTCATAGTCTGTGAATCTCTTTCTCTTTGGTCTTACTTTCTTTCATTCATTTTTCCACCCTAATCTTTAGGTGGAATTAATTAAGTTGTTGAAGTTTATGATCTTATAGTCATGTTTGCTTTCTGGTTTCCAGGCAGAAAAACCGGTACATAACTTGAATTGCCACTACCACGCGAAAGTAGAGCAAATGCTCGCTTTAAATCTCAATGAATATGAATAGGGAGAGGCATGGAGTTTCCGCAAATCGATAAAGCGTACGAGCTTATCAACGAAAAACTGCAAACCTGGCTGGAAGGTGGCATTAAGCATCTTCCCAATATTGTGGTTGCGTTGTTTATCGCCATTGCATTCGGACTCATTGCTAAAGTGGCTGGAAATATTCTTCGTAAAGGCTTACGAAGGGCGTTTGAATCCCGGCAAATTGCAGACCTTCTTACTTCCATAGCCAAAGCGTTTATCGTTTGTGCGGGTATTTTCATTGCGCTGGATTTCATCGGTTTACAGGGCACGGTAACGTCTCTGCTCGCCGGTGCCGGTATTGTGGGTCTGGCCATCGGTTTTGCCTTCCAGGACATTACAGAAAACTTCATTGCCGGTGTAGCCATGGGCATTCGCAAGCCATTTGAAATTGGCGATGTGATTCAGGCCAATGACGTATTCGGTAACGTGGAAGAGATTAATTTACGTAACACCTGCGTTCTGACGTTCTACGGGCAGCGGGTTATCATTCCGAATAAGATCTTGTTTCGAAATATCCTTACCAATTACACCGTTTTACGTCATCGCAGAATCGAAATTCCGGTGGGCATTTCCTATGCCGACGACCCACAAAAAGCCCGTCAGGTCATTGTGGATGCCATGAATGAAAAAGACTATGTCATCAACAAAGATGAGACCAATGTTTATGCCGAATCTTTTGGTGACAGTAGCGTAAACCTGCTGTTGTGGTTTTGGATACGCTATCCCGGTGAACCCAATTATATGGAAGTGAGGCACGACGCCATTGTGACCATTCAGCGAGCGCTGAACGAGGCAGACATCCTTATTCCATTCCCAATTCGAACGTTGGACTTTGATGCCAGAGGCGGCGAGAAGCTTAACGCGATGCTGAGCTCATCGAACTTTTCAGATAAAAGTCGTGAGCGCGAGTCTGGCGAAAGCCAGGTAAAAAAAGACAGTGCTGATCAAGCCGGTCCGGGTGATGCGGCACCGGAAAGTTAACAGGAGAGTTAAAATGAGTTCACTACAACAATCACGGGCGTTACGCGGTAAATATCTGGTAATTCTATCGGCATTCCTGGTTAGCCTGCTTAGCGGCTGTGCTACCGTGGAAGGCGTGGGCAAAGACGTGCAGTCTGCCGGTGAAGCACTAGAAGATGCTTCCGAAGACGCCCAGAACTAAAAGTGCCGGACGACCCTGATATCAGGGTTCGTCCGCAACAAACTGAACATGTTTGCTCACATTTTTAAGTACGATTTGTTCGGCTGACAAATTGAACGCAATAAGCTGGTAAAGCTTAAGTTCGATATTTTGTTCTTTCACCCTCGCAATATCCTCCTCGCTGGCGAAAACGCAAGTAACCATCAGACTTTCTGGAAACTTGTTATAGTCTGCGGTATGCGTTAGCCATTCAAACCCGCAATCCCAATCTTTCGCAATTTCACAGGCATTCGTTAACGCTTTAATGACCATGTTATCGAGTTTTTTAAACGTTTTTTTCATCTACATTCAGGCCTGCTGTTGAGATAGTCGAAGGCGCTTGTTCCAATGCGCATTAATCAATAATGACGCCACGATAATGCCTCCGCCTAAACAAAGGCGAACTAAATCTGCATCACGATTCCATACCAATACGTTAATGATAAGACCCGCAGGGATGAGTGCATTGTTCATGATGCCCAAGGTGCCCGCATCCACTTTTACTGCGCCGAGGTTCCAGAAATAAAAGCCCAGGCCAGAAGCCACTACACCCAGCCAAATCAGTACTGTCCAATGCGTGGTGGTGGACGGCAGTTTGTCGGCATCGCCAAACATTAACCACGACGGCAGTACAACAATTAACGCGCCAATGAAAAACAGTGCGAAGCTACGCCAGGGCGGCGTTTTAGGCTGATAATGGCGCATAAGTCGGGCGTAGCCAACTTGGCCGATGGCAAAGGTAAGATTGGCTAACTGTAAAATAAGAAATCCGGTGACGTAATTACTGCTTACGTCGTCGTAGCGAATAACCGCCGCACCTGCTACAGCGATTGCCGTACAAACCAGTCCGGGCACGGACAAGCGCCGGGCCAGAATGTCGTTGAACAAGGAAACATAAAGCGGTGTGAAAATAGTGAACAACAACACTTCAGGTACAGTGAGGTAAGTAAACGATTGGTACAAACAAACGTACGTGATACCAAATTGCGATGCGCCTACGCCTAACATGCCCAGAATAAATGGACGTGGCAGACCACCAAGCCGTAAAAACGGGAGAAAGAGTGCCCCCGCCAACACAATACGGGTAAGCACTGCAAAATAGCTGTCTACCTGACCAGAAAGGTATACACCAATAAGACTGAATGAAAGCGCCCACAATACTGTGACAGCGGAAAGATAAAACACAGAAACAACCTTTTAATTGAAACGTCAGCGCACGGTCGCTGGACCGCTGTAAATCAGGCTGCGTAGTTTACCTTACGCGCACGCAAAAGTAGTGAGGTTGTTTAGAGCGAGTATGTTTATTGGCAAAAAATATTCTTTGCAATTAAATAGACGATCGGTCTAATATGTATTCCATGAGTACTTACATATCTTCTAAAGAAAAGCTTTCTGGCACAAAGCCTTCTGACGCCAAGTCATCTGGCACTGAGCTTGTTAACAGAAAGCCGCGACGTGGGCGTCCGCCTAAAGCTGGACGAAAGAACACCGACACCCGGGCTGAATTGATCCGCAGCGGCCTTGAACACCTGACTGAATTTGGATTTTCAGCATCGGGTATTGATACGATCCTGAAAAAAGTCGGTGTACCCAAAGGCTCATTTTATTTTTATTTCGCCAGTAAAGAATCCTTCGGTCATGCAGTGTTAAACAGCTATGCCAGCTACTTTGCCGAAAAGCTACAGCGTACACTCAATGATGAGAGCGTTGCGCCCCTGGCTCGGGTCGCTTTGTTTGTAGATGATGCATCAGCAGGCATGAAGAAGCATGATTTCACCCGAGGTTGCTTAGTCGGCAATTTAGGGCAGGAAGTCGATTCACTACCAGAAAGTTTTCGTGGCCGCTTAATTGAGATATTTACTGAGTGGCAGGAACATCTTCGCGATTGTTTGCAAGCAGCTATTGATGCAGGAGAATTAGCGGCGCATGCCGATTGCGATTGGCTGGCAGAAGTGTTCTGGACTGGTTGGGAGGGCGCAGTAAGCCGGGCCAAACTGGAAAAGTCAGCACGCCCATTGGCAAGCTATTCGAAGTTCTATTTAGCCGGTTTACCAAAGTAGGGCGGCTTTTTATTTATCAGTTAATAGACGATCAGTCTATATTGGAGGAAATATGTTCAGAGGAATCGTTATCGACAAAGTGGACGATAATTATCAGGCCGAACTTACCAGCATTAGCGAAGACATGCTAATGGACGGGGATGTGAGTATTGATGTGATGTATAGCACTCTGAACTACAAAGATGGCCTCGCGATTACCGGAAAAAGTCCAGTAGTAAGGCGATTCCCGATGATCCCGGGGGTGGATTTAGTGGGAACCGTTACCCAGTCGGGCTCCTCACGTTTTCAGCCTGGCGATAGAGTATTGTTAAATGGCTTTGGTGTAGGAGAAACGCACTGCGGCGGTCTGGCGGAAAAGGCCCGGTTGAAGAATGAGTGGCTGATTAAGTTGCCCGAGGGAATGTCACCACGGCATGCAATGGCAATTGGGACTGCGGGCTATACGGCTATGTTGTGCGTGATGGCGCTGCAAAATCATGGCATTGAGCCGGGCAGCGGCGAAGTATTGGTTACCGGCGCTAACGGTGGGGTTGGCAGCTTTGCCGTGGCACTGCTGGCGAAGCTTGGCTATACCGTAGTGGCTTCTACCGGGCGCATGGAAGAAGCTGATTACCTGAAAAAGCTGGGGGCCACGGAGATCATCCACCGCAATACCTTGTCTGAGCCAGGCCGTCCATTGGCAAAAGAGCGGTGGGCTGCAGCCATCGATTCAGTAGGAAGTCATACCCTGGCAAATGTTTGCGCATCGACAGGTTACGGCGGTATCGTCGCCGCATGTGGTTTGGCACAGGGATATGATTTACCTGCCACTGTGATGCCATTTATTTTACGCGGCGTGACATTAGCCGGTATCGACAGTGTGATGCGTCCGCTGGAAGATCGGGAAGTTGCATGGTCGAAACTAGCAGAACTGGTTGATGATGATTTGCTGGCTGAGATTTCACATGAAATTGGGCTTGGTGAGGTTATTGAAACCGGTAAACAACTGCTGGAAGGAAAAGTGCGCGGACGTGTAGTGGTGAATTTGTCCCGCTAGTCCTGGTTGATAGTCGCGAACCAATGTGAAGAGGCGGATGAGGCTGTATATCGCCAGCCCCGCCAGCCCTGTTAGCTGTTTGTTTCTCGTTGGCTCACGGCTGTTTGTTTATTAATGGTCACCGCAGTTTGCTTAGCGTTCTTTCAACCACGCCACTAAGTCTGGAAAGTGGTCTTCTCTGGCGGCAGGATGAGTAAGCATATTGATATGATCGTAATCCAAAGCATTGCCATTGGCTTTACTCAGTAAAGTGAAAAAGCTGTCAGTATTTCCCGTCTCACGGATAAACCGGCGGATATCTTCAGGGTGTCCCAACGCATGATCGGCCACGGCTGCAATGTGCCAGGTTGGTGGCCAGGTGGTAGATTCCGCTGCTGCCGCATAGTCAAAACTGTCCTTAATATCTCGCCACGGGGTGTGTTTAACCCAATGCACACTTTGTCTTAACGACTCCCGGGTTTCGTCATCGGAGCCTATTTTGTATTGTTTGGCCGGTAGGTAGCCTTTGTGTCTGGCAATGAGGGGGGACAACCACTTCCAGATCAAGTCGACTTTTATCAGCTTTTCGAGATTTCTGGCGTACACACTGCGTTTACTGCCAAAACACACCTGGCTGCGCACTTTCTCAACCAGCTTTGGAAAGCGGGCGAGGGCAGAAGCCACCAGAATGCCGCCCCAGGAATGACAAATAATATGGACGGGTTGCCCCGTGCGCTGCCAGATAAACTCAATCATCAACGGTATATCGCGGGTGATTTGGTCGGTTTGGTCGTGTGCCTGATCGTCTCTGATAGGTGGTGTGCTTTTCCCTCGACCACGCATGTCTGCCACGAAAACATCAAAACCTTGTTCTGCGAGATAGCAGCCGAGACCTTTGCCAGACTCAGTGTAGAAAATCTTACCGTTTTCAATAGCGCCGTGAATCATCAGCACCGGCGCACAGTTGTCATTTTTATGAATGTGCCTCAAGTGAAGCTGATGGTGTTTGTCAGTAATGAAAAGCGACTCTTGCGACGGAAGTGAGCTGTCGGCCATAAGGTATAAAGTTAATGAATTGTTAGTTAAGCATGCCAGCTTGCTTTGGATAGGTCAACTGGACAAACCAGTTGACGTGAGTTTACTTCTGGATATTATGGTGTGTTAGCTATACAGGCTATAAAAAAGCGCGCAGTTTTTGCTGCACGCCTGTTCTTGCTATCTATATTCCCAACACATTAGAGTGTGCGGGTACACACCACGTGTCGAATAGAACTGCGCGGTGAATCAGCCATACTGTTTCCTTCAGACGTTACTGCCAACGTATTCATCGACAGATCCGCTGCAATAGACACCGACCAGAAATAGCGATCATAGGTGGTAGAGCCTAAATCCAGTGGTGGCGTGGCGCTTTCTACGAACGCCGCGTTGAGTTCTTCCTGCATCGGAACGCGCCAATCCGTGTTGCCGCCATCTTCCCGGCGTTCGCAGAAGGCGACCGCTTCAAACAGTGACATTCGCGGGTAGTCACTCAGTGCCATCCATTCCAGTGTGGCTGCACTGTCGTAGGTTTGATTTATCGCAATGGCCTCGACTTCTGCTTGCTGCACGGCGCCGCTATCTGAACTAAAGCGTACTGCCGCCAATGCTGGATTGTTCGACGTGCGGGCAACGACAACGGCGCAGCTTGCATCTGGTGCCAATGTTGCGCCAGCACAGGTAGACGACTGAATAGTGAAATAAGCCGCATTTAACCCGTCCAGAGTTTCGCTAAGTCCGCTAACCGCACTGTCAGATTCATTGGTGAGCATAACGGTAACGGTTTCATTCGCAGCCGCCCCGGGTAGGGTCGATAATGCCGGTTGGGGAATGAGTGCGGGTGGTGTTACCGACAAACTGACAGTCAGTGCTTCACCGGTGCCCTGGGTGCCGTTCACATTCACTGTAATACCGCGATAGGTATCAACGTAATCTTCTGAAATGCCTAATGTCGTTTCATCTTCTGTCATAAGATAAAGCGCATCTAACGGGCTATTGGTGCCGGTGGTATTTCGGGTTTGAGGGATGGAAACCAGTAGTTGATACGCAGCATCTGAGTCAATTTCTTCAAACAGTGAAGCATCAGGACCAATGGGGGTTTTCACTTCAAAGTTAATGTATACCGCATCACCATTGGCGTCTCGGGCATAGGGTACGCGCAAGAGTTGCACGCCACCTGCGGGTGACGATGATTGCGCTAAATCCACGTCGCTTGCAGCCGTGGCAATCATCACGTTATCGGTGGTAAGCCAACCGGCTAAATTACGCATAGGGGCAGTAAATGCAGCTTCATGATCGTCGATGTCACCCATAGGAAAGGGGCTTTCATCGCCATCTTCTGCGCAGTCCTCTGTACTGCGGTAAGCAAAGCTTGAGGCTGGCAAGGTTTCACAACGACTGGCATTCGCATGACGCATGCCAAAGGTATGACCTAAGTTGTGCAACAGCGTAGCTTTGCTAACACATTCACTTGCCGTATACGCCGCGTAATGGTCCCAGCTTTCCAGTACATTGCTGTGATTTAGCGAGGCATAACAAACATAAGGCGTATTCGGACTGTCGTTAATAACAGTAATGAGGCGGTCGAAACTGGTGTAGTCTTCCACGTTTTCAGCAATCCAGGCGTAGATCTCCTGCAACTGCGCATCGCCTAACATTACCTCGTTATCAATAAGGGAAAAGCCATATGTTTCGCCACTGCTGGTGGTGTCGGTTGCGGTAAGGGTGTAGTTCGACATCACGTGAGGCTCTAACCACGCAGCGCCTTCCGACGCATTCACCACATACTGATTAATTGCATCGTCATCTGTAATGAACAGGGCTGTCAGATCATCTGTGCCAAAGTCTTCAAGGCTATCGCGCCCTGCGAATGACACTGGCAATACCAGCGTTTTCTGACCGCCAGTGCTGCTACGGGTTGTAGTATCAGATTGGGGAGTAAAGGTTGCGCTAACCTCACAACTTTCGCTGGCGGTAAAGCTATACACGTTACCTTTCAATGACCCGTTACAGCCGCTTACCGCATCTATCATGTTGGTTACATCGGGTACCAGTGTCATCGATACACGCTCACCTTGCTGCGTCGTCACAGAACTGGGGTAAAGCACACCGCCGCTTAGCTCAGCGCTGGTAACATTTACTGTGGTGTCGATTTCTGAAAAGGTGGCGGACACAGTACAGGCAGCAGTAATTGCCCCTGTGGTGTAGGTGGTTCCGTTCAGTGTGCCGTCACAGCCTTCAGCACGGGTGAGTTCATAGCCCGAGTCTGGCGTAAGTGTGATTGACAGCGTGCTGTTCTCGTTTACCGCTTCACTGGTGACTGAAGATGAGCCGCCATCGCTGGTGGTAACGGTAACCGTATAGGTTGTCGGAGTGGGTGTAGGTGTTACCGGTGTTGTTGGGGTGCTGTCAGAACCACCACCGCCACCACAGGCAGTAATCGATAAACTAAGTGCAATAAGGGAGAAAGACCTTTTCATGCCTCATCCTTAAAAAAGCAGGCCAAGAGGGTTACATTCTCTACGCCCGCTTTTCATTAAGGTTCATGCACTTTTTAAACTAATTTTACGTTTTGCTAAAAAGATATAAAAACTTAACGTATTAGATAATTCTTTACAGCTAAGCAGCGTTCAACGTTCTCAAATGCGGACCTGGTAAACCTATTAAACGAACAACCCATTGCAGAAGGTGGCAAACTCGCTGGTCTTTGCTAATTTTAAACAAGAATCTTAGCCGCTAAGTACGATCTATTTTTTTGCTGTTGAGGGGCGTCTTTTTGATGCCGCCACTGACTTTTTGCAGGTTTGCCTTGATGAATGATGTAAACAATTGTGAGAACGGATTCGAAGCTGTTTTCAGAAATTCGAAAGATGGTCTGGCAATTTTTAAAGACGAAGTGTTTATCGACTGTAATGCGTCTATGTTAACGCTGGTCGGCGTTGACAATAGAGATGATTTTATTGGTAAAACCCCATTCGACTTTTCCCCAGCGCGACAACACGACGGCACCTTATCGGTAACTAAAGGGCTCGCCCTGGTGGCCCGTTGTCATCAGGAAGGCAGCGTGCGTTTTGAATGGATCATCAAACGTTTTAATGGCGATGCACTCTGGGTAGAAATTATTCTCACCCAAATGACTATGGACGGTGAGGAGGTCATTTATGCGAGCTGGCGTGATATCTCTGAAAGTAAAGCCTTTGAGCTGGCGCTGAAAGAGCAGAAAAATACCTTTGAGACCTTATTTAATGAATCTCAAGATGGGCTGAGCCTGCTCATTGATCACAAGTTCATCGATTGCAATAAAGTCCTGTTAGATATGTTCGGCTATTCCAGCAAAGAGGAAATCCTCGGCCTCACGCCAATGGATCTATCACCAGAGTATCAAGCGGACGGTCGTCGCTCTGAAGATATGGTAGCAGACAATGCAAAACAGGTAGCTGGCTATGGAAACAAGATGCTGGAGTGGCAGCATCAACGGGCTGATGGTTCGCTGTTCTGGACTGAAATTATTGTGATAGAGATAAAGCTAAATGGTGGCCCCGCCATCTATGCTATTACCCGTAATATTTCAGAAAAGAAAGCGCTGCAAGAAAAAATAATAAGCAGGAACGAAGCGCTAAAGGCGACTAACCGCAGCTTGTCTGAAACCATTGAAAGTCTGAAGCTGGCACAGAGTAAATTGGTCGAGTCAGAGAAAATGGCCAGCTTGGGATCGCTGGTGGCGGGTGTTGCTCATGAGATTAATACGCCGGTGGGCATAGGACTCACCGGTATTACCCAATTAATGGAAGAATGTCGCGATATCCAAACCCGATACGAACAGGGAAATCTAACGGAAAATGACTTCGAGGATTATCTTAATAGCGCCAGTGAACTGGCGGGCATGATTAAGAAAAATATTGATAGAACAGCGCAGTTAGTGCGTAGCTTTAAACAGGTGGCGGTGGATCAGACCAGTGAAGAAGACCGGGAGGTAAATCTTAATCAGTATCTCGATGAAATCTTCTACAGTTTAAGTTCTGTGTTACGCAAAGCGAAAGTGGTCGTAGCAACGGAGTGCCGCAATGATATTAATGTCGTGACCAACCCAGGCCTGCTTTCCCAAGTGGTCACTAACCTTATTATGAATTCCGTCAATCATGGTTTTAAAGACCGCGACTCTGGCAATATCTACATTGGGATTAGTGAACAAGAAGATAATATGTTCATGATGCAATATCGCGACGATGGCAGGGGAATTAGTAAAGAAAATTTAAGCCGCATTTTTGACCCGTTTTTTACCACTAACCGCAGTCATGGTGGCACCGGGCTTGGGCTGAATATTACTTATAATATTATTACCAATGCCCTTGGTGGCTCGATTACCTGTAACAGCGAGGAAAACAAAGGCGTTGAATTTATCATCAAATTCAAAGTGAAAGCGCGCCTCGATTAGTGCTGTTTCACGCCTGACTACAGCACCATCGAATATAAGGGGATCGTTTTTGTAATCAAAATTGCTCATCGTAACTGGCAATGCTGGCGTAAACCTCTGCGCTTCCATCCTTCTTTAGAAGCAGGATGTCATAGGGGCTAAAGCGGCCGCCCATTTCCATTCCAGGTGTACCCACAGGCATTGCCGGCACAGAAAGGCCAATGGCGTCTGCTGCCGGTGATTGCAGAAATTGCTGAACAAACTTGGCCGGTACATGGCCTTCAAATACGTAGCCATCGATAATGCCGGTGTGACAAGACTGGTATTGCTCGCGTACGCCCGCCTCCATCTTTAATGAGAACAGGTTGGCATGATCAACGGGAGAAACGGCAAAGCCCGCTTCCTGCATATGAGCAATCCAGTTTTTGCAGCAACCGCACGTCGGGCTTTTATGCACTTCCATGGTAGTGGCTTGTGCTGACGCGTTATCTTCTTCGGTTGCTGCAACCATAAAAGCGGGGAGTGCAACGAGCATGAATGATGAGAGTGTTAGAGCAATGGATTGTTTCATCGATTTTTCCTTAAAGCAGCGTCAGCCAGCAGTAACCATAAGCTGGAATAGTACCTTAACTATACCTCATCCCAGGCAGCCGAACAGGGAAAAAACTTGTCGGTTTTGTTGGTTAAGCGTAATGTTAAGGGGCGGGGTAGCCCGCTCAATGGAATGAATAAGCAGTAGAGAATAAAACTATGGATAAGCCTAGCGACTATTCCAGCTATACGCTGGCCGAAATAAAAGAATTACACCAACAACTTGTTTCGGAACAAGCCAACACGCCTTCGACAACCCAGCAACAGCAAATAGAACAACTTGAACACGTTATTTCAGCAAGGGAAAGTGCCCAGCCACTGGCCGCAGAAGAACCGCTTGCAGCATCAACGCCTGAAACCGACGTGGTTACAGCAGCCGGTGTAACTCGACCCGCCAAAACCGTGTTGCGAACGGTACCCGTTAAATTTCTTGGTATCACGTCTGAGTTTTTTTCAATCTGGATAGTTAACTTACTGCTGACCATTGTTACCCTGGGTATCTATTCTGCCTGGGCGAAGGTGCGGACTAACCGCTACTTTTACGGCAACACAGAACTAGACGGTCATCGTTTCTCTTACCTGGCAGAACCGCTGCAAATATTAAAAGGCAGAATTATTGCCGTAGTGCTGTTCGCCAGCTATTTTCTTGCCGGTTATATTAGCCCGGCCGCCGGTCTGATTGTGGCGGGCCTATTGGCTTTGCTTGCCCCGGTACTGATTGTACTTAGCTATCGTTTCCGGTTGCGTATGACAGCCTACCGCAATGTGCGCTTTAGTTTTCGAGGTCGAATCGGTCGGGCCTATATGGTCTTTTTAGTCTGGCCCATTATCAGTTTGTGCACGCTGTACCTGCTCCTTCCTATCAACTTGAAAAAGATGGACGAATATTTGCTGGAGGGTTCCTGGTATGGCGACCGCCAGTTTAAGCCGCGTCTCAACACCGGTGAATACTTCGGAACGGGTATCGCTGCTGCTGCAATAGGCATGGTTATCATGATGGTTGGCGGTATCGTGATTGGTGTTACCAGTGTGATGACAGCTTCAGATACAGAAAGTGTAACTAACGTGCTGGGTTTCGGTATCGTAGCGCTGTACTTTCTTACCTTTATCATTGCCGGCAGTTTTTATACACCGCGGATCCGTAATCATATATTCAGCGCCACTGAACTTGATGGCGTAGCAGGTTTTAAATCGTCGTTAGCAATGTGGGAACTGATCAAACTTAGAGTCACTAATACCCTGGCCATTATTTTCAGCCTTGGGTTTGCTATTCCCTGGGCCAAAATCCGCAAGGCGCAATTGTACGCTAGCGTATCAAATGTCGATGTGTTGGCCGAACCTGAAAAGGTAATGGCGGCGAGAGGGAACAGTGCTGAAGCGGTTGGAGAAGAAGCCGCAAACCTGTTCGATGTCGATATAGCGCTCGGGTAGACGACGTGATCACCGGTCAGCTTTATTCTGAACAAAGTGCGGAGTCTTCAACCGTCTCGGTTATGCTTGATGCCCAAAACATGGTGATTACCGATAATGTCGGTGAAGCACGGGTGTTTACCCTCGATTCTCTTGATACCGCGCCTAAACTGGGGCGGTTACCCAGGGAAATCCGCTTACCAACACGGGAGCAGCTTGTCTGTGACCAATCTGAGCTATTAAATCAATGGCTGGACGGCGAACAAGGTGGGGTTGCTAAATTAGAAACTAACCGGCGCTGGATTTTCGGCAGTGTGGTGCTGGTGCCAGCGTTACTTTACTTTGTGTTTGGCTGGTTAATGCCCTGGGCTGCGGTGCACTTCGCTAACCTGGTGCCAGACAAGGCCAAAGTCATTGCCTCGCAGCAATCGTTATCCGCTTTAGATGCGACTTTGCTAAACCCGTCAGAGCTGGATGTAACTGAGCAGGAAAAAATACGTACAGGGTTCTACGATGTGAAAGATAGCATCAGTACGAATCACAAGGTTTTTAGTGTTCAGTTTCGCCATGCGCCGCAAATTGGCCCTAATGCTTTTGCGTTACCTGATGGCACGATAATTTTTACTGATGAAATGATAGCGCTGGTCGATGGAGACCAAGCGTTATTAAATGCTATTTTTCTTCATGAAGTCGGTCATGTAGAAAACAACCATTCTATGCAACTGGTTGCAGAATCGTTGTTTGCCACACTGGCCGTGAGCTATTTCTTTGGTGATATTAGCGGATCGCTGGAGGCGTTTTTCGGCATTGGTTCCACGGTGGTAAATAACAAATTTACGCAAGCCCACGAAGCAGACGCCGATGAATTCGCATTACGTCAGTTACGTAATGCCGGTGAAGATCCTATGGCGTTTGCTGATGCGATGAAAAAGTTGAGTGAACTGCGCCCCTCCGCTAGCGAAACCATGGATAGCTGGTTTTCCAGTCATCCGGCCATTCAATCGCGGATCAGAAAAGCAGAAGCATTTACGGAACAGGAATAAAAACGCCCCTATCTATCAGTAGCGGCTTTTTTGCAAGTTCTGGCTATGGCAATAGTCATAAAACGACTGTGCGGATCGTCATGGTAATTCCCGAAGGGCCCACAGTCGCTGAATCCATGACGATGATATAGCCGGTGGGCAGCACTAAAGTAATCCTGGGTGCCAGTTTCCAGGCTTAATGACGAGTATTTTTGTTGTTTGCAAAACGCTAGCGCGGCGTTTAGCAATGCCGCACCCACACCGCGATTCCTTGCTGCATGACTTGTACGCATAGATTTAAGTTCGGCGTCCATAGCTGACAGTTGCTTTACCGCCACACATCCGAGCAACACGCCATTTTCCCGAGCGGTAAAAAAACAGACATCTTTTGCCTGTAACGCACTTACATCAAGTGCATGTACGCTTTGGGGTGGTGAAGTAGCGTGCATATCTGCGAGGTGCTCTTCGAGTAGGGCAATGATGTCGCGACTTACTACCTTTTCCTGGCTTATCTCCATGATTGCAATCCTTGTTGTTGAGCTATTTAATCAGACTATGACTACTGTTCTTTTTCCATAGCGCGAGCCTGCGGATCTTGTTCTTTGGCATGCAACGCAGAATTCGCTTCTTGTTCAGCTTCTTTTAGGGCTTGCTGAATTAACGCTTCCAGTTGAATAAACAGCTTGATGTAGTTGTTATCGATGCGCTCGCCGCTGGCATCGTCTAACCAGGCTTCATATAGCGTATCGCTTTGCTTGTCTTCAATGCGTTTATAGGCTGCAACCTGCTTTTCTGCCTGCACGGCGTGAATGCCTAACGAACGTAATGCTTCGGCACCCATGGCGAGGGCAGAGTGGTAAGTTTCAGATACAATGAAGTTTGCTCCAGACTGGCGTAAACGATATCCATGACCGCGGTCAAATGCCCGAGAAAGCACTTTCACCCGGGGAAATGCGTGTTTAACGTACTTCACCATTTCGATGGCAGCTTCTTTATCATTAATGGCAATAACCAGCATGGAAGCTTTGTCTATGCCTGCGGTGTGCAGCATGCTTGGCCGGGCAGCGTCGCCAAAATAAGCTTGAGTACCAATGCGGCGCATGTTGTCTATTTGCTCGGCACGTACATCTAGTACCACGGTTTTAATGTTGTTGGCCAGCAGCAACCGGTTAACAATTTGACCGAAGCGGCCAATCCCAGCAATGATGACCGTGCCGTAGTCATCAATGCTATCGGGCTGACGCCGATTACTTTTATTGGTATAGGCAGGAAGAATCACATAACTAAACAGAATGAACAACGCCGGAGTGAGAAACATGGAAAAAGCGACGACGAGGGACAAGATCTCAACGAGCTCAGGAGGCAACACGGAATTTTGCGACGAAAAGTTCAGTAGCACAAAACCAAACTCACCGGCTTGCGCGAGGCTGAGTGAGAAAAGCCAGCGGTTAGGCCCTTGAATACGAAATAACAAAGTAGCAATAAACAAAATGACAGCTTTGATCAGCATTACGCTCACCGTAAGTGCCAGAATGATCATTGGCTTTTCCGTGAGCAGTTGCATATCGATACCCGCGCCCACGGTGATAAAAAAGAGCCCCAACAGTAAACCTTTGAACGGTTCAATATTCGACTTTAATTCATGACGGAATTCACTGTTTGCCAGCATTACTCCAGCCAGAAAAGCGCCTAACGCCGGGGATAGCCCAACCAGGCTCATCAGTGCTGCAATACCCACCATTAGCATGAGGGATGTTGCCGTAAAAATTTCCCGCAATCCTGACGATGCCACATACTTAAATAACGGACGGCTGAGATAGTGACCGCCTACGGTTACCACGGCGACTGAGCCCATGATCACAATGGCATAGAGCCAGGCAGGCAAACCCTCAACCAAACTGTAATTGTGTGCAGAGGCATCGGCTGTATTTCCCGCAGCCATGAGCTCGGGGAGCGCCAATAGCGGAATTAACGCTAACATGGGAATAACGGCAATATCCTGGAACAACAACACTGAAAAAGCGTTTTTACCGCCTTCCGTTTGTTCCAACCCTTTTTCCTGAAAGCTTTGTAGTACGATGGCCGTTGATGAAAGTGAGAAAATGAGTCCGATAGTGAGCGATACCGAGAAAGGCTGTCCTAACTCAAGTGCGAGAAAGGTGATGGCAATGGTAGTGAGTAGAAGTTGAATACCGCCAAGACCAAACAACTTTGCTTTCATTGCCCATAATGACTTTGGCTCGAGTTCAAGCCCTACTAAAAACAGCATCATTACCACGCCAAATTCAGCAAAATGTTGAATAGCTTCTGTTTCATCGCCGACTAAATGTAGAACCGGACCAATGACCACGCCAGCAACCAGGTAGCCCAGCACAGAACCGAGACCCAGGCGACGCGCCATGGGTACAGTAATTACAGCAGCAACAAGGTAGATAAATGCCTGCAGGAAATAGCTGGTCATTAAAGCAGTCGTCCTTTAAGAAGTGGTTATATGAATCGTTGCGGTAGCAATTTGGCGCAGACAGAGCGCTGTGAGGAAGCGCCTGCTTTGAATCGCATTATGTCTGCAGGAGGTTGACCTGGCAATGGTTTCACGTTTGTCGATGCAAAAAAACAGGTGAAAATTCAAACATCAAAAAGTTGTGTGCGCAACTGTTCACAAAAGGCTTTTCTGTTCGCGGCGGCCGCATCATTGATTGCGTATATCACCACATTTTTTTCGTGCAGCCCAATGCCCTGCGCATAACAATCACCACTAATGCGAGGTGACCAAAATTTCTCTCTCATCAGCAGTGCTTCTAAGCGGGGGAGAATTTTGTCGGCCATTGGAAACGCGTAGTACCAGTCGTTGTGCGCATTTGTTACCTGAAGAAAAGGGTGAAATCTCTCCCAGTTATTTAGCACGTACTTGGGTAGCGCGGGTAACGTATTGAAGGGAAACTGTCCGCTGCTTTTGGCTTCACGCACAAACGAAGCCTGGTTGTTCGTCATGACTGATGGGAACAAGGCGGCTCTGGTGCTATTGAGATATTCAAATGGCACACTGATTTCTGTGTTTTCATAGTATGAACTCTCCGCAGAATCTGTTTGTATCCCTTCATTAATGAAACATTCAATAAGCGCAGCAATCCCTCTAGAGAGCATTTTGCTTTGTTCAGGGCGGGGTTGTTCTTTACGTGTGGTGTTGCTGCCATTGGTGTCTGTTGGGTGCTGCTTTTGCCTGGCGCTTTCACTCCCGGAGTTATTATCCCCGAAGTTACCATCCCCGGTGTCGTAATTAGTGTATGGCCGAATGCTTGCCTGTGCGGCGGCAATATCAAGTAGCGTGGTAATGTTATGAATATCACCGTTATTAACCAGAAGGGTGATGTTTTGCGGGGAGTAGCAGGTCGCTTTATATGTATTTATCGCCGACTCGGTGAGTTGTGCGAGTCCACCGCTAAAGCCCCCGGCCACGGCTTCCGTGTGTCTGCCTTGTGTCATTAAATCAGTAATATGTGCCTCATAGCCAGGCTGGCGCTCACGAAATGTTAATTCTTGAAAGATAACGCCGTCTTTCTCTCGCTTTATGTCATCGCTGCGATAGGTGCAGTGAATGAGCCCGGCGTAAACAAATTCCAATGCTTGGTAAAACAGAGGCTCATGTGCGGTTTCTATAAAATAGTAGGTAATGCCAGCCAGCGTGCTGGCGTTGATTTTTACCGGAAGCAGGGCTAATGCGGCAAACAGGTTATGTGCTTCGGGGTATCGGGTAGATGAACGAAACACCAGATGCTCGACCACGTGGGCAATGCCCGAGGCATCAGGAATAGGTGTGGCAACGGCAAATACCGCACTGAAACCCGGCAAGTCAGTGGGGCATAGCAATATCTTAGTGTTTGCTGACGTCCGGGCTTCTTGGGTCATTAATTATACCGTGACGATATCTATCTTATTTTTTGGGTCCCGCAGAATCACGTTTTTATCATGCTGTTTTGCTGCGCTTTCAATGGCCGCCTCTATGGTGTGGTGATGCGGTGATTTACTGCACACCGGATCGGCCTGATACATGTCGCCAGTTAACATGTAAGCCTGGCAGCGACAGCCGCCAAAGTCTTTCTCTTTTTCATCGCAATCGCGACAAGGCGATGGCATCCAGTCGTAACCGCGGAATTTATTGAATGAGAAATCCTGATACCAAATGTCCTGCAGCGATTTGTCTTTCACGTTCGGGAACGTCATAGGCAAAATTTTCGCGCTGTGACAGGGCAGGGCTGACCCATCCGGCGTCACGGTGAGAAACGTAGAGCCCCAGCCATTCATACAGGCTTTTGGACGATCTTCGTAATAATCCGGTGAAACAAAAATAAACTTAGGTCCCTTACCATTCTGCTTGTCACGGAACGCATTGACCTTAGCTTCCGCTTCTTCAAGGGTGACCTTCGATGGCAGCAATTGATCACGGTTTACATAGGCCCAGCCGTAATACTGCACGGTGGCCAGTTCTACAAAATCGGCGTCTAACTCGGTAGCAAGGGCTAGTACATCATCAATCTGGTCGATGTTTTGCGCCGTTAAACAGAAATTCAGTACCATCGGGTATTCGTATTGCTTAATCAGCTTGGCAACTTCCAGCTTCTGCGCGAAGGAATGACGACGATTACCGATCAAATCGTTGGCTTCTGCATTGGCAGCCTGAAAACTTAGCTGAATGTGATCAAGGCCGGCGTCTTTTAACCCCGCGATACGTTTTTCGGTCATGCCAATGCCGGAGGTGATCAGATTGGTATAGAAGCCCAACTCACTGGCATGTGCGACCATTTGTTCTAAATCTTTGCGCAGTAAAGGCTCACCGCCGGAGAACCCCAGTTGTACAGCTCCCATGTCTCGGGCCTCCGACAGCACGCGAAGCCAGTCTTCCGTACCGATCTCGTCTTTCTTGTCGATGAGATTCAGAGGGTTAGAACAATAGGCACAGTGCAGCGGGCAAGCGTAGGTGATTTCTGCTAAAAGCCAAAGTGGCGGACCCGCTTCGATAACCCGTGTTTCGCTTTGACCGTTGTTAATCTCAGACATAGTGAACCCAGTCTTTGCTTTCGGCATCGCTCAGGAACGCAGTAATATCATCGCCGATGTCATCTGGCGCTTCCGGGAACTTGGTTTTGAGTGACATGATGATGTCGTCAACTGACTTTTCGCCATCCACTTGTAACAAAATTTCTGCCGCGCTGGGATTCAGCTTCACCATGCCTTCTGGATAAAGCAGAACATAGCTGTCCTGTGCTTTTTCAAATTGTAGTTTGTAAAGTCGGTTGCGTTTAGGTACTTGGCTCATAACAGCCCCTTGTGACAGATTGACTGATCGGCAATGCCGGTGAAAGGCTTACGATCAAACTCGTAGGCCAGACTGATAGCATCAGCCATCGACCACAAGACATCCAGCTTAAATTGCAGAATGTTCAAGGCTTTTTCCTGTTGGGCGCGAGTCACAAAATGGTCCAGCGTAATTTGCAGACCGTGTTCCACATCGCGACGAGCCTGACTCAGTCGCATCTGGAAATAGCTAAAACCCGCTTCATCGATCCACGGGTAGTGCCCAGGCCACGTATCAAGTCGGCTTTGGTGAATTTCAGGTGCAAACATTTCTGTTAGCGATGAACAGGCGGCTTCTTCCCAAGATGCACGGCGGGCGAAATTCACATAAGCACCCACCGCAAATTTCACGCCGGGCAGCAGAAACTTTTCTTCCAGCATATCGTTGCGGTCAATGCCCACTGCTTCACCCAGTCGTAACCAGGCTTCGATACCGCCCATACGTGGATCACCTTCTTCTCCGTCGTGGTCAAGAATGCGTTGGATCCACTTGCGGCGGGTAGCCATGTCCGGACAATTTGCCAGTACCGCGGCGTCTTTCACGGGAATACAAACCTGATAATAAAAGCGGTTCGCGACCCACCCTTGAATTTGCTCCTTGCTACATTCACCTTTATTCATGGCAATGTGGAACGGGTGATAAATATGGTAATACTCGCCTTTTGCGCGAAGTTTTTGTTCGAATTCTTGTTTAGACCATGGCTTGTCTGACATAAAAAATCCTCGGATTTAAAGCGTAATATGCATGCCGTCGTAGGCGAGCTCTATTTCATTGTCTTCAAGATACTGATGGGCATCGGAGTCTTCATTTAACACCGGGTTGGTGTTGTTAATATGGATAAGCACCTTGCGGGAAATATCGAAGCGATTAAGCAAGGCTACCGCGCCATCATCGCCGTTCACCGGCATGTGTCCCATTTGTGTACCCAGGCGATTACTAAAACCATTCTTGATCATTTCATCGTCGAGCCACAAGGTACCGTCGAACAGCACGCAATCTGCCTGTTCAAGCATATTTTCAACCAGTGGATTGGCTTGCACGCAGCCTGGCGCATAAAACACTGACTTACCAGAGTGCTCATCTTTAATGTGCAGGCCAATATTGTTGCCCGGCACAATATTGTCGCGGTATGAAGAGTAGGGCGGTGCATTTGACGCCAGTACAACGGGGCGGAACGACAGTCCGTCTGCGCCTATCGGTGTGAATGCGGAATCATATTCGGTATCAATGCCGTGGCGCTGAAGGCCACCGTGCCAGTGTTTAAGCATAGGGAACAGCGGGAACGCTTCAGTGAGATCCTCGTACACCACATCAGTACAGTAAACCGGTAAGGGCAAGCCTTCACGTAGGGTAAGCAAACCGGTGGTATGGTCTATCTGGCTGTCGGTGAGTACGATGGAACGAATCGAAGTGCCCCGCTGCTGGTTGGGATCGGCAGGCCATAATTGTGGCGTTTGATTAATTTGCTGGCGTAAGTCTGGCGAAGCGTTAATGAGTATCCAGTCTTCACTATTGGCTGAAACGGCAATACTGGATTGGGTTCGGGCCTGGGCGTTAATGCTGCCTTCGCGCAGCCCTTTACAATTTTTGCAGTGACAGTTCCACTGAGGAAACCCTCCACCTGCGCCTGAACCTAAAACGAGAATTTGCATAGTTCACCTGTCAACGTCGTTGCCTGAAAGCATGAGCAGAAGAGCCGGAATAAAAAAGGCTGCCAAAGGCAACCTCTTTTCATAGCAATCAGGCAGTTTGACTACCCGATTGTAATGCCATAGAAGAAGCGTGCTGGCTTAACGACAGCCTGCCTCGTATGGGCTGTTAGCGGTTTTTGATGTACAGAGTAACTTCAAAACCTAAACGCATTTCAGTATATTGAGGCTTGGTCCACATGGTGCGACTCCTATGTTTATTAACGATGTTTTAACATTCGATCACATTATAAGAAAGCGGATTTCGGAAAAAAATCCTACTTTGGGAGGACTTCTGATGAACTTTCTACTTCTTTGGGAGGGAGGCACCGGATCGTCAAGTTAGCAACTCATGCTAGCCCGACGACAATGCTATACCCTTCTAAGAATATCTTCCTGGTTAAAGCTCACCACCCCGAGTCCGGCTTCCAGACAATCTTTTCAGACAAAAATAGCTACGTTAAATATAGTCGTACGGTTTAATTCTGCCAGTGCAATTCTCGCCGCCCTAAGCACGCGAAAAAGACATGCTGCTGTCAATGAAAACTATATAACTTCTGAACATGACAATGTGCGATAACGATATCGAACTATTTTGATTTAGATCTATTCTTAACCTTGTAATCTTTCCTGGAATAGAACAAAAATGTGGGTGTAGACTAAAGTAGCGTCTGCAACGGACTTATCAGTCTTTTTTTAGCAAGTGTAAGAGCGAGTTCTTAAAGGAATTGTTACTTTAAAAAAATGTGATCTTTCGCATGCAGTTAGACGAAAGAATGTGATTCTTACCCGGAGAGCAACCATGACTGTAATGCGTCTAACCCAGGCCGACAAAGCGTTAAGTGTAGAGCAATCCCATATTTGGCTACACTGTTTCCGAACGTGCTATAAATGTGAAGTGTTATCAGAAACCCTTACTTCTTATGAGTTTAATGATGGCAGTCGTCTAATTCTTGATTCAAGTTATCCCTTCCCTCAACCTGTAAAGTCGAAGGCAAAACTACGCCTCGCTTAATCCTCTCGTCACGCCTGGCTAACAAAGCGGGCAAGTTGTGTAGTTGTTGCAGAGGCCAGTGTTTGTGCTTGTCTGGCCTCGGTATCTACCGTCACTAACTTCTCCTGCATGCCTTCCGCCAACGCCGTTATTGTAGTGACTGAAATTAAGGTTTGTTGAGATTGCCGGTTTAATTGCGTAACCGACCGGGCAATATAGTCAAACTCATCACTGTTTTTCTGAAAGTCAGTCATCATATCGCTGAAAGTTTTCATCGTACTATCCAGACTGTTTTTCATTTTCGAAGACGCATCTAATAGTGAATCTGATTCGCGTTGGGTCTCATTAACTAATAAATCCATATCGTTAAGAAAGGCATCAATTTGCCGGGTGGCGTCTGTCACTTTTACTGACAATGCGCGCACTTCGTCAGCGACCACCGCGAATCCTCTTCCAGCCTCGCCGGCACGGGCGGCTTCAATGGCCGCGTTTAGCGCGAGCAGGTTGGTTTGGTCGGCGAAAGATTCCACCATGCGCAGAATGCTTTTCACATTGGCAGCATTTTCCTGCAAACCACCCACAGTGTGAGAAAACGAAGATAACAGCGTAGAGATATCGCCCAGCTGCGTTTGTGATTCAGATAGTGTGGTGTTGGCCAGCGATGCCGTATGCAGATTTGAATTGTTGCTCTGTGCCATGCCATTACTCGCCTGCATAATGTCGTTTATCCCTTGGGTTACTGTGGTGGTGCCGGCAACCACTTCCTGGGTCAGGTGATTTTGCTGGTTGGCTTGGTCGCGGGTGGTATGAATTTGTGACGACATGGCAGCATTGCTAGAAGCTGTAAGCTGTGCATCGCCGTGGATGCGATTCAACAATTTGTTCAAATTGTTAGCAAACAGATTGTAGGCCTTTGACAAGTCGCGGAATTCGTCTTGGGTAAACGCTGGCAATCGGGTTCTTAAGTCGCCCTCAGTGTGATTGATTTCATCCAAGGTGCGAACGAGTGCGCTCACGGGCCGCACGATTAAATAGCGTAAGTAAAAAAGGGTGAACAGAAAGCCCACCGCGTTTAAAACCAACATAGTGGCTAGCCATAGAAAAGCGGTGTCACGGCTTGCTTCATCTGCATGTGCATAAAGGTAGAAAAGATACTGGGTGGCTACCTGGCAGAGAAAAAGAAAGCCAATGTTGCCCGCAATCTTTTTCGTTAACGTATTGAAGAAGGTTTTCTCAATGGTGGAATAGAGCGTCCAGAACATACAATTACAGAATCTGCGAGTCAGAGTGCAACCATAGCCTAGCCGGTCATTTTAGGTAACAAAATGATCGCTGAAGATCGATGTAACTGGTAATTAATTGATTTACATCATGCAAAACGGCTCAGCCGTAGCTTTTCCACAATTCCATACTTTCAATAACCATATTCTTCATCATTTGCATTTCTTCTTTATTTCGAGGAGGCTCATTGACACCAGTTACACTTAATACAAACTCGAATACACACGGTCCGTCGAATCCTGAATCTTTCAATGCTTCTTTATAAGCGCTGAAATCGATATTGCCTTGGGCGATGCCTTCCCGATTTGATCCCGAAATATGAAAAATTGCGTTGCGACTGCCATACTGTCGAAGAGCGGTTAATGGACGCTTTTCACCAATATTCATATGAAAGCTGTCGAGTAATACACTGATATTGTCGCAGCCGCTGTCTTTAATCAGCCGCTGATAATCGTCTGCCGTATGTACGTATGCAACTTCATAAAAATTGCACGGTTCGTAAGTCAGAGGTACAGATTTTTCACTTGCATACTTGGACAGTTCTTGAACAGCGTCAATGATAAATTGCCAGGCTGTTTTATCGTCCTTACAGTCTTTAGTCCAGGCGCTTAATCCTTGCAATGTCTGTAAACATCCGAGGCTGTGCGCAAAATCTATTTCCTTCTTGTAAAACGCGATAGCATTTTCCAGTGTGGCGGCACCATGTTGTTCGCCGGGCGCGCAGTCAAAAGGATCATTAGCAATAATAGCCAGGTTATATTCTTTCGCACTCGCTACTACTTTTTCAGCCGGGTGCGCGTGGGCTCCTTCGCAGTATTGAATTGCATTTAGCCCCATACTGGCAATGGTAGACATTAGCGTGTCTAAGTCATCAATGCCCAGTGTCCAGCTACAGATACCAAATACAGGCTTAGTCATGTTTATAATCTCCTTTACTTGTGAACTTTTTCGTACCTTGGAGATTGATGAAGAGATCAGATGTTTACATTTAAAGTGTCTTACAATCGCTTAAAACAGCCTGAATTGCGTTCAGTGACGCTGTGCTGTGCAGCAGATTCAGACAGAATGGGATAACAACGAAGAAGAAGGAATAGGTATGAAGTTCTCCAACGTTTTTATTGCACTTATCACTGCCGGCTTGATGTCGGGCTGTAACGATGCCAGTCAAACCGCCAAACAGGAAACAAAGGTGACGCCCGCGCAGCAAGAAGCAGCGGACATTGCGCTTACTGAAACCGCCGATACGTACACCCGGGTTTTCTTTGAGCAATATCCGACGCTGTCAACCACGTTGGCAATGCCGATTCAGCAGGCTGGGGGTAGTTATAACGACAGATTCCCTGATTATTCTGTCGCCGGTATGGAACAATTCCAGAGCAGTATGGCGCAGGCCGCAACCGCGCTGAAAGAGGTTGATGGTACATTGCTTTCTGAAAAAGACCGCATGCATCAACAAATCCTCATTAACATATTCGACTTTTATACCGGTGACCGCACCTTTCCTGGGGGATATATTGATACCTGGAGTGCGCATCTGCCTTATATTATTAATCAGATCACGGGCCCATTGATTGATATACCCAAGGTAATGCAGGTACAGCAGGCCGTGGCGACAAAAAAAGATGCCGAGGACTATCTCACCCGGCTGGAAAAAATGGGCGCATTTGTAGATGGCGTGGTGGCGAAATTTAAGGCCGACGAGGCGAAAGGTATTGTACTGCCGAAAAAACTGCGCCCGAAAACCTTGGCTTACCTGAATGGCTTTTTGGCCGCCGAGCCCGACTCTCATGGATTGGTAACTGCTTTTGCGAGCAAGCTTGAAAAGGTCAGTGAACTGGATGCGACAACTAAAAGCGACATGGTGAAGCACGCTGGTGAATTGGTTTCAACGGTGGTCTATCCGTCGTTTAATCGTGCCAGAGATGCGGTACTTGAAAGCGAGCAAAAGGCGGGTAACAGCGACGGCATATGGGCGCAGCCAGGCGGTGAGGCATTTTATCTACATGAAATTAAATTCCTGGCGGATTCGACATTGTCACCGGAAGAAATTCATCAGTTAGGTTTATCTGAAGTTGAGCGGATTGCTGCACAGATGGATACTATTCTGCGGCAAAACGGTTATTCCGAAGGGACAGTTGGTGAGCGCATGCTTGCGCTTGCTGACGTTCCTGGACAGCTTTTTGATGCCACAGATGAGGGACGTCAGGCACTCCTTGATTACCTGAACGATGAAGTGAAAACGGTGATGGCTCGGGCGCCTGAATTCTATGGCACATTGCCCACACAGCCGGTAGAGGTTGACCGTATTCCGCCGGTGTCGGAAGCGGGTGAAGCGGGAGGTTATTATTCCCAGCCTTCCCTGGATGGCAGTCGACCCGGCGTCTACTGGATCAACCTGCGTGATATGAAGGCAGTACCTAAGTTCAGTTTAAAAACGCTCACTTACCATGAAGCCGTACCAGGGCATCATTTTCAAATCGCATTGAACATGGCGCAAACTGACATCGGTCTGATGCGACAGAATGCGCCTTACAATGCGTTTGTCGAGGGATGGGCATTGTATTCTGAATATGTGGCTGCGGAGTACATGGGCATGTATTACGACGATCCATTGGGTAATTTAGGTCGTCTTCAAGCCGAACTTTACCGGGCAGTTCGCTTAGTGGTCGACACGGGAATGCACTTTAAGCACTGGACCAGAGAGCAAGCAATAGCGTATTTCCACGATACTACGGGGACGCCGTTATCTGACGTTGTGCCAGAAGTTGAACGCTATATGGCCATGCCCGGGCAAGCACTGGGTTATAAACTGGGTATGCTCGAATTTGTTGCATTGGAAAAGCAAGCGAGACAAGCGCTGGGCAATAAGTTCGATATCAAACAATTTCATGACGTTATCTTGCTACCGGGCGCCCGTCCTATGGCCATGGTGAGACAAGACGTTGAAGCCTGGATAACGGCACAGTCGACTGACGAATAATAACGTCAAACTGATGTCGCAAATGTCACTAAAGGTCAAAGTGCGTTTTTGGCCTTTTTTTGTGCAATAAAACAGGCTTTCCTCTCAATGCGTTGTTTTATCTATACCTTAGCGTAGGTATCGGTACTTATCAGTATCGACATCTGATTATCAATTCGTATATCGAACACATTTCATACCTTAGCTACACTCCAAACTAATCAGGATACCGGTCGATTTCTGCCGGGCGTATTTGCGCTTATAGACCTGAATAGCCTAAGAAGGATTAGCTAATGTTGACATTGTCCCAATTTCGAAACAGTTACCCGTTGCAACTGGAATGTTCCCTTGCAACAGGAAGCAGCCCCAAAACGCTGCTGCGACTGTCTGCGAAATTTAACGGTCGAGATCCTTTCTGGCATTTTGTTGAACAAACCGCGAGCAGCAGTAGGCCGATTCATTTTCTTGGCCATGATCGCAGTTTAGATGCCAGTGTCAGAAACTTAAGTGAAATCAGTAAACAAATTGCTGATATTGAAGAATGGCTGGGGTTGTCCTACCAGGATATTCTGCAAAAAATCAGTGGGTCTTATAGCACAACATTGGTGAGCAAAATTTTTGACTTGCAGGCACCGGGTCAATGGGAAGGCGTCACCCGCGGCGAACTTCAAGCTTTGCTGAAAGAGCTGCATTACTGGGTGGTGTACATCAACGATCTGGACATCATGCGTAAAGATGCAGAGTCTGCGCTTGGTTTACATTATTTCTTGCGCCGTCATCCGGTTGCGGGATGTCAGAGTCTGGCCGATGTGGTTTTACTCAATAATGATAGCTGGGACCTGGACGAATCTGGTTATCAAACAATTTTGCAGGATCTTGTCGCCAAAGATGACGACTGTATTTTGCGCTGGATAGAGCAGCCAGAACCTGTTGCCCATTTTAATGTGCGCTCGAAAGTCCCTTATAACTCAATGTTAACGTGGGTTATTCTGTCACTGATTTCACGCACCTATGGTTACACCAGTAACCTGTGGGCAACCAAAATCCAGTGGAAAAAGCAGGGGTTCAAACTACGCAAGGATGCCCGTCCGGCCCCGGTTTTTCATTACTTCTCTATGCCTTCAGCAGAGCTGTCGTTAGGTGAAGGGGATGAAGGCGCGCCGCAAAAAGGACGAAGGGTTTCGCTGGTGTACAACGCCAGTGAATTGCTCGACTACAACGGCATGCCCTATGAAGAAGGTTTTGTTGAGCCGCTGTCTACCTTGCGTGCCCGACTGGAACGTTTGCAGGTAGATGTACGGGAAGGCAATGAGCCGAAATGGCACCCGAACGAAGATTACATTGAAATGCCACCGGATACTGGCTTGTATGCGAAGCATGTAACGGCGGCCTACTATCAGGCAATCTTACCTCTGTTAATCCGTTGGGCAGGGCATAAAAAGCGTTTGAATGTAGGCGCACATTTACGTGACCCCGTGCAGTTCGATGCCTACACCACGCTGGTAACGGAAGTGGCTGCGGCCAGTTTGTCGGTGCGCTTTGGACTAGACAGAAAACCTTGCCAAACGAGTGTACAGCGAATTGGTAACTGGATTGACGAATTGTCGCCCCAGGGGCGCTTTGACATCCTTGCCAGTGCGTCGGAATGTGCAAATCGACTTTGCTTGTTCTTGTTTCCCGAAGACAGAGAAACCGTTTAATTGACGGTTTTTCTTTGTTAATGCTTGGCCTAGCAGGTCGCGAATAACAATATTGTATGATTTTTCAACGCTCAAGGGGTAAATCCGGGCGTTTATGTTGCCGTAAGCCGGGAATTTGATAGAGTTGTGTCATCAGTTCCCGCCTTGTCATTTCTAGCTTGTAGCGGGATTATAATTATAATTCAGGATGCGCTACATGTCTCAACCGTGCTTTCGAATGAAAGGCACCACGCTTACCAGTATTGTACTGGAAGTTGTCTCCTTTGAACCGGATGAATTTGAATCGCAACTGGCGGAAAAAATTGCCAGTGCGCCGCTCTTTTTCACCCGCTCTTCACTGATCCTTCATCTTAATGCGCCGCTGTCTGCTACCGAGTTTGAACTGTTGGTGGCGTTATGTCGTCGCCATGATTTACAACCCATGGCGATAAAGGGTGTTACTGAAGGACTAAAATCTACCATCAATGATTTGGGCATGGCTGATATTAGTCAAAGCAAAATCAGCGAAAAGCCACTTGCTGAAAGCAAACCTGTTGAGGCTCCAGCTTCACAAAATCAGCCCGAACCCACAGAAGCGCCTGCACAAGCAGAAACCGTTACGCAAACAGTAGAAGTGCTGAAACCTGCTAAGATTGTTGCCAGACCCGTGCGTTCTGGTCAGCAAGTTTATGCAGAAGGCAGTGATCTGGTGATTCTGGGCGCCGTAAGTGAAGGGGCTGAAATTCTCGCTGATGGTAATATTCACGTTTACGGAACATTACGTGGACGGGCGCTGGCCGGCGTTAAGGGCAATGAGCAGGCACGAATTTTTTGTCAGAATATGGAAGCTGAATTGGTTTCTATTGCCGGACGCTTCGTGATGCAGGAAAACATACAAAATAAGTGTTGGAAAAAACCAGCACAGGCATATTTAGACGCAGATGCACTTCTTATTGAAGCATTATCCTAACGCGGTGCAAATGCTATTGGGGAATAGTAAATGGCTAAAATAATTGTAGTAACTTCAGGAAAGGGCGGCGTAGGCAAAACCACGTCAAGTGCTGCCATTGCTACAGGTCTGGCGCTGGCCGGACATAAAACCGTGGTGATTGATTTCGATGTGGGTCTGCGAAACCTGGATCTGATCATGGGCTGCGAACGTCGTGTGGTATACGACTTTGTAAACGTAATTAATAAAGAAGCCACGCTTAATCAGGCACTGATTAAAGACAAGCGCACGGATAACCTCTATATCCTGCCAGCTTCTCAAACCCGAGATAAAGACGCACTGACCATGGAAGGCGTTCAGAAAGTACTTGATGATCTGTCGAAAGACTACGACTTCATCATTTGCGATTCTCCTGCCGGTATAGAGCAGGGCGCACAGATGGCGCTGTACTTCGCTGATGAAGCGATCGTGGTTACAAACCCGGAAGTGTCTTCCGTGCGTGACTCAGACCGCATTCTAGGCATTTTGCAAAGCAAATCCATGCGCGCAGAGAAAGGTCAGTCTGTTAAAGAGCATTTGCTATTAACCCGCTACAATCCTGAGCGTGTTGCCACTGCAGAAATGCTGAGTGTTGCCGATGTAGAAGAAATTCTTGCTGTGCCGCTGCTGGGAGTCATCCCGGAATCAGAAGCCGTATTAAAAGCATCGAACCAAGGTGCGCCGGTTATTCTGGATACCGAGTCGAACGCAGGTAAAGCTTATTCCGACGCGGTGAAACGCCTGTTGGGTGAAGAAGTGCCTCATCGCTTCCTGGATGTTGAGAAAAAGGGTTTCTTCAAGCGACTGCTGGGAGGTAAGTAATGGGCATTTTCGATTATCTGCTGAAAAAAGGGAAACCAAATACTGCGGCTGTCGCCAAGGAGCGCCTGCAGATCATCGTTGCCCATGAGCGTCGTAAACGTTCGCAACCGGATTATCTGCCGATGATGCAACAAGAAATCCTCGAAGTGATCCGCAAATACGTGCATATTGCCGATGACGACGTGTCAGTGCAGCTAGAAAATAGTGAAGACTGCAGCGTACTGGAACTGAATATCACCTTACCGGAAAAATAAGTGCTCTGTGTCTTACAGGCACAGACGCATTACGCAGAAGGGGCCTCGAGCCCCTTTTCTTTTATGTGCGCTTCAAGCTCGCTGAAAAACGCAGGAAATTCCTTATTTATTTGCGTATACGCAGGCAGAATTTCTTCAATGCTGCCTTCAAACCGATGACGAAACCGAATGCGTGATGCGGTTCTGTCTAGTGCCATTGCCACGCCTTCCACATTCTCATAGACATCTAACCAGCGGTTCTCCAGCATGCTTCCCACTACCTGATGCATGCGTGGCGGCATGTCATTGTGGCGTTTTGCCAGTAGTGCATAGCGGTTATCGCAGAATGTCTGAAAAGGCTGGCGACTGAATTGTTGCCAGTGTTGAATGAGAAAGTGGTCGAAGAGCACATCTAACGTGATGCCGGCAAAGCGACGTCGCCGGGGGCTGAATGTCTGTCTGAGCGCTGTTACCCAAGGGTGAGAATCGGTGAACTTATCGACCAGCTTATGATTCTCCAAGCCGTTCTTTACCGCTTGAGGTAGCTGAGTGACATCAATGCCTTTTTGGAAATCGCCTAAGAGATTGCCGTAGCAGGAATCTGCGGTTGGCTGAGCCAGAAAGAGGTGGGCGAGATAATTCATGGTGTGAGTGTAACAAAAATGCCAGCATCACGTGCTGGCATTTTTAGAGCTTATGGGTTGGTTTTCGCTAGCCAAGCTTGCGCTAACCAGGCTTTTGCTCATTACTGCGGTAATCGGAAGCTCTGCTCAGTGCTATCGGTCGTATTTGGCCGCTTCGTCTTTTGCTGGCAGACTCTCGCTGATGAAGGTACGGATGTCCTCGTTTGCGGTTTTTAAGTCTTCATAGCGCAAATACATCATATGACCACTGCGATAACCTTTGAAGCGCAAGCGGTCTTTCATTTTGCCGCTGGGGTCGAGTTGGGTCATGGTGTACTTGGCATCAAAATAGTTGGTAGCACCATCGTAATAACCAGACTGCACCATCACATTCAGGTAAGGGTTGGTAGCCATTGCCTGACGCAAGTTGTCGCCGGTGTGATCGTTGTCGCGATCCCATGGATACACCATACCGAACATGTTGTACTTGGTGTCGGTTTCAAATTTCAGGTCGTTACGCAGATAATCATTGATTGCTGGCGTGAACGAATGCAGCCAGGATGTTAGCTCTGCATTGTAATCGGGGCGATCACCGGTTTCCTGCTTATCGATACCTAAATAACGGCTATCCAGACGACCAATGGTTTTGCCTTCATCACGCAGCAGCGCTTTCCAGAAAAACCAGGTGCTAACGTCTAGGTTACTCTGCTCAACTTCTTTAGCCGTCAAACCAGAGTAGGCAGCAAACTGATTAATCACAGACTGCTTTTCTTCATCACTGATCCAGGCACCTTTCGCCAAGGCTGGGAGTAATTCGTTGAGGGTGAATTTTTCGACCTGCGGCAGTAGTGCTTCTAAATCCATCTTCTGGTATTGAGGCGCTAATTTATTGTGATACCAGGCGGCGGCTGCGAAATAGGGCAGGCGGTTAGCTGCCTCTACCGGGCCTTCACGTTTAATGCCAAGCTCAGTGGGCGACACCAGAATAACGCCGTTGAGGTACATCCACTGACGTTCTTGTAACGCTAGTGCCAAGCCAGAAACCCGAGTAGTACCGTAGCTTTCACCAATCAGATATTTCGGGGAACGCCAGCGGTTAGTGATGGTCACGAAAGTGTTAATCCACTCGGCGAGGTACTGCACATCCACATTCACACCAAAGAACATCTTGGCGATTTTATCTTTCGACGGCATCTTACCGTCTTTATCTGGCAGGGCGCGGCTATAGCCGGTATTCACCGGATTCACATAAACAATATCAGCCACATCCAGAATGGAGTAAGGGTTAGTTTTGGTTCCATAGGGTTGCAGCGGATAGCCTTCCTCATCGATGTTCAGTACTTTTGGGCCGGTGTAGGCAATGTGCATCCAAACTGAAGCGGAGCCCGGGCCTCCGTTAAAACTGATCACCAGCGGACGGGAAGCTCGGTCCTTAACATCATCACGCTGATAGTAGGTGTATTGCAGCGTGGCTGTCGGATTACCTTCTTCATCCCACACGGGCTGCATGCCGGCGGTAGCGGTATAGCTGAATTTCTCACCTTTAACTGTGGTTTTATGTTTAGTGGTAACCGCGGTTTCCACCGGAATACTGCGTTTTACGCCTGGGGTGTCGGCGGCGAGAGCCGATGGTGCAGCGAGGCCTCCTGCGACGCTCAGTGCCAATGTCAGGGCAGTGAAAGTACGACGAAATGTCATGTTGTTTCCTCTGTAATAATTGTTGTCGTTTTTGTTATTAGCGTGCGCTACCTGGCCCGCATTATTTATTCATGTGCTACGCAATGTTTACCTGCGCAATACTAAATACTAAGTTAACGAAGAGTGATAATTGAAAGCAAAGGTTTAACGACGTACCGGCTAAAGGCGGCGGTAAAGTAATTCCAGTACACCCAGACAGTGGGAATCAAAATACCAGACGAAACGGTGGTCTTATAAGTTTTTTGCTATTTTATCTGTCACTGAACTGTGTAAACTTAGAAGGCGTATCAATAGCTGACTGTTTTCTCGTCTTTTACCTCTACAGGAATGCAATGGAACGCCTCACACTGTTAGAAAATACCAAACAGGAAACCCGGCTTATTGAGCAACACATCCGCAATGTTGCAGAACAAGCCAACGGTAAACTTATTATTCTGGAAGCGGGATGCGGACAGAAATGGCCGCTTAAGCTGGAAGGGATAGACCGGTTCATTACCGGTGTAGACATCGACGAAGCGGCGTTGGCGCTACGAAAAGCTAAACACAATGATTTGCATGAAATTTTGATAGGCGATTTGCGCGCTCTGGACTTACCTGCCCAACACTTCGATGTGATATACACGTCATATGTGCTTGAACATATTGAGAACATCAATAAAGTGCTGACGAATTTTACCTTATGGCTAAAACCCGGAGGCCTGATCGTCATCAAAGTACCTGATCGATACACCGTGTATGGTTTCCTGGCACGCATGACCCCGCATTGGTTACATGTAAGCTATTACCGGTTTATCAAAGGGAAAACCCAGGCCGGTAAACCGGGTCATGCTCCGTATCCCATTGTGTACGACCCCCAATTATCCCGCGGCGGTATTAAAGCCTTTTGTGATGCAAACGGCCTGCAACTAAGTATGGAAATGGGGAAAAATAATTATCTTCGTAAGCGCTCAAAGAAAGACAAAGTTGTTGGCTTCTTCGCCAGAATACTCAGCGCGTTATCGATGGGGAAATTGGCCTGGCGCTATAATGATGTTATTTTCATTATTCAAAAACCAGTCAGCTAAATAGCAGGCAACTAGGCAAGTTACAGAGGAATTCATCGTGGCTGTCCATGAAATTAAACATCCGCTTATTCAACACAAAATCGGTCTGATGCGGGAATCCAGCATTTCCAGCAAAGATTTCCGTGAACTGGCATCTGAAGTGGGTAATTTGCTTACCTACGAAGCTACCCGGGAACTGCCAACTGAGACTGCTGAGATTAAAGGCTGGAGTGGTGATACGCTGTCAGTGCAGCAAATAAAGGGCAAGAAAATTACCGTTGTACCCATTTTACGTGCCGGGCTAGGTATGCTGGATGGTGTATTGCAACTTATCCCTAACGCCAAAATTAGTGTAGTTGGGCTATATCGTGACGAAGAAACGTTAGAGCCGGTTCCCTATTTTGATAAAGTGGTAAAGGATATCGATATTCGTACTGCACTGATTGTAGACCCTATGCTGGCTACCGGCGGCACGCTCATCGCGACAATCGATTTGTTAAAACAAAAAGGTTGTGAGCAAATTATGGGGCTGTTTTTGGTGGCCGCGCCAGAAGGTATCGAGGCGGTACAACACGCGCACCCAGATGTAGACATTTTCACGGCATCCATTGACGAACGCTTGAACGAGCAGGGCTATATTTTGCCGGGGCTGGGCGATGCTGGCGACAGAATTTTCGGCACGCGCTAAGCTGTTCTCTCGCTGCACCTAAAATTTTTAGTAAGCCGGATATCTGACACAAAAAACGGCTTTTTGAAAATTTTAGCTTTCTCTTAAACACTACTTCAGCCCGTAAGAACTTGCTAACACTGTGTAAGTGGCAAAATAAGATCGTCATGCCCGCAATCTCTGTGCTAATATTTTAAAAAAATGTTAATCGTTTAAGTTTGCCCATGCGGATCGCTGCTGTTAGGAAGTACGTCCTGACGTAACTCTGTTTGGCTGCCTGTTGTGAGCGAAGTCGCGGTATGAAAAAAGTAAAACTCACTCTTAAAGACGTGGCCGAAAAACTCGGTGTTTCCACGGCAACCATTTCCAATGCGTTTAATCGGCCAGATCAGCTTTCTGCTACCCGGCGTGATGCGATTTTGAAAGCGTGTAAGGAAATCGGTTATAGCGGTCCAAACAAAGCGGCACAAATTCTTCGTAAAGGTCACTCTAATATTGTGGCAGTGGTGCTGGCAGATAACATCGGATACATGGTCAGTGACCCGGTGGCAAGCACCTTCATTCGAGGCGTGTCGTCGGTGTTACAGGAAGCGGGTAAGCACTTGTTGCTTTATGCTGGTAATGCTACCACGATTCTGGATGTCGCCGATTTTGTCGATGGATTCATTTGTTACGGTGCACCGCAGAATACGAAGTTAGGTGATGAACTTAAACAACAGAGTAAACCTGTTGTTACCGTAGACTTTAACTTAGAAGGTTGCCCTTCGGTAAATATCGATAATGAAGAAGCTGCCTATCAAATGGCGTTATCTGCAATCGAAGAAGGTGACAGCGTCGCAATTTTAGGCCTGAAACTTATCGATTCTCCTAGTACATGCCGTATTTACGACAGCCCATTACTTGATGCAGAAACTGCTATCTCCCATCGTCGACTCGACGGTTACATACGGGCAATTCAAGATCGCAATGCAAAAATCAGTAACGACTGGATATGGCATCTTCCTGAGAGTGGGGGGAATTTCGCTCGCCAGGCTGCAAAAGAAGCATTAAGTACCACAGATAGACCGCGCACCATTCTTTGTATGAGTGACATTATCGCTATCGAGCTTTTGCAATGTGCGTTGGGCATGGGCATTGATGTGCCAGGCGAACTAAAAATCACTGGTTTTGATGGTATTGATGAAGCGGCTCGTACCCGTCCGCAACTTTCGACCGTGTGCCAGTCGAGTATTGAAAAGGGTCAGGTTGCAGCGCGATTGTTGCTAGCCGGAGACGACGCCAAATCCGAAGTACTGAGCTTCGAGTTATTAAGCGGTGAGACGATTTAACTCACCTTACCGCTCACCGCGAATTGGATTTACTCGTGCTGGGCTGATAATAGGCCGAATTACTTGCCAGCTTGTTGAGACTGCGGATTAGGTTTACAAGCCACACAAACCTGATCACCATAATAGTTATTTTGATAATTGCAGGTTACTGCTACGCCATTATCGGATTGTTGCTTCTTTACCAATTTTTGAATCATTTTAGCCATTTGTCTGCTCCTCGTTAAGTTGAGTACAGATTATTAGATTGTATTGATGAATTAAAATCTTATTTATTAATCGTTATAATCGATTTTTAAAGATCTTAAAGCACAATCTCAAACTCACTCACGTAGCGACTTAGTAAAGTGCATATCACGCCACTCGTGATTGTTGCTTTCACGCTCGCTAAACGGGTGTAGCGTAAACCCCGTTACTTGGTGAGCGCCATTTACCTCGTAGCGTATAAACGCATCGCTGGCGGCATTCTGGTTGTCCCACCGAATCACCCAGGTATGCCCTTCAAACGGTTCAAGGGTACCTGCGAGGGTAGGCATCTTTTCAGACTGAATACGCAGACCGTGGCGACTTTCAGAAATAGTCAGGGCGCCAAACCACGCATCTTCGAACACACCACTATACGCATCTGCTTCAAGTAGCATGTCGCCATTGCCCCGGGGCACGGTGTGACGGGCCAGGTATTTCTGCTCCTGCTTGTCCTGATAGGTTTGATAGTTGGCAATCCAATCTTGTTTGTCGCCGGTATCTGGCATATAGGCTTTTAGAATTGTTTGCATGATACTGCCTCGGGCACCGTAGTTTGACCCGTTGTTCAACAGCACCACCCCTAACTTTAGTTCTGGCACAAAAGCCACGTAAGCCTGATAGCCAGACAAGGTGCCAGTGTGAGATATCACCTGGTGCCCATATACATCAATTAACCGCCAGCCTAAGCCATAAGCTTTGAAATGGGTGTTGTCCCACGCTTCATCGGTTTCGTCGATGGAAAGTAGGGTCTGCGCGGTAAGCATCGTGTTGTAAGCAGACTCAGACAGTAAAGCATCGCCGGAGGGCAGCTTCCCGCCATCTAGCCACATCTGTAACCATTTGAGCATGCTACTGGCATTGCAACTCACACCACCCGCTGCAGCAGACACAATGCCTTGACGGGCAATTTGATTGCGAGGAATTTGATAAATGCCACGTTCATCATTGTGGCCATAACTAATCGCGCGATTTTCCAGTACGTGCTCTGGTACGTCGCCCCCGAAACATTCCATGTCGAGGGGAGAAAAAATACTTTCCTGTAAGCGCGTTTCCCAGCTTGTCTTAGTTAGCTTGCTAACCATTTCTCCGGCCGTGATGTACATTACGTTGGAATAGGAATAGTGACGGCGAAAGCTGTAGCCCGGCGTGAGGTAACGTAGGTTGTGAATGATATCTGCGCGACTAAATCCACTAGGCTCAGGCCACAACATGCTGTCACCGGCTCCCGACACCAGGCCGCTGCGATGGGTAAGCAAATCTGTCACGTCCATTTCCCGGGTTACCCACGGATCTTGCATCTGAAATTCAGGCAGTACATCGGTTACTGGCGTATGCCAGTCCAGTTTTTCCTCATCAACTAACTGCGCCACAGTCGCAGCGGTAAATGCTTTGCTGGTGGAGGCAAGGCGAAACCAGGTGTCAGGTGTTACTGGCAACTGATTTTTTACATCTCGCAAACCATGTCCGGCAAGATACACGGTTTTACCATCGTGAATAATGCCAACACTCATTCCCGGGGTGTAAAACTGCTTGAGCGACTTATCGATGGTGGCTGGCAGGTCGCTTAGTTGCGGAGGAAGCTGATTCACTGGCCGGGTGTCTGCAAGCACTGGCAGTGCAAGCATCAGGGCCGCCAGTGAAAAACCGATTGGTAACAGTGTGCGCATGAAATCTTCCTTAATGTTGATTGAGGTGATGCAGAAGGTGATTAGTCTCGTGGCTTATCCCAAACCAGTTGCTTAAAATGTTTACGGCACATAGATTCATACCTGTCGTTACCGCCTATTTCAACCTGATTCCCGCCGGTTACGGGTTGCCCTTGTTCATCCATTCGCACCACAAAGGTCGCTTTACGCCCACAATGGCAAACCGTTTTCAGTTCGGTGAATTTATCTGACCAAGCCAGCAGGTAATGACTGCCTTCAAAGGTTTCCCCGAGAAAATCGGTACGCAGGCCGTAGGCAAGCACAGGAATATCCAGCTCATCAACAATTTCAACCAGTTGCTTAACCTGGGTTTTAGTCAGAAACTGAGCTTCATCAATAAACACACAATCCAGCGGTTGGGTGCGGTGGGCCTTAAACACGGCTTTGAATAAATTGTCTTCTGGTGCGTAGAGTGCCGCATCGGCTTGTAAGCCAATACGCGATGTGACTTGCCCCACGTCATAGCGATCATCGATTGCTGCGGTGAAGATCATCACGTGCATGCCGCGCTCACGGTAGTTATATGCAGATTGAAGCAGTGAAGTTGACTTCCCCGCGTTCATGGCGGAGTAGTAGAAATATAGCTGGGCCATAATTTATTATTTTTCTGTGTCGAACCAGCGACCAAGGGACTCTTCCCGCTCGGGCCTGGCGTAGTAATATCCTTGCAGACAGTCTACACCCATCGCTTTGAGCCTTGTAGCTTGATTTTCGGTTTCCACACCTTCAGCAATGGTTTTGCAGCCAAATTCACCGGCAATCAACAGGGTCGCACGTATGATGGGCTCACCAGTGGAATCCAGGTTGTTAATAAATGAACGGTCAATTTTTATATGATCAAAATGCAGTAACTGTAGCTGGCTGAGCGACGAGAAACCGGTACCGAAATCATCGATAGATACAGCAACCTGCCGGGATTTAATCGCGTTAACTTGTTCAGAGAGCTTCTGTTTATTGTCTGCAAAAACCGATTCGGTCACTTCCAGGTGCAGGCGTTCGGGGGCCAGCCCGCTGGTGGCCAGTACTTTATCTAGTTGCTCGACAAAGCTGTCTTCCATGAGTTGAATCACCGACACATTTACCGAAATCGCGACAGATTTATCTACCCAATTGGCTGCATTATTACAGGCGGTAGACAGTACCCACATGCCAATTTCATTAATACGCCCAGAACGTTCTGCAATTGGAATGAAATCCACCGGTGACACGTCTTCACCTTCAAAGTGCCATCGCAGCAAGGCTTCGAACGACCAGACCTTGCCGGTACCTGAGCAGATAAGCGGCTGATAGACTAAATAGAGCTGGTTTTTACTTATGGCATTGCGAAGCCCTTCACGTAAAGTGATTTCTCTGTGTACAGCGTCAAAGATGGTGTCGTTGAATATACCAACGTGGCTGAGTTTGCGGCGTTTCTCATGGTACATGGTGATATCGGCACGTTGAATAAGTTGCCTTTCTTCATCACCGTGGTCGGGGTATACGGCAATGCCGATGGTCGCATCCAGGTTTATCTGGTTTTTCTCAATCGCCATGCCTTGAGCAATGCTACTGCGAATATCCGCCGCGAGTTTCAGTAGCCGGTCTTGCTGGCTAAAAGTGGCCAATACGATAAACTCGTCGCCTCCCCAGCGGGATAACCTGTCTGAAGAGGCAAAGCGGCCGAGCCGGGCTGCAGCAGCCACCAAAACCTGATCACCCACCTGATGGCCCAAGCTGTCATTCACTTGTTTAAAGCCGTCGAGATCAATAAACAACACGGCGAGTTTTGACTGATTCTCTCTGGCTTCCCTGATTTCCTGTCGCAGATGGCGTAAAAAACCTGAACGGTTCGTCAGCGATGTCAGTGGATCTAAATTCGATAACCGCAGTATGTCGTCAGTACGTGATTGTACCTCTACTTCTAACGAGGCATTCAAGGCGTCTAGTTTTTGGTTACTGCTGGTTAGCGCTTTGTTTACGCGCACCACGTCATTGCGCTCTTCTGCCATTTGTTCCACCAGCGCCTGGTTTTGTTCTTTCAGATCGATGGTTTCGAGGAAAAACGCATTGGTTTGACGTGAGGTGCCAAGCATGGTGACATAGAAGGCGATGCCAAGCGCGCCAAGGATAAACAGCTCCTCTCGGGGATCAACCATTGCGGTCACTGAAATCGGTATGAGCAGCAGGGTGCAATAGGTCCATACAAACAGGCGGCTGGCGCCCAAAACTGTTGCCGCGCCTCCCGCGAGAGCTGAAAGCACCACCATGGTAGTGGCGAGCTCCAGAATGGACATTTGCCGAAATAAGCTTACGCTATAGGCCGCCCAGAATAATGCGGTGAAGGTAACGCCCGCTCCAAAACGCAGATAAGCAGGCCAGGGTGACTTGTCTTTCTTTTTAAGCACTTTCATCCAAAATACGGCATCGAAAAAACGCAGCAAAAGTAGACAAACCATCACGAACCAAAACATTTGTTTGGTGTCGGCAGTTTCTGGTGAATCAAAGCCGAAGGTGAGGGCGCTGATCGCCGCGATAGAGATAATCATGCCGTTGAAAGCATTGGAATGGAGCAAGTGGACAACGTCCCGCAGAGTATTATCGTCGCGGTAAGCGGTTTTAAAATATGTGCGCACTACAGCATCCTGAAAGGCTAAAAACTATCGCTTAGTCAGATGTTTGATTCACTCCTGTTGTGACATTGCTAAGTTCCCTGAAAAGCAAAATCGATCATCGCTTAAAGTAGGTATAGTTCAGATTGCCAATAACGCAATAAAAAAAGGTGGCCGAAGCCACCTTTTTACTAAATAAGTTGTACTTAAGACGGTTGTGAATTAAGCCGCATCGCGATCCGCAGTTTCGGTCTCGCCTGTTTCAGCTAATGGCTCAAGGTCGAAATCGAACTCATCTACACGTACTGCCAGTTTGCGCTTTTCGTTGTAGTCATGAAGTGCTTCCGCTTCCTGTGCGTTAATCACGCCACGTTCCTGCAATTTGTTCAGTGCATTTTCAAATGACAAGAATGGCACAACTGGCTCTTTGCGCAGCGCTTTTTGTACTTTACCTAACAGGTGGGCTACGGCGTGTTTAGCTTTAAAGGCTTGCTCATTAATGTCATTGCCGTCTCCGGGCACAACACGTACCAGGTGGGTTAGCTGTGCTTTAATGCTGTCATCTTGCATAGAAGCTAGCGCTAACTTGCTGGCAAGCTTATCGCTAATGCCGCTTACCGAGTTGGTGTACGTGCAAGACAGCAGACGCATCAGACTACGGGTAGCTGTGTTCGGGAAGTTGGCAATGAAATCGACCAACGCCTGTTCTGCTTGTTGCAGTGTCCATTCCATGGCGTATTCAAAATACGGTTGCGCCGCTTTGCGATCTTCAACCCGCTGCTCATAGAAACGAATCGCTGCCATAGCTCCATACAGGTAACTCATTACATCACCTAATCGGGCAGACAGTAACTCAGCCTTTTTCAAATCGCCACCCAGTACTGCCAGAGACAAATCAGCCATAGGAGCCAGTTTCGCTGACATCGCATTCAGACGCTTTTCATACTTTGCCACTTCTGGCAGTGCTGAATCACTGCTACGCAGGAAGGGCAGGTAACTCTTACCTAAACTGCGGAAGGCATTCTTCACGCTGAACGATACGGTTTTCTTCAGTACCCGGTTAAAGTCATGGTCTGCCGCACTGTCATCGCTGTGGATCAGATCGACCATTTCTTTTAAGTAAGGGTGACAGCGCATGGCACCCTGACCGAAGATCATCAGATTACGGGTCAGGATGTTCGCACCTTCAACCGTAATCGCAATCGGCAGCGCATTGTAGCCACCTGCCAGTGTATTCTGCGGACCACGTTGAATCGCTTTACCTGCAAGAATATCCATTGCAGAGTTCATTACGTCACGACCCAACTCAGTCATGTGATATTTTGCAATGGCCGTAACAACGGAAGGTTTCAGGCCCATACCTAAGCCTTCGGTGGTGAGCACGCGCATAGACTCTAGCAGGAACGTTTTTCCGGCAATATCGGCTAACTTGCCCTGGACACCTTCAAACCGACCAATTGGCAGACCAAACTGCTCACGAACGAAACTGTATTCAGCAGACGCTTTCAATGCTGCCTGACCGGTAGCAACACCCATAGCAGGCAGTGAAATACCACGACCAGCACCTAAACAACTCACCAACATCTGCCAGCCGCGACCAATGTTTTTCTGGCCACCGATGATGAAATCCATCGGAATGAAGACATCAGTACCACGGGTTGTACCATTGTAGAAACGTTGACCCATTGGATCATGGCGATTACCAAGCTGTACGCCTGGATGGGTTTTCGGCAACAATGCGCAGGTAATACCCAGCTCCAGCTTGTCACCTAAAAGTTGCTCAGGATCGAACACCTTAAATGCTAAACCAAGCACAGTCGCAATCGGAGCAAGGGTAATGTAACGCTTGTCCCAGCTAACTTTCAGGCCAATCACTTCCTTACCTTCCCACTGACCTTTCGTCACAATGGCTGCGTCAGGAATACCGCCTGCGTCAGAACCAGCCTCTGGGCTGGTTAATGCGAAACACGGAATATCTACACCCTCTGAAAGACGAGGCAAGTAGTAATCCTGTTGCTCTTTTGTACCGTAGTGCATCAGCAGTTCGCCTGGACCTAATGAGTTAGGCACCATCACGGTTACTGCAATTGCGCCACTCTTAGCTGCGATAGTGGCAACAATGGTAGAGTTGGCATAAGGGCTGAATTCCAGACCACCGAATTTCTTTGGGATGATCATGGAGAAGAAACGGTGTTTCTTAAGAAACGCCAGGATCTCATCAGGAATATGTTTGCTGTTTGCCAGTTCAAAATCGTCAATCAGACCCAGCAACTCCTGCACAGGACCGTTAATGAACGCTTCTTCATCGGCACTCAGTTTGGCCTGCGGAATAGCACGCAGGGCCTGCATGTCTGGTTTGCCTTGGTAAATGGAGGCCTCCAACCAAATATCGCCGGCATCCAGCGCTTCCTGTTCGGTTACAGAAATAGGTGGGAGAACTTTTTTAAGGCTTTTTCGAATACTCATCTTTTACTCATCCGCTCATCTGACCAGTTGTATTTTCTAAATATTACACAAACGCTTTCCAAGATCAAACGTAATGTAAGTATTGTGTTAACGTTAACCGCTTAAATGACCACTAGATTGGCTGAGTAATTGATTCGCTGGCGTTTTTTTGAACATTAAAATTTTGTTTGGAAAATATCTTAACTAGTGACTTCCGTATTAGTAGCTATACTTACACTTGGTATGCTTAGCAGATACACTGTGCAAGATTCATGTTTTAAGGACACAAAGCGTTATGCAAAACCTCCCTGCCTGGGCGCGTTGGTGCATGGAAAAACCGAAAACAGTGGTGGTGCTTTTTCTTCTCGCCTGCATTGTGACGGGTTTCGGTACAACTAACCTGTATTTCCGTGGCGATTACAAAGTTTTCTTTGAAGAGAACGATCCGCAGAAACTCGCCTATGAAGAAATGCAAAACGTTTTCAGCAAAAGCGAGAACGTGACGTTTCTTATTCTTCCTAAAAACGAAAATGTTTATCAGCCTGAAACCTTCGAATTACTTTATAAGCTAACCAAAGATGCCTGGCATATACCGCTGTCTATCAGGGTTGAATCGCTATCAAATTATCAGTACACCTATGCTGATGACGAAGGCCTGGTGGTTGAAGATTTAATTAAAAAGGGCCAGTACGATAGGGCCCATATTGATAACGTTAGAAAATCCATTGAGCCGCTGAAAAACGTGCGTGGCCGGCTGATATCCGATAACGATCAGATGGCTGTGATTAACGTTACCATTCAGTTACCCGATGGGGACCAGACGCCGAATATCATGAAAATCGGCGAATTCTCACGGCAACTAAAAGCAAAGTACGAAGCCGAATTCCCCGACCACGAAATACACCTTTCGGGCATCGTGAGTATGAACGATGCCTTTGCCCTCACTGCAATGGACGACGCAAGCACGTTAATCCCGCTTATGTTTGTCATTATTGCCGTGATGATCGCCTTACTCACTCGCTCAAAGGCTGCCTCTGCGGTGGTGTTCGCCATCGTTGGCGGTACCATCATTATGACCATGGGGATTGGCGGTTGGTACGGAGTGTTTTTAAGCCCGTCTACGGTAAATGTGCCGACCATGGTAACCACATTGGCTGTCGCTGATTGCCTACACATTATTGTGACCTACCGCCAAAAACTGCAAAAAGGCCTGGCAAAAGAGCAGGCCCTTGCAGAAAGCTTTGTGATTAATTTAAAAGCCATATTGCTCACCAGTATTACCACTGCGGTCGGCTTTTTAATGCTGAACTTTGCCGAAGTGCCTATTTTGTCGCACTTGGGCAACTTAACCGCTCTTGGTGTTGTGCTGGCCTGCATTCTTTCCCTTACGGTACTTCCAGCAATGCTTATGCTTCTGCCTGTGCCAAAGAGTATTGTGGTCGATGAGAATAACGAGAAGGTAGATAAATTGGGCCATTGGGTGATGAATCATCATCGCCGTATCCTGCCTTACTCAGCAATTATCCTCACCGTATCTGTGCTCTTTTGTTTCAATAACCGATTGAATGATGTGGCGGTAGAGTATTTCGATCTGTCTTCCCCGTTTAGACAATCTGTTGAAATACAAAAGAAATACATGGGCGGTATGTCAAATATCGACTTTGCGGTATACACCGACGAGGTGTACGGCATTAACGACCCTGCAGCAATGATTGAGGTTGACGCGCTGGTGAAATGGTTGCGCAGTCAGCCCGAGGTGAAGCACGTGCTGAGTTTTGCCGACATCATCAAGCGGCTAAATATGAACATGCATGGCGATGATCCTGATTATTACAAATTGCCGGAATCGAAAGAACTGGCTGCGCAGTATCTATTGATCTACGAAATGTCACTGCCATACGGCCTCGATTTGAACAATCAGATCGATCTGGATAAGTCTGCAGTGCGTGTCATTGCCGTGCTTGAAAACTTAGGAAGTGATGAATTCACCGAATTTGAGACCAGAACGAAAGACTGGTTTGATAAACTGGCACCACATTTGCGTCTTGAGGCGGCCAGTCCTGCACTCATGTTTGCGCACATCGGTGCACGCAACATGGAAAGTATGGTGTGGGGCTCGCTAGCAGCGCTGGTCGTGATCTCGCTGCTAATTACGCTTGCACTGCGTTCCTGGCGACTTGGCTTGGTCAGTTTGATCGCTAACTTAATGCCTGCCGGTGTGGGTTTTGGCATTTGGGGCATGATGTCAGGTGAAATTAACATGGCATTGTCAGTGGAGCTGAGTATGACCATGGGGATCATTGTGGATGATTCGGTGCATTTTCTACTGAAATACCAGGCTGCCCGGAAAGACAACATGAGCGTGAAAGACTCAGTGAACTATGCTTTCCATACTGTGGGTAGAGCAATGATTACCACCACAGTGGTACTGGCAGCCGGCTTCAGTGTTTTGATGTTGTCTGATTTTAGACTGAACTCAGACATGGGGCTTATGACAACAATCATTTTCATTGCAGCATTACTAATAGATTTACTGTTCCTACCGTCATTTTTAATGTGGTTGGACAAAGATAAAAAAAGCAAGGCGACGGAGGCAATATGACACAGTTACGCAAACTTTCTTTTGCGGCACTGGCAGTGACAGCAATGCTGTCAGTACCGGTAATAGCAGATGAAGCATCGGAAAAAGAAGGGCTTCGCATCGCACAAGCAAGGAAAGAGGTAAACCGTGGTTGGGATAATACTGTAGCGAGTATTACTATGACCTTACGTAACGCACAAGGACAAGAAGCCACCCGGGAGATGCGGGTGAAAACACTCGAAGTGCCCACCGATGGCGACAAGGCCTTAACCATTTTTGATTCGCCAAGAGATATCAGCGGCACGGCGTTTTTAAGCTTCAGTCACGTTAGTGAAGCCGATGAGCAATGGATTTACCTACCGGGTCCAAAAATGGTACGCCGTATTTCCACTAGCAATAAGTCTGGCCCGTTCTTAGGCAGCGAATATGCCTTCGAAGACATGACCTCTTTTGAAGTACCGAAATACACTTACGACTATATTGGTGATGAGAAATTCGAAGGCGATGACGTGTATGTCATTGAGCAAGTGCCTGTGGATGAATTTTCAGGGTATTCCAAGCAACGCTTGTGGATCGACAAAACCCATTATCGCCCCCGCAAAGTCTTGTTTTTCGACCGCAAAGGTGATGAGCTGAAAGAACTGGAATTCAGAGATTACCGTTTATTCAAAGATGAGTTCTGGCGTCCGATGGAGAGTTTTATGTACAATCTCCAAACAAACAAATCGACAAAGCTGGTTACACACGACCTGCAATTTGGAACGGAATTAGAGGAATCGGACTTTGACAGTAAGAGTTTACGCAGGGCGAGATAACATGAAGAAGCGATTGTCGCTTATCGCTCTGGCGATGGGTTTTTCAGGCAGTGCGCTGGCTGATTTTAAAGATATCAGTATCAGTGGCTCTGCAGGCGTGGAAAATCGCTACTACATTCAAGACGCGGCTTACACCGGGCAGCCGCGCTCTCAAGCGTCGGTATTTCTGGAACCAGAAATGTATACCGAATGGAATGACCGCGTTGATAGTATTCTGTTCAAACCGTTTGTTCGTTTAGATCAACAAGACTCAAACCGTACTCACGTAGATTTACGGGAGCTGATGTGGCTGCACGCGGCAGACAACTGGGAAACCCGCGTGGGTGTAAGTAAGGTGTTTTGGGGACAAACCGAATCGGTGCATTTGGTGGATATTATCAACCAGACCGATGCGGTAGAAAACATCGACGGTGAGGATAAGCTGGGTCAGCCTATGATTAACCTCAACGTATTTGGTGATTACGGCACCATCTCTGGTTTTATTCTGCCCTACTTTCGCGAACGTACTTTCCCGGGTGAAGAGGGGCGTTTAAGACCGCCTCTGCCTATTGAAGAAGATAACGCCCTGTATGAGTCTGACGATGAGCAAAATCATGTTGATTTTGCCTTACGTTGGCAGCGCTCGCTGGGAGATTGGGAGATCGGCCTTAGCTATTTCGACGGAACCACCCGAGAGCCGGAACTCCTTGCTGAAACCGCCGGTGAGGGCATTACCGCGATTCGCCCGTATTACGCGCAAATACAGCAATATGGAGTAGACCTGTTGAAAGTGCAGGGCAGCTGGTTGCTGAAATTTGAGAGTATTTATCGTACCGGTCAAAGTGAAGATTTTTTTGCCGCTGTGGGTGGCTTCGAGCGTACTTTTGTTGGCGTATTCGATACCAGTTATGATCTGGGCTTCCTAATGGAATATCAGTTCGACGAGCGAGAAGATAATTTCTTCGCCGTGGCGCAAAACGATATCATGGCGGGTTTACGCTGGGTATGGAATGACATCGACGGCACTGAGGTACTCACTGGCTACATCCAGGATCTGGATAATACCGACACCTACAGTGCTTTTGTTGAAGCATCGAGCCGGATGACAGACAACTGGCGCTGGAAGGTGGATGCGTACTTCTTCTCTTCTGATCAAACCGACGACACCTTCTATTATTTCCGTCGTGACGATCATGTACAGGTTGCCCTCGAATATTATTTTTAAACGTTGGAATAAAACAACATGAAAAAAGGACTTCTTGCCGTTTTACTCACTGGTGTAGTTAGCCTAAATGTGAATGCCACAGAGCGCATGTACGGCGTGGCATCAGCAGGTTATGCTGACGCCGATTTCGATGTAACAAGTAACGATGGTGTGGCTTATAGCCTGGCGTTGGGTCATCAATTCAGCAGCAAATGGTATGTGGAAGGCGGCTATCTTAATCTGGTCGATGAAGATAGCGGCACCGATGCGTTGAAAGCCCAGGGCCTATACCTTGCGGTACTGGGGAAAGCTGGCGGTCGATTAGGCGAGCTGTACTACAAACTTGGTGTGATGAATGCCGATGTACAGGGTTTCCAGACTGCCGAAGGTAATGACTGCGTTGCCACTGATTTAGCCACCGCGCCGGTGGGCATGTGCGCTTATGATGATGGTATTGTGGCGGGCATGGTCGGGCTGGGCTTCGACTATCACATTGGTTTAAACAGCATGCTGAGAATGGAAGCGTTGTACGTACGTGGTGAAGAGGACTTCGACGCAACCGTGCTGAGCATTGGTTACCGCTACAACTTCAACTAATTGCCCTATTAAAAAAGCTTCGTACTCATCAAAGTAATCCATCAGCTTGTGTCGCCGTATAAACAAGTATCATAAGTTGATGGATTACTACGATGAAAAACGAATTAGACAGCAAGTTTCTGCTTAAGGTTTTCGATAAGATTCGCCAGCACGGCAAAAAAGACGGCGAGAAATACCAGCTCAACGGTATTACCGCGTTTACCGACCTTGAGGGTTATAACGTGTTTGTGGAAGACGCCAAAACCAAACTGCAGTTTGGCTTTCACAACCAATACCACTTCGATTATCCCAACCAGGATGCCTTCGACCAATTTGAAAAGAAACTCAAGCAAATCGACAAGGAATATTAGCCGACGGGAAATGTCAGGCGTGCCTTTTCATTCGCAATCATTCACTGATCCGAGTTTTTCTACTTTCCTTCGCCCGCTGGTAGGCTAGCGGGCGACAAATGAGTACAATGTGCTCCGGTTTATTTTTCGGAAATATTGTTCTTGGCTGCTGCAATCAAACCCCCTGTTTTCAAAATCGCATATCTTGGCCCAAAATATTGGGGCGTATGGATTGGCGCGGGTTTACTTTATCTTTTGCTCTGGTTACCGCTGCCGGTTATTCGTGTTCTTGGTGCTGGAGCAGGGCGACTCATTGCCCGTATCGTGCCGAAACGCGTTGCAGTGGCCCGTCGTAATCTAGAATTAACGTATCCCCATATCAGCGAATCGGAGCGTGAAAGCCTGCTAAAAGACAATATTCGTTGCACTGGTATGGCGCTGTTCGAAACGGGGATGGGCTGGTGGTGGCCAGCATGGCGAGTGAAAAAGCATTTCCATGTAGAGGGCTATGAACATGTAGAGGCCGCGCTGGCTGCGGGCAAGGGCGTGTTTGGCATGGCGCTGCATAACATGAACCTTGAAATTGCCTGTCGCGGTTTGGGGTACACCCATCCTGCTATCGCATTTTACCGTAAGCACGATAATCCGCTGATGGATTACCTGCAATACCACGGTCGCGCCCGTTCAAATAAATACATGATTCACAAACGTAACGCCAAAGCCTTACTTGCGGCACTGGGTGAACAGGAATTGTGTCTGTATCTGCCCGATCAAGATTATGGTCGTGCACAAAGTATTTTTGTCCCGTTCGGTGGCGTCGCTGAAACAGCCACGACAACAGCAACGCTAATGTTTGTTCGCCGTACAGATGCGGTACCTATGATTATCACGTCTCAATACACAAAAACGGGTTACAAAGTAAAAATCTATCCGCCTCTCGAAGCACTACGTGAACTCGATGATGTTCCAGCGCTCACCCTGCTGAATGAGCACATCGAAACCATTGTCTCTGAACAGCCGGAAAGTTACCTGTGGATGCACAAAAGGTTTAAGACCCGTCCTACTGAAGACACTCCTTCGCTTTATAATTAAATATGCTGCCCGCTTTACATCGGTGTTGCAGAACCTAAAATTAAACTATGATAGTTTGAAATATCTCTTTCGCTTGCTCGCCGCTGCGGGCAAGCCAAAAAAAAGTAGTACGGATGAGCTATGGCGAAGCAACCTCAGTCTGATGCCGCTTTCTGGGCAAAACACCTTGGCGTAGCCATTGCTGTGCTGATTGTCGCAGGCATTGTGGTGTATTTTTATCGAAGTAGTGGGGCTGAATCTGCACCTGAAGCGGCCAGCCAGGAAAAATCGATTTCCAGTGGTCTTTCGGAGTTCTATCGAGAATATCGGATGACGAGCACCGATGTTATTGAAGACGAGAGCAGTGACTTTGTACTCGAACTCAATAACAGTGAGGAAAGCCTCGATGCTCAACTTGCTGGCATGTCCAGTGATTTGAAACCTGCCAATAAGCGTTGGGTGGGTGAGCATAAGTTTCGCAGCTTCAAGGCCGGAAATACGCTTAGGGAAGCCATCACCCGCTATGCCGAGCAGGAAGGCATGCAGGTGATTTGGGATTTAGATCAGGATTTTGTGATCAAGTATCAATTTCAGATGAACAATACCATTGTTGGTTCCTTGTCTGATATCGCTAAAGCCGTAAATGCAAACTTTGAAGACGGAGTGGGTACTTACGTTTGTCCTCAACAGCGTTCGCTGGTGGTGACCGAGGAAGAAACCGCGTTTCTGAAAAAGAACTGTTCGGCGGTGAATTAACCGCCGACATGTCAGGTATTTTCCGCGTCACCAAATATTTCTGACCACACTTTTTTCACCTCTGCGCGTAAATCACTCAAATCACTTTGATCAGCAAATCGATGGTCGGCTAAGGTAAGCTGATGATAACGATCCCGCAGTTGTAAGTAGGCGTCCTGCAATTGTTGTGACGTCGAATCTGACAGCAAATTTGCATCTCTTGCTGCATCTATAATACGAAGATTATCTGGATGGCGGGTAAGTGCAGCATTGTTACTGGCATGACCAAGCACTAAAAACTGAGCAATGAACTCAATGTCTGTGATACCACCATTACATTGCTTCAAATCGATTCCAGCGTCGGTATCTGACAGCAAATGCTCGCGCATTTTCTGACGCATCTGGCTAACCTCAGCGGCCAATTTGTTCACATCTCTGTGTTGACACAGTATGTCTTTGCGAGCGGCTTCAAAATCGCCCAGCAGGTTACTGTCACCCGTAATGCCGCGGGCTCGCACCAATGCTTGATGTTCCCAAGTCCAGGCATCTTCTTTCTGATATTTAATAAACCCTTGGAGGTGACAACTGAGCAACCCGGAATTGCCCGACGGGCGCAGGCGAAGATCGGTTTCATAAAGTTGACCAAACAGGGTTTTAGTACTGAGCAAGTGCATCATGCGTTGCGACAATTTGATGTAAAACTGATTGGCATCGAGTTGGCGTTTACCGTTGGTGTAACTGTCTCGCGGGGCGTTATGAATAAATACCATATCGAGATCAGAGCCGTAACCCAATTCGTAGCCGCCGAGTTTGCCGTAGCCAATTATCGCAAATCCGTATTCATCGTCCTGCAGATGTGCCGGTTTGCCATATTTATCCGTGGTATGTTGCCACGCGCTGGCAAGAACGTTTTCTAGCATGACCTCTGCCAATGCGGTCAGTTTGTCACTCACGCTGGCGATAGGCAACGAGCCACTGATATCACTGGCGGCAATACGGAGCTGCTGGCAAAGCTTAAATTGCCGCCAGGCATCCATGGTCATTTCCACATCTTCCGGCTCGATGCGCATTAGCGACTGTCGCAACTCGTCACGATAGATACTCAAGCTCTGATTGAAATCCGTTTTTTGCTGCTGAAGGTAGAGCGGCGTGAGTAGCTCGTCGAGCAATAGGGGGAAGCGCTGGATTTGGTCCGCTATCCATTGGCTACGGTCACAGAGTTTAAGGAGTTGTTTGAGAACATCCGGGTTCTCCAACAATAAGTCGAGATAGGTAGTTCGGCCGGTTATTGCGCTGATCACCGATAGCGCCCGATCTAATACGACTCGTGCTTTTTGAGGCGCTTGCTCGATAAGCACATAAAGCACTTCCGGCATGAGTTTATTGAGTGTGTCCCGCCCACGCTGCCCCAGTCTCGACTGGCTGAGTTTGTCGCGAAATGCCATAAATCGTGTGTAAATAACATCAGCATCGTCAGGGTGAATAGGCGGACACAGCAGAGCGGAGAATTCAGCAGGACTCAGCGACAGATTCCAGGCATCCTGGCACCGCTTGAATACGCTGTCGTCGGCATCATGGCTGTCTTCACTGTTATCAATAAGGCCACGAAACATGATGTGGACACTGTCACAGACATCAGCCAATTCCTTTAAGAAGGCCTCATAGCCTTCAAAGCCCATCACTTCAGTAACAATGGCCCGACGTATGTCGTCATCAGGCAGCAGCTGAGTTTGTTCGTCATTCATTTGTTGCAGGGTGTGTTCGGCTTTGCGAAGAAACAGATAGTGACGGTAAAGGGCGCTAATATCTTCTTCTGATGCCAGGTTTTTTCCTGCTATGGCTTGTAACGTCTGCTTCAAGCCTTTTACCTGTAATGCCGGTTCGCGTCCGCCGTGGATAAGTTGGAAGCTTTGCGCGAAGAATTCAATCTCCCTGATCCCGCCGGCGCCTAGCTTAATGTTACTGGTTAACTGACGCCGGCGCTGCTCTGAGGCTATCAAGCCTTTCATTTCTCGTAGTGCATCAATAGTGGTGAAATCCAGATACCGTCGGAAAGTAAATGGGCGCAGTATGTTTTCAACGTCCTGTCGATAAGGGGAGGGAGGATTCAGCACCCTGGCCTTGATCATGGCAAAGCGCTCCCAGTGACGGCCTTGCTCTTGATAGTAGTCTTCGAACGCTGCCATGTGCATCACAAGAGGCCCGCTATCGCCAAACGGACGCAAACGCATATCAACACGGTAAACCTGACCATCTGTGGTAATTTTATTGAGTGCGTTAATCAGTTTCTGCGCGAGTTTAATAAAAAACTGTTGGTTTTCGATGGGCTTCTTCGCCCCTTCCGTTTCGCCTTTTTCTGGATAAACAAAAATCAGGTCGATATCTGAGGAAAAATTCAGTTCTTTGCCGCCTAGTTTTCCCATGCCCAGAATCAACATAGGTTGCGCACCGTGTTCGCCCATGGGAACGCCGTAGCGTTGGCAGTGTTGTTGGTACAAGCTGTTGTAGGCGCCTAGAATTAGTGCGTCAGCCAGTGCTGAAACCTGGGTGAGTGAGGTTTCAATGGTTTGCTGATTCAGCATGTCGAGCCAGGTTATTCTGGCCATATGCTGATTGCGGAAAACCCGCAGTGCTTTTGTCAGGCCGGCTTCATCTTGTTCCGCTAGCAACGGCGAGAGCGCATCGCTAAACGCATCTACGGTATCGGCAACAGGTTCCTTTGACAGACATTCAGACAGCAAGGTCGGGTGAGCAAGGCATTGACGGAAAATAAAATCGCTACAGCCCAGAGCAGCTATAATTGTCTCTTCGTGTTCACTGAATTCACTGAGGTGCGGATGTCGTTCGCAAAGGGTTTGCCAGGCTTGTTCACCCTTTTTCTGGATAATCCTGTTTTTTAGTTTTGTCGTAGGCATAATACGCGGGATCATTTATATCGGTATGCGCCGAGTCTGGCATAAGATGCGGATGGTCTCCAGTTCAACAGTTACAACTTTCCTTTTATTTTCGGAGTGATAGTTCATGGATGCGTTGGTTAAGTTAAACCCGGTTCCCCACGATATATGGATATACATGCTGATTGATATTGCTATCGCGCTGGCGCTTTTGATGGTGATGAAGTGGCTGTCTGGTGCTTTTCGCAAACATTCCGTAGTAGAAGAGTTAGGGGTTCAGGATAACTTCGCATTCGGCATTAGCATGGCCGGTGGCATGTTATCACTCTGCATCGTGTTGGCATCTGTTGTAGGGCGTCATGTAGGACAAGGCTACACGGAAGCGGCAATTGGTATGATTACCTTTGGTCTTGTAGGTGTCGTTCTGGTGAAGTTCGGCCGCTTCGCCCATGACAAAATTGTGCTAAACCGACTCGATACCATGGGGCTTATTGAAGATCGCAGCGTCAGTGTGGCATTGGTGGATGCATCCAGTCTCATTGCCAGCGCCATTATTCTGCGTAGTATGATGCTGTGGGTCGATGGCAGTGATATGAACGCGCTGATAGCGATTATCACTGGCTTTACCGTGGTGTTGGCGCTATTAATGATGATGACCCGGCTCTACGAAATCCGCTATGCCAGAGATAATCAAAACGACTCGTTTCAGGGAGCATTGCGAAAAGGTCAGCTTGCACTAGCCGTGGAACATGCCGGTAATTTGCTGGGGATTGCTATGATTGTGTCGTCAGCCAGTCACCTGCTTACCTATAATCCTTCCGGTTACGTGAGCAACATCACCGGCTGGTTGATTACGGGGGCAATCTTGTCATTGGCGCTGTTGGTGTTAGTGACGCTCAGTAAAAAGTTACTCTTGATTGGCCTGGATTATCGCCAGGAAGTCGATCAACAACATAACGTGGGCGTAGCGTGTTTAGAGCTTACGCTGAGCATCGGTATCGCACTGGTGGTAAACGGTATTCTGGCTTTTCTGGACGTTAGCGCTTAACGGCAAGTTCATTGCAGAGGGGCGCTTAGTTATCTTGAAAAAGGTGGGTGCAAACCTCTGCTTCGAAAGGGAATGGCCGTACGCCTTTAATCAGCGCCAGTTTCTGAGACCGCTTTAACTGTTTCAAACTATACTCGCAGCGCATGGCGTCAGATTTACCAGACACTGACGCAATCCATCTGAACTTTATCGGACCTTTACCTTTCAAAGCTCTCGCTCCGCCTTTAATTTCCCCGCGATGTTGTCGAATACGACGTTGCGGGGACGTGGTCACGCCGGTGTAAAGCTGGCCCAGACGATTTTCAACGATGTAGATATACCACTGCGGCGCCGTTGTCTGCTCTTTTGTATCGATGACTGGTATACTCTGCTGCAACTTAAAAGCTAGTAAATAAAACGATGATTCTACCAGACTTTAGCGCAACGCGTATTCTGATTGTCGGCGACCTGATGCTTGACCGGTACTGGACCGGCGGCACCGGCAGAATTTCCCCTGAAGCACCGGTTCCTGTGGTCAATGTGAACAGTACCGAAGACCGTCCCGGTGGTGCTGCTAACGTGGCAATTAATGCGGCATCACTAGGTGCAAATGTCACTTTGCTGGGGCTTTGCGGTGACGATGAAAATGCCGCTATTCTTGCAGAAAGGCTTACATCTTTTGATATTCAACATGAGTTAGTCCGTTGTGCGGGGCACGATACGATTACCAAATTGCGTATTATGAGTCGAAATCAGCAACTGTTGCGCCTGGATTTCGAAAAGAGCTTTGCCGATGTGGATAAAAGCGCACTTGTCGCCGCTTACGAAAAAGCGCTGGCAGATCACGATTTAGTGGTGCTTTCCGACTATGCGAAAGGCTGTCTGTCGGATGCCCAGGTATTTATCAAAGCTGCGAAAGCGGCGGGAAAACCTGTCGTTATCGATCCTAAAGGGCAAGACTTCTCACGCTATGCGGGTGCCACGCTCATTACACCTAATCGAGCAGAACTTGAGTTAGTGAAAGGCCCTGCCGCTGATGAAAGCACTCTGGTTGCTCAAGCCGAGTCATTAAGAAATGAACTTGAACTGGACGCAATTTTACTCACCCGGTCTGAGCAGGGCATGACGCTGTTTTGCGCTGATGAAGCCCCGTTCCATTTACCGGCGAAAGCGAAAGAAGTTTACGATGTGACCGGTGCCGGTGATACCGTCGTGTCGGTGCTGGCATCTGCCATCGCTGCTGGCGTGAGCATGCCTGAGGCCTGCGTGTTAGCTAACATTGCTGCAAGTATTGTCGTTGGCAAACTAGGTACTTCTACAGTAACAACCACGGAACTCGCTGTTGCACTGGGTGAACAATCCAGCCATTTGGATGGCGGCGTGATGACCGAAGAGCAGCTCTTGTCTGCCATGGCCCAGGCCCGTCATCGTGGCGAACGTATTGTGATGACCAATGGTTGCTTTGACATTCTGCATGCGGGCCATGTGAGCTATCTGGAAGCTGCCGCTAAACTTGGTGACCGTTTGATCGTTGCCGTGAATGACGACGCATCGGTATCGCGTCTGAAAGGGCCGGGTCGACCCATCAATAATGTCAGTCGAAGAATGGCGGTGTTGGCCGGCTTAGCAGCCGTAGATTGGGTTGTTCCATTTAGCGAAGACACGCCGCAACGTTTGATCGCCGGGCTGCTCCCAGACATTCTGGTGAAAGGGGGAGACTACAAGGTAGAGGAAATCGCCGGCGGCCAGGAAGTCATGGATAATGGCGGTGAAGTGCGGGTATTGCACTTTGAAGAGGGTGTGTCGACAACGGGAATAATCAGCCAAATCGTTAGTAAACAGCAGTAGGCAGAAATCCCGCTTTATTCGTCAATAAAGCGGCTTCAGGCATAGCGATACTCACGGCTTTACGATACCCTTAAATCTTCACAAGACGTGGTTTAAGCATAGCGGTATATTCATGTACGAAAGTTTTTATGGACTCGATTCCAAGCCATTCCAGTTAACCCCGGATCCGGCGTTTTTCTTTGCCAGTAAGTGGCACAAACGGGCGATGTCATACTTACAGTATGGTCTGTCACAAGCAGAAGGATTTATCGTTATCACCGGTGATATCGGTACCGGTAAAACCACCATCGCTAACAGCCTGCTGGCTGAAATTGAAGATGATATCGTTGCTGCTCAAATCGTAACACCCAAACTCACGCCAGACGAACTGGTGAAAATGGTGGCATCGAAGTTCGAGATCAATACAGCGGGTCTGACTAAAGCCGATATTCTCAAAGAACTTGAGTCTTTCCTTTATGCCTTAAGCCAACAAGGCCGTCGCGCGCTTTTACTCGTGGATGAAGCGCAGAACCTGCCGCTGGAAACCATCGAAGAATTGCGAATGCTGTCTAACTTCCAGCAGAACGGTAAACCCTTGTTGCAGAGCTTTCTGTTAGGTCAGGAAGAGCTTCAGCCTATTTTACGTGCGCCGAACATGGAGCAGTTCCGTCAGCGTATTGTTGCATCATGTCATTTGGCTCCATTGGTTGCCGACGAAGTGGTTCGCTATATCGAGTATCGTATGGAGCATGCGGGTTGGAATCGTGGCGCGTTGTTCTCTCAGGAAGCGTATTCTCGTATTCACGAATTCACCCGGGGCGTACCAAGAAAAATTAATACGCTCATGGACCGCATCCTTCTGTACGGATTTCTTGAAGAGTTGGAAACCCTGGACGAAGAAGCGGTAAATGCAGTGATCAGCGAAGTCAAAGACGAGATGTTTGTACCTGACTCACCGTTAGCTGAGATGGATGAAGACGATGACGACGAAGAAATGGATTTGTCAGAGGTCATGGCGAGCCTGAAGCAAAAAGGCCCCCATTCAAAATTGATTACGCCAAAAGGTAAAGAAGTGCAGGACGCCGAATACTATAAGGCAATGCTTGCTGAGCTGGTGGATGCATTGGACGATGCGATTGCGCATAAGGTTAAACTCACGCAATACATCGACAAAATGCTTAAGAAGAAGTATCAGACGTACGTCCGCATGAAAGACGAGGAATGATGGCATTGGGATATTCTCAATAACCGTCAGCCAATAAAAAACGCCGCTTCAAGCGGCGTTTTTATTAAACGTTAAACACTATTCGTATTCGTAACGAACCGTCAATGTAATTCTTCGCTCATCGTAATTCGCACCATAAACCGAAGTTGCAAGCGTGCCGGTACGCTTCATGTAACCAGCCTCGATATCGCCACTGAGGCTCTTACCAAACTTACGTCGAAGACCCGTTGATAATAGCCACTGCTCGTTATCTGCAGTTGACGTTCCGTTGTCTTGCTCAGTAGTTCCATAGCGAAGGCTCCCAAGTAGCGTTGTGCGTCTTCCGAGTTCGTAAGTACCACTCACGGTTGCAGAGTAAATAGTTCGCTGTCGATTGAACTCAAGGAAGTTGTCGTCAGCATACTGCAAATTTAATAGTACAGTTGCCCGGCGCCCTTGAAGCCCCATTTCTGCAGCCGCTGATTTTCTCAATATAACAGCATTAGATAATTCAACGCCCGAATCGATAAACTGAAGATATTGTTCACCGTCACCCAGCGAGTAATCAAGCGAAGGTGGCTGGAAACAGTCTGCAGCAGTAAACTGACCAATAGGACAGACAAAAATGCCAAGTGATTGAGGGTTGGCTACAAGCTGGCTATATGACGTGACTTGTTCGTTATATCGTAAGGCTCCGCGTATTTTACGGGAGTTATAGGTCAGTGCTGCACTGCCCGATTTACCGTAGAAACGTCGTCCATAGGTAGCCTGGAAGCTGGTACGTGGGGTTATCGCCCAACGGGTGTCGATACCAACGAATATGTCGCCATCGTCTCTTTCTACATCTGAATTGACTTTGTTAGCTGTAATTGCCACATAGTGGCCAGCATCCTGGCGGTAAGTTAACCCCACACCATAACTTCTGAACTGCCGCTTGTTACTGAATTCATCGGTACGGTCGGTAAGTTCATTGGCGTCATAACTGGCGTTAAGACGAATGCCAATGGGGCCGTAAACCATTGAATCGAGTGAACCGGTCAGGTAGGTACCTGAGTAGTCCCCGTTACTGGTTTGTTCGTCGCGCTCAAGATCACGGTACATGCCTGTGGCAGTCCAAAAGTAATTTTGTGCGTCATTGCCGTTCATCAGATAAAAATCTGAGGTCATTGAGTCGTTGTTGAACGTTGTCGTTGGTCGAAATTCTGACTCGCTTGAGTCACCGGCTGAGTAGTTAACTGAACCGCCACCAGCGATGTAATCACCCTGGGGTAAAGTGAGCTTGGCGCTATAGCTTTGCGTTTCAACTTTCACCAACTCTTCAGCGTAGAGAAAGTAATCTGAAATTAGAAAGTTAGCACCTGTATTGTCGAGGAAGCGTTGGCTGCCTCGTGTTTCGAGTGTCAGCAGATTATCAATAGCTTCCCAACTTGCACCGTAGCCATATTCCGCGTAGGTATCTTTACGGACAACATCGTCGGAATCCCGTTCCATCTGCGTAACACTACCAGTTACATAGCCGCGAAATGTACGTGATGTATAACCAATACGACCTTCGGGCGTAACGGCAAGTGTCAACAGTTCCTCATTTCGCACATTGGAATGACGATTCTGCAAAAGTGATTTAGCTTCTACCGAAGCTGATACATTAAGGCCTTCAGCATGCGCGAAATGAGCCGTTAGCACTAAAGCTAACGGCGACAGCACAGGTAACCAATTTTTTTTATTACGCTGAGATGCTCGCATACTAAGGGTTTTGCCTTTCTGCGTAGTAGTATCCATAGTAGCCGGTTCCTTCCGGATCATTATTCACCGATTTGTTAACAACGAAGCCGATTGCCATGTCTGGGTTCAAACGTTCGACTGCATGACGAACATCATTTAGTTTTGACTTACCTTCTTCAACCACTACCACAGCTTGGCCGGCGAAGTTTGCCAGTACAGCCGTTTCTGTAATCCCGATCAGGGGCGGTGTGTCAAAGATAACGATACGATCTGGATAGCGGTTGGCAAACTCATTTACTGTTTCGGCCATCTTCTCACTGGCCAGAAGCTCAGTGGTCAAATGGTGAGAACGACCGGCAGGAATGATTTTCAACTTATCAAGGTTAGTGGGGTAGAGTACGTCAGATATATCGTCCACTTCACCTGTGAGATATTCCATCAAACCTTCACGACGTTGTAAGCCTAATGTATTTAAAACATTCGGCTTTAACACGTCAGCATCCACCAACAGTACGGTTTTGTCCTGCTCGGCTGCAATACTCATTGCCAGGTTACACGCCGTGAACGTTTTACCCTCTGACGGGCGTCCACTGGTAACCATAATGATGTTACTGTTTTTCAGTGTTGAAGACAGTTTACCGAAGGCGTTGTTGATGAGCTTCCGCTTGATTTCACGGTACTCTTCGTTAATTTGCTTACGTACACCATTAATAGAAATATGACCGTTCTCTTCTAAACGTTGAATATCAAGTTCAAACGGTTCGAGAGTCGATGACTTACCTAAAGGTGCAGGTTTAGGTTTCGCTGCAGGCTGAGTAGCAGAAATAACTTCCTCTTCAGACACTGCCGGCGATTCAGAAGAGGCAGAAGCTGCTTGTTGAGCTTCAAGTTCAGCTTTCTTCTTCTGGGCTTCACGCTGCCGTTGCAGCGCTTTTTCAATTGTACTGCTCATTACAAGATACCCTGCAGTAGATCGATATTAAGCAATTCTGCTCCAACTAATAGGCCATACGCCATCACTAATATTCCTGAAGATACAAGGAAAACAGCCATGCGCACCCGGTTTGTCTTCCTGATTTCATTAATGTTCAGGTGAGTTACCGTGCCCCAGACTGGATAGTCTGTAATTTGATTGAGCTGCGACGCTCTGACCAACAGTGGAGACAATTGGCTAAACAGGAACGCAAGACCAATACCAATACCGAAGCTTAAAAGCAGCACAACTGTGTAGTAGATGATGCGATAAGGGCCGGAAGGCTCGTTCGGCTGAAGAGGAGGCTCAATGATTCGGAACTGCAACTCTTCAGCTGAAACATCAGCGCGACGAGACAGGTCTGCTGACTCACGTCGAGCCAGTAAGTCTTCGTACTTGTCTTTAGTGATAAAGTAGTCACGGTTAAGCGCAGCTGACTCGGCCTCGATTTGCGGCACTAAATCTATCTTAGATTCGAGAGCAGCAATACGGCGTTGTAAATCCTGTTCTTTAACGGTGAGTGCCGCAACAGAGCTCTCATGGCGACTGATTTCCAGTTTGAGTTCCTGGTTTAAATCGCTCATGGGCACGCCATCAGAATCACTTTCGTCTGCATTTCGAAAATCATCGATTTCTTTCTGACGGGCTTCTTCCAGATTCGCAAGCAAGGCTTTCGCTTCAATAACGTCAGGGTGTTGATCAGTGAAACGCAATTGAAGATCGTCAAGACGCTCTTCCAAGGTTTTGATTCGTTCATCGTAGCGAGTACGAAGCACCGAATCAGACTGATTACTCACACCAAAGCTATCGCCAGTGCCTTTAGAACGTGATAGCTGATTGGTTAACGATTCAACCTGCTGCGTTGTTTGCTTTATCAACAAGCGTGTGGCTTCGAGCTCGTTATTCAGCGTTTGCAATGTTGAATAGAAAGTACCTTGAAGCGGGAGAATATTATTGTACTGACGTTTGAAGTTGGCAAGGCGTTGCTCTGCTTCAGAAAGTCGTGACTCGTACTCAGCAATCTGCTCATCAAGGAAACGGTTTGCGGTATCGGTGTCGCGACGGTTGTTGCCGAGGGCACCTTCTACGAATAAATTCAGCGTTTCCTGAACCACAGTTTGCGCCATAGCCGGGCTTCTGTTTTCGTAGGAAATGGTGAAAATGTTGTCGCGACCGGTAGCTCTTAATTGAATATCGGTAGACAAGCCATTTACCAGGTTATCAAATTCTTTGTCGCTGGTAGTGGTTAAATCTAAATCGCTTTCTCGAGCAATGGTTTCTACGTTTGACCGGCTAAGCAGTGTTTTTGCCATTGTCTGTATTTCTTGGTCAGGGTTTGTCTGTATGGCCAAACCCTTCAACAATGGCTGTAACACGGAGCGGGTATCAACGAAAACCACGGCCTGCGATCGGTAAACGTCTGGAAGCATCGCCACGTAGGCGAAACCTATCGGGCAGAGTATCCAGGTACACACCATGATAAGACGCTTTTTGACCCAAATTCCCTTTACATAGTCGTTAAAGTGACCGAGGGCGCGCTGTAAATCCTGCATTGAATGTCCTAACTACTTTTTACTTCTAGAACCAGGCTTCTGGAATAATTACGATATCGCCAGGCAGGATATCAATATTCTTAGAAATATCGCCGTCACGGATCAGATCATCAATATTCACATCGTAGGTCGCTTGCTCGCCGTTTACGACTCGAACCAGTTTGGCGTCATTACCGTTAGCGAACTCGGTCAATCCACCCACTGCAATCATGAGATCCAGTAATGTCATGTTTTCGGTGTAGCTAATAGCACGTGGGTTAGTGGCTTCACCAATAACACGAACCTGTTCGCTGAGAGGACCAGAAAAATTATTCAGGCTAACCGTAACGCGAGGGTTATTAATGAAAGTAGACAGCTTTTCTTCAAGCTCTCGGGCTAATGTAGAAGGGGTTTTTCCTGCAACATCAACGTCTTCTACTAATGAAGTCGTCACTTTACCGTCCGGACGAACGATAAACTGACCAGAAATTTCAGGGTTACGCCACACAAAGATAGTTAACGAATCACCAGGACCGATAAGGTATTGATAATCATTAACATTTGTTGTCTTTGATGGGTGTGCTGTTGCAGTTGGCAACGTAGAGTGGCTTGTGCATCCAGAAAGGGCTGTCATGGCGCCGACAACCGTCAAACTTAAAACTTGTTTAGACCAATACATGAGAGTTCATCCTACACTCGGTTTAATTAATTTTTTTGCCTTAATGTAATTTACCCTACGGCAAATACCACTATAATGCCATCATCTTATGTAGTCTATTACAATAATAACCTTTATCATGTACAAAGATGTTGCAGTATCAGGGGGCCAAGGGTGGCGATAAATAAGCACAATCAAAGCAAGCGTTCAAACATTCTTGTTCTAACCGAAGCTCTGCTCGTTGCGTACATGGGATACATTACGCAGTTCATTTTGGTTCAGATCGGTATTAGTGAACCGGTAAGTATTGAGAAATTAGTGGTAAATGTAGGCATGCTCACTGTTAGTATCCTGCTTTGCTCACTATCTGTGGGGCTTTACGAAGCTAAGCTCAGAGAAACATTCCGCGGTATTATTCGTCGAATTTTCGTGAGTGTGGGTCTGAGTTATTTTCTAGTGGAAGTGGTCAGTCGCGCGCTGTTCGACGAACTGACGATGCATTCTTATTTCCTGCCAGCGGCTGTATCTAGCATTATTATCACGCTGGTGATATTCCGCTACTTCACCAACCGCTTGGGCCTACTTGGCCTAGGTAAAGTGCGCATTGTCGTGCTGGGTGCCGGTGAGCGTGCATCTATTATAGAAAAGCGAATGCGCCGCGATGTGGACCGTATCGGATTTGATCTATTGGGATTTATTCCCATACCTGGTGACAACCGGGAAGACGGCATCAAAAATGAAAAAATCATTCACGTTAAAGTCGATGAGAATTTTCAGCAGTTTATTGCCGACAATGAAATCGAAGAAATTGTCATTGCCTGTGACCAGCGTCGAGGTACGTTACCCATAGATGTCCTATTCGAATGCAGACTACGCGGTATTGAAGTGACAGACTTACTCGACTTCATGGAACGTGAAACAGGACAAATCGTTGTCAACCTCATGTATCCAAGCTGGGTTATTTACTCTAATGGTTTCCATAGTCAGAACTATCTGCGTGATGCAATGGATTACTTTCTTAATGCATTTCTTGCCTCGTTTGTGTTTTTCTTCACCTGGCCATTCATGCTGATCACCGCCATCATTATTTGGTTGGATGACGGCCGACGGACTGGCGCCTCTGTATTTTATAAACAGGAGCGTGTAGGTCTGAACGGAAAGCTGTTTAAGATCATTAAGTTCAGAAGTATGCGGCCTGACGCTGAAAAAGACGGTGCAAAGTGGGCTAGTAAAAATGATGATCGTGTGACCCGTATTGGTCACTTCATCCGTAAGTACCGGGTTGATGAATTACCGCAGCTGTTTAATGTTTTCAAAGGTGAGATGGCTTTCATCGGTCCTCGTCCTGAACGGCCTGAATTCGTTGAGAAACTGGTACGTGAAGTGCCGTATTATAATCAGCGCCACAACGTTAAGCCGGGCCTTGCTGGCTGGGCTCAGCTAAATTATCCCTACGGTGCGAGCGTTGAAGATTCAATGGAAAAACTGAAGTTTGATCTCTATTACGTCAAACATCAGAGTCTACTGCTGGATATTCTCATTCTAATTCGCACGGTAGAAATCGTTTTATTTGGTAAAGGGCGCTAATTTTCCGCAATCGCTATTGCTTAAAAAGCCGTTGTATAACATCAGGGTAGAAGTATGAATAAGGAGATGGGTATGATGGCTTTTTTTGCTAAGCATCCAGCAAGAAATATATTGCTGACGCTTGTTGGGTTAGCGCTTTTTTGGGCATTGGTTAATGCGCCAGTTATGCTTACCTTATGGCGCCATGGTTTCGACGATGGTACCTACTCCCATTCCTATCTTATTCCTTTCATTTTTATTTATCTGCTAATTGTACTTGCACGCCGGGGGGAATTGCTGCCCCGACAATCCGTGTACTTGCCCGCAGTGTTTGCTTTTGTAATTTGTGCCGTAGGCTTTTACTTTGCACTTACTGCGCAGTTGTCGCTGCTATATTGGACGTTTTCTTTGTTACTGTTGGCTAGTGCGTGTTGGATCGTTGTCCACTATACGTTAGGGCTGGCTTACGCAATTGGCTTCTTATTGTTCATGTATCCAATGTGGGGTGCGTTACAATATGTGCTACAACATTTGTCTGTTTTTGCGGTGATGAACTTAATGAATCTGACCGGAATTCCCACCTATGTGGAAGGGACTTCCGTAATGATTCCGGAAGGCACCTTTATTATAGCCGGTGGGTGCAGTGGTCTGCGTTACTTCATTGTTTCTCTCGCCATTGGCTCAATGTTTGTTTTTCTTAACCTTAGAAACAGAGTTTCTGTGGTTAAGTTTATAGCGTTGGCGATTATCGGTGCACTCATAACAAACTGGATTCGAATCGTGGCGCTGGTGTTGATTGGCCACTTTACCGAAATGCAGAGCGACCTGATGCATGACCACAATAATTTTGGCTGGTACATCTACGCGCCTTTCATCATATTGCTCTTTTGGTACGGCGAGAAATTGATTAAACAAGAACCCGCTGATGTGTTGCAAAAGCAAGAAGAGGCTGCGGCACTGAAAACATACCGTCAACATATGCCCAATGTTATTATTGCGTGCTGCTTAATTGTCCTCTCTTCTTCAGTACTGCAACTGAATGTCCTAACGCCGCCAATTGACAAAGAAAACTGCAACCAATATCAATTGGAGAGTGAATACGCGCCGTATCTTCCTTATGGCCCAACAATATGCACAACACAACAACGTGCCGGTGGCATTGCATATCATACGCTTTCAGCCCTCTACAATGGTGAAGATCCTGACGGTAAGCCAACGCAATATCAAGTCCGCCTAGCGCCGGAGTCGTGGCAGGAGCTGCGTTGGTTAGAGAATGGCTCTTGGACTATCCGCATATTTCGAAATGGCCGCGAACAGCATTTTATCGCTTATAGCTACATAACCCCCACAGAGCAGGTTGCCAGTGAAACGGCAATGAAAAAAGCCAGGGTTTCAGCTGCGCTAAAAGGGGAACGGCGAGCGGGCTTACTATGGGCACACGCGCAATGTCCCAATAACTGTGATGCAGTAATTCAACAGTGGCCGGCAGTATCTCAAGCTTTCAGCTTCCAACAGTTCTGAGTGCACTATGCGTGTCCGCGTTATCGATTCGGCTGACGAATTAATAGGGTTGGCGCCCTTGTGGCGTCAGTTGTATAAGGCCGCTGGGAATCGCCAAATTTTTCTACATCCCGAATGGCATTTATGCTGGCTTCGTCAATATAAAAAGTACATTCGTCAGCTGAAAATATTTACAGTTTTCCGCGGTGACGAATTGGTTGCCGTGTTACCTCTTTATCAGCGAAAGCATGAATGGTTTCAACTTCGTTTTATTGGTACTGGAGAATCGGAAGAAAGTGAAGTGTGTACGGAATACCACGATATTCTAATGCACAATGCTAATCAGGAAGACGTTTTAAAGGCGCTGAAAGCGGCGCTGTTAGCTTCTGGCAAAGGCCTAGTGCTTGCCAACCTACGATCTGACTCGCTGTTATTACGGCTATGTAAGCAGCTTTATAGCGCTTCACTGATGCACTCTGTACAGGTTCAATCACGATTTTATATTCCATTGATAAATGATGGCTTGGCTAAATCAAAACTTAACAAGAAATCAAAACGCTACCTTAACCTAGTTCACCGTCTTGGCGGGCAATTACGTATTTGTGAAGACAAACAGGATTTGCCGCAGTATTTCGATGAGCTCGTCAGCTTGCATAAAAAGCGCTGGGGCAAAGCAAACACACCAACCATATTCGATAACCGCGACTTTTTACAATTTCATCAGGCCCTGGCGAAATCCCTTTTCGATAGTGATGAACTCATATTAGCAACGTTAGAAGTCAACGGTCAGCCCGTTGCGGCTTTTTACGGCATGACATCGGCAGATTCAGTGTATTTTTATCAAAGTGGCATTGATGATGGCTTTACGCCGAATGTTTCACCAGGAACGGTTATTCATTTTCTGGTGGCCCAGGAGGCAGCATGGCGAGGTTTTAAAGAGTATGATTTTTTGGGAGCGTCTATCAATGATAGCTATAAACAACGACTCACTGAAAATAGCGAGCCATTAGTTGCGATTAACGCTTATCATAATCAGGCACAGCAATGGATTGATAGGCTGCGCGTAACAGCCTGCAAAGTCATGAGACGACTTTCGTGACACTCAACTAGCCGTAACGTTAACTAGTCTCAATTGAAACTAAACTCAATTCAACGTCGCTACTCATCGCCAAACGCCTTTAAAAAGCCTCTCGCACAGTTTTCCCATGTATAGGTTGCCACAGAGTGTCTTAATGCGTCTGGGTCCCAGGCGTTATTCAATGCAGCTTCAACACTATTGGCAACGGATAGAGCCGTTAGCTCGTGGATTAATATTCCGTTAACACCATCAGTAATGATTTCCGGGATGCCACCCACGGCCGTTGCTATCGGTGGGATGCCGGCAGCTAGCGCTTCCATAATCACATTGGGCACGCCCTCGCGATAACTAGGCAATATGAGTGCCGTCGCATTCTTTAGTACGCCAGGAATATCTTTATGCATAACAGGGCCGCGAAGCGTTATTCGATCACCAAGGTTTAACTGGGCGATCCGTTCTGCCATGGCTTGTTCTTCAGGGCCTTTACCGACGATATCTAAGGTCACCTGAATGCCGTTCTCTTGCAGCAGCGCCATGGCGTCTATCAGTTCAAATACTCCTTTGGTTCGCAGCCAATTACCTATAAACAACAAACGCGGTGTGTGCTGTGCAACGGGGTCTGCTGAAAAAGCATCAAAGCTCACGCCGTTGTACACCGTCGAGAGCGGAAGGGGAGAGGTGGCTTTCTGAGAGATTTTATTAGCCAAGTCTTTGCTTACGGTGATGACTGCATCTGCGCTTTGAAAAGCATTGAGCATTTGCGACTGTCTACCGTTTTGTTGGAAATGGAGGTTGATATCAGTGCCAACGCAATGAATCACAACGCGGTTTCCAAAAATACGCTTAAACCAAGTGGCGACTACACCTTCTGGAAACGCCCAACTGGCAACAATTTTCTCTGAACGGGCAAGTTTGATGAAAGGAAAAATGCAACAAAGCATTGAAACCAGCAAGGTCAGTGAATAGGTACGACGCCCAAAACCAGGCAAAAAAAGAAACGGGAAAAAGCAGGCACGGCTTTGCTTTAGGTTGCCTTTTAAAAGTTGCTTAAAATAAATATGTGCTGGAACCGGTACCAGCACATCGACGTCTGCAAAATCGCGTAAAGCCTCTACTATTTGATAGTTGTATGCCGCTCTGGTTGGTTCCCAGGGTGAAGGATACAAGTTGGTAAAATAGGTAATTGCACTGCGCTTCATAATGCATTGACGGCTTTTAGATAAATGTCAGAGACCTGACTAATGTCAAAAGAAGATTTCACTAGCGCCAAACCACTGGCTGAGAGTTCTTGCCATTGAATTTCATTGGTCGCCATTTCATTCATCGCTGCAGTAAGCGATGTCTGGGTATCATCGACAAACAGACAAAAGTGCTGTTGTTGAGCGAGGTTGGGTATTTCACCCACTCGGGTAGATATGGCCGGTATTCCTCTGGCAAGGGCTTCAATGAGCGCCATTGGCAGACCTTCCGTGGTTGAATTTATAACCAAGCAGTCAAGGTGCTTGTAAATGTCGTCTTCATCCAACACATTACCGTGTGTAAATACCTGATCATGTAACTGGTGCTGCGCAATCGCCCGCTCAACATTTTCTCTTTCTGGTCCATCACCAAAAAGATGCAATTCACATGCATATTCACCATTTAGTTCAGCAAAGGCATGAACAACTTTATCAATCTGTTTAAGTGGTACCATTCTGGCAACACACCCAAAGCGGAAGGGGCGAGATGGCGGTTGTGGTAAGGCTGAATTAGCTATTACGCCATTTTGAATCACTACAGTATTTTCAGGGGACCAGTTATAGCGTACTTTCACACTGGTTTTCACTTTTTCTGATACTGCAAAGTCCTGATCGATATAAAGTGCGGCTATCCAGTGACTTAAACGCATGCCTCTTTGAGAAGGAGAATCTTCACCGTGATGGGTATAGATGACCTTTTTATCCAGCAAAAATGGGAAAATGGGCATGAGTGCTCGAATTACTGCAGGAGAATGGATATGAATGATGTCGAAGTCGCGGATGAGGCGCTTGGCTGTTGCCAGGCGTTTAAGCACACTTTGCGTATTGTTAATCACTCTGATCCCTCGCTTTTCTACAATAGCTTGAAAAGGATCATTTACATGCCCATAGCTCAGAGCTGCCACTTTATAACCTTGCTCATGTTGATAAGTCAGGAGGTTTACAGCACACTTTTCTGCACCTCCAACCTGGAAGCTGCTCACACAGTGCAGTATTTTTTGAGTCTTCATTCTATATCCGTTTGGCGTAGGTGAGCATTTTCTTAAGGGCTGTGTCATCCATCATGTATTCGATGGGGAACCGACAGAGGTCATATCGATTCTTCGTCAAATTCACATTTACGCCAGGATGAAAATTAAAGGCAATTTCGTAGCCATTATTTATCAGTGCTTCAATGACACTGTCATTGTAGGTGTTTTTACTTCCAACCGGATAACTAAAAGCGCGCACTTTCTTACCAAGCTTCTCTTCCAAAATCGACTTCGAATGACTGAGCTCGAAAAGCATCTGTTCATCATCCAGTTTGGCGAGAATGTCGTGGCTATGCGAATGTGCGCCAATATCCATACCATTCGCACTCAGTTCGCGAATGTGCTCCCAGGTCATAAACTCTGAATTTGGGTAAGCATTGGGCTTGCCTACAAAGTTCTCAATGTCAGTGATTTGTTGGCAAATTGGTGATTTAGACTGCTTAATTTGATTGAGTATCAAGCGTACAAAAATTTGTCGGTTACCGGTTAATTCTACAGTTTCTTTCCAGTAAGGGAGTTTTATCTTTTTAATATGAGAACGCTGAATTAAATAAGCGACCTTGTCCCACCAGGGAAGCTCTGCATTTTCAATAAGGCCCGTAGCAATAAAGAACACAGCTGGGATTTTCAATGACTTGAGGATCGGGTAGGCCAATTCAAAATTGTCCCGGTAACCATCGTCAAAAGTCACAACGAGATACTTTCCATTAGCCCGCGATTTGTTGCTGACTAACTCAATAAGCTCACTCAGACTAATAATATCAAAGTACTGTTTGAGGTAAGTGAGATGTTGTTGAAGTTTTTCTGCAGAGCAGGAATAAACATTCGGATCCAGTTTACTGCTGGCAACATCACCTATCCGGTGCAGGTTGAGTACATAAACACCATTGGGCAAGTGTTTCCAACGAAAATCGGAAACGCCCAATAATGACTCAACTTTTGACTGTATCCTTTTGGCTAGCACACTACATCCTTTTAAATGCTGGCTTTTTCAAAATAAAATCGCGGTAATCGTTCGGATCGCCTTGTTCACCAGCTTCGGCTGCTTTGGCGATGTTGTACATTTCCCTTGCACTTACGTAATGTAATTTATATTGCTCACCATCATTGTACTTTTCATTTAAATGACGGTGCATGGCTTCGATAGGCTCGCCGAGTAGTGCAGGCATATCGACATCTTGAGCGCCGTGGGTATGAATTTTAATGAAAATCCAGTTTGGCTGCCCCTCAACGTGAATGTGTTTATCTACCCAGTTATCAATACGTGCCGGTGAAGGACGCATGTTATCGCGAATATCCGCGCGTTCTATCTTCGGCAGGATACCAAATTTGAAGGCTTCACGGTTGAAGCCCATAGGGCCTTGCATGATGAGCATGTCACCGCTTGCACTGCCGTTTTTATGCATAAGCTTGCCCGTATTATAGGACTTAGGCTTATTTGGATCGTCTTTGGCGTAATAAAAACAGTTAGTCAGTGACGGCTGTGTTGAATCTGGTGAGGGGAATGTCATATCGACATAACAGCCAGTTTCTTTCAACACAATGAGCTCGTCATTCACGCCACACCAATGGCCTTTAGGATGAGAATTGTCAAGGGCCCAGTTACCATGAATAAATGCATAAACAGGCTTTCCTGTTACGGGGTCTGTCGCCAGGGCACCGTGTTTTTCATGCAGTGTCTGTGCAAAATTGCTCAAGACCATACGCAGATTATCACTGGTGTCGTTTTCGTGGTGAAGGTGTATCTCTATTTCACCAAATCCTCTGGCACACAAATCTGACAGCTTGTTCAAGTGTTCTTCGCGGTATTCTTCTTCAGGGAAGAAAAACGAATGTTTAGGGTGACAGCCGTCGGCATCAGTGAATTTTTCCGCCATTTTGGGGTAGTCATTAAACCAACGATCAACACGCTCTCTCTCAAGCTCAATATTGTCTTTATTTAACCACTGAGGTTCGTAGTGATCGACAAAGCAAAACATGACATGCGTAGTGCCGGATGTTTGAGGTTTACTGGAAAAAAAAGCTTTTCTCCAATACCCGAGGATCCAAGGATGCATATCTTTTTTATAAATAAGCACGACTGCAAAGGACACAGCCAGCAGTAAAAGAAACACGAAGGTAAGAAGAATATAAAAAGTCATTAGCGGGCCGTTCTTTTCCAGGTTGCAGACTGCTTTGATGTTAAAAAGCGAATGAATCCCTGTCCGAGGGAAACGTTCATAGAGACAAAAAATGTGACAAGTTTAATGATGGCAGCGAGTTTTCCCTTTTTGTTTTCAGACATATTTAAACCATAAAAATACGCCAGATAGAAGAGGGCATGACCGCACATCAAAACACTGTAAATCGGGTTGCCAAAAGCAAGCATAATATTGGTTACTAATGCTAAAAGCATGAAATGAGGCACAAACCAGCGCACAATTTTGTGGCTAATGTAGGCAAAGCAACGGGCACCTGCCGTTGGGCTAAGTACCCAGCCAAGACGACTCATCGCTTGGTAATTGCCGGCACCAATTCTCACTCTGCGGCTTGCTTCTTCGCTAAGGTTAGGGGCAATTTCTTCAATGGCCCTGGCTTCCGGGTTATACGTTAACCGGTAACCTTGCCTCGCTACGCCCATAAATACACAGAAATCATCAATGATGGTGTTCTCTGGCAAGGGTTCATAAAGTTCAGTACGAATAGCATAAATGGCACCGTTTGCCCCGAGCATTGCGTTGATGCGAGATTCATGGAATTTAAGCACCTGCTCATACTGCCAATAAAGGCTGTCTTTGTTGTTACCGGAAAATGCGTCTACAAGCTCGAGTTCGCCGCATACGCCACCTATTTCGGGCTCACGGAAATCAGCGACCAACTTGGTAATTGCATCAGGCTGAAAAAACGTATTAGCATCGGAAAAAACGGTGATGGGTGTTTTTACCTGGTTCAGCAAATCGTTAAGTACGTTAATCTTGCCGCGATTTTGTTCAAATAAAACGGCTTCAAAACGCGAGTCAGTAAATTCGCTTAATAGCGCATTGGTATTATCTGTGCTCCCGTCAGACCCAATAAGAATACTCAACTTTTCAGCGGGGTAATTCAGCGCGAGTAAATTTTCAACCCGCGCTTTTATACACTTTTCTTCGTTATAGGCAGCAATAACCACCGTGACTTCAGGCAGCTCGCTTTCGCGTTTACGACGCCCCTGTTTACTTAGCACGAACTTCGTGTCTTTGATTGCCTGTTTTAAGCTACTTAATAGAATGAGCAGAACCGGATAAACAGCATAGGTGTAAAGGATTGCACCAACACTTAGCCAGAAGACGGTTGTAAGAAAAGTCGTCATTGTTTAGGCTTCGCTGGTATGCCTAATGCGGTGCAGTTAGAAGGTATATCTTTTACTACCACTGCATTGGCGCCAATTTTCACGTTATCGCCGATGGTCACCCCACCGATTATTTTAGCCCCAGCGCCAATAAATACATCGTTACCAATAGTGGGTGATAGTCCTTTTTCATCACCAATAACCACGCCGCTTTCAATAACCACACGCTCACCGGTTACGACCTTGCTGTTAATCACCACACCCACAGGATGCATGATCACCAAACCTTTACCGAACTGAGCTTTCACACCAATAACGCAACCGTTGAACCATTTATTCAAAATTTGAAAAAAGAGTCCGAGAGGGCTGAGTAATCCTCGACTGCACAGGTGAGATAAACGGAACAAAAATGTTGCACTTGTTCCGTCAGTCAATAAAAGTCTGAGTAGTGAGAGGTGAGCACCATCATCGGCAAAGATAGCTTGTTTATATTTGAGGTCGCTCTTGAAAATGTTTAACACTAACTTGTACTTCCATATTTTCGCTTACTGCGAGCACAAGGTTGTGCCCGCGGCTGTTTACGTTAAATCTAACTTTTCAGTTCGTCTTCAATCAGACTTTTTGTATTTGACAATGTTTGATTGCCAGGACGGATATTCAGCGCTTGAGAAATCCACTTGTAAGCTTTATCTGGCTGTTTGTCTTGCAACAATAGCAGCGCGATATTATTCATTGCTTTCCAGTTTCTCGTTTGTTCGCCAAGCAGACCTTCATAAAACGCGATAGCCTTCTTAGGATGGAAATGGGAAAGCTCACTCACGTAAAGTAAATCTGCGTCATCGTAGCCACGGGTTTCATTGGCAAGTTCTTCTAACACGGCCAAACCCTTTTCCGGTTCGCCGGTTTCAACCAGTGCTTTATATAACAGTTGGGCTGATTTGGTTGTACGCATATTCTTAAACGCTGCCGTGAGCGCAGGAATAGCCTCGTCGTAATTCTGTTCAGCTGAGCTGATTCGCCCGGCTATCTCTTGTGCTGTTGGCGAATTGGCTACAGAAGCAGGTAAAGATGCCAGTACTTGCCTTGCCTCTCCGTAAGCTTTTTGGTTTACCAAAATATGGCTGCGCAATAGCAGAATTTGAGGGTCGGTTTTTATTTTCTCAGGCGCATTGTTCATGGCGCGAATCGCCGCGCGGTCGCCATCTGCCATCATGGTTGCTTCGAAAAACGCTTCGTAAACCGGAATAGTGACAAAATTAGACTTTATGGCATTTCGTAAGGTATCTAATGCTGCTAGCGGCTGCTTAAGCGCCATAAGCGATTTCGCTAATAAATAATCAACTTGAGGCTGTGTCTGATAGTTAAATACAGACGAGCGGGCCTGATTAACCACTTCTTTATAATCTTGCTGCAGGTAAGCCGCGTACAGTTTTGTAAATGCGGTGGTTGATGCATTTCCATCAAGCAACGAATCCAGACTTCTGTAGCCACTTTTCGTGCCAGATACAGCACCCGATGCTGTGTATGCACCATAGAGTGCTGCATGGTCGTTAGGCGAATCCGTTAACACCTTTTTATAACCGTCTAGCGCTTCTTCTACATTACCCTCGGCCATCGCACGGTCTGCAAAAAACTTTGTTGCCTCGAGGTTTGACGGAGAGATTGCTTGGATTTTGCTATAAATAGATGCCAATGCTGCGCGGTTACCAATTAATTTTTCAAATTTGACTAAAATAAGTAAATTTTCAATATTGTCTGGCTCGGCTTCTATCCAGTCCTGGATGATCGCACGGGTATTATCGATGTCACCTTCCGATGCTTTCATTGCTACAAGCATCAACTTAGATTGAAAACTATTGCCGCTAGCTGCACCCGCAACAATTTCTTCAGAGGCTGATTTAAGCAGCTCTGAACCGTCGGTGTCACCCACACCCAGTTTCATGATACCAAGTTGCTGACGTTGTTCAGGGGTTTCAAAATCGTCAGCTTTGATATTCTTTAGAATTTTAGCGGCTTGTGCATTTTCACCGGTTAACAAAAGCGCGGAAGCGGCTTTTGCTGCCAAACGGGTATTACTGGCAATCAGCGACGGTTGTCTTTCATATAAGGTGTAAGCATCCATGTAATCGCCAGCAGAGAGTTTGGCGGCGATGTACATCTGCAGGCCAGGGTGATTCGGTGGAAATTTATCAACCAGTTTCTCTAAATAAGAAAGCGCCTGTTCGTAGTTCCCAATCTGGAAATGGGAAATACCCGCCACATAGATTGTCGTGGTTGAAATGAAATTTTGCGCTATGACGGTGTCGATATATCTTGCCGCACTCTTAAAATCTTGTCGGGATAATGCTGCAATGGATTTAAGTTGATTGGCCAACGGGTGTGTCGGCACAATTTGGAGCACATTATCAATGTACTTCTCGGCCTCAGGGAACGCTTTCGCTTTTAACAGTGCTTCACCAATCTTAAGGTTGAGTTGCGCGAAATAGGGTTTCAGTTTTAACAGCGCTATGTAGTTATCAGCGGCAGCATTAAAATCTCCCGCTGCCTGAAGGATCTCTGCTATTAAAGAACGAATTAACCAATCCTCCGGGTACTTCTGTACCAAGGCATCTGTGGCCTGAATGTTGTCTACGTTCTCGTTAATTAAAAACTGATTGATGATAAATTCCACGTCGTTGATGCGTTCACTTTGTGACGGCGCATTGATTTTAGCGACGGCAGCTTTCGCGGCTTGTAGATGTTCATTGGTGGAATCAATGGATTTTGAACGGCCTGAAATAACGGCAGCAATGGTCTCAACCTTGACGGTGTTCTCATCGTTCAGGCTGCTTTTGAATTCTTCAAAGGTGACTTCGAAAACGTCGAGGTCTGCCATAGAGTACAATGCGAGAAAGTATTCTTCAGCAAAGTCGTTGATATCACCGCGCTGGGTTAACACTTTGTCAAACGTGGTGATAGAACTGACCATATCGCCTACATCAAAATAGATTCGGGCAAGTTCAATTCTTGGTCTAATGTCTTGTGGAGATTGCTGGACGGCTGCTTTTAAATGAATGATTGCTTGCTTGTAATCATCTTCGCTGAGCGCTGTCTGCGCTTCATTTAAAAGTTCATCTGTGGTCATCTGAGAGCAAGCGGCAACCCACATCGTTGAAGCAACAAAAGTGAGCGCTTTCGTTATTCTTTTTATACCCATATATACAGCGTGTCCTTTTTAAAATGAGTGGTTACTTTAATCGTTCTCCTATCAAAAGGAAAGTATGAAACCTTGAGGGAAAGTATGAAGGGAATGGCTCATTGAAGGCGAGAGAGTAGATGTAAAAAAAGGCGACACAAGGTCGCCTTTTTTCCTTAAGCGTAAAAACGCTTATTTGTTCTTACGACGTGCACTCATACCCAAACCAACCAGGCCCAGAGCAAGTACTGCAACAGTTGATGGCTCTGGAACGCTTACAGGAGCTGCAACGAAACCAGCAGACAAGTCACCAGTTACTGAAGGCAGGTTAGCCAGCGTATCGAAGTCACCGTTAACGTTCAGCAGTGAGTAGAACGGAATTGGGTCTACGAAGTAGTCTTCACCATCAGCAGTCAGTACGAAGTCAGTGAAGTCAAAGTTAAAGTTACCAGTACCGTTATCATACTGACCGTAAGCATTAGTTACTGCAGACGCAGAACCCAACAGGATGTCGTCGCTGTTGTTGGTAGTAGTACCGTCGATCAGGCTGTCTACACCAGTATCCAGGTTAACGTCGATGTACAGGCTGAACTGTGCTTGCGTCGCAGTAAAGTCAGTTGCATTGGTAGAAGTAGTACCAGATGCAGTCAGAACTGCGTACAGGCTGTAAGAATCAGCAAGTTCAGTACCGAAAACTGGCATTGTACCGTTGTTTTGGAACAGTGCAGTCAGGTAAGCCATTGCGCCGGTAGTGAAACCGCCTTGACCGTCAAAAATCAGTTCTTCAACGTAACCACCGTTGAATTTATCACCAGTTTTAACTGTACCGTTGTAGTCTGTCTCATCGATAGAGAAGTCCAGGTACTCAGGGTTCATTTGAGCGTTAGCAGAAAAACCAGCTACCAGACCAGCTGTAAGAGCTAAAGATTTTACAATTTTATTAAATTTCATGACCATCTCCATATTAAATTCGTTCGGCTATCAGCCTCGCTAAGATGGTAGCAGTTATGATGCCAACTTTTTTAGTTGTTGTTTTTAAAGGGTTTTGTGTTTTTGAGTGAAGTGCGGAAAAGCGCGTTGTAAAAATCCCTGACAGTATTTTTCGCTATTTCTCGGTGACGACGCGCTCTGCAATCTTAAACTTTAGTCGCTGGATAATGCCGCGGTTACCAAACGGGCACCAAGTTCTACTTAGTTTATTCTTATAGGCATCAAAATGTAAGCCATGGGGAGCAGAAAGTACCTTTCCGCGGTCTAACAATATCTTCAGTGCTGTTGTTTCTGCGATACCCGCACACAGGCTAACGGCCATGGCGGTGGACGGGCCTTTACGCGCATGAAAATCAACTGCGGTTGCGTCTACCAGGTAGTCTCGTTGAAGCATGGCAGGGGACAAACCAATAAGAAACTGGATTAATTGGCCTTCTTCGGTTTTTTTATCTTCAAACCGGAAGTACTCTTCGTAAGTCATTTGACCGGGCATAAAACAGAGCAGGGCGGCGCCCATGCCTAGTGGCGCAGCAGTAACTACAGGGATGTTCTTTTCATAGCAACGTCGGAAAACCAGTTTTCTGGCTGCCAGTGCAAAAAAGTCGAGACTGTCTATATAAAGGTCTACACCGTCAAGGAAGTCGTCGACATTGGATTCATCAATGCCTTGGGGGTACTCGTTAATGCCAAGCTCAGGATTGATATCCTTCAGCATGGTGGTCATCACACTGATTTTATCCTGATCTTTTGTCGATACAAAGGCGCCTGATTGGCGGTTAATATTGTGGATATCGAACTGGTCAAAATCGGATATGTTAAGATTTCCGACACCCAGTCTAGCAAGGGTAATGCTGTGTAGTCCGCCCACACCGCCGCAACCGGCTATTGCAACCCGCTTATTGCGCAACGAGGCTTGTTCTTCATGCGTTACCCAACCAATGTTACGGGAAAACGCTACATCATAGTTAAAATCCATACGTTACTCAGTTATTCTGAATGCTTCAGTTTAGCTTAACCTTTATAGGGTAAGTTAATATCATGACATATAAAATGTTACCAAGTTAAAATTCGCTGGAATGACGAAATAGGGATGCCGAGGTGAAGTACTTTCGAATTTTATTATTGCTGATTGTTGGAATAAACAGCGTTACCGCCGAACCACTTAAAGATGTGGTAAAAAAAATTAAGCCGTCCGTGGTTGGAGTTGGCTTCTATGCGCCCATGGCCACAATAAGTCACCAACTGAAAGGGACGGGATTTGTGGTAGGAGATGGCCGCTATGTAGTGACCAATTCTCATGTCATTTTAGCGGTGCCTCAGGAAGAAAATATAAAGTTCAATGAAGTGGTATTTGTGCCCAAAGGCAGGCAAACAGGTATTGCGAAGGTTAAACAGGTGTTCACAGATGAGGAACACGATTTATCTATTCTAGAACTGACGAAGCCATTGCCAGCAGTGCGTCTGCTATCAGAGACAGAAACCTTGGATGATGGAGAAGACGTGGCGATGACCGGATTTCCCATTGGTGCTGTTCTTGGCTTGTACCCTGCTACGCACCGAGGTATCGTCGCGGCTTACTCACCCAATGTCATTTCTGCCGCAAATAGCACCCAGTTATCTGAGGCTTATCTGGCCAGTTTGCGCAATCCGTTTATGGTGTATCAGCTTGATATTACAGCTTATCCTGGCAATAGCGGCAGCCCAGTTTATAATGCGGAAACCGGGGAAGTATTTGCCGTTATCAACAAAGTGTTTATCAAAGAATCCAAAGAATCAGCAATCACTGCACCCAGCGGTATCACTTACGCTATTCCTGTAGAGCATGTTTATGCGCTAGCGAGAAAGCATGGCATTTCGTTGTAAAAAATCAGGTTTAAAATCGGCGTTGATTTTGCTTTCGATCTTACAGCCTGGTTTTCCAGTATTATTTAAAAATTGATTGAGTATCTTGCTCAACACGTAGCATTTATCTAGGGAGCACGATATGAAAGTGTTAGTGACAGGGGCGGCCGGCTTCATCGGTTCGTATGTTTCAGCTTTTCTGATTGAACGTGGGGATGAGGTTGTCGGCATTGATAATCTAAATGATTATTACGATGTGTCGTTGAAAGAGGCACGCCTGCAACGTATTACTTCTTTGCCTGGTGCAGAAAAATTTACTTTCATAAAGATGGGCGTCGAAGATCGTCCGGCCATGGAAGCGCTATTTGCAGAGCAAAAGTTTGACAAAGTGGTGCATCTTGCGGCGCAAGCCGGGGTGCGTTATTCATTGGAAAATCCTCACGCTTATATCGACGCGAACATTGTGGGTTTCATGAACATTCTTGAGGGATGCCGTCACAACGAAGTGAAACACTTAGTGTATGCGTCATCCAGTTCGGTGTATGGCGCTAACGAAAGTATGCCCTTCGCAGTAGAAGACAATGTCGACCACCCAGTATCACTTTATGCGGCGAGTAAAAAAGCGAATGAGCTAATGGCGCATACTTACAGCCATTTATATGGTTTGCCAACGACCGGACTGCGATTCTTCACCGTATATGGCCCATGGGGGCGCCCTGATATGGCGTTGTTCTTGTTTACTAAAGCCATTTTAGAAGACAAGCCGATCAAAGTGTTCAATTACGGTAACCACCGTCGTGATTTTACTTACATTGATGACATTGTCGCGGGCGTGATTGCCACTCTGGACAATAATGCTAAAAGCGATGATAACTGGTCAGGCGAGGAGCCTAATCCTGGGTCAAGTAAAGCACCTTGGAAGGTCTATAATATCGGGGCGCAAACGCCGGTGCATTTGCTAACTTACATTGAAACCCTGGAAAACGCGCTGGGCAAGAAAGCAGAAAAAGAAATGTTACCGATGCAGAAAGGTGATGTGCCAGATACCTTTGCAGACGTTGAAGCCTTAGTAAAAGATACTGGATACCGTCCAAAAACGGATATCGCTACGGGGATTGGCCAGTTTGTTGACTGGTATCGCGATTTCTATAAGGTTTAACGAAGATAATTTTTTTGCGGCACTCAGTCTTTGATGAACTGCCGCAAATAGTCTTCTTTTTCCTCCGGCATATTGGGAATTTGATGCCGCAGGTTAAGTCTGATCTCTTCGAGCATCGCGGCAAAGCCAGGTTTCAAACTTCCCTCAAGCAACGGTCGGTTAATGTAGTATGGCGCTCGCTTTCCATGGTAATTCACTACCGGCCCAATTTGCTGAAACTTTATTCCCACATAACCCATACTTCTCGCTAGACGGGGTTCCATCATGACATACGCATGCTTTACGCCAAACTCCAGTGCTGAAGCGGCAGCGGCAAAATAAAGACCAACAGCAATGAAGGGGAAGCACCGTAATTCGGTCTCTGAGTAGGTGACCGGGTTGATAGCACCCACTGCAGAACCGTCAAAGTCGTCTGAACGACGTCGGCGGAAATACTTGGGGACAGCCAATCGCGATATCTCGCAAATTTCGTGGCGTTTAAATCGTACCGGACTCAGATCTTCCCGGGTAATGGATGACAGGCAGTATTTTTCAATCGGCAATTGCTGATGCGCTTCCAACGGGCGTACTGCTCTTACCGTACCAGCCATTTCATTTGAACCAATATGTCTAATTAAACAATGGCGGGAATAAGCATCAAATTCGTCCGTTTCGAGACCTGATTCTTTAACGGGTTCGAAAGCTAATTCATCGCAATACACGTTATGCCGTATTTTGTATACGGACTCACGTAGCGCGTCGTCAACGGCAAGCACGGGTTCGAGGTAAGTACTGAAGTGTGACGATATGTAATTCGCCTCACGCAATTGTTGATAGCCAGACACGAGTTTTCCGAAACGCGTCCGGCGGAACTTTTTGTTGATTGTGTCAAATATCGATTGATTAGCCATAAAGGATTTTTACTTCCTACTTCTAGTACCGCAACCTTACACTAAGGCTGCAAACTGGCACAGCGTGAATACATATCCCTCTTGATACTATAGGACAGATTCGGATATTTATGGCAAAAATTAGAATTTCTTTATACGCCTTTGAATTAGATGGATTTACCGCTTTTCGACCGGTTATTTGTCACGCAGATTGCGTGTGATGGGCTATACCTGAGCCTTACGGTTTGCGACAGTGATAGCGTTTTTAAGCCAATAAAAAAGCCACAAAATGTGGCTTTTTTGTACATCGATGCGTTAATCAAGAAATCATAAAACTATGAATTCAGGGATGCTTTCATATCTTTCCGTCGTTGGTGCAAAAGGGGCTCGGTGTACCCGTTTGGTTGTGAAACACCATCAAAGATCAGCTCTCGGGCGGCTTTAAAGCCAATAGAAGAGGTGAGGTCTGGGGTCATAGGAATGTACTCACTGTCGCCCTGATTTTGCTCGTCAACCAGTGTCGCCATGCGCGTTAAGGACGCATCTACCTGTTCGGCGGTGATAATGCCATGGACTAACCAATTAGCGAGGTGCTGAGAGGATATCCGTAGTGTCGCGCGGTCTTCCATTAAACCGACATTATTAATGTCTGGCACTTTAGAACAACCGATTCCCTGATGAACCCAACGAACAACATAACCAAGAATACCCTGCACATTGTTGTCAACTTCTCGTTGGATTTCCTCACGGGTTAAAGAAGCGCCTTCTGGCATCAGCGGAATAGTGAGGATGTCGGCAATGCCGTCGTAATCCTGTTCACCCATCTTTGACTGCAGGCCAAAAACATCAACCTCATGGTAGTGCAGGCTGTGCAAGGTTGCTGCGGTTGGTGAAGGTACCCACGCCGTATTGGCGCCCGCTTTGGGGTGTCCTACTTTAGCTTCCATCATGTTGGCCATCTGATCTGGAATAGGCCACATACCTTTACCAATTTGCGCACGTCCGGAGAGTTGACATTTTAAACCCGTTTGCACGTTTGCTTTTTCGTAGGCGGTGATCCACTGCATGGTTTTCAGTGTGCCTTTGGCCGCAAATGGACCTGCCTGCATTGAAGTATGAATTTCGTCGCCAGTGCGGTCGAGGAAACCGGTGTTGATAAACGCGACTCGCGATGACGCGGCACCAATACACGCTTTCAAATTGATGCTGGTGCGACGTTCTTCATCCATGATACCCATTTTCAAAGTGTCGCGTTTCAAACCGAGCATGTCTTCCACACGGCCGAATAATATATTGGCGAATGCCACTTCTTCGGGACCGTGCATTTTCGGTTTAACAATATAAATACTGCCGGTGCGGCTGTTGTTGAATTTACCGTTACCGAGCAAATCATGTTTGGCGATGAGCGAGGTGATTACGCCGTCCATAATGCCTTCAAATACCGGTTCACCATCTAGCAAAATAGCATCGTTACGCATTAGATGGCCTACATTGCGAACAAACATCAGGCTACGTCCTGAGAGCGTCACTGTGTCAGAGCCATTGGCGGCAGTGTATTCCCGGTCTGACTGCATAGCGCGCACAATTTTTCTGCCGCCTTTGTCCATAGTCAGCGACAGATCGCCTTTCATCAGGCCCAGCCAGTTGCTATATACAAGGGTTTTATCTTCAGCATCAACGGCGGCAACAGAATCTTCGCAGTCCATGATAGTGGTCAGAGCGGCTTCTACCAGCACATCTTTTACGCCGGCAGGATCGGCTTTGCCGATAGAGCTGTCAGCATCAATCTGAATTTCAAAGTGCAAACCATTGTGTTTAAACAGCAGAGCGGTGGGTGCACTGGCTTCACCCTGGAAGCCGATAAATTGTTCCGCTGATTGTAACGTGGTTTCACTGTCCTTTAAGATTACTGCCAGTTTTCCACCGTTGATGGTGTACGCAGTGACACCTGTGTGAGAGGCATTCTCAAGCGGTAGCATTGTATCGAGCAGCGATTTTGCTTTAGCGATAACCTTGTCACCACGAACAGGGTTATAGGTTGAACCGGCCTCTGCGCCACCGTCATCGCTGATCACGTCGGTACCGTACAGTGCATCGTACAGACTACCCCAGCGAGCATTTGCCGCATTCAGTGCATAGCGGGCGTTATTAATCGGCACAACAAGTTGAGGCCCAGCCATGGTGGCAATTTCAGAGTCTACATTAGTGGTGGTCGCCGCAGCGTTAGCGGGTTCGGGTTGCAAATATTCGATATTGCGAAGAAACTGCAGGTAGTCGTCACCGAAAGCTGGCTTGCCTGCCTTGTGATATTCGTCGATTAACACTTGCAGATGGTCGCGCTTATCAAGAAGCGCTTGATTGACTGGAACGAGGTCGACAAGCAGAGATTCGAAATCAGTCCAGAATGCCGCGCTATCTACGCCGGTGCCTGGCATTGCCTGTTCATTGATGAATGTGTTGAGCACTTCAGCAACCTGAAGCCTTCCGTGTTGAATGTAACCTTTCATAATGACCTCTACTCTTTAATGAATGGTTAGTGTAGAGGGTATTGAAGCGTATTTTTAATTTATGGTTTGTATGATTGCCATAACCCTTATGAATTATGGCAGTCATTGATTACATATTGCTCATTTCAGCGGCGAGATCACCGATGAGTCGGCGTAGCCAAATGTGACCTGCATCGTGATGGAGTAGGGCGCTCCAGGCCATCTTCAATGCAATAGGGGGAATGTCGAAGGGCGGCTCTTTCACAATCACAGTGGGGTCGTCTTTAAACAAACGAGCTGCTTTGCTGGGTAGGGTTGCCACCAAGTTTTGTGTTTTCGCTATTTGCAGTGCAGCATGGTAATGGCGAGTAAATACTCGGATAGCCCGTTGTTTACCGAGCTTCGTGAGCTCTGCGTCTACCCAGCCCAGTTTTTGTACTTCATTGGGGTCGATACCCACGCCTACACCAAAACCGGTTTTGCTTACCCAAATATGCTGGGCGCTGAGATAGCTTTCCAAATCCCATTTCTGTTCAGCAAGAGGGTGTGACGCCGCCAGTACGCAGCTGAAACTGTCATACCAAATCACTTTTTGGTGGAACGACAGGGGAAGTTCATCGAAACGGTTGATGGCCATGTCAACCTTGCCCTGTTCCACATCATGGAAAGTGACGTCACTGGGGGTAATTAAATCGAGGGTGATATTCGGTGCCAGTTTGCCGAGACGACCAACGAGTTCAAGTAGCAAGGTACTTTCAGCATAGTCACTGGTCATAATGCGAAAAGTGCGTGCGCTGGTAGCCGGGTCAAAATCCGTTTCTGGCTGAATAGAACTTTCCAGTTTACTTAACACATCGCGGATAACCGGTTGTAACTCAAGCGCTCGTTTGGTCGGCGTCATCCCTTCACTGGTTCGCACCAGTAGCGGGTCTTTAAACAAATCCCGCAGACGCTTCAAACCATTGCTCATGGCTGGCTGAGTAATGCTCAGCTGATTTGCTGCCCGGGTCACACTGCCTTCTCTAAGCAATACGTCGAGATAAACCAGAAGATTCAGATCCACTTTGGCTATATTCATGCTTCTAATGCCCCATATCAGGATTATTCTGTTTAACTATTATAATCGAATCGGTTTCACTGAACAGATGACTAATGGTCGCAGATTTTCTGCCCAATGTTCGCCTTAAGCACTGATACTTTGGTACGAAGTTAACAATCAGCCAGGCTCTGGATTTAAAATTGCCGTAATTATAGTCCAGAAAATAATAAAATCGGTGAATATAAAAAAGGCTCCCGAAGGAGCCAGAGGTTAGGAACCTGTATGCTTACACATCAAATTGGTTCATGGTGTTGTCGTCGCCTGAAGCTTTCAGTGCGCCTTCACCAGAGAAATACTCTTTGTGGGTGTCACCCAGGTCAGAACCAGCCATGGCTTGGTGCTTAACGCACGCCAGACCCTGACGAATTTCTTTACGCTGAACACCTTTAACGTATGCCAGCATACCTTCGTCACCGAAGTAACCTTGCGCCAGGTTGTCAGTAGACAGTGCCGCAGTGTGGTAAGTAGGCAACGTGATCAGGTGGTGGAAGATACCTGCTTCACGTGATGCATCACGCTGGAAGGTCTGGATCTTCGCATCTGCTGCTGCAGCCAGTTCACTGTCGTCATATTCTGCAGACATCAATTTCGCCCGGTCGTAAGCAGATACGTCTTTGCCTTCTTCCTGCCATGCGTCGAATACTTGCTGGCGGAAGTTCAGTGTCCAGTTGAAAGACGGTGAGTTGTTGTAAACCAGTTTCGCGTTCGGGATAACTTCACGAATCGCGTCAACCATGTCACCAATTTGACGTACATGAGGTTTTTCAGTTTCAATCCACAGCAGGTCAGCACCGTGTTGCAGAGAAGTGATACAGTCAAGAACAACGCGGTCGAAACCAGTATTTGCTTTGAACTTGAACAGACCATTAGGCAGACGAACAGGCTTAACCAGTTTGCCGTCTTGTTTGATAACCAGGTCGCCATCAGACAGGTCATCTGCACCAGAAACTTCAGTAGTGTCCAGGAATGCATTGTACTGAGAAGCCAGGTCGCCAGGTGCGGTAGATACAGGGATTTTCTGTGTCAGACCGGCGCCTAATGAGTCAGTACGGGCAACAATAACACCGTCGTCTACGCCCAGCTCTAAGAATGCGTAACGAACCGCGTTGATTTTCGCCAGGAAGTCTTCATGAGGAACGGTAACTTTACCGTCCTGGTGACCACACTGCTTAGCATCGGATACCTGGTTTTCAATCTGGATACAGCAAGCACCCGCTTCAATCATTTTCTTCGCTAACAGATAAGTGGCTTCTTCGTTACCGAAACCGGCGTCGATGTCAGCAATGATAGGTACTACGTGCGTTTCGAAATTGTCGATTTGTGCTTGGATAGCCGCTACATCGCCACCGTTTGCCTGTGCTGCATCTAATTGTTTGAACAGATCACCCAGTTCACGTGCATCAGCTTGACGCAGGAAAGTGTAAAGCTCTTCAATCAGCATAGGAACGGTGGTTTTTTCGTGCATTGATTGGTCAGGCAGTGGGCCGAACTCAGAACGCAGGGCTGCAACCATCCAGCCAGAGAGGTACAGATAACTTTTGTTGGTAGTACCGTGATGTTTCTTTACAGCCAACATTTTTTGTTGACCTACGAAACCGTGCCAGCAACCTAAAGACTGCGTGTAGCTTGCACTGTCGGCATCATACTCTTCCATATCTTTGCGCATGATAGCGGCAGTGTACTTGGCAATGTCCAGACCAGTTTTGAAACGGTTCTGTGCTTTCATGCGTGCGGCGTACTCTGGGTTAATACCTTCCCAGCTTCCTTTCTGCGCGGCTTTTAGCGTAGCAATAGTATCGATATCTTGCTGATATTGCGACATAGAGGTCTCTCCCGAATTAACTCAAATATGTTGTTTAGGCGATTACGCTGCACTGCGCTCTCGTTAGCTCACAATCATCCTAGTGCCGTTGTAAGAATAACGTAAATATATAATCTTCATTCTCATCATATGTTTCATGAATGTTAAATGCAGGTGCCTGTGAAAGTTGACGTTATTGGTTTCAGCGGCGGTGATTTTTAAAGGGAGAAATATTGTGCGATAGGCCCTATTATTAGATAAGCAATGCATGAAGAGAGATAACATGAGCAGTATTCTTAATAGTGTCGACCAGCGAACCAACCTGGTAGGAGAAAACCGCCTTGAACTTCTTATGTTCAGGCTTGGCTCCCGTCAGGCGTTTGCTATGAATGTGTTTAAAGTAAAGGAAGTGATTAACGTTCCTAAGATGAACGTCATGCCCGGATCCCATGGAAATTTGACCGGGGTAACCAATTATCGTGGTTCCTCTATTCCTGTCATCGATTTGCGTAGTGCCATTCGTATGAAAAATGGTGGCGATTCAACTCACGCTAAAAATGTGATTATTACTGAATATAATCGCTCGGTTCAGGGGTTTCTGATTGGTGACGTACTCAGCATTGTGAACACTTCCTGGCAAAACATTCAGCCGCCTCCTAAAACAATTGGTAAATCAAACTACCTTACCGCCATCAGTCAGATTGAAATTGAGGGTAAAACGGAACTGGTCGAAATTATTGATGTGGAAAAAGTGCTAGCCGAAATCATTGATTACGACATTTCAATTTCGCAAGGGGTGCTTGACCAGCAAGTGGTAGAAGCCATGAAAGGGCGTCAGGTGTTGGTCGTGGACGATTCCGCCACAGCCAGAAAGCAGATCAAAGATACTCTGGCACAAATTGGTCTATCTTGCTTAGAGTGTTTTAACGGTGTAGAAGCGCTCGCACTATTGAAATCCTGGGCCGATGAAGGCAAACGTCCCTCAGAGTTAATTATGCTAATGTTTACCGACGCGGAGATGCCTGAGATGGACGGCTATCGCCTAACCGCTGAGGTACGTGGTGATCCCAGAATGAGTGACTTGTTCGTAGCACTGAATACCTCTTTAAGTGGCAGTTTTAACGAGGCCATGGTTGAAAAAGTGGGGTGCGACCGTTTTATTTCGAAATTCCAGCCAGATATGCTAGTGGACGTGGCGCAACAAAGGATGCGCGAAATTCTGAGCAACGCGTAAATACCAGACTTCCAACTTCATTTTATCGTCTTTCGTGAATTTTTGATGACTCACGGAATTCACATTGGTTGCGCTGTAGATGTGTTTTACACTTTACGCAGTTTCAAATCATGGATAATAAGATGTTCAACAAATTAAGCCTGTGCCCGATCATCGGGCTGGCTCTCGTGCAAGGTTGTACGAGCACCGATATCGCCACAACAAGCGACACAACACTCACTAACGACAAACGCATTCCTCACAACATTATTATGGTGGTTGCGGACGGTATGGGACCTGCCTATACCACAGCCTACCGTATTTATGCTGACGATCCGTCTACACCCGCAATCGAAACCGGTATTCTGGACGAAATCCTGGTTGGTAATGCCTCTACCTATCCTGCTGCTGTATCTGGCTATGTCACTGATTCAGCCGCTGCCGCGACAGCTTTAGCGACCGGTGTGAAATCTTACAACGGTGCAATTGGGGTGGATGCCAATAAGCAGCCTGTTGAGTCTGTGCTGCAACGTGCGAAGAAGCTGGGTATGCGAACCGGTGTTGCGGTGACATCGCAAATTAATCATGCTACACCTGCCTCTTATCTTGCCCATAATGAAAGTCGTAAAAACTACGATGCCATCGCCGATAGTTTTTATGACGATAAGGTAAACGGCCACTTCGTTGCCAATGTCATGCTGGGCGGAGGAACGCAGTACTTCGTGCGGGAAGATCGTAACTTAGTGACTGCATTTACTGATAACGGTTATCAGTTTGTAGAGGGCTATGATGAACTGGCCTCTGTCCCTGCCGGTTCTGATGTTATTGGGTTGTTTGCGCCAGTGGGGCTACCGGCTGCCCTTGATGACGAGAATCATCACCGTTTGTCTTATATGACTGAGCATGCCATTAAGCATCTGGAGAATCCGGAAGGATTTTTCCTGTTGGTAGAAGCGAGTCAGGTCGATTGGGCTGGCCATGCTAATGATATTGGCTCTGCCATGGCTGAAATGGACGATATGTCAGTGACCATGTCTTACCTGCACGATTATGTCGTCGCTCACCCTGATACCCTGGTTGTGCTAACCGCAGATCATAGTACGGGCGGACTGACCATTGGTGCGAACGGTGTGTACGAATGGCACCCAGAATATTTGCGCAACATGCAGTCATCGGTATCGTCCATCGCGGTAAATATGGTAAGTGAAGACTCACCCGCAGGGTATGCGGAAGCACAGCTTGGATTTACTTTTGAAGGTGATGACACGGCAAGAGTCACAGACATTGCCGCATTACCGGATTTTGAAGCCCGGGAAACGGCTCTGAAGGCTTTTCTCGACGAGAAAACCAATACAGGCTGGACTACAGGCGGGCACACTGGGGGTGATGTGGAAGTGTTCGCTTTTGGCGCAGGTGCGCACGCGTTTGCGGGTCAGTTAGACAACACGGACATTGCGAGAACGTTTTTCCAATATTTGGAAGCCAAATAAAAGTAATTACACATATCGCAAAAAGCCGCTTCAAATGATTTTGAAGCGGCTTTTTTAACGGGATTAAAAAATAACGGGCTTGTTGCTCCGCCTCTTATTGATTAAGGAAATTGTCCAGTTCTTCGCCCGTCAATTTGCCTATCTGCGAGAATAAATACCACAAGGCCGTTACTAGCAGAATCATACTGGGAATAACGATTACCGGGTAACTTAGCATGGTCATACGACCTAATTCTTCGGTGTAAGCCGTGGTTCCTGGCTCACTCACAAGAATGATTTTCGCTAACGCGTAGTTCAGCACAGAGGATAAGAAGAATGAGCTGGCGACAATATACGAGCTTATGGCAATTTTCTTCCTGAACTCACCTTGCTTGCCTTTTTCGTCCAGCGCTTTGTTAAGGTTATCCCAGTTGATGATCTGATCGTTGAGGATCAACATCTTCACCAGCGGCTTTTTGCTGAACTGTGTTACCAGCACTGCAATACCAATCAGAGCAGGAATGGTGGCTTCTTTAATGGCGATGTATTCTGCGGGCAGTTTTAGCAGACTAATACCACCGGTGAGAATTACGCTAACAATGCCCAGAATGGAAAATCCATTAATTTTACCTGACTGTTTTAAATCCCAGATGCCATAAACAATAGGGAATGCCAGTGCCGCTACGATACTCCAGGCTGGACCAAGGTACTCATCACCACTGCCGTAAGACATGATAACGACGGGAATGACGATGTTGAATGCCAGGTTGCCAAAAAAGCCCTGGTTTTGCTGTTTTTGAGGTTCTGTGGTGCTACTCATAATATCTAATCTGTACGACGTTGAGTTCAGTATACGGGAATCAGCTACTTCACCCAATACCATGCTGCGATGAGGCCACCAATAAATCCGAATAAGTGATACTCAAAGGAGACAAAGGCTTTAGTGGGGAAGATGCCGAATAACATGCCGCCGTAAAGTAAGGCAACCAATACGGATATCACCAGATAGTGCACCTGTTTACTTCGAAAGCCTGCTAACAACAAGAAGCCAAAATAGCCATAGACGATGCCACTGGCACCGATATGAATAGCAGAGCGTCCGAACAACCATACGCCAAGCCCACCAATCAAAAAAACCGTGAGTGTAGTAAGCCAGAACGTTTTATTGCCCCACTGCATGATGAGCCACATAAACAGCAAAAGGGGCACAAGGTTAGTGATGAGGTGACTCGGCGAGCCGTGAAGAAAGGGGGCGGTAAAAATAAAGGGCAGGCTATGCAGCTCTCGGGGTATAACACCGAAGATGTTTAAACTGTTAGCGGTAAGCACGTTTATCGCTTCCAAGATAATAAGGACCAGGGCGACAATGGCAATAAAACGAAACTGTCTTTTAAGTACTGACATAACTCTCCGTCAGGCATCGCAGTGTATGCCAGGTATTTCTCATACTAACCGGCGGAGCCGGTGTGCTGATTCAGACGATAATGTGGGGCAGGTATCGGGACAAATCCTGCGTGATCATAGAACTGTCTTCCCGTACCGAAATGCCTGCAGGCATGTCATCAATTAGCCAACTGCCAATCAGTGTGTAGTTTTCAGCAAACTGCGGCAACGCTTGGTAGGCTTGAACAATAAATCCCTCTTCTCCATACGGACCGTCAGATAAATCGGTTTGCTTACCATTGTCGATGATGCTGATATTGGCACCTTCCCGGGAAAACAGTGGTTTTTTGATCCACTTGCCCGTGGACAAAGCCGGTGTGTCTTCAGCAAACCAAGACGGTAATAGGTTGGGGTGGTCTGGGAACATCTGCCAAAGCAAAGGAAGCAGCGCTTTATTAGACAATAGTGCCTTCCAAGGCGGTTCAATCCAGTGCGTACCCGCTTCTGAAAGGGCGTCGCCAAACGCTTCTCGCAGCATAAATTCCCAAGGGTAAAGCTTGAAGCAATCGGTGATAGGGTTGTCTTTTAGATCGGTGAACACACCTGTGTCACCCAGGCCAATATCTTCGATAAAGATAAAGTCGCTAATGATGCCTGCGGCCTCGGCGCAATCCTGCAGGTACTGCACAGTGCCACGGTCTTCATCGGTATCCTGACAGCACGCAAAGTGCATTTGATTTATTTGGTAGTAAGCGGCAATTTCGCTGAATCGGTTAACCAGCTTTTCCTGCACAGAATTGAACTGGTCGGCGTGCCTTGGCAAGTTGCCCCGATCAACCTGCTGTTCCAGCCATAACCATTGCCAAAAGCCTGATTCGTAAAGTGAAGTGGGCGTGTCAGCATTGTTCTCCAGCAGCTTTGCCGTGCTTTTTCCGTCGTAAACCAAATCAAGGCGGGAATATAAGGAAGGCTCTTCGTCGCGCCAGCTATGATAAATCAAATCCCAGTGCTGCTCGGGAATGCGAAATTTTTGCAACCACTGTTCATCAGCATGGATTTTTTCTACCGCTTGCAAACACATTTGATGAAGCTCGGCGGTAGGGTCCTCAATATCATTTTCAATTTGCTGAAGTGAAAACTGATAATAAGCCGATTCATCCCAGTAAGGTTCACCGTACATGGTGTGGAAATGAAAACCGTACTCAGCGGCTTGCTGTTGCCAGTCTAGCCGCTGCTTGATAGGAATACGAAGCACCTATCTAGCCGCCCCAGCCACCGGAACGACTGCTGCTTCCCCAGCTAGATTTAGCGCGAACAGAACTGCCGAATCCACCGCGATTCACCGTCCGGGTGACCGTCGGCTTCGGTTTGTAAACAGAGGGGCTGACTTTGTAATTCCGCTTACGGATATCACCATCAAACACATAGCCGTCGGCAGTGATCCATCGAGAGCGGAACGGTGAGTAAGGCGAATAAGACGTATAAATAGGCTGCGAATAATAGGGGCGCGGCGACAACAACTGACTCACCATGTAACCGGCCATGAACGGCATAAAGAAGCTGCCACTGCCAGAGTTCATTTCGCGGCACTGATTGGCGCCAAACTCGTATTCACAATCAGATTCAGTGCTAAAACGAGGACTGGTGCGGGCGGCTTCATCCAGCGCGGTCTGATAGGCGGCTTCACATTTTTCCACCGCATCAGGATAATCACGTTTGCAATCATCCACGGAGGTGTATATTTGCGCGTCTTGGCGGTCATCGGCGCAACCCGAAGACATGATGCCTGCGATACCCACTGCCAACGGCTTGAGCATAAAGCCTTTACGCATTTTAAACAGGTCGATATGACGGCTTCTTTTCTGGGTCATAATGCGCTCCCCACTAATAAGTCATACAGGCAGAATTCAACAAACCTACCGCAATAGACATGGCTGCCAGCATGATGCCCGCAGACACTTCGTTGTTGTTAATGCGTTCTGCAATTTTGGGCATAAACGTAAAGCGAAGCAGACCAAACGCACAAGACTGCGCCACGATGGCAATCACCGCCCACAGCGCGAAATCAATAATGGATACTGCGTTTGACGCCGCGCCAGACAAGGCGATGGCAAAACCAATCAGTGCACCGCCAAAACCGACAGCCGCCGCTACATTTTTGTCTTCCTTTACCAGTTTCCATTCGTCATGCGGGGTGACAAAGGCGTAAACGACCTTAAAAATGAAGAGAAACGCAATAGAGATGACAAAGTAGAGGGCGAAGTTATCCAGCCCAGAGAGTGATTCAAGAATGGCTTCCATGTAGTAGTCCTTAATTAACCGTTTATTGTTATATCTGCAGGTTCAATGTCGAATCCGGTGCTAATCACCAGGCAGCGGTCTGCATTATTACCGACAATTTTCTCTTCACCTACCACCAGTAATGATTCAGTTCTGCCGTTGTCGATGGGGCGTTCGTAAAGCATCATAAACTGATCGGTCGTGCTCACATCATCATCTTCCTCGTAGGTGGTTTCTGTAACCGCCACTGGAGGAGATATCTCACCAACCGCATCCCATACGCGATGAAAAACGTTTCCGTTTAACGTATAGGTGGGTTGGGATATGACAGACGCCAGCGCTTCTTTCCATTGTGCTTCACTGCCAATGGTTTTGGTTTCGTAAAAGTACCAAAGTTTGACATCGGTAATGTGATTTTCAGTCAGGCCACCGTCAGTCACAACCTGTAGAAAACCGTCATCATCGGTATAGAAACGCAGTAGGGTACCGCCACTATCGAGAGGCGCCTCACCCGCGGCTTGAATTAACTGAGAGCGTGCGGCACCCTCAATGGTGAGTTGCGGTTCGAGCAGCTTTAATTTCAAATCATCTAGCTCAAAAGAGCCACCCAAATACAGGCCCATGATTTCCGGAGCCTTAGGCTTTTTTTCCTGTTTATCTTTATTGCCGAATAATTTTGAGAACATGAATTAGTCTCCGAGTCGCTGCCAATCGATATTATTTAAGCGGCCGCCAGCGATATAAAACAATTTGTCTCCACCGGATATGGTGTGCGAGAGGTCAGGGTTCAAGACCACATTTTTATAAACACCACCAGGAGCATACCCAATAAGAATCGCGTTGTAATAACGCTTTAGATTACTGAAGACGTGTTCCACCGAAAGTTGACGGACATCGTCGGGAACCTGAACTGAGAATTGTGCCTGGCCATCATCGACACTGATGAGATCGTGATGCAGGGTACTAGAGCCGGGATCGAAGGCGGCTTTTGCTAACATCTCAACCGCCACCGACGGGGTGCATTCCACCTTCGGACAGTGAATTTGTAGCAACGGCACTAAGGTATCGTCGGTGAAATAAGCCACTTTATGGGCATCTGGGTTTCGGTTAGTGCAATAAAGCGCGGTGGTCATGGTTACGTCATCATGCGGGTTATCCATCAGAATGGTTCTCGCAGTGGCAACACACGCTTTATCCATATCTTCATCGCGGTTAAAAGAGTCTACTTTTACAAACTCAATTTTATCCGGCATGGGGTTATGGATGTCGGCTTTTACGCAAAGCACGATTTCGGGTTTATCAGGAAGGGCATCACGCTCTTTAAGTAACAAATCGAGTAACAGCAGTGTTTTTTTCTCGTTCCAGCCAATGACCAGAATGTGATTTTCCAGATGTAATGGTTTCATGCCTAACAATCCTCTTTGCCAATGATGGCTTACCCAAGCTGCAATCCGGCCGACTACCATGGCAAAAATACTGAGTCCGACAGGGATGACATAAAGCGCGACGATTAATTTCCCCGCATATGTCACAGGTGATAAATCACCATAACCTACGGTGGATGCGGTAACCGCCATCCAATAGAAAAAGTCTTCATTGTTTGTGAGCGTGGTTTCACCGGCAGCACTAAGCAACAGCCAGGCTATAACGCCATACAGCAGAGTAATGATGGCAATGGTGTACCAGCGCGATTCAGAGAAATAGCGCAACATTAATTTGCGTAAATGAACCCACGACGACATGGTGAAAGGTAACGTCCCTTGTTAATGCGATAGTGTTAATGCGACAAGTTTGCGGCTCTAGTATGACGCAAAACAGAATTCTGGTGCAAGATAACTAAAAAGGGCGCTAAACAGCGCCCTATAAATTTAGTACTTACTTACCGAGAATGCGGCTCAGTTCATCGTCGGCAGAGGTTTTTCCGCCTTTGATGCCAGCGTCTGCCAAACGTTTTTCCAAATCGCTGGTGGATTCTTCCGCTGCCAGCTCTTCAGCCGCCTGCAGCTCAGCAGAGCGCATCTTCTGCTTGTCCTGAATGCGGGACAAAGATTCCGTCGCCGTTTTCATTTTGCTGTTCGCGCCCATGTGACGTGAAGAGACGGCAACCTGTGCTTTTTGCACGCTTTCAGTGGCTTTCACCATATCGACCTGTTGTTCCAGGCGACGCAGGTTAGCTTTGGCTTGCTGAATATTGCCTGCTAATTGCTTTTCCGATTGTTTGAACTGGTCCAGGTACTGTTGTTCCTGCTCCTGTTCCGCTTTTAAATCCGCGACTTTTTGTGCGCAATCCAGTGCCAGTTGTCGGTCAGTATCAACGGCTTTACGTGCATGCGCTTCGTATTCAGCAATTGATGCACTGAAGCTATCTACTTTTTGTTGAGACAATTTGCATTTCGCCAGAATTTGGGTTCTTGCATGGTCAGACTTGCGCAGTTCTTCTTTTGCTTCACGGATTTCCTGTTCCAGGATCCGTATAGCCTGACTGTCAGCCACGGCCTGAGCGGCTTCAGTGGCACCACCTTTTACTGCTGTGATTAATTTTTTCCAAACAGACATTCGCTTCTCCTGCCAGGTTTACTGTAAATGTGTTTCATAGGCATCAAGGAATGACGCCACATTCTGAAACAGAGTTTCTACTTCAATAACAATGCTTTCCGGTTTCGACTGCGCACTCAGTGCGCCAAAAGCGGTGTAATATTCTTCGTCGTTAATGGTGGAAATACCCACCGTTGTCAGCGGGAATACCATGTGTGTGGACAAGATGTCATGGTTTAGCGCTGCGCGGTCTGTCACTTCCGATGCCGGAAACAGCAAGCTCTCTACCAGAATTTGCTCACCACTGATGGCCAGCCAGGCGTCAATGCCATCCTGATTGGCAATGAGCAAACAACCTGCTTCACGGGTAATGACGAAGTCGTCATGTTCTTGCAAGAGGGATTCAATTTTTTCCAGATCCCACGTCATAATGTTTCTCCTTTACGATTGAAGCGAAAATGTCGACAACACTGTAAACGACTTTTTGTGTGCCCGACAACATTCACGAGGCTCAGTCTAGACAAGTATGGGCAAAGTAGTCAATAATCAATACCTCATTTATGTGTAAAAAAGTGTGTTTTTGTAAAAAATAACTCACAAATGGTGGTTTTTCTTATGGCAAAAAACAACTGGCGGCAAGCTGTTGCTCGTTTGGTGAAGTCGGAAATGTCTATGAGAGGTTTTAAATATCAGACACTTAGCGACAGATTGGCGGAAATCGGCGTGGAGCAGAGCGCAGATAACCTGCGAAACAAGGTAAATAAAGGTATTATGGGTGCCGACTTATTTTTACAGATAATGATGGTTCTGAACGCCCGTCCCATTGCTATGCAAGCGTTGGATGACATACTGCAAGATCTCAACAGTGATGCAGATTAGTTTTCTAGTAGGTTCTGTCGATCTTTTTCTATGACGTGAGCGTCTCTTGCGCAGACGCTTTGTTATGCATTTGCTTAATTTTGAGCAAAAAAAACCCGACTAAATAGTCGGGTCAGAATAGGATTTGTTTGGGAGAACATCATCACTATCTGTCCAAAGCTTAACCGTTTAAGTCGTCGTTGTATAATATTTATGCGTATTGCGAAATATAAAGAGTTATAAAAAAATATACTGATATGTATTTATGATTTTTAATGTGCTGATTTTGAAGTGAAAAATGAAATTATCTGATTTTAGTTTCGAATTGCCGGAACGTCTGATTGCGAAATATCCTACCGAAAAACGTCGTGCCAGCCGCCTTTTGTGCCTTAACGGCACCAGTGGCGAGGTGGTACATCGCCAGTTTGCAGAGATGCTCGAACTGGTAAATCCCGGCGATCTCTTGGTGTTCAATAATACCCGGGTCATTCCGGCTCGCCTGCGTGGTAGAAAGGCCACTGGCGGTCAAATCGAAGTACTGGTAGAACGTATTTTAGACGACCATCAGGTTCTTGCCCATGTCCGCGCCAGTAAATCTCCCAAGCCAGGCGCCGAACTTTTGCTTGAAGACAACGTGAAAGTGACCGTTACCGGCAGAGAAGGGGCATTATTCCTGCTGCAATTTGAAAAGCATGCTTCGGTGCTGTCGCAATTAGAGCAATACGGTCATATGCCATTGCCACCCTACATCGACCGTGCTGATGAGAGCAGTGACAAAGAACGTTATCAGACCGTGTACAATCAGAAACCTGGTGCGGTTGCCGCGCCGACTGCTGGCCTGCATTTCGATGATGAAATGCTCACTGCACTGCGTGCCAAGGGCGTGAATCTGGCTTTTGTCACTCTTCACGTGGGAGCGGGCACCTTTCAGCCTGTGCGAGTTGAGAATATCAATGACCACATCATGCATTCTGAATATGCTGAAGTGCCTAAAGAGGTGGTGGATGTGGTGTTGAAAACCAAAGCTGCTGGCAACCGCGTAATCGCAGTGGGTACCACATCTGTTCGCTCCCTGGAATCTGCTGCTAAAGCCGCGGGTGATGAACTGATTGCGCCGTTCTTTGACGATACCGATATTTTTATCTATCCAGGTTTCAATTTCAAAATCATCGATGCCATGTTTACCAATTTCCATTTGCCGGAATCCACGTTGATGATGTTAATTAGCGCATTTGCTGGCCGCGAGCATGTCATGGCAGCGTATCAAGACGCGATTGAGAAGGAGTACCGCTTCTTCAGCTATGGCGACAGCATGTTTATTGAAAAAGCTGAATAGGCGTTCACTGTACTACTGACAGTGACTTGCGGTTAATTTTACGTCCGGCGCGCTCTAGAGCATGATCTGTGCGCTGAAACTGTTATAATCGCCGCCAAATTTTTATTTATCCACGCGTCCGAACCGGGCGCAGTCGAGTTCAGGATATCGTTTTTAATGCAATTTGAACTACTTAAGACCAACGGCAAAGCAAGACGCGGCCGTCTGGTTTTCGACAGAGGCGTGGTAGAAACGCCGGCCTTTATGCCTGTAGGCACTTATGGCACCGTGAAAGGCATGACGCCGGAAGAGCTTAAAGACAGTGGCGCGCATATTTGTCTGGGGAATACGTTCCACCTGATGCTGCGTCCTGGTACTGGCATCATCAAACAGCATGGCGACCTGCATGATTTCATGCACTGGGACAAGCCTATTCTTACCGATTCTGGCGGTTTCCAGGTATTCAGCCTTGGCGATCTGCGCAAAATCACGGAGGAAGGCGTAACCTTCCGTTCTCCGATTAACGGTGAAAAAATTCTGCTCACGCCGGAAAAATCCATGGAAGTCCAGCGTGATCTGGGCTCCGATATCGTGATGATTTTCGACGAGTGTACGCCGTATCCCGCTACCGAGCAGGAAGCACGTATCTCTATGGAGTTGTCACTTCGCTGGGCGAAACGCAGTAAAGAAGCCCACGGTGAAAACCCTTCTGCACTGTTCGGTATCGTGCAAGGTGGCATGTACGAAGGCCTTCGTGATATTTCTCTGGCCGGTCTGGAAGAGATTGGTTTTGACGGTTATGCCATAGGCGGTCTGTCTGTGGGTGAGCCGAAAGAAGACATGATCCGCATCATTGAGCATACGGCGCCTAAGATTCCGGAAAATAAACCCCGTTACCTGATGGGCGTGGGTAAGCCGGAAGATCTGGTTGAGTCGGTACGTCGCGGTATCGACATGTTCGACTGCGTAATGCCAACCCGTAACGCCCGTAACGGTCATTTGTTTGTCACTGAAGGTGTGATAAAAATCCGCAACGCGAAACATCGTAATGATACTTCGCCACTGGATGAGAATTGTGATTGTTACACTTGTAAAAATTATTCCCGCTCATATCTCCATCATCTCGATAAGTGTAATGAGATTCTGGGCGCTCGCCTGAACACTATTCACAATCTTCGTTATTACCAGCGTGTAATGCAGGGGCTGCGCGATGCCATCGATGCAGATGACCTGGAAGGTTTTGTGAAAGAGTTTTACGCACAAAAAGACATGCCGGTACCGGCACTATAACAACAAACGTTAAAAGAGGAATTTATGAGCTTGTTTATTTCTGATGCTTACGCGCAATCCGCTGGTGGTGCTCAACAGGGCGGCGGCTTTGAAATGCTCATTATGCTGGGTGTATTTGGTCTGATTTTCTACTTCCTGCTGTATCGCCCACAGGCAAAACGAGTAAAGGAGCACAAGAATCTGGTTTCATCACTGGGTAAAGGTGACGAAATTCTTACCCAGGGTGGTTTAGTGGGTCGCATCACCAAGGTTTCAGAAGAAAAAGACTTCATCGAAATCGCACTGAACGACGAGACTAACATTGTTGTCCAGAAGACCGCTGTATCAGCTGTACTTCCTAAAGGCACCATGAAATCGATCTAAGTAATACTGCCAAAGCCGGGATTTTTCCCGGCTTTTCGGTAAAAGGAAGTTCCTGTGTTAAATAAAAACTCAATCTGGAAAGTGCTGCTGACGATTGTCATCATCGGCTTATGTGCCTTGTATGCACTTCCCAATATTTACGGTGAAGATAACGCCGTTCAGATCTCTGCGGGTCGTGACGGCAAAGTGACTGAACAGATGGTGAGCCGCGTTAAGAAGACGCTGGCCGATAATAATATCACCGCTAAGGAAATCGAATTTGAGGGTGAGCAAATCCTGGTCCGCCTGACCAGCTCAGATGCTCAGCTTCGTGCCCGTGAACTGCTTGAAAAAGAACTGGGCACTGACTATTACGTGGCCATGAACCTGGCACCGGACACCCCTGAGTGGCTGGAAAATCTGGGCGGTACGCCGATGAAGCTGGGTCTGGACCTTCGTGGTGGTGTGCACTTCCTGATGGAAGTCGATATGAGCGAAGCCATCAAAAAGTCGCTCGAAGATGCCGAGAGTGGTTTCAGAACATCATTACGTGAAGAAGGGCTGCGCTACCGCACCGTTACCCAGCGTGATAATTATCTGGATATTCAGTTCCGTGATCAGGATACCCTGGAAAGCGCGGAATTTTTCCTGCGTAACCAGAACCGCGACCTGACATTCGAAGAAGTGGAGGGCATGACCCTGCGCGCCTCTTTTTCTGAAGCTAAGCTGAGCGAAATCCGTGATAATGCGGTGAAACAAAACATCACCATTATCCGTAACCGGGTTAACCAACTCGGTGTTGCCGAGCCGCTGGTTCAGAAGCAGGGTGCTGACCGCATCGTGGTGCAGCTGCCCGGTATCCAGGATACTGCCCGCGCGAAAGAAATCCTGAACGCCACGGCAACTCTGGAATTCAGAATGGTTGACCTCGATCACGATGTCGCTGATGCCGTAAACGGTCGTGTGCCTGCCGGCTCACAGCTGATTGATGATCAAAACGGTCGTCCGCAGTTACTGGAAAAACGCATCATGCTGACCGGTAACCACATCACTGACGCTAACAGTGGTGTCGACGAATACGGTATTCCGCAAGTTAACATCTCGCTGGATTCTGAGGGCGGCAACAAGATGTCGCGCTCTACCCGCAGCAATATTGGTAAGCCTATGGCTACCGTGTTCATCGAGTACAAGTCCACCGGCGAGCGTAATGCCGACGGTAAACTGGTATTTGAAAAACACGAAGAAGTGATCAGTGTGGCGACAATCCGTGCACAGCTCGGTAGCAGCTTCCGGATTACCGGTCTGGATTCGCCGAAAGAAGCCCGCGACCTGTCACTGCTGCTGCGCGCTGGTGCACTGATTGCGCCTATCCAGATTGTTGAGGAACGTACAGTAGGCCCAAGCCTGGGTGCCGAAAACATCGAAATGGGTATGCAGGCCATTGTATGGGGTCTGGCTGCGGTTCTTGTTTTCATGATCATCTACTACAAGGCGTTTGGTCTGATTGCCAACGTGGCGCTGATAAGCAACCTGGTCATCATTATTGGCGTTATGTCGATGATTCCGGGCGCGACGCTAACGTTGCCAGGTATGGCGGGTATCGTACTGACAGTAGGTATGGCGGTTGACGCCAATGTACTGATTTTCGAGCGTATACGTGAAGAGCTTCGGGACGGGCGTAGCCCGCAGCAAGCGATTCATATGGGTTACGACAGTGCCTTCTCGACCATTCTGGATGCTAACGTAACCACGTTTATCGCCGGGATGATCCTGTTCGCAGTGGGTACGGGACCGATTAAGGGCTTCTCAATTACCCTGATGATTGGTATTGCGACTTCAATGTTTACAGCCATTCTGGTTACCCGTGTCATCGCCAATGCAATCTGGGGCGGACGTCGGGTCACGTCGCTGCCGATTTAAGGAACCGTAATCATGCAATTATTATCTTTAAACCATACGGTTAATTTCATGCGACTGCGCGTCGCGACAATGGTCCTGTCGACACTTCTTATCTTAGGGTCGCTCGTATCGCTGGGCATGAATAGCCTCAACTGGGGCCTGGACTTCACCGGCGGTACGCTGATTGAAGTGGGCTATGAAGAGTCTGCAAATCTGGAAAAAATCCGTGCTGAGCTTGCCGGTGCCGATTTTGAAGACGCAGTCGTACAGAACTTTGGTAGCAGTCAGGACGTGCTTATCCGCATCGCCCCCCGGGAAGGTGTAAAAGCTTCTGCCATTGGCGATCAGGTACTCGCTGCACTGCGCGCTGACGGTGAAGCCGTTGAGATGCGACGTATCGAGTTCGTTGGGCCGCAGGTGGGTGACGAACTGACAGAGCAGGGTGGTCTCGCCATGTTAGTGGCTCTGCTGTGTATTCTGGTGTACGTAGCCATGCGTTTTGAATGGCGCTTCGCACTGGGTTCAGTTGCTGCGCTGGTTCACGACGTGATTCTGACATTAGGCCTGTTCTCTGTACTGCAAATCGAATTCGACCTTACTGTACTGGCTGCGGTGTTGGCGGTTATCGGTTACTCGTTGAACGATACCATCGTTGTGTGTGACCGTATTCGTGAGAACTTCCGCAAAATCCGTAAAGGCGAGCCTACTGAGATTGTAAATATCTCGCTGTCGCAAACGCTTAACCGGACCATCATTACCTCACTGACCACGGTGCTGGTACTGGTTGCGCTGTTTTATAAAGGCGGGGCGCTAATCCACGGTTTTGCTACTGCACTGCTGTTTGGTGTCGCTGTGGGGACTTACTCATCTATTTATATTGCCAGCTCTGTCGCACTTGCGCTGGGTATCAGTAAAGAAGATCTGATGCCACCGCAGGTGGAGAAAGAAGGTGCCGATATGGACCCATTGCCATAACAGGCGATGCTCACTATTTATCTAAAAGGTCGCTTCACGCGGCCTTTTTTTTGGCCCGACGATGAGAAAGCGTGGAAAACGGAAAGAAACGGAAAGGACGTGTGATAATGCATGTTAAGCTGGGATAGATGACTCACCTGTGGAGCAAGCACAACGCCTGGCGCTACAAACGAAAAAGCCAGCGACTGTCCGCTGGCTTTTATTCTGTTTTGCCGCTCAATCTATTTACAGATAAACCTAGGCAGCAATTTGTATAAACGGTTTACTCTCTCAGGTATTTAGCCCTTCAAATGCTTTACCAGGCCCTGAACCACTTTAGGGCTACCGGCGACGATTTCACCTTTGTACAGCGGGTCGTTGTTGCCTTTAAAATCTGTTACCAGACCGCCGGCTTCACGCACCAGCAGTTCACCTGCTGCGATGTCCCACGCTTTAATACCACGCTCCCAGTAACCATCCATACGGCCAGCGGCAACGTAAGCCAGATCAAGCGCCGCACTACCACCGCGACGAATATCGCCACACTCGTGGAAGATTTTATTCAGGCCTAAGGCGTATTCACCAAACTGGGTTTTATTTTTGAATGGCAGGGCAGTAGCCAGTACTGTTTCAGTCAGATCGCGAGGCTTGGTTACACGGATGCGGTAACCATTCAGCTGGGCACCCTGACCACGGCTTGCAGTAAAAATTTCGCTGCGAATAGGATCGAAAACCACCGCCTGATCAAGACGGCCTTTGTGCAGCAGAGCGATAGAGACACAGAAATGAGGAATACCTTTTACAAAGTTGGTGGTTCCATCCAGTGGATCGATAACCCACTGAAAATCTGAATCCTTGCCGTGCGTTTCGCCGGACTCTTCACCCAGGAAACTGTGATCCGGGAATGATTGCTGAATTTTGTTGATAATCGCCTTTTCGGCTTCTCTGTCGATCTGCGTTACATAGTCATTGGCGCCTTTTTCTTCTTTAGTCAGGTCAGCACGATTCTCAAAACCGCGCACAATGATTGTTCCGGCAACACGCGCAGCGCGCACCGCAATATTCAGCATAGGATGCATAAGTAAACCACCAATTGTAAAAGATCAGGATAAACGCTGTATGGATTTTGACCATACACGTCAAAAGCGCGCGAAGTGTACCAGAGCAGATAAAATATGCAATGGCAAGCGGTTAAAAATACGCCCTCATGCCGTGAAGCGAAATAGCCATCCAGATTGCTATTGTGCTATTATCCGCCACCCGCAAAACAGGTGAAAGGTTTTACTCATGCTCGAGAATATCAGAATTGTATTGGTTAACACGTCCCATACCGGCAACATCGGCTCCACAGCCCGGGCGATGAAAACCATGGGCCTGAGTAACCTTTATCTTGTCGACCCAGTAAGCGCACCCGACGGACATGCCAGCGCGCTGGCAGCCGGTGCCGGCGATGTGCTGGCTAACGCGAAAACCGTGTCCACCCTACAGGAAGCCGTGGCTGATTGTGGTCTGGTGGTCGGTACATCTGCGCGCTCGCGGACTCACTCCTGGCCCATGCTGGAACCACGCAGCTGCGGTCGCAAACTCATCGAAGAAGTGCCTGATTATCCGGTGGCGCTGGTGTTTGGACGTGAGAATAACGGCCTCACCAATGAAGAGCTGCAGCAGTGTCATTTCCACGTATGTATTCCTGCAAACCCTGAATACAGCTCATTGAACCTGGCCGCAGCCGTTCAGACATTATGCTACGAAGTACGCATGGCGTGGCTGGAAAAAGAATCATTCCCGCCGACCGAGAACGATTATCCACTGAATGATGATCTTGAACGCTTCTATACGCATCTTGAAAGCACCTTGTCCGGCACCGGTTTTATTGTAAAGAATCACCCCGGCTTGGTGATGACCAAGTTGCGTCGCCTGTTTAACCGCGCCCGCCCGGAAAGTGCAGAGCTTAATATTCTGCGCGGCATCCTGTCATCCATCGATAAATCTGTGAAGTAAGGTATGGCTCATGTTTTCAGGAATCAAAGAAGACGTTAAAGGGGTCTTTCACCGTGACCCGGCGGCCCGCAACACGTTTGAAGTACTGACCAACTATCCCGGTCTGCACGCTATCTGGCTGCACCGTGTGAGTCATAAACTGTGGACCCACGATTTCAAATGGCTGGCACGCAGTTTATCGACATTCAGTCGTTGGCTTACGGGTGTAGAAATTCACCCGGGGGCGACCTTGGGGCGCCGTTTCTTTATCGACCATGGTATGGGCGTGGTGATTGGTGAGACCGCAATAATCGGTGACGACGTGACGATTTATCATGGCGTTACGTTGGGCGGAACCAGCTGGAAAGCAGGAAAACGTCACCCCACATTGGAAAACAACGTGGTTGTCGGTGCCGGGGCTAAGGTACTCGGTCCAATCGTGATTTCAGAAGGTGCCAAGATTGGATCAAATTCGGTGGTAGTGAAAGACACGCCTGCCGGAGCCACTGTGGTTGGTATTCCTGGCCGTATTATTAAAACGCAGAAGTCTGCACCGGATGATGCACGGGTGGCTAAACGCCATAAAATTGCTGAAAAATACGGATTCGATGCTTACGCAGTCGCTACCGACAATCCTGACCCGGTGGCCAATGCCATGGGCGTAATGCTCGAGCACATCCATCAGATGGACAGCAAAGTGGAAGAATTGTGCGGTGTGATACGTTCCCTTGGCGGTGACGTATGTACAGATAACCTACAAGCCATTAAAGCCGAGGATTTTGCCGATACCGGTATCGATCCGGTCATTCCACAGCAGGGTGAAGTACTCGACGATTTTGACCCAAAAATCTGATTAACCTGATAGATAATACTTGACTAAATTACTAGGTTAAATACTTGACCATTTTAGTCGGGAATGTAACAATTCCGGCCCTGATTACGCTGGGAGAAAGTCATGAAATTAACCTCAAAAGGACGTTATGCGGTCACGGCAATGCTTGACGTGGCGCTACATTCTACCCGTGGACCCGTGCCACTGGCGGACATCTCCGAACGTCAGGAAATTTCGCTTTCCTATCTTGAACAATTATTCTCTCGGTTGCGCAAAGAAAAGCTGGTAGACAGCGTGCGCGGACCCGGCGGCGGTTACTTGTTAGGCCGTGACGCCATGCGTATTGCGGTTGGTGAAGTTATCCGCGCCGTCGACGAATCTGTCGATGCCACTCGTTGTCAGGGGCAGGCAGATTGCCAGGGCGGCGAACGCTGTCTTACCCACAGCCTGTGGCAGGACTTGAGCGACCGCATTAGCGTGTTCCTCGACTCAATTACCCTTGGCGAATTGATGTCGCAGCGCCAGGTTCAGGAAGTTGCAGGCCGTCAGGACAAAAACACCTCTGTTCTCAAACCACTTGATGATATTAAGGTAAGCATCCAGTTGTCATGAGCAATCACGTTTCACACCCTATTTATTTGGATTATGCCGCCACCACACCGGTAGACCCGCTTGTGGCAGAAAAAATGATGGCGTGTTTAACCATCGACGGTAATTTCGGGAATCCGGCGTCACGGACCTACCGTTACGGTTGGGTCGCAGAAGAAGCGGTAGATGTTGCCCGTAATCAGGTTGCAGACGCTATTAATTGTGATCCACGTGAAATTATTTTCACTTCCGGCGCTACAGAATCAGATAACCTAGCGATTGCGGGTGCCATTGAAGCAAACGCAGAAAAAGGTCGCCATATCATTACCGTGAACACCGAGCACAAAGCGGTGTTAGATACCTGTGATGCACTGGCGAAAAAAGGCTGCGAAGTCACTATTCTTGAAGTCGACAAACAGGGCATGATTACACCACAGCAGGTGAAAGATGCCATTCGTGACGACACGGTATTAGTGAGCGTAATGCACGCCAATAACGAAATTGGCGTGATACAAGACATTGCCGCGATTGGCAAAATTTGCCGTGAAAAAGGGGTTTTATTTCATGTCGATGCTGCCCAGTCTGTGGGTAAGCTTGCCGTCGATATGAGCGCGTTGGATGTGGATTTATTATCTATTTCAGCGCATAAAATTTATGGTCCCAAAGGCATTGGCGCGCTGTATGTGCGTCGTCGTCCAAAGGCACGCATTACTGCGCAAATTCACGGCGGTGGTCACGAGCGGGGTATGCGTTCGGGTACATTGCCGACGCATCAAATTGTAGGCATGGGTGAGGCCATTGCCATTGCTTGTGCAAACATGAGCGAAGAAATGCCACAAATCGCTGCGCTTCGCGACAAGCTATGGGCGGGTATCCGTCAACTCGATAACGTGTATCTGAACGGCCACCCGGAAAAACGTCTGCCGGGTAACCTCAACGTAAGCTTTGGTGGTGTGGACGGTGAAAGCCTGATGATGGCGATGAATGATATTGCCGTATCGTCTGGTTCGGCCTGCACCTCTGCCAGTCTCGAACCCTCTTATGTACTAGCTGCATTGGGCATGGGTGCTGAACTGGCGCACAGTGGCATTCGTTTTAGTGTTGGGCGGTTTACCACCGAACAAGACATTGATTATGTGATTGATAAAGTCACAACCGTGGTTAGCGGGCTTCGCGGAGCCTAATCATGCTAGCAAATGGCAGCGTTTAAGCGGTGCTGAACCGCGTAAACATTGAACTGCTGTGTAGTTTCGGGCATCATGCGCACGCTTTTTTAAGCGGTCTTGCATGAAAGCTGTCCGCCAGTGTTCTGCTACCGGGCTAATTCTTGAGTGAAATAGTCAGGTATTATACAATTTAGACCGATTTATCGTGCAGGTTTCGACTGTATTTGAATGACGTACAGTGACGCCGGAGCAAGACCGACATGGCCCCGGCACAAAGTAAACCTGCATTTTCAGGCAAACAGGTGAGATCCAATAATGAGTGAACAGATCGATCAGGCGCTTTCGCGAAAGTACGATGCCGGTTTCTATTCAGAAATCGAGTCTGAAACCTTCGAAAACGGGCTTGACGAATCCGTTATCCGCCGCATTTCAGAAATGAAGGGCGAGCCGGAGTGGATGCTTGAATGGCGTTTAAAAGCATACAACGCATGGCTGCAAATGGAAGAGCCGGAGTGGGCCCATGTGGAATATCCTAAAGTGGATTTCCAGGCTATCTCTTATTACTCCGCGCCGAAGAGCATGAAAGATAAACCGAAGTCGCTGGACGAGGTAGATCCTGAACTGCTGCGCACCTATGAAAAGCTGGGTATTCCTCTGCACGAGCAGGAAATGCTGGCGGGTGTGGCCGTTGATGCGGTTTTCGACTCTGTGTCTGTTGTTACAACCTTCCGCGAAAAGCTGGAAGAAGCCGGGGTTATTTTCTGCCCGATTTCTGAAGCCGTTCATAAGTATCCTGAACTGATTAAGAAGTACCTGGGCTCGGTAGTGCCGCGCACAGATAATTTCTATGCGGCGCTGAACGGTGCAGTATTTACCGATGGCTCGTTTGTATTCATTCCCAAGGGCGTTCGTTGCCCGATGGAACTGTCCACCTATTTCCGTATTAACGAAATGAACACCGGTCAGTTCGAACGTACCCTGATTGTTGCCGAAGAAGGCAGCTATGTGTCATATCTGGAAGGCTGTACTGCGCCACAGCGCGACGAGAACCAGCTGCACGCTGCAGTGGTAGAACTGGTTGCCATGGACGATGCGCAAATCAAATATTCTACGGTACAAAATTGGTATCCGGGGGATGAAGACGGCAAGGGCGGTATTTATAACTTCGTGACCAAACGCGGTATCTGTCACACCAATGCCAAAATTTCCTGGACGCAGGTTGAAACAGGTTCAGCCGTAACCTGGAAATATCCTTCCTGTGTGCTGAAAGGTGACAACAGTGTGGGTGAGTTTTACTCAGTAGCACTGACCCGCGGTCGACAGCAGGCCGACACCGGTACCAAAATGATTCATCTGGGTAAAAATACCCGTTCCACCATCATCTCGAAAGGGATCTCCGCCGGTAAGAGTAACAACGCTTACCGCGGTCTGGTGCAGATGGGCCCCCGTGCAGACGGCGCCCGTAACTTTACCGAATGTGATTCGCTGTTAATCGGCGACCAGTGTGGTGCACACACATTCCCGTATATCGAAAGCAGAAACCCAACCGCCATTGTAGAACATGAAGCGACTACGTCGAAAGTGAGCGATGAGCAGTTATTCTTATGCCAGCAACGTGGTCTGGACCCGGAAAAAGCCGTGTCGATGATCGTTAACGGTTTCTGTAAAGAAGTATTCAAAGAGCTACCAATGGAATTTGCCGTTGAAGCTGGCAAGCTGCTCGAAATTAGTCTTGAAGGTTCAGTGGGGTAATAATGCTAAAAATTTCTAATCTACATGCCAGCGTCGAAGAAAAGACCATCATTAAAGGTCTTGATCTGGAAATAGGTCCAGGTGAAGTACACGCTATCATGGGCCCTAACGGTGCGGGTAAATCCACACTGGGCTATGTACTGTCTGGCCGTGATGGCTACGAAGTGTCTGACGGTGCGGTAGAACTGAATGGTAAAGACTTACTGGATTTAGACGTAGAAGAGCGTGCCCGTGAAGGTCTATTCCTGGCATTCCAGTATCCGGTAGAAATTCCGGGTGTTTCAAACATGGAATTCATGAAGGAATCGGTTAATGCGATGCGCGAACAACGTGGTGAAGAGCCACTGACTGCCGCAGAATTCCTCAAAAAAGCCAAAGAAGCCTGCAAGCAGGTTCAACTGCCGCTGGATTTCCTTAAGCGTGGTGTGAACGAAGGCTTTTCTGGTGGTGAGAAAAAGCGTAACGAAATCATGCAAATGATTTTGCTTGAGCCATCACTGTGTATTCTTGATGAATCAGATTCCGGTCTGGACGTGGACGCCCTGCAGGTAGTGGCTGACGGCGTGAACAGTCAGCGCAACGATAAGCGTAGCTTCATCGTGGTTACCCACTATCAACGTCTTCTTGACTACATCAAACCGGATTTCGTTCACATTCTGGCCGACGGTAAAATCGTCAAGAGCGGCGATGCGTCTCTGGCGCTGGAAGTGGAGAAGAACGGTTACGCTTTCTTAGGTAAAAAATACGAGGAGAGTGAAGCATGAGCCAATGGCTGGAACAAGTCATTGACAACGCTCAGGATGTTTCTGACTTCCTTTCTTCACAACGTAAAAAGTCACTGGCAGCGCTGCAGGAGCAGGGTTGGCCAGGTAAACGGGCTGAGCAATGGCGCTTTACCCCGCTGACTAGCGTTGAAAAACGTAAAGCAATTAAAGCGAAGGTTTCTGACGAACCTGCAGTGCCACAAATCGACAAGCTAGACACCATCGATTTGGTATTTGCTGACGGTAAACTGGTCACAGATATCAGTGAACTGTCATTGCCTAAAGGCCTGAAAATCAAATCACTGAAAAAGGCCGGTGATGATGAACAGGCAGCTATCAAAAGCATTTTTGCCAAGATAAAACCTGCTCGCCACACTTTTGGTTTGGTGAACGATGCTGTTGCTAAACAAGGTGTATTCATTGATGTAGCCGCGGGTGCGAAAATTAAACCCGTTGTTCGTGTGCTTAACCTCAGCACACAAACGGGCGATGCACACACTCGCGTACTGGTTCGCTTAGGCGAAGCAGCAAAGCTGACGGTCATGGAACACGGCGAGGGCAGTGCAGATAGTCTGACTACCGCGTTTGCTGAATACAGCATTGCTGACCACGCGCACCTTGAGCACTACCGTTTTGCACTGTTTACTGGCAAAGCGAAACAGATTGGTGGTAGCCATTTCAAGCTAGGTGAAGAAGCCAGCCTGAACAGCACGCTGGTTGGCTACGGTAGCGAATTGAGCCGATTAGATATCGACGTTTGGCATGCCGGTGAGCACGCAAATGCAAAAATGAATGCGATTTATCTGCTGGCCGAAGGCGAGCTGTTCGACCTGCACACGAATCTGGAGCACGCTGTTCCGAATGGTACGTCGGAAGAAAACGCCCGTGGTATCGTGGGTGATGGTGCCCGCGCCGTGTTTAACGGTCGTATTCATATTCATCGTGATGCGCAGAAAACCCTGGCTGAATTGAACAACCGTAATCTGCTGTTATCTCGTCGCTCACTGATTAATACTAAGCCAGAGCTTGAGATTTACGCCGACGACGTGAAATGTGCCCACGGTGCCACCGTTGCCGAAATCGACGATACCGCATTGTATTACATGCTCAGCCGTGGTATTCCGCGTAGTAAGGCACTGGTTATGCTGAACTTTGGTTTTATTCAGGAATTGGTTACCCAAATTCCAAAAGAAGCTATCGCAGACTGGTTACTGCCAAAACTCAGTGAACGTTTTTCCCAGATGGAAGTGAAATGACTCTGGACGTAAAGGCCCTGCGGGCGCAATTTCCGATTTTACAGCGCGAGATAGACGGCAAGCCGCTTGTCTATCTTGATAACGCTGCGACTACGCAGAAGCCACAGGTGGTGCTGGACGCGATTATCGACTTTTACACCACCACCAATGCCAATGTGCATCGCGGTGCACATTCCTTGTCTGACGAAGCGACCCGTCGCTACGAAAAGGCCCGGGACGACGTAGCGGCATTTATTAATGCCAACGGTCGTGAAGAAGTTATCTGGACTGCAGGTACTACTGAAGCCATCAACCTGGTGGCTCGTGGCCTAGGCCAGTTGCTGAAAGCCGGTGAAGAAGTGGTCGTTACTGAAATGGAACACCACGCCAACCTGGTTACCTGGCAGCAAGCCTGTAAGGTTTCTGGGGCCACACTGAAAGTCGCGCCAATTTTCGAAAACGGCGAGCTCGACGTAGACGCTTTCAGTGCACTGCTGAACGATAAAACGCGCTTAGTCGCGTTCCCCCACGTGTCAAATGCCTTAGGCACGGTTAATCCGATCAAGGAACTAACCGCAAAAGCCAAAGCGGTGGATGCGCTGGTGCTGGTTGACGGCGCTCAGGGTATCGCTCATGGCGGTGTTGATGTGCAGGCAATTGGTTGTGATTTCTATGCATTTTCTGGTCATAAACTGTTTGCGCCAACCGGTGTTGGTGCACTGTGGGGCCGTAAGTCAGTACTGGAAAACTGGCCTGTATGGCTTACCGGCGGCGAAATGATTGCCGATGTCACCTACCAGGATGCTACCTGGGGACAACTGCCTAACCGCCTTGAAGCTGGTACTCCCAATATTGCTGGTGTTATCGGCCTTGGCGCAGCGGTAAACTGGTTCTCAGAACTGGATTTAGCCGCAGTACAGGCTCATGAGCAAGCGTTATTGGCTTCGGCACATGAGCAGGCGTCGTCTATCGACGGTATGCGTATCATTGGCACGGCGCCGAAAAAGGCCGGGGTGATGAGTTTTATGCTCGGCAACGCCCATCCCGCTGATGTGGGGTTCATTCTCGATCGTCAGGGCGTAGCCATTCGTACCGGTGACAACTGTGCGCAGCCATTAATGAAAAAGTTCGGTATTCCAGGCACCGCACGGGCGTCATTCTCTATTTACAATACCCTTGAAGAAGTCGACAAACTGTATGACGCACTTCGCAAGGCGAATATGATGCTTGCTTAAGCAGGAGGCAACATGTCTGTAGAAACGTTTGTTCCATCCACCACGGTTATCTCATTAACCAACAGTGCAGTGAAGCATTTTGAAAAGAAAGTGTCTTCAAAGCCTGGCAGTGTTATTCGTCTGTCTACTAAAGTCAGCGGTTGTACAGGCTATGCCTATGTACTCGACTTAGTTGATGCGCCTGAAAGTGATGATGAACTGGTTGCAGCCAGCGACGCATTGACTGTGGCGGTTGCTCAGGATGCGATAAAATTTGTACGCAACACTGAAATTGATTACGTGCAGGAAGGTATCAACGGCGTAATCAAGTACAATAATCCCAATGTCGTGGACGAATGCGGCTGCGGCGAAAGCTTCAATATCGGTTAATTTATTTTGGCAAAAGCGCAAAAAATGGTGGTCACGGAACGTGACTGCAAAGCCCGTCTTGTCCCCGCCGGTCAAATCGCAACGATCCCCGGCGGCGAATTCGTTACCATCACACAGGAGTTGGGTGGCAACTACACCATCACCTGGCGTGGCAATATGTATCGTATCGACGGTACCGATGCCGATGCCATCGGCCGTGAACCTATGGTGCTTAATTTCACAACACCGGAAGACGGCAACATCAGCGAGCAGCAGGTATGGGACGCGCTGGAAACCATCTACGATCCTGAGATCCCAATCAACCTTGTTTCGTTAGGCCTTATTTATAATGTTGCTATCGATCAAGCAGCAAAGACCGTCGCGGTAGATATGACGCTCACCGCGCCCGGTTGCGGTATGGGGCCTGTTCTTGTGGGCGATGTGGAGTACCGCATAGGTATGGTGCCCAACGTGAGTGAGGTAAAGGTAGAGCTGGTGTTCGATCCACCTTGGTCACGGGATAAAATGAGCGAGGAAGCTCAGCTCGAAGCCGGTTTATTTTTCTAAGACAGAAGGGTCTCCAATGACAATGTCTCTCCCCAGCACCCAGGATATCGTTGACGATTTGGCGTTTTTTGATGACTGGGAACAACGTTATCAGTACATTATCGATTTAGGTAAATCTATTCATGGTCTGCCTGAAGATGCTAAAACGCCGGACAAACTGGTGAAAGGCTGTCAGAGCAGTGTATGGCTGGAATCACGTGTTGAAAACGGACTGGTTAAGTTCTCGGTAGACAGTGACGCGGTGATCGTTCAGGGCCTGCTGGCACTGGTAATGGCGGCATATAACAATAAAACACCGAAACAAATTCTCGATTTCGACATCGACGAGTATTTTACTGAACTGGATTTAGAGCGGCATATTACGCCGACACGGGGAAACGGCCTGCGTGCCATAGTCGCCAAAATCCAGGAATTGGCTAAGCGTTCTATCAACTAAGCCAACTAATTCAGGGGCTTGTCACACTTCGTTCACGAACCCATGGCTACAATAATCAGTCATGTTATCGTGTAGGGAAGGGATTGACGATTCCCTCTGGTCAACAGCCCGGGAATTGCCTATAATTCGCGGCCAAAATTTTAATGATTCATTGGAGACAGAAGAATGGCTCTCGAGCGTACATTTTCTATTATCAAGCCTGATGCGGTAGCTAAAAACGTTATCGGTGCAATTTACAACCGTTTTGAAACTGCTGGTCTGCGCATCGTTGCATCTAAAATGCTGCACCTGAGCAAAGAACAAGCTGAAGGTTTCTACGCAGAACACAAAGAGCGTCCTTTCTTCGGCGCCCTGGTAGACTTCATGACTTCTGGTCCAGTAATGGTTCAGGTTCTGGAAGGCGAAAATGCGGTAGTTAAAAACCGTGAAATCATGGGCGCAACCAACCCAGCTGATGCAGCTGCTGGTACTCTGCGTTCAGATTACGCAGCGTCTATCGACGAAAATGCAGTACACGGTTCTGATGCACCAGAATCTGCTGCTCGCGAAATCGCGTACTTCTTCTCTGACGAAGAAATCTGCCCACGCACTCGTTAATTTTTAACGACGCGGAAGCGAAGAAATATAAGAAAGGCCTGTCAGTGTGAGCTGACAGGCCTTTCGTTTATTTACAGTGTGGTTCAGGGGAGATTTCTCTACGGATAATCTTGCCCAATGAAATGTTCAATGCATCAAAGCTTCACCATTAACTTACCGGTATTCTTACCTTCAAAGAGTAAATTCAATCCATCCATGGCGCTGGTGAGTCCTTCAAGCATATGGGAGCGATACTTTATTTGACCTTTCTGCACGTAGGGCGCTAACTGCTGTACTAATTCGCCGGCCTTGTGCAGGTGGTCCGGCATGGCAAAACCCTGAATACTCGCTCGTTTCTTTATAAGTGGGATCCAGTTTGGCCCCGGAGCCGGCTCATCGGCCTGATAATCGGCAATCATACCGCATACTACAATGCGAGCATGTTCATTCAGGCGGTTGAAAATATGATGTTGAATGGGGCCGCCGGTGTTTTCGAAAAACATATCAATGCGGTCGGGAGTAAGCGACTTCAATGTACTTTTCAAATCATCAGTCTTGTAATTAATCGCGCCATCAAAGCCGAGTTCATTCACTATCCAATCTGCTTTTTCATCGCTACCCACTACACCAATAACGCGAAGGCCTTCTGCTTTGGCTATTTGCCCAACAATGCTGCCCACCGAGCCCGCAGCACCGGTAACAATCAGGGTTTCTCCGGCTTTAGGTTTGCCAATATTCAATAGGCCCTGGGTTGCAGTGAGTCCCGGCAAGCCAAACACACACAGGGCGGTTTGTTCGTCAATGCCTGGCTGTAATTTGTTAAGTCCTTTACCATCGCTGACAAGGTATTCTCGCCAACCCATCATACCCATCACCAAGTCGCCCTCAGCGAAGTCTGGGTGCTTCGATTCAATCACTTTACCCACGCCACTAGCACGCATTACCTCGCCAAGCTCCACCGGAGGTATGTAGCTTTCACGGTCTTCAGCCATCCAGCCCAACATGGCCGGATCTAAAGACATATAAGTTTGTTTTACCAGGATCTGGTTATCGCCGGCAGACGGGGTGTCCCGTTCTACCACCTCAAACAAATGTTCACCAATTTGCTTGTCTTCACCGGGGCGTTTGACGAGTAAAATCTCTTTATGATTTGTCATGCATGTCTCCACATATTTTGGGGTACTGTGGAGAGTGAATGTAGGCGATAGAGGACATATTCAAGTTCCTCATCGATGAATCGGTGGCGCTAACGCGATTAAGTTTGTCGTAACAAAAAGACGAGGCATCATGCCTCGTCTTGTAGGGTTATGCATTTAGCCTAACTTTTGGGCTAAATGCTTAGTCTTTAACGGCCTTAGTCTTTCAGACCGCGACGCTTCAGTAGCGCGTCGACGGTAGGTTCCTGGCCGCGGAAATCCACGTAGTTCTGCATCAGATCTTCGCTATTGCCTTTTGACAGCACTTCCTTACGGAACAAGTCGCCGTTCTCACGGGTCAGGCCGCCATTTTCTGCCATGTGTGCAAATGCATCGGCTGCCAATACTTCTGTCCACAGGTAGGCATAGTACCCGGCCGAGTAGCCGCCCGCGAATGTATGACTGAAGTAAGCTGATTTATAACGTGGTGGTACCGGCGCATAGTCAATACCGTGTTTTTCCAGTGCGGCTTTCTCAAAAGCGGCAACGTCGGTAATTTCTTCGTCTGCGCCGATCATATGCCATTCCATGTCTAGCAGGGCAGCTGCCAGATATTCAACGGTGTTGAAGCCCTGATTAAAGCTCACAGCTTTCATCATCTTATCCAGCAGTGCCTGAGGAATAGGTTCACCGGTTTTATAGTGCTTGGCATAGTTCGCCAATACGGCCGGATCGATAGCCCAGTCTTCGTTAAACTGCGACGGAAACTCTACGAAGTCACGGGCCGTTGATGTTCCAGCCAGACTAGCGTACTTCACTTGTGAAAACAGGCCATGGTCAGCGTGTCCGAATTCGTGGAACAGGGTAGAGGTTTCGTCGAAGGAAAGCAGGGTTGGCTCACCATCAGCCGGTTTCACGATGTTGAGTTCGTTAATGACCACTGGCTTGGTACCGTTCAAGAACGATTGAGTGACAAATTCGCTCATCCACGCGCCGCCGTTTTTACCTTCACGGGCATAAGGGTCGAAGTAGAACAGGCCGATGTTAGAGCCGTCTTCATTGAACACTTCAAATAGGCGGGCATCTTCCACGTACATGGGCAGATCAAAACGTTCTTTGAATGTAATGCCGTAGAGTTTTTCCATGGCAAAGAACAAACCGTTTTCTAACACTGAGTTCAGTTCAAAGTAAGGCTTAACCTGACTGTCGTCGAGATCGTATTTCGCTTTACGCACTTTCTCGGCGTAGTATGCCCAGTCCCAAGGTTGAACATCACCCTTCACGCCATCAGCATGCATGACTTCTTCAATGTCAGCAGCTTCTGTTTTGGCTTTCTCGACGGCTTGTGGCGCCAGATCATCAAGGATCTTAAACACGTTTTCCGGGGTCTTCGCCATCTGATTTTCAATGGTGTAAGACGCCCAATTCTCGTAGCCTAACAACGCGGCTTTCTCAGCGCGCAGATGCGTCAACTTGAGGATGATTGGGCCGTTTACATCAATGGCGCGATTGGCTGATTTTTCCCAGATTTGTTTACGCAGTTCGCGGTTTTCTAAGCTAGTTAAAACAGGCTGACGGGTTGTATTGACGAGGGTAATCAAATATCCCTCTTTGCCCGCACCTTCTGCAGCAGATTTTAGTGCGGCTTTGTCGCCGTCTGATAAGCCGGCGAGCTTAGATTCGTCAGTCACTAAAATGGTGTCGTTTTTAAACGAAGCCAGGATGTTCTGAGAAAACTCAGTTTGTAGCTTAGTAATTTCGCCGTTGATTTCACGGACTTTCGCTTTTTGATCGTCAGTCAGGTTGGCACCCGCGCGAACAAATTGCTCGTAGGTTTTTTCAGTTAAGCGTTTATCGATAGCGCTCAGTGATTCGCGGTTTTCATAAACGGTTTTCACTTTTGCAAACAGGGCAGGGTTTAAAAAGATACTGTCGCTGTGTGCGGTAAGCTTAGGTCCCATTTCTGCTTCGATGCGCTGAATTTCACTGTCGGAAATAATACCCGACAAGTTAAAGAATACCGTTGCAACGCGGTTAAGCAATTCGCCACTGGTCTCCATGGCCAGAATCGTATTCTCAAAAGTGGGGGCTTCTTCGCTGGCAGCAATAGCATCTATTTCTGCAGCATGCTCTTTCATGCCTTGTTCAAAGGCAGGCTCGTAGTTCTCGGTCGTGATTTTGTCGAAATCAGGGGTTTGATAATCCAGCGTGCTGGGTTTCAACAGAACGTTCTCAGTTTTCACAGATTCAGTACTCGCTGTAGGGGATGAAGCCTGTTTGGTTTCTTCTTTCGCAGGGCTACAGGCCGTTAAGGCGAGTGCTGCAGCAACGGCTGTCGCCATCAGTGACTTTCGCATTAGGTTCTCCAAATATGCCCCGGATTCTGTTCCGGGTTGTTGTTGTGATGCGGGAGTGTTCCCGTTATCTGGTTTATTCCAGCATTACTCTAGCAATGGGCCCGCTTACCTACAATGACTGCAGTCTCGGGTAACCGTAGGTTTATCGCGATTAGCCCGTTTTCATCGCTTTCTTCGCCACGGTCGCTATGGTAGAATGCGCGGCTAAAATTTGTGCAAGTCAGTCCTGTTGGCGAGGCGTTCGTTCTCTTCTCACGCAGCCGACATCGCCGGGTGGTAACCCGGTGCATTCCATGGAAGACAAATCGACCGGAACGGAAAACTCATCACGCTTTTAAAAGTGGTAGATGCGGTGTCTTGCACTCACTGAATTTGAATACGACAGAACCTTGGGGTCATCGACAATTTATGGCAAAGACAAACCTTTTAAATCTTAACCGTGCAGGCTTACGGGAATTTTTCGCCGAAATGGGGGAGAAGCCTTTCCGCGCTGATCAGGTGATGAAGTGGATTTATCAGCAGGGTGTCAGCGATTTTAATGAGATGAGTAACCTCAACAAAAACCTGCGTGCCAAACTCCTTGAACATGCCGAAGTGGTCGCGCCTGAAATTGCGTATTACCAGGAAGCGTCAGACGGCACAATTAAGTTTGCGCTTACCCTTGATGGGGGACAGGAAGTCGAGTCGGTTTGGATCCCGGAAACTGAGCGCGCCACGCTTTGTGTTTCTTCTCAGGTAGGTTGTGCCCTTGAATGTACCTTCTGCTCAACGGCTCAGCAAGGGTTTAACCGCAACCTGTCGGTAAGTGAAATTATCGGTCAGGTATGGCGTGTGGCGACTTTTCTGGGCTTATCAAAAGACTCATCCAAGCGTCCTATCACCAACGTGGTAATGATGGGCATGGGCGAACCTTTGTTAAACCTGAAGAACGTGGTACCAGCAATGGACCTGATGCTCGACGACTTCGGCTTTGGGTTGTCTAAGCGCCGTGTGACATTAAGTACCTCAGGCGTTGTACCTGCTTTGGATATGCTGGGCGACCAGATTGACGTGGCGTTGGCTATCTCGCTTCACGCGCCAACTGACGAGTTGCGCAATGAAATTGTACCTATCAACAAAAAGTACAACATTGAAACATTCCTGGCTGGTGTGCGTCGTTACCTGAGCAAGTCGAAGGCAAATCAGGGCAAGGTTACCGTTGAATACGTGATGTTGTCGAACATCAATGACAGTACCGACCAAGCTCACGAGTTAGCCAAGGTTCTGAAAGATACGCCGTGTAAAATTAACCTTATTCCGTTTAATCCGTATCCCGGATCACCGTACCTCTGTTCGAGCAATTCTCGCATCGACCGCTTTGCAAAAGTGCTAATGAGTTACAACATTACTGTGGTGGTGCGTAAGACCCGAGGTGATGATATTGATGCCGCTTGTGGTCAATTAGTAGGCGATGTGAAAGACAGAACGAAACGAATGTTGAAGAAACAGATGAAAGGTGAAGCGATTTCGGTAAAAATGGCGCAATAGCGAATTGACTTCAGAGGTAGGAGCTTCATGCGATTAAGCGTACTCGCTCTCGTTATTGCATTAACAGGATGTGTTAGTCAGAATCAGCCGGGCGCAATGAACGGCGATGATTTCGATATGGAACAGGCGGCGAAAACACGCATTTCGCTGGGTCTGACGTATTTGAAGAATGGGAACTATCAGCAGGCAAAAGTAAACCTCGACAAAGCGTTGGAGTTTGCCCCTCGCTATGCTGATGCCCATTATTCTCTTGCCTATTATTATCAAACTGTAGAAGAGTGGGAACGTGCCGAAGATTCCTACGACGACGCAATGACCCTTGCACCGCGCAATGCAGAAATTGCCAACAGTTACGGTGCGTTTCTTTGTCAGCGTAAGCAATACGACAAAGCAGAAACCTTCTTTCAAAAAGCCCTCGATAATCTTCAATACGCGGGCTCTGCAGAAACCTATGAAAATATGGCTATCTGTGCCTTGCAAGAAGGCAGAACCGATGCTGCCATCAATTATCTCAATAGTGCCCTGAATCATCAGCCTGGACGCACACAAAGCCTTTTCATGCTCACAGACTTGTACGTGAAAACAGCGCAGTGGGTGAAAGCGGAAGCCACCATGCGTCGTTACGAGCGTGTGTCCCGCGTGAGTCCTGAGTCTATACAATTAGCCATAGCAATAGCTGAAGGACTTGGCGATAAAGACACTGCTGAAGGTTACGGCGAGATGCTGGTAACCATGTATCCCCAGAGCGAAGCTGCATTCGCTTATCGTAGTGAAGTCATTAAGCGGGCCAATGAGGAAGCGCAGGTAGTGCGCCGGGTGAAACCCAAACCGACGCCAACTGCAAAGACCGCCAAGGCCCTGGTACCAGCGAATCAGCCAGCAGTAGCGCCTGCACAAGCAAAGGTGTCGGCAGAACAGCCCGCGGTTGCTTCTTCGCAGCAGAGTCCGCAGAATAGCGGTTCAGAAAACGGTGTGCGCTACCACGTCGTGCAACGAGGTGAAAACCTCTATCGTATATCGTTGAAATATAATCTTAAAATGGCTCGGATCCAGGAATGGAATGATCTCGCTGATCCGGGAGACATCGAAGTAGGCATGCGTTTACGTTTGTCTCCACGCCAGTAACACTGACAGGGTTTCTAATGAGTTCAAAAGAAAGTCAGGTTGACGAAAAGAATACTGAAAGCCGCCCCACGCCGGGAGAAATGCTGCGCAATGCCCGTGAAAAAGCGGGGCTTTCTCAGCAGCAAATGGCTGACAAGATATTTCTGAAACTGAAAAATATTCAGGATATTGAAAACGATCATCTCGACGACACGATGTCAGCAACCTTCGCAAAAGGCTACGTTCGCATGTACGCCAAGCAATTGGGGCTGGATGAAAACGTCGTGCTGGCAGAGTTTAATCGTATTCATACCACCACTAAACCGCCAGCGAAGCTACAAAGTTTCTCAAAACGGGTGGCAAAACAGGCCCATGATGATCGGTGGATGATGGTGACCTGGGTCATTCTCTTTTTACTGTTAGCTGCGTTTGTGGCCTGGTGGTATCAGCAATCGGATATCAGCTCTGTACTCGATAATGACACTATAGAAGAGACGCAGAATACGGTGGTTCTGCCGTCGCAGCAGCGTAATACGCCTGAAGTTGCTTCAAAAGTGCCCACTGAACCTGAATCGTCTTCTACTGAGTCCGCGATTGCTACCGAGTCGGCATCTTCAGACACGGTGAATCAACCTGCCGCAGCACAAGCAAATAATGCAGAAATGGACGCCCCTGAACAAGACGCCGCCGACAGCAACGATACAAACGAAACCGCTGTCAGTGACGCTGTGACCCAGAGCCAGGAAGTCGCCGTTGAAACACTGAACGCAACATACGGCGACGTGGTCGACCTGGTGTTTACCTTCGACGAAGATTGCTGGATTAATATTGAAGACGCAACAGGCGAAGCCATTGCCTATGGGGTAAAAGCTGCAGGCCGGGTGATGCCGGTGAGTGGCCAGGCACCGTTTAAAGTGACCTTGGGTGCACCTGAAGGTGTAAGTATTACCTTTGATGGAGAAGCCGTAGATATTTCCGCATTCCAGAATGGCAGGATTGCGCGCTTCTCGTTACCAATGCAGGATTAATCATGTTTACTGAAAGTCCCATCAAACGCAGAAAGTCCATTCGGATAAATGTGGGGAATGTGCCCATTGGCGATGGTGCGCCAATTGCCGTGCAGTCAATGACCAATACACAAACCACGGATGTGGCAGCAACCGTGGCGCAAATTAATCGTATTGTTGCGGTAGGTGGCGAAATTGTTCGCGTGTCTGTACCGACCATGGATGCCGCAGAAGCCTTTAAAGAAATCCGTAAGCAAGTGACGGTTCCCCTGGTTGCTGATATCCACTTTGATTATCGAATCGCCCTGAAAGTGGCGGAGTACGGTGTAGATTGTCTGCGTATTAACCCGGGTAATATTGGTAATCTGGAGCGGGTGAAGTCGGTTGTCGATTGTGCCCGAGACAAGAATATTCCCATTCGTATTGGTGTAAACGGTGGTTCACTGGAGCGTGATCTGCAGGAAAAATACGGTGAGCCAACACCAGAAGCGTTGGTGGAGTCCGCCATGCGCCACGTGGACATTCTCGATAAGCTGAATTTTGACCAGTTTAAAGTAAGTGTTAAAGCGTCTGATGTGTTCCTTGCCGTGGGAGCTTATCGCTTACTGGCGAAGCAAATTGAACAGCCATTACACCTGGGCATTACGGAAGCCGGTGGTCAGCGTGCGGGTGCAGTAAAAAGTGCGGTTGGGCTTGGTATGCTGCTGGCTGAGGGGATTGGTGATACATTACGGGTGTCGTTGGCGGCTGATCCCGTGGAAGAAATCAAAGTGGGTTTCGATATCCTCAAATCCCTGCGTATTCGGTCTCGTGGTATCAACTTTATTGCCTGTCCGAGCTGCTCCCGTCAGGAATTTGATGTGATCAGCACGGTGAATGCGTTAGAACAGCGTGTTGAAGATATTCTCACGCCAATGGATGTGTCTATTATCGGCTGCGTTGTGAACGGTCCGGGTGAGGCTGAAGTGTCTGACCTTGGCTTAACCGGCGCCCGTAACATGAGCGGTTTTTACGAAGACGGACAGCGTCAGCGCGAACGTCTGGCAAACGATGATTTGGTTGACCAACTCGAGCGTCGTATTCGCGCCAAAGCGGCGCGATTGGATGAGGCCAACCGTATCGATGTGTCAGTAAAAGAATCGTAAAAGAAGTATCGTCGGCACTGGTTCCGGCGAAGATTGTTGTTTCAGGTTAAAGCCCCTATAATGCGGGGCTTTTAACTATCAGTTTGATGAGAATTTCAGGTGGCTAAAACTATTCAGGCAATCCGTGGAATGAATGACTGCCTGCCAGAAGTGTCTGGTACATGGCAGCGAGTGGAATCCACCCTGCGCCAGGTTGTGGCGAACTACGGTTATCAGGAAATTCGTACCCCCATTGTGGAAAGTACGGATTTATTTAAGCGCTCTATCGGTGAAGTCACTGATATCGTTGAGAAAGAGATGTATACCTTCGAGGACAGAAACGGCGATAGCCTGACTCTGCGTCCAGAAGGCACCGCCAGCACCGTGCGTGCCGGTAATGAGCATGGCCTGCTGTACAACCAGCAGCAACGTTTATGGTACATGGGCCCCATGTTCCGCCATGAACGCCCGCAAAAAGGTCGCTATCGTCAATTTCACCAGTTCGGTGTTGAAACTTATGGTATCGACGGGCCAGACATCGACGTGGAAGTCATTTTACTCAGCGCGCGTATCTGGAAAGCATTTGGTATCAGCGATCAGGTTACGTTGCAAATTAACTCCCTGGGTTCAAATGAAGCACGCCAGAATTACCGCGATGCGCTGGTAGAATACCTGAAAGCCCGCGCTGACAAGCTCGACGAAGACTCCTTGCGTCGTATGGAAACCAATCCACTGCGTGTACTCGACAGCAAAAATCCTGATGTTCAAGCCGCCATTGCCGATGCGCCTTCGCTGCTGGATTACCTTGACGAAGAATCAAAAACACATTTTTCAAATTTATGTGAACGATTAACGCAAGCAGGTATCCAATACCAGGTTAATTCACGACTGGTACGTGGTTTAGACTACTACAACCGCACGGTTTTCGAGTGGGTCACAGAGAGTCTGGGCGCGCAGGGCACCGTATGTGCCGGTGGTCGTTATGATGGTCTGGTTGAACAATTGGGCGGCAAAGCGACGCCAGCGGTAGGCTTCGCCATGGGGATGGAGCGATTAGTATTGCTACTGACCACACTGCAAGCCACCGACGAAGATAATCGTGCCGCTGATGTGTATGTCACGTCTATGGGCGTTGAAGCTTATGCATTAACGGTAGCTGAACAGTTACGAGATAGCTGTCCTGAATTGCGCATAATGATGCATTGCGGCGGCGGTAACTTTAAGAAGCAGCTAAAACGTGCGGATAAAACCGGCGCAACCGTTGCCGTTCTGCTTGGCAGTGACGAAGCGGACAAACAATTGGCTACGGTAAAACCACTGCGTGGTGACGGCGAGCAAGAAACCGTTGCACTGTCAGCACTGGCCGAGAAGCTAGCCGGATTAGTGAATTAATCGCTGCATCAGACTGGCAGCAAAGAAGAATATTCAGAGGTTTAAACATGGAACAATTCGCCACAGAAGAACAACAAGTAGAAGCGATTAAAAAGTTTTGGAAAGATAACGGTGCAGCCATCGTTATCGGTGCTGTTATTGGTCTCGGCGGCCTGTGGGGCTGGCGTTATTACTCTGACACCCAGCGCGAATCGAAAGAGTTGGCATCTGCAGAATATCAGGCAGCTGTTGAAGCGATTCAAGCTGATGGTAATGACGATAAGCTGGTGAGCTTCATCGATAAAACGGACAGCACCGGCTATGCTGCCATTGCAGGTTTGGTTGCCGCTCAGCAGTCAGTGAGTGCTAACGAGCTTACCGCAGCGGCTGACACACTGACAAAAGTGAAGAATACCACCAGTGATAAACATCTCGCCGCTGTGGCGTCTTTACGTCTGGCTCGCATTCAACTCGAGCAGGACAATGCAGATGCCGCGCTGAGTACATTGAAAGATATTACGGACCCAGCGTTTGAAGGTGCAGTCAAAGAAGTCAAAGGTGACATTCTGGTTGCTCAGGAAAAATTTGATGATGCGCGTATGGCTTACTCAGAAGCGCTGGAAGCCAACAGTGGTAACATGCTGCTTGAAATGAAACTGGATAATCTGCCAGTTGCTGCCGCAAAATAAAAAACAGAGGTATCGGATTTGTTAACTAACACGTGTGGCCGTACTGGCCGAATTACACGGGCTACAGGCCTTGCGCTGTTGTTGTCAGTGTCGCTGTCGGGTTGTACGACTATTTCAGACTGGTTTGCCGACGAAGAAGAGTTGGAAATCCGTCGATTAGCGCCTCTTGATGCTGAATTTAAGCCTACGGTCAATTGGGAAACCGAAGTCGGGGATGGCGTTGATGGCTACTTTTCTCACTTACGACCGGTTTATGCCAACGATAAACTCTACATTGCAGACCGTCATGGTGTTGTTGCAGCGTTAGACCCTCAAAGCGGCGACAAAATCTGGGAAAAAGATTTTGCCGTGTTTAAAGACGAAGGATGGAAATCTTCCATCACTAATCTGTGGTCTTCAGGCGCTTCGGCAAAAATTGCAGGCTTGTCTGTGAGTGGTGAAAGCGTTTTTGTCGGTACCGAAGACGGCATCCTGATGTCACTGAATGCCGAAAGCGGAGAGTTGAACTGGTCGAAAAGTGTAGAAGGTGAGATCCTTGCTGCACCGGCATCGGGTGAAGGGCTTGTGGTGGTTAACACCGGTGCGGGTACCTTGTTTGCCTTTGATGCTGAGACCGGTGAATCGGCTTGGCAAAATGAATCCGATGTACCGCCGCTGACGTTGCGTGGTATTTCAACACCCGCAATCAGTAATGGCGGTGTTATTGTTGGGACACCTACCGGTAAAATACAGGTCAACATTATTGACTCAGGTATCGTAGCGTGGGAAACGCCGATCACAGCGCCAAGTGGTGCAACTGAACTTGAGCGAATTGTTGATGTTGATGCAGCTCCGTTACTTTACGGCGGTATTATTTACGCTATCTCGTATAACGGTACGCTTGCAGCAATTGAATTACGCTCTGGCCGGGTGATCTGGAAACGTGAATACGGCTCCTATCGCAATGTTTCGTTGGAAGAGAATGCCTTGTACGTGGTTGACAACAACTCTCACGTTTACGCATTAGACCGCCGAAACGGCGTTGAGATGTGGTCGCAAAGCGGTTTAAAACAGCGTGTGTTAACTGCCGCTGAGCCGATTGGCAACTACATCGTTGTAGGCGATAAGTGGGGTTATGTACACTGGATTAACAAGGAATCTGGTAAGATTGCTGCCCGCTATGACTTAGGCGGCGACGATGACGACGAGTCTGTATTTGCCGCGCCATTGCGTGTAGGTAATGCGATTATCGCCGTGACCCGCGAAGGTGATGTAGCGTCGTTAACAACGCCAGAATAACACCTGTTGTTTGTCGTTCGCCTTTAGCTGACGACAGCCTGTCTTTTAGGGTATAATCGCCCGATTCATTTCGCTGGCCGCATGATATGCGGCCAGTTTCGTTATTAAATTCGTTTATTTTAGGACTTCAAGCATGTTGCCTGTTGTTGCACTCGTGGGCCGCCCTAACGTGGGTAAATCCACTCTGTTTAACCGTTTAACCAATACGCGCGACGCCTTGGTTGCCGACTTTCCGGGATTGACCCGGGATCGCAAATACGGGCAGGCAACGTATGAACAAAAGCAATTCATCGTGGTGGATACCGGCGGTATTACCGGCGATGAAGAAGGTATTGATGCTGAAATGGCGCAGCAATCTTTGCGCGCCATCGACGAAGCTGACGTTGTGCTGTTTCTGGTGGATGCCAGAGCAGGGCTACTGCCTGCGGATATCGGTATTGCTGAACATTTACGTAAAGTAAATAAGAAGCTGTTTCTGGTGGCGAACAAAGTTGATGGTATCGACGGTGACAGTGAAAGTGCAGACTTTTACACACTGGGGCTCGGTAACGTTCACCAGATTGCTGCCGCGCATGGTCGTGGTGTTACCCAATTGCTGGAAGAGGCCTTGTTACCACTGGCTGAAGACTTTCCTGATATGCAGGTAAAGCCGAAGGTTGAGCAGGAAGAGCTAGACGCAGAAGAACAGCTTGAGCGCTTAAAGAACCTGCCCATCAAGCTGGCGATTGTAGGTAAACCTAATGTGGGTAAATCTACGTTAACTAACCGCATTCTCGGTGAAGAGCGGGTCGTGGTGTATGACTTGCCGGGCACCACCCGTGATAGCGTATTCATTCCGCTGGAACGTGATGACCGCGAATATATCCTTATCGATACTGCGGGTGTGCGCCGACGCAAACGTGTGGCAGACGCGGTTGAAAAATTCTCCATCGTGAAAACCCTGCAAGCCATTGAAGAAGCCAACGTGGTGTTGATGGTGATTGATGCTCGTGAAGGTTTGGCCGATCAGGATTTAAGTTTGTTGGGCTATGTGCTGAACTCAGGCCGTTCTCTGGTGGTAGCGGTAAACAAATGGGATGGTCTTACAACTGACATTAAAGACGAGATCAAGCGCGAGCTAGATCGCCGTCTCGGGTTCATTGATTTTGCCCGTCTGCATTTTATTTCAGCCCTGCACGGTTCTGGGGTGGGGAATTTGTTTGAATCCGTGGTTGAGGCATACGACAGTGCAACACAGCGCGTAGGCACGGCCATGCTGACGCAAATCATGGAAATGGCGCAGGCTGAACACCAGCCGCCTATGGTTCGTGGACGCCGGGTGAAAATGAAATATGCCCATGCTGGTGGTTACAACCCGCCTGTCATCGTTATTCACGGGAACCAATTGAACGATCTGCCTGGTTCGTACAAACGCTATTTGATGAACTACTACCGCAAATCGTTAAAAATAATGGGTACACCAATCAAAATTGAATTCCGTGAAGGGGCCAACCCGTTTGAAGGGAAGAAGAACCAACTTACGCTGGCACAGCAGCGTAAGCGTAAACGTTTAATGGCGTTTCACAAGAAGAAGTAAGTTACTCTGAGGCCATCCGTCGGATGGCCTTCATCAATTCAGATTCTCCTGGTACCTCGATGGAGGGTAATGCCACGGCGATTAATTCATCGGCAACCCGTGGCGGAAAGGTCGTTGCCAGCGTAACGAGTTTATCCTTCATTTCAAAAACGTACGTGGTTGCGAAAATGGGCTCAGATTGCTCACTTTCAGCATGTACAGCCATTCGATACCCTTTAAATTGAGTGTCGCCTGTATCAACGGTAAAGGCTTCAGGCAGCGAGTCAGTCACCAGTTGTAAGCCCTGAACTGTAGCAATTTGCCTGGCTTCTTGTAGATTGAGTTCCAGTGCGGTCGTTAGGCGTGTTTCAACTGGCACGGAAAGATCCACCATTACCGGGCTTACGGTGATATCAATCAGCGCATCTTCATATTCTGGGTGACTGTAACGGGTAATCACACCTTTAAAAGGATCGGGATAATATTGACTGTCTTCCAGTACAAATGCACCAATTTGTTCGGGCAAAGTAAGCGCACTGCGATAATCACTGGCGCCTAATGCGGCAAACAGGTATTCGGCTGAGAATACACGTTTTTTAATGGCAGCAAGCCACCAGGTTTCGAGTACCTCTTGCGTTAATGTTGCATCTGACTCATCTGACAAAGCCAGAGTACGAAACTGCTGACTGTCTATCTCCACACCGCGCCACTGCACCGTAATCTCGCTAAAGTAGTAAGGAACCACATCTGCAGGCCAAAGGCCGCCAAACGCACTGTGCAGCGTTAACGCGTTCTGTTTCGGTGCCGGCCCCTCCGCAGATAACGAGGCTATGAGTAACTCATAATCAGCGTTATCTGAATCGGTCAGTACTTCATCGAACCAGTTTTTTTCAGTGAGGATCTGCGCAAATTGACTGCCGCTGAGGGCATCTTCTTTGCAATTTTTCTGTGTATCCAGCGCTTCGCATTCAGCGACTAATTTCGATGAAGCATAAGTGGAAAACAGGGATATGGGGGCAGCCACATGGTATTGCGGTAGAAAGGTGGCTGGTTTTTCCGGAGTAACCGGTACCTGCTGACATCCTGCCAGTACACCAAGAACGAGCAGACCAGATAACCTTTTCAATGAACGACCTGTGAGAATGATAGGAAAAGTGGGGCATTAGTTTGTCCTAAGCCCCTGAAATCCTCAAGACTCTTTTGCAGTATCTGTACTAATTGACAATACTTTACTGGTGACTTCACCGCGCGCGAGCCGCGTCGTTATTACGTCGTTATCATGTAGACTTGCCGCATCCAGCACAGGTTTGTCTTCTTTGAAAGTAATACTGTAGCCCCGTGTTAGTGTTTGCAGAGGGCTTACAGAATGCAGCAGTTGCCCCGAAGCCTGTAGTGAGCGCGCTTTATTTTCTAACAGGCGATGCATCGATTTGCCTAACGATGCGGTGAGTTGTTGATGTTTATCTGCAAGGCGCGCCACCCGTGATGCGGGATTAACTCTGTCTAACCGGCGCAACAACTGATTGAGCCGATTCGCGCGTTGCGCCATTTGTGTGTTCATTGCATGATTCAAGGCTATCTGCGAGCGGTCTAGCATTTGATACTGATTCTGCAAACGTCGCTCAGGATGCACTGCTTTCAGGCGCTGCTGAAGCACGGCCAATTGATGCTGTTGATATCTGAACTGCTGTTGCCAGGCACGGTCAAGAGCAGATGCTTTTTGTTGTACAAACGCCAGACGCTCGCTTTGATCCCGGCTTAACAGCTCGGCGCCTGCAGACGGGGTAGGGGCGCGCACGTCTGCCACGAAGTCGGCAATGGTCACATCGACTTCGTGCCCCACCGCACTGACTACCGGCACCGGCGATGCAGAAATACAATGGGCCAGGGCTTCATCATTAAAGCACCAGAGATCTTCCAGCGAACCGCCACCACGGGTGAGCAGAATGACATCGACCTCATCGCGATGGTATGCGGTTTCCAGCGCATGGATAATTTGCGCGGGGGCCTGCTCGCCTTGCACCAGCGTGGGATAAACGATAACTTCTGTAGCCGGGCTACGGCGCTTTAATACCGTGAGCACATCGTGCAAGGCAGCACCGGCTGAAGAAGTGACCACACCAATTTTATTAATTACCTGGGGAACAGGGCGTTTGGCATCGGCGTCGAACAGGCCGTCGCGCTGTAATTTCAATTTCAGGGCTTCAAAGGCTTGTTTTAGCGCGCCGTCACCGTCAGCTTCAAGATGTTCAATAACCAGTTGATAGTCGCCACGTGGCTCATACAAACCTACAGAAGCGCGAACCAACACTTTGTCACCTTCCTTCGGACGCTGTTTTACATAGCGGTTCGAGCCCTTGAACATGGCTGCTCGCACTTGCGCTTTATTATCTTTGAGGGTGAAATACCAATGCCCAGACGATGCCGCAACAAAATTGGAGATTTCCGCAGACAGCCAAATAAGGCCAATTTCGCCTTCCAGCACCGTTCTGGCAAGCCTGTTCAGCTTGGTGACAGTGAGAATTTGACGTGATGTAGAAGGGGAATTAAACAGCATAAATAAAAAATCATCAGGTTTAGGACAAATAGAGTTTACCTGATTTAGAAAAAACACTACAATTGCGCCGCAATTAACTCTCCACTTATTCAGGTGTTATTGCATGCTCAGAATCATTCAAGAAGCTCTTACTTTTGATGATGTATTGCTGGTACCAGGACATTCTTCTGTCCTCCCTCACACAGCAAATCTCCATACCAAACTGACTCGCGGTGTGTCGCTGAATATCCCTATGGTGTCTGCGTCAATGGATACTGTAACGGAAGCGCGTCTGGCGATAGCCCTTGCCCAGGAAGGCGGCATTGGCTTTATTCACAAAAACATGGAGCCAGCCGAGCAGGCAAATCACGTTCGTGAAGTAAAGAAATACGAAAGCGGTGTGGTGTCTGACCCGGTAACTGTTGCGCAGACTACGGCTATCGGTGAAGTGCTGGCGATGAGCAAAGAGCTGGGCTACTCCGGTTTCCCTGTCACTGATAAAGACAACAATCTGATTGGTATTGTTACTGGCCGTGATATGCGTTTCCAGAACCGTCTTGATCTTCCTGTCAGCCAGGTGATGACACCAAAAGATAAGCTGGTCACGGTAAAAGAAGGTGCAGACTCTAAAGAAGTACTGGATCTGATGCATGCGAACCGCATCGAAAAAATCCTCGTGGTCGACGACGCGTTCAAACTGACCGGCCTTATTACCGTAAAAGATTTCCAGAAAGCGGAAAGCAAACCAAATGCCTGTAAAGACTCACTGGGTCGTTTGCGTGTTGGTGCTGCTGTTGGCGTAGGCGCGGGTACTGACGAACGTATCGCTGCGCTGGTTGAGGCGGGCGTTGACGTGCTGCTTATCGACACTTCTCATGGCCACTCTCAGGGCGTAATTGATCAGGTTGCCCGTATTCGTGGTGCGTATCCTGACTTACAGATTATTGCTGGTAACGTAGCGACTGCGGCAGGTGCAAAAGCACTGGCGGACGCTGGCGTTGACGGCGTCAAAGTGGGTATTGGTCCGGGTTCAATCTGTACAACCCGCATTGTTACCGGCTGTGGTGTTCCTCAGATTACGGCTATTTCAGATGCGGTTGACGCACTTGAAGGCACTGGTATTCCGGTTATCGCTGACGGCGGTATCCGTTTCTCCGGCGACATTGCTAAAGCCCTGGCGGCAGGTGCAAGCTGCGTCATGGTAGGCAGCATGCTGGCCGGTACCGAAGAAGCGCCGGGTGAAGTTGAACTGTACCAGGGGCGTTACTACAAATCTTACCGTGGTATGGGCTCATTAGGTGCGATGAATCAGCGTCATGGCTCATCTGACCGTTACTTCCAGGCTTCAGACAATGCTGAGAAGCTGGTACCGGAAGGTATCGAAGGCCGTGTTGCTTACAAGGGCCCGATTGCAACTATCATCCATCAGCAAATGGGCGGCCTGCGCTCAGCGATGGGTCTGACCGGCTGTGAAGACATCCCTACACTGAACACCAAAGCACAGTTTGTGCGGGTAACGTCAGCCGGTATGGGCGAGTCTCACGTACACGATGTGAGCATCACCAAAGAAGCGCCAAACTACCGTTTGGGCTAATCGCCGCTAAACTAGTATTTTGTCAGGCTGGTATTTCTACCAGCCTTTCTGTTTTATTTAACGGGTAAAAACATGACCACCAATATTCATAGCCAGCGCATACTTATTCTGGACTTCGGTTCCCAGTACACGCAACTGATTGCACGTCGCGTACGTGAAATCGGTGTTTACTGTGAGCTGTGGGCCTGGGACGTGACCGAAGAGCAAATTCGCGGATTCAACCCTGACGGTATTATTCTGTCCGGCGGTCCGGAGTCGGTCACTGAACTTAATTCTCCCCGCGCTCCTGAATACGTATTTGAAGCCGGTGTACCGGTGCTTGGCGTATGTTACGGCATGCAGACCATGGCGGAACAGTTGGGCGGCAGCGTTCAGGGTTCTAATAAACGTGAATTCGGCTATGCGCAGGTTGAGGTATTAAAAGCGACTGATCTGCTGGCACAGATTGAAGACCACATCGGTGAAAACGGCAATGCGCTGCTGGACGTATGGATGAGCCACGGTGACAAAGTGGCGACGATTCCGGAAGGGTTCGAAACCATTGCACAGACACCTTCATGTCCTCATGCTGCTATGTATAACGAAGAAAAGCGTTTCTACGGTGTACAATTTCACCCGGAAGTCACCCATACCCGCCAGGGCCTGCGTCTGTTGAAACAGTTCGTAATGGATATCTGTGGCTGTGAGAAGCTGTGGACGCCTGGCGCTATTATCGAAGACGCCATCGAGCGCATTAAAGAGAAAGTGGGTGACGACGAAGTGATCCTCGGCCTGTCAGGCGGTGTGGATTCTTCTGTGGTTGCCATGCTTATCCATCGCGCAATCGGTGACAAACTGACCTGTGTATTCGTAGACAATGGTCTGCTGCGCCTGAACGAAGGTCAGCAGGTTATGGATATGTTCGGCGACCACTTCGGTCTGAACATCATTAAAGTGGATGCTGAAGATCGCTTCCTGGCGAGACTGGCGGACGAAGCCGATCCTGAGAAGAAGCGTAAAATCATCGGTAACGAGTTTGTTGCCGTGTTCGATGAAGAAGCGTCTAAGCTTACCAACGCGAAATGGCTGGCGCAGGGCACCATTTACCCTGACGTCATTGAGTCTGCGGGTTCTGCTACCGGTAAAGCTCACGTTATCAAATCCCACCACAACGTGGGCGGCCTACCAGAAGACATGAAGATGGGTCTGGTAGAGCCATTACGCGAGCTGTTTAAAGACGAAGTACGCAAGATTGGTCTTGAACTGGGTCTGCCTTACGACATGCTGTATCGTCACCCGTTCCCTGGCCCTGGTCTGGGCGTGCGTGTGCTGGGCGAAATCAAGAAAGAATACTGTGACCTGCTGCGTCGCGCCGATGCGATCTTCATTGAAGAACTGCATAACGCCGACCTTTACCACAAAGTCAGTCAGGCATTCACCGTATTCCTGCCGGTACGTTCTGTTGGCGTAATGGGTGATGCTCGTAAATACGACTGGGTTGTATCGCTGCGTGCGGTTGAAACCATCGACTTCATGACTGCACACTGGGCGCATCTGCCATATGATTTCTTAGGTAAGGTGTCTAACCGTATCATCAACGAAATCGACGGCATTTCCCGCGTGGTTTACGATATCTCCGGTAAGCCGCCTGCTACGATTGAGTGGGAATAATTTACCCTCGAATAAGTACTACACTAATAGGGTTTACACATTTAAAGTCCGCGTAACTGCGGACTTTTTGTTTTTGCCATAGAGTTGTTTGTCATGATTGTTAAACCGCTAACAACGAGCCTAAATGACACTCATCACAATAGGGCTAGGCTAAGCCCAAGTTATCAAGTAAGGCTGCTAGCGCTATTCTTTCCTCTGCAGCTAATGCGTCCAGAGGTCTTGGTAAACAGGGAGAATCAGCCAAGCTTTGGATTTCAGCTGCTGTAGCCACCACTCGAAGGCTGCCTCCATGGCGAGCGAAGAGATCCCACATTGGCGTTAAGTGCTGCGATAGGCGTAAAGCTTCTTGGGGAGCCTTATTCAAAGCCGCCGTTGTAATGGATTGGGCAATTTCTGGGTACAGGCCGCCAATGACGGAATACCAAACTTCACAGCCCGCATTTAATCCGTGGGCAGCACAAGCATCACCACTTACACCAATAGACACATGGTCAGGAATCAGCGCGCGGAGGCGGTCGACCCGTTCCACTGCAGCTTGAGGATCTTTAGGCACGCCAGGAATTTTTATCGACCTTACGTGAGGTAACTGCGCGATACGTCCGTGAAGCTCATCACTGAAAGTAAAGTGGGTTGTACCCGGATTGTCATACACGCAAAGCGGCACAGAGAGTGTAGCAGTGACCGCCTCGTATAATTTAAAGACTTCATTTTCTGTCAATGGTTGGTAAGACATGGGCGCTAAAAGTACTGCGCTTGCACCTACCGCCTGAGCATCTTGGGCATTAACAAGCACATCTCTTAAATTTAAGGCGCTAATACCCACCATAACCGGGGTCGTATTGGCGTGTTGAACTGCAATTTCAGCGACTCTTTTTCGCTCTTCTCTCGACAGGTAAGCGTAATTGCCCGTTGAACCGAGTACGCCGATAGCATTTACCTTGGCTTCAACTAACCGCTTGAGAAGACCAATAAAGGCACGCTCATCGACTTCATCATTCTTCAAAGGGGTTAATGGAAACGCAGCCAGCCCAGAGAACATAAATTTTACCTTTTTAAATAACAGTCCATCGTTGGATATATATCATAGGCGTTATTAGGATGTACAAACAAGCCGGTTGATGGGTGCCTTTGCAACTCTCAAGATAGAGATGAACTATTACTGGCAATAGTTGAATGTATTCGCCCTTGGTTTGTAGTGGTATATTCAAAACTGTCGGCCAGTATAATACAGTGTCGTTGAAGAAATTTTTACGAGTCAATTAACTCAAGCAGTAAGGAAATAAGTTTGAAGTACCGCCCTGAAGTGGACGGCCTCAGAGCGCTGGCTGTTATACCTGTGATACTTTTTCACGCCGGATTCAGTCTGTTCTCGGGAGGTTTCGTAGGCGTTGATATATTTTTCGTTATCAGCGGCTATCTGATCACTACGATTCTGATAGAAGAACTCGATAACGACAAATTCAGCATCGTGAATTTTTACGAGCGCAGGGCGCGAAGGATATTGCCTGCACTTTCATTGATTATGTTGTTGTGTATCCCCGTGGCATGGATGACGATGTCTCCGGAAAATCACAAAGAATTTCTCAACAGTTTAGTGGCTGTTAGCCTTTTTTGTTCTAACATCTTGTTTTGGATGGAGAGTGGTTATTTCGAGGCGGCTTCAGAAGAGAAACCGCTGCTACACACATGGAGTCTTGCTGTAGAAGAGCAGTATTATTTGTTATTTCCTGTTTTTCTCTTTATTTTCTGGCGTCTCGGTAAAAATAGGGTACTTATCTTAATCGCGCTGATGACAGCATGTAGTTTGCTTCTGACCGAGTGGGGATGGCGTAATAACAGCACGATGAATTTCTTTCTTGCGCCTTTTCGGGCATGGGAGTTATTTGCTGGCTCAATGGTGGCATTTTTCATCGTCAGTAAAGGCGTGCAAAAAAATAACCTCCTGGGCATTATTGGGTTGCTCATGGTGCTGTACGCCAATTTTAGTTTTGACAAGTTCACGCCTTTCCCGAGTTTCTACGCGTTGTTTCCAGTGGTTGGAACATCATTAATTATTTTATATTCCGGACCTGGGACGCTGGTAAATCGTCTGCTAAGTCTTAACATTTTCGTATGGATTGGCCTGATCAGCTATTCAGCTTATCTATGGCATCAACCGATATTTGCTTTTGCGCGGATCCTGTCTCCTGAAAGCTTTAGCACCGTTCAAATGCTGGTTTTAATTACTGTGTCTTTAGTGCTTGCCTGGTTTAGCTGGCGATATGTAGAAGGGCCATTTAGGCGCAGAGAAAATATTGGTCGCAAGGGAATCTTTGTTTTTTCCGGTTGTGTAATGGCGTTTTTCATCTGCTACGGAAGTATAGCTTCCCACTTCGCGCCTGCACTGCAAACCGGGAAATACAATAGCCTTGAAAATTTCTCATTGAGCGCTGACAGTAAGGACAACCGCGAGTTACGCGAAATTTCGTGGGAATACATAAAGAGTCGGGATGAAGGAGAGTTATGGTTTGACGATAGCGCTGGTCAGAAAGTGTTAATTATCGGTAATTCTCATTCCAAAGATGTCTTTAATGCACTCTCTGCTTCGGCTTACGCTGAGTCAGAATATCAGTTTGCCCGAAAGGCTATCCGCAAGTTTGAAGTTGATGATGTGATTGAGGAGTTATTGCTAACACCGAATTTTAAAGAGGCAGATATTGTGATGATCGCGTCTCGTTATCACGCAGAAGATGTCGAGCCATTACAAGCGCTCTTATCATTCATTCTCGAAGCTGGAAAGCAGCCGGTAGTACTTACCAATATCCACGAGTTTCCTGAATACTGGACGAGGAAATGGACACTGGCAGAATTCATTGGCTACACATTACGACGAGAGTCGCCAAACGTATCTAATGAGGAGCTAGCCGCAACAATTAATCGGGCCTATTTTAACGCTGTCTCTGAGCATCATTTGGCTGAGCGAATTGATTTCAGTGGCAATGTTAATGAAATTAATCGTACTTTGGCACAATTGCCCATTGAGGTGCCCGGTGTTATCGTATTAAACAGAATGGATTACATCTGCGACACTGAAAGCCAGTACTGTGATGCGGTGGGGCCCGACCTTGAAAAGTACTTTTATGATTACGGCCATAACACGCTGGCTGGAGCCAAAAAGTTTGCTGAAAATATTGATAGGGTGCAGTGGCTATCACCACTGAGAGAGCAACAGTAAAGCTGCATTTGCTTTATTCGCATCCGCAAGTTAAAAAATAGCCAGTCAGTAAAAGTACTGACTGGCTATTTTATTTTATGCTTTATTTAGATACTTGGCGCGATTTAATCGCGTAGTTAATTATACGCTCAGACTAGCCATATCAATAACATAACGGTGCGCAACGTCGCCCTTTGCCAGGCTGGCAAACGCGTCATTTACTTCATCAGCTTTAATCATCTTACATTCAGGATGAATGTCGTGCTCAGCACAGAAATCCAGTACTTCCTGAGTTTCCTTGATACCGCCAATCAGTGAGCCTGCTACGCGGCGTCGCCCCATCACTAACGGCACAGTCATAAAATCTTCCATAGGGCCAACCTGGCCGACAATCGCCAATGTGCCGTCGATATCGAGAAGTGGCATGTAAACATCTACGTCATGTTTAACCGGAACAGTGTCGATAATTAAATCAAAGGAAGATCCTGCTTGCTTCATCGCATTTTCATCGGTAGAAGCTAATATTCCCTTTGCCCCTAACGCTTTAGCTGTCTCTTCTTTTGAGTTGGAACGGCTAAGTACAGTGACTTCTGCACCCATGGCAACGGCTAATTTAACGGCCATGTGACCTAAACCACCCAGACCGATGACGCCTACGCGGCTGCCTGCTTTTACGCCCCAGGTGCGCAGAGGAGAAAACGTAGTGATACCCGCACAAAGGATGGGGGCCGTGCGCGCTAAATCCAATGATTCAGGCACCCGTAAAACGAATTCTTCACGAACTACAATGTGTTTTGAGTAACCGCCTTGGGTAATTTCACCATTGATGCGGTCTGGTGCGCCGTAAGTGGGAGTCATACCGTTACGGCAATATTGCTCTTCGCCATGATCACATTGATCACATGACTGACAGCTGTCTACCATACAGCCAACCGCCACGTGCTGGCCTACTTCATAATTTTTTACGTCAGCGCCTACTTCTATAACTTTACCGACGATTTCGTGTCCGGGTACCAGAGGATAAGGCTGATCGCCCCAGTCGCCGTTCACAGTGTGAAGATCTGAGTGGCAAACGCCGCTATAAATAATTTCGATGGCCACGTCATTGTTGCGCAGGTTCCGTCTTTCAAAGTGATAAGGAACCATATGGGCGTCTGAAGAGTGAGCCGCATAACCAATTGTTTTCATAACTATAGCCTCATTTGTCGTTACATGCTCAGGCATATCCTGATGCTAAAATTTTAAAGAAAACCACTGCAATTGTGCATGCCTGATGCTCTTTAATGATTGCCTGATTGTGTAGTTTGTTGGAGATACTACGCAATGTGTTGCTGACAAGTTCAGTCAGCATCGAAGGGAAATGAAAATGCCCCCTAAACAGGGGGCATGGTTTTACGAGGTATAAGAGGGGAGGAATTAGCCGCGTTTTAAGTCAAAACGATCGTTGCGCATAACCTTTACCCAGGCATCAACGAAGTCATTTACGAACTTTTTCTTCACATCGGCTGAACCGTAAACTTCGGCAATTGCACGCAGTTCAGTATTAGAACCAAAAATCAGGTCAACCGGTGTGGCTGTCCATTTTTGTTTACCGGTTTCACGGTCAACACCTTTGTAAAGTGCAACGTTATCCGTTTTTTCCCACTTAGTGGACATGTCCAGCAGGTTAACGAAGAAATCGTTGCTTAACTGACCAGGCTTCGTTGTTAACACACCGTGCGTTGAACCATCAGCGTTAGCACCGATAGTACGCATACCACCTAACAGAACCGTCATTTCCGGTACAGTCAGACCCAACATGTCAGCCTTATCCACCATCATCACCGTGGGTGCAGCTGTGTTGCCTTCGGCGTAGTAGTTACGGAACGCATCAGCCTTAGGCTCCAGCACAGAGAAAGACTCAACATCAGTCATTTCCTGGGTAGTATCCATACGGCCCGGTGCGAATGGTACAGTGACTTTAACACCTGCATCTGCTGCAGCTTTTTCGATACCAGCAGCACCCGCCAGAACAATCATATCGGCCAGAGATACTTTGGTTTTACCCGATTTTTTATTGAACTTAGTCTGGATAGATTCCAGTTTGCCCAATACTTTCTGCACTTCTGCAGGGTTATTGACAGCCCAGTCCTTCTGAGGAGCAAGCGCAATACGTGCTCCGTTTACACCTCCACGCATATCAGTATCACGGTAGCTTGCTGCAGCTGCCCAGGCTACGCGAACCAGTTCCTGAACTGATAAGCCAGTATCAAGAATGGACTTCTTCAGCTGGTTAGCCTGCTTCTCTGAGATCAGTTTGTGGTTCACTTCTGGAATAGGATCCTGCCAGATCAAGTCTTCCTTAGGTACTTCATCACCCAGATAGCGAGCACGTGGTCCCATGTCTCTGTGGTTCAGTTTGAACCACGCTTTACCGAATGCCAGTTCAAATTCTTCAGGGTTCTGCTGGAAGCGCTTAGCTATCTTTCTGAACTCAGGATCTTCTTTCAATGCGATATCGGTAGTAAACATCATCGGAGGATTACGCTTACCTTCAATGTGTGCATCCGGAACCAGCTTGTCAGCCGAAGGTGAAGTTGGTTTCCATTGAATTGCACCGGCAGGGCTCTTTGTTTGTTCCCACTCAAAGCCAAACAGGTTATTCAGATAGTTCATCGTCCACTGGGTTGGTGTGACGGTCCACGCACCTTCAAGACCACTTGTCATGGTATCTTCAGCGTTACCTTTACCACAGCTGTTTTTCCAGCCCAGACCTTGTTGTTCAATCGCTGCTGCTGCAGGCTCCTCACCCAGACACTCTGGTTTTTTCGCGCCGTGGGCTTTACCGAAGGTGTGACCACCAGCAATAAGTGCAACGATTTCTTCGTCGTTCATCGCCATGCGACCAAATGCAAGACGGATATCGTGGGCAGCGGCGATAGGATCAGGCTTACCATGAGGGCCTACTGGGTTTACGTAAATTAGACCCATTTCAGTGGCCGCAAGTGAACCTTTCAGGCTACCTTTCTCGTCACGACGCTGGTCGGTCAGCATTTCTTCTTCCGGACCCCAATAAACATTATCAGGTTCCCAGTCGTCAGTGCGTCCACCAGCAAAGCCGTAGGTTTTGAAGCCCATGTCTTCCAGAGCAACGTTGCCAGCAAGCGCCATCAGATCGCCCCAGGAAATACTGCGGCCATACTTTTGTTTTACTGGCCAGACTAGACGGCGTGCTTTATCCAGGCTGGCATTGTCGGGCCAGCTGTTCAATGGATCGAAGCGTTGTTGACCACCAACAGAACCACCACGGCCATCAATTGTGCGGTAAGTACCTGCGGCGTGCCACGCCATACGAATAAAGAACGGTCCGTAGTGCCCCCAGTCAGCTGGCCACCAGGGTTGAGAATCAGTTAAAACAACGCGTAAATCTTCTTTTACTGCGTCCAGATCCAGGTTTTCAAACGCTTCTGCGTAATTGAAATCATCACCATATGGATTTGATTCCACGCTGTGCGCACGCAATTGTGAAAGATTAAGTTGGTCAGGCCACCAGAATTTATTGCCTTTGGGGGCTTCGCCCACCACTTTTGCATTTTGCTCCATAGTGGCAGAGTGCGCAGTAGGCGATAACGCCATAGCGATTGCTGCAACAACAGGTAAAAGTTTCATTTTCATGTGTATGTCCTTTAAACAGTTATTAATAGTGCTTAACCAGTACAACTATGATTGAGTTTTCTGATGGCGGAAAATTAGATTTAGCGATTAACGTAATCTGTTTTTACAACTTGCTAGTTAACATTTCATTAACTTAGTTTAGTCGGTTATCGTGGGTATCGTTAACTGCAGCGTTTTTGATCTGGCAAAGGCACGAGACGTAACGGTAAGGTAACCAATATCTGCAACCTGAATTTAAACGCTAAGGAACGAATCATGCGCGCATATGGCTATAAACAAGCTACAGAAACATTGACAGAGAATGCGTTTCAGGCGGTCAATATCGCTAAACCTGTTCCGGCAGGACGGGATTTGTTGGTAAAAATTGAGGCCGTGTCGGTAAATCCGGTAGATACAAAAATTCGTCGCACGGTATCCGCGTCTGCCGAAGAGATAAAAGTGCTTGGGTGGGATGCGGTGGGTACCGTTGTAGAAACAGGCAAAGACACGCAGTTATTTAAGGCAGGCGACCGCGTGTTTTATGCAGGTGATATTTCTCGCCCTGGCACCAATGCGGAGTATCAACTTGTCGACGAGCGCATTGTCGGTAAAGCCCCGGTAAATTTGAATGATTGTGAAGCTGCAGCCATGCCGCTGACATCCATCACGGCTTACGAACTGCTATTCGATCGTTTACAGGTTGCCAAGGGAACCGACAGTAAAGGGCAAGTGTTATTAATCACAGGGGCTGCAGGCGGTGTGGGCTCGATTCTTATTCAGTTGGCCAGAAAGCTTACGTCTCTTACCATTGTTGCCACAGCATCTCGTGACGAAACGCAGGCGTGGGTGAAAAAGATGGGCGCCCATCACGTTATCGACCATAGCAAAGATCTTTCGCCACAATACCAGGCGCTGGGGCTAGATGGCGTAGATTTTGTCGCCAGTCTTACTCACACGCAGGTACACATTGCAGCGCTGGTGGATTTGATGAAGCCACAAAGCCGCTTTGGACTGATTGATGATCCGGGGGCTCTTGAAGTGGGCTTGTTAAAACGTAAGAGCATTTCGTTACACTGGGAATTTATGTACACGCGGCCGTTGTTCAATACTCAAGATGTGTTGCGTCAGCATGAGATCCTTAATGAAGTCAGTTCCCTGCTCGACAAGGGTGAGTTAACTACGACGTTTAATACCCATCTTGGACCCGTGAATGCGCAAAATTTGGTTGAGGCACATCGTATTTTGGAGAGTGGTTCTGCCATTGGTAAAATTGTTCTGGCGCCTTTCGAAGCTGAGTAGTTACCATGTTCCGTGCCGGCGCAACACGACTGCGCCGGTCATTTATACTTGATGCCCTCGTCTCATACTTAATACGCTAACGGTTTCCGTACTCTGTCACATCTCTGTCATATTTCTGTCTTCTAATACTAAAGTCTATACCACACTCTAAATCTTGTATTATTAGGTTCCCATGTTGAAATACGCCAGTATCAGCCGACTGGTCATGACGCCCGTTATGGCCGCACTCATTATTCTCGTCTTGTTAAACGTCGCTTCGTTATATAAGTCCTTCGCGGTGCTTAATCAGTTCGACGAAATGGAAAACAGTCTGGTGCAATCTGAGCGCGATGTGACTGCCATTCTCAACACCTTCAAAACGCAGGTGCAAGAATGGAAAAACACGCTGCTTCGTGGCTATGATGACGAGAGCCGGAAAAAATACTGGAAGCGTTTTCAGCAGCGTGAACAGGAAGTGCAGAGCGGGTTTAAGTTACTCCTCAACAATACGTCTATTAATCCGTCGACAAAAACCAATATTCGCGCGTTTCTGGTTGCACATGACAAAATGGCGGCCAAATATCGCGAAGGGTATCAGGCATTTGTCGATGCCGGCTTTAATGCAAAGGTGGGGGATGCCTATGTAAAAGGTATCGACCGGGAGCCAGCTCAATTACTGGAAACGGTGGCCAAGGACATTGCGAATCAATCTTTTGATGCCTTTGCGTCTATGCGCACGGATACCCGTCGCACGTTGTGGATTATCCTTTTCGCTGCACTCGCATTGTCGGCGTTAACAGCCGTGTATGTGATTAATCGCCTGCGTAATCAGCTTATTAAACCGATTAAAAATATTGCAGGGTTCATCTCTGGCCTGGCGCACAGTCGTTATGATAATGCACTTAATTATGAGAGCGATCATGAACTCGGTGTACTGGCCAATTCAGCCCGTGCGCTTCAGGAGAAATTAAAAACGTCGGTGCATGAACTTCGCCAGGCGGAGTCTCAAGTGGGCATTGCTGTAGCAACATTACGGGATGTCAGTGCCGCCATTCTTAACGGCGCAGAAGATCAACACCACAATAGTCAGTCACTGAATACCAGTACCGAAAAGCTCGGAGAAATTGTACAGAGTCTAGTGGCCATTACCGACCAGGTGGCGGTGGCGACGAAGCAGTCGGAAGACAACGTGGGAGAGTGTTTCACAACATTCAGTAAGGCAAACGAAGGCTTTAGCCAATTAGCCAGAACCGTTAACGAGTCCAGTGATATTGTTGATGCCCTGCAATCGAGAAGTAACAATATTCTTAAAGTCGTGAATGTGATTAATGAAATTGCTGATCAGACAAACCTGCTGGCATTGAATGCGGCCATTGAAGCTGCCCGTGCAGGTGAGCATGGTAGAGGCTTCGCGGTTGTTGCCGACGAGGTGCGCGCACTAGCTGCAAAAACGCAGCAATCTACCCGTGAAATTAATGACATTTTATCAAGTTTTGAGTCGGAAGCCCGCGGTGCGGTGACCGCAATGCAAGCTGGAAAATCACTGGCAGATATCAACGCGAAAGAAGCCTCAGTTGCATTAGAAACGCTGCATCTGGTTGTGCAAAGCATAAAAGAAACTGCCAGTGTGGTTGATGCGCTAAATGCGGCAGCCGATGAACAAGAAGTTGTGCTTGGTAGAGTGGAAGAGGTCATTAATTCATCCATTTCCTCGTCGGAGCGCTACCATGAGTTGTCCCGTCGCAACGATATTTCCGACGCTGTACGAGAAATGGAGACCAATGTGCAGCGAGTCGTTTCATCGCTCACCAGCTAAGTATTATACTTTTCCCGGTTATCTCGTGATAAGGTAACCGGGTATGCACAATCAATCGTTACCACCACTCGTTTTTCATCCCATATATAGCCAGCTTGATTTGCCTGTGCGGCATCGCTTTCCCATAGAGAAGTATCAGGGTATTTTCGATGCGCTGACAGCAAAGGGCGTCCCTGCAGAGTACTTTACTCAGCCAAAACCCATATTGCGAGAGAGCCTTAAAGCGCATTATTTGCCAGATTATATTGATGCGCTATGCGATGGTAATCTGGACCCAAAAGCGATGCGGCGCATTGGCTTTCCCTGGTCACAGCAGCTTATCCAGCGCTCACTCACAGCGGTGGGCGGCACCTGTCGCACTGCGGAACTGGCAATAGAGCAGGGTATTGCACTGAATCTTACCGGAGGCTATCACCACGCCTTCGACGATTTTGGTTCGGGCTTTTGTCTTTTTAATGACTTGTATCTTGCGGCCCGGCAAACGCTTCAACGAAGGGATATCGATTCTGTCATGATTTTTGATTGTGATGTGCATCAGGGCGACGGTACGGCGAAACTGGCGGAAAACGACCGCGATATTTTTACTGTGTCTATTCACGGTGAGAAAAACTTTCCCCATCGAAAGCAAGTCTCAGATATTGATATGGGACTAGAAAAAGGTGCTGGCGACGACACGTATTTAAACGTACTGGATGAAACCTTACACCTGGCTTTTCGTCAGTGTTCGCCGGATTTCGTGATTTATGATGCCGGCGTAGATATCCACATTGATGACGATTTAGGTTTGTTGCATGTGACAACCGAAGGTGTTTATGCCCGTGACTGTATGGTGCTGGACACTTGTCGGCGACAGAACATTCCGGTGGCGTGCGTAATTGGCGGTGGTTACCAGCGTGACATTGCAGCATTGGTGGAGGTACACCTGCAACTTTACCGGGCTGCAGGTGTGATTGCCTGAATCAGGCTTGCTTATAAAAAGGTAAGCTGAAAGCCAAGGCCAATGCGCTCCTGGCTGCGGTTATAGTCGATAAGCGAGTCACCATAGCCGTTGAAATACTGCAGTAGAATTTCATAGCGGTCTGAAAGCGGGTAAGTTAAATCAACCTGAATACTGCCGCGGTTATGGCCAAAATTAAGGTTATTTCTTAGCAGTGCGAGCAATTTCAAATTACCAAAACGGGTTCCGTAACCAAATTCTGCTCGGCCGTAATAATCACTGATGTCCGGGTTATCGTCGCCTGCGGGATCAAATTCATCTTCCTTGGTGTCTTCAGGAATGCGATACCAGGCTTTCAGGTAATACAGATCATCGTAGTCACTGAACAACACCGACGCGTACAAACGGTTCCAGCTTCTAGAACGCTCACCACTTTGGCCGTTAGACATGTGATTAAAGCCAAACTGCAGCGCATTAAAGTCGTAGCCAAGAATATTGATAGTGGCTTCACGTTGATAAAAAATTTCAGGCTGATAATTGGTTTCGCGAAAAGGCTTGGAAACTTCGCTGTTATACACCTGCCAGAAAGAAGTCACGGTAAAACCAAGATACATGCCGTCCGCCGTATCCTCCTGCAGATACAAAGGCAGCTTTACACTAAGCTGAAATTTAGCTTCTTTGCTATCGACGTTTTCTGGTGTCAAATCCTGATTCCCTGCAGAATTCGGATTGGTGACGTAGGTGATAGGGAGAATATAATTCTGGCGGTGTTGGGTAATCGCGAAGTAATTATCCAAGGCTCTGTGGTCAGCTTCAAACCGCGAGCTTAAAATGCCCGGCGCTTTTTTCTGTGCATCAGAATTGGATTGTTCGGTTTCGCTTTCCTGCGCAAAAACGGTAGTGGCAGACAAATATGCAATACAAAGCGCGGCAGTAAAAACGCGTGCTTTCATCAGCAATTTCCTTTTTTAAAGTTTCAGCGTTTGTCCTTCAAAAGCGGCAAACAATTCCAGTTCCGATTCTGCAATGGCAATATAATCTTTGCAGTGCTCTACAACTTTATCGATGTCATCATCGGTACGGTCAGGATCGTGGCTATACAGCGCAATCCGTTTCGCATTCGACCCCATGGCGAGCTTAACCGCTTCTTCTGCGACTGAGTGTCCCCAACCGGATTTTGCCGGCATGTCTGAGAGCATGTATTGGGCATCGTGCACAATCACCTCAGCATCGCGGGTGAATTCTACAAACGTTAAAAAGTCGGTTTCTTTCTTATATGGGGGATACAATTCGTTGTCGGTCATGTAAACGAATTTCTTACCATTTTCGGTAATTGCGTAGGCGCTGCCTCTTCCCGGGTGATTCATCGGCAGTCGTGAGATGTGCGCACTACCAATACGCCAGCTGGTGGTGCTGTCTGGTAGCGGGGTAACGGTTATTTTCGACTTCAGTGCGCTGGCCGGAACCGGGAAAACCGACCCCTGCATTTGCTGCAGGATCTGGTCGTATTCTGGAAGGCTGGTAAGGCCGGGCGTAATATTGATTTCCCGATCTTCTTGGTAAATGGGCGTGAAGAATGGAAAGCCTTGAATATGGTCCCAATGATTATGGGAAAGCAGAAGATGAATGGGCGTGTTCTTTTGAATTAATTGGTTGCCTAAGCGACGGATACCGGTACCGGCGTCAAGAATGATATCGGTACCATCGTCTAGCTCGACATGCACGCAAGCTGTGTTTCCGCCGTAGCGCACGTATTCAGGACCTGGCGTAGGAATTGACCCTCTAACACCATAAAAGGTTATCTGCATGCGTTCTCCTGGTGCATTCGAAAGCCGGGCAGACCTTGCCCGGCGGCGTGACTGACCGTTTACAGAGCAGCGATAAATTCCGCAACCTGACTCAGGTCAAGTAATTCGGTTTCACCGGTTCTGCGATTTTTATATTCAACCTGCTGGTTATCGAGATTACGCTCACCAACCACGATACTGTGCGGCACACCAATGAGTTCCATGTCATTAAACATAACACCCGGACGCTCTTTGCGGTCGTCAAACAATACATTAATACCCTGAGCGGTAAGTGTAGAGTATAACGCCTCGGCTGCGTCTTTGATGCGTTGAGATTTATGCATATTCATCGGGATCAGTGCCAGAGTGAACGGTGCAATAGGCTCTGGCCAGATGATGCCGTTTTTGTCGTGGTTTTGCTCAATGGCGGCGGCCACGATACGAGATACACCAATACCATAACAGCCCATGCTCAGGATTTGGTGTTTGCCGGTTTCACTCAGTACGCCACAGTTCATGGCTTTAGAGTACTTGTCGCCTAGTTGGAAAATATGGCCAACTTCAATACCACGTTTGATTTCCAGCGTGCCTTGGCCGCAAGGTGATGGATCGCCCGCAACCACGTCACGAATATCCGCCACTTCAATGTCACCGTTCCAGTTTGCATTAACAATGAACTTCGCATTTTCACCCGCACCACAAACAAAATCTGCGGCGGCAGCAGCGCTGCGATCAACCACAACGTCGAGGTTAAGGTTGGTCGGGTTGGCAAAAAGAGGGAAGCAGCCGAACACTTCTTTGGCTGTTTCGTCACTGGCCACCACTAAAGGTGATTCTACCTGAGGAAGCTTTTCAGCTTTTACATCGTTCAGGGTGTGCTCTTGACGCAGTACTAATGCAACCCATTTATCCGCCGCATCTTCTTCGCTTTTCGCTTTTACTAATACCACTTTCAGTGCGGTATCCTGCTTAGCCAGGAAGTTTTCTACGCTGATACCAGAAGGTTTATCAATTACTTCTGCTGGGGCGCCAGACGCTGTCGCTTTTGCTGGCGCAACGGCTTCTGCCATTTCAACGTTCGCGGCGTAGTTAGACTCGGTAGAGAAGGCAATATCGTCTTCACCGGAATCAGCCAGTACGTGGAACTCGTGAGAAACTGCACCACCGATAGAGCCCGAGTCTGCGATAACAGCACGGAAATCTAGGCCCAAGCGAGTGAAGATGTTGCTGTATGCCTGATACATTTTATCGTAGGTTTCTTGCAATGACGCTTCATCCATGTGGAAGCTGTAAGCGTCTTTCATGGTGAACTCGCGGCCACGCATAATACCGAAGCGCGGGCGAACTTCGTCACGGAATTTTGTCTGAATTTGATACAGATTGAGCGGCAACTGTTTGTAGCTGCTAATTTCATTGCGTACCAGGGCTGTGATCACTTCTTCATGTGTCGGGCCTAAAACGAAATCACGCTGATTACGATCTTTAATCCGTAACAGCTCCGGGCCATATTCTTCCCAACGTCCGGATTCTTCCCATAAATCGGCAGGCTGAACCACAGGCATCAGTACCTCAACGGCACCGGCCTTGTTCATTTCGTCACGTACCACATCAGCAATTTTGTTCAGTACACGCAGACCGCTAGGCAACCAGGTGTAGAGACCAGCAGCTAGTTTGCGGATCATGCCTGCTCTGATCATCAGCTGGTGGCTGATAACCTCAGCGTCTGCAGGCGTCTCTTTTTGCGTAGACAGCAAATATTGGCTCGTGCGCATTACGGTGGTTCATCCTATACAGAAATAAAAAAACGGCGCCATTCTAGCAGTATAAAAATGTCCGAAAAAGTCGTTTTTCCGGTTTAGTGTTTAACGCAGGTTATGCCGTGCGATCAATAGCTTCAACGACCACGCCATCGTTTGTTACACGCCAGCTAATATCAAAATTATAGAGCATGACTTTGTAGGTTTTTGGGTCGCTTTGTAACTTTTGTTTGTACGCGGGGCGGGGATCTTGTGCCAGTACCTCGCAAATTAGTGATTCCAGGTCAGGAAAGTCGTTGCGTACCTGCTGGCAGCGCTGTTGTGCCTGAGAAGATAAGGTCACCTCGAGCGCGGGAATAGGGGCAACGGCGGTGATGCTGTCGGTGGCTGAAGAAATAGCATCCGCGTAAGCAATGTAGGGCTTAATATCCAAAATTGGCGTGCCACTTACTAAATCAACACCGGAAACACACAGTATTGCTTTGCCATCTTTTATTGTTACGCCGTTATTCTTCACCACTGACATACCAATGCTGTTAGGCCGGTGTGTACTGCGAGATGCAAAAACACCCGTAGTGGCATTCCCGCCCAGGCGAGGGGCTTTCACTGCGGACTTCCACCCTCGCTCTGCGGTTTCATGGAAATAAAATAGCAGCCACAGGTGGCTGTAGTTTTCTATGTCATCGAAGGCGCGGGGATCGGCGAATTCATCGCCAAACGTAATCGTGCCTCGGGCGTCGGCAAGATTTGGCTGTCTGGGAATTGCAAATTTCTGTTTGAACGGGGTTTCAATGGTACCGATTGGCAGAATATCTGTCGGTAGCGCCATGGCCGGAGCATCTCATTAGTGAAAATTATCAGTTGTCATAATTATCTCACAATTTGCCGGTAACGTGTGCCTGGTTATTTCCCCGAGGGCCTTTCTGGGTTGGTTCTCGGTCTCCCTGGAACCCAGAAACTCTGCCTTACCGGTTTTCCGGTAAGGCTTTTTTTATTTCTGAATTCCTATTCCGGTCGTGTCAGACGCGCACAGATATGGCAAACTGATGGCCCGATTGTGCGCAGAGCATAAAAGTTGCAGCTCAAACGACATCAAACATCATCTGTTTCCTACAGATGTCAGAACAAATATGCAGTAGCAGACGGAAAGCTATGATAGTTGTAGACAATCTATCCCGACATTTTCATCGCCTGAAAGCGGTTGATGAATTGTCTTTCACCATAAAGCCCGGTGAAATTGTAGGATTTCTAGGACCCAACGGTGCCGGCAAATCCACAACCATGAAAATGCTGACAGGTTTCCTCGAACCCACTTCTGGCTCCATCGAAATAAACGGGCAGAATATGCCGGGTGATGCGAAAGCATTGCAGGAAGTGATCGGGTATTTGCCTGAAGGCGCGCCGTTATACGGTGATATGACGGTGTTTCAGTTCCTGTGTTTTATCGCTGGCGTTCGGGGCCTTAAAGGCAAACGTCGCAAAGCGCGATTACAGAATGTGATTGAGCAGGTTGAGTTACGCGATGTATTGAATCGCCAGATAGACAAATTATCTAAAGGCTTTCGTCATCGCATTGGTCTTGCTCAGGCCATTATTCATGATCCCGATATTCTCATCCTTGATGAACCCACTGATGGCCTCGACCCCAATCAAAAGCATGAAGTGCGTGAGTTAATTAAGAAACTATCAAAAGAAAAAATTGTAATTATCTCAACACATATTCTCGAAGAAGTGAGTGCGGTATGTAACCGGGCAATGATCATTCACGAGGGTAAAAAATTGTTCGACGGTACGCCCTACGAGCTGCAGTGTCGCTCAAGGTATCATCAGGCAATCACGCTCCATTTCAGTTATGCCGCAGATATCTCAGGGTTGGCCGAAATCGATGGGGTGGAAGAAATGGAAATCGACCGCGAAACCGGTGATATCACCTTGTTCCCCGAGCCAGGTAAACTCATCATGGCGCCGGTGACCGAACACGTTAGCCATTTCCGCCTGCCGGTTGATAAGTTCACTATTGAAACCGGTCGCCTGGACGACGTATTCCGCGAAATCACCATTGGCAAGGGGGCTTTGTAATGCGCAGTCTAACTATTGCCCGCAGGGAATTCGGTAGCTTTTTTGCCACTCCTATTGCCTATGTGTATATCGCTATTTTTCTTGTGTTAAGCGGTGTTTGTACATTCTTTATGGGCGATTTTTATGCCCGTGGACAGGCAGACTTACTGCCATTTTTTGATTTCCACCCCTGGCTATATTTGTTTCTGGTGCCTGCTATCGCCATGCGTAGTTGGGCAGAAGAAAAGAAATCCGGCACCATTGAATTGCTTATGACATTACCGGTTTCTACTACACAAACGGTTATCGGTAAATTTTTAGCTTGCTGGACGATTCTTGGTCTGGCCTTACTCATGACGACCCCACTGTGGTTAACCGTGAATTACCTTGGCTCACCGGACAACGGTATTATTGTTGCGGCTTACATTGGCAGTTGGTTGATGTCTGGCGCTTTTTTGGCAATCAGTCAGTGCCTGTCTGCAGTAAGTCGTAGTCAGGTGGTGGCGTTTGTACTGTCTGTCGTAGTGTGTTTTATCTTTGTGGTGAGTGGATCAGACATCGTCATCGATGCGTTTAAAAACTGGGCAAGCAATCTTGTCGTGGATACGGTGGCTTCGTTCAGTTTTCTTACTCACTTTGATGCGATGGCGAAGGGCGTCCTCGCTGCTTCTGATGTGGCTTACTTCGTTCTTGTGACGGCCTCGTGGCTGTTTGCCAGTGTTATTATCATTGACGAGAATAAGGCGGACTAACCATGACGATGAAAAAGATTTCTGCCTTAATCAGCCTATTTCTGTTGGCCGTGCTGTTTGTCATGTTGGTTTATTTGAACAACCAGCTGCTAAGTCGACATCGTGTTGATTTAACCGAGGATTCGGTGTTTTCCCTGTCTCAGGGAACACGAAATGTACTTGAGGGGCTAAACGAGCCGGTCACACTGTACTTTTTCTTTTCAGACACGACCACTACCGGGAAAACTCGCCTTCGTAACTATGCAAACCGGGTGCAGAGCTTGTTACGGGAATATGCTCAAGCGTCGAATGGTAAAGTGAAATTGCAGGTTGTTGACCCTATTCCGTTTTCTGAGAACGAAGATCGCGCTAACCAGTTCGGGCTTACCAGCGCTGCCGTAGGGAATGCCGGTGAATCCGTTTATTTCGGGCTGGCCGGTACCAATTTACTTGATGATCAGTTCGCGATTCCCTTTTTTGATGAAAAAAATGCGCAGTTCCTCGAATACGAAATTAGTAAACTCATTTATCAACTTAGCCAGCCTGACGAGATTCGTTTAGCGTTGGTAACTGACCTGCCCGTCGCGGGCGGGCAGGACCCTCTGAGCGGGCGATTTGCCGCGCCAACAGTGTTTTATCAGCAACTCTCTCAGCTTTACGATGTGCAGTTGGTCAGTAGCAAAAACAGGCAATTGCCGGAAGACACTGACGTTGTCATGCTTATGCACCCACAGGCACTATCGGATGAGTTGCTGTATGCCATCGATCAGTTTGCCATGCACAACGGGCGGGTTGTAGCTTTCGTTGACCCTCATTATGAAACCGGCGCGCTAGCTGCATTGCGGGAAGTGGGGGCAAATCGCTCTTCATTGCCCTTACTGCGGGGGTGGGGCGTGAAAGTCGACCTCACAAATGTTGTGCTCGACGCGCAACTCGCGTTCGATTTGCAGGAAGAAAATGGTGCAATGGTAAAGCACTTTGGGATCCTTGGATTAACGGCTAATCAGCTTGATCGACAAGATGTGGTAACCGCAAACCTTGATTCCCTAAACGGTGCATCGTTTGGTGCTTTAGAGGCTGTTCGTGGCGGCGGACTGAAGATGCAACCTTTAATGCGCTCGACGTTGAATGCAGGCCTCACTAATGCCGATAATTATGCGCAAACTGCCAACCCTTCGGCATTACACCGGGGTTTTGGCGGTAATACGAAAACCTACACGTTAGCAGCACGATACCAAGGCAAAGCAAAGTCGTTTTATCAGCGCCCGCAAAACCCACAACGCGCGGCAAACTATGTTGCAGAGACCGAGAATCTGAACCTCATTGTTGTTGCAGATGCCGATATGTTGGCAGACCGTTTCTGGGTGCAGCAATCGGCGTTTTACGGTGATACCGTGTTTACGCCGTTTGCGAATAACGGGGATTTTGTGGTTAACGCTATCGAAAATCTGGCAGGCAGTGATGCATTAATCAGTATTCGTTCCCGTGGAACCTTTGCACGCCCGTTCAGCCGGGTGGATAGTTTGGAAACCGCGGCGCAGGCTTCTTATCGCGAAGAAGAAGAAAGGCTACAGGCAGAGCTGGCCAAAACAGAACAGCGGCTGCGTGAGATGCAAGGGCAACAAGGTATGAGCGGAGCTATTGTTTATACCGAACAGCAGCAGGCTACCATCGACGAGCACTTAGCTAAGCGACTTGAGATCCGTCAGGCGCTAAGGGAAGTGCGTTTTCAGTTAGACCGCGAAATCGACAAACTCGGCGACAAATTGAAGTTGTTCAACATTGTCGTGGCTCCCGCCATATTGATAATCCTGATCTGGTTGTTGGCATTTTTATTTAAACGCCGTGCTGGTAAGGCCTACATGAAAGGAGCAAGCACATGAATCTACGTATTATCATTTTATTGCTTCTAGTAATAGTCAGCACCGGTGCTTCAGTGTGGCTTTATTTGCAAAGTGGCAATAACGAAGTGATGGCGTTTGAAGGTCACAAGCTGGAGTTGGAGCTGGAAAATGCAGCGAAAGATTTTCAAAGGATAAAAATTGAGAATCACCAAGGCGTGCTTTTTTCCGCGGTGAAAGACACTGATCGCTGGATAGCGACCCACTTAGATACCGTGATGACTTTTCCCGTCGACACCAAAAAACTGGCAAGGCTGGTTATCGACTTGTCACAAACTGGTGTGGTGGAATTAAAAACCTCTCAACCTGATTTCTATCATCGCCTAGGGGTCGAAAGTGTGCGTGACGAAGACGCGCAATCTGTGTTGATTGAAACCGGTGGTGCCAATGATGCCACATCACTGTTAGTGGGACGTCAGGCAGCAGGAGGACGAGGTACCTATGTTCGCCAACCGGAGAGCCAGACCAGTGTGCTGGTGGATAAAAACTATCGGTTGCCTGAAAATCGCAGCAGTTGGTTAACTAGAGACATACTGCCATTCACCAGTACGGCAATTCGTGACATCGTTATCGCGCTGAATGGTGCGCCGTTGCTTAATCTTGATCGCCATGGTGAAAGTGTGGATGGTTGGCAAATATCTGATCTAGCACCAACTGAAACGCTACGTTACCCCACTGTGATTGGTCAGGCCGTTGATAAAATGCTGGCTTTTAACTTTGAGGCCGTTTCGCCATATGTCCCTGCGCAATGGGATCAACAGGCCCAGCTAAGCCAACTTGTATTTACTCTTGAGGATGGCACTGAGGTAATGGCTTACATCGCGTCAGGTAAACAAGCCGGTTACGAACTTCGTTTTGAGGTGCCAGGTGCGAAGCCTTGGTTTACGGAGTGGAAATTCGTTTTAACAGAAAGTCAGGCGCGGCCGTTTTTACTTAGCCGCGACATGATGGTTCAAGGTTAATTCGATACATCGATAGAAAGCGTTGTCGTACGGTATATCAGTATTAACGCTTTCTTAGGTCATCAAGAATGCCGGCGAAATGTGCACAGCCGAGGGATTCGGCTTTACGCATGTTGCGTTCGTATATCGCCGATGAATCTTCTTTACCCCGCATAGCCTGTTCAATATCGTGTTCACGAATGATGTGCAGGGTGGGGTAAGGGCTCCGGTTGGTGAAATTCCCCGGTGACGATTCATCCTCACCATCAAACTGATAGTCAGGATGAAAACTGGCCAATTGAAACTCACCACTAAAACCGCTTTGCTCCATAAGTTGTTCTGCCATGGCCAGCACATCGAGATAGTCGTCAAAGTTCTGGGCGCAGTTGTCGAATATGACCAGCGTGGTAGCGATGTTGTCATTCTCACGCAATTCGAGACAGCTTTGGTAGAGGGTTTCCAATACATCCCCAACGTTATCGCTATGATCTACGGCGTATTTTATTCGGTCAGGTTCAAAAACGGGGCGGGCGAAAGGACAAAAATTATATCCAATAACGACGCTGGCTACCCATTCGCGGGTGGCAATGGCCACCCGGTCTTCAAGCTTCATGAATGGTACTTAACGTAAGCTTCTAAAGTATTTTCGATCAGGCTTGCAACCGTCATCGGGCCTACGCCGCCTGGAACAGGGGTAATATAACCTGCGCGATTTCTGGCGTTTTCGAAGTCGACGTCTCCAACCAAAGAGCCATCAGCAACACGATTGATGCCCACATCAATCACAATGGCACCTGGTTTAATCCAGTCGCCAGGAATAAAGTTAGGCTTGCCCACTGCAACCACCAATAGATCTGCACGACTCACATGGGATTTCAGATCCTGAGTAAACTTATGGCACGTTGTCACCGTACAGCCTGCAAGCAGTAATTCAAGGGCCATCGGACGACCAACAATATTACTGGCACCCACAATAACCGCGTCTAATCCCTTCACAGGACGTTTTGTGGCTTCAATCATGGTCATGATGCCTTTGGGCGTACAAGGGCGCAGGGCGGGGATACGCTGCGCCAAACGACCAATATTGTAGGGATGGAAGCCGTCTACGTCTTTGTGCGGTTCAATACGTTCCAGCACACGCTCAGCATTCAAACCGGCAGGTAATGGAAGCTGTACTAAGATACCGTCGATTTCAGGATCGTTATTCAGCTTGTCGACGACAGATAACAATTCTTCTTCTGAAGTATCTGCAGGTAAATCGAATGAGCGGGAAACAAAACCGACTTCTTCACAAGCTTTACGTTTATTCGATACATAAACTTGAGAAGCTGCATCGCTTCCTACTAATACAACCGCCAGACCCGGACATCGCTTTCCGGCTTCTTTCAGTGATTCAACATAAGTCGCTACGTCCTGGCGAACTTGTTTGGCAATGACCTTGCCATCAATAAGGTGGGCACTCATGAATGTATTCTTCTCATATCATTACGTTACTCTCTATATTGTTTCACATGTTGCGACACCTTGCCAAAGTGAATATGTGCATAAAAGAGCAGCAGATTGGTCAAAAAAAAAGAGGATTGCGCGGTTTGTGAGCGGTCAGTAATTTTATTGAAAAAAGTGTTTGACGAGTTGGGATGTTGGCTATAGTATTCGCACCCCGTAACGGCAGGGAACATTACTGCCTTACACAGTCGGTGAGTGGCGCAGTTTGGTAGCGCACTTGGTTTGGGTCCAAGGGGTCGCAGGTTCAAATCCTGTCTCACCGACCACTTTTACAAACGTCGATTCGTCGGGCGTCCGTAGCTCAGCTGGATAGAGCAACGGCCTTCTAAGCCGTGGGTCGCAGGTTCGAATCCTGCCGGACGCGCCATAGCGAGCTGGCAGGAAAAAATGACTGACAAACAGTTATTTATGTCGTAGAATAGCGATGTTTGTAAATGCACTATCCTGTGGTGGGCGTAGCTCAGTTGGTAGAGCCCCGGATTGTGATTCCGGTTGTCGTGGGTTCAAGTCCCATCGTCCACCCCACTCTTCCTTTAATAGGGAAGAATAGTGCAAATCACCTTTAGCCAATATCGGTTGGCTTTCTTTGACGCATTCCTTACGTCTTCGAAAAAATTCTGCTCGGTGAGTGGCGCAGTTTGGTAGCGCACTTGGTTTGGGTCCAAGGGGTCGCAGGTTCAAATCCTGTCTCACCGACCATTTATTTCCCAATTTTCCCTGTATTTTCTACATCTTCGCATAAATCTTGCGTCAACAGACTAATTTCCTGTGATTTGTTGCCAAACCCTCTCGACTCTGCAAAAAGCTGCTTGTATACTACCGCGTCTTTTTTTAACCAATGTGATTAAACAACGGTTTAACACTGTTGAATAACAGTCCCTCTAACCCCGGTGTTACGCGCCGAATCAGGCAAGGACGGGAAGGGGATTCAAACAAAGCGTCACTTTAAGACGCACAGTTGAGGTAACAAAATGCAAGTTTCAGTCGAGACGACCCAGGGTTTAGAACGCCGTCTTACTATTACCGTTCCAGCAGATTCTGTTGATTCTGCGGTTAAAGCGCGTCTTCAACAACTATCAAAAACGCAACGCATCAACGGTTTCCGTCCTGGTAAAGTACCAGTAAGCGTGATCCAGAAGCGTTTCGGCGCAGCTGTTCGTCAGGAAGTTGCTGGCGATGTAATGCAACAAAACTTCTACCAGGCAATTGTTCAGGAAAAAATTAATCCTGCAGGCATGCCTTCTTTTGAACTGGTTAAAGATGAAAATGGCCAGGATTTAGAGTTCGTTGCAGCATTTGAAGTGTATCCTGAAGTTGAAGTTCAGGGCGTAGCAGACATCGAAATTGAGAAGCCAGTGGTTGAAATTTCCGACGCTGACCTCGATAACATGATGGAGACACTGCAAAAGCAACACGCAACCTGGAAAGAAGTTAAGCGTAAAGCGAAAAAAGATGACCGTGTAGTTATCGACTTCGTAGGTAAGGTTGACGGTGAAGAATTTGAAGGTGGCAAAGCAGAAGACTTTACACTGGAACTGGGCCAGAACCGCATGATCCCAGGCTTTGAAGAGCCACTGGTAGGCGCGAAGAAAGGCGAAGAAGTGAAAGTTGAAGTGACTTTCCCTGAAGACTACCACGCGGAAAACCTGAAAGGTAAAGAAGCGGTATTCGACGTAACAGTTCAAAAAGTTGAAGGTAAGCAATTACCTGACGTTGATGAAGAATTCGCTAAACTCTTCGGTGTAGAAGAAGGTGGTGTTGAGGCATTAAAAGCGGAAGTGCGTAAAAACATGGAACGCGAACTGACTCAAACACTGAAAACTACCGTAAAAGAAGATGTTATTACTAAACTTCTTGAAAAGAACGAATTTGACGTGCCTAAAGCACTGATCGATCAAGAAGTAAACGCACTGCGTGAACAGGCTAAACAACGTTTCAGCCAACAGGGCGGCGGCGCCAACATGCCAGAACTGCCAGCTGAACTGTTCACTGACAATGCAACACGTCGTGTTCGCATCGGTCTGCTGTTAGGTGAAGTGATCAAGCAGAACGAACTGAAAGCAGATGACGAAAAAGTAATGGCTTTAATTGAGTCTGCAGCGTCAGCTTATGAAGATCCTCAGGAAGTTGTGGACTATTATAAAGCTAACGAAGAACTGATGAACCAGATGCGCAACGTCGCACTGGAAGAGCAGGCGATTGATTGGGTGCTGGAAAATGCCAAAACTCAGGATGTCACCAAAGCTTTTGACGAGGTTATGAACAAACAGGCGTAATTTATTACCCTCTGATTGACTTAACCTGTCAGCAACTGCTTAAATGCTCGGAACCTTCCGGGCATTTTTGTTTTTAACGCTAAGAAATCAAGGTAGATATGATAAACCCATTTGAACCACAAGATGCATTGGTGCCGATGGTCGTCGAGCAGACGTCTAAAGGTGAACGTTCCTACGATATTTATTCCCGTCTACTGAAAGAAAATGTGATTTTCTTAGTGGGCCAGGTCGAAGACCACATGGCGAATTTGATTGTCGCCCAAATGTTATTCCTTGAAGCCGAGAATCCAGAGAAAGATATCTTCCTGTATATCAACTCTCCAGGCGGTTCAGTCACTGCCGGTATGGCAATCTACGACACCATGAATTTTATTAAACCAGACGTAAGTACAGTATGTATTGGTCAGGCTGCGAGTATGGGCGCGTTCCTGTTGTCAGGTGGTGCGAAGGGCAAGCGTTTTTGTCTGCCTAATTCTCGCGTGATGATTCACCAGCCGCTAGGTGGTTTCCAGGGACAGGCGTCGGATTTTGAAATCCACGCGAAAGAAATTCTGTCTATTAAAGAAAAAATGAACCGTCTGATGGCGGAACATACTGGTCAGGATTATGAAAAAGTTGCACGCGATACGGATCGGGATAACTTCCTTAGTGCAGCAGAAGCCAAGGAATATGGCCTGATCGATCAGATTTTAACAAATCGATCTGACGCAGCCGCCACTAAGTAGTATAGTTATAGATAGCCTGAACTCGTGTACCCGCACGAAATCTATTTGTTCAGGAAAGGCAGAGGCAAAGTGTAATGAGTGACAAGCAGAACGGCGACGGCGATAACAAGCTTTTGTACTGCTCTTTTTGTGGCAAAAGCCAGCATGAAGTACGTAAGCTGATAGCAGGACCGTCCGTTTTTATTTGTGACGAGTGTGTCGAGTTATGTAACGACATCATTCGTGAGGAAATTAAGGAAATTGCACCTAAGCAAAAACAGGATGCGCTTCCTAAACCTCAGGAAATTCATACTCATCTCGATGATTATGTTATTGGTCAGGAACATGCCAAAAAGGTATTGTCTGTAGCGGTATATAACCACTACAAACGCCTGCGTAATGGTGATGTTCATGAAGGCGTGGAGTTAGGTAAAAGTAACATCCTGCTGATTGGTCCTACAGGTAGTGGTAAAACCCTACTCGCAGAAACCTTAGCAAGATTGCTGGATGTGCCTTTCACTATGGCCGATGCGACAACGCTGACCGAAGCGGGTTATGTAGGTGAAGACGTAGAGAATATTATTCAGAAGCTGCTTCAGAAGTGCGATTACGACGTAGAAAAAGCCCAGCGCGGCATTGTCTATATCGATGAAATCGACAAGATTTCCCGCAAGTCTGACAACCCATCGATCACCCGTGATGTGTCTGGTGAAGGTGTTCAGCAGGCGCTACTGAAACTGATTGAAGGTACTGTCGCTTCGGTGCCTCCTCAGGGCGGTCGTAAACACCCGCAGCAGGAGTTCCTGCAGGTCGATACGTCGAAGATTCTGTTCATCTGTGGTGGCGCATTCGCGGGTCTCGATAAAGTGATTGAGCAACGTGCCAACAAAGATACCGGTATTGGTTTCGGTGCGTCAGTGAAGTCTAAAGAAAGCCAACGTGAACTGAGCGATTTGTTCAAACGTGTTGAGCCGGAAGATTTGGTGAAATACGGTCTTATTCCAGAATTTATTGGTCGTTTGCCAGTGGTAACCAGTCTGGAAGAGCTGAACGAAGAAGCGTTAATTCAAATTCTCCGTGAGCCGAAAAATGCGATTACTAAACAGTATGCAGCATTGTTTGCCATGGAAGAAACAGAGCTTGAATTCCGTGACGATGCGCTTAATGCTATTGCGCGAAAAGCGATGCAGCGGAAAACCGGTGCTCGTGGTTTGCGTTCAATCGTAGAAGCTGTACTTCTTGATACCATGTACGAACTGCCTTCTATGGAAAATGTTTGTAAGGTAGTCATCGACGAGTCTGTTATTAAAGGCGAGTCGAAGCCTATTTTGATGTACAAGAGTGAAGAGAAAAAAGCGGCGTCTGAATAACGGCGTTTAGTATTTGAATGAAAAAGGCCCGAAAGGGCCTTTTTTGTTTGTGCGGATTAGCCTTAAACTCTTTAGAGTAAGGCGTTGCAGTCCACGATGGTGTTACAGTGCAGCATCAACAGCGACTTCGCCCGTCACTGAGCTGTAAAAGATAGAAAATGCCGGCTGGTTCACCAGAATAAATGTACAGGTGCCATCAACGTAGGTTGCCTGATAGTCCGCAGAAGTATCTTCTGCTACTGTGGGGCTGCCCTCTATTAAAAGCGTATTCCAAACAGAAGTACAGTCCCAGCTGTTATCCAGCACAGGACTTTCTTCAGACACCCAGTAACTTTGTACTGGCCACCCGTAAACGTTAAAGTCTACCAGTCTCTCGCCATTACCAAAAACATCAAGATCATCGACCGCTCCGGCGTAACCACTAGCCTGCCATTTCAGACGCGCGAGTCTGACACTGGCACCAAACGCTGTACCAACACCCTGCACGCTGGCTGCCTGTGCATCATCCTGAATGTCAACAAAACGCGGAGCCGCTGTTACTGCCAACACACCGAGTATGATAATAACAAGAATCAGTTCAATCAGAGAGAAGCCAGCTTGAGATGAGGATGATGACAATTTCATAACAAGTTTCAGTACAAATATAAAGTCTGGGATATGACTAAATATTAACGCATTTTTGTATTTTACATGTAATAAACAGGTTCTATTTATTTAATAATAGTTGTCTTTATTAATAACTAAGCAGTACAAAGTTGGATAAATGAACAGTTAGCTGACTTCATTTCTGTCGACCACACAAAAAGGTTGCACCATCATTAAAAATCGATAATGGTTAAAGTAACAAGGTTTAACACAGGATTGATTGAACTTTGCCTGTGCATCCCCATATCAATTCACATTATGAACAATACAGAGAACACGTATGACAGTAGAGCGTGAAGATCGCATTGAGATCCCCGTACTTGCCTTACGGGACGTAGTCGTTTATCCCCATATGGTCATACCGCTATTTGTTGGTAGGGAAAAATCCATTCGTTGCCTTGAAGCGGCAATGGAAAATGATAAACAAATTTTTCTAGTCGCTCAGAAAGACGCCAGTGTTGATGAGCCTGAGGCGGATGATATTTTTGAAGTAGGTACGTTGGCGACGATTTTACAATTGCTCAAGTTACCCGACGGTACCGTTAAAGTGCTGGTTGAAGGTAACGTGCGTGGAGAAATTCACAGCTATGAGCAAGCTGAGCCATTCTTTGTTGCTCAGGTAAACCGTGTTGAAGACGAACTGCTTCCTGAGAACGAGCAGGAAGTGCTTATTCGCTCGGCAGTGTCGCAGTTTGAGGGTTACGTCAAACTGAATAAGAAAATCCCGCCTGAAGTGCTCACTTCTTTAAATGGTATCGAAGATGCGGCTCGCCTGGCAGACACCATGGCGGCGCATATGCCATTGAAGCTCGCTGAAAAACAAAAGGTGTTAGAGATGAAAGGCGTGAACGAACGTCTCGAATATTTGATGGCACTGATGGAAGGTGAAATTGATTTGCTACAGGTCGAAAAGAAAATTCGTACCCGTGTGAAAAAGCAAATGGAGAAAAGCCAGCGTGAGTACTACCTGAATGAGCAGATGAAAGCCATTCAGAAAGAACTGGGTGAGCTTGACGACGCCCCTGACGAATTTGAAGCACTGAGTAAAAAGATCGAAGAAGCGAAGATGCCTCAGGAAGCCGAAGACAAGGCGCGAGCTGAGTTGCAGAAGCTGAAGATGATGTCTCCTATGTCGGCGGAAGCCACAGTGGTACGTAGCTATATTGAATGGCTAACGAATGTTCCTTGGCATAAACGCAGTGCAGTGAAGAAAGATTTGTCACTGGCTGAAAAAGTATTGAATGCAGACCACTACGGTTTGGAGAAAGTCAAAGAGCGCATCGTTGAGTATCTGGCTGTTCAAAAACGTGTCCGAAAACTTAAAGGTCCTATTCTTTGTTTAGTGGGTCCTCCTGGTGTGGGTAAAACTTCACTGGGCCAGTCCATTGCTAAAGCAACAGGACGTAAGTATGTGCGTATGGCACTGGGTGGTGTGCGTGACGAAGCGGAAATTCGTGGACATCGTCGTACTTATATCGGTTCTTTACCCGGTAAGCTGATTCAAAAAATGGCGAAAGTAGGGGTGAAAAACCCGCTGTTCCTATTAGATGAAATCGACAAGATGTCTTCTGACATGCGTGGTGACCCATCGTCTGCGTTATTAGAAGTGCTCGACCCAGAGCAAAACAGCAGCTTTAGCGACCATTACCTGGAAGTCGATTACGACCTGTCTGATGTCATGTTCGTGGCAACTTCAAATAGCATGAATATTCCAGGTCCGTTGTTAGACCGTATGGAAGTGATTCGTTTATCGGGTTATACCGAAGATGAAAAGCTCAATATTGCTACCCGTCATCTGATTTCAAAACAGATGGAAAGAAACGGTCTTAAAGCGAAAGAGTTAGATATCACTGAGTCTGCCATCATTGGTATGATTCGTTACTATACCCGTGAAGCGGGTGTGCGAAGTCTTGAGCGTGAGATCTCGAAAGTTTGCCGCAAAGCCGTGAAAGACATTTTGCTTAGCAAGAGTAAAGACAAAGTGGTGGTGACGCAGGAAAACCTGAAAGACTACCTCGGTGTTCAGCGCTTCGATTACGGTAAAGCAGACAAAGACAACCAGATTGGTCAGGTAACTGGTCTTGCATGGACTCAGGTTGGTGGTGATTTGTTGACTATCGAAACCACTGCAGTTCCAGGGAAGGGCAAAATGACATCTACCGGTTCACTGGGCGATGTGATGCAGGAATCTATTCAAGCTGCGATGACGGTGGTAAGAAGTCGTGCAGAAAAACTGCGTATTAATGCAGATTTCTACGAAAAACGTGACATTCACGTACACGTTCCTGAAGGTGCGACACCAAAAGACGGGCCAAGCGCGGGTATTGCTATGTGTACGGCGCTCGTATCAACGCTTACGGGTAATCCGGTGAAGTGTGAAGTGGCCATGACGGGTGAAATTACGCTACGCGGGGAAGTATTGGCCATCGGTGGTTTGAAAGAGAAGTTACTGGCGGCTCACCGAGGCGGTATTAAAACGGTGGTTATTCCTAAAGACAATGAGCGTGATTTGGAAGAGATTCCAGACAACGTGAAAGCGGATTTGTCGATACATCCGGTTCAATGGATTGATGAGGTGCTCGATATTGCGCTTCAGGAGCCTGTTGAGTCGTTTAAGGTTGTCACTGAAAAGTGACAGCTAGAGAAAGCTGGATCGCAGTAAACACGCGGGATCCAGCGTCATTTTTTTGTTTTTGCTTAAAAAATAAACGTTGAAACCCTAAATTCGATGATTTTTTCAAATTTAGGGCTTTCAACTCTCAGAAGTTGTGTTACCTTTACAACGTACTCGCTTGAAGCCTTGTCTCTAAAGGGATTGCAGCGAATCATTAAACGTTAAATAATTGTAACACTGTACTTGAATCTATTAATCAAGCTTGTTATAACGTTCGAAAAGACAATCACTGTTTTCGGACAAACAGTATAATAACAATCGAAGGGGATCATAATTGTGAACAAGTCTCAACTAATCGACCAAATCGCTGCTGGTGCAGATATCTCTAAAGCTGCTGCAGGCCGTGCATTAGATGCATTCACTGATGCAGTTACCGCAGCGCTTAAAGAAGGTGATCAGGTCGCACTGGTAGGTTTCGGTACGTTCGCGGTTCGTGAGCGCTCTGCGCGCACTGGCCGTAACCCGCAGACTGGTGACACAATCCAAATCGCTGCTGCTAAAGTACCTTCTTTCAAAGCTGGTAAAGCTCTGAAAGACGCTTGTAACTAAGCAAACAAGATTTGACAAAAGGCGATGGTCAGAACCATCGCCTTTTTTATTTGTCCTACCCCTAAGCTCCCGCAGTCCATCCCGGCAAATTGACTGGATTAATCGATGATTCTTGCAAATAGACTGATGGTAATGTCGCGTTTGGCGGGGGGAATCGATATAATCTGGCATATTTTGTCCACACCGCATCGTACGGACCGTGGGCTTTGAGAAGTAAGCAACGGAGTTGAATGTAAGTCATGTTAGAAAGAATCCGAGAAGGTTCGCAGGGCCCCTGGGCGATGATCATCATTGGTTTGGTCGTGCTGAGCTTTGTGTTCGCGGGCGTTGGCAGCTACCTGAATAGCTCAGGCGAGACAGTTGCCGCAACCGTAAATGGCGAAGAAATCAGTCTGAATGAATTAGAGCGAGCTTATCAGTCTCAGCGTAGTCGCATGGAATCGCAGTACGGTGAGAGCGTATCAGCACTGTTTGCTGACGAAGGTTATCTTCAGCAATTTCGTGGCGGCGTATTAGACAGCCTGATAGACGAGAAATTGGTTTTACAAAAAGCGGAAGAGCTGGGTTTGAGAGTGGGTGACGAGCAAATTCGTAACACCATTCGTAATATGCCTGAGTTTCAAAGCGGCGGCGAATTTAACAACGATCGTTATCTGATGCTGCTGCGTCAGAACGGCTATCAGCCGAGTGATTTCAGAGATTTGCTGCGCACACAGTTAACCCGTGAGCAACTGACCCGCGCGTTGGGTGTATCTGATTTTGCCCTACCGGGCGAAGCCAAGCGTGTATATGCGCTTCAGGCACAAACACGTGATGCCCGATATCTTGTCATCGATTCAGCCCCGTTTGCTGATGAAGTAGATATTACTGATGCCGATATTCAAAGCTACTACGATACTAATATCACTGCGTTTGATACCGAAGAGAAAGTCGCTGTTTCTTATGTGAAGCTGTCTGTTGATGATCTTAAAGGCGATGTATCGGTTTCTGACGAAGACATTGCTGCCTGGTATGAAGAGAATAAAGATCAGTATCGTACCGAAGAGCGTCGTCGTGTTTCGCACATTTTAATTGCGTCAGAAGAAGACAGCGAAGAAGCCCAGCAAAAAGCGGAATCTCTGCTTGCTGAGCTGAAAGACGGCGCTGATTTTGCAACGTTAGCAGAAGAAAATTCTGATGACTTTGGCTCTGCAGAAGAAGGCGGTGATTTAGACTTTATCATGCCGGGCCAAATGGATGATGCATTTGATGACGCAGCATTCGCTCTCGAATCCGTTGGTGATATTACTGACGTGGTGCGCACAGAGTATGGTTACCACATTATCAAGTTGACTGAGCTTCAGCCGGAAACCGTTAAAACGCTAGCGGAAGTGAAAGATAGCATTAAAGAAAGCCTGACCATCGAACGTGCCACAGATAAGTTCTACGAACTACAGTCTCGTATGGCCGAGGTTGCTTTTGAAGTGCCAGACACACTTGACGAAGTGGCTGCCGTGGCGAATACATCAATCGAAACCACAGAGCAATTCAGTCGTAATCAAGTACCCGCCGCTATTGATAACCCTCAGGTTGTCAGTGACGTATTTTCTCCTGAGTTAATTGAAGAGCAGGTTAACAGCGATTTGATTGAAATGGATGCGAATACCGTTGTGGTTGTGCGTGTGAGCGAGCATGAGCCGCAGCGAACCAAAGCGCTTGACGAAGTGCGCGATGCCATCACAGCCTCACTGCGTGCTGAAAAGTCTCAGCAGGCTGCTGAGAGTTGGGCCGAATCGCAGCTTGCTGAACTGGATGCAGGTAATACGATTGATGACGCATTAGCAAACCGTTCGCTGAGTTGGGAAACTGCAGAAAACGTGAATCGCGCTAATCAGCAGCTTCCTGCCAATGTGGTAAGCACGCTGTTTACGCTTGCGCCAGCAGAAGGCAAATCTCGTCGCGTCGCACGTCTTGGCAGTGGCGATGTTGCCTTGATTGAACTGCTCGACGTGAAAGCGCCAGAAGCCGCAGACGATGCAACAGTAGCAGCTATCCAACAACGCCTTGCCGGTGCGAATAGTCAAACGGCTTATGCTGCGTTTGTAAAATCTTTGCGTGAAGGTGCTGATATTGAGACGGCGGCCACTCGTTAAACACTATCGATACGAGGCGCTTTGCTAAGAAACATAGCATTGCCGCGAATAAATGAATAAGGGTGCGATATTCGCACCCTTTTTTTCGCCTGTAGAAAACGCAATTGCCCTTTACTGGCATCGCTAGTGGGTGAGAACCATCATCACTGTGTAGAACGCAGCAATCACCGCCGAGAGGACGAGAATATACAGGAATCCCTGTTTGCCCTGAGAGAGTGACCACTTATTTGCTCTTAAATAAGCAAACCACAGCAAACTCAGTAGTAGAGGAACAAGTACAATAATTTTTATCACGGTAAAATTTTCCCTGAGGTGTTGCAAATATGATGCAAAAATACGGTAAAAAACACCATAGTGCTAACCTGATTTTTACCAGCCATTGATCTTAAAGGTTTTTTCCGATTGGAATAGTTCTTGCTGAAACCTGTATCAAGCAAAGTGTGTTATACGAAAGTTGTAGAGGCGCTTAAACGGTATATATAGGAGAACGACCAGATGAAGAAAGCGTACACAGGAATCGTTGCTGCAAGCCTGGCATTTCTCCCACTGCTGACCCATGCCGCTGACCGACCACAAAATATTGGCATCGACGACTACAGTATGCCACTGACGCAGATTGCTCAGGACGCGCCTAATAATATCGACTTAGCCATGCTGTTAAAGCCTGGCAGTATTCTTGGTTACGATACCTACCGCAAAAGTACAGTAATCGAGCGGGACCCAACGACGGGAAACGTGCAGTTGGATGTGTCGGGCCACCGCGTAGAAATCCGGCCTGATACCCGGGAAATCGTGGATTATGCTGAGTAGTGAAAATTCGATACGCATAAAAGGGGCAAGTAGCCCCTTTATCAATGTTTCTTATGGTTAGTCCTGCTTAGGCATTACCCGGACAATCTCAGGCTCTTGCTTAAGTCTAAACTCCAGTTTTACCAGTAAATCTTTTTGAACCATGGCTTTTCCTCCTTGAACACGGGGTTTGTACTGCCACTGCGCCAAGGCTGTTTTCGCACTCTCATCGAATAGGCCTGCGGGCGAAGCACTGACAATCGTAATATTGTCTGTTTTACCTGTGGCGCTAATATCAAATTTCAGTACGACTTCTCCCTCAATATGCTCACTGAGGGCTTGCTGAGGATACACAGGGTCGATTCGAATAACCGGCGTGGCCATGTTAATTTTATCGTCATGTTTTGACGGAGATGGCATGTTCGCTAATGCAGTATTACCCAGAAGCAATAGTGCGGTGAGCATGGTCGCTACCGTTACGCGTTTATTTGTCTTTATCGGTGTAGATATCATTTCTAGTCGTTTCATCATGGTCTTTTTATCTCCGAGAGTAGGGTACAGCGAGCTGCTGTAAGCATTGTTGCCCGCGCACTGAACGAGTGCTTTGGCATAATCGACTTTTACTTCTTTGGTCGAATTTTTTAGAACGGTTTCGTCACACGCTAATTCCTGGCTCATTCGGAATGCTCTCACGGCCAGCCAAATGAGGGGATTAAACCAGAACAGGCAAAGGGTGAGTAAAGCCAATGCATTCCATAAGCTGTCCCCCCGGCGCAGGTGAACCGTTTCGTGTTTAATGATCAACTCCTGCTGCGAGGTACTGAACTGCTCTGCAAAATCGGCAGGTAGAATTATCGTTGGATACACGATGCCGAACAGCAGGGGAGAGGTGACTTTTTCAGACGTTTTTATGTTGGTTCCGAATACCGTCATGTCGCGTTTATTGATTGAACGGGATAATCGCCAATACTGAATAATCACCGAGGTAAATATTAATGACGCAACTAAAGCCCATAGAGTCAGAAAGGGAAATGCCGTTGGCATTGTAGTCGTGGGCTTCATGCCAACCACATAGTTTGTTATACCGCTTGTACTGTGAGGTATGAAATCAAGCGGCAGGTTGTTTGCCAGAAGCATGGCGGGGAACAAGCACCACAGTTGATAACTGCGCAGCGCGCCGATTTTCCCGGGTAGCCATTTCTCTATCGCTATCAAGAGTAATGCCGCTACTGAAATAATGTACTGCTGGGCAATCAACCATTCAGTCATTGTCTTTTTCCCATTTTGCTATGAGTGCTTTGAGTTCATCCACATCCTGTTTAGACAGATTTTTTTGGTTCGCAAAACCTGCGACCAATGGGGCGACTTTGCCTTTGAAAAGGCGGCTTACAAAGGTTTCGGTTTCGCTTTCCCGGTATGCTTGTCGTGCTATTAACGGGGTGTAGAGGTATTGTCGCTGTTGCTTCTCGAAACTGAGAACGCCTTTTTTAACCAGTCGTCCAAGCAAGGTTTTTACGGTTTTATCATGCCAGGCTTTGCGTTCATTTAAACGACCTATGATCTCGCTGGCTGAGGCGGGGTAACCTTCCCAAAGCACGTCAAGTACGTCATATTCTGCATTGGAAATATCTGGCTTATTGTGTTTTTCACTCATGTTTGTTTACCGATTACGTCTGTAGTCTTAATTAAGATTACATGTGTAATAGTAAACTGCAAGTTTATTTTTTGTTCACTGAAATGACGTGGGTTAAAACGTCGAACGCAGATATATCTTGAGTAAAACTATTAAGCGTTATCTTGAGAGGTTTACAGCGGTAAAAGCACTGCGCCCAGCATAGCTGGGCGCGTGATCTGAGCAGCAGTCAAGCTAGGCGGTTTTTGAAAGCCCGGTGTATTGTAAATAGCGCTTGCGCTTCTTATCGGTGAGCATATCCATATCCACTACCACAAGCCCGTCAATACAATCGTTGAAATCCGGATCTACGTTGAAGTCGAGAAAGGCGACACCGCCATCGTGAGCCACTTCAGAGTATTGTTTGTAGAGGGTTGGCACGTTCACGCCCATGTTGGCGAGTAAGTGTTTCAGCAGGGTGAACTCTTTTTTATAGTCTTCACCGCTGAACGTTTCAATCACGTCTGCAGATACCTGGTAGGGCAGCCGGGATGTCGCTTCGCCGAATTTGGCCGGAAAATGCTGACGATAAAACTGTACCAGTAAATCTTTAGCGGGTTGGGGGTAGGCGTTGCTGATAGACACAGCACCAAACAGATATCGGTATTGTGAGTAGCGGGCCAGAAATGCGCCTATTCCCATCCACAGGTAGTCAAGGCTACGCTTTCCCCAGTAACGGGGCTGCACAAAGCTGCGTCCCAGTTCTAAGCCCTGAGTAAAAAGCTTTTCGTTATCGCCGCTGTAGTTAAACAGGGTCGCGGAATAAAGCCCGGTAGGATGGCCTTCAGCACTCAATAATTTCGCGTCGCCAAATCGATAAGCCCCGACAATTTCTAAATCACTTTCGTCCCACAAGACCAGGTGATAATAATGGGAATCATATTGGTCTATGTCGCGGCGACGGTTAGTGCCTTCTCCTACAGCTCGAAAGGCGATTTCTCTTAAACGACCAATCTCGCGCATGATGGGCGAGTAACCCTGATGCTGATACAGATAAATGTGTTTTCCGTCTGCCGTATGGCCAAGGTGTTCACATTGCTTAATGGCTCTGGAAAGCTCTTTGCGATCTTCCGGCATAGCAATGGGCGCTTGTGTCGCCAAAACACCTTTACGGTTAGATCCAATGCGATAAAGGTGTCGCTTAAACAGTTGCACTTGTTCTTTCAGCGGCAGTGTAAGCTGGCTGTAAGCTTCGTAAGGGATCACTTCACCAATGCGCATAGGCAGGTGCTTCTTACGCTGCTTGAACATTTCCTTCACCAGTAGCGCTGTAGCCAGGGGCTTGTACACCATAGAGACGCTGTAAAAAAGCGGCGAATTTTTCGCATCGATATACACCGGTAACACTGGTGATTTGGTTTGTTTTGCTATTCGCAGAAACCCAGTGTGCCAGCGTGTATCACGCACACCTTGAGGACGTAATCGCGACACTTCCCCGGCAGGAAATATCAGAACAGCACCTTCACCGGCAAGGTGATTATGAATGGCTTCGAGATGCTGTTTGGGCGTGCCACCCTGCATGTTGTTTACCGGTAGCAACATGTTATGCAGAGGCTCTATCGCCATCAACATTTGATTGGCAACGACTTTCAAATCGTGGCGTACTTCACTTACCAGCTTAATTAAGGCCAGGCCGTCGAGGGAGCCAATAGGGTGGTTCGCGATAATAACTACACGACCGTCGCTGGGGATCCGTTCTTTTTCAACGTCACGGGTTGAATAGCTTACATTAAAGTATTCAAGCACCTGTTCAACAAAATCGATGTCTTCGTAGTGAGGGTAGGTTTCGCCGAATTCAGTGATCTCCCGCTCGTGCAAAAGATGGCGTAAAACAAATGAGAGCGACTTGAATAACCAGGGCTTATCCACCACCTGCGGATAATGCTGGGTGAGTACATCATCGACAGTAAACATAATTCTATTCCTATATTTTTAACCGTACGTTAGCAATCGACTGTGACGTTTTTTGAGCACTTTCGTGTCACTTCAGTGACAAGCGCATCATTTTGTCGAAGCCGCGTGCCTGATCTGGCTAGGCTGCTTTAGTCGATTTCGTCTGTGGTTTGAATTCGGTTACTGTACTTTGTGCTTGCATCTGCTCTATCCAACTGATGAGTTTAAGATTGCCGCTCATGTCTTCACCCAAGGCAGAGCAGTTTTCAATCCAGTCTCCATCGTTAATATAGTGAATACCGTCTTCCATGGTACTTTCGGGATGGTGAATATGGCCGCAAATCACGCCATCAAGCTGTAATTTTCGAGCTCGGTTGCAACACGCTTCACGGTAACGAGCAATGGCAGTATTTGCCCCTTTAATATGCTTTTTAATGTAGCCTGCCAACGACCAGTAGTCGTTATTACGCCACTGGCGAAACCGGTTGTACCAGCGGTTTAGAAACAGCAACAAGTCATAGCCCTTATCCCCGATCCAGGCGTGAAACTTTCCAATGGTGACATCGGCGTCAAATTGATCGCCATGAAGAATAAGGTACTGCTTTCCTTGCGCTGTGGTGTGTACATACTCGCGACGAATTTCAATTTCGCCAAAGTCCATGCCTGAGTATGACTGCAAGGGCTCATCATGATTACCCGGCAGGTATACCACTTTGGTGCCTTCACGACTCATTTTCATAAAAGTATGTAGCACCTGATTATGCGCTTCTGGCCAGCGGAACTGACGACGCATTTCCCACATATCAACAATATCGCCAACCAGATAGAGCGTATCGACGGTGACGTTATTGAGGAAGTTGAGAAGATACTCGGCTTTGCAATCTTTATTGCCAAGATGGATGTCAGACAACCAGAGTGTGCGGTAGTGGGTAGGTTTCATCATCATTTCCAAAGCAGTAACTTTGGAAGGATATCTTAGGTTGGTTAATTTACAGTCAGGTGACTGTTCGTTGACAACAAGGTGAAGGTTGAATGACGGATTAATGACAACAGCAAATGGCGTTATTATTTCTGATTTTTCAAATGATTCCTATTTGATTTTTTGTGGTGATTCATTTTTATTTTAGGTTTTAATTGTTGTTCTAAATTTAGTCTTTTAATTTTTTATGTATATTTATTTTAAATTTTGTTTAAGCTTGTTTTTTATATTTTTTCGTTTTTCATTAAAGTCTATAACCTTTACTTAAAATTTTCACTTTATTGATTTTAAATGATTTTTTCTTTTGTGGTAGTTTTATTTTAATCGGTTAAAAAATGCGCTTTATTTTTATTTATAGTTATTTTATAAATTATTAATAGTGAATTAGTTTTTTATTTCAAGCTGTTTTCTTGTTGTTTTGTCGATTATGTTAATTCAAAAATTGAACTTATTTGGATTGCTGTGTTAATTATTCGCCCCGTTTTAGTTGAGTTTAAAATTTAGCTTAATTAATAAACCAGGGGTACGCAGTTACTGTGTAAGAAATAACAACGAACAAACAATAAAGTTTCACAGGGAAACAATAATGAAAAAAAGCTTTTCCAATTCATTTAAGGGGTCATTTAAGGGTTCATTGACCGCCGTAGCCGTGGCGATGACCTTAAGTGCTTCTATGCCTGCCATGGCAGATAACGTTGACGGTGCTATCAAAGGTAGCGTTGTCTCAGCATCCGGCGGCTCGCTGGCAGGCGCAACCATTACCATTGCGGATCCATCAAAGGGTTATTCAAGAATCCTGGAAGCTGATGAAAACGGCGAGTTCAACCTCAATACCGTTCCCGTTGGTAAATATACTATTACCGTGTCAAAGCCAGGCTTCCAGCAAGCGCAAATCAATGACGTGATTATCGGTGTTGGTAAAACCGCTCAGCTATCTGTTCCTATGACAGAAGGTGATGTTGAGCACATTGGTGTGGTGGGTACGGCAATTCGTGCCGTTGATGTATCGTCTACAGAGTCATCGTTAAACATCAGTTCCGAAGAGCTTGATCTTCTTCCTATCGCTCGCTCAGTGACTTCTGTGGCCTTGCTTGCACCGGGTGCGACTGAAGGCGATAGCCGTTTTGGCGATCAAGCATCGTTTGGTGGTGCCTCTGTTGCTGAAAACGCGTATTACGTGAATGGTCTTAATTTGACCAACTTCCGAAATGGTCTGGGTGGTGCTACGATTCCGTTTACTGCTTATGATGGTTTCCAGGTTAAGACCGGTGGTTATTCGTCTGAGTTTGGTCGTTCAACAGGTGGCCTTATCTCTGCGGTAACTAAATCAGGTACTAACGACTTCCACTTCGGCGTTCAAACCATTTATTCTCCAGCGTCACTCACTGAGCAGGCACCAAACTCGGTTTACCGTCAGAACGATCGTTGTGGTGATGCTGATGGCCAGTGTATTGGCGATCTGTACGTAAACAACGGTGGTGATTATTCTCGTTCACTGGAAACGAATATTTATGCTTCCGGTGCACTGATTGAAGACAAACTCTTCTTCTATGGTATCTACACCGCCCGTGATAACGATACTCGTAACGATGATTCAGTGAGCACGCTGAGCGTAGAGAAAGATGATGACCCGTATTATCTGGCGAGAATCGATTGGAATATCAACGATGACCACCAGTTGATGTTATGGGGTTTCAGTGATAAACGTACGTATTCAGAAACCATTTACAACGATAGCAACGACGACGGCAACTTTGATGAACAAGGCGGTGTTGCTTACCATACCCGTGGTGGTGAAAGTTATGCGTTGCGCTATACCGGTAACCTGACTGATGATTTCAGTATGTCTGCTATGTACGGTGTGGTGAAGTTCTCAGAAACGGATTACTCAGATTTTGATGATTGTCCGGTTGGCTACGACGCAGATACTGCTTCTCGTACAACGTGTTATGTAACCACTACCGTTGGCGCAAATGAAGACAAACGTGAACAAATGCGTTTAGATTTCAATTGGTACGTGGGTGACAATCATACGTTGAAGTTTGGTTACGACTCTGAAACCAACACAGCAAATGCCGCAACGCTTAACTCGGGTGGCATCTACTACTACTACCGTACGTATGAAGCTGGTTCACAACTGCCTAACGGCTATGTGTTACCTGAAACCATGAAGACAACCCGCGTTCGTAACTATGAGAATATCGGCGAGTTTGAAGTAGAAAACTGGGCTATCTACATTGAAGATGAGTGGGCTGTTACTGATACCGTCACGCTGAACCTGGGTCTGCGTAACGACAGCTTCACCAACTATAATGCGGAAGGCGACGAGTTCGTATCTATCGATAACCAGATTGCACCACGTCTTGGCGCGTCCTGGGATATTAATGGCGACGGCGAAAGCAAATTATACATGACGGCAGGTCGTTACTATTTGCCTGTTGCTGCCAATACCAACATTCGTTTGGCAGGTGCAGAAACCTATATTCAAACTTGGTACGAGTATGAAGGTTTGAATGCAGACGGTACGCCAGTAGGATTAAGCAATCAGTTGGGTGATCCTGCTATCTCCAACGGCGGTGACGGTACTGCAAAAGCTTCTAACACCCTGGCGGATAAGAACCTAGACCCAATGTACAATGATGAAGTGATTGTTGGCTACCAGGCTCAAATTAATGATGACTGGTCATGGGGCATCAAGGCGACTTATCGCGATCTGGGCAACCAAATTGACGATGGTTCTTATATCTTTACTGATGAAGACGGAAACTACCTGGGTGAAAACTGGTTCCTGTTTAACCCGGGCAGTGGTGCCACTTTCAACTTCGACCTCGATGGCGATGGTGTTACTGAAGAGTATAGCTTTACGGCTGAAGAACTAGGTTACCCAGATGCTAAACGTCGTTACACTGCAGTTGATTTAACCATCGAAAAAACATGGGACAAAGTGTGGTCACTGAAAGCCTTGTATACCTGGTCGCACAACTACGGTAATACCGAAGGTTTTGTTAAATCTGATAATGGTCAGGACGATGCAGGCTTAACGCAGGATTGGGACTACCCATACCTGATGGATGGTGCGTACGGTAATCTGCCTGCGGATCGTCGTCACAACATCAAAGTTTACGGTGCTTTCGCTGTAACGGAAGACTTCCTGATTGGTGCTAACCTGAACATTGCTTCTGGTCGTCCATGGACTGCGCTGGGCGCCGGTTACACGCCAGATTCAGATCTTTACCAATACGGTGATACTTACTGGGTGGGTGACAAATACTTCCCACGTGGCAGCATGGGTACAACGCCATGGACTGCACGTTTAGACTTAAACTTCACTTACAATCTGCATATCCAGGACCAGAAAATCCGCTTTGCTGTAGACGTATTTAACGTCTTCAACGCATCCACAGCAACACGTTACAACGAAGTGGCTGAGATTGCGGCTAACGATGATAGTGCATCATTTGGCTTGGCGCAGACGTACCAAACACCGCGTCGCGTGCAGTTCACTGCATCTTACGATTTCTAATCTGACTTCGTAATTCGCTATAGCGATAAATAGAAAGCCTCTGCATTTTGCAGAGGCTTTTTTTTACATGTAGAAAACCATGAGGATATTTAACTAGCGATGACACGCGCTGGCATCCATTGGCAATCACTGCATTCAATGAACAGGGTCGAAGAGGGGAAGGGCTTTCTGATGCTGAATTTCAGACATAAAAAAAGCGCCTGCGGCGCTTTTTTTCTTCTCGTCAGATGTCTTACAGCGCTTTAATTTGCGCAGCCAGACGGCTCTTATGACGAGCAGCTTTGTTCTTGTGAATCAAACCTTTGGTTGCCATTCTGTCAAGAATCGGAGTAGCAGCTGCCAGTGCAGATTGTGCACCTTCTTTATCGCCAGCAGCGATAGCAGCAACAACTTTCTTGATGCTTGTACGAGTCATGGAGCGACGGCTGGCATTATGCTGACGACGCTTTTCGGCTTGAATTGCACGTTTCTTAGCAGACTTAATGTTAGCCAAGGTGTAACTCCCAAAATAAATACATGTCTAAAAAATAGGGTGCGGATTATGCTCATCCGGCGACCAAATGTCAAACTATTTTGCCCGACACCGCAGGAAAAATAGTTATTGAGATTGCGCAATAAAGGCATCCCCCGTGAGATGCGCGGATTATAGCAGGGCAAATGGGGGAATTCATCTGTCTGTCATGTTTTTTTCATGTTTAATTTAACACGCTGTTTCGACGTAGATTATTTAATCGTGGAGATTTCGCCTGACCCTTGCTTCCGTTATAGTGGCGGTCTGAATTTTTGCAGGTAAAAGCAGGGCGAGTGTGTCAGGAAAATTATTAAAATCAGGAATTATTGTGAGTGTCATGACGTTCCTGTCACGTATTCTGGGATTGGTCCGAGACGTGGTGGTGGCCAGGCTCATGGGAGATGGTGCGGCGGCCGACGTGTTTTTCTTCGCCAATAAAATACCTAACTTCTTGCGTCGCCTCTTTGCCGAAGGGGCCTTCGCCCAAGCCTTTATTCCTGTATTAACCGAAGTTCACCACGACGAAGACAAAGCGCAAATGCGTGCTTTTATTGCCCGGGTCAGCGGAACGCTGGGCGCGATAGTCTTTGTGGTAGCTATTGTCGGTGTTATCGCCTCACCAGTGTTAACGGCATTATTTGGTACCGGCTGGTTTATTGCCTGGCTGGAAGGCGAGGAGGCTGGGGATAAATTTGAGTTAGCATCAGTGATGCTGAAAATTACGTTTCCTTATCTGGCCTTTATTACCCTTACCGGATTGTCTGGCGCGATTCTCAACACAATGAATCGCTTTGCGGTGGCGGCTTTTACGCCAGTGCTGCTGAACATATGTATTATTGCCTGCGCCTGGTTTCTTGCGCCGGTATTTTCCCAGCCTGCGTTTGCCCTCGCCTGGGGCGTTTTCTTCGGCGGCATTGTACAACTGGCGTTTCAGATCCCCTTTTTGTACCGCGCAGGATTACTGGTTAAGCCGAAGTGGGGCTGGCATGACCCTCAGGTCGTCAAAGTACGCACATTAATGATACCTGCCTTATTCGGTGTGTCGGTGGGGCAGATCAACCTGCTGTTCGACACCTTAATAGCCAGTTTCCTGGTAACCGGCTCTATCAGCTGGCTGTATTACTCAGACCGTTTGTTGGAATTCCCACTGGGCTTATTTGGCATTGCTATCGCCACTGTCATTTTGCCCACGTTGTCCCGCAATCATGTGGCAAAAGATCCCGCGGCTTTTAGTGGCAATATGGACTGGGGTGTTCGTATGGTGTCGCTACTGGGCATTCCTGCTGCTGTGGGATTGGCTTTTATGGCAGAACCCTTGATGACGGTGATATTCCAGCGCGGCGAATTCAGCGTGGAAACCGCGAAAATGGCATCTTACTCATTGATTGCTTATGCCTGCGGCCTGATCAGCTTCATGTGGGTGAAAGTATTAGCGCCCGGGTTTTATTCCCGACAAGATACCAAAACGCCGGTGAAATTCGGCATCTGGTGCATGATTGCCAATATGGTGTTTAACCTGATTTTCGCCATTCCGTATGGTTATATCGGTCTGGCCATTGCCACCTCACTTTCCGCTACGCTAAACGCCGGCTTGTTATACGTTACCTTACATAAAATGGGGGTGTATCAGGCGTCGAAGGAAACCGTATTCTTCCTGGTAAAAGTGATACTGGCGAGTGTGGCGCTGGCGGCGGTGATTTTGTACTTCGATGTGGGCGATGCCTTTTATGACTTTGCGCTCACCGAGCAGATTTTTCACGTGGCACTGACAATTGGCTGTGCCGCTGCTGTATTTTTCACCATTTTGCTGATTCTGGGCGTTCGAATTCGCCACTTTAAGGCAATTGGCGGATAAACAGTGCGCAACGATTGGTATTACGTGGCGGGTCGTTTATAATCGCGAGCTTTGTAAATTAGCCTTCGGTGAACAGGAAACCTGCAGCAAGTGGAATTAATTCGCGGTCTTCATAATCTGCGCCCCGAACATAGTGGGTGTGTTCTCACCATTGGTAAATTTGATGGCGTACACCGTGGGCACCAGGCTGTGCTGGCGAATGTACATGAAAAGGCCCGACGTTTGGGGCTGCCATCCGCTGTAATGGTTTTTGAGCCACAACCAGAAGAACTGTTCAGCCCGGACACGGCACCGGCGAGACTGAGCACCTTACGGGAAAAATACCAGTTACTCAAAGAACAGTCGGTAGACCGTTTGCTGTGCGTTCGGTTCGATGAATATTTTGCCAGCCAAACAGCGGATACCTTCATTGAAGAATTGTTGGTTGAGCGTCTTGGCGTAAAATTTCTCGTTGTGGGAGATGATTTTCGCTTCGGCCGTGGTCGTCGCGGCGATTTCTCCATGCTAGAACGTGCCGGTGAAGCCATGGGCTTTGATGTGGTCAGTACGCAGAGCTTTATGGTGGATGATTGCCGCATAAGCTCTACCGCAGTGCGTGAAGTGCTCGCCAAAGGTGAATTTGAAAAAGCCGGTAACATGTTGGGACGACCTTTTGTTATCGATGGCCGGGTTGTGCACGGTGACAAGAAAGGTCGCACTATTGGCTTTCCTACTGCAAACGTATTATTGAAACGGTCCCGCCCGGCCATTAACGGCGTATTTGCGGTAACCGTGGATGTCCAGGACGAGCGTTTTTATGGCGTTGCTAACGTGGGCGCCAGGCCAACGGTGCAGGGCAAGCGCACCCAGTTAGAAGTGCATATTTTCAACTATACAGGCACCCTGTATGGTGAACAGATCAAGGTTTATCCGGTGAAAAAACTCCGTGATGAACAAAAGTTCGACTCTTTCGACGAACTGAAACAACAGATACAGCGCGATGCGGAAGCGGCAAAAGCCCTTTTCGGTATCGCCTGAGTTTTAAATCAAATTGTTGCGGGCAACTCGCAACGGCAGGTGGACGGAAATAACGAGTTTATGAGCGATTACAAACCGACATTGAATTTACCGGAAACGCCATTCCCTATGCGCGGTAACTTGGCGCAAAGAGAACCGGCGATGCTTAAAAGCTGGCAGGAAAAAGGCCTGTATAAGCAAATTCGCGAAGCAAAGGCAGGTAAGAAACCTTTTATTCTGCACGATGGCCCTCCTTATGCGAACGGTGATATTCACATTGGTCACGCGGTAAACAAGATCCTCAAGGACATTATCGTTAAAGCCAAAGGTATGTCTGATTTCGATGCGCCTTATGTGCCGGGGTGGGACTGTCACGGTCTGCCTATTGAACTGATGGTAGAAAAGAAAGTCGGTAAGCCTGGCGTAAAAGTGTCTGCCGCTGAGTTCCGTCAGAAGTGCCGTGAGTATGCGCAAAAGCAAATCGATGGTCAGATGGCAGATTTTATCCGTTTAGGCGTGTTTGGCGACTGGGATAAGCCTTATAAAACCATGGATTTCCAGTCTGAAGCCGACATCATTCGCGCGCTGGGCAAAATCGTAGACTCGGGCCACCTGGAGAAAGGCTTCAAGCCAGTTCACTGGTGTACAGACTGTGGTTCTGCATTGGCAGAGGCGGAAGTTGAATATAAAGATAAAGTTTCACCAGCTATCGACGTGAAATTCCCGGTAGCAGATACAGACGCCATTGCAGCTGCGTTTGGTATGTCTGCGAATGACTTAACTGCGCACAATGCATCAGCGGTTATCTGGACCACCACGCCGTGGACTCTGCCTGCTAACCGTGCCATCAGCCTGCACCCTGAACTGACGTACTCGCTGGTTGAACTTACCGGCGGAGACTGGATCATTCTGGCGGAAGATCTGGTTGAAAGCTGTATGTCCCGCTACAGCGTGGAAGACTACAAAACTGTTGCGACTTGTGTTGGTCAGGCGCTGGAAAAACTCACTGTTCATCATCCGTTCCTGGATATCACCGTGCCGTTTATTCTCGGCGAACACGTCACTACGGATTCTGGTACCGGTCTGGTGCATACAGCGCCTGCTCACGGTGTGGACGACTTCAATGTTTGCAAACAGTACGGCATTGAAGTGTACAATCCTGTGGGTAATAACGGTGTGTACAACGAGGAGACGCCGCTGTTCGCCGGCATGTTCGTGTTTAAAGCCAATAAGCCTATTATTGAGAAGCTGGAAGAAAACGGCAATCTGTTACTGAACGTGAATTACGAGCACAGTTACCCGCACTGCTGGCGCCACAAAACGCCAATCATCTTCCGTGCGACGCCGCAGTGGTTTATCAGCATGGATAAGAAAGGTCTGCGCAAAGCCTCACTGGAACAAATTGAAAAAACCGAGTGGATCCCAGAATGGGGTCAGAACCGCATTGAAAAAATGGTAGAGGGTCGTCCTGACTGGTGTATTTCCCGCCAGCGCACCTGGGGCGTGCCTATTCCTTTATATGTACATGGCGTTTCCGGCGAATTGCACCCACAAACTGATTCCATCATCGAAACTGTAGCAAAAGCGGTGGAAGAGAAGGGCATTCAGGCCTGGTGGGATCTGGACGATGCAGAACTGCTCGGTGCCGATGCAGACCAGTATGAGAAAGTACTGGATACCCTGGACGTATGGTTCGATTCAGGTGTAACCCATTATTTTGTGGTAGAGCGTCGCGGTGACCTTCCTGCCAGTGCCGACCTGTATCTGGAAGGTTCAGACCAACACCGTGGTTGGTTTATGTCTTCACTGATGACTTCAACTGCCATGTACGGCCACGCACCTTATAAAGAAGTGCTGACCCACGGTTTCACCGTGGATGCGCAGGGCCGCAAGATGTCCAAGTCTATCGGTAACGTGATTGCACCACAGCAGGTAACGAATAAACTGGGCGCTGACATTCTGCGTCTCTGGGTGGCATCAACAGATTATCGCGGTGAGATTGCGGTATCTGACGAAATTCTTAAGCGTGCTGCTGATGCCTATCGTCGTCTGCGCAATACTGCCCGATTCCTGTTGTCGAACCTCAATGGTTTCGATCCGAAAGCCGATGCGGTTGCCGCAGAAGATATGGTGGCACTGGATCGTTGGATTGTTGCCCGCACCGAAAAACTGCAACAGGAACTCATCGAAGCCTACAGTAATTACGACATGCTGGTGGTATCCCAGAAGCTGATGCACTTCTGTTCAATTGAGCTGGGCAGTTTCTATCTGGATATCATTAAAGACCGTCAGTACACCGCTAAGGGTGACAGCAATGCCCGCCGTTCCTGTCAGACCGCGCTGTACCACATCATTGAAGCACTGGTTCGCTGGATGGCACCAATCACCAGCTTTACTGCACAGGAAATCTGGGAAGCACTGCCCGGTGAGCGCAGCGAATTTGTGTTCACCGAAACCTGGTATGAAGGCCTGAGCGGTTTTGCCACCGAAGGTGCTTTCGACGACGCTTATTGGCACAAAGTTATGACGGTAAAAGATGCCGCTAACCAGGCCATGGAACAGGCCCGTAAAGACGGTAAGCTGGGTGGTTCACTGGAAGCCAACATCAAACTGTATGCTGATGAAGCGTTGCTTGATGTCCTTGGTAAGCTGGAAGACGAACTGCGCTTCGTACTTATCACTTCTGGCGTAGCGCTGGCACCGCTTGCTGATAAGCCTGAGTCTGCAGTAGCCACTGACGTGGATGGTCTGTTCATTGAAGTGGAAAAGAGCGCTGGCGAGAAGTGCGTGCGCTGCTGGCACCACCGCGAAGACGTGGGCAGCCACGAGGCACACCCTGAACTGTGTGGTCGCTGTGTGACCAACGTAGACGGCGAAGGGGAAACGCGTCAGTATGCCTAAATTACTCACCGATACCGGGCTGCGCTTTTTATGGATTAGCGCAGTGGTTATCGCGCTGGATTTGTGGAGCAAGTACGAAATTATCGGCAACATGGCATTGTCTGAATCTGTTGAGATCATGCCATTTTTTAACTTCACCTATGTGCGTAACTACGGTGCGGCGTTCAGCTTTCTTCATGACGCCTCAGGTTGGCAACGCTGGTTTTTCACCGGCATTGCTGTTGTGGTTAGCACAATTATCCTGTGGTGGCTGAAGCAGTCAGACAAACAGCAGCGTTTGCTGCCCGTGGCATTCTGCTTCATTTTGGGCGGTGCTATTGGTAACGTCTACGACCGGCTGGTACATGGTTTTGTAATTGATTTTCTTGATTTTTACGTGGGCTCCTGGAGCTGGCCTGCGTTTAATCTGGCTGACAGTGCGATTTTTATCGGTGCGGCCTTGCTGGTTTGGGACATGCTGACAAATAAAGACAGCAATAAATCGTCCGAACAAACCCGCGCAAAATAAGTGGTAGGAGCTTGTAATGACAGATAACGTGATCAATGAAAAATCTGAAGTGATTATGCACTTCGATCTTAAGCTAAAAGATGGTTCTGCCGCTGACAGCACGCGTCTGGCCAATAAGCCTGCAAAACTGGTTATGGGCGACGGTAGCTTAACGCCAAATTTCGAAGCTTGTTTGCTTGGTTTGATCAAGGGCGACAAAAAAGCATTCACACTGGCCCCTGAAGATGCGTTTGGTCATTCTAATCCGGACAGTATTCATCATATGGAACGCAGCCGTTTTAGCAGCGAACTCAAGCTGGAAGAAGGCATGATTGTGGCGTTTGCGCAACCAAATGGTGCGGAAGTCCCTGGCATTGTTCGCAGCATTGCGGGCGATTCTGTTACCGTAGACTTCAATCACCCGCTTGCAGGGCAAACAGTAATTTTTGATGTTGAAATTGTTGATGTGATCAACAGCGCTGAACAGGCGTAACGGAGTCAGTAATGCAAATTCATCTTGCTAATCCCCGTGGTTTTTGTGCTGGTGTCGACCGGGCTATTACCATTGTAGAGCGTGCGCTGGAAATGTTTAGCCCGCCTATCTATGTACGCCACGAAGTTGTTCACAATAAATTCGTGGTGGATGGCTTAAAAGACCGCGGCGCACTGTTTGTCGATGAGCTCAATGAAGTGCCTGATGACAGTATCGTGATTTTTTCTGCTCACGGGGTATCTCAAGCAGTGCGTCAGGAAGCAGAATCTCGTGGCCTGAAAGTGTTCGATGCCACGTGCCCATTGGTGACTAAAGTGCATATGGAAGTGACTCGCGCCAGTAAAACTGGCACCGAATGTATTCTTATCGGTCACGCCGGTCATCCCGAAGTGGAAGGCACCATGGGGCAATACGATAATCCGGAAGGCGGCATTTATCTGGTGGAGTCTTCTGACGATGTGGCAAAACTGGAAGTCAAAGACCCAGAGCATCTTTATTTTTGCAGTCAAACTACGCTATCGGTAGACGACACCGCAGACGTGATTGATGCGCTGCGCGAAAAATTTCCGGCCATTTCTGGCCCCCGTAAAGATGATATTTGTTATGCCACTCAGAATCGTCAGGATGCTGTTCGTGAACTGGCCAGTGATTGTGAAGTCTTGTTGGTTGTAGGAGCCACAAACAGCTCCAACTCTAATCGTCTTCGCGAGTTGGCGGAAAAGATTGGTGCGAAGGCCTACCTGATTGCGGATGAAACCTGTATTCAACAAGCATGGTTAGAAGGTGTGCAGCATATTGGTGTAACGGCCGGTGCGTCGGCGCCTGAAGTATTGGTTCAGCGTGTGGTTTCGCAACTCAAAGCATGGGGCGCAGAAACTGCATCTGAGCGTCCTGGACGCGAAGAAAACGTAGAATTTGCAGTACCTAAAGAGCTACGCGTAAAACAAGTTAGCTAAATAATTTTTCTGTTTTTCCCCTTCAACGGGGCGAATTTCGCCCCGTGAATTATACTATTCGATACCCATTACCCCCTGCTGATACTTATCAAACACCGCCCTTATTGTAGGATTATTGCGGGAAAGGTTTATTTTTCGGCAACTTCGACATAGGTATTCAGGTTATGCGTCAGCATACGTTGCAACAGCGTCAGTCTGGTGTGGGCTTCATTGAAGTCCTCATTACCCTGTTCGTGCTCGCTATTGGCCTGCTCGGCGTTGCTTCATTGCAGTTTGTTGGCTCATTTGCTAATCGCGATGCAATTAGTCGAACACAGTCTGAACTGGTTGCAGAGCAGGTAGCTGAACGCCTTCGGGCAGCCACACGTCCTGCGGTGGCTGGTGATGGCCTGGTGGTTAACAACGAATATTTTGTTGCCAACAATTATAACTTTGCAGAGCTTTCCTGCGGCTCTGATGATCCCTACGCTTGCCATTGTTTAGCGCGCCCTTCTGCCATACCAGACTGCGAAGGCGGAACGTGTAGTGAAGCGCAAATGGCGCAGTACGACGCGTGGTCATTGTCTTGCTCTGCAGTGCAGACCAACAAAACGATTACGCTTAATGTGAATTGTACCGACAGCAACGGCGGCGATACGGATACCTGCTCAGCCGGATCGCGCATTCACATCATACTCACCTGGCCAGTAACAAATTCTGCCAATCAGAAATACTCTCTGAATAATCGATGCAACGATACAAATACCAGTAATGCCTGCGTGGTTAAGGATGTCACCCTATGAACCAGCGCGGCTTTTCACTTGTTGAGTTAATGATTGCCTTGGTTTTAGGGCTAGTGATAAGTGGTGCGGTAATTCAAACCATGATCAGCTCCAGAGTCACCAACTCTCTTAATCAATCGGTGGGACAGGTGCAAGAGTCTGGACGTTTTATCATGGCGCGTTTCGGCCGCGAGCTGATGGAAGTAGGGCGATATGATTCTATTGTAACGACGGTTGATGGCACTGTGGATTCTGCGATTGAAGCCGCATTTGTACAAAATCGCCCCATCGGCCTGTCGGGAGACTATCTGTCTGATATCAACTTAGGGGCTAAACAAGGTGCATCAGGCGTCAGTGACGAACTGGTAGTAAATCAACTGGGCAGTGAAGACTGCACAGGCAATCGCTTTGGTTATCCTGATGGTACGCAATTTCATGTCGTTAACCGCTATTACGTTAATGACAACAAACTTTATTGCACCGGTTATGACGGCCGAGTGTTGAGGGGCCTTCGTGCTTCCGCTATTGCAAGTCGTTCGGTGATCCTGATGGATAACGTGGAAAGTTTTCAGGTGCAGTATGGGGTGACCGATTCGGTGACCACTTCACAAGGGCAAGCGGTGCGCTATGTGACTGCAAGCCAGTTACCCGCATTGCGAACAGCCGGGCGTCAGGCAGTGGCGATCAGGCTTGGAATTTTATTGATGAGCGACCGCTCTGAAGTCAGTCAGATTGCACCTCGTGACATCGCTGTATTGAATGAAGCCGCCATTGAAACCGATAACGATCGGTACTATCAGGTGTTTACCCAAACCCTGGCACTGCGCAACATGAAGAATTTTGTGAGGAGTCTGTGATGCACGTTAATGGTCGCCAGCAGGGAATGGTGCTTATTCTGGCATTGCTGGTGCTGATTTCTCTTACCATCTTAGGGGTCAGCGCAGTGTCATCCAGTCTTGGCCAAAATAAAATGGCCGTGACGATGCAGCGTTCAGGTATGGCCTTTGACGCCGCCGAAGCGGCGTTGGCCGGTGTGTTTTTCGAAGCTGAAGATGAAATTTTGCTGGTTGACCCGGCCAGAACCGATCCGCTTTCTGAGGCTCGACAAGCTGCAGTTTTCGACCCTGAAAACGATACCCTCATGTGCAATGACGCGCGCTGGACAACCCGCCGGGTAACCGCAGCAGGTTTGTCTGTTGGCGCAGAGCATACCAATACCGGCAACTATCAAAATGACATGCGCACTGACAGTTGGTCGCGCACTGCGTTTGTCCGTGAACAAGCTTGTCGCGGTTCGAGCAATGTCATTGGTGGCAGCAATGTAAACTGTCACGTTTTCGTGATTAAAGGATGTGGCGCAGTTGCCGAGCGAAACAGTGTCGTAGCCAATACGGTCACGGCTGCCGTTGTAGCCCCCGCATCGCAGTAGGAGTGATGACCATGAAAAACATTTATCGCTTTTTAGTTTCGTTTCTGATGTGGTCATGCATTGGCTTTGCTGCGTGGGGAGACGACTTAGACATTTATCTGGGCACAGCGAATTCGGCGAAAACGTATCAGCCTAACGTGATGTTTATCATGGATACGTCGGGCAGTATGCAAGCGTATGACAATACCAGTCAGACCCGCATGCTCAGAGTACAAAATGCGCTTAAAGACGCACTGCGCGAATCTACGAATATCAACGCGGGTTTAATGCGTTTTTCTGATTATGGTGGCCCCGTGCTGTACCCACTTCAGGCCATCGATTCTTCTGTTAATCCTGAACTGATAACATCGACAGCTGATAGTGGCGATGATGCTTCAGAGCGCTCAGGCTCTGTAGATACCACTGCCAACTCCCTAAGGCTAACCTACGGCACCTCGACCGTGACATCGGGCTTGCGGTTTACTGATCTGAATATTCCTCAGGGAGCGACCATCACCAGCGCCTTTTTGCGTTTGACCTCCAGCCAACTGAATTCCGCAGCATCAGTGATCACCATTCGGGGTGAAAAAGTTGCCAATAGCCAGCCGTTTACAGCGTCAAGTGGCAACATTACGGCTCGCCCTACAACAGCAGCAGAAGTGATCTGGGATCAAGACAATGCCTTTCCGGTAACGGATGAAATGGTGATTACGCCAGATTTTTCTCCGGTCATTCAGGAAATTGTCGGGCAGGCCGCATGGTGCGGTGGGCAAGCGTTAAGCTTAATTATTGAAGGCACGAGCTCAGATCCTTCCAGTGAGCGTCGTGCCCGGGCAGCTGATTATGGCACCACCGATGCGCCTCAGTTAGTGGTGACTTATGATGAATCTACCGCCACCGGGTGTATTTCGGGGGAGGGGCTCTATCAGGTTTCATCAACTAAGGATAACGCCGAAGAGAAAAATAATGGCCGCCAGTCTACGGGCACAGAGTTGACGATGAATGCCAACTACAACAGCTACATCGGTATGCGTTTCACCAATATCAATGTGCCTAAAGATGCCGTGATCAGCCGCGCCTACATGCTGTTCACGGGTTACAGCTATCATGGCGGTAACGCGTCCTTGAAGATTTCCGGCGCAGCAATAGATGATGCCGATGACTTCAGCCCTTACAGCCGATACATGCTGCGTAATATGCCTAAAACGGGCAGCGTGAACTGGACGGTGCCTCGATTCTATGAGAATTGGACATACCAGACCCCGGATATTACCTCGATTGTTCAGTCAATTGTAAACCGTGGCGGCTGGAGCGCGGGTAACGATATGATGATGATACTCAGCGATTTCTATGGCGACCGCGGTGCCTATTCAGTTAACGGCAGTGCGTCCAGAGCGCCGCAGTTGTATATTGAGTTCAATGGTAATGCGACACCGGGCGTTTCTGCCACCGTTCGTGAGCACTTGATTGGTAAAGTCGACGAGTTATCTGCCAGTGGTTACACACCCATCGTTGATACCTTGTACGAAGCCACCCGTTACTACGGTGGACTTTCTGTAGACTATGGTCTGACCCGGGGTAATTACTCAGTGAGTGGTACCGTGCGACGCAATACCCGCGTTAGCCACCGCTCTTCCTATACCGGTGCTGATCCCGTGCGACCTAACGGCTGTGATGAAGAGAACCTAAGCGATTCAGACTGTATCAATGAATACATTCCAGCGGGTGCCACCTATATTTCACCGGTGGTGGATTTACAATGTCAAACCAACAACCACATCGTTTTGCTTTCAGATGGCGAGGCCAATAGCAATCACAGTGTTAGCAAGATTCAGTCAATGCTGGGCAAAAGCTGCACTGGCAGTGGTGGAGAAAAATGCGGTCTTGATTTAGTCAACAATATCAGCAAATCAGAAACCTCGGTAATTGACCGCCGGGTTATCACTCACACCATTGGTTTTGCGGCCAATACACAGGCGAATAACTTCTTAAATCAGTTAGCGTTGCAAAGTGGCGGTGGTTTTTATCAGGTGGACAACAGTGCCGACCTGCTCACCGCATTTCAAACCATTCTACGTTCGGTGAAAGACATTAATGCCACGTTCGTATCGCCAGGTGTTGCTGTTAACCAACTCAATCGTCTTACCCACAAAGATGAGCTTTACTTTGCCTTGTTCAAACCCTCTGAAGGCACTATCTGGCCGGGCAATCTGAAGAAATACAAAATCAGTGGTGAAACTGTTCTGGATAAGAATAATGCCAATGCCGTTGATTCTGTAACCGGGTTCTTCTCGGATGCTTCTCACAGTTACTGGTCAACGTTGAAAGATGGAAACGATGTGCGCCAGGGCGGTGCAGCCAGTCAGATGAATATTAGTCGAAATCTGTATGTATTCGATACACCGGGAACTATCGCTTCTACACTGAATGAATTGAGTGAAAACAATCCGTTAATCACCACCAGTGATCTGGCCATTGATGCGCAGCCAGACCCCTTGTCTCTGCGGCACGAACTGCTGAAATGGTCGCGTGGGGTGGACGTAAAGGACTCCGATGGCGACGGCGATTCAACCGATGTGCGTTTACAGATGGGCGATCCTATTCACTCGCAACCGGTAATTGTGAACTACTCGGCCACAGATTCAGCTATTTTTGTTGCCACAAACCAAGGTTTTCTTCACTCTTTTGATACAGAAACCGGCGAAGAAAATTTTGCAATCATCCCGCGGGATCTGCTTTCTAACCTGCACGATTTCTATGTTAATTCCTCCAGTTTTAATCATATCTATGGTTTAGATGGTGACATGGTTCTGCGCACCGTAGGCAACAGTACCTATTTGTATGTCGGCATGCGTCGAGGCGGGAATAATTACTACGCATTTGATGTAACCAGTAAGTACTCGCCTAAACTGTTGTTCAAGATTGAAGGGGGCTCCCCCGGTCTTGAGAAACTTGGCCAAACCTGGTCGCGCCCCACGATTACAAAGGTTCGATACGGTAGTACCGAAAAGAACGTGATGATTATCGGTGGTGGTTATGAAGAAGGTCATGACACAAAAGATGAGCGTGATGGCGATGCACTAGGTAACGCGGTGTACATTTTTGACGCTGATACGGGCGCATTGCTGTGGGAAGTGAGCAATGAAGATGCGAATCTTAATATTGCGGAAATGCAATACAGCATTCCCAGCCGTATTTCAGTGATTGACCGCGACAACGACGGGTTTGCGGATCATATGTATGTCTCTGATATGGGCGGGCAACTGTTCCGTATGGATATCTACAATGGTGAAACGGGTTCTGACTTTATGAAAGGTGCCCGGATTGCTGATTTTGGCGGCACACTCAAGCCTGAAAATCGTCGCTTCTATTATGGCGCCGATGTGTCTGAAGTCGCCTTGGGTGATGAGTTATTTTACGGTGTTGCGATTGGTTCAGGCTGGCGAGCTGCGCCGCTGGACACCGATGTGAATGACAGATTCTATTTCCTCAAAGACAAAGGTGTTTTTAAGCATGATGCCGACGGGCGTTATGTGTTCGATACGCTGGCAACAGAAAGTACCTTGTACGATGGCACTGAGTCACTGCTTAGCAGCAGTGATACCAATACGCAGGCGGCAGCCATCGCTGAATTGGCCAGTAAAGATGGATGGTTTATCCGCTTAACTACGGCGGGTGAAAAAGTACTTTCATCACCGTTGATCATTGATTACAAGATTTTCTTCACAACCTATGTGCCCGCGGTCAGTTCGGAAAGTGCCTGCGCGCCGCCAACCGGGAATAGTCGAGCGTATCTTGTGGATATGCTAACCGGAAGTGCAGTGGATGATCTCAATAACAATGGTGACATTGATAAAAGCGATCGCTATGCCGAACTTAAGCAAACGGGCATTGCGCCGGAAACTAAAATACTGATTGAAGAAATTGTTCAGCCGGTGGTGTGCTTGGGTACGGAATGTGTTTCGGCGGTCATCGACGTCGATAGCGACGGTAATGAACAACCATGTACTTCAGCGTTTGCCTGTTTGGCGCAGAACATTTTTGGCCGATTCGAACGGGTTCAACAAAATAGCTGGACGACAGAGAAAGAAAGGCAGTAGAAATGGCAGTAAAAGGCAGTAAAAATAAGGGGTTCACGCTAATCGAACTGATGATTGCCGTTGCGATAGCGGGTATCTTAGTGGGAGTAGGGTATCCGGCATACCAAAACGTCATTAAGGAGAGTTATAGAAAGTCGGCGCAGGCAGACTTGATGGCCTTTGCTGCGGCAATGGAACGGCATCACACCGGAAACTTCACTTATGCCGGAGCTGCTACCAGTGGTTCTGACACGGGAAGTCCTGAAGTGTTTTCATCCTGGTCTCCGGCTTCAGAGGATGCAGCTAACAAGCGCTATAATCTCACCATTGAAGCAGCCAATGGCGTAGCTTACGAACTCAGAGCGACACCCGTATCCGGTTCAAGTCAGGCGACTGACGGCATCCTGGTTTATTTCAGCGATGGCCGAAAAGGGTGGGACGAAAATAATAGCGGTAGCGTTGAAAGCAGCGAATTCTGTTGGTCTTGCTAACGATTCAACCACTTTGATGCATCATGGCCTAATAGTATTAAGCCGCGAGATCTTATCAACCAGCGCGTTGGTTAATGGATGCCGTCGGTTGAAAGGCGTGGTAATTGCCTTTGATGTTCCATCATGATCTTTCCATGCAACGGTAATGTTTCCTGACTTCAGTAAGGGGAATGGTGGTGCATTGGTCTGCCTGGCGGTGTCTAGGGAAATGCCGTCGGAGAAAATATCTGTGGTTGTCCAGCCAAGTGAATAGTATATCTTACCTGATGCAGAGCCAGGATCGATACTCTGTGTGTTCGCGCTCAATCTTCCATCCTGATTTGTTGTGAAAACGCTGAACTCAGCCACATCTCGCATACCATTGCCCGTTGATGATTGCAGTATTACCCGCGCGTTTTCAGCACGTGATGTCATCTCACCGGTCTCAGGCAGAGCCTGTGATGTAAGTTGTAGCTGGTAAAGCAATGTCACTGTGCTGCACACTGCACTGCTCGATATGATAATGGTGAGGATCAGTTCAAACATCGAAAAACCGGTCTGATAGCCCAATAGTGGCGAAGTTCGAATGTGCATAAATACGTTTTCACTCTTGGTTCATGGTAAATGAGCTGTGTTTATTTCACTGTGTTTAATTCATTGTGCCGGGCTTCTCTGTGCCAGGTATAACTGCAAGTTGCTGTAGTGCGGGACTGTGCTGCAGTTGCCTGAGCAATGCATGGTCATAAACCACATTAAAGTGGCTGTCAGATGAGGTCGGATGATTCACCAGTAGACTTCCGGATATCTTTGTATTTTCTGCCATTTTCACTTTCCAACTAAATTGGTTGTTCACCCGCAGGCTCACTACCATACCGAAAATCGACGCGTGGTCTTCCAACTCCAGGTGTCCATTTTCAACCACCAGTAACGCTGGCGCGGCGCGACTCCCTATCATTTGTTTTGCCCTGATTCGACAATGCCCAGTAATCCAGATAAAGCTTGCTGGCGATGGGAGCGGGTCACAACTGGTGGCTGTTACCCATGCGAGTTTCTGATAATCAGCAACGCGACTGCCATCGAGATCAGAAGCAAAAAGGTAATGTGCTATAGGAATGTTCAGTTGAGTGTCATTTTCGACAATATCTGATGCGCGATGAATATCTGAACTGAGTGCCGAGGCTTTGCAATGTAAAAGGTTAATCATTTCAGTTTCACAGGTAAGCCGGTTAGACGCACTTAACACCGGAGTCGAAGACCACAATGAATAACGATAAGCCGGATTTTGCTTCGATGGCGGAAGGTAAAGGGTAAAGCCACTTTGGTGATGAAGGTGAGAAAACATGACAAGTGGGGCGGGGGGCACATTCATGAGCAGCGGAAAGCGAACAATGTCCATCTCGCGGCGTTGCGTGAACGGGCCTGCCGAGCGTTGAACCGACAGATGCGCAGAGAGTATGTCCGCATCATTAAAGCGGGTTTCCTGAACATGGCTGACATGTTTCGATATGGCTGGCGGTAGGTTTGCAGGCCACTTTTCAGGCAGATACATTTGCGTGATAACGTTGTTGATCGCTACGTCTTTTTTAGCTTGAACTGCCAAAAATTGTTGTCGCCAGAGGAGCTGGTCTGTCGTACCGGTTAAGGTCATGGTTAATGTCATACCGGTGGCGGCCACGAGTAGCAGTAGTAATAAAGTCGCGCTTAGCCAAATGCCCCCGCGTTGATAATGTCTTAAGGCAGAACGCATTCCGTTAGTTTCCATGTTGCAGCGCTACCGTAAATTGCGTTTCCCTGAATATCGTCGAAGCGCCTTTCAATGCGAGTCTCAGTTCAATGTGTAGCAAATGCTGTTGTTGTGATGGGGTTAGATTTATTGAAAAGTGTTCAACGGTGACAAAGCGAGGGTCGGTGATATCGTGCCATCCGGTTTGGCCGCAACGTCTGCCCGCTGTGCGCGACTCCAGCGCACTGTCTTTTAGCCGGAATCCTTTGTGTTCATTTACTGATGCATTATCGGCAATGCCATTGCTATTGAGGTCGACGGCAAAAAGTACACAACTTTTCGCTATTTCGCCTGGATAGGCACCAAGTTCCACTGTTTGCTGGAATGCAACGATGTTGGTTCCTGTTGCCAGAACATGTTGGCGATTCGTGCCCGTATAACCACTCTGACGCAGTTCTGTCGTGAGCGTGGCCACAATGCGCATCATTTCGTGCTGCAGCAACAATTCGTTTAAAAGTTGTTGCTGACTATTTCTCATAGTGGCAATGAGACTGGTCAGGCTTACGATAAACGAGAGGCCGCACGCCAATGTAATAAGCATGGTGAGTAAGGTATAGCCCCGTTGCGTCAGCATTTAGCATAGCCACCAAAACGGCGTTGCAACAAGCACACCCTAATCCGCCCCTGGTTACTCACGATGACTTTTCCACTTAAGTTATCAATGCTAAAAGTGAGGCTTCCAGCTCGGCCCGACACGCCACCGGTAGAGGCGGAGAAAGTCGGATGCGTTGTGGCTTTATAAGTTGTTTTTTCAAGCGTGACATCAGCGTGGGTGCGAATGTTAGCCGGCGGGATGCCAACTACGGCCTTGCAATCGCCAGCCACTTTGCAATCACACGCTTTAAGCGCAATAACCAAACACCAGTTGTTGCCGCCAGCATGTGAAACAGTGACATTCGTTGATGATGCAATCGCCAGGTTTTGAGCCCTTCGTAATTGCAGTGCGGCATTGTCGAGAACCCGGGTAAGTTTGAGTAACGACAATTGCTCGCTGAATGCCGGTACGGCGAGTGTAGCCAGAATCGCTGTGATTGAAAGACTGACGAGTAATTCAGTAAAAGTAAGTCCGTGTTGTCGCACCAGAACTGTCCTTGTGTTCTGCAGAGAGCTGCGTAGTTAACCTGATAAAGTGAATTGCAGTTTAGTGACTACAAGGAAGAAAGTATGCTGTACCAAAGGAAGGATTCCAGGGCTCAACAGGGCGTTAGCCTGGTTTCGTTATTAATTTCAATGACAATTGTTGCGGTGCTAAGTGCGCTGTCGGTGCCGTCTTACATGGATTATTTACAGCGAAAGGACATGCAACAAGTTCGGCACAAGCTGATGACATGGCAGGCGGAGCAAATTCGATACCGGCTGGGAAACGACAAATATGCCAGCACGGCAGAGTTGTCTTCGGTGTCGGTGGCAGATTATGTGTTTAGTGTTGTCGCTGTTACAGCAACTGACTATACGTTGCAAGCTAAGCGAACACGGGCGTTAAACGATGGATGCGACACACTTACTGTTACCGGGTCGGGGAGCTATTTGCCGGCAAAGTGTTGGCGTTAACTGCAAGTAAGATCAGCGCCAGCTAAATCTTCTTTAATGCCGTTGCCGCTATTATCCACGGCCACCGCCACCCGGCCGTACAAACTGATTAACACCGCTGAGGCTGATTTTGCATCACCAGAAGCAGGGCAGAGCTTGATGGTTACCGCATTACTAACGCTGCCATCAGGAGAAAATACCAAAGCACCAGTGTGCCCCGAAATATTAACGCCGGAAGAAACGGGGTCGGATGAACTGATTAAGGGCTCTGCATCATCACGGCTACCGTTACCGTTACTGTCTACGAAGACGATTTTTGCCTGACGCCAGTCGCCTGAGCAGGTTTTATAATCGGCCGATGGGCATACCAGTGTGGTTTCTTCAGTATCGATTGCTGTGAAACGCGCTGTGCGGGCTGCATTACTGATATCGTTAACGGTGGCGATAACCTTGTTTTGTTCCAGCACGGTTTGAATGGCCGGTGCACCGACGGTAAGCAAAATCGCCACAATGGCGACGCCTATCATTAATTCAATTAGTGTTAAACCGGTTTGCCTGCTCATGGAATATTGGTCAGAATGCTTTGTACTCTTTACTAAGAGTAACCGAATTAGGCGGTTGTTGCGTATATAAATTACAGCATACAGCTATACGCCTATACCCGAACCAATATAAACCACTGATGATGGGTTTTCGATTTTAAACACCTTTTTCGTTTTAGGCGTATATAATTAAGAAATAGGATTTAAGTCGAAATAGGGACGATGGTACGGCCCTTTACACCTTTCGTCTGTGTGTGAAAGCAAGTTTTTGTTATACAATGATTTTGCGACGCAGATGGATGTCGTATCAGTTCACTTAACAATGAGTAGCAAGTTATGAAAAAAATTGAAGCGATAATCAAACCGTTCAAGATGGATGATGTTCGTGAGGCGCTGGCCGAGGTAGGTATCGCGGGTATGACCGTCACTGAAGTTAAAGGTTTTGGCCGTCAAAAAGGGCATACAGAGCTTTACCGTGGTGCTGAATACCAGGTCGACTTTCTGCCAAAAATCAAAGTTGAACTGGTACTGGCCGACGATCAAGTACAGCAGGCAATCGAAGCTATTGAGGCGTCAGCAAAAACAGGCAAGATTGGTGATGGGAAGATCTTTGTGACTTCTGTAGAAACCGCCATCCGTATTCGTACCGGCGAACAGAACGAAGAAGCGATTTAAAACGAAAAAGCCGGAGAAGGCAGGGCCTTATCCGGCTTTTTTTGTACATAATCGAGTTTAGTGGTGGTGACCACCTTCGCCGTGAACGTGACCATGATCAAGTTCTTCCTGCGTGGCTTCTCTTACCTCTACCACTTCAACGTCGAATTGTAAGGTAACGCCTGCCAGCGGGTGATTGCCATCTACAACCACATGATCATCGTTTACTTCAATAACGATTACAGACTGCTCACCGCCTTCCGACGACGCGCGGAATGACATGCCGGGTTCTACTTCCATCCCTTCAAACATATTTTTAGGCACGCTTTGCACCAGCTCATCCATACGCTGACCGTATGCTTTTTCGGGTTCTACTGTGGTGCTGAATTTGTCGCCAGCCGTTTTACCAACCAACTCGTCTTCTAAGCCTTCAATCAGAAAACGTCTGCCCATCAATACTACCAGCGGGTTCTTACCCACAGATGAATCGAGTTCGGTACCGTCTGTCGAGACAGTGTAGTGTAGCGTTACCACACTATCTGTTGTAATAGTCATAGTTATTCCTGTGATGGATTGTGTCTCACGACACGTGAATGTGTGTTATTGAGCAATCAGTGTGGTGATAGTCAGATAACGACGATTATTCTAAATTATAAGGCAATGCTGTAAAACATGCCTGTAGTTCAGGGCTACTTGCCAATCTGTGCTGCGTGCTACTTTCGGTATCATTCGGTAACACAGCCATAAACCAAGTCTGTTCTTTAAGTTGCGCTTTGCGGATAACAGTGCCGCCGCGGCGCCAGCCATTTTCCAATTCTTTTTCTACGGTATCACCTACGTTAACATCAACAGCCTGTGGGATACAAAAAACGTAACCTGCGCGTTTGTTTTTACCCAGATAGCGAGTGCGAGCCACCACTTCCTGCCCCATGTAACAGCCTTTGTTGAAATCAATACCGTTCAAGGCTTGCACGTTCATCATTTGCGGCACGAATTCGTTCACTACAACGCCTGAAACATCGGCGATGCCATGCTTTATCGCTAATGCTTCAAACACATCCGAGGCATATTCCGTGACAGAGTTATCTGTCATCCATTGCTGAAATTGGGTCGCAGCGTCGGTATGGAGTGCCAGTAGCAACTGATCAGAGGGAAAATCTTGTCTTACTACCACACCCGCGTCATTTTGCAGTGTAGTGAGTCCAACATCGGGAAGGGCACCAAAAACGTCAACTACCCATTGTGCTGTTTTATCGCCAGAAACCGCAAACAGCGTGACATCATCTGCTCTGTCGTTAATTTCTACTTTGGAAAAAACGCCATATTTTTTCAGTTGCTCCAGCGAGGATTCGGCACAGCCTTTTGGCATTGTTAACCAAATTTCATCTTGCCATCTGTAAACGGTACTGAGTGACCATGTTTTACCTTTAAAGTCGCAATGGGCCGCGTGTCTGGCGGTTTGCTCATCTAACTTCTTAACATTTACAGTCAGTTGGCCTTGCAAGTAATCGTCACGTTGCTCACCGGCAATCGACAGCACCGTGTAGTGAGTCAGTGGAATGGCATAATCAGCAGCAAGGCTATCAAGTGTTTCAGGCGTAACCATTGGAAATCCGTAGTAAACTGGTTTATCTCCTATCAATGGGGGAGGATTTTCTATTCTCAACCACCGAAACGGGTAAAAAGGACGGTGAGAGTAGGTCGGGCTTCTGGTATAGTGCGGCGGATAAGTAATGAGGTAGATAGATAAATGTTCACAGAGAAAAGATACAACCGCTTAAAATGGGCCTGTCGACGCGGCATGCTCGAATTAGATGTACTGTTTCTGCCTTTTGTTGAAGAAGCATTTAGTGATTTAGACGCAGAGAAACAAGAAACGTTTGAACGACTATTAACGTGTGATGATCCTGATCTTTTTGCCTGGTTTATGGGCCACCAGAAATGTGACGATCCTGAACTTGCCGAAATGGTGAAAATCATCCTGGATCGTGTCAAAGTATAATTTCACTCTGAAATGCTGGGCGTTCCGTCGATTGGCATTCTTAATGCCACTGTCGGCGGCGTCTATCGTTTTGTTGTGCCTTCCTCCTACAGCGAAAAGCTGGCTGCCGGGAAACCTACCTGAACTGCTCATCGTTTTTCTCGTAGTAATAACGTCAGTATGGCAATTTAGAACTAACATTCTGTGTGTTTTCTGCGCGTTGTTGAAGAGGCCTGTTCACGATTCAGCGAGAGATATTGCCCGCCCAACTATATTCGTTGAAGTCGATGGCGACATTTGGACTGAACAAGAATCAGGAGCGATACGACGCAGACAAATAAATATAAACCACAGCCGACTGTTTCCCGGTGCAATGTTCCTTCAATTCAGAACTGAAAACGGTGATGTGAGCTATCGCTGGGTATTCAGAGGGGAATGCGATGAGTTGTATTATCGTCGATTGAGCCGGCTTATCGTTACATGAAGCTTTTTTGGAGATGCGTGTATGTTTGGTTTAATGTTCAAGGCGTTGACACACCGGCCTGACAAAAATTTACTACGGCAATTTAAGCCACCCGTGGTACCCGCGATTACACGGGAAAAGAATATCATTATTGATGATAAGCATTTGGCCCAGTATGCATCGCTAACCGGTTGGGAGCATGCGGTATTGCACCCGTGTTATCTTCAAGTGTTGTCATTGCCGCTGCAGTTACAATGTCTGGCACATAAACGAAGTCCTTTTCCCCTGTTAGGCTTGGTACATCGGGAAAACAAGATTCGTCAGTTGAATCACCTCGATAAAGCAAAGCCTTTTGAGATGCGTGTGGGATTTTCCGATATTAGTGCCCACAAAAGAGGGTGGGACGTGAAAATGTACGCCCGCGCGTTGCAAGACAATCAGTTGGTGTATGATGCGCAAGCGACCTATCTGGTGAAAGCAAAAGCGCCCCATGTGTCAACGGAAAACAATGCTGGTACCGGAACGGTCCATATCAAGCCGCAGATAGAATATGCTAACGCAACCACGCATATCGAAGCGCCAGGGAATATTGGCAGGCGCTATGCGAAACTGTCCGGTGATGCGAATCCTATACATTTGAATGCGTTAACGGCCAAACCATTCGGATTCCCTCGCGCCATCGCTCATGGTATGTGGACACTCGCCATGTCGGTAAGTCATCTTTATCCGGCAGCACCGGTCACGGAAATCACCGTTAATAATCAATTTAAGAAGCCGTTGTTATTGCCTGGCCTGGCGCAGTTAAAGACGGCGCAGAGTAACGGCGATACTCGCTTCTTACTGGAAAATGCAGACAACAATGAGCCGGTGATAACCGGCGTTATGGCGAACTTCTTTGCCCTGTAACCAATGCTATTAGCCCAATAAAAAGCCCACGTTAATTAACGTGGGCTTTTTGTTTGGTGACAAGATCACTTCCGGTAGACCCTTAGTGGTCTTTTACCGTCGCCATAGAGCCGGGTTCGGGTTGCCATTTCGCAGGAAGCGGTTTCAACACTGTAGGCTTGGCCTTAGGAAGCAAGTCGGGATAATCAAGATTATAATGTAGCCCGCGACTCTCTTTACGCTCCATGGCACAGCGAACAATCAGCTCAGCCACAGTGACCAGGTTACGCAACTCTAATAGATTGTTGGAGACACGGAAATTGGCGTAATACTCCTGAATCTCCTGGCTTAGTAGCTGTATTCGTCGTAGTGCTCTTTCCAGGCGTTTATTGGTGCGCACAATGCCAACGTAATCCCACATGAAGAAGCGCAGTTCATGCCAGTTGTGCTGAATGATGACTTCTTCATCAGAGTTGGTCACCTGAGACTCATCCCACGGCGCTATCGGTTCTTCTACGTAATTGTCTTGCAGGTGACTGAGAATGTCTTTTGCTGCTGCGGCGGCGTACACCACACATTCTAACAGCGAATTTGACGCCATTCGGTTAGCACCGTGCAATCCGGTATAAGCTACCTCGCCCACAGCGTATACGTTGTCCAGATCCGTTTTAGCGTTGAAATCTGTCATCACGCCCCCGCAACTGTAATGCGCTGCGGGCACCACGGGAATGGGCTGTGTGGTGATATCAATACCCAACGACAAGCACTTCCGATAGATATTCGGGAAATGTTTGACCACGAATTCCGCCGGCTTGTGGCTGATGTCGAGATACATACATTCTGCACCCAGACGTTTCATTTCATAATCGATGGCACGGGCGACGATATCACGGGGAGCCAGATCACCGCGTTCATCAAACCGTTTCATAAATGGTGTGCCGTCAGTGTGACAAAGGCGGGCACCTTCACCGCGCAATGCTTCGGTGATCAAAAAGTTTCTGGCCTGGGGATGATACAAACAGGTTGGATGAAACTGATTAAATTCCATATTGGCAACACGACAACCTGCGCGCCATGCCATAGCAATACCATCACCGCTTGAAACATCTGGGTTCGACGTATATTGGTAAACTTTACTGGCGCCACCTGTGGCAAGCACGATGAATCTGCTGCGAATAACTTCAACGTGAGCGCGCTGCAGGTTCCATACATACGCACCAGTACAATGCTGGCTATTTTGCTTTGAACGGATAAGGTCAATCGCATTATAGCGTTCAAGAAATTCAATGTTTGGATGGGCTGAAACCACGTCATTTAACGTTATTTGCAATGCTTCGCCGGTGGCATCTGCAGCATGCAGAATGCGGCGATGACTGTGTCCACCTTCACGGGTAAGGTGAAAACGTTCTTCACCTTTTTCATCGGTTTCGGTGTCGAAAGGTACGCCATGATTAATAAGCCAGGTGAGCGCTTCTTTGGCATTCTCGGCGGTAAATCTAACCGCCGCTTCCTCGCAAAGTCCGGCACCCGCGTTGAGTGTGTCAGCTACATGTGCGTCAATTGAATCCTGCTCATCGAATACGGCAGCAATGCCACCCTGAGCGTATCGGGTAGAGCCTTCATTACGATCACTTTTACTCAGTACGATAACCCGGCAATGGTCGGCGAGTTTAAGCGCAAGACTAAGACCCGCAGCGCCACTGCCTATTACGAGTACGTCGCACTGGTGTTCAATACTTTGATGTTCCGCTGAAGGTAGTGATGAAGCCACTGATTTCATGGTATTTTAGCGGTTTATAACTAGGATAAGGTTCGGCAAGTCTAAATGAAGCGTGGAAAAAGGCAAATCGCCAATATCCCGTTATGGTAAATTTTCTTATATCTTTTATTGATAATTTAAAGTTTGACCGCATTTTCTTCGAACTTTCTGAAAAATATGCAGTCTACCTGATGCTTGCATGAGCTGTTTATGTGGTAGATGTTAAGGAGAAATGGCTCGGATGAGCGAGCAGATAACCGATCAACAGATTGTTGAAAAGGTACAGAACGGTGATAAAAACGCATTTAACCTGCTGGTAACCCGTTATCAGCATAAAGTCATGCATCTGGTGTCAAGGTATGTGAAAAATACTGGTGATGTTGCAGATGTCACGCAAGATGCGTTTATTAAAGCTTACCGTGCTTTGCCCAATTTTCGTGGAGACAGTGCGTTTTATACCTGGCTCTACCGTATCGCTGTTAACAGTGCAAAAAATTATCTCGTTGCTCAGGGGAGAAAACCGCCTGCCAACGATGTAGATGCAGAAGAGGCAGATTACTACGACGGCAGTGACGCGCTCAGAGAGCAGTCTACCCCCGAACGCAGTTTGCTTTCTGATGAAATTGAAGCAACGTTGTTCCGTGTGGTCGAAAAACTGCCTGACGATTTGCGTATGGCTATTACGCTTCGGGAGATCGAAGGACTAAGTTACGAAGAGATCGCCAGTGTAATGGGTTGTCCGGTAGGCACGGTACGTTCTCGGATCTTCCGGGCACGTGAAGCCATCGACAAAGTCATTCAGCCACTTTTGGAAAATTAATTTAGTTTTTTTCGCGATGAAGTTGAACTTTCTCGGGATGAAGTGAACTAACTAGCTGTGTTATGGTAGCAAGCGATCATTTGGATCAGGATTTTATAGTATGACGCAACAGCAAGAAAAATTGTCAGCCTTTATGGATGGTGAGACAGATAGCGCTGAAATTATGGAAGCTATCCTCAATGATGAAGAGCTGAAAGCAAAATGGCAGCGTTACCATGTTATCCGTAGTGGTTTACGCAAAGAAGCAACGGTGGCACCAGAAATGGATATCACCGCAGCAGTGGCTGCAGCGTTAGACAGCGAGCCAACAGTCATGGCGCCTAAGCGCTCAGGCTGGAAATCACTGCCACTTATTGGCAACGTGGTTCCATTTGCAAAGCAAAGTGGCCAGTTTGCGGTTGCGGCTTCCGTTGCCGTTGCCGTTATCTTAGGCGTGCAGCAGATGAATCAGCCAGAGCCAACAGAACCGTTTTCGACATTCGAAACGCCGGGACGCATTGGTGGTTTATCACCGGTAAGTCTTGAGCAAACTCGTACGTTGCCTCGCAACGACATGAGCGTGGTTCTGGAAAAGAAACGTAAGATTAATGCTATCATTGCAGACCACGAGCAGCAGATTCAGCTGAAACAAGCTGAAGATCAGAGCAACGAGGTAGATCAGGAAGCGCGGTCAAACGTTAATCCAGACTAAGAGTTTCGATGACAAAAGCATTTTTTAATAACGTACCAGCTCCCTCGGAGCTGGTACGTTTGTTTTCACCGTGGAATTTTTGCATTTATAGCCTGGCGTGTGTTGGGCTCGCATTTTCTGTTCATGCACAACAGCCCCCACCCCCACAAGTAAAGAGCCAATCCCAGCCAGATGCTATTGTGTCTGAGCAAAACTCCATGCTGGCCGACGACGACAATAATGCATTGGCTGATGTTTATCCCTATGCTCTCACGGAAAAACCGCAATCTGCCACAGATTGGATGCTGAAAATGTCTGCGGCGGTGAGAACGCTGAATTTTGAAGTGTCGTTTGTTGTAAGCAGACTGAATCAAGAAACGGTACCGTTCTTGTGGCGTCATGGTGTGCTTAACGATGGCACTTCGGTTGAACAGCTGAATTTACAAAATGGACCTGGACGGGAACTGATTCGATTTGGTGATGTAGTCAGTATTTTTGAACCTGATGCACCGCCTTATAGTTTGCAGTCTAAATACATCAATGGTCCTATTCCCAGCGAGTTACTTTATGATCCGATGTCGCTGGTGAAAGGGTACGATTTTGTTTCTGTTGGCCGTGCGCGCGTAGCCGGCAGACCTGCTCAGCAGCTCCGGGTTGTTAGTCGTGATAATACGCGTTTCAGTTATCAGCTATGGCTTGATCAGCAATCAGGTATGCTGTTGAAAATGAATACCCTGGATTTACAGGGTAATGTGCTTGAACAAATCCAGGTAAGTTCGTTTGAGATTCATCAACAGGCGCCGGAATATTTTGCAAAAGTAAACAGAAACTCGTTACCTGCCGCCCTGGCACTGCATTCGGCAGCAAACCGGGCGCAAAACTGGGAAGTGGATTACCTCCCCAGTGGCATGGTTGAGGTAAAACAGGATATAAGGCGACTGGCAGTAACCGGTCAGGTTGTTGAATACAAATTATTTTCTGATGGACTGGTCGATGTGTCAGTTTATGTGCAGCCCGCAGCCGATGCCATCGGTTCTGACCTGGTGTTGCGCCATGAACTGAGTACGTTTCTGAGCCTGACTGACGGTAAAGCCCAGGTTACGGTGATCGGAGAAATTCCTTTGCAAACGGCGAATGCCATTGCAACCTCGTTGAAATTAAAGGACGACAACGGTGATTAAAGAAACGGCGACAGTGGTGGCCGTAGACGGCGATCTCATCACCGTGGAAGCGGCCATTAAAACTACGTGCTCAAGCTGTCAGGCGCAAAGTGATTGTGGTTCTGGAGTTATTTCACGGGCACTGTCGCCACGCACGCAACAGCTTTCCTTGCGTTCGCCGGTTCCCTGTAAAGTGGGCGATACTGTGCGTATCGGTGTACCTGAAGCCGGGGTAGTTGCAGCGTCTTTATGGCTCTATGTTGTGCCTCTCATCGTATTGGTGATATCGGCTATTGGGGCAGGGCAGAGTTTGCCCCGCCTGGGTTTGCACAGCGAACTATGGGCACTGGCAACCAGCCTACTGTTAACCTTTGGCTCGTTCATCCTGATCTCAGGTCATCTGAAGAAAATTGACCAAACTCGCTTTCAACCGGTTATTTTAAGCGCTACCATTTCCACTCCAGAGATTTACACGCCACAAAAATAGCGAAGGGGTGACGCCAAGCCCCGGTATCACCCCTCAATTTCTGCAATAATTCGTGTTAATACCGTAGACTATCCTAAATGGTGAAGCTTATTCGCTTTTCGCTGAATAAATAGGTAAAATCCGCACGCTTTACACCGCCGTATTTTATTATTCGCAAGTGGTGTCGTGAAACAGTAAGTCATAAACTTACTTTCCGGTTTGTTTAATTCTATCTCGCAGGACATTTTCCAGCATTATGCAACAGTCGCACATTCGTAATTTCTCTATCATTGCCCATATTGACCATGGGAAATCCACGTTATCAGACCGTCTGATCCAACATTGCGGAGGATTGACTGACAGGGAAATGGCTGCCCAGGTTCTTGATTCAATGGATCTGGAGCGTGAGCGCGGTATCACCATCAAAGCCCAGAGCGTAACGCTGAACTATAAAGCGAACGATGGCGAAACTTATCAGCTGAACTTTATCGATACCCCGGGACACGTAGATTTTACCTATGAAGTTTCCCGTTCACTGGCAGCCTGCGAAGGCGCACTGCTAGTGGTTGATGCCGGTCAGGGCGTGGAAGCACAGACACTTGCCAACTGCTACACCGCTATCGATCTGGATATGGAAGTTGTGCCAATCCTGAATAAAATCGATCTGCCTCAGGCTGAACCTGAGCGTGTAGCGGAAGAAATCGAAGACATCGTTGGTATCGATGCTATTGACGCTGTGCGTTGTTCAGCAAAAACCGGTATTGGTATTGATGAAGTACTCGAAGTGATTGTTAAACGTGTACCACCACCTGAAGGCGAGCGTGAAGCTCCGTTGAAAGCACTGATCGTGGATTCCTGGTTCGATAACTATCAGGGCGTCGTATCACTGGTGCGTATTGTTGAAGGCGAACTGAATGCCAAAGACAAAATTAAAATCATGTCCAACGGCCAGGTGCACCAGGCAGATAAAGTGGGTATCTTCACGCCGAAGCAAACCGAAACCGGTACCCTTAAAGCCGGTGAAGTAGGTTTCATTATTGCGGGTATCAAAGAAATTCACGGCGCGCCGGTGGGCGATACCATCACGCTGGCCCGTGCTCCTGCTGAAAAAGCCTTACCGGGCTTCAAGAAAATCAAGCCGCAGGTTTATGCCGGTGTGTTCCCGGTCAGTTCAGACGACTACGAAGATTTCCGTGATGCGCTGGATAAACTCAGCCTGAATGATGCCTCTTTGTTCTTCGAACCAGAGAGTTCTGCCGCACTGGGCTTTGGTTTCCGTATTGGTTTCCTGGGCATGCTGCACATGGAGATTATTCAGGAGCGTCTTGAACGCGAGTACAATCTGGATCTTATCACTACCGCACCCACAGTAATCTATGAAGTGGTTACTACCAAGGGTGAAACGGTGCAAGTGGACAACCCGTCTAAGCTACCAGCCGTAAATGAAATTGCTGAAATTCACGAACCGGTCGTTGAGGCCAATATTCTGGTTCCGCAGGAATTCCTGGGTAATGTCATCACACTTTGCGTTGAGAAGCGTGGTGTGCAGACCAACATGGCTTATCACGGTAAGCAGGTCGCGGTAACCTATGAACTGCCGATGGCTGAAGTGGTGATGGATTTCTTCGACCGTCTTAAGTCAACTAGCCGGGGCTTTGCTTCACTGGATTACAACTTCAAGAAGTTCCAGGAATCCGACATGGTGCGGGTGGATGTATTGATTAACGGTGAGCGTGTTGATGCGCTGGCGATGATCACGCACCGCGAAAACAGTCAGGGCCGTGGCCGTGAACTGGTGGAAAAACTGCGTGAACTCATTCCTCGTCAGATGTTTGATATTGCCATTCAGGCGGCAATCGGCAACCACATTATTGCACGAAGCACAGTAAAACAATTGCGTAAGAACGTTATCGCCAAGTGTTACGGTGGTGACGTAAGTCGTAAGAAAAAACTGCTGCAAAAACAAAAAGAAGGGAAGAAGCGCATGAAGCAAGTCGGTAACGTTGAGTTACCACAGGATGCGTTCCTCGCTGTTCTCAAGGTAGGTAAGTAATGGCAAATTATTTTTCGATTTTGTTGGTTATCCTGACGGTAGCCACCGGTCTCATCTGGCTTCTCGATAGCTTGTTATGGGCACCGGCAAGGAAGCAGAAGTTCGTACAAGGTACAGAAGCTGCATCGTCTGCGACAGGCCAGCAAGCCGAATTGCCGTGGTTAGTAGATACATCTCAACAGATTTTTCCGGTTATCGCCTTTGTATTGGTGCTGCGCTCGTTCTTGTATGAGCCATTTCAAATACCGTCGGGCTCAATGATGCCAACTCTGTTGGTGGGCGATTTCATTCTGGTAGAAAAGTTTGCTTACGGTTTGAAAGATCCGGTGCTGCGAAACAAATTTATCGAAACCGGCGAGCCTGAGCGGGGCGATGTGGTGGTGTTTAAATATCCTGAAGACACCAATGTTGATTACATCAAGCGCGTGATTGGTCTGCCGGGTGACACTATCGTTTATCAGAACAAACAGATTTTTATTAAGCCTTACTGCGAAAGCGGCAGTGACTGCCCTGAAATGGAGCCGGTTCCACTGGAGTTTCAGGAGCGCGGTGAATTTGTTCAGGATATGGTGCCGCTGCTTCGCTACACCGAGCAACTGGGCGATGTGACTCACGATATTTTGCGTAATCCGGGTCGCAGTATTCCTGCTTCAAATTTCTATACACAACCAGGTACCCGTAGCAACGAGTGGATTGTGCCGCAAGGCGAATATTTCGTGATGGGTGATAACCGCGAAAACAGCCGTGACAGCCGTTTCTGGGGCTTTGTACCCGACGACAACCTGGTTGGTAAAGCGGTAGCCATCTGGATCAGCTTTGAATTTGAACGTTCTGCAGACAGCTTCCTGCCGGGTTGGGTTCCTACCGGCGTTCGATTTAATCGTGTTGGTGGCATTGAGTAATGCAAGGTATCGACCGATACGCACGGTTATCGAAACTACTCGATTACCGTTTTAAAGACGAAGGTTTATTAGAGCAGGCGCTCACGCACCGCAGTGCGGCAAAAAAGCACAACGAGCGCCTGGAGTTTCTCGGTGACGCAGTATTGGGCATGGTTGTCGCTGACGCCTTATTTGCCCGCTTCCCGACGGTGCCAGAAGGCAAGCTCACTCGCATGCGTTCCACACTGGTAAAAGGCGACACTCTGGCAGAAATGGCAAAAGAAGCCGGCGTCGGCGAACTGCTCAAACTGGGCCAAGGTGAGCTAAAAAGTGGCGGTCACCGTCGAAGCTCTATTCTCGCTGATGCCGTAGAAGCCATTCTCGGCGCAATTTATTTAGATGACGGTATCGACACCGTACGCGGTGTTATTCTGCGTTTATGGTCAGACCGTATCGATCGTCTTGATCCGAATGAACATCCTAAGGACAGCAAAACCCGGTTACAGGAGTACCTCCAGTCCCGCCGTGAGCCGTTACCGGTTTACGAAGTGGTGACCATTAGCGGTAAGGACCACGCACAAACCTTTGAAGTCAGTTGCACCGTAGCGCGACTGGATGCACCGGTTTTTGGTGTGGGGAATAGCCGCCGCAAAGCAGAACAACAGGCTGCTAAAGAGACATTGGAGAAGCTTGAACATGCATCTGAATGATGATGTCGAAACCTATTGCGGATTGGTTGCCATTGTCGGCCGTCCAAATGTGGGTAAATCCACACTACTGAATCGTATTTTGGGTCAAAAGGTCAGTATTACCTCGCGTAAACCGCAAACGACCCGTCACCGTATTTTGGGTATTGATAGCGAAGAAGCTTATCAGACCATTTACGTTGATACGCCAGGGCTTCACCAAGACGAGAAAAAAGCCATCAACCGTTACATGAACCGTGCCGCTTCCAGCTCATTGGCTGAGGTGGGGTTGGTGCTGTTTGTGGTGGAAGGGACTCGCTGGACTGAAGAAGACGAGATGGTGCTGACGAAAGTGAAAAACAGTCGCCTGCCTTGTTACCTCGTTATCAATAAAGTAGATAAAGTCGAAGACAAAGCGTCGTTGATTGATCAAATCCAAATGCTGTCTGAAAAGCATGAGTTCGACCATATTTTTCCGGTAAGTGCAAAAAACGGCAAACAAGTAGATGCACTGCGTGAAATGGTGCAGAAGTCTTTGCCGCCGAGCGAGTTCTATTATCCTGAAGATTACATTACTGATCGCTCCAGCCGCTTTATGGCAGCGGAAATTATCCGCGAAAAACTGATGCGATTCACCGGTGATGAACTGCCTTACTCCACCACGGTTGAGATAGAGCAATTCAAACTCATGGAAAATGGTGTATACCGAATTAATGGTCTTATTCTGGTAGAACGCGATAGCCAAAAACGTATGGTTATTGGTAAAGCCGGCAACCATATTAAAACCATTGGCGAGCAGGCCCGTAAAGATATGGAGAACCTGTTTGATAATAAGGTTTTCCTTGAGCTGTGGGTGAAAGTGAAACAGGGCTGGGCTGATGATGATCGCGCCTTACGTTCACTGGGCTACGGCGACGACTAAGTGATCCGTCTTACCATGTTATGGAGGTAAAATGTCTCTTTCTGATATTCGTCGGCAATATTCAAATGCGCATTTAACTGAGCAGGAGCTCACTGGGCATCCTATCGCGTTGTTTCGTAAATGGTTAGACGATGCAATCCAGTCAGACAGTCCGGACCCCACTGCAATGACAGTGGCCACGGTAGACCCATCAGGCCAGCCATCGCAGCGCATTGTATTGCTAAAAGATGTTAGTGAGGATGGATTCCTGTTTTACACCAACCTTGGTAGTCGCAAGGCGCAAGAGTTGTCGCAAAACAACAAAATCTCTCTGCATTTTCCTTGGTTTTTTATGGAACGCCAGGTACGCGTTTGTGGCACCGCGCATAAACTGTCTACCACTGAGAATGCAAAGTACTTCTTCTCTCGTCCTAAAGACAGTCAGCTCGCGGCTTATGCCTCTCGTCAGAGTCAGCCAATTGCAACCCGCGAGCTGCTTATGACGCAGTTTAAGCAGCTTAAAGATAAGTTCGCTAACAAAGCACTGCCGGTACCGGATTTCTGGGGTGGTTTCCGTGTTGAACCGCACCAGATAGAGTTCTGGCAGGGTGGGGAAGACCGTCTACACGATCGTTTTGAATACAATAAAACCGCAGACGGCAACTGGACCACGCAGCGCTTAATGCCGTAGCTTCTACTTATGATAGACAGCCACTGTCACCTGGATTTACCCGCCTTTGATGACGATCTTGATGATGTACTTCAACGGGCGAAAGAAGCGGGCGTCAGTGGTTTTTTAATTCCGGGTACCACGCCCGCGGGCTGGCAAAAACAGCTCGACATTCAGGCTAATCACGCCAACATTCATCTTGCCTTTGGAGTTCATCCTTGGTTTATTCGTGGCGCGCTGGATGATGCTCTCTCCGATTTGCAGCAAATGGTCGCAACACACCGTGACAGGGTATGCGCCATTGGTGAAATCGGCCTTGATGCCACCATCAAATTACCTCTTGCGGAGCAGGAAACGTGGTTACTGGCACAAATAGATGTCGCTAAGCAATATAAACTTCCGGTAATCCTTCATCACCTTAAAACCCATCACCGTCTACCTGCACTCATCAAGCAGTCAGGCTTTACCCATGGTGGTGTCGTCCACGCTTTCTCTGGCAACGCGCAAGTGGCAAAGCAGTATATTGATTTAGGGTTTAAACTTGGGGTTGGTGGCACTGTCACTTATCCCAGAGGGCAAAAGACGTTAAACGCGGTGGTGGAAGTAGGGTTAGATAATATTCTGCTTGAGACCGATACCCCTGATATGCCCGTTTATGGCTACCAGGGGCAGCGCAACGAGCCGGCTAGGCTGGTAAATGTGGTAGGCATATTAGCCGAAGCCTTTTATACCTCGCCGGAAATTATCAGCGCCCGCACAAACACGCATTTCAGGCAGTTGTTTACTCAGCCCTGACCAGAAGGCTTCATATCCATACTGGTAAGGTATTCATCGGCATCAGTCACTCCTTCGAGACTGGCTTTTTTCAGCCAGGCAATACCCTGCTGACGATCGGCCATTACACCTCGGCCCTCAATCAGCGCGACACCATAGTGATATTTCGCCAAACTGGAATAGCCCGCGGCGTCATTGGTGTTGGCGCCACGCTTCATCAGTGCCGTGGCTTTCGCTAAATCCTTTTCTACCGCCACACCGGTTTCATACATCTGTGCAAGCCAAATCATGGCGTAAACGCTGTCGAAACGTTCGATGCAGTCATTAAAGATTGCCAGGGCTGCAGCGTGATCGCCGGTTTTCTCTGCTGCGTAGCCGTAAAGACATTTAAGCTGATTATGGCTGTTGATCATACTGTCGTAGCTGAGCTCATTACCGGTGACTTCGCGGGCTATGCGACTGGAAGGCGGTGGAGCATCCTGCTCTGGGAGGGCCGCTGCCGGCAGGACGGGAAGAAACACTGCAACTAAGTAAACTATGTTGACAACTTTCATACCAAGCTCCTTTCTCAAAGAGGTGTTGGTTGTTATTTAAACATTATCAAAGTCGATTGCACAACTGAATAATAAGAATATTCATCTAACGACATTGGAGAGCACCACTGCTGCCGAAAAGTCAGCAGCCGGACAAAGCAAATGCTTAGCTTTCTCAGCACTCCACTAGCTGTTTTCTTTAATATCAAATTTTTTCGCGAGTATTTTATCAACCATTCGCTCTGGTAGCATGGTAGGTAGGGTATAGTTAATCAGCTTGTTCGGCACCGGAGCATAGCGTGCTTTAGGCTTTTCTGCGGTCATTGCCTCGTAAACCACGTCGGCGATGTAGTCGGTTTCGAGCCCGTCTTCGCCTCCTTCTATCATTACGTCGAGGAAGGTCTTAATTGAATCTTCCCAGGCGGTCCCATTATATTGCCCGGCAGCATCCGCTTCCTTTGCTTTTTTCCATATTGGAGTTTTAACGCTGCCTGGACCAATTGATATTGAGTCTATACCGTATACCAACAGCTCGCGGCGCAAACTATCGGTAATACTCTCCATGGCGTGTTTGCTGGCAGTATAAGCGCCCAGAAACGGAGACGGCAGCTCCCCACCTACACTGGTAATATTAACAATGCGTCCGGGGGCCCCGTCCAATGACTCATTGGTACCCAGAAGTGGTAAAAAGGCCTGGGCCATTCGCAGCCCGCCGAATGCGTTCACTTCAAAATGCTGTATAAATTCATCGATATCCTGTAACGCCAACGGGGCAATTTTAGCTATACCAGCGTTGTTAACCAGTCCGTTGAGGGTGTGACCTGCTAGCTTCTCTGAAACTGCATCCACGGCTGAACTGATTTGCTCCGGCTTGGATACGTCCAGAAACAGGGGCTGGATACTCGCTTCTTTTTCCTTAAGGTTTTGCGCATCATCTTCATTGCGCACACCTGCAAACACTAACCATCCCTCCTGCGCAAACCGGATAGAGATAGATTCACCGAGTCCTGATGAAGCGCCTGTAACTATAATAGATTTCATAAATGTCTCCCTGAATCAAAAAAGGTGAATTAAATTAAGAGCTCAGAGGTTGGCTATCAGCAGGTAAACCGCCAGGGCAGCTTCAGCAGTAAAATATCCCCAGCTTTGTTTAGATCCCGCTTTGTTGCCAAAGATACCCGAAATTCTGCCAACAGCAGCGCCAGCATATAAAAAGCCAACCATCGCATAAGCTTCAGGGATAGAAAGAAAGATTGCACCGACCCCCGCGCCGATAAATAACGCGCCATTTGCCGCCCGAATTTCCGTGTAGCCCATATTGCTGCCATCTGTTTTGAGACCGAGTTTATCCATGGTATAGCGGGGAGCGAGAAACCCGACTAACCCCAGCGCGATAGTGAGTACCATTGCAATAATGTTTAACGTGTCAATCATGATTTCCCCGTGTGGCAAGTGAGAATGTAGTATCTGGCTGATATGCAATGACCCGAAGCTTTTGTATGCCGGGAGCATGCTCAGTGGCGTTAGCGGTAGGGTCAGGTTTTTAAACAACCGCTAACACCAATTTCTACTTCGGGTAAACCTGCAGAGATTACTTAGAAGGCCGCGAATAAGGCCTAATTAAGGTTAAATTTGTTTAACAGGAGGGCAGGGATTTCAGCCTGGAGGGTTCATGCACTGCAACGGGCAGAGGTAGAAACATAGTATGCAGAGTGTGCGTGCTGTGCCAGAGTACTGGCGCTAGCGAATTTTATTAAGCAACAAAAAGCGATATCGCCATGACAGCAGAGTCAGCGCTGCGCCGGTAATCACACCGAAGAACAGCAGACCAGCGTGAAAACTAAATGCCGAGGAGGTAAGTTGTCGCTGGGCCTTAAGCAGTGCGTTGTTATCAATGACTAATTGCAACAAAGCGGTTTGCACCTGTTGCTTATTATTAATCGATACCATTCTTACAGAGTCTTCGAACTTAGCTGGGTCCTGTTTTTCAACGTATGAAGGTTCACTTACTGCACTGCCAAGCATATTACCTTCAAGGTCAAAAACAGCAGCCCGGTGGATAATATGAGATTTTACCAGTCTGGCGAGATGGCTGTTAATTTTTTCCCGCTGCCGCATCTCTGCTGCATCCGCCAGCAGTAAACTATACTGTTCGGCTAATACATTTACCGGTGCAGAAGCGGCCAGTTCCAGCGACTGCTGTGCATCACGTTTCTGAAACACAGCCAGCGTGATCGCAGCTGTTATTAGCAGAACAACCGTTATCAAGTGCACGTTGCGCTTTTGCAGCCATGCAAACCAATGCGTTTTCTCTAGGGCGGGCGTTTTCCATGCCGCGTATTTATCAGTCATATTCAAAAAGCTTAACGGTTTGTGTTCATGATACCGGTTTTCGATTCCTGGGCATAATCTATTCATAAAAGGCTGTTTTACCTTGTCGATGAATTCGCTAGGATACGCATACTTTTATTGGCAGGATTTTATTTTGAGCGTGTTAACGGTTTCTTCATTACATAGTCAGCAAGGCTTGCTGGCGTTATTCAGCGCACAACCAGATGGCGTGGTGTTTAAAGATTCGCAATGGCAGGCTGCAAGTGGCAGTGAAGCTGCGACAGACGCAGTGTTAACCGTGTATGCCCCGGCGCTTACCCTTGGCCAACTGGCAGGTATTACTCAAGCGTTGGAAGGAACTTGTGATCTTCACGGTTTTACCCTGCATCCGCTTAGCGGTAAGTTTCATGAAGTGGTGGTGAAAGCACCGGTAACAGTGTTGGATGAACCTGCATTAAAGCCGCAGCTAGAAGCTATTGCCGCACAGTATTATGTCGATATTGTTGTACAGCATGATCAACCAGAACTTGCTCAACCGGGTTTGTTGGTGATGGACATGGACAGCACGATTATCCAAATAGAATGTATCGATGAAATCGCCAAACTAGCGGGGCTGGGTGAAAAAGTCGCAGAAGTAACTGCACGGGCCATGCGCGGTGAATTGGCATTCAGCGAAAGTCTGATTTCCCGAGTGGCTTGCTTAAAAGGGGTGCCAGTTGCGCAGCTCGCGCAAATTCGTGACAGCATTCCACTGATGCCAGGCGTTGTACCGCTCATTACAGAATTAAAAGCCCATGGCTGGAAAATTGCTATTGCCTCTGGCGGCTTTACTTACTTCGCTGACTATGTGAAGGAGCGCCTTGGTTTAGATGCGGCATACTCGAATACGTTAAAAGTAAACGGAAACGTGTTAGCCGGAGAAGTGGTGGGTGAAATCGTTGACGCCGACGTTAAAGCACGCACAGTGGCGTCGCTGGCAGATGAATGGCAAATTCCCATGTCGCAAACGGTGGCGATGGGCGACGGTGCTAACGATTTAGTGATGATGGCTAAAGCCGCATTGGGTGTTGCTTGTCATGCTAAGCCGTTAGTACGTGAAAAAGCCGATACTGCTATTCGTTACAGTGGCTTACAAGGCATGCTTTATTTACTCAAATAATGGGTTTTTAGCCCAGGTACGCGTTGCAGAAATGCGATTCGCAGTACTATAAGTCGCCAAAGAATTATTCGTAAAGTACGGAGGGGGATAGCGGGAACGCGAGTCACCCTTTTACCTGAGTCAATTCAACATTTTTTGAATGCGGTTTGTTGCCTCGTTGGCTTTTACAACCTGGCTATTACGCGCAATCGTGGCTTGGTCATACCCGAAACGCATGAGTACTTCCTGGGTCATGTCGATTAAATGCACTGACGCACCCATAGACCAGATTTTTTCTTCTAACTCCTTTGCGCGGTGCAAAGCATAGGTGCTGACATAATTTAATTCAGCTTGCAGCATGGCCAAATCGGGCTTACCTGTAAGCGTAATTAACACCTGAAACGCAACAAAATGCCCTTTTGAAATCGCCTCTGAAATAAATGCTTTTTTACTCTCATCGTTAGCAAACTGCTTATCAAGCTTGGGTATTACTGCCTGGCCAACCTCCTTCGCTGTAGGGTTGTACGCAACCAATAATTCTTCTCTTACTAACTGATGGTCGATTTTCAATGTCTTTATGCTGCTTGCTATAAGCGGCGATTCTTGTTGTCTGTCCCGGTAGAGAAACTCGATATTAACGCGGTTTTGCGACGCAGCATGGGAGAGTAAGTGACAAGGCACGGTCCCTTTGTTTTGATAGACTGCCGTATCAGGTTCGTATCTCACACCGGTTTTAGCCAGCAGGAAAGCAAAGTTAGGCGTGTGACGCGCATTAATACAGCGCAGCGCATGCCCAATCCCTGGGGTTTCCTCTTCTTCAGGATAGGTTTTCAATGACTGCTTGTTTTGTTTTATGAGTGTATTGAAGAATTGCCGTGCCGCTGCGCCGGCTTCGCCTTCTACGGCTTTCAAATGCAGAATATTGCGGTCGGCATTATGATGAATCACTTCATAGTTCATGCTGACCGTAGCTGACTTCGCGGTCAGGCGAGGAAATTGTATTTTCACCATACTCCCAGCATTCCCCGTAAACTCGGGAGAAATTTCTAGGCGCAAGCCAGATATGGAAATGTCTTCAGAAATGCCTGTGCTATGGAAGCTGTCATCGAAGCCCGTCAATTCGATAGGTGAACGCAGAATGTAGCGTGTCTCCATTCGCTGTTCGGAAAAACGATAGCGGTAGGGTTTAATTGCTATGGGCGCTTTATTTCTAGGGTGACCAAAAACACGTAATCCACCAAGGTTCTTTCTGTCGAATTTGCGTGAGGCATATTGCCGCTGGCCAGAAAGGGAGGTCACATCAGTGATATGGACAATATACTTGAGGTTTTTGAGTCTTGCCATTAGTCGAGCCGACGGTGGCGAATTTTGTTTTTTCGCTGCGTTAGCGGCACTATCGGGTATAGATAGCGGGGCGTAAGCCTCGTCGGGTGCCATCGAGGACAAGGTGAGTTTGAACACCCGCCAACTAACTTTCCGAGAGCCAAAACCAATATAGAGGGCCTTGAGTTTGTCATTCTGTTCAAGCTCCAAATTGGAAGCCGAATAGAAATATACCGCACCGTCTTTTACGTGGGTAAAGCAGTAAATGTACATTTCCGCTCGGGTTGTCGACTGCTTCTGCAACCAGGCCAGACGGGAGGGTTTGAGCATATAACCCAACTTCACGTCATCTTTTTCATCTTTCCAGTAGTCCAGAATTTCCTTGTTTGTACTGTTGAGCATGGCGTAGCGGGGTAGCAGATGATTTTCTTGCTCATCAATAAAAATGGGCAAAGATGGGCTACAAGGTGAAATATATTGCTCAGCCGTTTTATTGATAATCGCTTCAACGGTGTTATTGAGATTTACCTTATACCGCCGCTTGTTTCCGTGGATAAAGTTATTTAGAAATTTATCAAATGATGGTGCCGGATAATCTGTGTTTCTTTTTAATATTAAATAGAAATTACCGCGCTCAAACTTGGTCGTGATGACGTGATAATGAATGCCATTTCGGTTGTCCATAGCAAATTCATCTTCAAATCCGCGGAAATGGATTTGCAATGGCTGACCAGAAGTAAAGGCATATTCGTTAGGAAGCTTAAGTCGAAGCCCTTCTATTGAAATGTCTACACTCGTGCCTTTGAAGAAATTGTGATGTTCATCTTCAATGTCTAACGCAACCGCAAAGTTCATCCTCTCATGATTACGATGATGGTACGCCAACAGATTTACGACGGGAATAATGTGGTTTAGTAGATTTTCTTGGTTAGATTCAGGGGTATTTTTTTCTTCAGAGCGGGCTGCTTCGGCCCGGTCGCGCATAACCCGAAAATTGTTTTCGGTTTTCATCACCGCTTCGTAAACGCCAAACGTGTAGTTGCCGTATACTTTGACTTGACGTTTAAACACGTCAATGGCTACGTCGTCCAAGTAGTGTTTTCGATCGCGAAATTCGAACAGTCGGCAATCGCCATCAACTTGACCTCGTAAGTCAATGGCGCGAAGACAGGGCTTGGCCAACCGTTTGAGCTCCATCTTAATCAAGAAGCGCTTTTCTGAAGGAAGCTCACGGGTAAGTTGGATCAGAACCTGATTAAATTCCGGACGCCCGACAGACGGTTTCAATTGCTCAATGACATCTGCAAATTGCTGAAGTTCTTTTTCCATTTCACCGACTAATCTTATCTGGCTGCCAACATCATCTGTCTTTATCGGCAGCATTGCAGGTAACTACAACCCAAATTAAGACCGGAAGCTTATCCTTTATTATTTTTCCGGTGTGCGGACCACAGATATTAACGGTAGAATAGCGGGAAATACCACTGTTTTGTTACATCTTTACTCAACTATCACTATGGCTAAACGAAAAACCGCATACGTATGTTCCGATTGTGGCGCTGAATTTCCGCGTTGGCAGGGGCAGTGCAGTGACTGCAAATCCTGGAACACCATTTCTGAATTTGTCGTCTCTCCAGCAAAAACGCCCAAAGCCGGATTCAGTGGCTATGCAGGACAAACCAACGCGCGAATAGAGCCCCTCAATGCCATTGATTTAGAGGCATTGCCACGATTTAGTTCAGGTTTCAAAGAGCTGGACCGGGTGCTCGGGGGCGGCATTGTTCCTGGCGCTGCCATGCTGATTGGTGGCTCTCCCGGGGCAGGTAAAAGTACATTACTGCTTCAGGTTATGTGCGAACTGGCAAAAGAGAAAAGCGCCTTGTATGTCACCGGTGAGGAATCGCTGCAGCAGGTTGCGCTGCGGGCTCAGCGTTTGAATCTGCCTACTGACAAGTTGATGATGCTAGCAGAAACTAATGTGGAAACCATCTGCGAGCTGGCACTCACTCAGCAACCGAAGATCATGGTTATCGATTCCATCCAGGTAATGAATGTGTCAGATGTGCAGTCTGCGCCGGGCAGTGTGTCGCAGGTACGTGAAAGTGCCGCCTACCTGACCCGCTTTGCTAAGCAGAATCATATAGCCATGTTTATCGTTGGTCATGTTACCAAAGACGGCAACTTGGCTGGCCCCAAGGTGTTAGAACACTGTATCGACTGTTCTATGATGCTGGAAGGGGAAAGTGATGGGCGATTTAGAACCTTGCGCAGCCACAAAAATCGCTTTGGTGCGGTGAACGAGCTGGGCGTGTTCGGCATGACCGAGCGGGGTTTAAAAGAAGTGAATAACCCTTCGGCAATCTTCCTCAGCCGCGGTGAAAATCAGGCACCGGGTTCCAGCGTCATGGTGGTGTGGGAAGGGACGCGGCCGCTACTGGTAGAAATTCAGGCGCTGGTGGATTATTCCCAGATGGCAAATCCCCGGCGAATTGCCGTGGGATTGGAACAGAACCGCCTGGCCATGCTACTGGCGGTGCTGCATCGCCACGGCAATGTGCAGATGAACGACCAGGATGTGTTCGTGAACGTGGTGGGCGGCGTGAAAATTGGTGAAACCGGCGCAGATTTAGCGCTACTGCTGGCTATGGTGAGCAGTTTCCGCAACCGTTCATTACCGCGGGATTTGATTGTGTTTGGCGAAGTTGGGCTGGCTGGGGAAATTCGCCCGGTGCCCAATGGCACTGAGCGTATTACTGAAGCGGCTAAACATGGCTTTAAGCGGGCTATTGTGCCTAAAGCCAATGCGCCGAAGCAACCTATCCCGGGATTGATCGTAGTACCGGTGAGTCAACTCTCAGATGCATTAGAAGCCGTTAGCGAACAGTAGTGCTACGCGTCTTTTTTATACACAGCATCAATAAGCGCATTAAGATCCTGTTCACTCAGACCAGGATCGCCACTGTTTAAATTAATCAGTGTGCGCAATTCAGCCAGGCATTCCACCTCGACATGGTCGACCTTACAGCCGATAAATATCAGATCAGAATTGCCCTGAGACTGGCGATAAAGCTGCTGAAGATAAAGCGTAATTAATGGACTGTCGGGGTTGGCTTTGAACATAACCGTGTAGGGGTCATGGCTGTCAAAGGGCAACATTTCCAACATGGCTTCGGCCGCGCTTAGCCGCAACCCTTGCAGGGAAACATCTTCAATTGTGACGGGTATGCTATTACCGTGAAGGCTTAATTCTCCCGGAACTTTCAAATCAACTCGCTGGAACTGGCGTTTATCCACGTTATCCTTCCCACATGCTTACCCCTAATTATTAGTATAAACAAAAGGGTAAGGTCAACCTGATAGGTAAAATTTATCAAACCCAATGGGTAAAAGCACGAAATAGATAATAAAAACCCCGCATGACGCGGGGTTCGATGATTATTTCTTCGCCATTCGCTTGTATTTCAAGCGGTGGGGCTCTACCACGTCTTGTCCGAAGTTTTCTTTCAGCCAGGTTTCGTAATCGGTGTAGTTACCTTCAAAGAAGTTAACTTTACCTTCATCACGATAGTCAATGATGTGGGTAGCTACGCGGTCGAGGAACCAGCGGTCGTGCGAAATAACCATGGCACAGCCTGGGAATTCCAATAACGCATTTTCAAGTGCACGCAGGGTTTCAACATCCAGGTCGTTGGTAGGTTCATCGAGCAGCAGTACGTTGCCACCGGCTTTCAGTAGTTTGGCCAAGTGAACACGGTTACGCTCACCACCGGACAGATCGCCAATAAATTTTTGCTGATCGCTGCCACGGAAGTTAAAGCGGCTGCAGTAAGCGCGGCTATTAATTTCAAAGTTACCGATGCGGATAATGTCCGAGTCGTCAGAAATTTCCTTCCACACGGTGTTTTTGTCGTTCATGTGGTCACGGAACTGTTCCACGCTGGCAAGATGAACGGTATCACCAATTACGACTTCACCTTCGTCAGGTTGTTCCTGACCTGAAATCATTTTAAACAGGGTCGATTTACCTGCACCGTTCGGTCCGATAATACCCACGATAGCGCCTTTCGGTACCACAAAGTCCATGTCATCGATAAGTATGCGGTCACCGTAAGCTTTTTTCAGATGCTTCACTTCAATAACTTTGTCACCTAAGCGCTCACCAGGTGGAATAAACAGCTCGTTGGTTTCATTGCGCTTTTGGTAATCAGAGGTGGACATTTCTTCAAACCGGGCCATACGGGCTTTCGATTTAGCATGACGGCCTTTCGGGTTCGAGCGTACCCATTCTAATTCCTGCTTCATCGATTTCACGCGGGCATTTTCAGTGCGTTCTTCCTGAGCAAGACGAGCCTCTTTCTGTTCCAGCCAGGAAGAATAGTTACCTTCCCATGGAATACCGTGACCACGGTCGAGTTCCAAAATCCAGCCTGCTACGTTATCAAGGAAATAACGGTCGTGGGTAATGGCGACTACGGTACCTTCATAGTCGTGAAGGAAGCGTTCCAGCCAGGCAACAGATTCGGCGTCTAAGTGGTTAGTCGGTTCGTCAAGCAGCAGCATGTCTGGCTTTTCAAGCAACAGACGACACAGGGCAACACGACGACGCTCACCACCTGATAATTTAGACACATCGGCATCCCACGGTGGCAGACGCAGGGCGTCGGCGGCGCGTTCTAATGCGTTATCCAGGTTGTGACCATCTTTAGCCTGAATGATGGCTTCCAGTTCACCTTGCTCTTTAGCCAACGCATCGAAATCGGCATCTGCTTCGGCGTAGGCGGCATACACTTCTTCTAGACGGGTAAGGGCGTGTTTTACGTCAGCAACGGCTTCTTCGATGTTGCCGCGTACATCTTTGGTTTCGTCCAGCTTCGGTTCCTGAGGGAGGTAACCGATATTGATACCGGGCTGCGGGCGGGCTTCGCCCTCAATTTCGGTGTCCACACCAGCCATAATACGCAGCAAGGTGGATTTACCCGCGCCATTCAGACCGAGTACGCCGATTTTAGCGCCAGGAAAAAAGCTTAGAGAGATATCTTTTAAGATATGACGGTTGGGTGGCACAATTTTGCCAACCCGATGCATAGAATATACGTATTGAGACATACTCGTAACAGTGTCCTTAAATGAATTAACCGTATTGTACTCGTTTTCCCGTGGATCTGACCAGTGAAGCCGGTAACGATTTTGGCAATTGGCGGAAAAATATCCGCATAGTTGTTAAACCAACGGATTTTAGTGATAAGGGTCAGGACGAGAGTGATATTTTACAGTAGCATACACACAAAATTTCCGAACAGGATTTGCGCATGACAGCACAGACAAAGCACACATATACTCTTGCCGAACTGGCTAAACACGTAGGTGGTCAGGTGGGCGGTCAGGGAAATGCCGCAGAAGTGAAAATCAGTGGTGTTGGTACACTGGCTGGCTCAGAAAGCCATCAAATTTCTTTTCTCACCAATGTAAAATACAAGTCTCAGTTGGCCGAAACCAAGGCCGGTGCGGTAATCATTCATGATAAAGCCGCAGACGAATGCCCGGTACCGGCACTCATTCATGGTAATCCACACGCTGCCTTTGCGCGCATTGCACAGTTGTTCGATACCACGCCAGTTGTCGCTACAGGTATTGCTGCCTCGGCGGTAGTGGCGTCGTCTGCCACATTGGGCACCAATGTGTCATTAGGTCACAATGTGATTATTGAAGACAACGTGGTGCTGGGCGACAACGTCACTATTGGCGCAAATACCGTTATCGGTAAAGGTGCGAAAATTGGTGAAGACACCACCATTTATCCGAATGTGACCATTTATCATGAAGTTAATATTGGTAAGCGCGTTACCATTCACAGCCAAACGGTTATTGGCGCATCGGGATTCGGTTATGCCAACGACAAAGGCACCTGGATCCCAATTCCACAAACCGGCAGTGTCCGCATTGGCGACGATGCGCAAATTGGTGCTTCCAGCAGTATCGACCGTGGCGCCATGGAAGACACCATTATTGGTAAGAATGTGATTATCGATAACCAGGTACAGGTGGGTCATAACTGTATCATTGACGACCATTCCTGTATCTGCGGTGCCACCGGCATCGCCGGAAGTTGTCATATCGGTAAATACGTGATCATCGGCGGTGGCGTAGGCATCAACGGTCATATTTCTATTTGCGATAATGTGCAGGTTACCGGCTACACCATGATCGTGCAGGACATCACGGAACCCGGCGTGTATTCCTCGGGTCAGCCAGCGATGAAGAACCGCGATTGGCGCAAGGTTACTGTGCGAGGCCGACAGATAGACGACCTGTTTAACCGGGTTAAAGCACTGGAAAAAGGGGGCCAGTAAGGTCTACCTTATACTGAACAGGCTCATAGGAGCCTGTTTTTGTATCTGCAGTTCGGTTTTTCTAAAGGGGCAATTATGAAGACGATCGGGTTACTCGGCGGCATGAGCTGGGAAAGTACCGTTGGCTATTACCGAGCAATAAACCAAGGCGTGAAGCAAGCGTTGGGAGGATTGCATTCAGCGAAAATAGTGTTGGTGAGCGTCGATTTTGCCGAAATTGAAGCATGCCAATCTCGTGGTGACTGGGAAACCGCCGGGGCCTTGCTGGCTGCCGGAGCGCGTCAGTTAAAGTCTGCTGGCGCGGAATGCTTACTTATTTGTACCAACACTATGCACAAAGTGGCAGATGCCGTGAATGCCGCAACGAATTTGCAGCTTATTCATATTGCCGATGCGACGGCTGAACGGCTGGTGGCAGACAAGGTTGCAAAAGTCGGTTTGCTTGGCACGGCTTTCACCATGGAGCAGGATTTTTACACGGGGCGCCTGCGGACTCATGGACTGGATGTTATCGTACCTGAAGAGGTCGATCGCCACATTGTGCATCGCGTTATTTATGAGGAATTGTGCCTTGGAAACATCTCAGCATCGTCGAAAGCAGAGTATTTACGTATTATCGATTTACTCCACGCTAACGGCGCTGAAGCGGTCATACTCGGATGTACAGAAATCGGCTTGTTAGTCACGGATGCCGATACCGAAGTGCCACTTTTCGATACCACCGCCATTCACGCGCAAAAGGCAGTGGAATTTGCCTTACAAAATAACTGAGTTAACCGCTTATTCCACTTTCATATCAGTTAAATAAATAATTGCTAAAGCCCACCGGTTGTATGCCCCATGCCGATGTGAAACTTTCTTCACATCGGATCTTATGATTAATGCAAACAAAGCAGTATACATAGCGTCTAAAATGACTAAAATATGCCCCTCATTTTATAGCAGTCCAAAAATACGCAGAGTAAGGAGCCTTCATGTTACCTCGCGATATGACTATTGCGGATTACGATCCGGAACTGGCAGATGCCATGGCGAAAGAAGCTGAGCGTCAAGAGCACCACATCGAGCTCATCGCATCAGAGAACTATTGTAGCCCCCGAGTCATGGAAGCACAGGGTTCACAGCTGACTAATAAATATGCTGAAGGTTATCCTGGTAAGCGTTATTACGGTGGTTGTGAGCATGTAGACGTGGTTGAGCAGTTAGCTATCGACCGTGCGAAGCAGCTGTTTGGTGCTGAATACGCAAACGTACAACCGCACGCAGGTTCACAGGCCAATGCGGCAGCGTTCATGGCGCTGATCAACGCTGGCGATACCGTATTAGGTATGAGCCTGTCTGAAGGTGGTCACCTTACTCACGGTTCACACGTAAACTTCTCTGGTAAGACCTACAATGCAGTACAGTATGGTCTGAATCAGGAAACCGGCGAAATTGATTACGAGCAGGTTGAAGCTCTGGCGCTTGAGCACAAGCCTAAGCTGATCATCGGTGGTTTCTCTGCTTACTCTAAAGTGGTTGATTGGGCCCGTTTCCGCGAAATCGCAGACAAAGTGGGTGCGTACCTGTTAGTCGACATGGCACACGTTGCCGGTCTGATTGCAGCTGGCGTTTACCCAAGCCCACTGCCTCACGCACACGTGGTAACTACCACCACACACAAAACGCTGGCTGGCCCGCGTAGTGGTCTTATTCTGTCTGCCTGTGGCGACGAAGATATTTACAAAAAGCTAAACAGTTCAGTATTCCCGGGTAACCAGGGTGGTCCTCTGTGTCATGTTATCGCTGCAAAAGCAGTAGCATTCAAAGAAGCCCTGCAGCCTGAATTCAAAGCATACCAGCAGCAGGTTGTTAAGAACGCGAAAGCGATGGTTGAAGTTATGCTTGAGCGCGGTTTCGACATCGTTTCCGGCGGTACTGAAAACCACCTGTTCCTGCTTGACCTGATCAAGAAAGACATCACTGGTAAAGATGCCGACGCTGCCCTTGGCCGCGCGAACATCACAGTGAACAAAAACTCGGTGCCAAATGATCCGCGTTCTCCGTTCGTAACCAGCGGTCTGCGTATTGGTAGCCCGGCAATTACCCGTCGCGGTTTTAAAGAGCAAGAAGCAAAACAGGTAGCTACTTGGATTTGCGACATTCTTGACAACATGGGTGATGAAAGTGTTGTTGAGCGTGTTAAAGGCGAAGCCATCAAACTGTGTGAAGCATTCCCTGTTTACGGTTAATAGCCCCTCGCGTTAAACTAAGAACCGCCGGACAACCCTGTCCGGCGGTTTTGTTGTTTTAAGGACTCCCCATGTTTTGCCCGTTTTGTTCGGCTCAGGAAACCAAAGTTATCGATTCCCGTCTGGTGGCAGAAGGGCATCAGGTGCGCCGTCGCCGGGAATGCGTGATCTGTCACGAACGTTTTACTACGTTTGAGAGCGCAGAATTGGTGATGCCCCGTGTGATTAAACGTGACGGTTCTCGGGAACCGTTTAACGAAGACAAACTCCGTGCAGGCCTGCAGCGGGCACTGGAAAAACGTCCGGTGAGTACAGAGCGTATTGAGGAAGTGATTTTGTCACTGAAATCCGCCCTACGTGCTACTGGAGAGCGTGAAGTCTCTAGTGAATATCTGGGTAATCTGATTATGGATGCCCTTAAAGAACTGGATAAAGTGGCTTATGTACGCTTTGCCTCTGTCTACCGTTCGTTTGAAGACATTCGCGAGTTCGGTGAGGAAATTGCCCGCCTGGGAGACTAATCCGCTGTTATGACATGCTCATTATCTGCGTCAGTAAATGACGATTACACCTGGATGGCTAAGGCCATCAAACTGGCCCGAAAAGGCCGCTTCACCACCTCACCGAACCCTCGGGTTGGGTGTATCGTTCTCGATGCAAAAGGTGAGTTAGCCGGGCAGGGCTTTCACGTTCAGGCGGGGACGCCACACGCTGAAGTGCATGCGCTACGTGAAGCCGGTGAAAAGGCCCGTGGCGGCACCGCGTATGTCACTTTGGAGCCATGCAGCCATTTCGGTCGCACGCCACCTTGTGCCAATGCCCTCATCGATGCCGGCGTGAGCCGGGTGGTGGTGGCGATGACCGACCCAAACCCGCAAGTGAGTGGTAATGGCATACGGCGCTTGCAGGATGCCGGCATCGACGTGGTTACCGACGTACTGGCCGCTGAGTCCGCTGCGCTCAATCCGGGATTCATTAAGCGCATGGTTACCGGTAAGCCAAGAGTGACCGTAAAAATGGGCATTAGCCTCGATGGTAAAATTGCCTTATCCAATGGTGTGAGTCAGTGGATCACTGGTTCTGAAGCCCGCCGCGATGTGCAATTACAGCGCGCGCAGAGTTGTGCCGTGCTTACCGGCTCTGGTACTGCGCTGGCTGATAACCCCAGCTTGCTGGTAAGAAAAGCCGAAGCCGATTTGTCCGACTATCCTGCATTGCCACTGCGCCAGCCTCTGCGCGTTGTCATTGATTCTCATAATGCTTTACCGAGCAATTTACAGTTGTTTACCGACGGTCATAAAACACTGCGCATTACTGGGCAGCCCATAGCGCCAGAGACTGACGTGCCGGCTCAGGCAATCTCAATGAAAGGCGATCACATCGATTTACATGAATTGATGATGAAATTGGGTGAGCGCCAGCTTAACGATGTTTGGGTGGAAGCTGGCCCTGGACTCGCAGGTGCACTGTTAGCTGCCGGAGAGGTCGATCAGCTCGTGGTATATCAGGCCCCTAAAGTACTCGGCGATAAGGCGAAAAGTATGCTTACCCTGCAGGATTTCACTGCGCTGGATCAGACACCATCACTTTCTTTGTCCGATGTCAGGCAAATTGGCCCGGATATCCGCCTGACCTACGATATAATTAGTTAAATTCAGCCAGGAGGCTAACCGATATGTTTACCGGTATTATCCAGGCTCTGGGAACCATTCGTTCACTGGACCACCGTGGTGAGGACATCAAACTCACCGTTTCGTCTGAGAAGCTCGACATGTCGGATGTGGCGTTAGGCGATAGCATTGCCACAAACGGCGTTTGCTTAACGGTTACCGAGTTTGGTCAAGACTACTACTGCGCCGATGTTTCAGCCGAAACCATTAAGTACACGGGCTTCGCCAATTATAAGCCAGGTAGCACCGTAAATCTTGAGAAGGCCATGCGTCCTACCGACCGTTTCGGTGGTCATATTGTTTCCGGTCACGTAGACGGTGTAGGCGAAGTAAAACGTATTGTTAAGCACGCCACCTATATTGAAATTTGGGTTGCTGCCCCCACTGATCTGGCTAAGTACATCGCCCACAAAGGCAGTATTACTGTCGACGGTGTGAGCCTCACAGTCAATGAGGTAGACGGCAACGAATTTATGCTGTGGATTATTCCCCATACGCTTCAGGAAACGGTGATTGGCACTTATAAAGCCGGTAGCCGGATCAACCTGGAAGTCGACGTGGTAGCACGCTACCTGGAGCGGTTGATGATGGGCGAGAAAGCGGCAGAGAAATCGAGTAAAAAAGACATCAGTATGGCGTTTCTTGCCGAAAATGGCTTTTTGAGAAAATAACCCTACACAAGTGAAATTATGGCACTCAACACATCAGCAGAAATAATTGAAGATATCCGTCAGGGTAAAATGGTCATTCTGATGGATGACGAAGATCGTGAAAACGAAGGCGATATCATCATGGCGGCGGAGCATGTAACGCCAGAAGCGATTAACTTTATGGTAACCCACGCCCGTGGTTTGGTTTGTCTGCCTATGACCCAGGAACGTTGTGCACGTTTAAACCTGCCATTAATGGTCGATAAAAACGGCGCTCAATTCCACACCGCATTTACCGTATCGATTGAAGCTGCACGTGGCGTAACTACCGGTATTTCTGCCGCTGATCGTGCCACAACAGTGCTTGCCGCTGTTGGCAAAGATGCCGTTGCTGCCGATGTGGTTCAACCTGGACATATTTTCCCTTTAATCGCGAAAGACGGTGGTGTGCTGAATCGCGCTGGGCACACCGAAGCCAGTGTTGACCTGGCTCGATTAGCAGGTTGCGAACCGGCTGCGGTGATTGTTGAAATTCTAAATGAAGACGGCACCATGGCCCGTCGTCCTGAATTAGAAAAGTTTGCCGAGAAGTACGATATCAAAATTGGCACCATTGCCGACTTGATTGAATACCGTAATCTTAACGAAACCACCATCGAAAAAGTCGCGCAGTGTCATTTGCCGACGGAGTACGGCGATTTCGAATTGCATACATTTAAAGATGTGATTGATAACCAAATCCATTTCGCATTGAAGAAAGGGGATATCAATCCAGAAGATCCCACGCTCGTTCGGGTACATCTGCACAATACATTGGGTGACTTGCTTGGCTCAACTCGCAATATTAGCCGCACGATGACGCTGCAGGATGCGATGAAGCGGATTGCCGATGAAGGTGGCGTCTTGGTGCTGCTAGGCAAAGAAGAAGATCTGGAAGGCCAGGTTAGACAGTTTGCCGCGGAAGACCGCGGTGAACAGCCAGAAGGCAAGACCTGGACAGGCTCGTCGCGCACCGTCGGTGTGGGAAGTCAGATCCTGGCAACATTAGGCGTGAAGAAAATGCGCCTGTTAAGTAAGCCTGTTAAGTATCATGCATTGTCAGGTTTTGGGCTCGACGTTGTCGAATATATTCATTCATAAGTTCGCGTTGCTTTCGTGAACAATCGATTCAGTTTGTGCGCAGTTATGCTATACTGCGCGCCGTTTTTTCATAGGGGTGGAATTCCATGCAGGTAATTGAAGGTAACATTCGCGCGACAGGCAAAAAATTCGCTATTGTTGTGTCTCGTTTTAACAGTTTTGTTGTAGAAAGCTTGCTGGAAGGTGCACTTGATACCTTAGAGCGTCACGGCGAAGTCAGCGACGGCGACATCACGCTTGTACGTGTTCCAGGCGCTTATGAGTTACCTGTAGCGGCTAAGAAAATCGCGGAAAAAGGCCAGTTCGACGCCATCATCGCGTTGGGCGCGGTTATTCGTGGAGGTACGCCGCACTTTGATTTTGTTGCTGGAGAGTGTAACAAAGGTCTGGCGCAAGTTTCTTTAGAATACGGTATTCCGGTCTCTTTCGGTGTAATCACCACAGACTCAATCGAACAGGCAATTGAACGTTCAGGCACTAAAGCCGGCAACAAAGGTGCAGAAGCTGCACTGGGCGCGCTGGAAATGGTGAACGTTGTTTCTGCCCTTAACGATCTTTAATCGGGGGTTACGTGAAAGTATCCGCACGTCATAAAGCCAGAGAACTCGCCCTGCAGGGTATCTACTCGTGGCAGATGAGTAAAAATGACATTGCTCAGGTTGAGCTTGCACTGGCAACCAGCAATGACATGCAAAAGGTTGATATGGTGTATTTTCAGGCCATTCTGCGCGGCGTCGTCGAGAACGTAGAAACACTGGATACGAAAATCAAACCGTATCTTGGCCGCTTGCCGGAAGAGCTTGATCCTATCGAGAAAGCCGTTCTGCGTATTGCTACCTATGAACTGACTGAGCGCATGGACGTGCCTTATCGCGTAATTATCAACGAATCGATTGAACTTGCTAAGTCTTTCGGTGCCGAAGAAAGCCATAAATTCATTAACGGCGCGCTGGATAAAGCAGTAAAAACCCTGCGTCAGCACGAACGTTAATCAGCGATCTATTTACGGGGAAATCCGTAGATATTCGACGACACTGAATCAATCGGTATTACGTGAAAGAATTTGACCTCATTGGCCGCTATTTTGCAGATGGCGGGCATCAACGAAAAGACGTACTTGTCGGCATCGGCGATGACTGTGCGGTAACGTCTGTACCTGCAAATCAGCAATTAGCCATCACCACTGACACATTGGTATCTGGCGTTCATTTCCTTAAAGATGCACCTGCGCGCTCTGTTGCCTATAAAGCGGTGGCGGTGAACTTGAGTGATTTGGCGGCCATGGGTGCCGAGCCCGCGTGGATTTCTCTGTCCTTATCGATGTCACATGTTGATGAAGCTTGGATGGAAGAATTTGCCAATGGCCTCTACGAGCTAACCCGTTACTATTCGGTGCAGCTTATTGGCGGCGATACGGTACGTGGTCCACTGGCGATGACAATCACTGCACAGGGCTTTATTCCACCTGAAAACGCGCTAAAACGCAGTGGTGCAAAACCGGGCGACTGGATTTACGTTACCGGCACCACCGGTGATGCCGGCGCTGGCCTCGAAATCCTGAAAGGCGAGCGTGAGGCAAAATCAGAAGCGGATAAAGAGTTTTTGGTAAAGCGTCACTTGTATCCTACGCCGAGGGTAGCAGTGGGGACGGCGATTCGTCGCACTGCCACATCCTGTATTGATGTCTCTGACGGCCTGCTGTCTGATTTGGGCCATATACTAAAAGCGTCGAACTGCGGAGCCCTGGTTCATGTAGACCGTTTGCCGGTTTCATCCCCATTATTTAATTGCCTGGGTGCGCAGGAAGCTTACCGCTACGCGTTAACCGCTGGTGACGACTACGAGCTAGTCTTCACGGTAAATGAGGAGCAGCGGGGGAATTTAGAAACCTCTTTGGCTTCTACTGGTGTAAAAGCGACCTGTATTGGCCAGGTTACCGGACAAAAGGGCAAGGTAGACCTCAAGCTGTACGATGCACCTTATGAACTACCTGATGCTGTGGGTTACGAGCACGAGTTTTAATGCAACCTGAGTATCGCGCCCGAGTTTCGATGAAAAATCCCGTGCATTTCTGTGCACTGGGATTTGGTTCAGGCCTTATTCCATTGATGCCTGGTACCTTCGGCTCACTGGCGGCAATCCCGCTAATCCTTCTTCTCGCGCCGTTAGGCGATAGTATTTTCTTAACCGCTACCCTTGTTAGTTGCATCGTTGGAATCTGGTTCTGTGGCCGTACCGCGAGCGATATGGGCGTGCATGACCACGGTTCTATTGTATGGGACGAAGTGGCAGGTATGCTACTTACCTTCATGTTTGTGCCGCTGACAGTGTGGACTGTCATTGCAGGGTTTGTACTGTTCCGCATTTTCGACATACTCAAACCCTGGCCAATCGGCCCAGTGGATAAAACCGTGCATGGCGGTTTGGGAATAATGTTGGATGATATTCTGGCCGGGCTGATGTCTTTTGCCTGCTTGCAGGGCGCGATCTATTTGTTTCCTGTCTTGCTTAGGTAATTATTAGTTGTAAGCGAAATATAAAATCCGGCATAAGTGCCGGATTTTTGTATCTGCTTAATTTTTCCCGCTTAGCTTTAGAAAAAAAAAGGCCATTAATCTGCAGCTTGCACTGACCAGACAGTATTACCATCGTCATCTGCAACCAATAACTTGCCGCTGGAGGTGACACGCACTGCGCTAGGTCGGCCATAGGCTTCATCTGTATCCATGCTTTTAATGAAACCACCTAGAAATTCTTCAATCTCACCAGTGGGTTTGCCGTCTTTGAATGGCATAAAAACAATGCGATAGCCGTTGTATTTTGCACGATTCCAGGAGCCATGCTGAGCAGCGAATAAACCGTTGTGATAGCGTTCAGGAAAACTATTGCTGTCGTAAAATTCCAAATCCAGCGTGGCGGTATGATTGCCAAGCGCAATATCCGGGATTATTGTCGTTTCCGGTAAATCATCAGGCATCTTATCTTTCCAGCGCGGGTCAATATTCTCGCCGTAGTATTTATAAGGCCAACCATAGAAGCCGCTTTTTTTCACACTGGTGACATAATCTGGCACCAGGTTGTCACCCAGTTTATCTCGCTCATTAACGGCAGCCCACAATTCGCCGGTAACCGGGTTATAGTCCAGACCATTTGCATTACGCAGCCCGGATGCAAATATTGTCTCATTAGTGCCATCAGGATTTACGGTGAGGACTTTAGCCCGTCGGGCTTCCTTATCCATGCCATGCTCGCCTACATTACTTGATGATCCAATTGTGAGTAGAAACTTCTTCCCAGTGTTATCAACTTCAATGTTGCGGGTCCAATGATGGTTGTATCCGCCGGCGGGGAGTTCATGAACCACAACACCTTTTTGAGAGATGGTTTCTGCGTCCTCAATATAAGGGAACCGCATAATGCTGTCTGAGTTAGCGACATAAAAATTATCGTCGAGAAGGGCCATGCCGAACGGCTGGTTCAGGCTATGGTTAATAAACGTATGGCGCTCATCAGCAACACCATCATCGTTTGTGTCACGTAATAAAGTGATTCTGTCAGCGCTGCCTTTCTCCGCATCGTCAGACTCCGCAACTAAAACATCATCATTAGGGAGTATGTAAATCCAGCGTGGGTGTTTCAGATCAGTAGCAAAAGGCTTCACTTCAAACCCTTGTGGCGCTGTAGGTGTTTTCCCCTCAGGCCAGCCGATCACTTTAGTTCTCCGATCTATTGACTCGGTAGCAAATGGCTCGGGCAAGGGAACGACCTGACCAGGTGCGTAACCGTTTTCAGGCGCAACGGCGACCTGAGCTAAACTGGAAAATGAAAATAGCGTCGAGAGTGATAGTAGGCTGAGTCGAAAGGTCATTATATGCAGCGTCCTGTTCTGAGAATGAACCATTGCTACGTTGTTGTGATTAACAGAGATTGGTGAAAGAACAAGATTTAATGTTTGCCAGCACGTTCAAAGAAGTCTTAAAGCAATAGTGTCGCAGTGCGAAAAATAAAAACGGGAGCCTGATGGCTCCCGTCTATTGTTAAGCACTATGCTGGTTAGCAGACTATATTGACTACCTGGCAAGAAACGCCGTAATTTGCGCTTCTATTCCTGCTCCGTCAATCTGGTGCTCAGCGAACATTTGCTGCTGGGTACCTTGCTGAATGAAGCTGTCTGGCAGACCAAGGTGTAATGTGTGGACAAGCAGCTTATTCGCACTTAAGTACTCGCTGACTGCCGAGCCTGCACCGCCCATAATGCAGCCGTCCTCAAGTGTCACTAGCAGCTCATGGGAAGAGGCAAGTTCGGTGATCATATCGCCATCGATGGGCTTCACAAAACGCATATCCACCACGGTCGCATCGAGCTTTTCAGCCGCTTCCAGCGCGCCGGGCAGCAAAGTACCAAAGTTCAGGATAGCCACCTTTTTGCCTGCTCGAAGCGTACGGGCTTTACCCAGCGTCATCGCTGTCATAACGTCATCGGCGGGCTTACCATTGCCGCTTCCTCGCGGATAACGGACAGCCGCAGGCATATTTGCTTTATGGCCGGTAAACAGCATTTGACGGCATTCGTTTTCATCTGAGGGCGTCATGATTATCATGTTTGGAATGCAGCGTAAGAACGCAATATCAAATGCCCCTTGGTGCGTTGGGCCATCGGCGCCGACCACACCAGCGCGGTCGATAGCGAATAATACCGGTAACTCTTGCAGTGCCACGTCATGAATTAACTGATCGTAACCCCGTTGCAGGAACGACGAGTATATTGCCACAACAGCATTGTAACCTTCTTTCGCCAAGCCGGCGCCAAACGTCACCGCGTGCTGTTCGGCTATTGCGACATCAAAGTATTGATCAGGGAATTGCTGTGAAAACTTCACCATGCCAGACCCTTCACGCATGGCGGGTGTAATCGCCATGAGTTTTGGATCATCCGCAGCCATATCGCACAACCATTGGCCAAAAATCGCCGAGAAAGTAGGGGCTGATGGCGCTGCTTTAGGTAATGCGTTATCCAGCGGATTGAACTTCGGTACCGCGTGATACTTAATTGGGTCTTGTTCTGCTACCGGGTAGCCTTTCCCCTTACGTGTTACCACGTGAAGAATATGAGGGCCCGAAAATTGGCGCATATTACGCAGGGTATCTACCACGGCGTTTACGTCATGGCCATCAATAGGGCCAATGTAGTTAAAGCCAAGCTCTTCGAAAATTGTGCCCGGTACCACCATGCCTTTAATATGCTCTTCCGCACGGCTGGCGAATTCCTTAATTGGCGGTACATTGCTGAGGAGCTTCTTACCACCATCGCGAATTTTATTGAAGAAGTTGCCGGTAAGAAGGCGAGCAAGGTGGCTGTTTAGCGCACCTACGTTTTCCGAAATCGACATTTCGTTATCGTTCAGCACGACCACTAAGTCTTTATTGATATCGCCAGCGTGGTTCAGCGCTTCAAACGCCATACCTGCAGTCATCGCACCATCACCAATTACCGCAACGACTTTACGGTTTTGGCCTTCTTTATCGGCAGCCACAGCCATACCCAGCGCTGCACTGATCGACGTTGAAGAATGCCCAACGGCAAACGTGTCATAGTCACTTTCAGGCGGCCAAGGGAAGGGGTGTAAACCGTCTTTCTGACGAATAGTAGACATTCGCTGTGCGCGGCCCGTCAGGATTTTATGTGGATAGGCCTGGTGACCTACATCCCACAGTAGTCTGTCGAAGGGCGTGTTGTATACGTAGTGCAACGCCACGGTTAACTCAACGGTACCCAAGCCAGAGGCAAAGTGGCCACTGGTTTGACTAACCGAAGTCAGTAAGAACTGTCGAAGTTCGTCTGCTACGGCCCGCAGTTTTTCCTGCGGCAATTTTCTGAGTTCATCCGGAGTCTGTGCCTGCGCCAGAAGAGGGTAGTGCGATAAATCTAAACTCATTGTTCTTTTTTCATTTTGTTGTTTAGCATGAAAATCAGAATGTCCGCTTTACCATTAAATCGGTAAAAGCAGATAACAGCTCGGTATTGTAGGGCAAACTGTCTAATGCTTGAAGTGCACTATCGTGTAGACGGGCTAATTCCGCCTTTGCTTGTGTCATCCCTAACAATGCCGGGAAGGTATTTTTCCCTGCTTCTATATCGGAGCCCTGAGGCTTTCCAATCACAGATGCATCGCCTTCCACGTCTAAAATGTCATCCTGGATCTGAAAGGCAAGACCGATATCGCTGGCGTAACGAATAAGGGCGTTACGGTGCGCAGGGTCGAGTTCTTCAGCCAGTGATGTGATCATTTCGGCGCAAGCCTGCAATAACGCCCCTGTTTTTAAACGGTGCAGGCGCGTTAGTGCGTCGATATCTATGGATTTACCTGTAGACGCCAAATCAATAGCCTGGCCGCCACACATGCCCATATAGCCTGAGGCACGGGCAAGGATGCTAACTAATATAGCGCGCTTATCCTGGGCGAACTTACTCATTGGCGCTTCGGCTAAAATACTAAACGCCATCGTTTGCAGTGCATCGCCAGCGAGAATGGCTGTTGCTTCATCAAACTGTATATGACAAGTGGGTTTTCCGCGGCGGAGATCATCATCATCCATGGCGGGTAAGTCATCATGGGCAAGTGAATAAGCATGAATACATTCAATGGCCATGCTTATTGCAGCTTGATCCTGACCAGGAATATCCAGCGTGTTGCCAATAAGATGAACCAACAGAGGGCGCATGCGCTTACCGCCAGCCAGTAATGAATATTCGATAGCCGCACGAAGTTGCGGGGCGTGGTCAGGTAGTTGTGCTACGTATTGCAGCAGGCTTTCGTCAGTATTTTGTTTAATCTTCTGACGTAAGCTGTCGATATTAATCATGAATTACCTGTAAAACGGGTAGCAGAGGCACCATGGGCGCCGTTAATCAGTCTTCAGATGGGGTGAAGTCAACGAGGCTGTCCTCACCTTGTTCGCGGAGCAGAATTTTGACTTTTTGTTCTGCCTGGGCGAGCGCCTGTTGGCTGAGACGAGATAATTTTACACCACGTTCGAACTTTTCCAATGCTTCATTAAGCGGTAATTCGCCGGATTCCATTTCTGTCACTATGGCTTCAAGTTCCTGCAGCGAGGCTTCGAATGAAGGTTGAGAAGGCGCTTTTTCTTCAGACACGTCAGAGATCCCGTGGGTAACTAATGGTAAACGCGCACATTAACCGAGGGTTTCCGCCGGGTCAATTGGTTTGTCCAATGAGCATGCCGGAAAAAGCGGCTATCCGACTGGTTTCGCTCAGGATACCTGATAATGAGGATTCATCCTGAAAAGTTCATGCTTTGATTATAGAATTCAGAAATCTGGCCGATAGAGTATAAGTCAGCGATGACAGTTTCCGGCAGGTCGAATAAAACAGGTTATAATAAACAAGGTCGTAAACGACCATTCACAACAACCTGCCAACAGCGCTAGTACGAGTTTTTTGAGGAGCAATAAGTGGATTTAGCAACCGTCATTGGCATGTTAGGTGGTATCGGCTTTATTGTCATGGCCATGATCCTCGGTGGAGATCTGTCCATGTTTGTCGATGTCGCCTCGGTGCTCATCGTTTTCTGTGGTTCTATTTTCGTGGTTATGTCCCAGTTCACCCTTGGCCAATTTTTCGGTGCCGGCAAGGTGGCGGGTAAAGCGTTCATGTTTAAAATCGATCCGCCAGATGCGCTTATTGAAAAAATCGTTGAAATGGCAGATGCAGCACGAAAAGGTGGCTTCCTGGCATTGGAAGAAGCAGAAATTGATAACCCTTTTATGCAGAAAGGGGTAGATATGCTTGTAGACGGACACGATATTGAAGTGGTTCGTGAAACGCTGAAAAAAGATATTCTGATGACCACCGAACGGCACGAGTTCGGTGGTTCTATTTTTAAAGGCCTGGCCGACGTTGCCCCTGCCATGGGAATGATTGGTACTTTGGTTGGTTTGGTTGCCATGCTTTCCAACATGGACGACCCGAAGTCTATCGGTCCTGCGATGGCGGTTGCATTGTTAACCACACTTTACGGCGCATTCTTAGCCAACGTAATTTGTCTGCCCATTGCAGCGAAGCTGGAAAACCGCAAAGAAGAAGAAAAGCTGAACCAGTCGTTGATCCTCGATGGTATTGTGGGTATTGCCGATGGCCAGAACCCAAAAGTCATCGAAGGTATTTTGAAAAACTACATTGCTGCCGGTAAGCGCGGCGGTGATGAGGAGTAGGGGCGATGTCTGACGAATGCCCTAAATGTCCTCCTCCCGGTCTACCGGCATGGATGGGGACATTTGCCGACCTGATGTCACTGTTGATGTGTTTCTTCGTACTGCTGTTGTCATTTTCGGAAATGGACGTACTGAAGTTTAAACAAATCGCAGGTTCGATGAAGTTTGCCTTTGGTGTGCAAAATAAAATTGAAGTGAAGGACATCCCTAAAGGAACGAGCGTTATTGCTATGGAGTTCCGTCCAGGCCGCCCTGATCCTACCCCCATTGAAACCATTCAGCAGCAAACCATTGATATGACGCAACCGACCCTGGAGTTTCAGGCCGGTGATGAGGATTCCTCCGGGGGCCGTCAAACCCAACGGGGTGATCAGCGTGGTGGTCAGGCGCAACAAACAGCATCCGATTCTGCCGCATCCTCGTCGCAAAGTTCTGATAAAGAACAAGATAACGAAATGATGAAAAAGGTGGCTGAACAACTGCAGAAAGAAATTGCAGACGGTTCGATTGAAATGGAATCGCTGGGTCAGCAGATCACGATCAGAATTCGTGAGAATGGTTCTTTTTCTGCCGGTTCTGCATTTTTACAGCCTCAGTTCAAACCGGTGCTCAGAAAAATTGGTACGATGCTGGCAGATATGCCGGGAGAAATTGAGATTTCAGGCCACAGTGATGGTCAGCACATAGCGAATGAGTTATATCGTTCAAACTGGGACTTGTCTGCCCAGCGGGCGGTGGCGGTTGCTGAAGAGTTGCGAAATGCGCCAGGCTTTGATGAATCCCGCATGTCGGTAGTAGGGCTTGCAAACACTAAACCGCTGGTGGAAAACGCGGCTACGTCTGACGACAGAGCACGTAATCGCCGGGTAGAGATCAATATCAACCAAGGCAAGCCACTGATTTCAGACCCTATCTCGGTGCTCAACAACAGCGCCAGCGGCGGGGAAGAATAATAAAAGGGGCGCTGTTATGCGCCCCGTGTAATTGCCTCGCGGTAATGCGGTTTCGACAGCAGCAATTGCACCGTCGAAATAGTGCGTTCAAGGAATCCACCTTCACAGTATTTTAAGTAGTAAGTCCACATACGCATAAAACGTTCATCGTAACCGTCCTGCTTTAAGGGGTCTCTTGCATTGATGAATGCCTCGTACCAATCATCCAGGGTTTTAGCGTAGTCCAAGCCGATATCTTGCAAATCGCGAATTGAAAGGTCGCTGTGACGTTTCAGGTAATCATTAATAATGAGTTGCGAGGGCAAGAATCCGCCCGGGAAAATGTATTTCTGAATGAAGTCGACACTGTTGCTGTAGCTTTCGTAGCGGCGGTCATCAATGGTGATAGATTGCAGCAGCATGAGCCCTTCAGGCTTTAGCAGTGAAGCGCATTTACTGAAAAAGTTCCCCAGATAACGTTTGCCCACCGCTTCAATCATTTCGATGGAAACCAATTTATCGTACTGACCCTCAAGGGTTCGGTAATCTTGCTTTAATAAGGTAACCTTGTCGCTCAACCCTTCTTTAATTATCCATTCTTGTGCATACGCAAACTGCTCTTCAGAGATGGTGGTGGTAGTCACGTGGCAACCGTAATGTTTCGCTGCGTAAACGGCTAGCCCTCCCCAGCCCGTGCCGATTTCCATTAAATGTTCACCAGGTTTGAGTTGCAGCTTGTCACAAATGGTTTTCAATTTATGCGTCTGGGCGTCAGATAGCGATGCGTTGGGATCTGGGTAGATAGCAGATGAATACATCATTGACTGGTCGAGAAAGCGGGTATAGAGCTTGTTGCCCAAATCGTAATGGGCTTCAATATTCTTCTTCGCCTGAATTTCCGTATTGCGGCGGAGAAAATGCTGCACCTTCTGAAAAGGTAGCATGAACAAACGGTATTTCTGTTCCCATTTATCCAGCATTGGTAGGTTACGAGCAAAGATACGAATGACCGACGTAAGATCGCTGCTTGTCCACAAGCCATCGGTGTACGTTTCGCCCGCTGCAACGCTACCACCAAATAATAATTGACGGTAAGCTTTCACATTCAGAATGTTTACGTCTGCTTTCAAATCGTGTGACGGGTTACCGAATTCACCCACTGTCGTGCCGTTTTCCTGAATGGTCATGTGACCTTCAGGTAAAATCGACAGCACTTTTAAAAAAGCTGCGCGACAGGCGCGGTCTATACCGCTGGCTTCCTGCTCAAAAATAAACGCTGATTCACCGTGTGACATTATCTCGGTTCCTGGCTGTTAGGGTGATCGTATATTGGTGTGCGTTTGATGAATAACTTCAACGCCTGCCAATAAATCCCCACCACTGTTTTTATTGTCATACTAGGTATACGTCTAAGCATAATGCGCAGGTTAGTATTATCTAATGAAATTCTTTTCATATTCAGACCAGCGGTAAAATCCTTTTCTTTTCGATGGCACGCCATTACCAGGTTGAAATGTGCATCGGGCTGCCTAATTGTCCATTTATAAGTCATGTCCAGTGGGTTAAACGGCGACACATGGAAGGCTTTCTCGGTATCTTCCTGGGTTTCCATATCAACTAAATAGTAATGTCGTTCATTCCACGGCGTATTGCTGACTTCAGCGAGCATATGCGTGAAGCGATTGTGCTCAGGACTTCTTAAAAAGTAAAAATTTACCGGGCTAAAATAAATGCCTAAAGTGCGAAGTTGACCAAAAAAGAAAACCTCACCATCGAGCTTTTTACCCTGATTAAGCGCCGTCATTTTTTGGCGTATCGCTTCATCTAACGGCACTGATGGCTCACCGTAATAATCATCGCGATGGAAACTGAGCCAGCCACGTTTGCCGATAGAAAAATGTCTCAGTGTATGACTCAGGGAATCAATTTCAGACAATTTCAACCAGAACAAGTATATATCGTAGTCGAATTTGTGCTGAGTGGGGCGAAACCGTTGGTGAAAAACTTTGCCCTGGTAGATCGCACTTTCCATGTCGCTGGGTTTTACGTTCACAGCGAAGCCCCAAAACGTTCGCAGACATCCAATGCGCTGCGCACGCCGTCTTCATGAAAGCCGTTGTACCAGTATGCGCCACAAAAATGTAAGCCATCAATGCCACAGATTTCAGCGCGTCGACGCTGTGCGGCTACCATGCTGCCGCTGAACTGAGGGTGGGCATACGAATATTGTCGTAAGATTTTTGTTTCATCAATGGCATCTGTGTTGTTCAGCGTTACACAGAATGTGACCGGCGCATTGTCAAATCGCTGTAGAATATTCATGTCGTAGGTAACTGAGGCCGGCGCATGATGCTCATCCGGTGTTTCTTTTAAATGGTAATTCCAACTCGCCCAAGCCAGCTTTCTGTCGGGTAATTGTGTGGTATCGAGGTGAAGCACCACATCATTACTGGAATAAGGAATAGCGCCAAGTATCGCTTGTTGTGCATCGGTAGGCGCATCTAGCATACGCAATGCCTGATCCGAGTGACACGCAAAAATTACTTCATCAAAAACGTTGCTTTCCCGGCCTTCAATACATACCTCCCAGCCTGCTTCTATTTTTTTTACTTTGTAGACCGCTGACGACAGGTGAATTTTATCTTCGTAGCCTTTAGTGATGCCAGGGATATAACTGTGAGAACCGCCAATCAATGTGTACCACTGAGGGCGATTGTTGACACTGAGCAGGCCATGGTTATTGAAAAACTGCAAAAAGAAGGCGAGGGGAAACTGTTTGGTTTGCTCAAGGCTGGCAGACCAAATAGCCGCGCACATGGGCAAAATATAGAGGTTAGCAAACTCGTCACTTAGGCCAAGCGATTGAATGTATTCAAACAACGTGGTGGTAAAATCTTCTTCGCGCGCTTCTTCATGACGTGCTTTACAAGCTTTATTAAATTTGAGGATGTCGCGAACTAGGCGCCAGAAACGGGGGCGGAAAAGATTGCGGCGCTGGGCAAACAGCGTGTTCAAATTGTTACCGTTGTACTCAAGACCGGATTTTTCACTATGCACCGAAAAGCTCATTTCAGTAGGCTGACGTGACACGCCCAGCTTATCCATGAGTTTGATGAAATTTGGGTAGGTCCAGTCATTAAATACGATAAAGCCGGTGTCGACCTGGTAAGCACGCCCCTTCACTTTGATTTCTTTAGTGGCGGTATGGCCACCTATATAATCGTTAATATCAAATACGGCTACATCATGCTGTTTGTGTAGCAGGTGAGCGCAAGTCAGTCCCGAAATGCCGCTGCCAATAATTGCAATTCGCCGTTGCATATTAAAACCCTTATTACTGCTGTTGCCTCATTTTTAAAGACAACCATCTTTGAATACCTGTGGGAAGATTGTGCAATGTACGCATGATCCAACCGAATCCCGTAGGGAAAAACAGGCTGTGTTTTTGTTTTTCTATTCCTTCAAGTAATGCTTTCGCCGCTTCGTCAGCGGTTATTTTCATCGGCATATCGAAGTCGTTTTTATCAGTAAGTGGCGTTTCCACAAATCCCGGCGAGACAGATTGCACAAGAATGCCCTTATGCGCTAAGTCCACTTCCAGGCTTTTAGTAAAGTAATGCACTGCTGCCTTACTCGCACCGTAGGCTTCAGTACGTGTAAACGGCACCAACCGCGCCATGCTGTCGACAATGACCAGTTGGTCGCCAGCTTTGAATTTAGGCAGTAACGCGTCGACGCTGTGAATAATGCCAAAAAAGTTGATTTCGAAAACCCGACGAAACATCTCGGGCTGGAAATCGTTAATGTCGACATATTCGCAGTTGCCGGCATTGAGCACAGCAATATCAAATGACAGTTCCGCAATGGCCGACTTTGTTGCTGCCAAATCCGTTAAATCAAACTGAGTTGTTGTTATCTTACTGTTTTTACTGAGTTCTGCCAGTGCATCTTCATTTCGTCCACAAGCGATCACGTGGTAGCCCGCAGACGCCGCATGCAGCGCAAACGCTTTACCTATACCGGATGTGGCACCAGTAACAAGAATAGTTTTCATGAGGCTAACCTTTGTTTAATTTTTTTAATAATCCAACTAAGCACAGGAACATGCTCATAGACCATTTCGCCGAGGTCATAATAGTCGCGCTGGAAAAAGATTTTATTATCAGCAAACTTTATGAGACTGACGCCATCCAGCGTCACTTGCTTTGCGTTTGACTTCAACGTAAGACGCATGGTCCAGGTAATGGTTGCAGAACCTGTGTCTGTTTGACCCTCTGCATGCACATCATGAATATCGAAGAAACAGGTTTTAGCCTGCTCAGTTAATGAAGAAAGATAGTCCGTGAGGTCTTGTAATCCGCTGTGGGTGGTAATGGGATCAATAAATTCTACATGCTCTGTGTAAATCGTTCCCAATGCTGACATATGTGTATCGTGAAGTTCGGCGTACAACTTACAAAATTTATCAATCATGTTCACGGCGCTGATTCTTTATGAATGTGAAAAGTAGTATGTAAAAACGTCTTACTTGTATACCAAATTTACTGACAACAAGATCAGGAAGTTAAAATCTGCGTACAAAAAACCTATGGTTCTGTTGCGATCCAAATTTATTTTTTGCCGTAGTTATGATGAAGATAATATCAACATAAATTGTGTATGACGCAGCAAATCCTACCCTTATTTCCGCTCTCGGCAACCTTGCTTCCACAAGGTCGTATGGCGCTTCGGATCTTTGAGCCACGCTACATTCGCATGGTGAAAGAAGTGTGTGCGAGTAACGGTAAATTTGTGGTATGCATGCTAAATCAAGCCGGTGACAAAACGGCAAATACACATGTCTTTCCTATCGGTACGGTTGCCTCTGTGATCGACTTCGACATGCTTGAAGATGGGTTGCTTGGCATAAAGGTTGCTGGTGAGTACTGTGTAGAGGTTACTGAAATGTCCACTGAACCCGATGGGTTGCGAGTTGGCAAGTGTCATGCATTACCGGAATGGAAGTGTGACTTAACACCTCAACAGATTTCACCTATGGACGAACGTTTAAAGGAGATCTTCGAGCGCTACATCGAGTTAGGCCAAATGTACGAGAAGCCGGAATTTAACGACCCGCTTTGGATAATGTACCGCTGGCTAGAGTTACTCCCTGTAGACGCCAAACAGAAACAGTATTTTCTTGCTCAAAGAGATTGCGTTAAATTACAAAATTATTTGTCGGCGCTAGTGCAATAAGTACCTTGTAATAATTACACGGTCAGTCTGAGCAAATCTTACATTTCTGTCATCTTCTTGAATTGTCTGTTCGTAGCGACTATTAACTTTATAGGATATGGACAATACTTATGTTAGTTGGAATTCCAGTGGAACAAAGTAACAGCGTAATTAAGCCGAAAGATTGTGCGGCAGAAATGTCAGACTACATTGTTAAAGTTGCAGAACAACGATGCAAAGCGTCGTTCGCACGAGTTTTCGGATACTTCGCCCCTCGCTTACGTTCCTATGCGTTAAAGCAGATGGGTAATGAAGCCTTGGCAATGGAGATGGTGCAGGACACCATGTCAAATGTTTGGCAAAAAGCACATCTTTTTAATGCTGAGAAAGGAAGCCCTTCTACCTGGATTTTCACTATTGCACGTAACATCCGATTTGATATGCTCCGTAAGTTGCAGAATCGAAAGGAAGATATTTGTTCCGACGATTTATGGCCGGTACTTTGTGAACAAACGCCTGATGCCAATGAGCAATCTCTTGATGAGCAAATTACATTAGAGCAGATTGGGTTTATGTTTGAAGATTTACCGCTGAAGCAAAAATCGGTGATAGAAGCTATTTATATCGATGGCAAGTCGCAGCAAGAAGTAGCAGATGAACTTCATATTCCACTAGGTACTGTAAAGTCCCGCACGCGGTTAGCGCTACAACGCCTTAAAGGCATGTTACAGGATCATGATTAAGCATCACCCAGAACAATCCCAATTAACACAATTTGTTCAAGGTAATATATCTCCCGCCGAAGCGTTAATCGTTTCGGCGCATTGCGATCTGTGCCACAGATGCCGCCAATTCGTACATCATCAAACCCAACTCATTGCTGCTGAAGTGTTTGATACCCCGCAGCCGAAAGATTCACTGGAAAATTATGGCGCAATGCTCGCCGCAATAACCCAACTCCCAGCCTCCGAGACAGCAGCCCCTGATTCGCTAGATAACAAACGCAATGTGTCGACGCCAGAGCCTATCGCTACTACTAAGCTGGTGAAAACACTTGAGCTCGACGGGCACCAATTTACTTTACCGCCCACGCTTCAGAGAATTGCATCGAAAACAGGAAACTGGTCGGGACTTGTAGGTCGATTATGGCAAGCCCCTGTAGAGCTAAATTATCCTGGCGTAGCGAATTTTATATACATGGGGCGGGGGGGCAGTGTACCTGAACACACCCATCGCGGAGTGGAGTATACCTTGGTACTTGATGGTGAATTTAATGACGGCATTAACCACTATCGTACCGGTGATTTTGTCGTAATGACCGACGATAATACCCATGCTCCTCATTCTGATCATCGAGAGGGGTGTCTGGTATTTACGTTACTGGATGAGCCCCTTCATTTCACCTCTGGCATTGCCCGGCTGTTAAACCCTTTCAGCCATTTGTTCTTTCGATAAACGTTATTAACCCGCTGAACGGTTATTCGAACAATGAAAAAGGCCAGCAATATTTACTGACCTTCTCGATTGTTAAACTTCTTTGCGCCTTCAATCATTTACTCGACAATGGTGACGCAGTGCGTTCCTCGGTTGAAGCTGTTTGGTCGTGCTTATGTTCACGTGTTTTGATATCAAATATACCATATCCGCCAACCACTAAAAAGCACAGTGCCGGCACAATGTAAGAAACCACTACGCCGTTAGAGTCGATGAGTGCAGCTTGGAATAGTGGCAGAATCGCACCGCCCAAAATTGCCATAACAAGGCCTGCTGCACCTAGTTTCGTGTCGTCTCCTAGTCCGTCCAGGGCAATGCCATAAATGGTTGGAAACATGAGCGACAAACACGCAGAGATAGACACCAGTGCGAGTATGCCAACAACGCCTGAGGTTTGTGTCATTACGATACACAGCGCCGCAGCAACCAGTGACATGATCATAAGCAGTCTTGCAGGGTAGAGGTACTGCATAACCCAGGTCATTACAAAGCGGGAAATCAGAAATACAATCATGCTGTATTGCAGGATTTGCCCACCATCTACTTCATTACCGCCTGTCGCTGCCATGGCGTATTGAATGGTAAACGTCCAAACACAGGTCTGCGCGCCTACATTGAAAAACTGCGCCAGCACACCGAAGCGGTAGTGACGGTTTGCCAGAAGTCGCTGGAAAGATGCACCTAAGTGAATATTTTCACTCTTTTGTTCAGTTGATTCATTCACCGGCGTCTTAATGCAAGCTATAGCAATCCACACTATCACCAGTACGCAAGCCATACCCACATACGGCAGCATAACAGCATCAAGCTCGGCACCGATCACCGATTTCAGTTCAGCCGCAGACATTGCCGCGCGCTCTTCTGCGGATGCCTGATTGAGATTCGGCAAAATAAGGGTGGCAGCCAGAAACACGCCAAGGTTGGTGCCTACCGGGTTAAAAGCCTGTGCAAGGTTCAAACGGCGCGTTGCACTTCTTTCACAGCCCATGGCCATTACATAAGGGTTGGCCGAGGTTTCCAGAATCGATAAGCCGCCAGCCAGAACGAACAAAGCGAGCAGGAAAAAGCCATACGTCATGGTTTGACTAGCAGGATAAAACAGAAAAGCACCGGCAGCGGCACAACCCAATCCGGTGAGTACGCCAGTTTTGTAAGAGAACCGTTTGTTAATGAATGCGGCGGGAATGGCCAGGCAGAAGTAAGCACCGTAGTAGGCGAATTGAACCAATGCTGACTGCAAAGACGACATAGTGAAAATTTTACTGAACACCTTTACCAGCGGATCTGTCATGTTCGCAGCAACGCCCCAGGCAGCAAAACAGATGGTAAGCAAAATAAAAGGGAGCAGAGTATCTTTTGAAACCAATGGTGCACGTTTTTGCACTTCATGCCTCTCAATGTAAAATTTTAGTTAAGCGATTTAAACAACAATTTTTTTCAGTGTCAATAAATCAACATAATTTATTTAATCTGTTTTCTTTTGATCTAGGCCGGGTGTTAGGGGATGTCTAACTAATACTGGGCATCAGGGGTTTGACGGTCTACTATAGGCTGTTGATTTAATGTAAATAAGAGTGTTGTTATGCCGAATTCAGCCCATCAGGAACCCAATGCCACGTCAGCCGTATGGCAGCAAAGCACTAAAGCCAAAGGGCAGTCAGGCCTCAGAGCTTTGAATGAGCGGCGCATTCTTACCCTCATCCGACATCATCAGCAGTTACCGAAAGCGCTAATAGCAAAAGAAACCGGATTATCAGCCCAGGCCGCCACTGTCATCATCAATCGGCTGGAAGAAGACGGCTTGCTGCAGCGAGGTGAGCCACACCGGGGCAAGCGCGGTCAGCCTAGCGTGCCGTTTTATTTGCGTGCTAAGGGGGCCTTTGGTCTAGGGTTAAAAATTGGCCGTCGTAGTATGCAGATTTCACTCATTGATTTTTGTGGCAACGTGCGTGCTTCACTCTGTGAGCATTGGCAATATCCGTGTGTAGAAGCCATGGAACGGTTCGCATCAAGAGGTCTAAAGGCCATTTTGTCTACGCTGGACGAAGACGAAGTTGGCCGGGTTAGCGGGGTTGGCATTGCTATGCCCTTTGAAATTTGGCGTTGGAGCGAACAGGCGGGGGCGCCGGCGGATAAGCTCGCGAAGTGGAAAGGGTACGATGTACTGGCGGCAATCCAATCGATTGTCGATTTACCGGTTTATCTTTGTAACGACGATACTGCAGCCTGTGCCGCAGAGCTTTGGTTTGGACAGCACCGGCAGCTTAGCGACTACCTTTACTGCTTCGTGGGGACTTTCATTGGTGGCGGCATGGTACTAAACCGGCAACTACATGTAGGCCGAAGCGGTAATGGTGGAGCGGTAGGTTCCTTACCTTTCACCTATGCCGGTAACAGCAAGCAGCTACTTGACGTGGCATCGGTTTATCTGCTTGAAAAACAACTCGAAGAAGCCGGTGTGGATACCAGCTTTATGCACGGCCGTCAGCAAAACTGGCCTGAGGACCTTCCCGGTTTAGGTGGTTGGATAGCGTCGGTTGCTGAAGGGATTGTGCATGCAGCCATTAGTGCCCACGCCTTTTTGGATTTAGACGCCGTTGTTATAGAAGGGGCGTTGCCATTGTCCGTTAAGCAACAATTGCTGGCGCGATGTAAACATCACTACCAACAGGCCGACTTGCGGGGCTTGTCTTCTCTTGCTTTCCTTCCCGGTACCGTAGGTGCTGAAGCGCGGGCACTCGGCTGTGCGAACCTGCCCTTACTTGCCCAATTTAGTTTGTAAATAATTAAATAATAAAAGTTGATTTAAATTTTCACCTGCTTTACATTGCGTTTCCAGAACCTCTGTTAATACGGTGTAATCGAGTTGTGCCTACTGATTACACCCAGTTAGGACGTAATATGAGCAGAAAAAGCATTTCAATGAAGCCACGTCTGTACCAGGCGATGATGAATGTAATGCCAATGATGGGCGTTGTTTCTTCTGGCATTTTGGCATTCAGCCTGGGTCATTCTTCCGTAGCCACTGCCGCTGAAAACAGCATGGATTATATTCACTGGCAAGCAGCGTACACCGGGGAAGCGGCTGCCAATGTGAAAGGTGGTGAGCAACGCGGAAGTGCCTACGCCGGGCAACTTTTCCTTGGCGCAGATTTCGATATGGAAAAGGCCGTCGAATGGAAAGATACCCAAATTCATGTTGCGCTGACGAATCGTCATGGCCAGAACCTGGCGCAAAACTACATTGGTAATAGTACCTCGGTGCAGGAAATTTACGGTGGACAAAGCTCCCGCTTAGCCCGGTTAACCATTGAAAAGACATTCTTCGATGGTCAGCTTCAGGTAGAAGCGGGCAGGACCGTGGCGAACATCAGTTTCCTTGGCTCATCGTTATGCCAGTATTTTCAGACCAACGCAGCCTGCGGTAATCCAACCTTCGTTTTTCGTACCAGTAACTTTACCTGGTGGCCGGTTTCGAGTTGGGGAGGACATGCCCAGTACAACATCAATGACAAGATGTATTTTCATGCTGGTGTGTACGAAGAGAATACCGTACATCAGCGACCAGGCGATCATGGTTTTGACTGGCGCACGTCAGGATCAACCGGTGTAATAGTACCGTTAACGCTGGGTTACAGAACCAGTTGGGAAAATGATAGCTATCCGCGGCAGTATGAAATTGGTGGTTGGTACGATGGTGCTGACTATACCGATCCAGCCCGTGACAGCAATGGTGATTTTGCCGCAGTAACGGCTGAAGACTATGCCACACGAAATGGTCGTTCAGGTGCTTTTGTGCGTTTTGAACAAACTGTGCTGCGACCAGATTTGAATTCTCAACGTAGTGTTACCGTTTTCGGCGCGGTTCTGACAGGGCTTTCTGGTGAGCTAACGCAAGATTACTTTATTAAAGCCGGATTTGTTAAACATGGCACCTTTGCTGGACGAGACGAAGACACCATTGGGTTTGTGATAACCCGTCAGCAGTATAGCGACGACGCCCTCGAAGACCAGGCGCTGCTCAGGATGTTGAACGGTGGCGTAGGAATGCCTGCGAGCAGTCAGACAATGATGGAGTTGAGCTACGGTATTCAGTTTAATGACCACATTCGAATTCAGCCAAACCTGCATTACATCATCAACCCCGATCAGTTTAATGAGCGGTCACGCGCTGAAGATTTACCTGATGCGTGGGTGGTGGGTTTACGACTGGACGTCGACCTGGCGGGTCTACTTTTTTAATATTAATCAGATGATTGTCTGAAACGTTAACGGGAGACAGTACATGCAGGTATTGTGTATGGGGGAAGCATTAATCGACATGCTTGCAACCAAAGAGCAAAACGGCAGCGGCACGATTGAAAGTTTCCGAAAATTTGCCGGTGGTGCGCCGGCGAACGTGGCTGTGGCGGTAGCTAAGTTAGGTGGAGACAGCGCGCTTTTTGGAAAGTTAGGTAAAGATCAATTTGGACATTACTTACATCAAACGTTAACTGAACTTGGCGTCGATACCACATTCACGGCTTTCTCTGACAAAGGCAAAACGGCGCTGGCATTCGTAGGTCTTGATGATGAGGGTGAGCGCTCTTTCGATTTTTATATTGATAATGCCGCCCATACCGACTTAACCGAAGCTGATTTGGTATCCGCGCTATTTGACCGCCCGCGAATAGTGAGTTTTTGCTCAGGGTCTTTCAGTACCTCTGCGCTACGACAGGTTACCGAAGCCGGACTCAAGCAATTTACTGATGCAGAAAGTGTACTTTGTTTGGATATTAATTACCGTCCGGCATTCTGGGATAATGTGGCATTGGCGCCAGAAGTTATCAGCGATGCGGCAGGCAAAGTAGACATGATAAAGGCGAGCCGGGAAGAACTTGTCGAATTGTATGGTGAAAGTCAGGTAGACAGTAAAATTCAGCAATGGCTAGACAGCGGTGTTTCATTGGTTTTATTAACCAATGGCGCGAAACCCGTGTCGTTTTATACCCGGGACACAGATGGCACGTTTCCCGTTCCCGAGGCAGAGGCTGTTGACACTACCGCAGCCGGAGACGCTTTCGTGGGTGGATTCTTGTTTATGATGTCAAACGCTGTGGTAAACCGACATTCATTTGTGCAGTGGGCAGGAAACTTTGAACATATTCTAACAACACTGCGGTTTGCTACCCAATGCGGTGCTGTTGCTGTAGCACGTTATGGTGCGTTCGACGCGCTGCCCGACCAATCGCACATGAATGACTTCGTGCAGTAATATTCATGTATAAAAAAAGCCGGATTACTTTAGAAAGTAATCCGGCTTTTTTGTATGTAGGCAGGGCGTTTAGCCAATAAAATCACTGTCTGGGAAATTCAGTTTCAGCGTTTTCATGGCGTTTTCTTTAAGCTCGTTCAGACCTAACAGGTCGTAGCTGGAAACCATGATTTCAAGTGCTTCTTGCACCTGGTCGGTATTGGAGTAATTTTCCAGTACATAGCGGCCACGATTCGCAGCGGCAACATAGGCTTCACGGCGCATATAAAAACGGGCGATGGCAATTTCATATTTCGCCAAACGTTGTTTAATAAACATCATGCGCTTTTTGGCATCAACGGCGTATTTGCTGTCAGGATATTGCAGAATCAAACGGCGAAAATCTTCAAACGCTTCTCGTGCTTTTGTTGGATCGCGGTCTGAACGGTCGATTTGCATCATCTCTTGAAACAGGTTGGCGTCTGATTCCATGTTGGTTAGCCCACGCATATAGTAGGCGTAGTCAACATCAGAGTGATTAGGGTTCAAACGAATGAAGCGATCGATAGTCGCCAACGTCTCGTCAATTTTTCCTGACTTGTAGTAGCTGTAAATCAGATCAAGTTGCACCTGATTAGACAAAGGACCAAACGGATAACGTGAATCCAGTTCGCTGAGGGTGGTTGCGGCTTGCCCAAAGTTACCTACTGACATGCTGCGTTTCGCATGGTCGTACATTTGCTGAGAGCCCATGTTGGCCAGTCTTGCGCGTTCTTCTGAATCGTCAGATGAGCTACAGCCCGTCACGCTAATCATGACGCCCACTACCAGTGGCATCATTAATCGAATTGGTTTCATATCTGTTGTCTATTCCTGCTTAACCGACTGATACGTCTATTACTGCATTTAGTAAGAGGCATTCTAGCGCACTCGAATACGCAAACTCCACACAAAAACCGGAAACTTTCCGATTTAACCTGCGCAAGAGTTGGTATAATGCGTTTTTTGTAACAGCGAAAGAGTTATATGACCCAGTCTGATAATACCGTCAAACTTGAGGCTAACACTGAATCACGTCATTTTGGTCTGAGGTTAGATCAGGTTTTGGCTGATTTGTTCCCTGAATATTCACGGTCAAAGCTAAAAAATTGGATTCTGGATGGCAATGTCACGGTAGATGGTGACGTTTTAACCACACCACGTCAAAAAATGTGTGGTGATGAATTTATTCAGGTTAAAGCCGAAATGGAAGTGCAGACCGCCAGCCTGCCACAGAAAATCGATTTAGATATCGTCTATGAAGATGATTCTATTCTAATCATCAATAAGCCTGCCGATCTGGTGGTTCATCCCGGCGCGGGCAACCAGGATGGTACTTTGCTGAATGCTTTGTTGGCGCATGTGCCTGGTATCGATGTTGTTCCCCGTGCGGGCATCGTGCATCGTTTGGATAAAGATACAACCGGATTAATGGTGGTGGCGAAGACCGTACCGGCGCAAACGCATTTGGTAAATCAACTTCAAGACCGGGTGATGAGCCGGGAATATGAAGCGTTGGCATACGGCACAATGGTTGCTGGTGGCATTGTTGATCAGCCTATTGGCAGACATGCAACGAAACGAACGTTAATGGCCGTTCGTGAAACCGGTAAGCCGGCAGTAACTCACTATCGTGTTATTGAAAAATTTCGCGCGCACACGCATCTACGCCTGAAACTGGAAACCGGCCGTACACACCAGATCCGCGTGCACATGGCGCACCTTAAGCATCCGTTGGTAGGTGATACGGCGTATGGTGGCAGAACACGTTTGCCAAAAGGTGCGACAGAAGAGTGTGTTGAAGTATTACGCGCTTTCCCTCGTCAGGCGCTTCACGCGGCACAGTTATCGCTGTTTCATCCTGAGACCGATGAATGGATGACCTGGCAGGCGCCGCTTCCTGATGACATGGTTCAGCTGATTGCCACTGTACGGGAAGACACTAAAATTAAAGGCATGGACGACTATTAATTGTTATCGATGATTGTTCCAGATTGGCCCGCGCCATCAAACATCTTTGCCTATACCTCGACCCGACCGGGTGGGGAAAGCACCGGTGTCTATGCAGGACGGAACGTGGGCCTACATGTTGGTGACAATGCCAGCCATGTGCTTGCAAATCGTGCGGGCTTGCCGGAATCTGATAGGCTGATATGGCTAAATCAAGTACATGGCAATACGGTCGTAGAACTGGATGCCACATTACTATCACTTGAAGCCGGTGCCATTGATGCGGATGCATCATTCAGTCGAACGCCAGATGTTGCCTGCGCAATCATGACCGCCGATTGTATTCCCGTATTGTTTACTAACAAAGCGGGAACAGAAGTCGCAGCGGTTCATGCTGGCTGGCAGGGTTTGGAAGGTCAGATAATTGCCGAAACCGTTAAACGACTGCATGCCTCTAGTCAGGATTTACTCGCCTGGATCGGCCCTGCTATCAGTCAGGCGTGTTATGAAGTGCCCGATTCCCTTGCGAGTCGATTTGCTCAATACGACGATGTAATTAAGCCCGCCGGTGTCGCCGGAAAGTCTTTACTTGATTTGGCTGGCATAGCGGCCAAACAATTAGCGGCTTGTGGTGTAGAGCATGTGGTGAACTCAGGGTTATGCACTTATCGCGACGAAACACGTTTTTTTTCTCACCGCCGTGCAACCCATCAACACCATCAAACCACTGGCAGAATGGTCTCTGTTATTGGTATTAAAGCCATAGAGCTGAGTTAATTTTCTCGCTTTTTATATAGCGTTGTGCGGGATATTCCCAGTTCACGCGCCGCCGCAGTGAGATTTCCATGGTGGCGCTGCACCGCGGCCTCAATGGCATTTTTCTCAATATTAGCCAACGTTAGCGGCTCTAATTCCTGAGGTTGGGCGTCGAATTCGACAAAATGCTCAGGTCTTAGCGCTTTCTCTCCATCAGCGATTACCGTAGCTAAATGAATGGTTTGTCTCAATTGCCTAATGTTGCCCGGCCAGGGCTGATTGATCAGCCACTGCATGGCATCTTCAGTAATTTCAGCGTGGTTGAACGATGCCACGATGGTCGTGATCAATCGGCGTAAGTCCTGACGAAGATGCAGTGGCGGCAACTTTACCTGCATACCTTTCAGGCGATAATATAAGTCTTCGCGGAACATCTGCTTTGCCACCATAGCCGGTAAATCTCTGTGGGTAGCGCAAATAATGCGAATTGATAGCGGGCGAATCATTGAGCTGCCGATGCGGGTGATTTGTCGCTCTTGTAAAAAACGGAGTAAGCGGGTTTGTAGTCGAAGTGGCATGTCACCAATTTCATCAAGTAATAGAGTGCCACCATTCGCGTCTTCCAATTTTCCTCTCGCCCCACCTTTTTTAGCGCCGGTAAAACTGCCTTCTTCGTAACCGAATAATTCCGATTCAATTAAGTTTTCGGGCATCGCTGAACAGTTAATTGCAATAAAGGGCGAGTCAGCATCAATAGTATCGTGTAGTGCTTTGGCGAAGACTTCTTTACCTGTACCGGTCTCGCCGGTAATCATAATGGGAATATCGGCTTTGCACGCTTTTACCGCAATTCCGAATTGCTTTTCGATGGCCGGTTCGGTACTCACACTTACCGGCACATAGCTTTGTTGCGGGGCATTTCTAAATGTGGTGACACCAGCGGCAAGATTGCGCACATAGATATAGGTGCCATCGGGTAAAGCGCGTTTTTCGGTTCTGGCACCGAGGTTTTTCAGGCTGCTCTGATTAAACGGTAATGACCGGGAAGAAATGCGTAGTTGAAGCAATTGTCTTGCAGAGTGACTGGCGGCCATAAAATCGCCGTTTGCTGACAAAGCAACTAAACCTTGAAAGGGTGTGTTCAATAATGTGGGAGATGACTGAATACTGAAAATATCACAACCTGCATAGTGATCGGTGAATAATTGGTTTTCTATTGCCATTGCCGATAAGCGCAGCTGTTCGAACACAACCTGGGTATTACGTTCGCCAATGCCCGTCATATCGAGGGCTCCGGCAAGTTGATTGTCAGGCCCGAAAACAGGCACCGATACACAGAAAAACCGATCAAATTCTTTTAAATAATGCTGCGGTCCGGTGAAGACAAAAGCCCTCTTTTCCCGCAAAGTGCATGCTGGCGCCGTGGTACCGATATCTGCTTCCTGCACACGTACACCTGTCTTAAGCATGCTCAGCGGCGGAGTCCCGGCATTGGTTTTGCTCCGCACTATCACCGCGTCACTATTTACACAGAAAAGACACCAATCTTCACCACCGAACACGTCCCATAAACGGTCTATTTCCGGTTGGGCGGTGGCTGCTAAGTGTTCATCGGTTTCTGACAGTGGATAGTCGTCATTTACTCGGTTTACTAACCGGCTTTCCCAGGGGTGTAAACCCGCATCCCGGGAGCGCTGCCATGAACGGGCTACCGCATCCGGTAACAGATTCTCTGGAAGAGGGTGCCCCAATAATAACTGGCGCCTTGCATCATCCAGCAAATCAGGATTTATCATAAGTTCTTGATCATGATTATTGAACACGGCAACACCTTTACCAGTTTATCTGGTGCCGATGTTATCACAATGTAAAATTGTCAGTTGGCTATTGATAGCAGGAAGGAGTGATTTCACCCCTTCCTGTGGCGGCAAGTTTACAGTTCGCCGATTTTGATGATGGGCTTCAAGGTTATGCCTTTTTCGCTATCTTCAGCAGCCTGATTGATATCGCCAAATTCGTAGAATTTAACTAATTTATCGAAGGGAAAGCGGCCTTGATTAAACAATTCTACAAGTTGTGGAATGAAGGTTTTTGGGGTGGAATCACCTTCAACGATACCGCGAATCGATTTACCGCCGAGCAGCACATCATTTACGTCAAAGGTAGCATCGGTTCCTAATGCTGGCGCACCGACTACACCAATGGTGCCCATCAGCCCCAGGGCATCAATCCCTTGTCTTAACACCGCAGGGCGGCCGGTTGACTCAAGGGCAAAGTCGGCGCCACCACCGGTAATTTCTTTTACCCGTTCAATCACGTCTTCGTCTTTACTGTTAATAACATGGGTTGCACCCAGTTCCTTTGCCAGTTCAAGACGGGATTCAACCACGTCGGTTGCAATAATCGTGGTGGCGCCGGCAACCCGTGCCGCCATTACTGATGATAAGCCTACCGCACCTGAACCATAAGACACAAAACTGCTACCCGGCGTGACTTTTAGTGAATTAATTACCGCACCAGCACCGGTTTGAATACCGCAACCGAGCGGACCTAGCAGCTCCAATTTGGCGTCTTTACTTACCTTGATGGCGTTACTTTCCAAACTCAGTGCATAGGTGGCAAAGGACGACTGGGCAAAGAAGTGATCGTGCAGCGGTTTACCATTGGCATCTTGAATAGCGGTTTCGCCATCTGTTCCTACGCCACTGAAGTTGCGAGGATAGAATTCCTGGCAATAGGTGGCATGACCGTGATTACAGGGTTTACAATGTGTGCAGTAACCGAAAGTGAGTACCACGTGGTCGCCCACCTCAAGGTCTTTTACCAGCGGGCCCACCGCCGTAATCACCCCGGAACCCTCGTGGCCTAAAACTGCAGGAAGAGGGACGGGATAGTATTGATCACGCACAATCATATCAGTGTGGCACATACCGGTTGCCACTATTTTAACCAATACTTCATCGTCTTTCGGTGCACGGATTTTCGCCTCTTCTAATTCAAAAGGGGCGCCTTTGGCGCGAGTCACTGCCGCGCGAATTTGCGTAATTTCAGACATTACCTTATTCCTTATAATGGATAACGAGGGGCTTCAGATTGGATAGTCAGCCATTGCCATTGGGTGAATTCTTCCCAATTCGCAGCGCCGCCCACACTGGTGCCGTTGCCGGATGCCCCGGTTCCACCAAATGGATTAACCACCTCATCATTGACAGTCTGATCATTGATATGAAGCAGACCCGTGTTGAGTTGCTGACTTAAGTTGAGCGCCCGCCCCACATTGGTCGCGATGATGCCCGCTGATAAGCCATACTCGGTTTGATTCGCCAGTTGCGCTGCTTCCTCATCGGTATCGAACGGAATAACAACGGCAACCGGACCAAAAATTTCTTCATTAAATGCCGGACTTTCCGGCGTCACACCGCTGAGCACTGTCGGTTGGAAAAACAAACCGGAATAATCGCCGCCAGCCTCTATTTTGGCGCCACCTTCTACAGCCGCTTTGAGAATTCGGCTAATGTTATCGCGCTGATGTTCATTAATGATTGGGCCCAGTGCGACCTGCTCGGTGGCCGGGTCTCCCACTGGTAGTTGCTTGGCTTTTTCTGCCAGCTTACTGACAAACGCCTGATAAATTTTACGCTGAACAAGAATGCGGCCGGTCGACATACAAATTTGCCCCTGATGTAACCAGGCACCCCAGGTCGCGTTCGCGATAGCAAGATCGATGTCGGCATCGTCCAGAATGATCAGAGAGTTCTTTCCACCCAGTTCCAGAGATACTTTTTTGAGATGGCGGCTGGCAGCTTCGCCTACTTTTTTACCCGCGTTGGTCGAGCCAGTAAACTGAATCATCGCCACATCCGGGTGTTCGGTTAATGTGGCACCGGCTGCGCCATCACCTGGTAACATATGCAGTATACCTTCAGGTAACCCGGCTAATTCGAACACCCGAGCGATAGTTACGCCACCGCACACGGCGGTTCGGGGATCAGGTTTAAGTACAACCGCATTACCCACTGCAAGCGCCGGAGCAACCGCACGAATGGCCAGATACAGTGGAAAGTTAAATGGCGAGATAACGCCAACCACACCTAAAGGTTTACGACGGGCGATACTAATTTTACCCGGCGCGGCAGGTAAGACTTCTCCTTGACTTTGTGAAGGCAAGGCTGCGCTTTCGTTCAGCACTTTTATACTGAGTGAAACTTCAAATTCGGCCTTTGCTCGAATTGAACCACTTTCGCGGATCAACACATCGGTGATGTCGTTAAAGTGCTCTTGCATCACCTGAGCGGCTTTGCGCAATACAGCAGCTCGCTCTTCAAAGTGGGTGGCAGACCAGACGGGGAACGCTTTTTTCGCTGCAGTACAGCTTTGGCTCACATCTTCTGGACTCGCCATGGCGATTTGTCCAAGTTCTTTTCCAGACGCAGGTTCAGTCACAAAAACCGGCTTGGCTGAACCAGATACCCATTTGCCGGTAAAGAGTTTTTCCTGCCAAACCGCATTGGCAATGAATGATTCTGTCATTACAACCTCTTTCGTTTAGGCTCACAGAGCCAGTGTTTGATTCATCGGTGTCGATGTACATCTTATTAACAGCATCACCTGTGCCAGCCGCTGTTTTCGGGCAATAGGTATTGAATATGTCCAGCCAATGAACAATGTGAGTGTCTGGCATGTTCATAACCTGAACACTGTGCGCGAAACGTGAGAGCCGTTTGTAAATTTTTCGATTGTGGAAAGAAAGATAGTAATGACACACTAAAAAGATTGACTGACATCAATGAGTGGATAGGTTCATCACTAATTTTTTGCGTAATGAACTTGAATAGCATGTGTGCGATACCTATTTAAATAGCACTACTTTTGCAGGGGGCTTTTCATGCGATTAGATAGATTTACCAGTAAGTTTCAATTAGCGATATCCGACGCACAGTCATTGGCACTGGGTCGTGATCATCAGTTTATTGAGCCCGTGCACCTGATGACAGCCATGCTGAATCAACAAGGTGGCTCAGTGCGCCCGCTTCTCGATCAGGCCCACGTTAATGTGAATGCATTACGTTCTTCTTTGGCCGAAGCTATCGAGCGTCTTCCCCGCGTTGAAGGGATTGGTGGCGATGTGCAGCTAAGCAAAGAAAGCGGCATTTTGCTAAACCTGTGTGACAAAATTGCACAGCAGAGAAAAGATGAATACATCACGTCAGAAATCTTTGTACTGGCAGCGTTAGACGACAAAGGCAAGCTTGGTGAATTATTGCGAAGTTTAAACATCACCCGCGACCAGTTGGAAAGCGCGATCGACAAAATGCGTGGCGGTCAGAAAGTGACAGATCCGAATGCCGAAGATGTTCGTCAGGCACTGGAGAAATACACTACCGATCTGACAGAGCGGGCAGAGCAGGGCAAGCTCGACCCGGTAATTGGCCGTGATGATGAAATTCGCCGCACCGTGCAGGTGCTACAGCGCCGTACTAAAAATAACCCGGTATTGATTGGTGAGCCTGGTGTAGGTAAAACCGCCATTGTTGAAGGCTTAGCACAGCGTATTATTAACGGTGAAGTGCCCGAAGGTCTGAAAGACAAGCGTGTGCTATCGCTGGATATGGGCGCGCTGGTGGCCGGAGCAAAATTCCGCGGTGAGTTTGAAGAGCGCTTAAAAGCGGTGCTCAATGAGCTCGCCAAAGAAGAAGGCCGGGTGATCTTATTCATCGATGAGTTGCATACGATGGTCGGCGCCGGTAAAGGCGAGGGTGCCATGGATGCGGGTAACATGCTCAAGCCTGCACTTGCACGTGGGGAACTTCACTGCGTGGGCGCTACTACGCTGGATGAATACCGCCAGTATATTGAAAAGGATGCCGCGCTTGAGCGTCGCTTCCAGAAGGTGCTGGTGGATGAGCCAAGCGTTGAAGATACCATTGCTATTCTGCGTGGTTTGAAAGAACGTTATGAACTCCATCACTCGGTAGATATTACCGATCCAGCCATTGTCGCTGCGGCTACGTTGTCGCATCGTTACATCAGTGACCGTCAGTTGCCTGACAAAGCTATTGATTTAATTGATGAAGCGGCTTCAAGCATACGTTTGCAAATCGACTCTAAGCCTGAAGAAATGGACAGATTGGAACGTCGTATTATTCAGCTTAAGTTGGAAGAGCAAGCGCTGGCAAAAGAAACCGACGACGCCAGTCATAAACGACTTGAAATGATCGAGTTGGAACGTGAGCAGGCAGAAACCAAATTTGGCGATCTTGATAAAATATGGCGTGAAGAAAAAGACGCCATGCAGGGCACGCAGTCTATCAAGACTGAACTCGAGCAGGCAAAACTGGATTTGGAAATTGCCCGCCGTGCCTCTGATCTAAACCGCATGTCCGAATTGCAATATGGCCGAATTCCCGAGCTTGAAATGAAGCTGGAAAAGGCGGCCGAGAATGAGACGCGCGAAACGCTGTTGCTGAAAAATAAAGTGACCGATGTAGAAATAGCCGATGTGCTTTCACGTTGGACCGGTATTCCGGTAGCCAAAATGCTTGAGGGTGAGCGTGACAAACTGCTGCGTATGGAAGACGTTCTTCATACCCGCGTTGTGGGCCAGGCTGAGGCGGTAAGTGCCGTTTCAAACGCGATCCGCCGGTCTCGGGCCGGTCTTGCCGATCCAAATCGACCCATTGGTTCGTTCCTGTTCCTCGGCCCGACGGGTGTCGGTAAAACAGAGCTTTCCAAAGCGTTGGCTGGCTTTTTGTTTGACACCGAAGAAGCGTTGGTGCGCATTGATATGTCGGAGTTTATGGAGAAGCACTCTGTGTCCCGACTCGTCGGTGCGCCCCCGGGTTATGTGGGGTATGAAGAAGGGGGTTATTTGACAGAAGCGGTCAGACGCAAGCCTTACTCTGTTATCCTGCTGGATGAGGTGGAAAAAGCCCATCCCGATGTGTTTAACATTCTGCTTCAGGTACTGGATGATGGCCGCCTTACCGATGGGCAGGGACGCACGGTGGACTTTAAGAACGCCGTTGTGATCATGACGTCGAACTTGGGCTCAGATGTCATTCAAGACACCCATGATGACAATCAATATGATGAAATGAAGCAGCGAGTGATGGGCGTAGTGAGTCAGCACTTCAGACCGGAATTCATTAATCGGGTAGATGATCTGGTGGTGTTCCATCCCCTGGGCAAAGAGCAGATTAAATCGATAGCCAAAATCCAACTTGCCTCCTTACGTCAGCGCTTAATTGAAAAAGGTTACAAACTGGAATTGTCTGGTGCTGCCATGGACAAATTGGCGGATGCCGGTTTCGACCCGGTGTATGGCGCACGCCCACTCAAGCGCGCTATTCAGACGCAAATAGAGAACCCTTTAGCGCAACAGTTATTGTCTGGTGTGTTAATGCCTGAGTCGACTATTCGCATCGACGTGCGGGATGATGAGTTAATTATCGTCTAAGTATTCTTAGGCTGAGTAAACCAGGCAATTTTGGTTCGCTCAAACGTGGTTAGCGTGTCGCGTAAAACAAAAAAGCCGTGGTACTGAGAAGTACCACGGCTTTTTATTAAAGCGGCTTTATTTTAGTTTATCGCCAGCATTTTTTTGGCATCAGTTTTACCATTGAAATCGAATTCTGAATTCGCCGCTAACTCAAGGTGTTCGGCAGCTTCCCCTTGGCGACCCATTTTCGTTAGGGTATAGCCAAGGTGATAGCGCAATTTCGGATTCGTTGCATGACGGCTAAACGCGCGGCGAAGCATTTCCAGACTCTCCGCGTATTTTCCTTCTTGCGCGAGTACCCAGCCATACGTATCTAAAATCTCGGGGTCGGCAGCGTTTAATTCAAATGCCTCTTTAATCCAGATACTTGCTTGCTGAGTGTTGGTATCGGCTGTCATCTCAGCAAGGCGGTTCAGTACCTTCGATTTATTAAGCACATTAGGTAACTTGACCAACTGGGCGTAAATCGGTACCGACTTTTCGAACTCACCCGCGTTGTAAAAGTACTGGGCGAGAAGGTTTGCTGGTAACAAATATTGTGGATGCTCTTTCATCAGCTTCGACGCAATAGGCACGAAACCTTTAGGGTAATCGTTGCGCTCTGCCATTTTGTAAGCGGCGATAAGTGGTTGCGCGTAAACCGGTGCAAGGTCCAGTGAGCGGCCGTATGCTTGCGCTGCTCTATCAAAACTCTGGCGGCTTTCAGCTAACAAACCCGCGACATACCAGAATTCAGGATTATTCTGATTTTGGTCGATTCTAGATGAAATAGTACCCGCGGCATCTGACACTTTACCCATAGCAATTTGCAGCTTTGCAGTATGCAGGGCCAAACTGTTGTCGTAAGGCGAAATTTCGCGCGCTTTCAGGAAGCTTTCAAGTGCCTCTCCCGGACGACCAAGCTTGATAAGAATATTGCCGTAACGTTGGAGATACTTCGCACTGTTCTGAATACCGTCGCGGGCTAGCACAATAGCTTGCTCAGCTTCATCGTTGCGGCCCATGCCCGTCAGAATGTCAGCTTTCTGAAGTAGATAGGCAGGGTTATCAAAGTCTTCCTTAAGCAGTTTCTCAAGTTGGTACAGCGCATCATTCATGTTGCCTTTGCCAGCGCTAATTTGAACCAGTTTCACCCGAGCTTCTTCATTACGAGGGTGAAGGGCTAATACGTCGTTGTAAATAGCGATCGCATTTTCCATATCGCCGAGGAGCAGTAAGTTCTGCGCTTTAAGCAATTTTGAAGGAACATGTCGAGGCACTTGGGCGATCAGTTCGTCCAAAATAGTCAGAGATTCAGCAACATGACCTGTCTTTGCGTCTACCGATGCAAGGTTGAAGCGAGCAGAGAAGCTACTATCATTCAGCTCAAGCGCTTTGTTAAGCAGTGCGCGGGCCTTATCGTATTCTTCTTGTTGCATAAACAGACTGGCTTTTAGGTTATAGACATCTGCCTTGTCTGGAAATATATCGATAAGTGCGTCTGCACTCTTGTGGGCGTCATCATAAAAACCATAACGCATCTTCATGGACGTATACGTAAACAGATACGTTGGATTTAGCTGTTGGCTTTCATAGTTTTTCTCTAGCAGTGCCAACGCTTCTTCACGCTGCCCGCGCACAGTCATCAACTTAATTTTGAATAGCTCAAGTTGAAGCGTTCGAGGATATTCTTGTTCAAGAAGACGCACTAAACTGTCAGCACGAAAGCTCTTATTCTGGTCGATGAGCAAGTCACCAAGTAAGAGTGCCGCGTTGAGGTCTTGCATTAGCAGTGTTTGTTTCTTCTCAAGTAAACTTAATGCAAGTTTAGGACGCTGCGTGGCAATATAGGCTTTCGCTAGCAGCTTAATTGCCTGTAAGTCGTCTGGCGTTTTATTCAAATAACGCTCAAAGTCACCCACTGCTTTTTCAATATTGCCGTTAAAGTAGGCAGTGAGGCCGCTGATATAAATCAGTAGAGGTTGAGACTCAACCACGTCAGGAGACAGTTCTGACAGGGTATTGCTGAGCTTCTGCATTTCTGTGTTACTAGAACGTATCGTTTGCTCCTGAGTCATCAGCCAGTTATTGAGTAGAATGGCAAGTGGATCATCTGGCGTACGTGACATGATTTCGTCAACGTATTTGCGTGCACTTTCGAAGTCATCACGTGCAATGTAAATGTTCACGAGGTTACGTAACGCAATGGGGTCGTCTGCGCTTATGTCTAATGCATGTTTAAAGTCTGTAATTGCGCCATCAACATCACCTTTCCGGTAAGTAAGCTGACCCATAAGACGCCACAATATAGCGTTGTCTTCATTAATAGACTTAGATTGGTTTAAGTAGTCTTCAGCTTTTTTCAGATCGTCGGCTCGCATGGCAATGGCGGCCAGGCCGGTAAAGGCATTCTCGTGATTAAACGGCATTGTCAGCATATCTTGATAAGCTTGACCTGCGCATTTGTCATCGTCTAATTTGGTACAGGCCGTTGCCCGTATCTGTAGCCATGCAGATTTTTGCTTCGACCCAAGACGTTTATAGTCTTGAAATTCAATAATGTCGCTGAAACGGTTCATGAATAACCAAGCGGTACCGAGAGGCTCAGCAACCAGGTTAAGGTCTGCTCCCATATCAATGGCTTCCTGGAATTCCAGTTCAGCCGCTCGAACATAACCGTTTTGCAGTAGTAATCGACCCATCAGGATTTTCGCTGTCAGATTATCAGGGTCTTTTTTCAGGCTATTTTTTAAATGAACAAAGGATTCTTCGTAGCGCTTGTTGTTATAAGCATCCAAAGCCTGCTCGTAGTCTTCAAAAGTTGTTGCCGACGCAGAAGAGAACGTGACCATACCAATGGCACCGAAGAGCGCGTTTCTTACTAATGAAGTTAAAATCCGTTGTTTATTCATATCACACCTGAATTTGAGTGAATTAAAAAAGGTGGCATACGCCACCTTTCAAATACGAAGCCTGTAGAGCGTAATCGCTGGGATTATGCTTTACGCTTTCTACGCCACATGGCCAGTGCACCACCCATGAATAACATAGCAAAAGTACCAGGTTCGGTTACTTCTGTTGGTGGGTTAGTTGGAGGAGTGTCTCCGCCTTTCGCATTGAAACCAATAGACGCTAACTTAAAGCCGTCGTTGAACATAGTATGCCCGATATCACCAAATACAGTGTTATACGCACCTATAATCCAGTATTGAGAATAAACACTTTCCATATCAACCATGGCCAGGTTAGTGTCGTCACAGTTCAGTACATCGAACGAGCCAACAGACATCGCGCTACCAGCGATATCTGACCAAGTGTTTGCACCAGACGTTAGCATTGATGTATCGCTAAGAGCCGCTACAGATACCTGAGTTTCAGTGTCTTCCCACAGCCAACTGAAAGTTGCACCTGTTACATTTACTTCTTCATCAAAAGAAATAAGGATGTAATCAAAGTCTGTTTCGTAATTAACGATTTTCTTACCGTCTTTACTAGCCCAGTAAGCTTCCCATTCGTTATCTGCAGAGTGTTCAGGCGACTCATGGTAACTTTCATCGGCGTTAACAACGCCGTAGCCAGAACCGTATTGTGCTAGATCAGCCGCTTCTACGATGCCGTCACCATACATTTTGTAATCGCCATAGTTGCCTTGTCTAACAAAGCCCGCAGTATCTGAATACGCTGATGCGTTGATAGTAACGCCATCTACTACTGCTCCAGAAATACCATCTGATACCAACTCATATTTCAGATCATCATCGAAATAATCAGCTGCGTTACAACCTGAGCCGGTATTACCATCACTGCCACAACCACTGTGCCAATTACTGCCCTTACCGCCCCATGTAGCATGGGCAGGAGCAGAAGCAGCTGCAGCGGCAAGGACGAGTGTCGTCACTGACGCAATTTTACTTAATTTCATTTAAAAACCCCTTTTATACCTCGATTTCATACCTCAAAGACAACTCAGCACTAAATGTGCCAACTTTTAAGGTTATGAATATATTAGGTTTTTTACGCCAAAATTTTAGGTTTGAAATAGCCTACGTAAAAAATACTGACATTGGCAAGATCTGCTAAAATCAGATTTTTCTCATTAAATACAGCTATTTATTGTAAGATCAAAAAACGTTTTTTAACGTATGTGGTCACATACTAAGTTATTCGGCGTGCTTTTGAATTTGAGCCGTGCGTGCACAATTGATGTATGAAATAATGTGCCAGTCAGCTTTAAACATAAGAGGGTGTATGACAGATACCAAACGGAAGGGCATTTATCTATTGCCTAATCTTCTTACCACAGCCGGATTATTTTCAGGCTTTTATGCAATAGTCGCTTCGATGAACGGGAGTTTCGAAGCCGCTGCGGTTGCAGTTTTTGTTGCCATGATTTTCGATGGCCTGGACGGTAGGGCTGCCAGAATGACGAATACACAAAGTGCCTTCGGCGCCGAGTATGACTCAATGGCTGATATGGTTTCTTTCGGTATAGCACCTGCATTGGTGGCGTATAACTGGGGATTAAGTGAATTAGGTAAATTTGGCTGGTTAGCTGCCTTCATCTATGTAGCGGGTGCAGCATTACGTTTAGCAAGATTCAATACCCAGGTTGGCATTGCTGATAAACGGTTCTTTCAGGGGCTCGCGAGTCCAGCTGCCGCTGCCGTCGTATCTGGTCTAGTGTGGGTCGGCGTTGAATACGGTGCTAATGGCGATGATTACGGCGTTATCGTGGCCTTAGTAACTGGGGCTGCAGGTTTACTCATGGTAAGTAACTTTAAATACAATTCCTTTAAGGAAGTGAATTGGAATGGAAAAGTGCCTTTCGTTGCCTTGCTTATCATTATGCTCATCTTTGTTGTTGTGGCGACCGAGCCTGCACTTGTTTTATTCCTGGTGTTTGCCTTGTACGCATTAGCAGGGCCTATTAATACATTTAGAACGGTAGATAAGATGACACTTCATGATGTCGTAGGTGATCATGAAGAGAAAGATGCAGACTTTACGACTCATGAAGAATCAGTCTCATCAGAGCAGGAAAACGTGAATAGCGACAACATCAATAGTAAGAAACCTGAATAGCACTGAAAACAGTGCAATTTGATGCTTTAATTTGATGATTGAACAAAAAGCGACCGAATAGGTCGCTTTTTTCATTTTTATGACAGATAGGGGTTGACGAAAAACCTCTGGAGCGTAGAATGCGCACCACTTCGACGGGGAACGTCAAACGAACCACGAAGAAGTCGTTATAGGAAGTTATCTTAACCTCAAATAACGGTTTTCAGCCAAAACAACTTGCGAAATAAACTTTCAAAAAGATGTTGACACTGAAAGCGAAGCGCGTAGAATGCGCGTCCCGCTTCGGGGTAAAGCTTCGAAGCCGCTAAGTAGAGCTTTTAAATAAGCACTTAGTATTGTTCTTTAAAAATGTATAACAAGACAATCTGTGTGGGCACTCGTTAAGAGTGTCAACCGACGATTCATAAAAGTTTTTCGATATATTT
>NZ_JBSWWZ010000003.1:0-533627 GCF_056160345.1 Alteromonas sp. ABV4_515
GCGATATAAATGGCGTCCCCTAGGGGATTCGAACCCCTGTTACCGCCGTGAAAGGGCGGTGTCCTAGGCCTCTAGACGAAGGGGACTGAAAATCTTCTTTCGGAAGCAAGCTTCCGAGATTTTCAGTAAGGCGAATCGAGCCCGCGAGATGAGCGGCCTTATTCTTTGCCTTACCTAAGAACTTACCGGAAAGTACATTCCGACTACTGTAAATTCTATAAGAATTTGGTGGAGCCAGGCGGGATCGAACCGCCGACCTCCTGCATGCCATGCAGGCGCTCTCCCAGCTGAGCTATGGCCCCGTACATGGAATGGTCACTGTGTTTTCGTGTGACTGTTCCGTGACAGCGGGGCGCATTCTAGGCATACCCCACTGCCCTGTCAACGGTTTTTTTAGGAATTTTCTCTGTTTGCTATAAAAGTAAGCGCTTTGTTTATTCTCTCTTCAATTTTGACTTTTGAGAGCAAATTCAACGTCACATCCAGCGATGGAGAGTTGCCACTTCCGGTCGCCGCTACACGCAACGGCATGCCTACTTTCCCCATACCTACACTAAGAGATTCCGCCGCGGCATTAATAGCTGCACCGATATTTTCAGGATTCCACTCTTCTACTGCTAGCAGTTTTTCTTTAACCACTTCTAATGGCTCTTTTGCAACTGGACGAAGATGCTTCTTCGCAGCATTGGTATCGAACTCATCAAAGTCCTGATAAAAATAGGTACTGATTTCAGCCAACTCTTTTAAGGTTTTTACCCGGTCGGCCTGAATAGCAATCACCGATTCCAACGCAGGACCCGTTGCTAAATCGATATTCATTTCGTCAAAGTGCCATTTAAGGCGTGAGGCAACCTCACTCGCTGGCAATGTTTTCATATAGTGCTGGTTCAGCCACACCAGCTTTTCTGTATTAAAAGCAGAAGCCGATTGACCAATGGCATCAAGATCGAAGTATTCAATCATTTCTTCCAGTGAGAAGATTTCCTGATCACCATGAGACCACCCCAAACGCACCAGGTAGTTGAGTACAGCCTGCGGAAGGTAACCATCATCGCGGTATTGCATCACACTCACAGCGCCATGACGCTTAGACAGTTTCTTACCGTCATCGCCCAGAATCATTGATACGTGAGCATATTCAGGTACCGGCGCGCCCAGCGCTTCCAGAATATTAATCTGGCGAGGTGTGTTATTAATATGGTCTTCACCACGCACAACGTGGGTGATGCCCATATCCCAGTCATCGACGACAACACAGAAGTTATAAGTAGGAGAGCCGTCTGAGCGCTGAATGATCAAATCATCCAACTCTTTATTACTGATTTCGATTTTGCCGCGGATGTGATCATTAATAACAACCGAGCCTTCCAGCGGGTTTTTGAATCGAATAACGAAAGGCTGACCTTCAGGGTGATCAGTACGGTCACGCCAGGTGCCAGGATAACGAGGCTTTTCACCGTTCTCTTTTTGCTTTTCACGAATGGCGTCCAGTTCTTCTGAACTCATAAAGCATTTATAGGCTTTACCTTCATCCAGCATTTGCTGAATAAGTTCTTTATAACGGTCAAAACGTTGTGTCTGGTAATAAGGACCTTTATCCCAGGTCAAACCCAGCCATTGCATACCATCAAGAATGGCTTGCTTGGCTTCATCCGTTGAACGTTCCAGATCGGTATCTTCTATACGAAGAACAAACTCGCCACCTTTGGCTTTTGCATATAACCAGGAATAAAGTGCAGTACGTGCACCACCAACGTGAAGATAGCCTGTAGGGCTAGGAGCAAATCGCGTAACGACAGACATTATGTTTCTCTATCTATTAATGAATGAAAAAATTGGCTGCATTCTACCAGCCAAAGCAGCACTACAAAAGCCAGCCATCGCGTGACAGTGAAATATCAGCGGTTCAATGAGTGAATTTACTGTGCCAGACTGATTTCTGATGAATTTTCCGTCAAACTTCGAAGAGATAATCAACGAGGATGGCCGAATTGATCGTAAATCAGGCAAGCAGTCATTTTTCCGTAATTTTGTTGTTGACACCTTCGCATGCAACCCTATAATACCGCCCCACTTGCCCAGCACGGACAAGTAAACAAACAGCGGACGCTTAGCTCAGTTGGGAGAGCATCGCCCTTACAAGGCGAGGGTCACTGGTTCAAGTCCAGTAGCGTCCACCACTCTTTTTAAGCAGTGGGCTGTTTGAAAAGAAAGAGGACGCTTAGCTCAGTTGGGAGAGCATCGCCCTTACAAGGCGAGGGTCACTGGTTCAAGTCCAGTAGCGTCCACCAATTCTTTTGAATTGGTACGGCGAGAGTCACTGGTTCAACAACTTCGTTGCGAGACACAGTAGACGTCCACCACTTTCTCACTATCTCTGTGAGAGTTTCTTTCTTTTAGCAACAAATTATCGGACGCTTAGCTCAGTTGGGAGAGCATCGCCCTTACAAGGCGAGGGTCACTGGTTCAAGTCCAGTAGCGTCCACCATCTACTTACAGTTTGTTGCAGCAAAAAATCTGGACGCTTAGCTCAGTTGGGAGAGCATCGCCCTTACAAGGCGAGGGTCACTGGTTCAAGTCCAGTAGCGTCCACCACTTCTCTGCTCCACCTTCAAAAACGCTATTTCTTCTCTTTTCGAATAAAACCGTGATATGGTTTAAAAACACTATTGCAGTTGATTTTCCTAATAGTTTTGCGGGTTTCTGCCGATAAACCGATAGAACTTTGCTTTACTTTGGACAGGTAGTAACACCTATAATGAATACCAAACTGGCCCGGGCTATTCGCGTTTTAATCGTCGACGATCAAATTCTTGCGAAAGGCTATCTGAAATACACCATGGAAGAGCTAGGCTTTCAGCAAATTAGCTATATCGATCACGCCGATGAAGCGTTGAAGCTAATTAAAAGCGAGCACTTTGAACTGGTTGTATGCGCCTATGATTTACGTGAAGAAAAGGAAGGTTACTTCCTGTATGAACAGTTAAAAGCACATAAAATTCTGCCCCTTACTACCGCTTTCGTATTCATTTCAGCCGACACAACGGCGGAAATTGTCCACTCTATTGTTGAATTGCAGCCTGACGAATTCCTCGCAAAACCTTTTTCTGTAAGCGAGCTGGATAAAAGGCTCACGCGGGTATTAACCCGCAAACAAGTGTTAAAAGACATTTACGCGTTGATGGACCAAAGTGACTTTAACGGCGCGCTATCTGAGCTTGAACGTTTCCTCACTGAACCGAAAAACGCAGAATTTTTTCCTCTAGCGCTTCGCACCAAAGGCGAGCTTTTATTACTGTGTAACCGTGTAGAAGAGGCTGAGGATTTTTATCAAGCCATTATCAACGTGCAAAATTTTACCTGGGCACAGTTAGGTTTAGTGCGCTGCTATTTGCAATTGGATAAAGATGATGAAGCTGAACGATTGATTCTGCGATTGGCGTTTCAACCCGACGCCATGCTTAGTGCTTACGACTTACTTACTGCGCTGCAAATCAAGCAACAGGAATTCGATGATGCGCTAGAATCTGTGAACATTGCTGCCCACATATCCCCGAGTAACGTGGGCCGTCACCAACAAGCGGTAGATTTATCAAAAATCACCCGTGACTACCCTGCCCAGTTTGATGCTGCGAAGCGGGTTGTGAGATACGCAAAGAATTCTTTCCATGATAAGCCTGAAAACTACCTGAACGTAGCACGCGCCGGTATTGATTTCGCCATGACGGCAGACGCTAGTGAAACAGCAAAACTGGTGAAGCAAACCCATGATTTTATTCGCCAGATGAAAGAAGCTTTCCCTAAAGCGGCCGTTGATAACGAACTTAAAGTCATCGATGCGCGAATATACTACCTTCAGGATGAAACAGATAAAGCCAGAAACTTGTTGAGCCAGCTCGATGGTAGTGAGTGGGAGCAGGAAAATATGGATGCACTCATGGATCGGGCGAAGGCATTTCATGAAGTTGGTTTGCAAGATCATGCGTTAGCGATTCTGGACGAGATTGAACGTCGATGTAATACCAGCGATGAACAAAGTGAGTTGTTTATGCATTACTTGAAACAACAGAAACAAGAAAAGAGGGAAATCGCTGACAGCCCTAAAATGCTCAACAATATTGCTGTCACCCAGTTCCAGCGTGGCGAATTAGACAAAGCGCTCACCACTTTCCGTCAGGCCTTCACGGTGATGCCCAAGAATGCAGCGATTGCACTTAACCTGCTACAAACCACTGCCGCAGAAATTCGAGACAACACTGCCCGCCACACACCAGAAAATAAACAAATCATTTTTAAGTGTATGGAAACCTTAGAAGCGGCGACGTTATCGGAAGAACAGGACAAGCGCTACCAGCGGGTTAAGGCCACCATAAGTAATTTCGATTAGTATCGCAGTACGTTATCACCCGCCCAACATGGCGAGATGAGATGTGGCGCCGGTATTTCCGTCTTGAAGATAGTGTGTAGCGTGTTTTTGCATTAACAACTGCTGTAAATGTGCCATCAGCGCATTCACGTCAGCATTTTGCAGATGAGGGCGAATATCGATGCCATGTTCACTGAACAAACAAAGATGCAATTTTCCGTTAGCGGCGACACGTAAACGGTTACAGGTAGCACAGAAATCTTTGCTGTAAGGCATAATAAGCCCGATCCGCCCGGCGTAATCCGGGTGGTGAAATTCCTGCGCGGGTCCCGCATCTTTACCACGAATTACCGGCATCCAACCTTCAGCGAGAAGTTGGCTCTTTAATGGTAAGCCTGACAAATGCTGATCGGCAAAAAAATGTGGATGATCGCCGGTTTCCATTAACTCGATAAAGCGTAATGTGACAGGCATATGTTTAAGCCAATCTTTAAATTCTTGTAGTTGCTTACCGGCAAAATGCTTCAAATAAATCGCATTCACCTTAACGTCCAGGCCCACCTCAATGGCTTTGTCTACGCCCTGAAGGACCTGGGTTAGTTTGTTCTGACCAGTAATATCGGCAAACTGACGCGGGTCCAGGCTATCAATACTTACATTAACTTGATCGAGCCCAGCGTTTTTCCATGCTGCAGCGTCGCGGGCCATACGACCGCCGTGGGTGGTGGTGGCAACTTTCGTAATACCTTCGGTTTCTCTACACAAGCGAATAACGTCTATGAAGTCGCGACGCAGGCTTGGCTCACCGCCTGTAATACGGATTTTAGATGTGCCGAGACCGGCAAACCCTTTTACCAGAGTATCAATCTCGGGCAACGTCAAAAAAGTATCGTCCGATGGGCCATGATAACCGTCCGGAAGGCAATACTGACATTTGAAATTGCATGCTTCTGTAATCGACAGGCGAAGATAATGAAACCGCCGACCAAAGCTATCCTGTAACAAAGAAATCACCTCTGTGGGACAAATAGGTAAGATAAAACTACTATAAATTCACTTTATCATGGATTATGCGTGGCTTTATACCCCACTCATGTCAACCAACGTTAAACTTTGAGCGAGCAACGCTTTGAGATACCCTGTAGACATGCTGTCGTTCACAAAAATTTCAAGATGAGACCTTCACGTTCCGACGTTTCTCCCGACACACCCGTGCGCTGGCATGTAATAAAACAACTTTGGCCTTACTTGCTGGAATTCAAAACCCGTGTCTTTATTGCCCTCGCCTGCCTGGTCTTAGCCAAGCTTGCCGGAATTGGCCTACCTTACGTACTTAAATACACCGTCGATGGCCTGAATACTGAAGATACCGCAACGGGTCTTGTTGCAGTACCACTTTCACTGATCATTGCCTACGGCACCCTGCGACTATTGAACACCATCATCGGCGAAATTCGCGATACCCTGTTTGGCCGGGTGACCGAACGAGCCATGCGCAGAATGGGCTTGAGAGTCTTTGAGCATTTACATCAGATGGATTTAAATTTTCACCTGAACCGACAGACAGGCGGGTTGTCTCGCGATATCGAGCGCGGCACCAGCGGTATCAGTTTTCTGATGCGTTTTATGGTGTTCAATATTGGCCCCACACTGCTTGAAATCGCTATTGTGGTTGGCCTGTTGTTCGCACAATATGGCTTCTCTTTCGCCGGGATCATCCTTTCTTCCGTGGTGGCCTACGTGTGGTATTCAATGAAAGCCACCAACTGGCGAACCCGTTACGTTCATGCCATGAACAAAGCCGACTCTACCACCCACACCCGCGCAGTAGACAGCCTGCTGAATTTTGAAACGGTTAAATATTTCAACAATGAAGGTTACGAGGCATCACGCTACGACAGTAATCTTGCCGAATGGGAGGTGGCTCGTCGTAAAAACCGCCTGTCGTTGTTTGCACTGAATAGTGGGCAAGCATTTATTATCGCCGCTGCCATGACCGCTATGCTGGCAAACGCCGCTTATGGCGTGGCGTCGGGTGACATGACCATTGGTGACTTCGTGCTGATAAACGCGTTCACCATGCAAATTTTTATGCCATTGAACTTCTTAGGATTTGTTTACCGGGAAATCCGCGGCTCTATGGCCAATATAGATAAGATGTTTTCGCTTTTGGATACTTCGTCGTCTGTGAAAGATGCGGAAAATGCTATCGAGTTGAGCGTAGATAAAGGTGAAATTTGTTTTGAGCAGGTGAGTTTTTGCTACCGTGAAGACCGACCAATCCTTAAAGACATTAGTTTCACGATTTTGCCCGGTCAGAAAGTCGCTATCGTGGGTGCGAGCGGAGCAGGCAAATCAACGCTGATTAAGTTACTGTTCCGCTTTTACGATGCCACTTCGGGTGACATCTCCATAGATGGTCAGAACATTCGCCACATAACCCAGCAATCTTTGCGCAAACACCTGGGCATTGTGCCTCAGGATACCGTACTGTTTAACGATACGCTGATGGAAAATATTCGCTACGGCGATCCGAGTGCCGACGAATCAACCATTGAAAGCGCAATAGACACAGCTCATCTTTCACAATTTATCGAACAGTTACCGGAAAAGGGCGATACCCGCGTAGGCGAACGAGGTTTAAAATTATCTGGTGGCGAAAAACAACGTGTCGCCATCGCCAGGGCGGTACTTAAAAATCCTCCGATAATGGTGTTCGACGAAGCCACATCCTCACTCGATAGCGGTTCCGAACAGGCCATCATGCAAGCGCTGTCTGCACTGGCATCGAATCATACCAGTGTGATGATTGCTCACCGCCTTTCCACAATTACCGATGCGGATAACATCCTGGTACTGAAAAATGGTGAACTGGCTGAGCAAGGGTCCCATCACGCATTGCTCGCGCAGAAAGGCGAATATGCCCGCCTGTGGACACTTCAACAAAAGCAGGAAAACTAATGGACCCGGCGTTTTTAAAAACCGCAGTAAACGCGCAAATGCCCTTTGGCAAATATGCAGGTAGAAAGCTGTTTTATTTACCAGAGCCCTATCTGGTGTGGTTTCACAAGCAAGGCTTTCCCCAAGGCAAATTGGGCGAACAATTGGCGCTTATGTACGAGATCAAGCTCAATGGATTAGAAGCAGTGGCAGAGCCACTGCTGGAAGACTAATTCTGTTAATCGAGTAAAAACTGAAATTTATTACTCTTGTCGCTGGCTATTCGAATTGTGCCTAGATCGTATTCTACGCCTTTTGCAACAAGCTCTGCTTCATACTCGCCAGTCATGAGTTTCAACTCGATTTCAAGACCGTTACGGCCCATACGTTCACGATGTCGAATTGTATCGCCATTAGCCGTTGTTAGCGTGATCTCTACCCGCTGACGATTAAGCTGACTGGTCTTAAACATGAGTATCACCGGCAACTCTGTGTCAATCGCTGGCTCGGGAACAGAGAAGTTCACGGTGTGTCGCTGTTCACCAAGAATACGTACTGACTTTGTTTCCAGTATCTCACCGGTAGCAACCATTTTCGCCGTTACACGATAATCACCTATGGGTAACTCAAGTGAAGGTGAGTTCTGATACACATCACCGGACGAGGCGACGATGGTAAAAGCAATGTCATCACGCTGCGGAGTAATAACTAGTTCTCCGGTTCCAATCTCCACCTCTTTCCAATTGCCATTCTTAGAACCCGTTACAACGATTCTTTCCACTTCCGGCTGGCCCGATTGCGGCGTTTTTGATACCTGTCGGCGTTTAAGGTTGATTGTTTCGGTGGTGAGCTGGTCGTCTTTAATCGTAAGGCTCACCGCCTCGTCTTCATAACCGGGGCTGGTAACTTTAACTGTGTATTTGCCTTCGGGCAGCTTAATGCCTTTGTGGTATTTCTCCGGCGTGCCGTAAAGAACTATTCGGGCATCTTTCGGGGTAATGTTAAGCGTTAGCCTACCGCGACCTTTACTGACATCCGCCTTTAGCGCCTTGGCCAGTTCAAAAAAGTCAAAACGGGTGTCTTTGTTCAGCGTAAGCGTTTTCGACGCACTGCCAATGGCGGAGGTAAAAATATAGGTGCCGGGCTTAAGGTAGTTACTAGCAAAAATCCGACGCTTCGCGCCGACTGTGTCTACCGGTTTCGCGTGAATAACCACGTTTGACTGCCAATTAACCAAGGTCAGAGAAACGCCTTTTCCGCTTGTTGCACTATGAACCCGATTTTCCTCCATTTTTGTAAACAGGTAATCGACATCAAGGTACTGCAACAACGTGTCCACGCCCCACCCCGTTGCCGTTGCCACACCTTCTTCCTGGGCTATGTCCTTCAGTTTGGTTACTTTTGCACAAGACATCAGCACCGTTAATACAAGGCAAACTACCGCCCCTTTCATCCAATTATTCACTGGCCGCCTCCGCAAGTCCTTCAAGCAAACCAGCAGCCACTTCTTCTGCGACGATATCGGCAAATAACTCAGCATGGTCAGCAATAAGCTGATGCGTGTCTGCCATCACACTGTCAAACAGTGCCTGGTTACGCTCTATGGCCTGACTCACCCCTTCGGCTAGCGCGGCACCCTTTACGGTGGATTTGCACTCTTTGATGATGGTATCGAACAGCGATTGCTGAAGCTTCTGCAGCGCTTCCTGCTTTTGCTTAAGCACGGCTTTCGCCTGTTCGTTGTTTTCACCAACCTGTTTTAAATCGGTGAAGAAGACGTTATTCACCACCTTCTGAGCAAGAAGGTTTACGCAGTATGACTGACTCCTGCCCTTGTTATCCGGGTATAGCTTTTGAGGAAACCCAAAAGCGGTTCTCCCTAGATGAAGCCCCTGACTATTAGGAGCAATGTTCTGGCTACTATAAATTTTAACGAGCGATACAGACTTACCTGAGTCAAAAGTCGCGAGATTATATAGTGCCGCATTAAGCTCACAGGACAAGGCCGCAGTTGGATGCGTAATTGCCTCCTCACCAGTTTTGAGCAGTTTCTCAGGTAGAAATTGATTGAGTGTTCCGACAACTCGTGCTGTCAGGGCGGAAGATAGCTTCTCATTAGTCGGCATATAAAAGTTTCTTTTTATATCAGCCGGTTTCTCAATTTTTTCTGCAGCTTCAAAGGTGGAATGGTCGTCAACAGTCGCCTTCACCATCACGCTGGGAAACGCTTCCGGAGAACTCCCTAGCTGTTGATGTAAATACGTTAACAGCGGCCTGTTATTTTCATGGGCCTTTGTCATCAACTGCAGGAGTACCCGCTGCAAGGCTTGAAGGTAAACCTCGCGAATTTTTCCCATATCTCGCTTAACGATACGTCGCTTCAGGGGCTGAAAAAAGCGAATAGAATAAGATGCGTTCAGATAGCTTTGATAGTGCTCCAGTCGCGAGCCCTTTCGAGCGACCTTGTACAGCTCACTTGCCGCACTGGCATTATGAAATTTATTGAGAAACAGCCACCACAGCACAAAGTAGCCAACAAGCAGCAGTTCATTAAACCAACGTTTCACTCCCTTCACCGAGGGATATTCTTTCAGCGGCTGAACGCCAAATGCGGAGAAGTACTCTTCACTAGCCTTAAACGTGTCGAGGTTTTCACTAATAATACCGTAGTCTTTATATGACGTGCCCTGAAATAGAAGATGATTCTTTACGGCAGGATAATACACTTCTCCATCCAGGGTTTTCGGCGTCACCTGATCGTAAACGAAGTAGCGAGGTACGCCGTAAGCGTGAACGAGAAAATAGAAAATCAGAAAAAAAGGAGTTCCGATGACAAGCTTGCGTTTCCAATATTTAAGACCGACTTCCGAGCCGATAAAACAAAAATAAACCGCAAGTCCCCAGAAAATACCGAGGCTTAACCACTCAACCAAAAAAGTTTTCATAACTACTACTTCAATTAGTCCATTACTTCAGGCATGTGTTTTACTTAAAAACGCGACACCTAAACATCCAATCCTCGGAAGAGTATAAAACTTAGCTATTTGATTCAATTATATTTTTGCAAACCCACGTCTAGAATTCGGTATTAATGCGGCAAAACAAACACAGTAAAGATTCTCTTTAACGTACCCGTGATAAAGACAGCTTCCCGGATTTAACGGCCTCAAAATCCACTGAAACTTTCTGCCTTACTGGCAGACAAACTCTGCAGCATTCCATTTGAGGATGACACTTCAATATTGTCACTGTTAATCACCGTTATCTCCTCAGCCTTTTCACTGTCAGGCAATGTCAGGTTACGAAGCTCTATATCGCTGACAGAATCAAACACCAATTCAGAGCGTGAGTCTGGGGCTTCCAGTTGCATATTAATGTTCTCCAGCGTGATATCTCGGGCATAACGCATATACACGCCTGATGCGGGTAATAGGCCGAACATGCTAGGTTCAGGGTAAGCCTCACGGCGAACGGGTACGTCAAAGGCTGACTTTCGCGGCGCGTCTTCTTCTAGGGCAAAGAAATTACTCACGAGAGTAGGCGATTGCGTAAGCACATCTTGCTGAGAGATCCCTCCCCCCATATTCAAATACATATTTTTCAGCGTAACCTGAGACACCGGCGACTCGGGTAGACCTTGTATAATTACCGGAAAACGTCCGTCAGAATGACTAACCGTAACATCACTAACAAACACCCGGCGAATTGCCCCAACCGGCGTATTTTCAGGGCCCCGCATGCGGGCACCGTTGTAAATGAATATTGGCGCATTACTCACTTCATTCATCACCAGACCCGTCGCCACAACATCTTCAATAATGCCGCCGTCTACCGTTTCCAGAGCCAAACCACGGCTGTGGTCAAAAACAACGTTACTTATAGTGATGCGTTTAAAGCCACCATTAGACTCGGTACCTAGCTTGATACGTCCAGTAGGCCCGTCTTCATCGGGAGCCGAACCGGTCATTGGCTGATAAGTACCATCCAGCATGGTGCCCATGGCATAACCACTTACGATGCTATTACTTATGGTGACATTTTCTGTAGCAATAGCCTCACCCATCACGTAGGAGCTCTTAAGCACGATGGCATCGTCATTGGGGCTATTTACAACCACATTGGTAATACGCACATTCTTGCAAACATCAATATCAATACCGTCGCGATTGGTGTCAATTCGCAGATTGTCGATGGTGAGATTGTTGATGGCTGTGACGAGGATACCGAAATGACCGCCGCGATAAATGCTGAAATCCCGAAACGTGATATTCCTACCACCTTTGATTGCGATAGCTTTATTACCCGGATTCACCGAAGGCGCAGGACCGAGTGGCGGATAGAGCCCTTTCCACAACCCTTTACCATCAATCAGTCCACTGCCGGTAATTGTCACATCGTGAATATTCTCGCCCCACAGCAAACTGTTTCTGAAATGACTGTGGCCGAAATCCTGATATTTGTATTTGTCGCCCCATAGATTGGGCTCAGGTTTTGTATAACCTTCGGTTTCATCGGCAGGCGTAGCTGCCAGCAGCACAGCCCTATTACTGATGTGCAGGTTTACCTGACTTTTCAATTCAACGCTGAAGCTGGCATAAGTACCAGGCGGAAAATAAACGGTGCCGCCGCCATTTTCGCTGGCAGCACGAATAGCCGCATTAATTGCGTTGGTGTCACGGCTGACACCATCACCTGCCGCACCAAAATCCCGGACGTTGTAATAACCTGTCATTTCCTGCGCCTTCACAGTGACGATCAGACCAGCCATCCACAGAAACAATAACTGAATGAAAAATCTGCGCATGCACTTTATCCTCTGAACGTCTTTTCGAAATAGAAATATTCCAAACTCATAAGGCATGCTAATCAGCGGGCAAAGATTTCGTCAATGCAAACCATGAATGCACGGCATTACCGGGCTCTTAAGTTGAAAAACGTTCAAATATGAATTTCCTGCCGACACGATGCTGGCTATAGGCACAGCTTCAAGGAACCGCTCAGCGCATCAATGTCAGTTACCAGCTCAAATAAGAATTAACGGCTCGAATGGAAACCACTTACAGTGAATACGTAAACACATAGCTATGCTCACCACCGTCGCGGATGATTTCCATATCACCTGACAGCCCGGCCAGCTCATCAGTGCCCGAGTCCGGTACCACTTTCAGAATAAGGCTGTCTTTGCCGTTATCCATTACGCCAAAATGCTGCAGCGCAAAGGTGCCGGTTTTCCCATCGAGCGTGCCGCTGACAACTTCCATGGCAACATATCCGGCAGATCCCGGTACAGCAGTCATTACCGACAACATTTCACCTTTACTGGTTGCCGATAGCGGCCCGTGAAAGTTTTTATCTATGGTCATCCGCCCTGGCTTTAAGGATTCAGAGGCAGGCATGTGTACATCCAGCGGATTAAGATTAACGTCAAATTTGCCTTGCACCTCTTTATCATGCGCTTTCTTAACATCTTCTGCCATTGTATTTTCTCCGGGTTTGGTTTTAGAATAACACTGTATAACCATACAGCAGATTAAAGAAGTAGCAAGATGTATTCACGATCCAGAAAACAGCGAGATGCGGATATCGACCAGCGCATACTGCACATACACGGTTTTATCGCTAATAAACTGCTCGCTAACCCGGCACTCATCACGCAAGCAGAATTAACGTTAGAGGCACGCTACAAGCAGAAGTTGCTGCGTTATGGTAGCTATTTGCTGTGGCACAGTGTGCTTGAATTAAAAGGCCAACCTGAGGCTTTCAGAAAACAGTTGCTAAGTGATGAACCGCGTTGGAATACGTTGCGTCGAACAACGATTTTTACCGGTATTTTAACTGAGGAAGAAAGAGAAGAAGCGCTGGCGACGTTTGCCACCAGCGAGAACTAAATAGGCTTACGCGCCTTTGCGTAAATGGTCTGCAACCAGGAACGCCATTTCCAGAACCTGATCGGCGTTCAAACGCGGATCACACTGAGTTTTGTAGGCTTGTTTCAGATCTTCATCTGAAATCTGATAAGCGCCACCAGTACATTCAGTAACGTGCTGGCCTGTCATCTCCAGGTGAACACCACCAGCGTGGGTACCTTCAGCTTCGTGAGCTGCGAAGAATTGACGAATCTCGCTTAAGATCGCATCGAAGTTACGGGTCTTATAACCGCTTGATGCCGAGAACGTGTTACCGTGCATCGGATCTGAACTCCATACTACTTTACGGCCTTCAGCTTTAACACGACGCAGCAGACGCGGCAGGTTTGCTTCCAGCTTATCAGCGCCCATACGGGTGATCAGTGTCAGACGGCCCGCATCGTTGTTCGGGTTCAGCACATCAATCAATTTGATAAGCTCGTCTTCGTCCATTGTAGGACCCACTTTTACACCAATAGGGTTATTGATGCCGCGGAAGAATTCTACGTGTGCGTGATCCAGCTGACGGGTCCGCTCACCAATCCACACCATGTGTGCAGAACAGTTGTACGGCTTGCCTGTCAGAGTATCGATGCGAGTCAGCGCCTGCTCATAGTTCAGCAGCAGTGCTTCGTGAGAAGTAAACAGGCTGGTTTCATGCAGTGAAGGTGTGTTCAGTGAATTCAGACCAATGGTTTTCATGAATTCAAGAGAATCCTGAATACGGTCAGCAATATCCTGGTAACGCTCTTTCAGCGGGTTGTTTTCGAGGAACGTCATGTTCCAGCGGTTTACTTCGTTCAGATCTGCCAAACCACCTTGCGCAAACGCACGCAGCAGATTCAGCGTAGATGCACTGCGGTGATAGGCATCTAATAAACGGTTCGGATCAGGGCGACGGGCCGCCTCGGTGAATTCAAAGCTGTTGATGATGTCGCCACGGTAGCTTGGCAACGTCACGCCATTAATCGTTTCGTAGTCAGACGAACGTGGCTTTGCATACTGGCCTGCCATACGAGCAATCTTAGTGACTGGGCAACGACCGGCAAAGGTCATTACGATAGCCATTTGCAGCATTACCTTAAAGGTATCGCGGATTTTGGGTGCGTTAAATTCATCAAAAGATTCAGCGCAATCACCGCCCTGCAGTAAAAAGCCTTTCCCTTCGCACACTTCGCCCAGCTGACGACGCAGTTCACGTGCTTCAGCGGCAAAAACCAGTGGCGGGTACTTGCTCAGTGTTTGCTCAACTTGATTAACTTGTTCCTGATTATCATATTCAGGTTGCTGCAGAATCGGCTTAGATCTCCAGCTGTCGGGTTGCCAGTTACTCACGCTTTCTCCTCATTAATTGACAGCGATGGCCCGTACAGATTGATGTCCCATGGACGACTTGTTGATATCGATTCCGTGATACCAGAAAAATCACTTTCCGTGTGGGTGTTGCAGGATTTGTGTATGCGGTTCATCAGGAAAGGATGCGAAATGCACTGTTGAACCTGACCGTACTTTATTGCGAAACGCAAGCTTTTGACCACATTTCGGCTTTATAGTGAACACCTGCGCGGAGTCTATCACATTTAAACCGCGACTATAGGCTTCATTATGCAAAAATCGTGGAGTTTTTTGGCCTGATCGTTGTCGGTGCTGTGCGGTGCCCTCGATGTAACCAAAGTGGCACCAGCAACAAACCATCGTTATTTTCTGAGATGAGCAATAAAACCGTCGGAGGCCTTTTCTATAAGGTCAAGTACTAACTCAAACCCTTTCTTGCCGCCATAATAAGGATCGGGCACTTCTTTGTCGTCACCCGGCGCAAAGTCGAGGAAATAGTGGATGCGGTCTTGATTAACCCCATTGCTAATTTCCATAAGGTTTTCGTAGTTGCTCTCGTCCATGGCCATGATGTAGTCGTATTGTTCGAAATCCGACTCTTCCACTCGACGACACTTTAAGCCTTTAAACGAGTAACCACGTTCCTCTCCCGTCGCAATTGAACGCTTATCCGGCGCCTTGCCAATATGATAACCATGGGTACCGGCTGAATCGATGACCATGTCTAATCCCGCCAATTTAGCCTTGTGACGGAATACCGCCTCGGCGGTAGGAGAACGACAAATATTGCCCAGACAAACGAACAACACAGAGGGTTTATTGGTTTTATTACTCATTTCACTTTTTCAACTTATCGGGCGCTACCGCGGACAACAACCGCCACAGGCAGGAAAACTACTTCAAACAGCCTCTTAGGGTGCCACATTTTACACGTGGCATAAACGCCGTTTAGCTTTTTTTCGAAATGCAGACCTGCCTTGAGTATAAGCAAATATGCCAGTTAGCTTTACCACTCGAGTGCTTCTTTATCACGGAAGAATTGGCCATGAGGTCCGTTTTCTTCAAGTTGCCCTAACCAGATAGCCGTTTCAGCCCCTTTTTCTGGTGTTCGCGGTGCACTACTTCCGCCCATACGAGTATGCACCCAACCTGGACACATGGCGTTTATTTTTACGTTTTTATCACTGTCGATGTGATTCGCTAAGTTGAGCGTAAGTGCATTAAGCGCCGCCTTACTCACTGCATAGGCGAGCGGCCCCTGCATGTTTTCAGAAAATGCACCGTAACCTGAAGACACGTTAACAATGCGGCCGAAATTGTTTTCTAACATACCGGGCAGCACTTGTTGAATAAGTGCAAACGGGCCATTTACATGCACCTGCATCGACTGCGCTATCGCCGCAGGGTCAAGCTCCTCCCACGCACCATCTTCCATAATGCCAGCATTATTCACTAACACATCGATATTGCCATACACCGCCATGGCACGGTTCATATGTTCTTTTACCGAGGCAGTATTGCTTAAATCTAATTCTACAACCTGAATATCCTTACCGACGATGTCTTTTTTGACGTCTTCGCCATCTTCCTCTCGTCGACAGCCGAGTAGCACCTTATAGCCTTGTTTAGCAAAACCACGAACAATTTCCAAACCAATGCCTCGGTTGCCGCCGGTAACCAGTACCGTTTTAGTCATAATGCCTCCTGTGATTTTCTGCATGATAAAGGAAGGTTCAATTTTGGTACGCAATGGCCGACTCCTGGTTCACCTCCTCACCGACTTCTGTACGCAAGACTGTACGGTTGATGACAGGAAATTAATGATCAGGTCACTCATCCAGAAGGTAGAAACGCTAAAGCTTCAAAGGGGAAGCAAAACATTTTCATGGATAAAAAATCGTAAAGAGGTGATATGAGTCACACATCTAATCAAGACCAATTACTCGAATGGCTGAACGGTCAGTATGCAGAACAAACCGAATATCTACAGGCTGTTGATGAAATCGTGAACGACATCATGCCTGTGGCAAATGTGCACGACGATTATAAAAAGTGCGATGTGGTGAGACGGCTGTGCGTACCCGAGCGAATCATTCAATTTAGCGTGCAATGGATGAATGATAACAACGAGATAGAGATCCATCGTGGCTGGCGTGTTCAACACAACGGGCTGATTGGTCCATACAAAGGTGGATTACGCTTTCACCCCACCGTGAATGAATCTATTTTAAAATTTCTTGCCTTCGAACAAACATTTAAAAACGCCCTTACAGGTCTTCCCATGGGTGGCGCAAAAGGAGGCTCAGACTTTAACCCAAAAGGTCGCAGTACTAACGAAATTATGCGGTTCTGCCAAGCGTTTATGGGCGAGCTACAACGCCACATTGGCTCGCATACCGACGTACCAGCGGGAGATATCAATGTAAGTAGCAGGGAAATTGGCTTTCTTTACGGTGAATATCGGCGTATCCATAATCAGTTTGAAGGCACCCTAACTGGCAAGGACATTTCCTTCGGCGGCAGCTATGTGCGCACCGAGGCGACAGGTTTCGGCCTGATTTACATGCTTGAAGCCGTATTGGCTGAGCACGATGAGCAACTAGAGGGCAAACGTGTTGGTGTTAGTGGTGCGGGTAATGTGGCGCTGCATGCTGCGCTTAAAGCGGTGAGCAAAAATGCGATTGTTGTAAGCTTGTCGAACAGTCGCGGCTGCTTGATTAAAAAGGACGGTTTTAGCGAAAGTGATATTCACTGGGCAATTGAAAACAACGCTAGCTACAACAATGTGCTTACCGCTCTGGCAGATGAATGCGGCGCAGACGCTGTTTGGCAGGAGAACAAGAAGCCATGGGGACAGACCATGGATATCTGTTTACCTTGCGCCACGCAAAATGAACTCGATGAAAATGATGCGACACAACTGAAAGACAACGGTGTGAAATACGTGCTCGAAGGCGCCAATATGCCCTGTACCAGCGAAGCCCAGAGAGTTTTTGCTGACGCCCGCATTCCATTTGTACCGGGCAAGGCCTCTAACGCTGGCGGGGTGGCACTTTCTGGCCTTGAAATGGCACAAAACGCCACATTCAGCAGAGATTCCTGGGAAACCTTAGACAACGAATTACAATCCATCATGCAGCACATCCACCAACAGTGTGTGGAAGAAGGTAAAGACGGCGACTTCATTCATTATGCTAAAGGGGCCAACATTGCCGCCTTCAGACGCCTCGCTGATGCCATGGTGGCACAAGGTTTTTAGATTGGTTGAAGTTACGCACCTTTGCTAGTCTAACTTAACTATTCTTGCTCGCGCCGTAACCGGAGACTCAAATAGCAGTTGGTTTGCATTCGCATCAATCAACTGCTGTGCGTCATCGGGCAATGTAGCAAGTAGCGTACTCACACGTTGTCCGTCAAAAGCATAAACCCTATCACCCGCCTGATAAATCAATGTATTCCCTGACGGAAAATACCGCCCATGACTTTGGGCAAAAGTAGGATGCTGATAACGGTTTTCTCCCCAATATACGGTGTCATCGACGCTGAAAACCAGAGCATCATTGCGGTCCAGCCTGGCGTAATAATTAACGCCAGTTTCAGTGATACGTTGGGACGTTTGGCTCTGCAAATCGAAAACTTCGAACCAGGATTGATTATTCTTTTTGGTGGCTAACAGTAAGCGTTCGGCGTCTTCATACCAGTCAAGTACGGAAGTGAACCAGTCTGGCATCGCTATTGTTTGTAATGCTTGGGTTTTTGTATCAAATACAAGCAGGTTCTGCCCTTGTGCAAATGCGAGTCGTCTGCCGCTTTTATCCCAAACCGGTGCCCTATTCACCGGCAGGTTTTCCGGATTGGGGAAAACCTGTAAGGTCTTGCCGTTGGCTGCAATCATCACCTGTTGCACACCACTGCGGGCAGATACATATGCCAGCAGCCTCCCGTTTGCAGAAATACGACCTAAGTGATCCTCGCCCGTTGAATTTATTACCCGCTGCTCACGCTGGCTATCCATATCTATGAGAACCAGGTCGCGGTCCTGTTCAGTCACTGTCATGGCGATATTGCCAGATTGTGGTGCTGCTACAGGATTAAAAATTCGCATAAAGCTGTCGATGGGTAGTTTTGTAAATTCACCATCCAGTGAGAGCAAATACAACTTATTGAGATGATGTACCACAAGCTGAGATTTGTCGTACCAGTTGATTTCAGTAAAGCCTAATGGCAACGAGGCAAAGGGCTCGCTAAGTTTGCCTCTATCTACCTCAAATATCCTAAATTCAATGGTGTTTCTCTCGCTCTCGCCAGCAATTGCAAATCGTTTGTTGTCGTTCGTCAGTGCAAAGCGATAAGGGGTAAAACTATCCGAACTTCGCAGTATTGGGGATGTCGCCTTCGTCACCAAATCTAGCTCATATAACGCTGTTTCCGGAGGACGATTTAATGGCACACTTTCGGCCATAAAATACATCACATTTCCGGCAGGAAATATTCGCCACACAGACATCGATTTAGCGTGCTGATACAGCGGCATCGCCTGTCCGGTTGTGATGTCCACCTTACCAATTCTGTCCCCCGAGTCGTCTCGGACTAGGTAATACAGTGTTAAGCCATCTGCCGCCCAGGCCAATCCCTGATAATTGAGGTTTTTGGTCAGCGAAAGCATTTCTTTACCCGTCTGACAATCAATCACCACGATTTGCGAGCCACGTTCCGACTGCCTGATAAACGCAAGGGACTTTTCATCTTGGGTGTATGCCGGATAGAAATCATAGCTATCGGATGATGTGATGGCCGTGAGTCGGCCAGTAAAAGTGGGCTCTGTAGGCTTCCCCACGAAGCCAATAGTTAACAAAAGTACAGCGACGGCAACAACAAAAATCGGCAGCCAGGGCTTGGAGCTAGACGTCATTTTCCGTTCAGGGGTAGCTTCCAGGGAATAACCCCGTTTGGGATGCGTTTTAATGAATACGGGATTTTTGGCATCGTCAGAAAGCGCTTTTCTTAACTGGGCAATACAGCGCTGTAAAACCCCCGGATTGAATACACCACGTGGCCATACCGCATTATACAAAGCCTCTTGCGACACCACGGTATGAGCATGCTCTGCAAGGTAAACCAGTACCGCCATGGCTTTAGGTTCAACCGTACAGACCTCATCGCCAGACGAAATTTCGCCTCGAGTCGGGTCTACGCATACTCCCTGTAAATAAAACCTTTCCACACAACCTCAATAAAATAAACCGTTGATAAATAGGCACATCATAAAAACATCAGAGAAAAAACAGTGTTCCAATATCGCTGTTCATTCACTGTGATGGGATAACCGCCGACGTTATTCACCAATAAGGAAAACAAAAATGAGGGTAATGAAATTAAGTGTGATTGTCACGGTTGTATTCAGCGCCAAGCTACTCGCATGCGCTTTACCTGGTGTAGAAAAAGCCGCCGCGCAGTATGCAAAGCATAACGCTCCTGGGTTTGTGTTTTTAGTAACGCAGAACAATATCGTAGTTTGTAAAAAAGCGGTTGGCTTAGCCAACATTGAACTTGGTGTGCCAGTTAACACCAACACGGTTTTCGAAATTGGCTCACTGACCAAGCTGTTTACTTCCACTGGGATTTTACTGCTGGAGCAACAGGGGAAACTGAACCGAAACGACCCGGTTAGACGCTATATTCCGGGGATCACATCACAAAAGTCACCAGTAACAATTGCGCATCTGCTTTCCCATACATCGGGCCTTTTCGACCCAATCAATGAACCTGAATTTCTTGCTACGCGAATCAATGATGATACAACCCTCGACAGCCTGATCCAGGAATTTAAAAATGGCCGATGGGAATACGAACCGGGTCAACATGTTATTTATAGTAATGTTGGTTACAGCATGCTCGCCTCTATCATTGAAAAAGCATCTGATATGCCATACGAAGAGGCACTTCAGAAGATGATCTTTCGCCCGCTAAACATGCAACACACCCACCAGGCGAGCTTTCAGATTGTCAAAGGTAAGGCCACCGGATATACATTTGATGGCGACACACCACGACAACACGATTTTCTAAACTGGCGCTGGGCGTTTGGTGCAGCCGATTTACTCTCGACAGTAGACGACCTGAATACTTTTAATTCTGCATTAATGCAGGGAAAACTTCTTAACGCAGAACAGCTTTCCGCTCTCACCCGTCCTATTGCGCTAAATGACGGTTCCCAGGTTCCTGGTTCATACAATTACTCAATAGAAAAAGTGGGTGGGAAGCGCGCGCTGAGAATGAATGGCTCGACCATGGGCTATTCCAGCCATAGTGCTTATCTGCCAGACAGCAAAACCTTTGTTGTTGTGCTGAGCAACAGCGATGGTATTAATGGCGGCGGTTGGAGTGCGCCTGAAGTGATTACCAATAGCATAATCGCCGCTATTTCGTTTGATGAAAGCACAAAGCCCGAGAAATAAAGGTGCGTAAAGGTTCTGCAAATCAATAAACCTCCGCTCACGCAATGAGTCGAAACGTTGATTTTATTTTCACGGAATTTCTTATGCTCAGAAAGAAACTGATAGTTAGCGTGCTTCTTGTTACTGCCACAGCGGCCGCACTAGCACAGGCAGCAGAGAATCGTAAACAACCACAAATCCCGCAGGAAGCTTATGATGCCTGTGCCACGGCTAGCGAACAGGATAGCTGTGCGATGTCCGGCCGGGAGGGTGAAACCGTAGAAGGCGTGTGCATGGCGCCACCGCCCGATGCAGACAGTGATGAACTGGCTTGCCGCCCAAACAACATGGGCGGCGGTGACAGACGCCCACCGCCACGGGATGATGATTAAGCGCTTAACGCAAAAGCCTATTGCTTAACAATCTGCTCCATCACCCGGTTAGTTCGTGCTGCGGACTCACCGGTTGAATCGCATTCAGTACCGTTAATTAAATTGCCAACAATGGCGGTGATTAGCGGCTGCTGGATGTGCTTAGGAAGTTCGAACTCGAGTACTAATGGTTCACTGCCAGTTTTGTGCAAGGTCACCACGCCTTTTCCAAACACAGGGAATTCAATCACCCCTTCACTGCCGTTGATCTGAACGCGATCACACTCGGCACTTTGGGCGGCACTGAAACACCAGTTACCACTGCCGAGCACACCATTATCAAACTGCCAGCAGGCAGTAACGCTGTCTTCCGCATTATACAACCCGCCCTGATTGGCGCTCAGACCGCTGGCTGTTGCAATGGGGCCGAGCAGGAAATCCAGCAGATCGAGTTGGTGAGACGCTAAATCATAAAAATAGCCGCCTCCGGCAACCTCAGGGTTTACCCGCCAGGGTTTATCGATGTTATTGAGTACCTTTGGGCGCACCGACTGCATTAGGCTCACATGTACCTGTCGCACGTCGCCGATTTCCCCATTATCCAACCATTTTTTCAGCTGCAGAAAATTCGGCAAATAGCGGCGATAGTAAGCCACGAACAATGGCAGGTCTGCCTGTTTACAAGCAGCAATCATTGCCTCACATTCCTGATAAGTTCGCGCCATAGGCTTTTCCACGTACACAGGTTTTCCCGCTGCAGCTGCTTTTAAGGCATAAGACAAATGACCATTCGGAGGTGTGGCGATATAAATCGCATTGATATCGGGGTCGTTAATCAATGCGTCGGCATCGTCGTACCATTTGGGTACATTGTGACGCTGCGCATAATCCTGCGCGAGTTCGCCAGTGCGACGCATCACAGCGACCAGCTCACTATTTTCAATCAACTGCATGGCGGGGGCGCTTTTCACTTCGCATACGTCACCTACACCAATAATGCCCCACTTCACTTTGTCCAAAATTTGCTGTCCTTATTTTTCGTTATGATGCTCTGAATTGTTGCTTAAACGCATCTTTATAGCGTCGTGATAACATCAGTTTGTGGCCGTTTTTCAGGGTAATCTCACCATCGCCACTTTGCAGGTAACTGATATTGTCGATAGCGTGATGTTTCACAGCATAGCTGCGATGTATTCGGCTGAACCCAGCTTGTTGCAATTTTTCAACGGTGCGGGCTAAAGTGCCGCGCAGTGGATAAATCCGCCCTTCACTGTGAAGATTCACGTAATTGCCTGCTGATTCCATCCACTCAATATCGCTGACCTTTACCAGAAACTCTTTGTCTAACTTTTTGACCAACAGATGCTCAGGTATTTTGCTTTCCGCTTCTTGTTTTTCAATTTCAGGCGTGGATTCGTTGCTTATTAAATTAGCCTCTCCCTTCAGGCGGCTATAGATAAACTGATAAATCTGGAAGATAACGAAAAAGTTGATGTAGCCCCACACGTCCTTACGATATTCATAAAAAAACTCTGACCAGAAACGACCAAACTGATAATCCCCGTTTTGCCATCCGTAAACCAGCTCGCGGAATCCTACCATCAATAAAACATGCAGCAGTGAAAATACCAGCGAAGCAATAAAATGAAGCACCAGTTGCCGTGAGATCCCAGTGAACCTGGGAGGCATCATACTGAACCAGTAAATCAGCAGCGGCGCGACCATAAAAACGGCCAGCGCACTGGTGTATTCCCAGGTGAAGGGTTCCCACAGCGCAATATCAGCTGCACCGGCACGGTTGTGTTCGGTCCACACCGACAGTGCATTAATCGTATTGGGGATCAGTAAATAGGCGGCTAATATCAGCATTAACCACCACGTCCTGTGGTTGTTGAAGCGCTCAAAAGTCATTGTTAAAAATCTTATCCCTCATAGCCACCGCTTATCCCTCAGGCCTTTCCTTCCGGCATCTGGCGATTGGCTGACAGTCATAAATTACGCATTTTATAACCCTGACTTTACCCTGAGGAGCAGGTATGACTCAAATACAAACTGGCCGTCGCTTTGACATCGATGCGCTGCGAACCCTGGCTTTTCTGGTGTTGATTCTATATCACACTGGGATGTACTACGTGGAAGACTGGGGCTGGCACATCAAAAGCCCGGCGACTTATGCTGGGTTACAGGATGTAATGTTGCTGGTGAACCAGTGGCGCATGTGTCTGCTATTTATGATCAGTGGTATAACGCTGGCACTGATACAAGAAAAGTACCGGCCGCTTACGCTAGCAGGATTGCGAACCAAACGTCTGATCATCCCGCTGATATTTGCTATGTATATCATTGTTCCGCCACAGCTGTTTTACCAGCTGCAACTCAGCGGCGGTTATCAGCAAAATTATCTTACTTTCTGGCGGCTCTATATTAACGCGCCAGCCGACTTTTTCCCTGAATTGCAAAGTGACATCGGCCTGTTAACCTGGAATCACCTGTGGTATCTGCCTTATTTGTGGACCTATACCATCGTTATGCTTGCCGTAGGGGGCGGTCTGAAAGCGCTGGCACAATCACCCATCATGGCGCGACTAAATTTATGGCAGATTTTCACTCTTATTGTCATTTTGCAGACCGCAACCTGGCTGTGTTACGGCCATTATTTTCCCACTACTCACGACCTGATTAACGACTGGTATTCGCACAGTAAATATCTGCTCGCGCTATGCGTTGGCTTCATGTTGATAATGCATCGTAACTGGTGGCAACAATGTATCGATAATCGCTATACGCTGCTCTGTATTGCGATGGGAGGCTACCTGTTCGTGCTGACGGATCATCACGGTTTATTGCCCATGACGGATAACGCCTGGTCTGACTGGGTACAGGGGGCTTATTCAGTTGTCTACTTTATTAATCGTTATGCCTGGCTTTTTGCGATACTCGGATTCGGCGGCCGCTATCTTAATCGTCCGTCTGGACTATTAACTTACGCCAACAAGGCGGTATTGCCCTGGTATATTTTTCACCAGACACTCATTATTATTTTTGCCATGTGGCTGCGCCCGCTGGCCCTTAACGATGCAGTAGAATTCATCCTGTTAATTTCCGCCACAATAGCAGGTTGCGCCATAGGCTATGAACTCGTGCGCAGAACCCGGCTAACCCGCCTGTTCTTCGGCTTAAAATCCACTTCGCCATAACTGGGGTAAACTTCTGCATCATCATCACGTATGATGTGCGGCCAATAATGACAAGCAAGGAGTAACCATGTCTGCCCATGTACTAATGCTGAGCAGTTCCCGGGTAGGGAATGAAGATTACCTTGAACACGCAAAACCCTTTATGCTCGACCACTTAGGCGAAGTGCGCGACGTGCTGTTCGTTCCATACGCCGGTGTGACCATGAGTTTTGATGAATACACCGATAAAGTGCAGGCGGCGCTGCCAGACTTTAACGTGACCGGCCTGCATACCTTTGATCACCCAGAGCAGGCAGTGATGGAAGCGCAGAAAAACCGCACAGCGATTCTGGTGGGGGGCGGTAACACCTTTAATCTGCTGAGCTGTCTGTATCGCTATGGTCTGATTGAAACCATTTGTACGGCCATTAACGCGGGCACACCGTATATTGGCTGGAGTGCAGGTTCGAACATCTGCGGGGCCACTATTCGCACGACCAACGATATGCCCATTATTGAACCGCCGTCGTTTAATGCACTAGCATTACTTCCCTGCCAGTTGAATCCGCACTATTCCGATTATCATCCGCCGGGCTTTAACGGTGAAACCCGTGATCAGCGACTGGCTGAATTCACTACGCTGAACCCAGATACACCGGTGCTGGCTATACGTGAAGGCACGGCGCTGGTATTGTCGGGCGGCAAGCTGATGTTTAAAGGCGAGCACGGCGGCTTTATCTTTGTAGATAAAGATAAAACCCTGATTAATGACGGTGATGATTTATCTCAGTTCATGCACCAGTGAGTGTAATGCCGCTACGGTGTCGTCACCGGCACCGTAAGGGATTTCCGCCAGCATAGGTGCTGGCATAGCGGCTTTGAGGGTAGCCAGATTTTCCTGGTACACCGGCATGTCTGGGCTCAGCTGATTGGCAATCCAGCCTCTGATGTTGAGTCCATCGTGCTGAATCGCTTCACAGGTAAGCATGGCATGATTAAGGCAGCCAAGACGCATGCCCACCACCACAATCACATCCAGCTTCAGAGTTTTCACCACATCAGGCATCCACAAGTCATTACCAAGAGGTAAGCGCCAGCCGCCCGCACCTTCCATGAGCAGAACATCCGGTTGTTTATCTTGTAAATGGGTAAATCCAGCAATCAGGGCTTCCGAGGTAATCGTTTGGTCAACCTGAGCCGCAGCAATATGTGGTGCGATGGGTGGCATTAGCGCAATGGGATTCACTTCGCTAAGCGAAACCGGCAGTGACGAAGCGGCATGCAGCGAGCGCGCATCTTCGTTGCTCATTTCGCCATCCACCAGCTCACAGCCAGCAGACACGGGCTTGTAGCCGACAGATTGTAAACCCGCTGCGGCAGCGGCCTTCAGCAACAATGAAGACACAAAGGTTTTACCGACCTCAGTATCTGTGCCGGTAATGAAATAAGACGTGATCATTTATTTTTCCAGAGAAAGATGAAGAACGTGATAGGTCAGTGAAAGCTGGCCGTCAGCATTCCTTGAAAAAGCAGCATCCAGCGCTTGCAACTGAGCGCGGGTCATTGGAGAAGTGTCGCGGTTATTCAGAGATAGTCCTGCACCGGCTTTGGTAATGGACCGCAGCAGCGCGCGAATATTATCGAAGCAATCTGTGTAGGTTGTCACTTCAGAATGTACCGTTCTGAGTCCTGCCAGCCCCGCGGCTTTTTCCCACACCAGCGCACTGGGCAGTGTATTGACGCTGGCGGTTAATCCAGCATCGCTACGCGCTTGTGCCAGCTCTTGAAACGAACCCGCCACCATAATAGCAAGTTGGCCGCGACCACCGGTTCTCAGCACTCTCGCCACTTCTGCAATAGCCTGTTGTGGTGACTCGCTCCACTGTAATGCCATGGAAGAAAACACGCCGCCAAACTCACCGGCTTCAAAAGGCAACGCATCGGCATCGCCTTCACAAAACATAATGGTGGGATAATCCTGGCGGGCTTTTTCCAGCATAGCGGGGGCGATATCGAGGCCGGTTACCGCTAAACCACTCGCCGCCAACCGCGCACTCTCACGGCCAGTGCCACAGCCAATATCAAGAACGCTGCCAACATCAGGGGAATTTCGGTTGGTGCCTGCTAATTGCAAAAGTAAGGCTTCACGAGCATCGCCAGCAATCTGGGCCTGAATATCAGCAACCTCATTGTATGTAGATGCGGCACGACTGAACCGGGTAGCAATGGCCTGCTTTCCAACACCTGTTTGCGTTTCAACGTGCTTGTCCAAATGCGTGGCTACAACGTGTTGACTGCTCACACCGACTCCATGGCCAGCATTAACGCATCCACCAGCACATCAATATCTTTTTCACTGTGCGAAGCGCTCAGCGTAATGCGTAAACGGTCGGACCCTTTCGGCACGGTGGGATAGCGAATAGCAGGTACCCAAATGCCCCGCCGTTTTAACGCATCAGACAATGCCAGCGCTTTATGTGGGTCGCCACAAATTACCGGCTGTATGGCACTTTGCGATTCAGTCAGGGTTAGCCCCTGCTTTGCCGCCACGGTGCGGAAATGGCTGATATTTTCGGCGAGTTTGCTTCGCTCTTCACCGCCAGCGATGACTGTGAGTGAATATAAGGTCGCAATGGCCTGAGAAGCCGGCATTGCCGTGGAATAAATATAGTGACGGGCGGTGTTAACCAGATAATCGATAAATGCCTGACTGCCAGCCACAAACGCGCCCGCCGTACCAACGGCTTTACCGAAGGTGCCCATGAGCACAGGCACATCCTGCTGGGATAACTGGTGAAGTTCTGCTGTGCCGAAACCATTATCTCCCAGCACACCGAAACCGTGTGCATCGTCCAGCATCAGCCAGGCGCCTTTGTCGGCACACTGTTTTACCAGCGTGTCCACTGGCGCACTGTCACCGTCCATGCTGAAAACCCCTTCACTTGCAACCAGGGTATCGCCCTCACAGCTATCCAGCAGCGTCTGCAGATGCGCAGTGTCGTTATGACGAAAACGTTTGAAAGACGCCTTGCTTGCCAGCACGCCATCAATGAAGGATGCGTGCATATATTTGTCGGCAATGACATTGCCACTATTGGAAAAAAGGGCCTGACAAATCGCCTGATTCGCCGCAAAACCGGAGTTAAACAGCAACACCGCTTCACGCTGCAGGTGCTCTTCCAGATAACCTTCCAGCGCTGCATGGGCTTGGGTGTAACCGGTGACCAGTGGCGATGCACCGCTGCCACCACCAAACTGCGCCAATCCTTCTACCCAGCTTTGCAGCACGCCGGGGTGCTGCCGCATGCCAAGGTAGTCGTTGCTGGCGAAGTTCAAGTAGTGCTCACCGTTCACGCAAATCACGCCGTCTTTTTCATATTCAACAATATGACGACGACGCAGATACCCCGCTTCCTGCTTCTCTTTCAGCGCGGTATCAATATATTCAAATGCCATCAGGCCTCCGTGGCTGCCGGGGTTTTCGCTGCGGTCTTCGGTGCAGTGGCATCATAGAATAAATCTGCCGGTGCCGACTGCGATGCGATCTCTTCCTGAAGTGCCTGTTCATGGGCTTCATCAGAGAATTCGCGGGTACGCTCGGCATTAATACCCAGCTTACGGAACAAGAGTACGTCTTCGTGGGTATCCGGGTTTGACGTAGTCAGCAGTTTACAGCCATAGAAAATTGAGTTTGCACCGGCCATAAAGCACAGGGCCTGCATTTGCTCATTCATATTCTCACGACCGGCAGACAAACGTACGTGTGACGCTGGCATCATGATTCGCGCTACAGCGATGGTGCGGATAAATTCGAACGGCTCTAAGTCGTCCACTTTATCCAGCGGTGTACCTTCTACTTTCACCAGCATATTAATAGGTACACTTTGTGGCTGTTCTGGCAAATTAGCCAGTTGCATCAGCAGGCTTGCACGATCGTCGGCAGACTCGCCCATGCCAACAATGCCACCAGAACATACGTTCATACCGGCATCGCGCACATTCTGCAGCGTATTTAAGCGGTCGTCGTAGGTGCGTGTGGTAATGATGTCGCCATAGAATTCCGGCGAGGTATCCAGGTTGTGGTTGTAGTAATCCAGACCTGCCTGCTTCAGTGCGATGGCCTGCTCACGGGTAAGCATGCCCAATGTCATACATGTTTCCAACCCAAGCTTTTTCACCTCAGACACCATCTGGGTTACATACGGCATATCGCGGTCGCGAGGGTTACGCCAAGCTGCACCCATACAGAAACGGGTGGAGCCAGTGGCTTTGGCCTCTTTGGCGCGCTCGATAACTTTTTCAATTTCGAGCAGACGTTCTTTCTCCAGACCGGTATCATAGCGTGCGCTTTGCGGGCAGTATTTACAGTCTTCCGGGCACGCGCCGGTTTTAATCGATAGCAGCGTGCTCACCTGAACCTCGTTCGGATCGAAATGCTGACGATGTACGGTCTGGGCTTTAAACAGCAGATCATTAAATGGTAATGCGAAAAGTGCCAGAACTTCCTTACGGGTCCAGTCGTGGCGAATGTCTGTCTGAGTGTGTGGTGCGGTCGACGCGATGGCCATGCCCTATCCTTTACTAATGAGAAATGCTGGCTTAGTCTATTCGCAGCAATCGAGTTGTCAACTCTGACCAATTTAAAACCTTTACCAATGGCTACATTTTGAGCAATATTGAATTTGATCGCCAGCATATCTGGCACCCTTATACCTCTGCCATCTCCCCACTCCCCTGCTTTGAAGTGACCGGCGCTAGCGGGGTGGAAATCCAGCTTGCCAGCGGCGAGACGTTAATCGATGGCATGTCGAGCTGGTGGGCTGCCATTCATGGCTATAACCACCCAGCATTGAATGACGCTGCCAAAGCGCAAATCGACAAATTCTCCCATGTCATGTTTGGGGGTCTCACCCACGACCCGGCGGTGTCTTTGTGCCGGCAATTGCTGGATATGGCACCGGATGGCATGAATCGGGTGTTTCTCGCTGATTCAGGCTCAGTGTCGGTAGAGGTGGCGCTTAAAATGGCCCTGCAATACTGGGCCTGTCAGGGTCGTCCGGAAAAACACCGCATTCTTACTCCGCGTAATGGCTATCATGGCGATACCTTTGCTGCCATGTCGGTGTGCGATCCGGTAAACGGCATGCACAGTTTATTCTCCGGTGTGCTGAGTAAACAGGTATTCGCCCCGGCTCCGCAAACCCGTTTCGATCAAACCTTTAGTGAAGACGACATTCTGCCGCTGCAGGAATTGTTTGAGCGTCATCATAATGAACTCGCCGCGCTGATTATTGAACCTGTTGTTCAGGGTGCAGGCGGCATGCGTATTTATCATCCCGAATACCTCAAGCGCTGCCGACAACTCTGCGATGCTTACGATGTGCTTCTGATCTGCGATGAAATTGCCACCGGGTTTGGCCGCACCGGCAAATTGTTCGGCTGCGACCATGCCCATATCAGCCCGGATATCATGTGCGTGGGCAAAGCGCTCACTGGCGGCTATATGACGCTGGCGGCCACAATGTGCTCAGAAGATGTTGCACAGGGCGTATGTCAGGGTGAACCGGGCGTGTTCATGCACGGGCCCACTTACATGGGTAACCCGCTGGCCTGTGCGGTAGCGAATGCCAGCCTGACGTTGATCAATGAAGGACACTGGCAACAGCAGGTTGCTGGTATCGAAAAGCAACTGCAAGCCAGCCTGCCTCGTTGTAAGGAACTACCCGCCGTGGCAGATGTGCGCGTGCTGGGTGCCATCGGCGTGGTGGAAACCAAACAGCCGGTAAACATGGCGCATCTGCAGAAGTCATTCGTCGAAAAAGGGATCTGGATCCGCCCCTTCGGTAAACTGGTTTACATCATGCCACCGTACATAATCAGTGAATCTCAATTAAAGCGGCTGACCGACGGCATATATGACACTCTCGCCAGCCTGTAAGGACAAACTATGCATGTACTGGCACGGGTTATTGACAAGTTATTATTTGCAGCGCTGTTTATTACCGCGCTGCAGGTGCCTATTCTTGCCGATCACTACCGTCAGTACCTCGCCGGATACTTCGATGCCACCCGTGAGCAAGTAGCTGAATTAGAAGTTCTTGCCAGACAGTTCAACTACCCGTCGGTAGACGCGCTGATTGACAGTTTGAAACAGAATGCCGACGCAGTAGTACGGGAAGATGCCGCCAATAAATCCGATTTATTGGTACGACTGGCGGAAGCCGATGAAGGCCTCACCAAACTGAACAACGGCAATTATTTCCAGCAGGCCAGCTACATGTTTGCGCCTAGCCGTCAGGACACCCTTGTTCGGGTGCTAGATAATTTCGCCCCGTCTATACCGCTTACCCCAACCGCCATTGTGTTTAGTCTGGCTACTGCGATTTTGATTAACCTGCTGGTCATTTGTCCCTTCTGGGCCTGCCGCCATGGTTATCACTGGTATCGGGATAGGAAGCATCGGGTTAGGTTTGGGTAAAAGCGTAAGCCTGAAAATCAGGCTTACTTTTCAACTTCGTTGTTAATGCTCAGCAGGCGCTTTACCCGGTGCAGGTTTCCGAATAAATAACATCAGTGGAATTGCCAGAATATAAACAATGCCTAACCACAGAAACAGGTCGTTAAACGACAACACATAAGCCTGTGTTGAAACCCGCTGTGCCAGTTGTTTAACCGCAGCCGCCGCAGGATCGCTTACCATGCCGGTAAACTGCATTTGAGACTGATAAAGTGTATCGACCACCACGTCCCGTGTAGAGTTTATGGCACCAATCAACTGCTCCCAATGATAATCGAAGCGAACATCGCGGATGGTATCCATGGTTGCCAACCCTACCGCACCACCAAGATTTCGCATTACGTTGAACAACCCAGACGCATTGCTGATTTCATGCTGCGGAAGTGTTCCCATGGCGATACGTGTCACCGTTAATATGCACACCAGTAAACCGGCACCGCGCACAATTTGCGGCAAGAAGAAAGCATCAAAGCCCGCATCCGCCGTTAGTGTGCTGTTGAGTATAGCGCCCAGGCCGACCATAAACAGGCCATAAGTTAACAGTAGCCTTGGGTCAATTTTATCAGACAGCTTACCCATAACCGGCGCGCTGAGGAACATGGTCGCCCCGGTGACAAACATAATTTCGCCAATTTGAAGGCTATTAAACTGTCGCACCGTACCGAAAAACATGGGCATCAGATAAACCAGACCATACAGCGCCACCCCAACCAAAAAGCCCAACCAGGTGCCAAGGGCAAAGTTACGATTACGGAATACTTTAAGGTCAACGATGGGCATCTCTACCGTGAGGGTACGCCAGAAAAATGCGATGGCTCCCAACACACATAGCGTGCTCATAAAGATAATTTCATGGCTAGCAAACCAGTCTTCACCCGGTCCTTCTTCAAGGACAAATTCTAGCGAGCCCAGAAACAGCGCCATAAAACCGAGCCCCATGAAATCTATCTTTTTAAACAACGAGAAATCCGGTTTGTCGATATCAAGATACATCCACACCAGCACCGCCGCCACGATACCGGGAACGATATTCATCAGGAATAGCCAGTGCCAACTGAGCGAGATAGTAATGTAACCCCCCAGAGTCGGACCAATAGACGGCGCGGTAGTAGCAATCATGCCGATGAGCGCCTGTATCACTCCCATCATCCGTGGCGGCCACAGGCGAAAACTCAACGCATAGGCAATGGGGATCATAGCACCACCAACAAACCCCTGAATCGCGCGTAGCACAATCAACTGATCGATAGTTTGTGCCATGGCGCACCCCAGGCTTGCCAATGTAAAAGCGCTACAGCTGATCACAAAGGTAAGCCGGGTTGAAAGCCAACGGGTGAGCATGCCGCTAAGCGGGATCATTACCACTTCGGCAATGAGATACGCGGTTTGTACCCAGGAAATTTCATCTGGCGTGGCCGACACGCCAGCCTGAATTTCATTCAGCGAACTGGCCACAATCTGAATATCGAGAATGGCCATAAACATGCCGAGAATGGCAGCAAAGAATCCGAGCCGATGTTTAAAATCTGGCAAACCCTGTTGTGTAGACATAAATCCGCTCTGTTACTGCAATGAGGTAAGCGAACTGTTGTAAGGTGTATCACTTTCCGTCAAATAGGAAATTTGCTTGTGAAATGTCCGGGTATCTACCCCTGGTACCACTGATAATCCGGGGCGTAGCAATGGCAACGATGCTTCTGGCCCGGTCACACGTATACGTACCGGCACGCGCTGAACAATCTTATTGAAATTGCCGGTGGCGTTATCAGCAGGTAACAAACTGAATTCTGTGCCCGACGCTGGCGCGAGGGATTCAACAACACCGGTAAACTGAATATCTGGCGCAGCATCTACGTGCAAGGTAACGGGCTGTCCTGCTGACATATTACCGATTTGTGTTTCTTTAAAATTGGCAACCACGTAGACGTCCGGCAGCGGAACCACATAAAGTAAAGTTTGGGCAGGCTGCGCCGCACTGCCAACCCGGGCGCCGAGATTGCCAACAATGCCGTCAACCGGTGCCACAATACGGGTTTTCTCCAACTGATTACGTGCATAGTCTCGCTGTGCCACAAGCACATTCAGCTGCGCCTTTGCGCTATCAAACTGCACATTCAACACGTCAATCATTTGCTCTGCTGCCGCTTTGCTGGCAATGGCCTGATCGACCTGTGCTTTTGCCACCAACATGGCAGCTTCCGCATTCTGTACCTGCTGTCTGGAATCAAACGATTGCTTCTCCAGCACTTTAAACCGGTTCAGTTCCAACTCGCTGCGATTCAGTTCAGCGTTGGCCGCATCGATACTGGCCTGTGCTTCTGCAATGGTTTTGTCCTGCAGGTTTATCTGGGCTTTCGCATTCGCAATTGCCGCACGCCCCACTGCTAGCTGCGCCTCCGCTTCACTTACCTGCGCCAGATAATCCCCTTCATCTAACTGGATCATCACGGTTCCCGCTTTTACGTGCTGGTTTTCATGTACCAACACAGCTTTTATGCGCGCCGATATTTCCGGACGAATGGCGATGCTGTCAGCCTTAACGTAAGCATTATCAGTTTCCTCGATAAAGCGTCCGTCTTCATACCAGTACCACGCTTCGTTTGCGATAAACGAAACGGCGATTAACCCGGCAAGTGACAAAATGAGTGTTTTAACTGACGGCATTTTCTTCTCTACATCTGCAACTAAAAAGTGTAACGTATATTACACTACATTTTTATTGGCGACCAGACTTCGGTGATAGGTCGTTGATTACTTATTTGATAGACTCCCGTTTCGAAATTAATAAAGGTATTCCATAGCAGTTATGCCAAAATCAGAAAACTTGCCTGACGACTCCTACACGCCCCGGGAAAAAGGGCTACAGCGCCGGAATAAAATTCTGGACGCAGCGGAAGCCTCCTTCATTGAGAACGGTTATGAAGCCACCAGCCTGCAGGAAATTATGTCGAAGGCAGGCGGTTCCCTAGCCACCCTCTATAGAATGTTCGGAAATAAAGAAGGCTTATTTAAAGCCATCATTGAACGGGCAACGGAAAATTTAACTGACTCGGTATTACCACTTGATGCCGACGATCAAGAGCCTGAAAAGGTACTCAATGCACTGGGCATCGCGTTTATTAATGTTCTCACCTCGCCTTATGTCGGCGCGATTCACCGGCTTTTGATTTCAGAATCAGCCCGATACCCCCAACTGAGAGAAATTTTCATGCAAACCGCGCCAGAGCGAAACTTGCGCCGGGTTGAAGATTATCTAAGAAAGTTGAACCAGCACGGTTATCTGGAAATTAACGACTGTAAAATTGCGGCAGAACAGCTTGTCAGTTTGTTCAAGGGCACTATGCACCTGCGCTCGGTGCTGGGTGAAGAAGTTATTTTGTCTGAAGATGAAAAAGCCCACTACGTTGAAAGCGCAGTATCGTTGTTTTTGAATGGATGTAGGGCTGATAAGTGAATTACGGTTGAAAGGAGTAAATTGCAGAAACACTCAAATAAAATATCAGAAACTGGCACATAGTCATGTGTGAGGTATAGTTATCCAGATAATCATGTCGGGAATTCAAGGATGAGTAAGACTACGTGTTACTGTGAATTCTCTATAAGAAGATGTTATGTGAACAGGAGGTTCCAGTGAACAAGGTAGTCAAAGAACGCTTCGCTGAATATCCGGAAAATGCTCGTTTTAGGCTAGAGGAGCTAAGAAATATAGTCTTTCAAATCGCATCTGATTTGGAGCTGGGTGAAGTCGATGAAACTCTAAAGTGGGGTGAACCCAGCTATAGTGTAAAAACAGGCAGTCCGCTAAGAATGGACTGGAAGCTGAAATCTCCTAATAATTATTACCTGTTCTTTAATTGCCAAACTAAGTTAGTCGATACATTTAGAGAATTGCATGGTGAAGAACTAGTGTTTCAGGGAAACCGAGCAATAGTTCTGTCGTTATCGCAAGTGTTACCAGAAGCAGCAATCAAGTCCTGTTTAGAGTTAGCTTTAACCTATCAGCAGCGTAAACATTTGCCTCTTTTGGGCGTGTGAAAAATTCACATTACAAAGCGTTCAAGAGGGACAGTCAACGCGTGGCAACTTTGGCTTAAATCTTGGCAATTGTGTTTAAAGTGGTATATTGAGGTTTGGTGGTAGCGCGTTGCTGCCCCTTAACGCCGCGTTATGCTCTTATTTTTAAATGGATTTTATTATGAACTCAGGCATTAAAATGGATATTTTGTTCGCTGGGTTGTTGCTTATTCCTATTGTGGTATCAGCAGTACCTTACATACAAAATAAACTGGTCTCTTACACAAAAAATATGCAATCTACGGCTTATGCATTGCCAATATCTGTTTATTTGATTTATAACATTTCGGCTGAAAGCAATATCGCTGGAATCTTCGGTCTATGTATTGGTTACTCACTTTTCTTTTTTACCTATGCATTAGCTATTTCTCTACTGGCTAATGCTAGAAAAAACAAAAAGCATGGTTAATTGGATGTTTTGTTCAATTTGGTAGAACACAATAAACTGCTGTAGTCGATGCTGGGCCGCTACTAATTTCAGAGGCATACTTAGCAATTGCCAACAGCAAGCCATCAGTATCCAGCATCAAGCTGAAAGCAAGCGGTAGCTCTGAAGAAAGTAAGTGTAAAAACGTATAACAAAAAATTTAAGTCGCTCGCGGGCGAGCTGTGACACAAACTGAAACGACAGAGTTGGTCGCCTTTTTCTTTACCTTCTTCAAGTCGAGCTATACCTCAGACTCTCGAAGTTTATAGCGAATATCCATCCAGGCTTTACCCATGTGATTTAATCCTCGTTGGTCGCGGCCAATTCCCCAGAAATAATCGTATTGTGACGTTTCCACGATCAGCTTGTCTTCGGAAGCCATTAACGCCTCCCGCACCTCTTCATACATTTGTACTTTGGTGTAAAAGGCTCGCCTTATCAGCACCGGAGCTAGTGTTTTGTATTCTGCTATTTTCAGACGATACCAGGCTTTGCCATACGCGAAAGCTCGCTCGCCAGTAGCCATTGTCGCTACGGTAATGGCCTGACTGTCGCTTCGTAGTGTCTTAGCCTGGAGATAATGCTCGCAGGTCAGCCAGTTTTGCTGTTCTAGTACAATCGGGTGTGATGAGCAGGTTGACAGTGGGTCGTCCAAATCAAAACGGGAAAACTGACGTGCGCTTTCCATCTCGTTATTCGTATTAAACAAAATCAGTCCGTTACAATGCAGAAGTTAAAACCAGTATAAAGAAAACCAGCCCGGATAACATTTTCAAATCAGCAGTAAAAAGACGGTCAGTACTCGCAAAGTACTGACCGGTTCTTTATCGCGTTCTCTTAGAAAGCATTAAGATTAATGCAATACCCTAAGATGCCTCTAGGTCGGATTCGGCCTGCGCCAGCATGTTGAATTCCTCCTCCGGTGTTTTCGCCACCAGTCGGTTTTTGCTGTAGAGGAAAAAATACAGGCTGCCCACAACAAACAGGATGAGCGTGTAATTAAATGCGCGAGGATCAAAGGCATACACCCCGGTCAATGCCACTATGGAAAGTAATAGCGCGATAGCCGACGTCACAATGCCTCCCGGCGTTTTGTAAGGTCGAGCCAATTCAGGCTGTTTTACCCGTAGCAAAATATGACTTAGCGCCATTAGTGCATAGGATACTGTTGCGCCAACAACCGCCATGGCAAGGATTAAGTCTCCCTCGCCGGTGAGTGAAACCAGAAAACCAAATATACCAGGCACTATTAATGCTCGCGACGGCACTTTGCGTTCACTGGTCACCGACAGGCTTTGCGGTAAATACCCGGCTCTGGATAAAGCAAATACAAGGCGACTGTAGCCATAAATAATAGAGAAAAACGATGCGATTAGGCCAGCAAGACCGAGTACATTCACTACAGTCGCGAGGGTACTGTTCCCGGTTGCTTTCAGCGCGTCGACCAACGGCACGGCACTGCCTCCTATAGCTTCTGCACCCGCTGCGCCAGCTAACAGAAAGACCACCAGTAATGCAGTAAACAGCAGAAAGATCATTGCACCGATAATGCCCTTAGGAACATCTTTCGCGGGGTTCTTCGCTTCTTCAGCAGCCAGCGGTACCCCTTCTACCGCCAGAAACAGCCACATGGCAAACGGCAACGCCGCCCAAACACCGTACCATCCAAGTGGCATAAATTCCGTTGCTCCGGCCGCCCCCGTCACGGCTATATCGAACAGATTAGTCGTATCGAAGCTACCCACCAGTGCGATGCCGGTGGCAATGATGGCAAAAACCGCAAGGCCACTAATCACCATCATCACTTTCAGGGCTTCGCCCACACCCGCAAGGTGAATACCAATAAAAGCGAGATAGAAAATGGCGTAAACCCAAGGGCCGTTAAACCCAAGTAGCTCCTCTACCGCTGCACCAATGAAAATCACAATAGCGGCCGGTGCCAGCGCGTACTCGATAAGTACAGCCAATCCAGTAAGGTAGCCACCCACCGGCCCCATTGCCTGACGGGCAAAACTGTAACCGCCACCCGCGGCAGGTATGGCTGCAGACATTTCTGCCAGCGATAGCACCAGCGTAAAATACATCAACGCCATCAACACGCCGGCAATGGCAAAGCCGCCCCAGCCCGCTTCAGCGATACCAAAATTCCAACCTGCAAAATCACCGGAAATGACGTATGACACACCCAGGCCTGCCAGCAGGATCCAACCTGCGGTGCCTCGTTTTAGCTGGCGTTTTGCTAGATATTCCTGATTGAGTTGTTCAGACATATGGTTCCCCAATTATTGTTGTTCTGATTTGTCTTCGAGCGGGCGGATGAGAAATGAACGGGATGTTGAATCAAGTTCAAGCACATCATCCTCGCTGCGATCTTTAAGCTTTACGCCAGATAGCTTTCGCTGCCTGGATTCATCAAGCAGATAAAACGCTTTGCGCGCGGCATCTACCGGTTTGAGGCCCGCCGGGCGCACATTTGAAATACAGTTACGCATAGCATCGTTAAGCCCTTTGCGCGGCCCCCAGGTCATGTACAAACCGAGGCTGTCGGGCGAGCTCAGGCCGGGGCGCTCTCCCACCAGCACCAACACGATAGAGGCGTTCAGTAGTTCACCGACCTCATCACCAATGGCAACCCGGCCTTGTTCAACAACGGTGAGCGGAGCCAGGGTCCAATCGTCTTTACTGTTATCCAGCTGCTCACACAGCGCAGAAATAAATGGTAGTGTGTTCTGCGCCACCGCGGTGGAGGACAGCCCGTCGACAACCACCAATGCAAGATCGAAAGACGGTGCCGGTGAGTCGAAACACTGACGTAATCGCTCAGCCGAATCTTCATTAAGCAATCGCCCTAAATCCGGGCGTTGCAAATAGGCCATTCTGTCTTCAGCCTGGGAATGCAGGCGGATGGGAGCATCGAATCCCTCATCGATAAATGCTTGCTCAAGGGCATCGAGATCCAGCGGAAAGTGCACTGCATCCCGCGCCTGAGCGTGAGAGAGCTGAAACGCAAGTAATTGTTCGGTAGGCAGGCTCACACCTGCGCGTCCCAGGCCAATGCGGGCATCAGTAAAGCTGCGAAGTTGCTGCCACGGATTCTCAGTAATAAAATTAGGCTTTTTCATCAACGGCCTCCGGACTTACGTGAAGGTGCGGCAAGAGAATGGCGAAAGGCATCTGGCATACTGTCTGCCAGAATTGCCTGACCGGCATTTTTCATAATCTGCATTTTCTCCAGCCACTCTGCGAATTGTGGTGAAGGCTTGAGCCCCAGCACGCGACGGGCATACAGCGCATCGTGGAATGAAGTAGTCTGATAATTCAGCATAATGTCGTCGGAGCCGGGTATACCCATCACAAAATGACATCCCGCGACACCCAGTAAGGTAAGCAGGTTATCCATATCGTTCTGATCAGCCTCAGCATGATTGGTGTAACACACGTCGCAACCCATAGGCACGCCGAGTAACTTGCCGCAGAAATGGTCTTCCAGACCCGCCCGGATGATTTCCTTGCCGTCGAACAGGTATTCAGGGCCGATAAACCCCACCACCGTATTCACCAATAGCGGATCAAAATGGCGGGCTACCGCGTAAGCACGTGCTTCGCAGGTTTGCTGATCCAGGCCGTGATGCGCATCGGCCGACAGTGAACTTCCCTGCCCGGTTTCAAAATACATCACGTTGTTGCCGAGAGTGCCACGGTTTAGCGAGTGCGCTGCCTGCTGAGCTTCTGCCAGCGTATTTAAATTAAACCCGAAGCTGCTGTTAGTGCCCTCTGTTCCACCAATGGACTGGAAAACCAGATCAACTGGGGCGCCCTGCTCAATACACTCAATGGTATTAGTAACGTGAGTAAGTACACAGGACTGCGTGGGGATTTGATAACTCTGAATGACATCATCCATCAGTTTCATCAGCTTAATGGCCTGCGTCACATTGTCTGTGGCCGGATTGACGCCAATCACCGCATCACCATTCCCGTAAAGTAAGCCATCAAGCATACTGGCGGCTATACCGTTAACATCGTCGGTAGGGTGATTGGGTTGCAACCGCGTTGACATATGACCAGGCAAGCCAATTTGATTACGAAACGCCGTGAGCACACGGCATTTCTTGGCCACCAGTATCAGGTCCTGGTTGCGCATTATTTTGCTTACCGCCGCGGCCATTTCCGGCGTGATCCCCGCTCGAACATCGCTCAGCACTTCTGTTGTGGCTTCATCGCTTAACAGCCAGTTCCTAAAGTCCCCCACCGTCAAGTGTGAAATCGGTGCAAAAGCTTCAGCATCATGAGTGTCAATGATGAGCCGAGTCACTTCGTCTTCTTCATATGGCACCAGCGCGTCGTTCAGAAACTGCTTTAGCGGTACCTCTGCCAGGCACATCTGAGCAATAACACGCTCTTCCGCCGAACGGGCAATAACGCCAGCGAGTCGATCGCCGGAACGTGCCGGGGTGGCTTTTGCCATCAGTTCAGCCAGATTTTTGAAGGTGAATGTATGATCACCAAGGGTATAACGGTACACGTCATATTCTCCTTACTGTAACGAAAGATGGACCAATGAAAATTATTGGCTTGCACCTGACACACAGATTTTGTTCTAATTCTTAATACTGAATGCAGCGAGAGCTGTACCACGCCAATATCAAATTTTGGCAATATTTTAAAAATCACTACCTATCAGGATGTTAGAAGTGAGACAACAGGGAAAATGCGTACTCCAATGAGGTTTTAAGCCGATGAAGCCGTCAGATAACGATCACGTCGCACCATCTAAGTGCATCTACACGGCCAGGGATGCACAAGAACAGGCAGAAAATCTGGTCAACTGGCAGCAGCGCTATGATCAGATCAGTGCGGGGGCTTTTTCGGGCGTCATCGAGGAATTACCGTTTGAGGATCTTCAGGTGTTCAAGGAAACCACCAGCCAGTCACTTCGACAGCAATGCAAAGTAAGAGCGGATGCCATCTGGCTTGGTCTGCCGGTACGTTCTTCGCAGGACCTCCTTCCCCGCATCAATGGACTTGAAGTTAGTGATAATCAACTCATGTGTCAGCCGGGTGCGGTTGATTTTGAACTGGTTACACCGGATGAATTTCAGATTTATGGTGTGGTGATATCAACCTCGACACTGCGAAAGGCTGCGGAAACACTCGGAGTTACAGTGCCGGATATATCGGCTGAACAAGCGAAGGTCTGTCTTACACAGGATCAGGAGCTGCGCCTTTCTCAGCATATTGACCTGTTGCTCGCGTTGCAGGTCCAGAAAGATAATCACTCAATCCCTGTAGCAATACAAACCGAAAGATTCATTCAGACGCTGCTGGAAGTACTGACCATTCCCCACTACGACAAATCAGCCCCGCGGAGCTACGAGCAACGAAAGCGAGTGATTGAAACCGTAAAAGCCTATATCGAAGCAAACCCTGACAAAGCCATGACTATAACAGAACTCTGTGAAGCTGCTCATGTGAGTCGGCGTACGTTGCAATACAGCTTTGAATCGCAACTTGGGATGAGCCCCCTTCAGTTTATAAAAACGAGTCGCCTTAACCAGGTGCACCGTGACCTGCTTAACGCAAAAACAGGCGCCAAAATTTCAGACATCGCAATTCAAAGGGGATTCTGGCATCCCGGACAGTTCGGCCGGGATTATCAGAAGTTGTTTGGCGAAGTGCCTTCAAAAACCCTCGCTCGTTCGGTGAGAAGAACTTAGCTATCTCGCTGTAACAATAACTCGTTTAAATCGTCCGAATTCAGCATACTAAGCCGGCTCGACAGGGACTAGCCGGGACACCGCAGGGGGCTTATCGAGAATGCGCTCATACAGCTCGAATACCTGCTTTGTGTATGTTTGTTGATAGTGAAATTGCAATGCCGCTTCACTTTCAAATATTTCTATCAGTACATATTCGCCATTTTCCCGGTCTTCGAAAACGTCAAATTGAATGCACCCCGGTTCTTTCCAGGTTGGGGCTAATATTCCACGAATAGCTAACAGCCCTTCAGCATAACATTCTGGTTTGGGCGTTATTCTTGCCACGATGTGCAGTTTGCTTTCAGCAGATTTCATGATGCACCTCTCATGATTTTGGCCGTTAAGACACGCACCAGCGGATTAATCAGCCACGCCGCCACAAACGCCGCGGGCCATGCGTTAACAAATGCCAGCGACCAGGAATGCAAAAACGTAGCACTGAGCCCGAGATTAATGTAAGTGACCCAGCCTGACATCATGCCCGACAAACAAAATGAAAAAATGCCGGTAAAAACTAAACGTTCCATAGTGATTCTCCTTTGTGAATTCATTGCAATTGTACGTAAGCCGAATCACCATAGAATATCGATTTGGGAAAGCTAAACATGAAGGATTTACTGTGCTGGACGATTTACTGTTATTTGCAGAAATAGTAGAAAGAGGCAGTTTTGCAAAGGCAGCGGAGGATCTCAAACTCTCCCCTTCAACATTGTCAAAACGTATCACAGCACTGGAAAACAAACTGGGCAAGCCGTTGATGAAACGCTCAGCGCGGGGCATTCAATTAACCGCTTTCGGTTTGCAGTTGCACAATGATTATGCCACCAGCCTGCAAGTTATCCGCGATGGCGTGACACGAAGCAGTGATCAAACATCCCACTCTTTGACGATGCTTTGCCCGCAGAACCTAATGGTCGACGAACTGTTTTCAACGCTCAGTGACTTTCATAAAACCCATCCGAAAGTCACTTTTAACATCGAGCCAGGCAATGCAAATCACTTGCTGAGTCAAAAACAGTTTGATTTGGCCATAAGAGTGGGTGAACTGACCGACTCCGCATATTTCCACAAACGGCTTGGTAGTATTGCAGTACGCGTTGTAGGCTCAGCAACACACAAGAAGCAGCATTTGTTTCTGCCCTATACTTCGGCTCAACTTGCTGGCCTGACAGCTGTTGATTCGGCTTTAGCGGAATATGGCCAGGTTTCTTATGTTGGCGACATCACCTTGGCCAGGAAATTTGTAGCGGCTGGGCATGGAGCAGCGCTTCTGCCAATGACAGAGATCCAACATTTGGGTTCAGGATCCGAAACCAGGGTCTGCTATTTATCGGATGTGCTATTCACCCGCCCCATCTCAGCGCTTTGGCCGTTTAACCCCTTGCCCAAACTTTCACGAGATTTAGTTGAAATACTTCAAGAGTATTGCGAAAAAGCGCCAGTACTTTGTGGAAAATCCATTGCACTTTAACAATCGACAATTGAGCTTACCCTAATAGCCTGGTTTTACTAATTGTGGCATTCTTGTTAAAAATTTGATTAAGGTAACAATATGATGTCCCGTGCTTCTTGGTTTGGCATAGCAGTAACCCTCACACTTTCTGCTTCCAGCTTTAATGCCTTTGGCGAAATAAATGCCCTTACCCCAGCTGAAGAAGCGCAAGGTTGGCAGCTGTTATTCGATGGCAATACAACAAATGGCTGGCACCCGTTTCAGCATCCTGATGCAAAATCCGCCTGGGAAGTACACTACGGCGTATTAACCGTGAACCTGAAAGCCAGCGATGTTCAACACGGTGATTTGGCAACCGACAAAGTATTTGAAAACTACGAGCTACAGTTTGAATGGAAATCACCGGTTAATGGTAATAGCGGTGTGTTTATTAATGTGCAGGAAACGCCGGAACATCAAATTGCCTGGCAAACTGGCCCTGAGTACCAGCTATTAGGCACTGCTCATAAAGATAACGACGACCCGGCTAAGCGTTCCGGGGATATTTTTGGATACACCTCTCCACTGACAACGGCAAAAGTGCACAGCGACGGTCAATGGAATCACTCGGTGATCAAACAGAACAACGGCAAAGTTGAGTTCTACCTGAATGGTACCCTCACCGCTTCAGTCGACTTCAAAAGTAGTGAATGGAAAAATTGGCTGGCGCAATCCCGTTTTAAAGAACTGCCGCAATTCGGTGCGACAAGCAAAGGCCATATTGTGCTGCAAGAATGGACCTCCCCCATTTATTTCCGCAACATTAAGATACGAGAGTTATAGAATTTTTTAAAGGTAGTACTACATAGTATGATGCCGACAGAACTTCGCCGGATAAATCAGCCAGCATCATCGTCCTTGCAGGCTTAAAAGCGAGCAACAAACTGGCCCGGCTTTCGCGTTACCGCGAGGCGCCGTGTTAGCCATCGGTACCATTTGTTTTTGTTTCTTTCTTGCAGAAGGCGCTGTGCTCGACTGGAGCAGTCTGTTCCTCACTGAATACCGGTCGTTGCCAATCAATCTTGGTGGCCTCGGGTTTGCCGCCTTTTCCATTGCGATGACCGCCGGCAGGTTCACTGGTGATACCGTGGTGTCGAAATTTGGCGGGGTTCGTGTGGTGATTGCAGGCACGCTGACTTCCGCAATTGGTCTTGTAATACTGCTGGCGATGCCTTATTCAGTTACATCAATTGCGGGCTATTTCTTGATTGGCCTAGGTGCAGCAAATGTGGTGCCGGTGATGTTCACCGCCATTGCTAACCAGACTGCCATGCCCCAGAGTACCGCCGTGCCCGCCGTATCCACTCTCGGATTTTCCGGAGTGCTTTTAGGACCTGCGAGTATCGGCGTAGTTGCTGAGCATTCTAGCCTGTCCACTGCGCTTTTACTGCTAATTCCGCTGCTTGCACTGGTACTGCTGCTTGCACTGGTACTGCTGCTAAGCAGATTTGTTCCTTACCAGAAATCTCAGGTTCACGGCTAAATAAGTGATGAAATATGTCGCACACTATTGCGTTCTGCACTAGGATAGAGTTCTAAGCTGCAGAAAAGTCGAGAAATACTTGAAAAACTCAAGTGCAGAACTCCCGGTTAGTCGTATTCTAGAATTACTAACACCACACAGTGCTGAAAGCCAACTTCAAGTCTCTAGCGAGGCGTTAGCATGTCTTCTCAAACAACAGCGTCTTTATGAAGCAGCCCTCTCCCATAACCCTGATCCCGTTTATACCTTTGATCTTGAAGGACGTTTCACCTACGTGAACAATGCGTTACTGGATATCTGGGGAATAACGTGGGAACAAGCCATTGGCAAAAGCCTGTATGAGTTAAATTATGAAAAGTGGCAAGCTGACATGCACATGCGTGAGATTAAACAGGTTATCACGACGAAAAAGCCACTGAGAGGTGATGTGCCCTATCATGGTATGCATGGTCTACGGGTGTATGAATATAAATTTGTCCCTGTATTTGATGCCGACTGCAATGTGGAAGCGATTACTGGTTCAACCCGGGATATTACAGAGCGCTATGAGGCAGAAAAAATAGCAAGGGAGGCAGAGTCACGACAGCGCCTGGCTCTTGAGGCATCACACAGTTTTGGTATCTGGAACTGGGATATCAAAAATAACCTCTTTGTTTGTGACCAGCGTTTGGGTGAAATTTTCAACCTGACACCTGAAGAGGCTGAGCAAGGCGTACCGATTGAGCGTCCACAGGAATCTATCCATCCGGATGATATCGATGACGTTAATAAGAGGATTCAGGAAAGTATTACCAACGGCAAGTTCTACGATCACCGCTATCGAGTCTTACAGCAAGACGGCAGTATCCGGTGGGGGGCGTTTCGTGGCAAAGCTATCTATGACGATAACGGCGAGGCTGTTAGTTTCCCTGGCGTTGGCGTAGACATCACGGCAGAACAGAATGCACTGAACGCGCTGCAGGAAGCCGACAGACGTAAAGATGAATTTCTGGCAACGCTGGCACACGAACTTCGAAATCCGCTCGCGCCAATCCGCAATTCACTGGAAATTATCCGGACGGATTCTTTTTCATCAAACCAGAAACAGGAAGCGTTCAGACTGGTCGAACGTCAGGTTTTACAAATGGTGCGCCTGGTTGATGATTTGATGGATGTCTCCCGCATTACCCGTGGGAAAATTCGTTTGAACCGGGCTTCATTAAATATCTGTGAAGCTGTTCAGGATGCCATCGAAACAGCCCAGCCATTGATCGATGAAAACCAGCATACCGTTACTGTTAGTCTCCCTGACGGGGCGTGGGTTTATGGAGACCACATCCGGCTCGCGCAGATATTCACTAACATTCTTAACAATGCGGCAAAATACACCCCGGATGGCGGTAAAATTAAAATTGAGGTAATTGCAACCGGCAGTACCATAGTTGTGAAAATCAGCGACAACGGCGTTGGTATCCCGCAGGAAAAGCTACCTGATATATTTGATATGTTTTCACAGATTGTAGGTGTGCTGGAGCGCTCTCAGGGCGGGCTGGGAATTGGTCTGACATTGGTTAAGCGACTTGTGGAGCTCCACGACGGTGATATTACGGTACAGAGTGACAGCAACGGAACCTGTTTTACCGTCTCCTTTCCGCAGGTAGCTGCTGATAATCAAATCGCCCCCCATTCTCCGGTTTTTGATACGAAGTCACCGGATGCTGCTGAATCCTCGCTTTCTGTGCTTATTGCTGACGATAATCAGGACGCCGCTATCACGATGGGATGGATACTCGAAGCCAAGGGTTGCGATGTCATCGTTGTTGAAGATGGTCCTTCAGCGCTGGCAGCGGTAGAACAGCTGACGCCGGATTTATTTTTACTGGATATTGGTATGCCGGGTATGAATGGCTATGATTTATGCATCGCGCTTCAAAAAATACCTACGCTGAAAAATGCGACATTTGTGGCACAAACGGGATGGGGTCAGCCAGACCACATTCAACGCTCCAAAGAATCTGGTTTTCATCACCATCTTGTCAAACCCCTTAACGTGAATGATCTGGTGCCTTTGATTGAGCAGATTAAGCAATCTAAATCAGAAAACCAAGCTAAAGACTAACCTAACGGTTCATTAGCATCACCTGTTGTTATGAATTTGCTAATAAAATTCTTTTTCAGGTTAAATCTGAACTATTTTCTGCGCTCGTCGTAACGACGACATATGAAAATTACTTTTCGAAAACACGTACTCTAAAATAATAATTCCAAAAAAATCGTATTCTGTCGCATTAACGGGTATGTGTGAGAGTAAGCCTGCTTCTGACTGCAGTCAGTGCTTGTTTTATTAGCGTTGACGATGCCGCCAGCTTTCATTATTTCGCAAGGTCTGTCGTGACCATTTTCACGGAATTTATTTATGTCGCATAAAAAAGAATACAGTCTGCTCGCAGTTACTTTCTGGCTCGCATTTGGCGGATTCGCCATTGGTGCCAGCGAATTTGCTGCAATGGGCTTGCTCCCCTACTTCGCTAATGATTTCAATATTTCTGAGGATGTAGCTGGCACAGCAATCAGTGCCTATGCCCTTGGTGTTGTGGTTGGTGCACCGCTAATCACCGTTTTCTGTTCCCGTTTTCCACGAAAATATATGCTGGTGGCACTGATGCTGGCTTACACCTGTGGCAATCTTTTAACGGCTTTCGCCACAGACATTACCTTCATGAACCTTGCGCGCTTCATCAGCGGGCTACCCCACGGCGCCTACTTTGGCATTGCTATGTTGTTTGCTGCCGACATTGCCGGACGAGCAAAAAGGGCAGAAGCTGTCAGTCATATTTTATTGGGATTAGCCATCGCAAACGTAATCGGTGTACCTGTTATTAACGCGATTGGACAATACCTGGGCTGGCGAAGCGGGTTTTATCTGATCACTGCGCTGGCGGCGATAACCTTCATTATGGTCTGGAAGACAGCACCTTACAGAGGCTGGAACAGAGACGCTAATCCGCTGACAGAACTGGGGGCACTGAAAAACAAAAATGTGCTTCTGGTACTGCTAATGAGTGCCATCGGTTTTGGTGGCATGTTCTCCGTTTATTCATTTGCCAGTGCTACTTATCTGGAAAACATCGGTAACCCGGAATGGGGCGTCAACATTATTCTGTTGTGTTATGGACTCGGGATCACGCTGGGTAATTATCTTGCGGGTAAAGTTGCCGGTGGGCGATTACTTATTGCCGCATTAGGCTTTCAATTGGTACTGGGCATCGCCGGCGGCGTGTATGCGGTATCTGTACATAATGGCCTGCTGATGGGGCTAGCGCTATTTCTGGTAGGTTTTGGTGGCGGTATGACAGTACCACTGCAAACCCGTTTAATGGATGTTGCCGGCAACGCCCAGTCTCTGGCCGGTGCTGCAAATCAGGCCGCATTCAACGTTGCCAATGCAATTGGCCCTTGGCTCGCCGGTATGGCGGTAACAGGCACACGTTTGGGCTGGGCGGCTTGTGGCTATGTTGCCATCGCGCTTTCACTGGCGGGTGTTGTGATATGGATTGCACTTTACTACACCGACCCGTTCAGAAAGCAAAAACAGCCTGCCACTGTAAAAGCTGCTGCATCATCCTAACCAGGCAGCAGCAACACAGGATTAGTTATTCATCTACAAAATCTGTTAGTTGACTGCAAGTGCATGAAATAAAAAATCCAAAACCTCCAATTTGACATAAAAGTTTCAAAACCACCCTGATAGGCGGGATAAACTCAAATTTCCCTTTGCGAAAATTGCAGCCTTCCCGCTATCTACTCTATTTTCACACCAGACTTTGTGCTGAATCTCTGCGTCGCGACTGGTTGCACTGCAGTGACTTGGCCTTTTGTCCGTAAGGAGACATTATGGATCGTCGGGACGCACTCCTCTCTATGGGGAAAGTTGCGGCTGTAGTATCACTGTCCAGCGCTAATGCGAAAGAACTCAAAAGTTTTCCTGATAAAACCCAGCAAAGTAGCGATCACCTTCCCCACCCCGCTGATACCTCGCGCTGGCATGTACTCACTGATGAAGGTGACAGAAACGCTCTCGCAGCTGTGTTCGACCGCCTTATCCCCGCTGATGAACATGGCCCGTCAGCTTCTCAGTCAGGTGCGTTACGCTTTCTGGATAATCAACTTGCCGGCGACTACGGCGCTGGAAAAGCCCTTTATCTCGATAAGCCACTAAAGCCTGAAAACGAAGAAGCCATCATGGGCTCTCCGCAATTTCTCTCTACGCCGAGAGAACGCTACGCATCAGGGATTCGCGCGTTGCGTAATTATGTTGCCAGAACCGAAGGAAAAGATATCGCAGAACTGGAGCATGCGCGTTTAGATATTGTACTTACACAACTTGAAGCTGGTGAAATTTCGCTGGATAACGGTGTGCATGGACAAGCCTTTTTCGAGCTGATGCTACAGAACGTGAGGGAAAGTTATCTTGCTGATCCTGTGTATGGTGGAAACCAGGCAATGGCAGGCTGGAAGATGATTGGATTTCCGGGCGCCCGGTATGACTATCGAAAGTATGTTGATAAACGAAATCAGGATTTGCAGTTAATCCCTGTAAGCCTGATCCCCGGCGAATAATCTGGAGGATCGCATGAATAACAGAGCAAAAGCAGATGTCGTTATCGTGGGAATGGGCTGGGCAGGTTCCATTATGGCCGAAGAACTTACCCGCGCCGGGCTCAGTGTTGTAGGTATTGAACGCGGAGCCTGGCGCGACACCTCTACCGATTTTCCCCCGGCCGTCGATCCTGATGAGCTGAAATGGCACACCCGGCGAGAACTACTTCAGCCAATGAGTGTTGAGACAACAACATTCCGCAACAACCCTAGCCAAACAGCAGCGCCGGTTCGCAACTGGTCAGCGTACCAGTTTGGCTGGAACGTAGGTGGTGCAGGAACCCACTGGGCAGGCATGAGCTGGCGCTTCCTGCCGTGGGATTTTGAAGTCGCTTCAAAGACCCGTGAACGCTATGGTGAAAAGTACACGCAGGGATTGCAGTTGCAGGATTGGGGCGTTACCTACAACGACATGCAGCCATTTTATGATCGATTCGAACGGATTGCTGGCACTTCTGGTAAAGCGGGTAACATTAATGGCGCTAAACAAACCGGCGGCAATATTTTCGAAGGACCGCGGTCAAGGGATTATCCGACGCCTCCACTCAAAGATTCTCACTGGATGGACAAATTCCGCAGCACCACTCAGAAAATGGGCTATCACCCTTTTACCGTTCCAGCAGGAAATTTGTCAGAAGCTTATACTAATGATCTGGGAGTTACGATGGGGCCCTGCACCTATTGTGGTTTCTGTGATTTCCACGGCTGCGGCAACTTTTCAAAGTCGTCTCCACAAGCGTGTATTCTTCCGGTTCTGATGCGCCGAAAGAATTTTACATTACTGACCGAAACTGAAGTCCTTCATGCTGTTAAACATGATGACGGCAAAATGGCGCGGGGAGTAAGCTTCATTACCCGTGATGGTGAGGTTGGCTTTCAACCTGCTGACGTGGTGTGTATTACGGCGTACCAGATGGATAATGTGAGGTTGATGCTGCTGTCAAAAATTGGCAAACCTTACGATGTAAAAACCGGGGAAGGCACGGTTGGGCGCAACTACAACTATCAAACCGGCTCTACAGTTAAGGCTTTTTTCCCTGATGAGAAAATGAATCCGTTTATCGGAGCGGGTGCGCTCGGCGTGCAGATAGATGACTTCAACGGGGACAATTTTGATCACAGTGGACTTGGCTTTATCGGCGGTGCAGGCGTCATGGGCTATAGCACCGACGGCCGCCCGATTGCGCATATGGATGAATTGCCAAAAGGGACTAAACGCTGGGGCTCCGAGTGGAAGAAAGCGTATTCACAACACTACCAAACCTCCGCGACTATTTTTTGCCAGGGCACGTCGATGCCGGTTCAGCGAGCATACCTGGACCTCGACACAAATTATCAGGACCGCCACGGCCAGCCATTAATGAGGGTGACTTTTGACTGGAATAAAAATGATACGCAGATGATAAAACACGTCACCGACAAAGCCAGAGAAATTATGGTCGAAGCCGGTGGTCAGCATATTGAGGTTAATAAGCAGACAGATACCAGCTGGAATCCTTACATGCAGCGCAGCTCTCATACCTGTGGCGGTGCGGTAATGGGCGCAGATCCCGCTACATCAGCAGTCAATACTCATCTGCAAAGCTGGGACGTTCCTAACGTGTTTGTAGTTGGAGCATCAGCCTTTCCGAATAATGGTGGCTACAACCCTACTCTTACTGTCGGAGCATTGGCCGTGAAAGCGGCCAGAGCTATTCACGAACAATATATGCAACGAACCGGCAAATTAATAGGGGCCTGATATGTCTTCAAAACTAAAAGGAATAGCCGCTGTTATGGTGGTAATTGCTGCCGTTTCGGGAATATTGCTTTATAACGCGCTGGATACGAGCGCGTCTGACGTGGCTGATGATACAACACCACTTAAAGATGTAGTATTCGATGACAAGGCGTTAATTTCCCGGGGTGAATATGTGATGCGCACCGGGGATTGTGTGGCTTGCCACACTGAATCAAACGGTGACTTTGCCGGGGGTTACGAAATCACCACAAATTTTGGCTCACTGACAAGTTCGAATATTACTCCCGACCCTCAAACGGGCATTGGTGATATGACAGAGCGGGATTTTTATAATGCGATACGTCAGGGTATTGGCTCACACGGGTTACTTTATCCGGCGATGCCTTTTACTGCCTACCGCAAAATGTCTGACGACGACATGCATGCACTCTGGGCATATATGTCCACCATTACACCTGTCCGTCACGAAATTAACGAAACCGAAGGAATGAGTTTTCCTTTCAATATTCGTCTGGCCATGGCTGGCTGGGACCTGCTGTTTTTCGAAAACGAAGGATTCGCCCATAATCCAAATCAGTCTGAGGCGTATAACAGAGGTGCTTATTTAGCAGAGGGCCCTGCCCACTGCGGAACGTGCCATACACCGCGAAATCTGCTTGGCGCGGAACAGAACGACCAGTATTTTCAAGGCTACAATATGGGCGACTGGTATGCGCCGGATATCACACCAAATCCTGGCACGCTGGTTGGTGGCAGTGCAGATGAATTAGCTGCTTATCTGCACACCGGTACTAACGGCCACGCAGTAGCGGCAGGTCCCATGGCGGAAGCCATCGAATTCTCTTTGCAGTACCTCAGGGGCGACGATATTGACTCGCTTGTTACATATCTTCAGGCCCAAGCACCTTCCGGAAAGCCACCTTCTGGAAAGTCAGTTTCTGAAAGCGCACCGTCACTCACCACATCCGGCGGGGAACTAACCTATGAGATAAACTGCGCGGCATGCCATGGTGTTGAAGGTGAAGGTATAAAAGGAATGGTGCCCTCTTTCATACATAATGGCAGCATCCTGAATGATGACCCGACCAATCTGCTGCATGCCATGTTATTAGGGGCTCGCGCCCCATCTACAGAGATGAAACCCACTGCGGCAGGCATGCCGTCCTTCGCCTGGAAAATGAATAACCGTGAAATAGCAGATATTCTCAACTACATTCGCAATAGCTGGGGTAACGCTGCTATTCCGGTAACGGAATCATCGGTTGCCGACGTGCGAGAAAAGCTCAAAGCCCGGAATAAACTGGTTCAGGCTGAATAATAGTATAAGGCGAGGTTAGCGCACCTCGCCTTAGCTTTCTGGTTTTCTATGGTGTTCGGATGAACCGTGAAGCGTTCATTCAGAACAGAAGATTTGTGCAATTAAGGGCTACGCCTAATTTCGGCAAATACATTTCAAAATTAAATCTAAGCGAAACAGTATTTTCATTCGTAACAAAGAGAAGTATATTAACAAAATTAAAACAACGCCTGATTTCGTGTGCAGCAAAAGTGTAATATTCCTGCGTTCGCATTAGTCTGCTTAACGATTTATGCCGTATCGCATGGTCGATGAAAACGTTGGATAACTTTTCTGCTGTAAAGTGAAATATAAAAGGTCACCACTACAAGGAAAAGTACAAGTAAGTTATGTCCAAAACTATCAGTACTGCAAAACCTAAACGCCCAGGTCATCTCAGAGGCGCTATTCCGCCCGCCGCTCACTATGTACGGGAATGGCGTTACTTCGCCGGCCTCTTCGGTGGTGAGCACATCGCGGCCACCGAATTTGTTATCGGTATTACCTTTGTCACCATGGGCGTAGGCACCATGGAACTGCTGATGGGGCTGCTAATCGGTAATTTGCTGGCGGTAATCAGCTGGACACTGGTAACCACCCCCATTGCCGTTGAAACCCGGCGAACTTTATTCAGCTATCTTGAACAGATAACAGGTCCTTATTTCAGTAAAATATACAACACCGCTATTTTGCTGTTTTACGGCTCCCTTGCGGCTGCAATGATAACCGTCTCAGCCTATGCAGTCCGGTTTGCGTTAGATTTGCCCGTACAGCTCGAAGCTTACCCCACCTCCTTTGCTTTTATCGTAGTTACCCTTTTATTAAGTGCTGTTGTTGTTTTTGTTGCCGCTCGCGGTTTTGAGGCAATGGCAAATTTCGCTACGATTTGTGCGCCATGGATGCTGACCTGCTTTGTTTGTGGTGCCGCAATCGCACTACCTTCACTAAGCCTGAATGTCACGGGTGGCAGCGGCATTTCAGGTTTCGACGAGTTTATTATGATCGCCAAAGAGACAATCTGGACGGGCACAACCCCCGAAGGCGAAGCCGGTATTTCAATGTGGGAAGTGGCCGCATTTGCGTGGGCCAATGGCGCAATGGTGCATCTTGGCCTCATTGATATGGCCACATTCCGTTTTGCACACCGCAAATGGTATGGCGTTTTTTCCGGTATTGGTATGTTCCTCGGCCACTATTTAGGCTGGATTTGCGCGGGGCTGATGGGGGCCGGAGCTGCAATCATCCTCGGTAAGTCTCTGGTGAATCTGGATTCTGCTGACGTGGCGTTTCATACACTGGGGTACATTGGTTTACTCGCGGTAATCTGTGCGGGCTGGACTACTGCCAACGCCTGTTTATACCGTGCAGGCCTCGCTGCCAATTCACTAATGCCGAAAACCTCAAGAAGCAAGGTTACCGCTATTACTGGTGCCGTTATTGCTGTCGCCGCCTGTTTCCCCTTCGTCGCACAGTCAGTAATGCCACTCACGGTGTACGGTGCAATTCTTTTATGCCCTATTGGTGCCATTACGATTGCAGAGCACTATATATTACCCAGGATGGGGTTAACCCGTTACTGGTCCCGGTATCTGGGTCAGCCGCTTAACTATGCTGCCCTGATTGTCTGGGGTATCTCGCTTGCTTTTGCTGTAGCAATGGTACTTACCCATGCGATGAGCTTTTATTACATATTCCTTCCCGAATACCTTATCGCGCTGGTGTTATACCCGCCCATTGCGCGGATGTTGGGGGCGAAGGATTCTTACCCAGTTGATGAAACCCGACAAGCAGAACGAGACAAACTGTTGGTTGATTTTGAATTGAACAGACTGGCCGAAAGTGCCGAAGCAACGTTTGAAGAGCTGGACCCTGAACAGTTGCACACTGCCCGGACAGCAAAAATGCTACTCATAGGTGCCGGAGCAATTCTCGTATTTATGGTAATGGGCGCGGTGCGACTGGTTTATACCTCACCTGACGTGCTCACAATGAGCGTGATGAAGCAGGATTACTTCTACACCGCAATAGCTTTAACCCTTGCTTACTTCATACTGGCACTGGTCGCCATGCGTGTAAGTGACGGTACAGATGACAGTAGTGATGGCGCTGAGAAAGCGTAGCTAAGCTGCTGTTGTTTATAAAAATGAATTAGCTCTTTCGCTCAGGGCTAATTCATTTTTTCTTCGTCACGTCTGATAATCCATTTTTAGCCTGATAATAACAACACAATACTTCACCATCAGTTTTCTGCTGAAAAACACCTTTTCCCGGTTATCTGAGCGCGATAAAGAAAGCATTAAGTGAATGCTGCGTGAATTCCCCGAGCAAATTTTTCTCAATAAAGTAAACTACCGCCATTAAAGATTGACAGGAAAGAAGACCGTGGCGTTACACTGGTTTCCGGGGCATATGCACAAGGCCCTTAAAGAAATTAAAGAATCACTCAGTGATGTAGATGTGCTGATTGAAGTACTGGATGCCCGCATCCCTTATTCCAGTGAAAACCCGGAAATTGCGAAAATCCGTGGTGATAAACCTGCGCTAAAAATTCTGAATAAGTTTGATTTAGCCGACCCTGAATTAGTGGCCGAATGGCAAGCGCACCTTGAAAGCGAACGTGGTGTGCGCACCATTACTACCTCTACAGATAATCCTGGTAACGCCAAACATATTGCGAGCATTGTGAAAGACATGTTTCCGCAGAAAGCCGGGCCAGGCAAAGCCATTCACGCCATGATCACCGGTATTCCTAACGTGGGAAAATCGACGCTGATCAATATTCTGGCAGACCGCACTATCGCCAAAACCGGTAACGAACCGGCGGTAACCAAAATGCAGCAGCGCATTAATTTGGGTAACGGTATTATTCTGTTCGATACCCCTGGCGTACTGTGGCCGAAACAAGAAAACCCGAACTCCATTTATCGCCTTGCGGCATCTGGCGCGGTAAAAAATACCGCCATGGAATTTGATGATGTGGGTTTCTATGCTGCCGATTATTTGATTAAAGCTTATCCGGAAGAAATGAAAGCCCGTTTCAAGCTGGACGAATTACCCGATACCGAAATTGAATTTCTGGAAGCAGCAGCGCGTACTCGTGGCGCTATCATGGCTGGTGGCCGCGTGAATCTTCATAAAATTTGCGAAATTCTGCTCACCGAATTGCAAGCCGGTAAACTGGGGCGCATCACCCTGGAAACCCCTGCGATGCTTGAAAAAGAGAAAATTGAGATGGCAGAAGCGGCCGCTAAAAAAGCGGCCGATAAGGCTAAACGCAAGGAAAAATTCAAACAGGGGTCCGCCACGCCAGAGCGGCAGGATCGTAAAGAGCGTCGCAACGAAAAGCGGGAAGAACAAAGCAAGCGAATGAAAAAGCAGAATCGGCAGCGTCAACGCTAAGCGCCGATTTTTAGCTGACACAATTTTTGACTCAATTACTGTAATAAAATCGCAAACGGGCAGACTATAGGATTCAGGCTGCCTTTTATTTACGAGGGAACGTTATGAGAAACTGGGAAGATTTATCGCTGTTGCAAAAATTGGCGGTGGGACTGGGCATTCTTGCCATTGGCATTTTCGCACCGGAAATAGCCATGCTGGTGCAGTTTGGCGGTATAGAAGTCGCATTCGCTTTCCTGCTGTTTTTCTTTAAACCAGCGCTGGTGTGGCTTGACCATTATTATCGTATTGCACAGGGAGCTTTAACGCTCGCTATAATCACGTTAAAACACAGTGCCAGCGCACGGCCTGCTGTTTTCGGCTGCCAGGCTGTATTCTGCGTGACTGCGCTTATGCTTACCGGCTCTGTTGTGTTCGCTTCCGGCTTTTTCATGCCGGGATTGCTGTTTAACAACCTGCTGGTGTAACAGCCATGCCACGTATAGTAAATGTAACTGGTGTGCTGGTTTATGGTGCCGCACTTATCATTCCCGCGTTATATTATCTCCAGCTCAAAATTACAGCAGACGCTGGCGGCTTTTTAAGTCGCTACAGCCCGTTGATTGTGGCTATCCTGCTGACAGTTATCGAATTAATTGAAAAGCGTAATAAGCCCCTTCTGGATCCGCAGTTTTGGCGTACCCTTTTCTGGTTGCTTACTATCGCCTTTACCGCCGCTTATTTGTTTTCCGGATATATGATTTTCAGCGTATCCAGTAATGAAGTGCTTCTCAGGTTTATCGCTGTGCTCTGCTGGCTGGTTATCGCTATGCCTGCCATGACCTCTCTTTACCGGTATTCAGATCCATATGCAGCACGATGGACAGAAAAGACTTCAGCTTGATACCTCTGTACATATATCGTACTGTTTGATGTCGCGCTGCAAATCAGAATGCCGTTAACCGACCCTCGCCTGTTTTGTAGCTTTATTGCAGTTGCGCAACAGGGAGAAAATCCATGACCCGAATTCTGAAATCTTTAACCGTTACCTTACAAAAAGGTGTCGTGCATGCCGATGGTGAGCTGGTTATCACTGAGGATAGTTTCCAGTTTACGCCGTATAACCAGAGCTTTGCTCCTGGCCCTTACCGGTTTCCGAAAACCGATATTACCTCAGTAGAAGGAACTACAGCCAGAGGGGGTGGCCTAATCCCACTATCGCAGGAAGCAGTGAAAATTACATTGAAAGACGGACAATGTTTTGAATTTATTCTCGCCGATCCAGGCAACCTGATAGAAGTTCTTTCCCACTAAAGTTTCACATCGTAAACTCACAGCTGAATGATAACGGTGAGATAGTGTGCGCTCATGTCTGTCGTGCTAGTTTACATTACTTTAAAACATGACATTTAACAGGGAAAGTGATGACACCGTTTATGTCTGCTGTCTTGGGCACCCTACTTTTTGGCTGCGCCTTCTCAACTATGGCTGCCGCTATGCCCCCCATAGATAATCCCATTGTTGTGCAGCGCAACCGATGATCGCTATGCAATGGGATTACTCTGGGCAGATGAAAACGCGGATTTATTAAACCCTGCTAGCTGGCAAAAAAAACAGGAACCTGTATTTCCCACTTGCGCTGAGTTAGGCCGCTACGGACCAGGTCACAACAGTTTTGTTAAAGCTGAAGACGGCGTAACCGATCTGATGATTTACCATAGCCTCGACTATCAAAAGTTACGAGGTTCAGCCCTTTCCGACCCTAATCGCCATGCACGAGCTCGCATTATTATTTGGGATGCGGAAGGCTTTCCAGTCTTCCGGCAAAATGAAAGCGATTAGCCTATTTAGGCTGTCAGTTTCATATTTAACCTAAATTGACGGAATGCCTCGCTTCCGTCTTCTCTCTGTGTTTTGCTCACCTTTACATTCTAATAACAAGAAAACGTGAGCTTTTCGTGACTGCCAAACAAGCCCTTATCCTGATAAACATATTTATTCTGTTTACGCTCTTATCCCCTGCAGCTGAAGCGTCTATCGGTAACACATTCCCATCGGAGAGGAAGGTGATAAACGATCCGGTAACCGGAGTGAAAATCGCCTTCCTCACCAGTCAACCGGTTGGCGATTCGAAAATTTATCCCACTCATGCCCAGTGGACGGCGGATGGAAAATGGTTAGTGTTTCGCTCGAATCGTGTGCCTGGCGAAGCTATGGCAGTCAATGAAGAAAATGGCGTTTTGGTACAGGTAAGTGAAGGCGGCTACTTCGGCATGCTGGTGAACGCCAGAAAAACGGACAAACTGTACCTGATGCGTGATCCTTCTTTCAGCGCGGATAAACAACCTCGATATGGAAGCAGCGATAACGATAAGCAAATCGTTGAGGTGGATATGGCGGCCTTACTGCGTGATGCCACCAAAGGGAAGGTGAAAGATAAAAGCCATTATCAGCGTGTGGTGGGCGTAGTCCCAGCGAGCATGGGTGCCGGTGGCGACATGGCACTGGATGCCGCCGAGGACATCATTTATTTTCGAATTGGCCGTGAAGAAGCCGCCCGGCACCTACCCGATGATGTGGAACTGGAAGAAAACTTTGGTCCACGAAATATGGGCGCAGGTCCTACCGGTATTGCGAGCATGGATTTACGCACCGGGAAAATAGATATGGTGGTCGCACTGCCCTTCCAGCTCGGTCATATTCAAACCAACCCATGGGTCAGTCGGGAATTGGTATTCTGTTGGGAAACCGGCGGTAAATCTCCACAACGCATGTGGACCATGAAAGTGGGCGGCGAAGTGAAAGCCTTATACCCGGAAGCCAGTTATGAATGGGTAACGCACGAAGCTGTGATCAGCAAAGATGAAGTGGCTTTTGCAATTATGGGGCACCGTGAAGTAGGCACCGATGATGAATGGGGTCCATCGGCCAGTCGACAAAAACCCACTGGACTCGGTATCGTTAACCTTCGAACCAATGAAATGCGCATTGCAGGTCAAACCCGAAGTGGCAGCGGTTTATGGCATGTCCATGGCTCTTCTGACGGACGATGGGCAGTAGGTGATGATTTTAGCCGCAGCCTGTATTTGATTGATCGCACAACCGATGAAATGATGCTGCTCAGCACTGGCCATAAACCCACGGCAAGAGACCACACTCATCCCACGTTCAGCGCTGACGGCACCAAAATTCAAATTCAGTCCGCTATGTTGTCTGATGATAACCGCAGCATGAATATTGCGGTAATTTATCTGCCTGAACGTTTATTAAAAAGACAATATAAGGCAGTTAAAAGACTGGACTGATGCACGATAAAATGTGCTGCATAAAAGACAACACACCGTGTTTTTGACACGCGAACCGTTTATTATCCTGGTCATTGTTTATTTTTCATCAGGGACAAGATGATGGGTTTTACGCAATCCTCAATGACCGTTTCAGCTGTTTTTTTGCTATTGACTAATAATGCCCTCGCCACGTCACTGGCAAACCGGGATGTCAACGCACTTCACTACGACGGGCCTATCACCAAAGAAAACAATCAGAAAGTTTTCAACGATTTTGACAACGCCACCGACAAACCTGATTTATTGATCATCAACAGTGGTGGAGGCGATGTTACTCAGGGTATGGCCCTCGGAAAATGGGTGCATGAACATAATTTGAATGTGGAGGTATCTGTAGTCTGTGCGTCTTCTTGTGCAAATTATGTCTTTCCGGCTGCCAACAAGAAGTTCTTAAGAAAAGACTCGGTTCTTCTTTGGCACGGCAGTGCTTGGCAGCAAGATTGGGCAGGCAGTGAAGATATCGAAGGCTTCGATATTATAATCAATGCAATGCGCAAGCAGGAAACCCAATTTTACGCTGATTTAGAAATTGATAATCTTTTCACTGTTTACGGACAGCACGTAAAAGCACTTAAAGAGCGTTTCCTGAACTTTTTTGGTTACGGGCCACAGGGGTTTGATTACTCGGTAGATGACATGTCCCGCTTTGGTATCGATAATGTCATTCTGAAAGACGGTGAATGGAATTGGCGGCATTATCGGGCTGACAAGAAAAGTGAAGTCACCCGCATCCAGTTGCAGGACGATTATCGCTTTACGCTGCGCCGCTTTGTTGTAGATGATGCCACGACGTCCCCCAAGGACTTGCGATAAATCTTATTTTATCGCGGTTATACTGCGATTTACCCTAAAGTAGATAGCCGTAGACTTGATCATAGCCCCATCTCCTACGATAATTGGTTAAAATTCGTTCCAATTACCTGGAGATTCCCATGGATTTAGGGAAACACATCACCACAGCCACCGGATGGGTGCTCACGTTATCAGGTCTCATTGGTGCAACAGTTGCACTAACAATGAGTGTCTATCATACATTCTGGACGCCAGCTGATTATCAGGTAGCAACCAGCGATAGTTTCATTTCAATATCGTATGGTGGCATCTCCCCGCTATTAGCCGGTTTGTTCCCGCTTATTCTTTCTCTTTTGGTCATGAGCATTGGCCACCTGTTTCTCAAAGCAGCTCGAAAAAGCCCGGTGCGCCGCGCAAGTCGCTAATGTATTAACGTTCTCTCAGCGTTAAAATCAGGTTTCAGGTATATAAGCAAAGAACTACGATTTTAATTCCATACTGTCATTCGTCTATGAATTGTTGATATTTCACTCGGCAACAATAGACTGGCACTATGAAAAACGAACACAATGTCGGGCAGGGAATGCGAATGACTACACGCCAATTTACGGATCATCAACGCAGAAATGACACCACTAGCAAACAAAGCGCTGGTGCGCCTTCATTTGCCAACAAAGTGTCTGCGAATAAATCTCCACGTTTACTCTCTACCCGCGAAGCCTGTAACGACGATTTCGCCTGCTCGGAGCAAACACGTACGTTCAGAATGACCCGTTTTGGCGCGCAAGAAGGTTCAGTGGAAGAAATACTCCAGCAGATTGAACAAGAAAAAAATGCAGGTAAATCCGGAAAGTTTTCATTATTTCGCTCTGCCCTGTTGGTTGGCGCCTTACTATTTGTCGGGTACTTATTTTCAGGCTTGATGAGTTAATCTGGATATTATAAGTGCAGGAGTAGTGAAATGACTCGATTCGCAAAAGTGGTTTCAGCAATTCTTGTTGTCGCAACGGCAAGTGTCGTAGCAAAAGGATTTAACGACGATAATCAACAGACTACGGCACAAAAAATGTGCGGCAATGAAGATATCGCCCGGGTGGATACAAAAGGCTTTGCTTGCCAACATACTGCTGAATAAACCCTTCCTTCCCTTTTTTCAATTTATCGTTCTCAACTGCACTTCATCGATATCCTATTAGACTAAAGACTATAGGCATCAATGTTGCATTTTCCTCTGGTGTAAGACGTTCCTTTATTCTGGGTCACAAAGCAGGTAGTTGTTGTAGGACCCCATAAATAAAGGCTTAAACAACTAACCAGACGAAAAATAGGTTTACTAATGTTAAATGAAAATACGTTATTAATTGGCCAAGTGTTGCAAATTCGAGACAAGATTCTGGCTAAACGTCATGTTATCCCTAGTTCATTGCAAAACGAATGGCTGCGTTTGAAAGAGCGCACTGCAGCATTCGACATTAAACGCGCATTCAACACTGCCCGCAAAGGCACCACCTTTACCAAGCCAGCGTTAAGCAATCAGTCTTTAAGCGATTTAGCGGCATTGGTTTCTTCATTGCGGTCATTTAACGCAAAAATTAGTCACTAGTTTTTGCGCTGCCCCTGAGGACAGCGCTTATTTAGCTTTTGATGTCAGGCTTGCCTGACGATGACAATTGCTCGTACCTTCCGGCGGCCATAGCTTACCAAGCGAGTGAAATCTTCCCGTGCCACGGGGATATGCTGATACTCCACAGCTTGGCCTTCGAACGCTTCCGGATCGGGGTCGTGAATGTAAAAGCACCGTTGATCCGATGCTGTTAGCGTTACCCAGTGCGGCGCTTTTTTCTTGTCAAAGGCATAAGTGCTGATGAGGCACATTACCGCAGCCCCCTCTTCCAGCAAAGCGTCTACGGATTCCATTTTCCATTCTGAAATGGTCATGGGGATTTGCTTGCGCTCGGCTTCGTCCAGAAAGCCTTGTTCCACCACTTCTACAATGGCCTTCTTGTGCGCTGTACGCACGCCATCGGTAAACAGCGGAAAAGCACGGTTAACCCAAACTTCACTACTAAAACCTTCGTCTACGGCCGCCAACGCCAATCCCACAGGATGGCAACCGCCATGGCCTGAAGTCATGAAAATGGTGGTGGCTCGACGCCATAATGCCAACTCTTTTTCCTGCGACAACACATAGTTTTTATCCAATGCTGCCATGGCCATCATTAATGATGCCGGGCCACAGGTAAATTCCGTTGTCTGTTGGTACCAAGGGTACACATCGACTTCTGTGGTACTGGAAGGAAAATTAAGCACCTTCTGCATACGAATGGCATCAGATTTATCTTCGTAGTACTCGTTATACATACCAAATTGGGTAAAACCTAAACGCTGGTACAGTGCAATGGCGCCCTTGTTGTCCTCAGACACTTCCAGACGCATAAAGCGCTTTCCCCGCGACAGCGCCCTGACCTCCAGTTCAGCAATCAGTGATTGCGCCACCTGTTGTCCACGGGCTTCAGGCAGAACCGCAATAGAGTACAGTCGCGTTAGCATGGTGCCCCGCCTTAACAGTAGCAAGGTATAGCCAAGCAGCACGCCGTCCCGCTCTGCCACCAGCAGTTCAGCATGGGTGGCAGTGAGATAAAAACGCATTCTCCTGCGGCTTAACCGGTCGTGGGCAAAACAGCGTTGTTCTATGTCGCACAACTGCGGTAAATCGCCAGCGTCAGCTGAGCGCACACTCAGTATCGCTGGAAGCGGTAAAGCACGTTCTGCGCTCATCGACCGCGTAACTCCAATCTGTTAGCAAATTCCTGCATGATTAACTGATACAGTTCTTTGCCGAGGTATTTATCTTCAACACCCGAGTCGATACTTGGATTGTCGTTCACTTCAATCACGTAAACTTTGTTGCCTGATTGCTTAATGTCTACACCATAGAGGCCATCACCCACGACCTTTGCTGCTTTAATTGCAGCTTGAAGCACAGCTTTGGGCACTTCAAAGGTCGGCATGGTTTTAAAGCCACCAGAGCTGAATCGGTCACCCTCGTGGTGATAAATCTGCCAATGGTTGCGCGCCATGAAATACTGACAGGCATAAATAGGCTTGCCACCTAACACACCAATTCGCCAGTCGAATTCAGTAAACACATATTCCTGTACCAGCACCAACGCTGATGCTTCCAGCATTTCTACCAGTCGCGTTTTCAGTGCCTCGGCACTTTCCACTTTGTACACACCCCGCGAGAATGAACTCTCTGGTAGTTTAAGTACCAGCGGCAAGCCCAGCTTGCTGATAAGCTCTGCACAGGTTTCGTCATTACTGTTTGACACCATTTCGCTTTGCGGTGCTGGTACTTGCTGATACGCGAACGCATCTTGCAAGTACACCTTATTACAGCAGCGCAATATGGACTGAGTGTCATCAATCACAATCAGTCCTTCACGTTCTGCCGCACGGGCAAGACGATAAGTGTGATGGTCAATAGCCGTGGTTTCACGAATAAACAGTGCATCGTAATGCCCAACCGCTTCTGGCGTTAGACTGGTAACCACTTCCGCGTTAAAACCAACCTTCTCAGCAGCTTTCACGAAATTGCGAATTGCTTTGTCGTCAGACGGCGGTGTCGGTTCATCAGGGTTAACCAAAATGGCCATGTCCCAGCGCATTTTTTTGCCTTTACGGTCGCTACGCCACTCCTGTTCGGTAAATTGTTGCAACCCATCAATACATGTTTGTTTTTCGTCGTCTGATAAATCAACAAAGCCCCGCGGTTGTATTTCCATAAAACCAATGTTGTCCGCCGCAATATGCAGCGCAACGGTAAGCACCGGGCACGGGAACGCCTCGAACGCCGCTTTTGCCAAAGCAGCTAAACGTTGATCTTTGGTTTTACCAAACAGTACAAAGAACGACTCAATGCCTTCAGCGCCGGACCACTGAAATTTTTCCGGCAAAGGCAGCCGAGCACTACCTTCATCAACAATGCGTAAATCATTGATGGTTTTCACCGACGGCAATACGCGGTGCTGACGGGCTTGAGCTAATAACGAGCAATAATAACCCTGACTCAAATAACGTGATGTATCGCACAGGTTGATTACCCGGGTTTTCGGCTCGTTGCGTTTCGGAAATTCTTCCAGATATTGCTGAAAGGTCAGAATTGTCTGCTCAGGAATGTCAAAACCGCTGGTGTCATCAACTACGATTAAAGTCTTGTGCATGAAATGCTTCTTTTTTCCTAAAGAAAAGTGATTTGCTGCCACTTCTAAACTTGTTCAGAGGTGGCAGATATTGAAGCGCAGTGTAGAGGAAACCGGCTGATTCACCAGAGATTTCAGCACGGCTTTTTTTTATCGTAACCATGAGATTTTGTGATAGCGTTGCTGGAAAAGATTTCTGGCCCATTTTGCGCGTTCAACCGTTTAAAATGTTTAACGAAGTCGCCATATAATGGCAGTTCTAAGATCAGTTATTTCGTTTGCCTGAAAGAGACGGACCCAAGGAGAAAATATGCTTTTAGCCATTGCTGCTATTATTGTTGGCCTGCCAGTTTTACTGTGGAGTGCCGGTAAATTTGTCGGTGGCGCAGCAGGTATTGCCCGTCATTTCGGCCTTTCGCCGCTATTAATTGGTATGCTGATCATCGGCTTCGGCACCTCAGCCCCCGAGATCATTGTTTCTATTTTCGCCGCTATTCAAGGTAATTCGGGTATTGCACTGGGTAACGCATACGGTTCGAACATTGCCAATATTGCACTTATTCTTGGTCTCACCGCGGTTATCAGCCCCATTGCCGTCAGTTCAGACATCATCAAACGTGAACTCCCTATCCTGCTCGGCCTGACCTTTTTTGCCAGCTGGCAACTGATTGACTTTTATATCTCCACCGACGATGCATTTTCGTTATTAGGTTTATTTATTCTGTTAATGGGCTGGAGCATCTGGGCTGCAACCAAAGGCGATAAAGACAAATTGGCAGAAGGTTACGACGGCGAAATCCCCGGCGAAGAAATCAGCGTAAAGACCAATGCAATTTGGCTGTTTACGGGCTTGTTATTGTTAGTCGCCAGCTCTCGTATTCTGGTGTGGGGTGCCGTTGAAATCGCCACCGATTTTGGCGTTAGCGATACGATTATCGGTTTAACCATTATCGCAGTAGGTACATCGTTACCTGAACTGGCATCTTCACTGATGGCAATTCGCAAAGGCGAACATGACATGGCGCTGGGCAACGTTATCGGCTCGAACATGTTTAACACCCTCGCGGTAGTGGGTATTGCCGGTACCATTCAGCCTATGCAAGTAGAACCAAGCTTTTTGTATCGCGATGTACTCATTATGCTGGTGTTGTCGGTTGCCCTGTTTATATTCTGTATCGGCCTCAAAGGTCGTCAGGGCCGCTTGAACCGATTAGAAGGTGGTGTATTTGTATTGGGTTACGTGGCGTATACCTGGTACTTGGTACAATCGGCTTTTGTAAGCTAAACAGGTATTTTATCAGGCTACGGTTACATTCAAGGTAACCAGGCTCACCACTGAAATACCTGCAAGAATAAACAAATTCACGCCGTAATTGTCGGCCTCACGACGATTGCGGCGCGAACGCAGTAACATGGTGAGCAACGCCATGCCCAGGCAAATCTGTAACAGCACAACCAGCATGTCTACGTGTTCATCTGACCAGGTAGTTCGCCCTTCTATTCCCCAGTAGGTCTGTAAACCCGTCACCATTTCCGGGCGGGCAAAATGAAACACGATCAAAGCGCCAATTAGCACCAGCCAACTCATAAAGTTAACGGTAACAATAAAACGGTAAAATCCGTCTTTGTCTCTGGGAATGACCCGTCTGTCTTGGTGACCTGAATTCATGCAAATTGGCTCTGTGGGCTGAAAGTTAGCTGGTATCCCGTTTCTGAATGAGTATACTAGCGGTTCGTTTATACGTAGGAAATGACACAACAGAGTCATGCCTTATTCTGAAGGCTGGCATGTCACTGCACTATCTAAGTTTTTTCGTTGCCTTTCGCAGCGCTTGGTTTTGTATTTACTATCGGCAATTCTGCTGTGTCTTTAACACTTTTCGGCTCAACTACAATGACAGACCGAAAAAGTATATTTATTTTAAACAGGTAAGATGGAGACATTCAAATGACGCATGCGCCCGTTGTCGACGTGCTTGAAGGTAAGTACGCAGTTGGCGAAACGGTGACGGTTAAAGGTTGGGTGCGTACTCGCCGCGACTCGAAAGCCGGACTTTCTTTTATTGCTCTGCACGATGGCAGCTGCTTTAATCCCGTACAGGTAATCGCGTTAAATTCTCTGTCAAATTATGCTGATATTCAGCGCTTAACCGCAGGCTGCTCATTGTCTGTTGTTGGCGAAGTAAAACCTTCTCAAGGTCAGGGCCAGGCAGTAGAACTGGAAGCGAAAAGCGTAGAAATTCTGGGTTGGGTTGAAAACCCCGATACCTATCCGATGGCGGCAAAACGCCACTCTATCGAATATCTTCGTGAGTATGCGCATCTTCGCCCTCGTACCAATGTGATAGGTGCGGTTACCCGTATTCGTAACTGTTTGTCACAAGCCATTCACCGTTTCTTCCACGAGCGTGGCTATTTCTGGATCAGTACCCCTATCCTTACTGCATCCGATACAGAAGGCGCAGGTGAAATGTTCAGAGTATCTACGTTAGATATGATGAACCTGCCACGCACCGACAAAGGCGATATCGACTACAAAGAAGATTTCTTTGGTAAAGAAACCTACCTTACGGTTTCTGGTCAGTTGAACGTTGAAACTTACTGTGCCGCTATGTCAAAAGTGTACACCTTTGGCCCGACATTCCGTGCTGAAAACAGTAACACTTCTCGACATCTAGCGGAGTTCTGGATGATTGAGCCAGAAGTGGCTTTCGCGGAATTAAGCGATGTGGCGCAACTGGCAGAAGACATGCTGAAATACGTGTGTAAAGCTGTGCTTGAAGAGCGTGCTGACGACATGGCATTTTTCGCCGAGCGCATCAGCAAAGATGCTATCAGCCGCCTGGAAAAACTGATCAGTACTGATTTCGTTCGTATGGATTACACCGATGCGATTGATACTCTGAAGGCCAGTGGCAAAGAATTTGAATTCCCTGTTGAGTGGGGTGTAGATTTATCATCTGAGCACGAGCGTTATCTGGCCGAAGAGCACGTTGGCGCGCCAATCATTATGCAAAATTATCCGAAGGATATTAAAGCCTTCTATATGCGCATTAATGATGATGGCAAAACGGTTGCAGCGATGGATATTTTGGCACCAGGCATTGGTGAAATTATTGGTGGTTCTCAGCGTGAAGAACGTCTGGATGTATTCGACCAACGTTTGGAAGAAATGGGCCTCGATAAAGAAGACTACAGCTGGTACCGCGATCTACGCCGCTATGGCACCGTACCGCACTCAGGTTTCGGTTTAGGCTTTGAGCGCCTGGTTGCCTACGTAACCGGCATGCAAAACGTACGTGATGTTATTCCATTCCCGCGCACGCCGGGTAATGCAAATTACTGATCACAAAACGCATAAAGAATTAATAATAAGGCGGCCGAAAGGCCGCCTTATGTTTTTCTGAGGCATATGACATCCGGTTACACATTAATACCGTAAACATGAATAAAATCATGCTATTGTATACTAATCGTTTATTGAGTCTCAGCGTTCTTTATGCATACCGAATCGTCACAGACAATACAGTGTGAACAATGCCTGACAGTGGTGGCGCTGCCAGCACTGGCGCACAGGCAGCGCGCCGTCTGTCCGAACTGCGGTCATACGCTGCTCACCTACAGGCGGCATCAGAACGACAATGTGTTTGCGTTAGCTTTCAGTGCGCTCGTATTTCTTGCCCTGTCTTTACCCTTTAATTTTCTATCTTTTCGCTCCAGTGGCATTCAGCATCAAATTGCATTGCCAGATAGCTTCATTACTTTGTTCAACGAAGACTATATTTCGTTAGCCATCATTACTGGGGCAGCGACGGTTATTTTTCCTGGCTTGGTATTGCTGGGCATGCTTGTGCTGAGTCACTGTCGTCACCGGGATATTCATAGACCTTTCGTCAGACATATCTTTTTTTGGGTAAAAGCCTTACTGCCCTGGAGCATGGCTGAGATATTTCTGGTGGGCACGCTGGTCAGCTTAATCAAAATATCGTCCATGGCAGATATCTCTATTGGATTGTCGTTTTACGCATTCATCGGCTTTGCCATTTGTATGACCGCTTGCATTATTCAATTCGACAGCAACCGTTTCGCGCTTTGGCTTTTTGGAGAAGTCCCCTCGCCCAAGCCACTGACACCAGCACGGGCGTCGGTAAGTATTCAGCGTACGTGGGCATTGCTCATTACTGCAACACTACTTTATATTCCGGCGAATCTCTTACCCATCATGCATACTGAAATGTTCGGCAGAGACGAACCGAGTACCATTATCGGTGGCGCAATTACGCTTTGGGAAAGCGGCGATTATCCTGTAGCATTAATCATTATTATTGCTAGCGTATTGATCCCGGTGGCTAAAATTGTCGTTCTAGCCTGGCTGAATTTAACGGTGCAACGTGGGTTAGAGAAGCGCGCCCGCATTCGAACCCGCTTTTATCAGATTATCGAAGGGGTTGGCCGTTGGTCGATGATCGACGTTTTCGTGGTTGCCATTCTTGTCGCCCTGGTGCAACTCGGTAATACATTCTCTATTTATCCAGGGCCTGCAGCTTTGGCCTTTTGCGCCGTAGTTTTCGTTACTATGGTGGCAGCAATGACATTTGATACCCGCCTGATTTGGCAGAACAGGAAGTAAACATGACGAGTGACGCAAAAATAAAATCCACCACTCACATTTCCAAAGTATGGCTGATACCGCTTTTCGCCATCGTTATCGGTGGATGGATGGTGTGGTATCAGTGGAAAAACCAAGGCCCGTTAATCACTATCGAACTGAAATCTGCCAGCGGCATCGAAGTTAACAAAACCCCCATTAAAGTGCGTGATTTAGAAGTGGGCCAGGTAAAAAAAATCGATCTTAAACCAGATTTAGACGGCGTATTAGTAACCGCACGTATCGATGCCAGTGCCGAACGACTTCTTACTGAAAACTCTGAATTCTGGGTTGTAGCGCCACGGATCAGCTTCTCTGAAGTATCCGGTTTGAATACTTTGCTATCGGGTGCTTACATTGCCATGACGGCAGATGATTCAGGTAAGAGTAAAAGCCATTTTGTGGCCCTTGAGCGTCCTCCCGCCACACCACCAGGTACACCTGGTTTGCATGTTACGCTTACCAGTAATGACAACTTTGCGTACAAGCCAGGCGACCCGATTATCTACAAAGGTTTTAAAGTCGGTGAATTTGAAGATGCAGAATTTGACATAGAAGAGCGGGTTTTACACTACGGTGCATTTATTCGTGCGCCCTATCACAAACTGATCACGCAAAATACGCGATTCTGGAATGTCAGTGGCGTTAAACTTCACCTACGCTCGAACGGAGTTAAAGTTGAAACCGGCTCTCTGGAAACCCTGTTAGCAAATGGTGTGACATTCGGTATACCGCGCGGCGCATCATCCGGCGGCGATGTGGACGAGAATGCAAAATTTAAGATATTCCAGGATGATGCTGCTGCGTCCAATGCCCGATATAAATTGTATGCAAAGTACCTACTGTTAATCGACGAAACTGTGCGGGGGCTCACCGAAGGGGCACCGGTAGAATATCGTGGCATCGAAATTGGTGAAGTTGCGCGCATCAATCCTCCGGATTTAATTGATGGCAATATCCTCGACCAGAACTACCCGATCCCTGTCGTTATTCGCATCTATCCCGGTAAAGTCCGTCAACAGGATACCGAAGAAGGTTTGCAGGCAGTGAAAGACACCATGCATACCTGGATTGGCCGCGACTTGCGGGCAACACTACGTATGGGGAATGTGATCACGGGCGGGTTGTATGTCGACCTGCAGCACGACAATAATGCTTCAGCTCTGGCGATAAACACCATTAATGATATTGAAGTTATTCCTACGGTATCGAATGAATTTACCCAGCTAACGCAAAAAGCCGACGCCATCCTCGACAAAATGAATAACCTCCCGCTGGAGAAAATGATTGTTGAAGTGACAAACGTGATTGACGACATTAAGGCTGCGTCAAACCGGGTAGAAGAAGCAAGTAGTGATTTCGACGATTTAATGGGCGATATCGACGCCAAAGCATTGAATGAAAACCTGAATGAAATGCTAACGAAAGTGTCTGCGCTTTTAGACAACTATTCCGATGGCGGGCGCAGTGCCGGGGAAATTACTGAAACAGCAAATGCGCTGCAAGAGACGTTGCGCAACATTCAGCCATTGCTGTTACAGCTTAATCAGAAACCTAATCGTTTAATTTTCTCCGACGATAACGACAATGACATGCAACCTAAAGCAGCAAATAAAGGAATCTTTGATGAAAATTAGTCGACTGTGTTTTGTTTTCTTTTCCTTAGTGCTGGCAGGATGTAGCAGTTCCTCTACGTCACTCACTTATTATGTGTTGCATTCACCGAACGCAAAAGTCAGCAATCATAATCAACCCACGCAAAAAATCGCTCTGCAGCAACTGGTATTACCGGATTACCTGCAACAACGCTCGCTCACAATGCTAACGGGGCCAGCAACGGTATATGTCTCTAATCAGCACGTGTGGGCTGAACCCTTAGATAAAAGTTTTGTACAGGCTTTAAACGGCGCATTACTTTCTCATAAAAATATCGAGATAATTCCGCCCCACCGCCATGCAAAACAGTCGTCGGTTGCTAAACTTTATGTAAAAATTGATGACTTTATTGCTTCATCCGACGGTATCGTGTTGCTAAAGGGCCAGTTTTGGCTTGATGGCGAAGGCAAATCTGAAAAAATTCAGTATTTTGACTTCCGCCGCCCAATGAAAGGCGACGGATTTGAGCAAGCCGTCGTCACCATGCGTCAACTCGTTAGCGATCTTGCTACGGCGATTTCCGATGAGGTGTAGCGCGCAACAAAAATAGTAGGAATATGCGCAAAACCACCGCCAACAGTTTTTTTAAACGGGGTTGTCATCCCGACTTTGATGAGGAAACGAACCGCCGTATCCTGGTGGTTAACTTGTTTTCTTTCGTTGGCTACACCATCACGCTCGTGTTGGGATTATATGCGTTGTTCAGTGGAACCTGGACACTAGGCTTCAGTTTACTTACCGCTTCTCTCATCTTTTTCCTGGCTAGTCAGATTCAGGTTGCCTATCGCAATAAGGTGGGCCAAGCGGTTTCAGTGTATTTGCTAACCGGTTGTCTAATGGGGCTGGAGACTTACCTGCTGGTCACCGGCGGCCACGATAACACGGGTCCGCTTTGGCTTTATATTCTACCGCCGGTGGCCATGTTTTTCGGTGGTTTTAAACGCGGCTTAATCGTCATGGTGGTATTCACCCTGCTTATTACTATCATTCTTTTTAGCCCTCATGAGTCGCTGCTCCTTACGCATTACAGCGGCAGTTTCAAAACTCGCTTGCTACTCTCCTTCTGCACTGTCACGTTTCTTTCTGCATTTTATGAATACAGTCGACAAAACACCTACGAAATGATGCGTATGCTCAGTGCGCAATTTGAACAACAAGCATTACATGATACTCTTACTTCTTTACCAAACCGGCGCGGGATCAGTCAGTTACTTGATCAAGAAATTAAACGGCATTATCGAACCCACATTCCGCTCACACTCATCCTTGTAGACGTAGACAAGTTTAAGCAAATTAATGACACCTACGGACATACTAATGGTGATATCGTGTTGCAAAGAACGGCACAGCATTTGCGACAGAATGTGCGCCGACAAGATATTGTCAGTCGCTGGGGAGGCGAGGAATTTCTCATGGTTCTGCCGGAAACTTCAGAACAGAGCGCCGCCATATTGGCAGAGAAAGTGAGAAAAACACTAGAAAACACCGCCGTATGGCTGGAAGAAAGGGAAATTAAAGTAACTGCCAGCTTTGGAATATGTGAAATTAACAGTGATATTTCATTAAACCGGGGACTATCGCTTGCCGATAAGGCATTATATAAAGCAAAACAACTGGGCCGTAACAAGATAGTATGCGCACACGATATGGCCTAATAACATTGCCATAATGTGAAGTCATAAACTGTTACAAACAGTCAATTCAATCGAAGCACAAAGCTATTAAAATAAAATAATAAAGAAATACTGGGGAAAGGAATGTCGATGGAATGGAAAAAAATCGTCCTGCCAATAGCCATACTCGTGGCGGGTTATGCAGGTATGACGCTGATCGCTTCTGCGGGAAATGAGGAAGAATCGTCAGCAGAAATAGATACACGACCTACGGTATCTATCAGTGAGCTTCGGGCAGAAGATTACAAAGTTACTATTACGTCCTACGGCGAAATCACGCCGCTTGAAAGCACTAACTTAGCCGCACAGGTAGCCGGTGAAGTGGTGTCCTGGAATCCAAAATTTGTGCCCGGCGGCCTGGTGAAGCGCGGTGAAATTCTGTTTAGCATTGAAAAAGATGCTTATGAAGCGGCGTTATTGGAAGCCGAAGCCACACTGATTTCTGCGCAAGCGCAGCTCGTTCAAGAACAAGCCCAAGCCGATGTTGCCGAGCGCGAAGCCGCGAGTATGTCGGGTAGCCGAATTACTGATCTCTATTTAAGAAAGCCACAGTTATTAAGTGCGCAGGCAGCGGTGAAATCAGCGGAAGCCATGCTTCGCATTGCCAAACGCGATTTAGACAATTGCGAAGTGCGTGCGCCTTATGATGCGTTGGTCGTCTCTCGGGAAATTGGTACCGGCGATTTTGTTAGTACCGGCACGGTAACAGCAACGCTAAATAATGTAGAAACGGCCGAACTAAACTTTCCGGTTGCCGGTTTCGACCAGTCTTTTCTGCCAGTAACGGTTTCCGGTACTGATGCCATTATCACTATCGACAATCGTGAAATTACAGCCAGCATCGACCGAGATACCGGCGTTGTTGATCAAGCAACCCGAATGAGTCATCTCGTCGCCCGTATTGACGACCCATACGGCGTACGCTCAGGCAAGCCACTGGTGAAGTTTGGTAGCTTTGCCAATATTAGTTTTACCGGCAAAACCCTTGAAGCCGTTTACCGGGTACCTCAGGAACTGGTGAACAACAAACAGATCTGGCTGGTAAACGAGAACGGCGAACTGGTCGGTGAACGTGTTAATGTGCTGCGTGAAGAAGGGGAATATTTCTTCGTTAGTGGCGACATCGACGGCGGCATGCTGGTTGTTACCCCACCTGAATACCCAATCAACGGAATGGCCGTGAAAGTGATTGAAAGCGGCAAGAAACTCGTCGCCTCTCAACGTATCACGCAGTAAGGACACGCCATGCATAATGAACATGATACGAACCATGGCATTATCGCCTGGTTCGCCCGCAACAGCGTTGCTGCAAATCTTTTAATGATCTTCATCGTTGTTATGGGTTTGGCGGCATACACTGGTCTTCAGCGCCAGATGTTTCCCATGGCGGAATTCAATTACATCAGAATTAGTGCGTCTTATCCCGGTGCTTCGCCTCAGGAGATTGAAGAAGGGATCATCGTTAAAATTGAAGAAGCATTAAAAGATGTGCCTGAAGTGGAGCGGGTTGTTTCCCGGGCCTTTCGTGGCTCTGGCTCATTAAGGCTCACTATTGACGAAAAAGCCTCTCTGGCTAATGTACTCGACAAGGTTAACCTCCGTGTCGACGGTATTGCGTCCTTCCCTGCCGACATGGAACCCGTTACCATCGTACAGGAAGAATTTACTCAGCAGGTTATCGAGCTTCCACTGGTGGGTGACCTTCCCCTTACCGAACTAAAAGACATCGCGAAAGAAGTGGAAGACGAATTACTTCAACTGGACAACATCAGCATCGTGCAAGCCGGTTACCCGCCTGATGAAATTGCCATAGAAGTGAAACCAGACGTACTGCGTAAGTACAACCTTTCGATCAGCGACATCACCACGGCTATTCGTGCCTACTCAAGTAACATTTCCGCCGGTCAGCTTAGAACCCAATCCGGCATTATTGCGGTTAGGGTTGAAAACCAGTATTACCAGGGAGAAGAGTTTGCCAAGATCCCTGTTAAAATCGGCACAGGCGGCTCTCAGGTGTTACTCGGCGATGTAGCTGAAATCAAAGATGCTTTCACCGAAGGTGATATGTACTTCAAATATTCGGGTAAAAACGCCATTTACATGACTGTGAGGGCAACGAAAACCCAGAGTATTATTCCTGTAGCGCAAAGCATCAAAGACTACGTCGAGTTAAAAAATAAACAATTACCCGATGGTGTATCGCTAGAAGTGATGGTGGACTTCACCTATTACCTCGATGCCCGCTTGGATATGATGCTGAAAAACCTGCTTCAGGGCGCGATTCTGGTCGCTATCATGCTGTCGTTGTTCCTGCGGTTCAGACTCGCCTTTTGGGTAATGGTTGGCTTACCTATCTGCTTCCTCGGCGCAGTTATGTTAATGCCTCTGTTCGGCGTAAGTATTAACCTTATGTCTCTGTTTGCTTTCATCATGGTGCTCGGCATCGTGGTAGACGATGCCATCGTTATAGGAGAAAGCGCTTATACCGAAATAGAGAATAAAGGCGCCAGTGTAGACAGCGTAATACGCGGTGCTAAGCGGGTTGCTACGCCGGCAACATTCGGTGTACTCACCACCATTGCGGTTTTTGCACCGTTTACCGGCAGCTCCGGTATGGACGGCGCTATGTTTTATAATGTTGCCGTGGTGGCTATCTTGTGTTTGTTTTTCAGCCTGGTGGAATCAAAACTCATTCTTCCGGCACACATTGCACATATTAATTTCACTCCCATCAAACCTGATGGCTGGCGTGCTAAATTCAACGCTGGATTTAATCGCATTGTAAATGGCCCCTACCGCCGTACGGTTGTACGCGCAATCAAATGGCGCTGGGCAACATTGATGATTTTCGTTGCTTTACTGCTGCTTGCAAAAGGCCTGATGGACGGTAATCATCTGCGCTTTGTCCCTCAAGGCAAGGTTCCCCATGACTTCCCCTCTATCTCTATTGAGATGAATGAAAATGTGGCTGATGACGCGATAATTAATGCCTTACAAACCATCGAAACCATCATCAGAAAAGAAGACGAAAAGGTCATAGAGGAATTTGGTGGCGCAGGCATGGTTCGGGATATCCTGGCCTTTAACGATGACCGCACCAACGGGCAACTTTTCATGCCATTAGTTCATGAAGACGAGCGGGTAATGGACACCTTTGAGATTGCACGGCGCTGGCGCGAAGCCATGCCCGAAATAGCCGGCATGAAGGCATTCTACATTAACGACAGCCTGATGGGCGGTGGAGATGGAGACGGCGAATTCGGCTACCTGCTCTACGGCAGCGACCTAGCAACCCTGAATGCCGCTGGTAGAGAATTCATTTCAATGCTGCAAGAGCAAGATGGCCTGTTTGATGTTAGCTCGACCATCGACCCGACAAGTAAAGAGTTTCAGATGACGTTGAAGCCAGTGGCTTACGATCTCGGACTTACCTTGCAGAATGTCGCTGCTCAGGTGGGTAGCAGTTTCTACGGCGGCGAAGCGCAACGGGTAATTCGTGATGGCGAAGAAGTTCGGGTAATGGTTCGCTACCCTGCCATGTCACGCGAACGTATTGCCGACCTAAAATATTCGGTTATTACTACCCCACAAGGTCGTGAGGTCATGCTGGGAGATGTGGTATCCCTCGAAGAGAAACCAGGGATCAGCTACATCCGTCGTGAAGGTGGCTACCGCAGTGTTTATATCTGGGGCAGCATCGATGAGCAGAAAGTCGCGCCCTTTACGGTTATGGGTGAAGTGGACGAAAACATTCTTCCTGAATTGCTGAAAAAGTATCCCTCAGTGAAAACGCAGATTGGCGGCAATATTGAGGAACAGATGGCTCAGCAAGACGAACAGATGCTGTTCTTCATTGCTGGTATGCTTATGGTGTACATTCTGCTTGCTGTACCGCTAAAAAGTTATGCTCAGCCACTCATCATCATGTCAGTCATTCCCTTTAGTTTTACCGGCGCCGCGTTTGGGCATTATTTCCTTGGCTACGACCTCACCGCTATTTCTATGTTTGGTCTGATTGCCGCAGCAGGGGTGGTAATAAACGACTCGTTGGTAATGACGGACTTTGTGAATCAGCGCCGTGCTCAGGGCTATTCTATTCGTGATGCCGTGGAAGAAGCCGGGTCTGCCCGCTTTAGGGCCATCACGCTCACATCCATCACAACGTTTGCGGGTGTAACTCCAATAATGTTTGAAACCAGTATGCAAGCAGCACTGGTTATCCCCATGGCCATCGCGCTGGGCTTTGCGGTACTTTATGCCACACTGGTTACACTTATTCTGGTACCCTGCCTATATATGATTCTTGTCGATATGGGTATGGCTGGTAATGCGGTAAAAACCGTTATTAGCAAACGCCTGCCAGGCAAGCGCTCGACAGACATATCGGAAGCAAAACCCTGAAGCCGCTTTAATAAAACGCCTCACTGAGGCGTTTTTTATTTTTAATGATAAAGAGAACGTTATGAGTAAATTAGCCATTCGCCCCGCAACCATTAATGACTGCCAGCAAATTCTTGCGTTTATCACTGAACTGGCAATTTATGAAAAAGCAGAACATGAAGTTGAGTCTACTGTCAGTGACTTAGAAAAGACCTTATTTGGCGAAAGTGCCACGGCCCATTGCGTAATTTGCGAAAACGAGAACGAAGCGATTGGTTTTGCCGTGTATTTCTTTAACTATTCAACCTGGCAAGGACGCAATGGCTTGTACCTTGAAGATCTCTATGTGTCTCAGTCTGCTCGCGGCACCGGCGCGGGTAAAGCCCTGTTAAAGCATCTGGCGAAATTAGCGGTAGACAACAACTGCGGTCGTTTCGAATGGAGCGTACTAGACTGGAACACACCGGCTATTGAGTTTTACGATTCTCTTGGCGCAAAACCCAAGTCGGAATGGTTAGGTTATCGCCTGGATGGCGCAGCGCTGGCAAAGTTGGCTGCTAGCTAACACTCTGGCACATTTAACAACGCTAACCTACGGAGCCGGCATGATTGTTACCGACCCCCGACTACAGTGGAAAAATGCGATGAAATTTTTGCTTAGGTGGTTGAATTTAAATCTTATACCATCACTATAAGTAGGAACATTCACAACAACCAAGGAACTCCCCATGGCTACGGTTACACTGCAAGGCAATCCACTGGAAACAATTGGCGAACTGCCTGCTGTTGGTTCAGCCGCTCCGGCTTTTGAACTGGTAAAAACCGATCTGTCTACGGTCACGCTGGCTGATCTGGCAGGCAAGAAAATTGTACTGAATATTTTTCCATCGGTAGACACTGGCACATGCGCTATGTCGGTACGTACTTTTAACGAAAAAGCGGCGTCTTTAGATAACACGGTTGTGGTTTGCGTATCTGCTGACCTTCCTTTCGCAGCAGCTCGCTTTTGCGGTGCAGAAGGTGTAGAAAACGTAGAAACCGGTTCAACTTTCCGCTCTGATTTCGGTAAAGCCTACGGCGTTGAATTTACCACAGGCCCACTTACTGGTTTGTTGTCACGCAGCGTTGTGGTAATTGATGAAGAGGGCAAAGTGGCCTACACCCAGCAAGTCGCTGAAACGGCTGATGAGCCAGATTACGAAGCAGCCATTGCGGCGCTGTAAATCGAAAAAACACCTATGAACAAAGCAGCCAATCGGCTGCTTTTTTATGCTTGTTGGATATTTCATTGATCTCTTTGCACAAGGGCATGAGTAGAAATGGTTAACTGACGTTGCATGAAAGGCAGCTCCTCTGTGACGGCAAATAATTCAAATCGGATCACGGAGTATCACAATGAAGAAAGCTGCTATTGCCTTATCGATTGCACTTACTACTACAGCCGCATTGGCTGATGACGAGTTGACGGTTTATATGATGGACCCCTCTTCCGGCGAGGCAGCCGGTGAAGTAATGATCAGTGATAGCGAATATGGATTGGTGTTCACCCCCTCCCTGGAAGGTTTAGCGCCGGGCGGACATGGTTTCCATGTACACGAGAACGCCTCTTGTGAAAGTGCTGAAAAAGACGGTAAAACCGTACCAGCGGGTGCTGCAGGCAGTCACCTCGATCCGGAGAAGACGGGACAGCATGGCTACCCCTGGGCAGACAACAGCCATCTCGGCGACCTCCCTATCCTGCTAGTAGACAGTGACGGCATGGCAACGCATCCCGTACTCGCTCCCCGCTTAACCATGGACGACCTGAAAGACCGTGCATTGATGATTCACCAAGGCGGTGATAACTATTCTGATGCCCCTGAAAAACTTGGTGGTGGCGGTGCCAGGGCGCTGTGCGGTGTGATTAAGTCATAATCTGAGGCCTTTCACTTCTAACCATAAACAACAAAACCGCCTGTATGGCGGTTTTGTTTTATGATGCTTTAAGCATCTGGCTGAGTTCCTGAACCTGACTTTCACTCAGGTCACTCAATACAGAGGCCGATTTCTGCTCCAGTGTCGCTGACGCGTACTGATAAAGCTTCTCTCCTGCTTCCGTGAGCCTGACCAGACTTACCCTCGAATCACGCTCGTTGGTATCGCGACCAATGAATCCAATTTTTTCCATCGGCATCAGCATGCACGTAACGCCAGAGCCAGTTCTGCCCAGTGCGTCTGCGATGTCTATCCGACGCAGCGATTTATTAGGTGCAGAAACCAGACAATCCAGCACCATATATTCTGCCAGTGTAGAGTTGAACCTGAGGATAGTTTTCCAAATTAAACCGCTAAAGCGGTAATGCTCTCTCGTACTTTTTTCTCCAGAGCATAAACGAGGACGGTGTAAGCAAAATGGCTGACATAAACGCCAGAAAACCTTTTGTACCAAAGCACCCCTTTTCGACGTCATTGAGTAAAACTTTAAAACAAACCGTACCGCCATCATTTTCTAATGGCCGATAAAAATAAATCAGTGTCTTATCAGTATTGCTCGGCATTACCCCAGAAAACTGAGGCCCGGTTGCAGCAGGATTCATGCATCCAACCAGTCCAACTAACAGTACGAGAATAAATAATGGTTTCATAGATTTCCTGTGATCATTTCAAAGATCCCTGCCCTAATCAGCCTGTTAATGTAAAATATTGGCTGAAGCCATACTGGCCTCAATTTTTACTATCACACCAGACATATAATCCTGATTGAACCAGAGTAATTTTTCTACTGGAAAGCGGCTAAACGTTAATTCTGTATCTGACGTCCAAGCCACATGTAGATTGTCGGGCTTACCATCTAATCCAAAGAATCCGGTATACTCTTTACCTGATTCTACATCTACAATGATTATTCCCGTCTGCCAGTTGGTTGTTGCTCCACATTCTGAATAGCCAAGCTTCGCAATTTTTTTACCATTCGGTGAAATAAATTCAGCAACGTTGGTATGAGAGCACAATGACGGGCCTTCAATTCTTAAAAGATCCATTCCATAGCCCAGGCACTTGAATCCAAACCATATAAAGAAAAAAGTTGCACCGAGATTCCAGACTGATTTTCTTACTTTTCTGATAATGCTCATTGAGTTCCTTTTGCTTGTCTGGCAGAACATTAAAGAGGACTAGAAATGTCACGCTTTTTTGCTGACACTGTAAAGACTAGTTTTTGCAGGCATCAGCTAGTCTGACTCAGCTTCCTACTTGATCAATTGTGCCTCAGTCGCAAAGTATCAATCATAAATGTTGCTTGGAAACCAGGCACAGATGGCGCTGATCTCAGGATTTTTTGCACACGTAGAGGGTAGAAGTGATTTTCCGAGCCCTAAAAACAACAAAGCCCCGCATAAGCGGGGCTTCGTCAAATCTGGCGGAGAGAGAGGGATTCGAACCCTCGATACGCTATTAACGTATACACACTTTCCAGGCGTGCGCCTTCAGCCACTCAGCCATCTCTCCAAATTGTGTGTCGACGGTATATCGTCGAGCGCGCGTATAGTAGGGAAACTCCGTCGCAGAATCAAGCAAAAGTCAGTAAAAATTCGCCGACTGCTTTATAATTAAGCACTTACGGCTTGTTTACGTTTTAATTCTGCAGAGAAGTTCAACATGCGATCCAGTGGAATGAGCGCTTTTTCACGTAGTGCCGGGTCCACATGAATTTCGTGATCGTTTACGCCTTCCGTCAGGCTGTTGTAGATGGCCTGTAAGCCGTTCATTGCCATCCACGGGCAGTGAGCACAACTTTTACAGGTTGCGCCGTTACCGGCCGTCGGGGCTTCTATAAACGTCTTTTGTGGCATCAGTTGTTGCATCTTATAAAAAATGCCTTTGTCTGTGGCCACAATGAAGGTTTGATTCGGCATATCTTCAGCAGCTTTGATAAGCTGGCTGGTTGAGCCAACAGCATCTGCCAGGTCTACCACACTTGCCGGAGACTCAGGATGCACCAGAATTGCCGCATCAGGATACAAAGCTTTCATATCATTGAGCTTCTGTGCCGAAAACTCATCGTGCACGATACATTCGCCCTGCCACATCAACATCTCAGCGCCAGTCTTGTTAGCAATGTATGAACCTAAGTGACGGTCTGGCCCCCAGATAATGGGTTTGCCCTGCTCGTCCAGGTGCTCAACAATTTCAAGCGCAATACTGGAAGTCACAACCCAGTCTGCGCGCGCTTTTACTGCCGCCGAGGTATTTGCATACACCACCACGGTGTGATCAGGATGGGCATCACAAAATGCGCTGAATTCTTCAATTGGACAACCTAAATCCAAAGAGCAAGTAGCTTCCAGATTGGGCATTAGCACGGTTTTCTCAGGGCTGAGAATTTTTGAGGTTTCGCCCATAAAGCGCACGCCGGCAACAATGAGGGTGTCGGCTTCGGCATCTCGACCAAAGCGCGCCATTTCCAGCGAGTCAGCCACACAACCACCGGTTTCTTCTGCCAGTGCCTGAATTTCGGGATCAGTATAGTAATGTGCCACCAGAACAGCGTTGCGATCTTTGAGCAGTTGTTTGATCTGTTCTTTAAGTTCAGCTTTGCGTTCTGCGCTTAACGGCGCAGGCTTTGCTGGGAACGGATAATCAACTTGATCGACTCTGAAAGCAATAGACATAACAAGTAGCCTGAATTATGGACAATAGGGCGACGGATTATACCCGACTGTCATAAAAATTACATACTGTTAAGCTACGAATATAAGGTTATCGCGGATTATCAGACGAAAGAATAACGTGGCTTGAAAGTAAAGTAATGACTATTCAGCTTGGAATGATAGATAGCGTGTGATTACTAGGATATTTCTGAGTGAGTGTGCAATCAAGAAGAGATGGTGGGTCGTGCTGGATTCGAACCAGCGACCAATTGATTAAAAGTCAACTGCTCTACCAACTGAGCTAACGACCCATCATTTGATTGCAATTTAAAAGATGTCTTTCCGACTGGAAAAGATGGTGGGTCGTGCTGGATTCGAACCAGCGACCAATTGATTAAAAGTCAACTGCTCTACCAACTGAGCTAACGACCCATCTTTTGATTGCGCGAAAGGCGAATTATTCATTTTAGAGAATGGTGGGTCGTGCTGGATTCGAACCAGCGACCAATTGATTAAAAGTCAACTGCTCTACCAACTGAGCTAACGACCCATTCGCTTTTCTTCGTCACCACTCTGTGGCAACGGCGGCATATAATACTCATATTCTGAGGCAGCGCAACCCAAAATACGCATTTATTTGTGTTTTTCTGTCCTTATCCGTTCAAACGCTCAAAATGAAATCAAATCGTTCAGTAAACCTGCTAATTCCGGCAAGTTATTATGAATAGAGGATATTTCCACTGGTTACAATTGGTACGAAGGAAGTGTGAAAAAGACAACCTTTATCGGTAAAAAACGATAAGGTACAAATTAATCATGGGAATTGCAGAGACACGAAATTAAAAAAACCTCCCGAAGGAGGTTTTTAAAAACGTTAGACGCCTGACATACGTGATTGAGCAAGTTTCGTTGCGGCTGAATCAGGATACTCCTTGATCACCTGTTCGAATAACGAACGGGCTTTATTCGCATTCCCCTGCCTTTCCGCAATCATACCCAGCTTAAAAATCGCATCTGGACGCTTGGCTGAGTCGCTGTACTGATTAACGACAGTATCAAACTGCTCATAAGCGGCGTCCCATTGCTGTTCACGGAACAAAATCTGCCCGAGCCAGTAATGGGCATTAGGGACGTATGAGCTATCAGGATAATCGCTCAGGAACGACTGTAACGAGGCGATTGCCCTGTCATACTCACCCGATTTGAGAATAAGATTCACAGCGGCCTCGTAAGCGTCACTGTCGCTTTGATCGTTCCTCGCAGCAGAACTTGTGCTTGCCGCGGGCTGACTCTGCGTAGGACGTGAAGCGGCTGGTGTCGCTGGCGGCGTGTAAGCAGCCTGAGGATCTGCTGACGACGCTGCGCCAATTCCCGCTTGCTTCAATGCTTCAACTCGCTTATCAATCTCTAGATATAACTCACGCTGGCGCTCGAGTACTTTTTCTAGCTGATTAGTGTGTACTTCAACCGTACCACGGAGCTCATCAATTTCACCTTGCATGGTATCGATTTGCTGCTGTAAGCGATGTTGCATTTGCGTACGGCTGTCGACCATCCGCTCAAGAACAGAAATACGCTGTTCCAGTGTGCTAGACGGCGCGCCAGAAGACGCTGAGGATGCCTGAGGCGAATTGCCAAGGTCGTAGACCGGAGCTTGCGCCTGTGCCACTGCTGAAATACAAAGGGCGGCACACAAGGTGACGCCCTGAATCATTGGTTTAACCAAAGCTTAAGCCCTTATTGGTAAACAACGATACCACGACGATTTTGTGCCATCGCGTATTCGGTAGAACCCATAACTGCTGGCTTCTCTTCACCGTAAGAAACGGTTGAGATCTGGCTGCTGCTTACACCAGCATTCATCAGATAGGTTTCAACTGCCTGTGCACGACGCTCGCCCAGTGCAATGTTGTATTCTGGTGTACCACGTTGGTCAGTGTGACCTTCGATAACCACGTTTTGATCTGGATTTTGTACCAGGAACTCAGCGTGCTTATCTAACAGAGTTTGGAATTCCGCTTTAATCGTTGAACGGTCGAAATCAAAGTAAACCGTTTGCTCTTGTTTCAGTGCAGCTTTCTGCTCTTCAACAATTTCTTTCATACGTTCAACGCGCTGAGCAGCTTCAGCCTGTACGCGTGCAGCTTCTGCTTCACGAGCCTGGCGCTCTGCTTCTGCTTGTTCTTGCGCAACACGGTTACGCTCTGCGGCTAACTCTTCCTCAGAAGGGCCTGAAGAACAAGCCATCATAGTCACCACCGGTAAGGCAATAATGAAGCTTTTCATTACTTTGTTCATTTGCATCCTCTTAATCCTTATATTTTATTTATGTTTATCTGTTTTATAACAAAAATGGTGACCAACTCGGCGACTTCACTTGTCCATTTGTGGCTGGTAACCTGGCTTTAAAGCGCCCATCCAGTGACACTAAAGATAGTACCTGAGTGCCCTCATGAAGGGTACTGTAAATAATCATGCTTCCATTCGGGGCAATACTCGGAGACTCATCCAAAAAGGTTTTCGTCAGTACCTGTATGCCGCCATTTTCCAATCCAAGTTTAGCGATATGATAATCACCACGAGTGCGATTAACCAAAACCATCTGCCTGCCATCAGGTGTGATGGTACCGCCAAGATTCTGCTCGCCTTCAAATGTAAGGCGTCTTACCTTCCGGGAAGATAAATTTACGCTATAAATCTGAGGTTTACCACCCCGTTCCGAGCTAAAAATTAACCCACTACCGTCTGGTAACCAACCTGGCTCAGTGTCGATAGCGCGGTTACGGGTGATTCTGCGCAGATTTTTCGTTGCAATATCCATAACATAGATTTCAGGATTTCCATCTTTCGATAACACCATGGCCAAACTCTTGCCATCGGGTGAGAATGCCGGGCTACCGTTGATGCCAGGGAAATCCGTCATCGTGGTACGTTTCATGGTGTAAATATCCTGAATGATAATCTGCGGACGTTTATTCTCGAAGCTCACATACGCTAGCTTTTCTCCGTCTGGCGACCATGCCGGCGACATCAATGGCTCTGGTGACGACAACAAGCGCGTTTCGTTCTCACCATCGTAGTCTGAAATAACCAACTGGTAGGGTAATTTATTGGTTTTGCGATCACGCACAACCACATAAGCCAAGCGAGTCAGGAAGGCACCACGTTCACCGGTAAGTTTTTCATACACCACATCGCTGATACGGTGAGCATATTGGCGAAAATCTGCCGAACTGATAACAGCCTGACGACTATCGATAACATGGTCGGCACTGTTTGCTAGTTTACCATTGCTCATGCCCTGGGATTTACCACCCGTTACTTGGCCTCGTAACACGTCGATCAGTTCGTAAGACACACGATACTTGTCTGTGCCTTCCGGGGTAATGGTACCCACTAAAATAGTATCGACGCCCGCTTTGGCCCAGGCATTATAATTAACCTGTTTGTCGGTCGTAGGCTGCTGAGGCATTTTTGCCCGAGCAATAGGATTAAATTTACCACTGCGGGTTAAATCCGCGGTAACCACATCCGAAATGTTCTCCGGCATCTGACCGGGACCACCCCACTTGAACGGCACTACGCCAATAGGACGCGCACTGTCTACCCCTTCGGTGATCACAATTTCTAATGAAGCGTTGGCCAGGCCACTGATGCTCAGTAGAACCAGACCTAATAACATCCTGATATTTCTCATCGTCACTACAGTCTCACCGTTATGTTTATATCTCTTATTTGTTCGTATACAGCCGGATCATCAGATACAGGCAATTTATCCGGCCGACGAACGGCTGTTTCTGCTGCACGGCAAAGTGCGTCATTACCGCCCCGACGAGTGACCTGGGTAACATAACCCGAAGTTGCGAGGCGAATATTTAATTTACACTCTTTTCCTTTAAAGCTGTCATCCGCAATCAGGAATCGTTGTACGGTTGCAGTAATTAGCGCGCGATAACGATCGACCTCACTCATCACCTGCTTCCTACGACGCTGAGCCTGCGCAGCTTGTTCCGCTTTAAGCTGCTCTTGCAAGATCCTGTCCTGTTCTGCTTTTTCAGCCGCTTCTTTTGCTTTTCGCTCGGCTTCAGCCTTTTCACGGGCTTCCCTGGCCTTACGATCTTTCTCTTTTTGTGCGGCTAGCTGTTTCAGTTCTTGCTGCTTTTTACGTTCAGCTTCTTCCCGGCGTTTTTTGTCGGCCGCCTTTTTCTCTGCTGCCTGTCGAGCGGCCGCGTCAGCCTTACGCTTCTTCTCCGCCGCAGCGGCTTCACGTGCCTTGCGCTGACGCTCGTTTGCTTCAGCCTGGGCTTTCGCTGCAGCAGCTTCCTCGGCTTTCTTCTTGTCGGCGATTGCTTGAGCATCAATGAAAGTCGCCTGTATAACAGGCGCATCACTGTTGCTCACCGGCTCGAAAGGCTCAGGAGAAAAACTGACGCTAATTAGCAACACTACAGCAATCGCCACATGAACGCCAATGGCTTTAGCTAATGCTTGCTGATTAGAATTTAATTTACGCATACTTTATGACTATTCGTCTACAGGATCGGTCATCAGGCCAACTGACGGCACGCCCGCCTGCTGTAGCAACACCATCAACTGAATGACTTCGTTATACGCTACCTGACCGTCGCCTTTCACCACAACGGGCGTTTGCGGCTCGGCTTTTAACTTCTCAGCGACAAGGGCGGTAAGCTCTTGCGTACCTAAAGCAGTTTCCTGATCGTTACCAATATTTAGATAGTAATTGCCTTGCACATCGACTGACGCAATGAGCGGCGGCGTATCTTCCTGTTCAATTGGCTGGGCACTGGCTTTTGGCAGTTCGACTTTCACGCCCTGTGAGATAAGTGGCGCGGTAACCATAAAGATGATTAACAGCACCAACATAACGTCGATGTAAGGCACCACATTGATTTCGGATACCGGACGACGTCGTTTACGGGTATACATACTCGTTCTCCAGTGCGAAAGTTATTGTGGTTGCGCTGCTGAGGCCTGGCGCTGCAGAATCGCAGAAAATTCTTCCATAAAATTGCCATAGCTATTTTCAAGCTTTTCAACTTTGTGGCTGAAGCGGTTGTAGGCAATAACAGCTGGAATAGCAGCAAACAAACCGATTGCGGTAGCAATCAGCGCTTCTGCAATGCCTGGCGCAACCATAGCCAGTGTAGCTTGTTGCACTTCGCCTAAGGCAATAAAGGCATTCATGATACCCCACACCGTGCCAAACAGGCCGATGTAAGGGCTAATGGAACCCGCGGTGGCGAGGAACGGTAAACGGCTTTCCAATTCTTCTACTTGGCGTGACATGGATACACGCATGGCACGATATGTACCGTCGACAATGCCGTTTACAGGCGTGCTTCCTTTGCGTAAACGCACAAACTCTTTAAATCCTGCACAGAAAATATTGGCCATGCCTTTTACATCTGAGCGGGCAGACAATTCCTGATAAAGGCGGTTAAGGTCGGCACCGGACCAGAATTTGTCTTCAAACTGGCGCATCTCTTTGTCTGCGGCATTTAGCGCTTTAGTGCGCTGGAAGATAAATGTCCAGGAAGCAATGGAAACACTCAACAGCAATAACATGATGAGCTGTACTACAAAGCTGGCCTGTAAAAAAAGTCCGATAAACGTTAAATCAGATTCCACTGGATAAATCCCCTAATAAAGTGGCTGGTACTTTCCGTGGCTTCATTGCCACAGGGTCGACACATGCAATTTTTATGTCCGCCGAAACAATCAATTTGTCATGCGGATCTTTTATTAGTTGCCTGAACGTGAGGCTTGCGCCCTTCAATTCTACAATTTGCGATTCAATACTCAACAATTGATTAAATCTGGCTGGCGCATGGTTATGCATTTCAACCCGTTTGACGACAAAGGCTATAGATTGTTCCATTAACTTGTCTTGTTCATAGCCGAGCTCTCGCAACCACTCTGTGCGCGCACGCTCCATGAATTTCAAATAATTGGCATAATAAACGATGCCTCCGGCATCGGTGTCTTCATAGTAAACCCTGACTTTCAGGGTATGGGTAGCCATGCAATACTCCACTATAAAAATGTAATGAAAATGTCACAGTATAATTCAACGTTCAGCACCCACCAAATGGTCTGTTTTTGGCGATAGATCGCCGATAAATCAAGGTTAACAGCGAATAGCAACCATATTGATAACACTGAATTAACACATTAGTTTTTCTAATTAAAAAATATAATTTTACTCAATTGCCAGGGTAAAAATACGCTTTATAATGCGCGTCATCTGTCGAACAGAGTGAAACAGTTGAAAGACGTTTCACACGAGTTTTCTCCTGATTGACATGAGTTCCCTGGATTTATTTCCTTCAACACTTGTTGTTTTAGCCCGTTCATTTTGAGCGGGCTTTTTTTATGCCTGTTGAAAACTGCCTGAAAGATACATGAATAGAAAGAAAAAGGAAAAAACGGCTGTTCTTTCCTGTATATATAGGGGAGATATCAGGATTCAGGTTCAAATCCGAAATGTAAATAGGCCCGTTGAGAAACAATGCGTCCCCGCGGCGTGCGCTGTAAGAACCCTTGCTGAATAAGGAAAGGCTCAATCACATCCTCGATGGTTTCTTTCTCTTCACCAATAGCAGCAGCCAGGTTATCCAGACCTACCGGACCACCATCAAACTTGTCAATAATGGCAGTGAGCAGCTTTCTATCCATATAGTCGAAGCCTTCTTTGTCTACATCGAGCATATCCAGGGCTTTCGCCGCGACATCGGCGTGTACCTGTCCATCGGCTTTTATTTCGGCATAGTCTCGTACACGACGTAACAAGCGGTTAGCAATACGTGGCGTGCCGCGGGAGCGACGGGCCACTTCTTGAGCCCCCTCTTCGTCCATGTCTAAATTCAAGTAGCTAGCGCTACGCTGAATAATGGTGGTGAGATCTTTAACGTTGTAAAACTCAAGACGCTGAACAATACCAAAGCGGTCTCGCAGTGGTGATGTCAACGAACCGGCCCGGGTAGTCGCTCCCACCAGCGTAAACGGCGGTAAATCGAGCTTGATAGAACGGGCCGCAGGCCCCTCGCCAATCATGATATCTAACTGATAGTCTTCCATGGCTGGATAAAGGATTTCTTCTACCACCGGACTCAAGCGATGTATTTCATCGATAAACAACACATCGTTCTTTTCGAGGTTAGTCAGCAGTGCCGCTAAATCGCCCGCTTTTTCTAGTACCGGGCCGGAGGTAGTTTTGATGTTCACACCCATCTCATTAGCCACGATGTTTGCCAGGGTGGTTTTACCCAGCCCTGGCGGACCAAAAATCAACAGATGATCCAGCGCATCTTCGCGGTTGCGGGCAGCCTGAATAAAAATTTCCATCTGCTCACACACGTGAGGCTGACCGGTGTAGTCAGACAGCATTTTTGGCCGAATGGCGCGGTCAATGACTTCGTCTTCCGTAGTAGCAGAAGGGGCAATCAGTCTATCAGCTTCAATCATCAAAAATTTCCGTTAAAGTGCCGCTTTTAAAGCTTCGCGAATGAGACTTTCGCTACCCATACCGTCCTGATAAACAGATTCAACCAGCTTACTGGCCTGAGCAGGTTTATACCCTAAGGCAATCAGTGCACTTTGCGCTTCTTCTCTGGCATCGTTTACCGGCACGATAGTGTTCATGAATTTGGCGTCGACGTCTACAGGCATTGGAACAGCTTGTTGCTTACCGAACTTCGCCAGTCGGTCTTTCAGTTCAACCACCAGCCTTTCGGCAGTTTTCTTGCCAATACCCGGTAGACTTACCAGCGCACTCACATCTTCGTTCTGTACGCTAATTAGAAATTGTCCTGCAGACATGCCAGACAGAATGGTAAGGCCCAACTTCGGCCCCACACCATTGGCTTTAATCAGTTCGCGGAACAGCTCCCGTTCCATTTTATCGGCAAAACCAAACAGTAACTGGGCGTCTTCGCGCACCACAAAGTGTGTATAAACTGCCACACTCTCACCCACTGCTGGTAATTGATAAAAACTGGTCATCGGCATTTGAATTTCATAGCCAATGCCATTCACATCGATTAATACTTCCGGGGGCTGTTTTTCTAATAATCGCCCTTCAATTCTTCCAATCATTTATTTGATAACCAAATTAGGTGCCGGCCTAGATGCCCGCTTAAATTTTGCAGGCAGAGATTAGTGGCCCCATTCAAAACCTTCCGCAGCAGGGACGCTGCGGTAGAGCGCCCATGGATGGGTTTACCGCGTGTTTTGATTGGGGTCGCAAATCTGTGCTGTGCCGCGAAATTTAGGCGGGTATCTCTCAGCGCAAGCGGCGACGGACGGTTTTGCTGGCCTGTCCCGCCATGTTAATTAGACTTTGTTCCGTGTGGGCGTGACACAGTGCCACAGCCAGGGCATCGGCCGCATCAGCTTGAGGTGTGCCTGGCAGATTCAGCAAATGTTTCACCATGTGCTGCACCTGGGTTTTCTCGGCGCTGCCTTTTCCTACCACCGCTTGCTTAATTTGCCTAGCGGAATATTCAGCCACCGGCAGTTCAGCCTGCGTTGCGGCAACAATTGCGGCCCCTCTGGCCTGCCCCAACTTTAATGCCGAGTCAGGATTTTTAGCCATAAACACTTGTTCGATGGCGAACTGTTGCGGGCTAAATTGGCGAATCACTTCACCTACACCAGCAAAAATTTGCGCCAGTCGATCGGCCATCACATCACTTTTCACACGGATACAACCACTTCCCAGGTACACTAATTTTCCCTGCTTTCTGGCGATGACACCATAGCCGGTAATTCGCGACCCTGGATCTATACCCAGTATAATCATGTTAGTGGTCCAGGTACAAATGCTTCTGCTGCATCGCGGTTAGATGGCGACCATAAACGCATTAACGCAAGGGGTTTGCTTAGCCACTCGTGGGCTAAATGTTCGGTAAGAATGATGTTCGCTGTAGAGGGAACCTGGGCAGTAAACACATGTTCGGTATTGTATTGGGTGCCTGGGGGATAACGATGGAGCCATCGTTTACGAATGAGATAGCGGTTAATTTGAAAGCAGTTCTTCAGCTGTGCGGAAACCAGCACAATACCCGTTTCCTCTGCTACCTCGCGCAGGGCTGTTTCGACAGGCTTTTCACCCTGCTCGACGGTACCCGTTACCGATTGCCAGAACTCCGGGTCGTCATCGCGCTGAAGCACTAAAATTCGGTGGTGCTCGTCATAGAGCACCACCAGCACCGATTCCGGTCGCTTAAACGCCATTAGGGTTTATTCAGTGTCTTTTTTTACTGTGGCTATCGCCAGTTCTGCCAACGCAGCCGGGTTAGCCGGGCTTGGTGCGTCAGTCAGCGGGCACGCCGCAGTGGTGGTTTTCGGGAACGCCATGACGTCACGAATAGACGTTGCACCGGTCATCAACATGACCAGACGATCCAGACCAAATGCCAAACCTGCATGCGGTGGCGCACCAAACTGCAGCGCTTCTAACAGGAAGCCAAACTTGTTTTGTGCTTCTTCTTCATCGATACCCAGAATACTGAATACCGCTGACTGCATGTCTTGATTGTGAATACGCACAGAACCACCGCCCAGCTCTACACCGTTCAGTACCATGTCGTAGGCATCAGAAATGGCTTCTGCCGGGTTGGCTTTCAGCTCATCTGCCGTTAGGCCGCGAGGTGCTGTAAACGGGTGGTGACACGCAAACAATGCACCGTCGGCTTCTTCAAACATCGGGAAGTCTACTACCCACAGCGGTTTCCAGTCGCCATCCAGCAACTCAAAATCTTCACCTAACTTCAGGCGTAATGCGCCCATGGCTTCGGTAACAACGTTTTTGTTATCTGCGCCAAACAGCAGAATGTCGCCAGCTTGCGCACCAGTGCGCTGCAGCAGCGCATCGGTAATATCTTCTGACAGGAACTTCAAAATAGGCGACTGCAGACCTTCCTGACCAGGCTTGTCTTCGTTAACCTTCATCCATGCCAAGCCCTTGGCGCCGTAAATACCAACAAACTTGGTGTACTCGTCAATCTGTTTACGTGACAGACTTGCACCGCCCGGAACACGGATAACCGCAACACGCCCTTTCGGGTCGGTAGCAGGGCCAGAGAATACTTTAAACTCTACGTTTTCAAGCAAGTCAGCCACGTCCACCAGCTCAAGCGGGTTACGTAGGTCTGGTTTGTCGCTACCGAAACGCTTCATCGCTTCTGCGTAGGTCATGCGCGGGAATTCGCCCAGATCGACATTCAACATTTTCTGGAACAGGTCGCGGATCATGCCTTCAGTGATAGACATCACGCCATCGGCATCAAGGAAGGTGGTTTCTAAATCGATTTGGGTAAATTCCGGCTGACGGTCAGCACGTAAGTCTTCGTCACGGAAACATTTTACGATTTGGTAATAGCGGTCCATGCCCGACATCATCAGCAGTTGTTTAAACAGCTGCGGAGACTGAGGCAGCGCAAAGAATTCGCCCTTATGAGTACGGCTTGGCACCAAATAGTCGCGGGCACCTTCTGGCGTTGCTTTGGTCAGGATTGGCGTTTCGATATCGAGGAAACCTTCCTCTTCCAAATAACGGCGTACTGCGCCGGTTACCTTGGCACGGAACTTCAGGCGGTCGCTCATTATCGGGCGACGCAGGTCGAGGTAACGGTAACGCAGGCGCTGCTCTTCTGAGTTTTCCTGATTCCAGTCCAGAGGTAGTACTGCCGACTTATTGATGATTTCCAGGCCCGTGCCGAGAATTTCAATTTCACCAGTGCGCATGGCTTTGTTGATTTGTCCTTCAGGACGAGGACGTACTTTACCGGTGAGTTTTACGCAGAATTCGTTACGCAGCTTGTTCGCCACTTCCAACACTTTCGGTAAATCCGGATCGAAGACCACCTGCACAATACCTTCGCGGTCACGAAGATCAATGAAGATAACGCCACCTAAGTCACGACGCTTGTTAACCCAACCACAAAGTGTGACTTCCTGGCCGACGTATGATGAATCAATATTCCCACAGTAATCTGTGCGCATGGTCCCTGAACCTCTGGTAATGTGTTGTCTGCCTGGCGATGCTGACTTGCATGGCGATGCTGTCAGTGCTTCAATGCTGCCGAATATTCGCGTTCTTCTAAATGAACAATCCGGATAAGCCTCAGACTTTAGATAAAAATAAGGTCGCATAGTATAAACAAATGCATCGTAAAGCCCAATGACAAAAAACGAAATCCCTGGCCAACTGAACAATTCTCTGCCACCTGTGTACATTGGCGTACCGCAGTGGCAACACCAACGCTGGCCTACAGATTGGTTTAACGACACCAGTGCCAGAAAAAACATGCTTGAGTACTATGCAAAACAAATGAATTCGGTAGAAGGGAATACCACTTTTTATTCTCTGCCGTCAGAGGAAACCGTGCAGCGCTGGATTGAACTGACACCGGCTAATTTTCGCTTTAATTTTAAGGTACATCAGACCGTCACTCACGGCGGTGCGCTTGATCCTTTTCATCCGGATATCGAAAAACAGCTTGCCCTGCTCGCCCCGCTGAAAGAGAAACTGGGCATGCTGATGCTGCAGTTTCCTGCCAGTGTCGGCCCGCAGTCTCTGCCTGCCATTGCAGAAATGCTGTCGCAGTTTCCTCAGGACTTAGCGATGGGTGTAGAAGTGCGCCATCCGGCGTTTTTCGAAAAGGGACAGGCAGAGCAGCAGTTTAACCGCCTGCTTATGGAAAGAAACGCAAACCGAGTAATCATGGATACCCGGGGATTATTTGCTAATCCGCCTCTTGATGAACTCACCGCAGAAGTGCAAAGAAAAAAACCGAAGTTACCGGTTAACGTGATTGCCACCGGCATGCAGCCTGTGGTCCGGTTCGTTGGCGGAACGGATGATGAGGCGAACACATGTTGCATGCAGCCATGGATTGGCAAATGTCATCAGTGGAGACAGGAAGGCCGGACGCCCTATATGTTCTTTCACAGACCGGAAAACGGCGATGCGCCGTGGCTGGCGGCGGAATTTATTGATGCCTACAACGCCCGCTACCCTGAAAATGCCTTACCGACGCTGACGTTTCCGCCACCCGCTGCCGAGCAAACCTCGCTGTTCTGACGCGGCGCTTCTTGAGTTCAGAAAGGTAATTTAAACAGAAATAAGACACTCTGACGGGTTTCAGAGTGTCTTAGCAAGGGAGTATTTAGCGGAAATCTCCGGCGTCAAGTTCATGTTTTTTCATCAACTTGTGCATATCGGTGCGGTTGCGACCAGCCAGCTCAGCCGCGCGAGTCACATTACCGTCGGTCATTTTAAGCAGTTTGTGCAGATACTTCTGCTCAAATGCATCCCGCGCTTCGGTAAGGGTTGGCCAGCTCTGACGGGTCGCCGACAGTGCTTGCTGAACAAGGTGTAACGGAATAACCGGCGTCTGGGTTAACGCCACACACTGTTCAACCACGTTAACCAGTTGACGCACGTTACCCGGCCATTCAGACTTCACCATTAACTGCATGGCGTCGTCGGAAAACTGCGTCACGTTAACGCCATGACGCTGCCCACTTTGTTGCAACAAGGTGCGCGCCAACAGCGGAATATCTTCGCTACGTTCTTTCAACGATGGCAGTTTCAGATTCACAACATTCAGGCGATAGTACAAATCTTCCCGGAAGGTGCCCTCTTCCATCTCTTTGTGCAAATCTTTATGGGTGGCCGAGATAATACGTACATCAATATCCACATGCTTAGCGCTACCCACTGGGCGAATTTGACGTTCCTGCAGAGCACGCAATAATTTAACTTGCAGTGTCATCGGCATGTCACCAATTTCATCGAGGAACAGTGTGCCGCCATCCGCTTCACGGAACAGACCCGCATTCGCATGTACGGCGCCGGTGAAAGCCCCTTTCGCATGGCCAAACAATTCTGACTCCAGCAGGTTTTCCGGCAGTGCGCCACAGTTAATCGCAATAAACGGTTTGTCGCGACGATTGCTGGCGCGGTGAATCGCATTTGCTAACAGTTCTTTACCGGTACCGCTAGCACCACTGATCAGCACGCTCACTTCACGCTGTGCGATGCGGAATGCCTGATCCATCACGCTGGTCATTTCCGGCGCGCGGGTAATGATGTCTTTACACCAATCTTCAGGTTGCACTGAAAGCGATTGGCTCAGCGCCTTTTGCAGTAGTTTTCTTAATTCATCATGGTCAACAGGCTTTGGTAAGAATCCAAACACACCCCGTTGCGTGGCCGCAACTGCATCTGAAATGGTGCCGTGGGCCGTCATTAAAATCACTGGAATATCTTTTCGTACGCCCATTATTTCCTCGAACAGACTTAATCCATCGAGTCCGGGCATGCGCAGATCGGATAACACCACATCAAAATCTTCGCTGCGGATTTTACGCAAAGCGGCTTGGCCGTCTTCGACCGCAGTGACTTGATAGCCTTCACCTTCAAGTCGGATGGTTAGCAGGCGTAACAGACTCTTATCGTCATCAACGAGTAGCAATCGGGCATTGCGTTCTCCGGATTTATTCATCGTTGGGTACTCCTGTTTTTATCCATCAGCGTTGCTTCTACTTTGAGCAACTCATCCATCTTCTTTGTTTGCACTTCTAAATCTTCTTCAAGCATCTTTATTTGTTTTTCTTTGTCAGTATTCACTCTGTTTAGAATGACCAGTGCCGATTCCAACTCCAGCATTTCGCTGTTTGGCGCGTCGACAATGGTTTTCACCACAGCTTGCATTTCTGGCGTAAGTTGGCTGACGACTTCCTCTAACCAGTGTTGAGCCCGCAGTCGAGACTGATACGGCGTGTCCGTGGGTAACGATAAAATGACTTTTTTAATTTTATCGTCAATGCCCTCGCCCAAATCAGCGATAGCTTGTTTACGTACAGGCCAGCGGGTGTTGTCAGCCTGAACCCATAAATTGACCCAATATAATAAGTCGCACTGATGTTCAAAATTGGCTGCATCTTCGTCAACAAGACACAAGGAGTCGCTTTCCACGAGTTGTGGCGTTTGACTGTTGTCTTCAACCGGGATAACCGGCGCTGACTGATTCCCTTCTATTGCTGCGCACCCGCCTAACAAGACGACGATGGGCAACAATAATTTAATTCTCATTTACGTTTTTCCTTCTGCGGGATACTGACTCTGAAACACACATCAGCATAATCAACTTCAACAACAGCGACATCACCGTACATCAAGCGCGCGCAATCTGAGACGATAGACAGGCCGAGACCTGTTCCAATAACATTGTCATTTCTCGGATCGTCACCGCGGGTAAAGGGTTCAAATAATTTACCCACTTTTTCCTGCGGTATTTTTTTACCGCGGTTCGCCACGTCGAGCACGGCTACACCGTCCTGTTCATAAATATTGACTGAAATCGGCCTGCCAATAGCACCGTGGGCAACGGCGTTTGACACGAGGTTGTCGAGGATACGGCGGTAGAGTTCCTCGTCGACACTGACCGATTCAACACGTACATCCACCGTCACTTCTCTGTCTTGAAGCGCCAGTGCATAATCTTCTACACAATCACGTACGAGTTCGGCAGGATCGATACTGGTGAATTTAGGCTCGGCCTGTTGTAGCAAGAGGTTATAGTCAAGTAACTTTTCCACCAACGTATTCAAGCGCTGGGTACTGGAACTCAAAAGCGATAAAACTTCTGCCTGTTGGGGATTCAACTCCCCGACTACATTCTCAGATAGCAAGCTACAGCCTTCTTTAATACTTGCCAACGGGGTTTTTAACTCATGGGCCGCATGACGTAACAGCGCAGTGCGGATATGCTCAAGTTGTTGTAAACGTTCAGAAAGCCAGTGTAGATCTTTTTCCACACCAATAAGTTCAAACGGGGCTTTGGTTGAAAGAGGCGGCAACTCCCCCCGTTGGTGAGCGAGAATTTGAATGATCTGTTTCAGTTTGTTGACCGGCTTAACAATCAATTGGCTTCCTAACAGAATTAACAGTAATGACACCGATACCAACATGGCTGTAGACCAAGCTTGTTTGGCCTGCATGTTGGTCATGTCTTCACGTTGAATAGCCAGTCGAGCCTGAATGGATGCATCGACGTCTTTGCGCATAGCAATAACGCCATTACTTAACGATGCAAGATAGGCATTAAGTAATAGTTGATCGTTAATCGTGCGGAAATTTCGAAGTTGTTCGATTTGCTTAACTAATTGCTGACAGTTTTCGGAATTGTCGATGATGTCACACAAATCCTGCTGCGCTGAGGCAAACTGCGCAATGGCATTATCTGTCAAATCAGCCACGGTGGTGTTTTGTATGATGGCATATTGTCGAAGTGTACGCTCCAGGTCTGTCGCCGCACCTTCTAATTGCTGCATGAATCCCACTGCGGTAACCACGAACCGGGTTTCCGCCGTTGTCATACGGCTTACTTTTGCAAGGTCGCTTTGACTTTGCCACAACAGTGCAATGAGGGGAACCAAAGCCAGTATGAAACTGCCTAGGGTTAGTTGTCTGAGGGAACCAACTCGCAAAATTCGATCACTAAGTAAAATCCGGTTTTTCAGGATCGCACACCCCTATGATTGCCGCAATAGATGGCAACGCCAAAAACAGCGTAGCCATCGTAATTAAAACTTAGTTTGGCGTTTGCAAACTCACCAAAATCACTTCTTTACTACTTTCCAGTTCTTCCATGCTCAACAAACCATCACCGTTCTTGTCGATGCGACTGAACAAGCGCAATAATCGGGTGTCCGCTACGGCCTCTTTCAAGGAAATAGCGCCATCTTGGTCGTCATCTAAATCTGACAACATTGTTTCAACAGCATGGGCATCTGCCACGGCGACTGCCTGGATAGTGACGATGGTAAGTAGCAGCAAAAATAGTTTTTCAATACGTTTCATATCAGACCTCCTGTGCTCAAATATGCGTGAGCGGATGTATGGAAACGTAATCACTGCGTCAATACAGAAGCTCACCTACTCATAAGTAAGCAGGAGTAATGCCAAACATTAAAAGCAGTTAAACATCAGAGACTTACAATAAGACCAATAAATAACAACATGTAGAGTGTTGCTAAATATCTACACACTGAAGATGGGATTTACTCAACGGAAGTTGTGTCATCCAAAAAATGGGAAAAGTTTTTCGGCAGTTCTATTAGTTTAGAAAGTGGAACAGGTTTGCTGAACAAAAAGCCCTGCACATGATCACAACCATGTTCATTGAGATAGCGCCACTGGCTTGGTTGCTCAATGCCCTCAGCACAGACGGTAAGCGCAAGGCGTTTTGCTAAATCAATGATCGAGCCGGTTACCATTCGCGACCGATCTGAAGATTCTAATTCACAGATAAATTGTCTATCAATCTTTAATGTATCGATAGTGATTTGCGTGAGATAACTTAACGATGAATACCCGGTTCCGAAGTCGTCTAATGCAATGGCGCAGCCCATGTTACTCAAGCGTTTAAAAAACTTGTCAGCAGTATCAAAGTTTTCCAGGTAAGAGGATTCTGTCACCTCAAACTCGAAATATTCAGGGTGCACCTTATAGCGCTCGAACAATTCATAAATATCGTTGAATAGGTCGGTATGACGCAAATCGTGACCAGAAAGATTAATGGCAACTCTAAACTTATTGTCAACCAGCATCTGCAAATCAGGCAACTCCATGCAGACCCGCTCTATCATCCATTGCGTAATGGAAGAAATTCGTCCGCCCTGCTCTGCAATAGGAATAAATTCGCCAGGCATCACCATACCGTACTCTGGGTGCTCCCAGCGGATTAACGCTTCAAGACCTATGACCGCGCCATGCTTAGAGATTTTCGGCTGATAGTAAACGCGGAATTCATCATGACGAATCGCACTGTCGATACTGTTTGCCAGAGACATCTTGCGCTTATACGATTCCACCATATCAACGGTAAAGAGGGTATGGGTTCCCCGGCCTTTCGCTTTTGAGCGATACATGGCGAGATCGGCATTACTCATCAGTTGGCTAAGCTCGTAGCCTGCATCCGTGGCTCTGGCAATACCGACACTCACCCCCACAGACAACGCCAGTCCCCGCAGCATAAAGGGCTCTTCAAAGGCACTTACTAATTTTGTCGCCAGATTATTCAGACTTACATCGGACACATCGCGGTCGGGAACGATGATAAATTCATCGCCGCCGAGACGGGCCACTAAATCCCCTTCCCGCAATAAATTTTGCACCCTGTCGGCCACTTCAATCAGGATTAAATCCCCGGTTTCATGACCCAGTGAATCATTAATACTTTTAAAACCGTCAAGGTCAAAAAAGATGAGTGCTAAATCTTCTCGTAGACGTCTCACTCTCGCCAGTTCTAACCTGAGGTTATCCATGACAAACTGGCGATTAGGAAGCGCTGTCAGGCTGTCGTAATTCGCAAGTCGCATCATGGTTTGCTGCTGCTCTACGAGTGTCGCGTTTTGCTCTTTATTGATGGTGAGTTCAACTTCAATCGTGTCCAGAAAGCTATTAATATTGCCAACGAGACTGCTGATTTCGCGACTTTTTCCAGGCAGGAAACGGGCTGTGTAATCTTTGCTAAGCGATATTTTTCGGGTGAAGTCGATGAGGTCTTTGAGTGGCTTCAAGAGCACTTGAATAATCGAAAAAGCGATAACAACAGCAATAATAATAACCGCAATGAGTTCAGGCAAAGTCTGAAACGCCAGGACCTGCTGACCTTGCTTTTTAACATCAGATAAATCACTGATAACGACCACTGTGCCCTCTACGGCATAATCACTTCCAATTTCCGACACGCTAAGAATGAGATCGTCGTCAGCAAGGACACCGTAGGGATGCTTTAAGGCCAGTTGTTTCATTTCCTCTGAACGACCGCTCCCGGAAGCACCAAGCAAACGTTTTTGTTCGTCGAAAATGTATGCAGCAATGATGGCCTGACTGTTTTCGAGCAGTGCCAACTCTCTATCGATGATGACGTTTTGTCGGCTAGCATCACTCTCGCTAGCTATTCGCATGGCGATATTGTCAGATAGGTTCGATACTTTTTGCTTTTCCAGCATCTCTATCCGTTCGTCCTGACTGCGCGCAGACAAATAGAACGTCGCCACTACGGAGACAGAGACTACCGCTGTTACCAACAGTGTAAGAGGCAATTTTATCGACCGGAACAAGGCGTCTTTCCTTAACTATCCTGCACACGCAAAAAGGCGCAGGCTACTCAGCATGATTTTCAGTTACCGAGAGCTTAGATTTTATAAACTGGCTGTGAGGTATATGCAGTAAATCGGCGATTCGCCGTATAATATGCTCCTCAATTGGCGCTATATTTTCGTCAGCATAGGCAACTTTCCACAGGTCGGTAAGAATATCCTGCTTTTCACCATTATTACACTTTTGATTAATAACTTGCGTGAATTGCACCAAATCCACCGCCTCTTCTGCCGATGATTGTCCCTCTTCCATTAATGTACTTAGCTCATCATCTAACAAGGAGAATTGCTCATTGAGCAGCGTTTTATAAGCTTCTAACTCGCGTGGATCGGCCTGCCTATCTGCACGAATGATCTCGCTTAGCAGTGCTGCGGTAGCCAATTTGACCGTGTGTTGTTGTGGTTTATCGTCGTGATTGTTGCGAAAAAGCTCAAGTACCGCTTTTAACATAGCTTTATGTCCGTTTGAGAAAAATTACCTTTATATACGCGCAAATTAACAAAATGTATTTTCTACTGAGACAGGCTTCAAATTTAAGCCGATTAATCACGTGCCGTTTATTTCGCCATGGACAACCGCACACTTAACGTTGAACCATTATCACTGAATCTGACACTCTCGCAGAGTTCCCGTAAAAAACAGATCCCGCGGCCATAGCAGGCCGTTAGGCAATCTTCATCGAGCGCACTGACATCGAACCCGTCTCCCGAATCAGAGATGGTAATATCAAGGGCCGATTCTGAGGGTTTGAATAGAATTTTGAAGGCAATCTCACCTTCGGTCAGGTTTGCCAGAAGCGTGTCTCGACGCTGGTAATATTGATGAAAACCGTCAGGTGTCGATTTCAAATCAGAACTGAGTTTTAACACGCCATGTTCCAACGCATTATTAAACATCTCAGATAGAATGGTATACAAATCAGAGCGCACGAGCGTCATGCCGGGCTGGGAATTAATCATCTCCATCAAAGAAGTAATAATATGCGGGTTATTTAACTCTCTGCCTTGCAATGTCAGGTGTATTGAGTATGGCAGCTCATTTGTTGCGAAATCCTCTTTAAGTACTTCTAACGACTGACAGCTAAATATAACAATGGTGGTGTCATCGGCCTGAATGGTATCGGCACGGTATTCAGCCGCGCGTTCAAATAAGAACGCCGCAGTAATGGTTTCTGGACTGGAAAACCACGACATCACCCCCTCTTCGTCGGCCATTTTTCCGTGCTCATCCATGACTTCCATCAAACCATCGGTATACACCAGTAATTGGTCTCCCGGCTCTCCCTCAATAATTTCACATTCTGTGTCGAACTCGTCGGACTCCAGAATGCCTAATGCCATGTGTCTCGACACCACTTTATACATCGATAGATTGGTCGATGATTTAAGTAACAGAGACGGCAGTCCGCCATTCCATATGTTAAATCGGCACCCGCTTGCATCGACTTCGATAACCGCGGCGGCACAGAACATATCAGGCGGTAACAGTGACCCGAGGGTCGTATTCAGTTGCGCAGCAATTTCGCCAGCAGAGTAGCCTTTTCGCGCCAGAAACCGAAACGTACGACTTACCGGTAGCACACCAATGGCAGAAGCCAAACCATGACCGGTAAAATCTCCCACCAGAAAATATAGCCCGCCTGCAGGACTCGATTCACAAAGGAATACGTCACCATTGAACACCGCCGCAGGTGAAAGACTGAAATCAAAGAAGTCAGTAACCAGCTCTTTATTCACAATGGCGTTATTGAATATGTGTTCGACGATAGCGTGCTCACGATCGACACTTTGTTGAAAATAGCGTAGCGACTGGTTTTGTTGTTCAATTTTGCTGGTTAGTTGGCGAATTCGGTCATGGGCGCGAATTTTTGCCGCGAGAATAAGCTTGTCGAAAGGCTTGGCAACAAAGTCATCGCCCCCAACTTCTAAACATCGCGCCAGACTTTCTTTGTCATCAAGAGAAGTAATGAAGATAACAGGCAGGTAATTGTCCCCAGCCATTTCTTTAAGTACAGGCGCAACTGCGAAGCCATCCATGCCCGGCATCATTACATCGAGTAACACCAGATCAGGTTGCACCTCTTGGGCTAATTGAATGCCCTGCTGCCCGTCTTTTGCTTCGTAGCAATCGGTGTACCCCTGTTCTTCGAGCATATGCAAAAGAAGAAAGCGATTCAGCGACTCGTCATCGATAATCAGAATTTTCAAACGCCATCCCCATCAAACATAGCAGGAAGATAATCACTGACCATTAACTTATGTCGAATTTCTTATCAAAACGCGAAATTGTTAGGATGCGCGCCACTTGCGGGCGACAATGCGTTATTTTATAAGCGAGGGATCTTTCACCTAGCGATTTCTGCATGTTTAACAGCATGCCTAACGCTGAGCTATCCATATATTCGGTTTGCCCCAAATCAACCTCTACGGTTGTAATGTCTTCAGGTAAAGACTGATAGGCATCTCTGAACTCCTGTACTTTGCCAAAATCGAATTTATCATCCAACTTGATCACCCAAGTTGCATTATCATCAGCCAAATTTGCTGTAATCGTCATCCATTCTTCCTTTAAAGTAACCTTGAATAAGCGTAGTCCCATATTATTACTTTATGAAAGTAAAAATGGCGATAAAGTATAATTCTATTGGGTTTTACTCTGTATTTTCCTTATTATAACAACCATGTGAGCGATTCGCGCTCGACGGATGCACGATAAAACGTTGGAGTAGCAAAGCGTTACCTCAGCGGGATATACGATAGTAAACAGAGATATACATATGCACGACTCAAAATTGGTTTACAGTACAGACGGTGGCAAAATTCAGGAGAAGCGACCTGAAATGAGCCGCTCTGTTTCCAAAGACGGTATTGTTAGAATTCACCGTGAAACGAAGGGGCGCAAAGGAAAAGGCGTTTCTATCATTCAGGGGCTGGACTTAGATGAGAAAAGCCTGAAGAGCCTGTGTACAGAATTAAAAAAGAAGTGTGGTTGTGGCGGCGCAGTCAAAGACGGTGCCATTGAAGTGCAAACCGACGACCGGGAAAAATTACGCAGTTTGCTTGAGCAAAAGCAATTTACTGTAAAACTGGCCGGTGGATAGAGCAAATCCCAACTACAATTAGATTTACACGTGTTTAGACGTTTAGCTGAGTATTAGAAGAATGGAAAAACTATCAATCTCTGACCTGCACATTGTGTTGGTTGAGCCTTCAGACACACAAAGAAAAATCATTACCAGCCTGCTGATGCAGGAGAATGTTCGCGAGATTGACGCGGTAAGTTCCATAGAAGAAGCGCGTAAAGCGATTGAAAGTCACAGTGCTGATCTTGTAGTGAGTGCCATGTATTTTGAAGATGGTACGGCGATTGAGTTACTTAAATTTATTAAGGACAGCACCGAGTACGCGTCTATTCCTTTCATGCTGGTTTCCAGTGAAAGTCGTACTGTAAAGTTAGAAGAGTTTAAGCAAGCCGGTGTTGCGGCTATTTTGCCAAAACCGTTTGAGCCATTACACCTGTCGCGAGCGCTGAATGCCAGCCTCGATTTGATCAACCACGATGAGCTGGATCTTGACCTGTTTGATGTACAAGAAGTGCGGGTACTGCTGGTTGACGATAGCCGTCTGGCCCGCAATCATATTCGTCGTGTACTGCAAGGTATGGGGCTGAAAAAAATTACTGAAGCAGAGAATGGCGCGATGGCGCTAACGCATATTAAGGATGCGGAGTTTGATTTAGTGGTGACAGACTACAACATGCCTGAAATGGACGGTCGCGAGTTGTCCGAGTTTATTCGCTACAACCCGGAAACAGCGCACATTCCAATCATCATGGTCACCTCAGAATCACAAGACAGCGTGCACATGGCGAACATTCAGCAAACTGGGGTTAACGCTTTGTGCGATAAGCCTTTCGAGCCAACGGAAGTGCGCGCAATGCTAGCGGCATTGCTCGGAGAATAACGTAAAAGTCTACGCGTAAAGCAAAGTGGCATAGCACAGCGTATACGAAAGGAGAAGCCCCTCCCCACTGATGATATGCTGCAGGCGTATAAAACTATTGACACTTAGGCAACATCGCCTTAAAGTCGAGCTATGAAAACGAATATCAAACACACTAACGCATTCTTTTTTGGTTTTATCACCTTCAAATGAGGGAGGATGCGCCGTGTGTATGAACCTCCCACCGGGAGGTTTTTTTTTGCCAAGAAAACGGGTTTTAAAAAATGTCAGATACGGCTTTGGACGCAGTAAGAAAACGCATTACAGAATTAGACAGTCAATTGCTGACTATGTTGGCTGAACGCCGCCAGCTTACCAATGAAGTAGCAGAAACAAAAATTCGCCACGATATCCCCGTGCGCGATGTAAAGCGAGAAGAACAACTGCTTTTCCGCCTTATTAAAGAAGGCAAGAATGTGGGTCTTGATCCTCATTATGTTACTCAGGTTTTCCACGTCATTATTGAAGATAGCGTACTGAATCAGCAAGCCATGCTGGCAGAACACGCCAACCCGGGCAGCACCCTACCGCTTAATCGCGTGGCGTTTTTGGGCGATAAAGGCTCGTATAGCTATTTGGCCACGCAGAAGTACTTTTCCCGTCGTCCCGGTGAACTGGTTGAAATGGGATGTCAGAGCTTTGCCGAGATTGTTCAGAAAGTTGAAAAGAACGAAGCTGACTATGCGGTTCTGCCGATTGAGAATACCACTTCCGGCAGTATTAACGAAGTGTACGACCAATTACAACACACTCAACTCAGCATTATTGGTGAACTCACTCACCCTATTCGTCACAGCCTTTTGGTGTCTCAAGACACTGCCATCGCAAACATTAAAACGCTCTATGCGCATCCGCAGGTATTTGCACAATGCAGTCACTTCCTTGCCGAACTGGGCAATGTCGAAGTGAAAACCATGGAAAGTACAGCGCACGCAATGATGGCAGTCAGTGAACTTCAACGCGATGACGTTGCCGCCATTGGTAGCGAAGCGGGTGGTAACTTGTATGGTTTAATGGCAATTAAATCGAACCTGGCTAACCAGAAAGAAAACCACAGCCGCTTCTTTGTTGTTTCTCGCGACCCCGTGAATGTGCCGTTGCAAGTGCCAGCCAAAACTACGGTAATTATGTCTACAGTGCAAAAACCAGGTGCACTGGTGGAAGCACTCACGGTATTGAAAGATAACAACCTGAATATGACAAAGCTCGAGTCACGCCCAATCACTGGAAACCCGTGGGAAGAAATGTTCTACATTGATTTTGAGGGCAACCTGGAAGATGGTCCTGTCCAAACCGCAGTGGAGAGTTTGAAAAAGCTCACTCGCTACCTGAAGGTACTGGGTTGTTACCCAAGTGAAGAAGTCAGTCCGACAAAAGTGGCAGCCGCAAAAGCGCTGACCCAGGATTAAACGAATTCATCAGATAAAAAAAGCACCAACCGGTGCTTTTTTTATGACTTTCTTAACATCTCGTCGTCATCAGCTTTGAGTAACAATTGCTTGCTGTCGACAAGGCACTTGCGAGCGTAGTCGCCGAACCATTCACCAATACGATTAAACTCGTTGATGAATTCTTGCTTATCGCCTTTGTCCAATAACGCCAGTGCATTGCCAAAACGCTCGTGGAAACGTCGCAATAACGCAAAGTTATCTGGATTGTTATAGATAATGTCAGCATACAACTGCGGTGACTGCGCGAAAAGACGCCCCACCATGGCAAGTTCAAGACGGTAAATGGGAGAACTAAATACGGTCAAGGTTTCTAAATCCGGACCTTCGCCTTGCAAATGCGCACCATAAACAAAGGTGTTGAAGTGACGCATCACCTGAATGAACGCCATTGCCTGATCGTGTTCCTGTGCGGTGCTTCGATGAATGGTTGCACCCCAGGTTTTCATTTGTTCAACTAACCATTGGTATTTGCCTTCACCACGGCCGTCACAAACCACCACCACTTGTTTAATCATGCCGGGGGCATCAGGGCCAAACATGGGATGCAAACCGACCACAGGCCCGTTATGGGCAGCCAACATGGCGTTAAGCGGCTTTTCTTTAACACTGGTGATATCGGCTAGCACACAATGCGCAGGTAGATTATTCAGCCGCGCAATAACCCCTTCAGTAATGGTGATAGGCACTGCAACTAAGACCAAATCGGCACGAGCAAATGCTGCTTTAGCAAGTTCAGAATCCCAGTCGTCTTTTTCAACAACCGCTACCTGATAGCCTGACTTCTCAAACAGACTGACAAAGACTTTACCCAACGCACCAGCGCCCCCTACCACAACAATCTGTTCTACCGCAGGATTAATACAGCGATAGCGATTGTTCTGGGTGTGATAAGACTCGCGCATAATGCGACGCAGTAAATCTTCAGTGAGATCCGGTGAAACCCCCGCTTGTTCCGCTTCTGCGCGTCGTGAAGCAATTAGCTCCTTTTCACGCTCGGGAACGTACACTGGCATTCCGGTTTCAGCCTTTATCTGACCAACTCGTGTCGTCAGTTCAGCCCGGCGGGCGAGTAATGAAACGAGCTCGGAATCGAGCTCGTCAATGCCTGACCGCAGGGCGGCCAGTTGTTTGGAATGATCCGTCATATTGCGACTCAAAAAGCGCTGCAACCTTAGGCTACAGCAGAACGTTTATTCTGACGCAATGGTAACACAGTTATCAGTTTATCTCTGGTTTGTGTGATCAGATTGTCCGTGGTTTCCCAGTCAATACAGCCATCGGTTATAGATACGCCGTAGTCCAGTTCATCAACGGGTACGCCGTCACCTTTCTGGTTACCTGCATTGATATGGCTTTCCAACATAATGCCAATGATCGACTGGTTACCTTCTAGGATTTGATTTACAACATTTTGCGCCACCAGTGGCTGACGACGATAATCTTTGCTTGAGTTAGCATGACTACAATCCACCATCAGACCTGCTGTTAAACCGGCTTTTTCTAAATCAACTTCACAGTCAGAAACACAAACCGAATCGTAGTTTGGTTGCTTACCACCGCGCAGGATGATGTGACCGTCAGGGTTACCGCTCGTTGAAATAACGGCGACTTGCCCTTGTTTATTGATACCCATGAAGTTGTGGCCAGAGGCTGCAGATTTCAGCGCATTCACCGCGATATCGAGGCTTCCGTCGGTACCGTTTTTGAAGCCTACAGGCATAGACAGGCCAGACGCCATTTCGCGGTGCGTCTGAGACTCTGAAGTCCGTGCTCCAATGGCACTCCAACTGAATAACTCGGCCAAGTATTGCGGGCTAATTGGATCTAGCGCTTCTGTTGCCACAGGGATTTCCAATTCAGCTAACCAGATCAATAATTCGCGGGCTTTACGCAGGCCGGTTTCAATATCGAAGGTGCCATCGAGGTGCGGATCGTTGATTAGCCCTTTCCAGCCTGTTGTCGTACGCGGCTTTTCGAAATACACACGCATAACAATAAACAGTGTATCTTTACAGGATTCATGAAGCTCTTTAAGACGCAGTGCATAATCTTTCGCGGCATCGATATCGTGAATAGAGCAAGGGCCACAAATCACCAGTAAACGGTGGTCGCGACCATGAATGATGTCAGAAATTATTTTTCTGGATTCAGAGATAGCCGACAGGGCGGTTTCTGAAACCGGCAGTTCTTTGGCTAAATCATCAGGCGTAATTAGCACTTGTTCTGCGCTAACGTGAACGTTATTTACGTTGTCCTTTATCATAAGACTCTCTTTACTTGGATAGGTTACTGACCAAATTGCTAATTGGCCCTTTGTGGTTGCACACGTGCAACTCATATTTTTATTATGTTAGCTCAGGTGTAAACTTAAGATTACAACAAGACTTAGTATTTATTGCTTAGGCTCGTTGACTTTTTATCAATTTTTGATAAAGGCCGCAACCATGATGATAGACTTTTTTGACTAAAGTCTGAGGGATTGGTTCATCATGGTCTGTTATTGCCTACCAACTATTTCACCGTCTGCGATGACGGCATCGTCCGCAATAACGGCTCCTGGTAAAATAGTCACTCCATTCCCAATAGTTACGCGCTTACCAATGATAACCGGTCTTGCCTTTTGCCAACCCTGCAAGCGCGCTTGCGGCGATTTATGATGTTCGACACTCGTAATGACAACCCCATCACCTATTATAGTCTCTGCGCCAATTTTTACTGATGCACCATCCAGAATGGTTAAAAACTCACCAACGGTAAAGATGCCATCACTGTTAATTTGAAAACCGTAGTCACAGGCAAAGTGGTTTCCAATTACCGCCTCAACATTGGGAAGCAATGCGCGCTGCAACAGCTTACGCCGTTCGCCTTGAGCCTGATTAAATTGTTGGCACTGTCGTTTTATCTCCCTACGAAAGCTCACCAAGGCTTTACTGTTGGTTTGATACCATTGCCCAGTTGTCATCAGCTGCCAATTTTCGTCGTCAAAAAGTGCGTTGCCTGACATAACTATCCTCCTGCACCAGATAAACATAATTGTATCACTCCCCTTAACGAGAACCTGACAAATGTCACCTTCAGGATGTGATGGTTGTGACTAAACAAGGCTAGACCTCCCATTCATAATGCGCTCATACTCTCAGGGGAAATAGATAACAATGAAAACCACAGAGACATCGCTAGAACAACAACGTTACATTTTTAAACAGCAGCGGTTCATTGCCATGCCACTTGCAGGAATGCTGGTGTGGTCGGCCATTGGTGTTGCCAGCCCTTTCTTAGATGCGTTAGAAATGACTTGGTTGCTTTACATTGGCGTTGGTAGCATTTTCTACATTGGCGCCGGGCTTTCCTATGTGACCGGGGAACGCTTTTTTTCGAAAAACCGCACTAATACTGACTTCGACAAATTGTTTTATGTCGGCATGACTATGTCGCTATTGGTATTTGCTTTCGCCCTGCCTGTCGCGGCCATCGATCATCACACCGTTCCACTCAGTCTAGGTATTCTCACTGGATTGATGTGGATGACCTGGTCGTGGGCCGCCGAACACTGGGTAGGTTATTTTCATGCAGTTTCCCGAACTGCCGGCATTGTCGCGGTATGGTATTTATTTCCGAACAATCGGGTTGAAGCTATATCCGCGGTCATTGTTTTTGTTTACATGATTTCTCTACTGGTACTAGAAGACCGCTATCGAACCTTAAAACTGCATAACGAGCATACTGAGGAAAAAGCCCTATGACTTATTTTCTACTTGCCCTGGCGATTATCGCTGAAGTAAGCGCCACGCTTTGTCTTAAATTATCCAATGGTTGGGAGAAAGCCTTATATGGTTCAGCGTCGATCGCACTTTATGCCGTCGCAGGCATGATTTTCGCCATGGTGCTTAAGGACATGGGCGTTGGTGTGGCTTATGCGATTTGGTCCGGCATGGGGATCGCACTCATTGTTACCGCGTCGGTTATTTTCTGGGAGCAGAAATTCGATATTTACTCTGTACTCGGTATAGTATTAATCCTCTCAGGGTCACTGCTGATCACTACCAAATCAACAGTTGTTTTTCAGTAAGCAAGGATTGGCAAATATGCATGACGTAACGTTGCCGCTGCTCTCTCATGGTTATAAAAAGAAGTGGTCTTACAGTGCACTGGTATTCTCGCTATTTTACTTTTTGCCACTGCTTTACGGTACGCCACATTCCACACTGGCACTAACCGCAATTCTGGCAGGTTATGTCGGGTTTGTTGGCACATACCTATGGGCTATTCATACACCCCGTCCTTTGTTGCGATATCCTTTGGGGTTGTTGGTGACAATCGCTTATTCAATCAGCTTCATTCATGTGGGTGCCTCATCCATTTTTGGCTTTATCGCCTATATCTGCGGCTACTATTTCCCATTCAGAAAAGTACTCTGGATGGTCGGATTCTTCGCAACTTCGTTGCTTATATTTCAACAAGTGGGCATTTATCAGCAAAGTTTCTTTTATATCACCTCCGCCGCAAATGCCGTTGTGCTAATGGGCTTTGGCATCATGGAGAGAAAAGAAACCCTAAGCCGTTTAAGGGAGGCGCAGCAAAATGCATCCATCGGCACCCTCAGTGCCATCGCTGAGCGGGAACGCATAGGAAGAGACCTGCACGACATAGCCGGTCATGCTTTGAGTAGCATGTCTCTTAAAGCGCAGCTGGCAGACAAACTATTAGAAAAAGGCCGTATCGAACAGGCCCGTGAGGAAGTACGAGCTCTAACAAAACTCTCGCAATCATTGCTCAGCGAGATCCGCCATGCCGTGAGCGATATGAAGCAACACGCACTAGCAGATGAGATTAACAAGGGGCTTACCTCGCTTCAAGCAATAGGTTTTAATGTAACCACGCGAATCGATGAGCAGGCATTCTTGAAGCTATCGGCGTTACAAGAAACACACATTGCACTGATAGCAAAAGAAGCTATTACCAATATTCTACGTCATAGCAAAGGCAACAGTGTGGATGTATCTGCACACTGCGAGAACGACGTGCTTGATTTCATTGTGACCGATAACGGCAATACACTGCGCCTTGCTGTAGGCAATGGGGTAACGGGCATGCATGAACGCGCGGCATTGATTGGCGCGAAATTACATATTACTCCAGGCGAGAACACGACACTCCACCTTATTTTACCGTTAGAAACACAGGAATAATGATGTCATCACTTTCTCTTATCATCGTAGAAGACCAATCTCTTGTTCGTGATGCCATTGCCAGCTTACTTGCTCTTGAAGACGACATTGATGTGTTGGGCACCTGTGCAGACGGCCAAGCCGCACTGGACTGGCTGAAAGAGAATCCTCCCCCCAACATCATTCTTTCCGATATTGAAATGCCGCGACTAAGCGGGCTCGATATGGCAGAAAAACTGAATCACCAGCATTGTTCATCCATATTGGTATTCATGACTACCTTCTCGAAACCCGGTTACGTAAAACGCGCTATGCAACTTGGCGCGAGAGGGTTCATTCTTAAAGAATCCGACAGTACGTATCTCATTAACGCTTTAAAGAAAATATCTCAGGGGCAACGGATTATTGAGCCAGAACTCGCGCTCATGGCGCTAGATGACAACAATCCTCTTTCAGAAAAAGAACGCAAGGCTCTCAAGCTAGCAGGCGAAGGAATGAAAACCCATGATATCGCCTCTTCACTGTTTTTATCTGAAGGCACAGTACGTAACTACCTGTCGGAAGCCATCGCTAAATTAGACGCGACCAACCGTGTTGATGCAGCTCGAATTGCTTCACAAAAAGGCTGGTTGTAGGGCCCGCTTCTCATCACTCAAACCGTAATCTCACTCACAAAAAATGCCCGCCGTAAAAGCGGGCATTTATAAGAGGTTCAGAACAAATTAATAGTCCCAGCTTACCGTCAAGCTGTAGTTAGTCGGTGAACCGTAGAACGCCTGTTCTGTGCGCACTGAGCTTAAGTATTTTTCATCCGTAATGTTATCCATATTCAGACTGAACGATAAGTTATCATTGAAGCTGTAGGTAACATAACCGCCGAGAACAGCATAAGCATCCTGCGTAATTCGGCCATAGCCTGATGTAAAGTAAGTTTCACTCTGATAACGGGCAGAAAGGCCCATGTTCAGTTTCTCGTTCCACGCTGGCGCATAGTCTGCAAGCAGTTTAAACGTGCGGCGAGGAATGAAGGTGCGGGCTTCATCGCCGTTTTCTTCATCCATACTCAGTACGGTCAAACCACCCTGAACAGATAATTCATCGGTGATGGCACCGGACAATTCAATTTCAAAACCGTTAGAATCGACAGACACACCACGATAGAGGGCATAATTAAAGTCATCAGAATAATCGTCATCATCAACGCCGTCGCCATCGTCGTATCCGAGGAACTCATACAGGTTTTCTTGTTCCGTTCTGAACAACGCAACAGTCAGCAGGAAGTTGTTGGCAAACTCTTTCTTAACGCCCATTTCATAACTGCGCCCCTCTGCAGAACCCAGTGGTTGCAAGTCTTCGTTCAGGTAATACTGTGGCTGATAGATATCGCTGTAACTACCGTAAACATTCAAGCCTTCCAATACTTCCCAGGTAAAGCCAATGTATGGGCTGCTGCCGTCCTCGGTTGTCGAGGTTGATGCACCCCAGGACTCACCTTCGTTTTCATAGTCAACAAAACTCACGCCAAGTACCAAATCAAGCGCATCGGTAACCGCGAGCTGTACTGAACCGTAAAAACGGTTTAATGAAATGTCGGTATAACCCGCTTGGTAAGGCGCCGCCCATTCAGGTAAAGCGACTTCACTGCCAGTCCAACCAGGTAACGCTGGCATAACATCAAAACCGCTCAGTGCACCGTAATCCATATCACTGGTTTCTGCGTCGGCCAAGCTAATACCCACATTGAAGGTATGTTCCCGGCCCCAGGCTTCAAACGCACCTTGCAGGTTGTTGTCCCAGATTAACGTTTTGTCTTCAGCATCATATTTACCCGGATAACCCAGCATGCCTAAACCTGTTTCAGCGTCTAAGCCGGTGTTGGAATAGGTGTAAAATAACGCAGAGTGATCTTCATAGCGGATGTGATTCAGCTTAGACGTGTATTGCAGATTGTCGTTGATAAACCAGTTTAGCTCGGCAAACGCGGTTTTATTCAATGTATCCCAATAGGTCCAGTCCATCGCCGTTGTGGTAGAACGGTCGAAATCAACCTGGGTGCCATCGGAATAGATTAAAGGCACTGCACCCCATGTTACACCGTCACTGTTGTTATCCTGGTGCGAGTAGCCGAACATAATCGTAACGTCATCACTTAGCTGCCCGTCAACGATACCGTAAAATACGCTGCGTTCATTTTCGTACAGGTTCAGCCAGCTTTCTTTATCTTGATGCGCAACAACGACACGGGCCGCCCAGCTACCAGAATCTGTCAATGGTGTGGAAATATCGGCGACAGTTCGCATGTTTGCCCAACGTCCCAGTGTAAAATCAACACTGGCTTCGGTTTCGTTACCAGGGCGTTTGCGCACATAATTAACGGTACCGGATGGATTTCCCAGACCGGTGATGAGGCCATTTGAACCGCGGATAAATTCCACTTTTTCATAAATCGCAGTGTCTAAATCGCCGACAAAAATATCACCAAAGGGAATACCTGAACCGTCGATATGCATACTGGTGATGTCAAAACCGCGAGCATTGAAGTAAGTACGGTCGGTTTCTGACTGGTCTACGTTAATACCGGTCACCTGCTTGAACAGACTATTGATATCACTTAAACGGTAATCTTCAATCAGCTCGGATTCTAGAATCGACAATGACTGAGGAGTATCAAAACTATCCAGGCCTAGCCCTGTTGCACCTGAACTGATACGCTGGACGCGACTTTCAACGATTCGGATAACTTCAATATTATCTTCATCCGCTGCTACTTCGCTGTTATCTACTGCTGCATTTTGCGCCTGTACTGCCATCGCCAACATAATAGGTGAAAGCGCAAATACTTGCTTTTTAGTCATTGTGAAACCTGCTCTTAACCAATTTTAAAATTCGAACGGCATTATAGAGAGGTTAGAAGGAATTTCAAATGATAATTATTATCATTAGTATTAGATAATCATTATTTATTAGAATATACAAAAAAGCCCGCTTAAAGCGGGCTTTTTCATAGTTAACAGTAACGCAAGGATTAGTAATCTTAGTTAAGCTTCTCTTTGATACGTGCAGATTTACCTGAACGCTCACGCAGATAGTAAAGCTTAGCACGACGAACTGCACCACGACGTTTAACTTCAATAGAAGAAACCGCCGGGCTGTGTGTTTGGAACACACGCTCTACGCCTTCGCCGCTTGAAATTTTACGTACGGTAAAAGACGAGTGAAGACCACGGTTACGCTTAGCGATAACAACACCTTCGTACGCCTGAAGACGCTCTTTGTCACCTTCAGTAACGCGAACTTTTACAATTACTGTGTCACCTGGACCAAACGCAGGAACATCAGTTTTGAGCTGTGCTTGCTCAATTTTCTTGATGATATCTTGACTGACTTTGCTCATCATATCCTCTCGTCCTAGTTAACTGTCATCTTGCTGCAACTGCGACTTGAATACTTCAAGAAGACGCTGCTGCTCCTCAGTCAGAGCTAGGTTGTTTAATAACTCAGGGCGACGCTGCCAGGTTCTACCTAACGATTGCATTTGTCGCCACTGTCTGATTTTTTCGTGATCACCACTTAACAACACAGGAGGAACCGCTTTCCCGTCGAGCACTTCAGGCCGCGTATAATGCGGACAATCCAATAACCCGTCGGTGAAGGAATCTTCAATGGCAGACGCCTGATGACCGAGTACACCCGGTACCATTCTGGCTACCGCATCCATGAGCACAAGCGCTGGCAATTCGCCGCCGCTTAACACGTAATCCCCTACTGACCATTCTTCGTCAACATGGGCCTCAATGACGCGCTCATCGATTCCTTCATAACGCCCGCAGATAAAAATCATGCGGTCGTTGGTGGCAAGGCGTTTAACCCCTGCCTGATCCAGCTTTTTACCCTGTGGTGATAAGTAAATCACCTTTGCATATTCACCGCCGGCCTGTTTAGCCGCGGCTATGGCGTCAGTTAAAGGCTTCACCATCATCAACATACCAGGACCACCGCCATAAGGGCGATCATCTACCGTACGATGACGATCGTGGGTGAAATCACGTGGGTTAAACATCTCGACATCCAGAATGCCTGATTTAACAGCTCGCCCTACCACGCCTTGTTGCATGAAGGGTGCGAACATATCAGGAAACAAACTGATAACGCCGAACCATTTCTCCGCAGTCACTAGAACCCCGGATCCCAGTCTACCGTAATCACACTCTCAGCCTTATTGACCGATTTGATGACGGAATCCATCACAAACGGCAATAATCTTTCTTTTTGACCAAATGCGTCGTTCACCTTAGCGCGGACCTGCAAAACGTCATTTGCGCCGGTGTTAAACACATCTTTCACCACACCCAGATTGTAACCTTGCGTAGTTACCACCTGCATGCCGGTGAGCTCCCGCCAGTAAAATTCACCTTCATCTAATTCAGGTAACTGGTTTTCGTTAATCGCGATGTCGAGATTCTTGATACGCTCAGCGTCGTCACGACTCTCTACACCCACAATTTTCGCCACCAGACTTTTACCGTGAGGTCGCCACTGGTCAATTTGATATTCTTTACCATCACTGAGTTGCCACGGTGAGTAGTCAAAAATACCCTCTGGCACATCAGTAAAGCTGTTGATCTTGACCCAACCTTTCACACCGTACGGCGCACCGATTTTGCCAACAATCACTTTGTCAGACGCTTGACTCATCTCTACCTACCAGAATTAAGCACAGCTTACGCTGCAGCTTTTTTAGCTTCTTTTACCAAGCTGTTAACGCGCTCAGATAAGCTAGCGCCAACACCAACCCAGTACTCTACACGTTCCAGATCTAAACGCAGACGTTCTGCTTGACCTTGTGCAGTTGGGTTAAAGAAACCGATGTTTTCGATGAAACGACCGTTTCTTGCGCGGCTGCTGTCAGCCACAACTACTTGATAAAATGGACGCTTTTTCGCGCCACCACGCTGTAAACGAATAGTAACCATAGTTGCCTCAAACTCGTTGTAGCGTTACCGTTAACTTACCCCTTGAAAAACACAGAAAAATCCAGTGCCAGCAAGAAGGCCGCGGAATTATACGGATATGGAAGGGAAATGCAAGTTTAGTGAAGAAAAAAGCGCCGTTATCTGACCCTTTAAATACGGGTTATCCTGCGGTTCAAAGTGTTTTATGAATAACCGAGTACGGCAGACTCCAAACGTGCAGCATATAAAGCAGCATTGTATCCACAGAGATATGTTCAGTAGCGGTAAGTTTATCACGTAATAACGGCTTCAAAAGGTTTATCAGTAGTGCCATGCCGTCGGTATTGTCGCGTTCGGCAAACTGCTCACCATGCAGTGTAACCTGTGTTTTCAGTTCTTCATTTTGGATGAGCTCAGGCGCCCGCAGATACATTTCAGTGAGCAGCAGCAGGGGAAAACGGGTTTGAGTGAGATGAGCAAGTGATGCCTCATCTTTTATTTTATCAGTATCGATATCGTTAAATAGGGATTCAGCAACGTGGAACAGCGCCTGTTTCTGGTCATCGGTGAATTTACTGATGTCAGCATTACCGAGTGCGCAAACCTGTCCATTTACACACTGCATGTGTTGCTTCAACAGTGAGAGCGGTGCAAATAAAGGAGAAGCTGTGGCCTGTGCGGCCACATCCGGCGCTTCCACGGGCAACATGGCGGCAATGGATGATATTATTTCTAATTGTTCATTCAATAAGGTGTGAGAGCACGGTTTCGTATACCAGCCATGGACAACTTGACTGCCTTGTAACACCAAGTTTTCATCAGCTTGACCAGACAATATAAACCGCGCAATACAGGGCGATATTTCACTAATCTGCTGTAAAAACTGAACACCATTCATCCCTGGCATAATAGCGTCTGAGAAAATCACATCCGGTTGAATGTCCTGCAGTGAATCGAGAGCTTTTTGTGGTCCGTCTGCAATGCTTATTTTCCAACCTGAACGGTAGAGGGCGCGCCGAATACCATTTAGGATCATGGGTTCATCATCAACAAATAAGATCTTCACGGCTTTCCTCATTTTCGCTGTGGAAATTCCCCTGCTCTACCGGCAGTACAATATTAAATGTCGTGCCCTGCCCCGGCTCACTGTTTACCGTGATACTGCCATGATGCTTTTCGATAATAATGGCATACGCTAAAGACAATCCTTGCCCAGTGCCTTTGCCTGGCGGCTTAGTGGTAAAGAATGGTTCAAAAATGCGATTGCTGATTTCCCGACTCATTCCTACGCCATTGTCGGCAATAGTGATAGTGACTTCGTTTTCGCGGCAAAACACGTTGACAGTAATGTGCCCTTTTGCAGCGGAATCGCGGCCATACCTTTCTTCCACCGCGTGTGCTGCGTTAACAATAAAATTAAGTACAACCTGATTCACTTCATCACGACTACACGTAATCAAGGGTAGATCTTCGTCAAACTCCGCGCTCAGGTCTGCCACATACCGCCATTCACTGCGTGCCACAGTGATAGTGGCATTGATGGCTTCCTTGAGGTCGACTTTGGTCATAGAGTCGTCGCCACTGTGGGAAAAGGACTTCATTGCACTAACGATTTTCGCAATGCGTTTTAGGCCCTCGGAAGATTGCTCAACTGCAACTGGAATTTCTTCGATAAAGAAGTCGATGTCTTCATCTTCGACAAGTATGGCAAGTTCGTTTTTCAACAGCGCCTCTTGTTCACTGTTGGCGGCCTGTAAAAACTCGCGGGTTTTACTCACAACAGCAAGGCAAGATGCTGTCGCGCCTTGTAAAAATGACATGTTGTCAGAGACATACTGGGTTGGCGTGTTAATTTCGTGGGCAATGCCTGCAGCGAGTTGGCCAATGGATTCCATTTTTTGCGCCTGGCGAAGCTGATCTTCCAACGCGAGACGCTGACTCACATCCCGAATTACTACATTATAGAGTTGAGCATTTTCCGTTACCGCTGTCATCGGGGAATAATTCACCTCACAAGACAACACGCTGTCGTCCGCACACCGCCCTTCTAGCTGGGTGACTTTGTCTTCGCTTTCAACATCCTCACTTAGCCACTCTAATTTAAAGCCAGGTAAAATTTTATTAATGTCTGCATGCCTAAGCTCATTCTGTTTTGTGTATCCAAACATTGTCAGGCCAGCATGATTGACCATACTAATACGGCCATTTTTGTTAATTATCATTAACCCATCAGCGAGATGTTCAACAATGTCTTTTTCCCGAGCAGCGCTGACCCTTGCAACAAGTTCAGCCGCCTGCAAACGTTTATCAACAATAGAACCTAGCAAGGTAGTAGCAAAAATCACGAACACTAAGCCCGTGATGGTAAGTGCGAGTATTGCCGAACCGCTGTGTTCTTCGTGATGCAACACGTCAACACCGGTAGCAACATAAAAATGAACCGCAGACATGGCGACATAATGCATACCGGCTATTGCCATACCCATCACCACAGCACAGGCAATCAATCCAGGTTGGCCTATGACATTATTTTTTTGCACGTAGACCAACATAAAAATAGCGATTAAAGCTAACAGGTACGCACAACCAATCGAGGTGATAAACAGCCAGGGGTTATACACCATATATGCCTGGGTTTTCATCGCTTCCATGCCAATATAATGCATCGCGCCAATACCTAGTGCTAGGGCAAGAGCACTAACATGAATATCCAACGAAGAGAAACGCTGCGACGCCAAAATTCGTGCGGCGATATAAGCTCCGCACATTGGCGGAACTATCGACAAAACAGTAAGTACCACATTAAAAGACATACTAATCGGCAGCATGAACGCCAGCATGCCGGTAAAATGCATGGCCCATACACCTAAACCAAAAGCAACGCTTCCAAACCACTCCCACTGCCTGCGGGTTTCAGCTTGTCGTGTTTGCCAGACGCGTTTAAAGACAACGATTAACGAGTAAGCCGCTAAGGTAGAGACAAGCAAAGAAAGGAATAATATGAAAGGATTGTAGCTCGCCGTTACTTCAGTAAAGTAAGCAGAATCAGGTACGGTAAAACGCCATAAATCCATTAACTCGCTTCCTTATCGAATGTCTGATCATCGTAATCAAAATAGACTTTTATATGCGTACTCGCGTTCAACAGTCCGTTGGCAACGCACCGTGATAACAATTGACGAAACGACGCTGTGATAACTTGCCCCGATGGCGCAAGCCGCTTACCGGAATCTGTCATGAGGGGTTCTGCCACCACCATGCCAACATCAATTTCTTCCAGCGATACCTGGAGTACATCGTGCTGCTGAAAAAGTAGCGCATTAAAGGCTTCAAGAATTCTCTTATCGTATTTTGACTGCTCACCATGCATGTGTTTTATTGCATCGGAAAACGACATTTCTGCCTCGCGAAGATCAAGAAAATCATTCACCACTTTCAGCATGCGGGCTCCCAAAGGAATGTCTTCTCCTTTTACGTCGTCTTTGGGAAAGCCTTGCCCATCGAAACATTTATCCTGATAAAGAATACTTCGCGAAATGGACTCAAACCGGGGAATTTGCGCGAGCAGGTCGTGGGCTAATCCTGCGTGCTGCTCCATTAACTCCGCTTCGGCATGAGACATTGCCGACGTGCTATCCCGATCAGCTTCAATACTGGGAGTGAGAATGGCGCCCAGCCTGGAGAGTTCTATCATGGGTTCAAATGTCCAACTGGGTTTAAGCCCCATCTGTCGAACGAGTTGCATCATGTAATTTTTTACCTGCACATTCCTCGTCACAGTGCCGGGATTAACTAGCCCAATCACCTCTGACAGAACGTTTACAACGCCGCTGACGGTATCGTTTAGCAGTACTTTCTCGCTCATCAATAATTGATGCTGACGAAAACCGGCAGTAATGACGGAACGAAGAACGTCGACAGAGCAAGGCTTGGTCACGAAACGAAACACGTCTCCTTCGTTGACAGCATCAACGGCTGTTTGCAAATCGCCATTTCCGGTAAGCATGACTCTAACCACATTCGGAAAGCGTTTTTTCACCACTTTAAGCAGTGCTAAACCGTCCATTTCAGGCATTTGCATGTCGGTAACCAATACCGCGTATTCTGTTTCAGACAACATTTTCAGCGCCGCCATACCACTATCTGCGACGTCAAATGCAAATTGTCCTCTAAGGTTACGCTTAAACGAAGCTAGCACGTTGGCTACATCATCAACTAACAGCGCTCTTTCTGACATTAAAATTCCTGACTCATTTTGCAGTTCGCTTGCGACAACGTTGAGAGATTTACGCACAAGGGTTATGCATTAACTATGGTCAAAGACGCCAGAATTTCAAATCTACAGGCATAAAATTCGTTAGGTATTTAGTCGTGCTGAATACCGTAATGGTCGGATCTCGCAGACCGAACTCTCAGCACTGACGTAAACTCGGTTATTAAGATGCTTAGCTATTCAGGAAAGGTATGTCCGACTCGCCAACTCACTCCACTCTCACCACCACACAGGTACTCGCCTGGATTTCCTCGTTGCTGGCACATTACCGGCTAAAAGTGGCGGGAGCGATAGTCGCGCTTCTCGTTGCTGCGGGCGCGTGGCTCCTGTTGGGGCAAGGCATTAAGTTAGCTGTCGACCAGGGCTTTCTAAACGACAATGCCGATATGCTGAACAAAGCAGTTTTGGGCGTGCTGGTAATAACAGCCGTGGCTAGTCTCGCCACCTATGTGCGATTTTACCTCATGACCTGGCTAGGCGAGCGCATCAGTGCAGACATCCGCATGTCGGTATTTTCGCATTTACTAACACTTCCCCCTTCTTTCTTTGCACAACTTCGTACTGGAGAGGTGATTTCACGCTTCACCAGCGATACCACTATTGTGCAAACGGTGGTGGGTATGAGTTTGTCTATGGCTATTCGCTCTACCATCACCTTTATCGGTTCGCTGGTGTTAATGACCATCACCAGCCCTATCCTTACGCTTTGTGTGCTTTTAGCCGTGCCTGCGGTGTTGGTCCCTATTCGCCTACTTGCGCCACAGGTAAGAAAATACGCAAGATTGAGTCAAGACCGTGTTGCCGATTTAGGGGCACATATCGACCAAAGCCTGCACGAAATTATGACCGTTCAGGCTTTCAACGCTGAGCGCCTCGAAGCCCGCCAGTTTAACGCCAGTGTGGATGCCGTTATGACAACGGCCCAACGCCGTATTCATTATCGTTCACTGCTCATTGGTTTGATTATGCTGCTGAGCTTAAGCGCCATTGTATTGATTGCCTGGTTCGGTGCCCGACAAGTCTTTTCTGGCGACATGTCTGCCGGCGAACTGTCTGCATTTTTATTTTATGCGGTCATGGCAGGAGGCAGTGTAGCCACTGTGAGTGAGGTGATTGGTGAAGTGCAGCGCGGTGTTGGTGCAAGCGAACGCTTACTGGAACTCTTGGCCACTGAGCCCGCCATTCATTCTGGTGAAACGGATTTTGACAACGGCAACACCACGCCTCCGGCCATTAGTTTCAACAATGTCACATTCCAGTACCCTGGCAGCTCGTGCCTGTTTAACAAACTGAACCTGGATGTAAACCCCGGTGAAAGAGTGGCCTTGGTCGGGGCAAGCGGTGCGGGTAAAACAACGCTGTTTCAATTACTACTGCGTTTTTACGATGTTAAAGCCGGCTGCATTTGTCTTGACGCTGAGCCGGTAACCTCTTTGTCATTATCTTCACTGCGTACTCAAATTGCCATGGTAAGCCAGGAACCGGTGGTGTTTGCTACTTCTGTCATTGAAAATATTCGCTATGGCAACCCGCTTGCCAGCGATGAACAAGTGAAAAAAGCGGCAAAAGCAGCATTTGCTCATGAGTTTATCGAAGAACTTGAAAATGGCTACCAAACCCAATTAGGCGAACGAGGCGTGCGCTTATCCGGTGGGCAGAAACAACGCATAGCTATCGCCCGCGCCTTACTAGCAGATCGTCCGGTGTTGCTGCTGGACGAGGCCACCAGCGCATTAGATGCCCGCAGTGAAAAAATGGTGCAAGAAGCTTTAAATAAGCTCATGGAAGGTCGTACCACTATCATCATCGCCCACCGTCTTGCCACCGTAAAACATGTGGATCGCATCATTGTGATGGACAAGGGACACGTTGTAAGCACGGGAAAACACGATGAACTGTTAGAAAACGATACGCTGTATCGAGAGTACGCTGAACTGCAATTGCTTAGCTAACGAGGGTGTGGTGCTATACGCCACTTAAAACCACAAAAAATTAACAATAGAAAGGTTTTGCCGTTGGGCCTGCCCGTTCGCCAGTGCTTTTCGGCTAAGCAAAGATTTTAATCACGGAACTATTAATGATCTCTCATTTACGAACAATGCTGTTTTTCGGCTTATCTCTTACACTGCTCGCCTTGAGCTCCAGTGCAAAAGCTCAGTTCTTTGGCGACAGCCAGGCAAAACTGGTGGTGCTCGAAGAAATTAAATTTCAATATGCAAAACGCGATGTAGAAGCGGTGGGTACCGCAGAAGCTGTCCGTTCAGTTGTGTTATACCCTGCTGTAGCCGATGAAGTAACAGAAGTGAATTTTGTCCCTGGCCAATACGTAGAGGCAGGCCGGGTACTTGTTCGTTTAGATGACCGTCGTCAACGGGTGGCCGTTCGCCGCGCAGAATTGCAACTCCTAGATGCAGAACGTTCATTTCAACGCTTAAAGGAAAGCCGCGCGAAAGGCGCCATTCCGCAAAGTGAACTGGATCTGGCTGAAACCACCCGCGATCTTGCCAAAGTCACCCTTGATGAAGCCAAAGCGGATTTAGAAGACCGCGCCGTTGCTGCTCCGTTCAGTGGTATTGTTGGTTTAACCGATGTTGAAGTTGGTGACCGTATTACCGCCACCACCGCTATCACCACTCTCGATGACAGAAGCAAATTATTTATCGATTTTCGTGCCCCTGAAGCGGCATTAACAGTGCTACTGAACGACCCGCAAGTTACTCTGCAACCGTGGTCAAGCCGTGATAAACAGTTGGCCGCTGAAATTGCCGAAGTGGATTCACGCATCAGCGAAACCGACCGCACACTCCGTGCAAAAGCCATGTTAGACAATAATGCAGATAACTTCCGTCCGGGAATGAGCTTCCGGGTAAATCTTGAAATTAATGGCAACGAATACGCAGCCGTACCCGAAGCGTCTCTACTGTGGGGCGCAACCGGAGCTTACGTATGGATTGCAGAAAATGGTAAAGCTAAGCGCATTGATGTCACTGTGCATCAACGCTTGCGTGGCACCATTTTAGTGTCCGGCAACCTGTCTCCCGGTGACAAGCTGATTTCAGAAGGCATACAACGTCTTCGCGAAGGTCAGGAAATCACCACTGAACTGGCGCGCCGGAGCACCGACAATGGTTAAGCATTCCCTGCAAACCGGAGATTTACCCTCCGTATCCATTCGACGCCCGGTACTTATTGTTGTACTTAACTTACTCATCGTTATTGCGGGTTTCGCCGCGATAAATGGTCTTGAAGTTCGTGAACTTCCCGACGTTGATACCCCTCAGGTTACGGTTACCGCCGAATTCCCCGGTGCATCACCGGAAACGGTTGATGCCGAAGTAACAAGCCGACTGGAAGGCGCTGTTGCCCGGGTGAGTGGGGTAAAAAATATTTCCGCACAAAGTGAAGAAGGATCGGCTCGGGTAAGGGTTGAGTTTCGTCCTGGTGTTAATCTCGAAGATGCTGCCAACGAAACCCGGGAATCGGTTAGCCGCGTGCAGCGTCAACTTCCTGAAGACGTTGAACAAGTTTCAATTATTCGCGCCGACAGTGATGCCCAGGCGGTAGTTAGCTTGGCCATATCCAGCGAAACATTGGATATGGAAACGCTCACCGAGCGTGTAGACACAGACCTCGCGCCACTATTTCTAAGCATTCCTGGCGTAGCCGATGTGCAAATGAGCGGCGATCGTGAACGGGTGTTACGCGTGTCGGTGGACCCGCTACGTTTAACCAGTTTTAACTTGTCCATGACTGACGTAGCGAACGTACTGGCCCAAGCCCCATTTGACGTTCCCGCGGGCAGTATCCAATCGCAGGATCAATCTTTGATTGTGCGCGCCGATGCCACCTCAATCAGTGCTGAAGATGTGTCTGATATCGTGATAAGCGGCGACATTCGCGTAGGTGATGTTGCAAACGTCTTTTTTGGCCCCGCTGACAGTACATCTATGGTACGACTAGACGGCCGCCCGGTGATTGGCCTCGGTGTTATTCGTCAGGCGAGTTCTAATACCATCGAAATTTCCGATGAAGTCATGGCCATGGTTGAAGGCCTGAACAAGCGCTTCCCTGACATGGACATTGTAGTGACCAGTGATGACGCTGAGTTTATTCGTGATTCAGTAGGCGAAGTTATCGGCTCTTTAAGCGCCACTATCGTACTGGTTGTGGTGACACTTCTGGTATTTATTGGCTCATGGCGAGCGACGATTGTTCCCGCTCTTTCCATTCCTGTATCGTTAGCAGGTGCACTGGGTGTGATTTGGATGTTGGGATTCTCTATCAACATTCTTACCCTGTTAGCGCTGGTATTAGCCACAGGGATGATTGTTGATGATGCGATCGTGGTATCGGAAAACATCCAACGACGTCGTGGCATGGGTCTGGGTGCACGCGCGGCTGCGGTCATTGGTACCCGCGAGGTATTCTTTGCAGTAGTGGCGACAACCGCCGTGCTTGCTTCCGTATTTATTCCTATTGCCTTTTTGCCCTCCACCGCCGGGCGCTTGTTCCGTGAGTTTGGTGGTGTATTGGCAGGTGCGGTGATCATTTCTTCGTTCGTTGCCCTGTCACTGGTTCCTGCATTAACTGCCCGTCTGCCAGTGAAAGCAGCAAAAGAGAAAAGTTTGTTCACTTCAACCTTGGGCCGTTTTGGTAATGTCTGTCTACGTGGCTATCAGCGGTCCCTGGTGTGGTCACTGAAATATGCCTGGCTGATTGTGGTACTCAGTATCGTTGCCGCTGCTGGGGCTTGGTTTACGGCCAAGAATATCAACAATGAGTTATTACCCAGTGAAGACCGCGGTACTATTCGTATTTTCGCCCGTGGACCTGACGGCGCAGGCATGAACTTCATGGATCGCCAGGCGTATAAAATGGAAGAAATGCTGATGCCCTACGTGGAAAACGGCACCGTTGATTCTGTTTATACCGTTGTCGGTTCCTGGGACCCAAATATCGTATTTATTACCGTGCCGCTAAAACACTGGGACGAGCGTGATAAATCGCTGCAAGACATCGTCGAAGAAATTCGTCCGGGCCTGCAAGCTATTCCGGGTGCACCAGGTAATGCGTTTGGTGGTAACAGCTTGAATCTTCGCGGCCAGAGTGGCGGCATGGAACTGGCGCTAACCGGCAATAGCTACGAAGGTATCTACGATGCAGCGGTAGACTTTGCCGCAGCCATCGAAGAAAACATTCCACAGCTTGGTTCGCCTCGCGTCAGCTATGAACCTACACAGCCGCAATTACGTGTGAATATCGACCGTCGCCGTGCCGAGGAATTGGGTGTGCCGCTAAGCGATATTGCTGCCACCTTACGTGCAGCGGTAAATGGTGATGACATTGCCGATTTGAACGTGGGCGATCAGGCGATCCCCATTATGCTCGAATCCAGTAAGCGCAACACTACCAACCCGTCTGATTTGACCAACCTGTACGTGAAATCCACAACCGGTTCGTTGATCCCGCTGTCTAGCGTGGCTTACATTACAGAAGAAGGTGTAGCCGCTGAGTTGGAACGCCAGGCCCAGCGCAGAGCCATCAACTTATCGATGGATTTACCGGATGATTTCACCATCAACGAAGCTGTAGAACGTTTACGTGCATTGGGTAACGACACCTTGCCCGATGGTATCGGCCTGGTATTCTTAGGTGAGGCACAAACATTTGAAGAAACCTCACAGCAGGTCGCGCTTACCTACATTCTCGCCTTTATCATTGTATTGCTGGTCCTTGCGGCTCAGTTTGAAAGTGTTAACAGCGCCATCGTGGTGATGCTTACAGTACCGTTTGGTATTGCGGCTGCAATTTATGCCCTGTACCTCACTAATACGTCCATTAATGTGTACTCGCAAATCGGACTGGTGATGCTAATCGGTCTGTTAGCGAAGAACGCTATTTTGCTGATCGAATTTGCCGACCAGCTTCGCGATCAAGGGCACTCTGTTTATGATGCCATTGTAGAAGCCGGTAAAGTGCGTCTGCGCCCTATCATGATGACGCTGGTATCTACCATCCTCGGTGGTCTGCCGCTCATCCTGTCTTCGGGTGCTGGTGCGGAATCCCGCAACGCCATTGGCTGGGTTGTGTTTGGTGGCTTGGGTATTGCGGTTGTGTTTACCCTGTATCTCACGCCGGTGCTGTATCTTGCCCTCGCCCGCTTCACCAAGCCTCGGGCTGATGAAACACAGCGACTTGAGAAAGAGTTGACCGATGCCGATGAGCAGCAAATTGCTTAAGCGTCAGCAAAGTTAAAAACACAAACGGGACCTGCATGGTCCCGTTTTCATATGCAGTGTATTCATCCTTTTCGATAAGAAGTGGGCACAAAAAAACCGTCGGCAGACGGTTTTTCTAAGCCTGATTTACAGCATGCTAATTCAGTGGCGTTGCCGTGTTTGGCTGACTGCCATTCACCAATGCTTTAGCAAGCACTTTATGGGTAAGCAAAGAAAGTAACTCGGTTTCTTCTTCACTACGCTCACCGTCGATACCAGTGATGGCCATGGCTACTTCCAGCGCCTTGTCAGCATCGAAAATCAAATCATTCTGCAACGTTCGTAGATACCGTAGTTGCTCTCCGGCATCGATAACCTGACGTGTTTGATAGATTGCATCGGTGAAAAAAGCTTCCCGACAGATAGGACTCTGCCAATCGAGTTTGTCGATAACATCTTCCAGATAATCCTGTTCCGAAAGCGTTACTTTACCGTCAACCTGATACAACAGAACTGATAAACGGATTAAAGCCTGGTTAAAGGCCTGTTCATGGGACAACTGCATATTACTCTCCGTTGTGTGCCATATATTCTAATTCGATGGAACTGCCATCGGTCGGCGCATCACTTTGCTTCCTCAAAGTGACAAGCATATTACGCACTGACATAGAACAAAGTTCATAATGTTACACAATTGTTAATTATATTTACTTTGCAGCAAATTGCACCCTTTGTTTAGATCAGTTTTGATCTGAATCATGGGGGTTTGTGCCAATATGGAATATCAGCGCAAACCCAGTGTGACGTCGTTAATATAGAAATTGCCGGTAAAAGTTTTATCAGGCTGCCCAGCGGCATCTAAGGCGAAAAATTGTTTGTCATTTTCGTCAAGGGACTGGTAACCACCAATCACTTGATAAATCCACACCTCTTGATCGAAGTCCAGTGCATGTTCGGCAAAGTATTCCAGCGCCGACTTAGGTTGCCCTGAATCGATGACATCACAAAAATAGTCATCAACAGCCTGGTGAATGGGATCTTTCTCTAACGATACACTGCCCTGTTCCGCTACCTCAATTTCTTGCGCGGCTTTGTGGCTTTCCTCATCAGGCTTGCGACGATGAATATCAGTCAAATTACTGACAATCATCTGATAATCAGCCTCATGTTCAACCTGATTCACGTCGGCTGCCGCCGGTGCCAGCAGACTGGCAGACTGATTAAACAATACCGGCACCTGACTCAGCGCCGGGTAATTTCCCGGTGTAAAATCAGGTTGTTGTTCCATATGCAGCAGGAAGCCTTTAAGAAGGCGGGTACGCCCCTGAAATTCACGAAAGCGTCCGAGTAAATCAAGCAAACGCGCCTGTACTACCGACAGCTCCTGCGCTGCCTTAGAGAAGCTTTGCTGTAGCGCTACCACCAACAAATGGCGCAATTCACGGTTGCTGCCTGCCAGCTCGCTGAGCTCGTCAAAATGGAAGCTTTCAAGCTGTTGCAGCAAGTCACTTACCTGGCCCTGGGCCAATTCGTTTTCACGGATCTTGGCTTCCACCGAACTCACATAACCGAATTCGTTATTAATGCGACCAAACAGCACGCGCACGCTGTTCGTAAGCGATTCCGTCAGCTGGTAAACATGCTCAGTAAGATCGCCCATGTGCGCATGGGCTTCATTAAAGCGATTATGGTGAAGTGACTCTTTGTAATGCTCGGCCAGCGTGCGCAGGCTCGCCAATGACGCCGTGATATTGGTGTTTATGGTACGGCTGCGATCATCCTGCAAACTGCCTTCTAACAGTGCGCGCACCGCATTTTTCAAACGCAATGGGCTTTGCGGATCGGGGCGCCAAAGCACGCCGAGTTGCACCAATTGCTCCAACACCTTACGGCTGTGGTCTGCCTCTTTTACCGAGCCATTTACATAAGCTTGCATGATAAGCTCGCTATGACGGCCAAGCGCATTTAACAGGCGGTTACCCGCCTGAATTAACACCTGACTCATAACAGACTACCCTGCTGTACCGCCGCTTCGGCCTGTGCCGATAACGACAAGCTTTCAGTCTCGTCGATGAATTTAATCATCTCGTATAAGTGTTCTACCTTTCCGGTCACCAGATAAATCTGTTTCTCAGAGTTTGGTTTAATGAGATAGCCCATGTCGGTAAGACGTTTGAAAACCTGCTTCAACTGACCATCTAAATTCATGCTGGTAGAGTTGAAAATACGATAGCGGGAAATTTTCACAAGCTGCTCAGCGTAGGCTGGCGTATCTTCAATCACGCTTTGCAACTCGTTTAAGCGTAAGGCGTTACCCATGGTTACCGGCATATCCGATTCACTCGCCTGTTGCACCAATAACAGCCACTCTACCAGAGGCACCAAGCTAGATGCTGTTTCCTGAAACTGTTGCGTTAAGACTTTGCGCTCGTCGTCACCAAGCGTAAGGTATGCGGCAAAAAACACATCCCCTTCAGCGGTAGACGCCAGCGTACGATTGAGCACGTTCAGGTGCGGCTCTAGCTTTGCTGCATTGTCTCGGCTTTTCAGAAACCGCCAACCTTCTTCATCACTAACCTGACAAACAAACTGACCACTTAACAGCAGACTTAAAATACGACCTTGTTCTGACATCATGCTGAAGCCTCCTGTTCACGACGGGCTTTAATTCGTTCGGCAATGGCGCTGGCCTTAGGCTCTACCACCTGTAGTTGACGGCTCACCTTATCGATAAGATAACGGTTGTCGAACAGCGTCAGCACGTCTGATTCCGGGTTAGGGAAAGCCCCTACCACACAGATATTATTGTTCTGACAGGCATCAAAAATTTTCTTCACGTTACTCTGGTGAAGCGTACCTAATTCATCAATGGGCCAATGGATGGTGGCATCAGCTTCACCACGAAGCAGTCGGGTGAATGCCAGCAAGAATTTACACAGAATAAGGTATGCCATACCGTGACTCGACGACTCGTTAAGCTGTCTGTCAGTGCGTATTACCAGGTCGCTGTTGCCTTCCCGCAAATGCAATTCAATATCCAGCAATTTGCTGATACCGCCAGTGAGTGCGGCGCGCCCAAGAATATCCAACACCCGGCGCATGCTTTGGCCGTATTCTTCATCAGGAAGCTGATTAGCCCCCTCCGCCATCCACGCATCGTAAAGGCTTCGGAACTGTTCCAATTCAGGCCAAAATTCCAGCTCGCTGATCCGCGAACGGATTTTCACTGCGGAATCTGACACGCCATCAAGGAAGAGTTCACCGTCTACCTCTTTAGTAATGCGGCGGCTCTGACTGACAATACGTTTGTCGATATCGGCCAATACAAAGTAGTACTGGCTCAGGTCGGCCCCAAAGATCCTGCCTTGCTCTTTCAGGCCCTGCAGTTTCTGCGGCACAATCACATTTAAGAGCTGGGCAAGGTGGGTAACCATACGACGATGATCAATACTCTTCACACCTTGCGCGTTCATCACCGCGCATTCTTCACGAGCACGTTCCCAGGTATCAGACAGACCCGTACCGGCCTGGGCAGCAATCAGCTGATCGAACCGTTCAACATAAGCCTTTACATCAGACAGTAAGGTTTCACGCTCCTGCAACGCGCTTTGTACCAGCGACAGGCGTTGGTTAATGGAGAGCTCGTCCTGACGCTGTTCATCGTCGCTTTGAACACTAGGTAGGGCGATTTTTGCCAGCGAACGAGAGAAGTTCACCACTTGCTCATGCTGCTCTGATACTGTTTTAACAGAAGTTTCCAACTGAGCATGTTGGTCTTTCAGCTGCTCGCGAGTTTCACGATACACGGTTTGCTTCTGCGCCAGTTCACGTTCAGATTCCGCCAGCGATTTACGGGCTTTCGCCAGGCTGTTCTGCCACGCCACTTTATGACCGTTGAATACGGTCTGATACCAGCGCTCGTAATCTGCCACCTTATGGCGGTGGGTTTCCGTTCTATAAATGTCTTCTTTGAGTTTCTTCGTGCGCTTCTTCAGTTCGCCGATTTCATCCACATCAACGCCGCGATTATTCAATTCGTTCTCAAGCCACTGCTCGGTGTCACGCTTATCTTTTGCGGCGTTATCCCGGGCCTTGCGCATGTCGCTGTCGAGTTGACTAATTCGGGCGTCGGTATCAGCAATCAGTTGTTGCCAGTGGAAGCTATGCTCGGTTTCGGTTTCCCGCTGTTGATCTTTAATTTCATCGCGGTCGAGCTCGAACTGTGCCACTAGATGCTTTCTGGCTTGTACATTCTCTTCCAGCTTGCTGCGGGCTTTTTGTTTACGTACCGACAATGCCTGCTGGTATTCACTCAGCACCGAATCACGATCTTGCTGTGCCCGTTTACGGGTAGCTTCTGCACTGCGAACCGCGTTATCACGTTGGGTCATGGCAAGCTCGGCATTTCGCACCGCTTCATTGGCTTGTGCTAATTCCGACTCGCATTCATTTTGTGATGCCAGCGCCAGTTCAAGGGCTTCTTCTGCCCCGTTCAAACGGGCTTTGAGTTCTTGTTCGGTATTGGCGTATTCGGGTGTATCTAAGGTTTCCAGAGCCAACTTGATGCCGAACAGGCTATCGCCTTCGGCTAACTGCGGTGCCAGATCTTTGCGCTCTAGCAATTCCGGGCGAATGATTTTGCCGAGGGAATGTTCCCAGTCGTCCAGGTTGCCTCGAAGGAATTCCAGTAGCGAACCTTCGCCGGGGTAAAGCAAATGATTGATGCTTTCAACCAGCTTTTCTTGCTTCTGATGATGCTGACGAGCTTTATCCAGTGCCGCAGACGCCGTTTGACGGTGCTGAATCGCCTTACTGTGTGTTTGCTGAGTCTGACGATATTCACTGCGAGCAGCATCTTCGTTCACGCTGGCTTCTTTAATTGCCGCATCGAGCAGATCTAACTGCGACTGTTCAAACTCGTTATAACCGGCGTTATTTAATCCCGCTTTCAATTCCGCTTCGCTGACTTTTAAATCGCTCAACGCGTTTTGATGTGCATGGTCCAGCGTTTGTAATTGCTGAGCAAAATCATCACGGATAACCTGTAACGCATCCCGTTCTTTTTGCTGTAACTCACTGCGCTTATCAGCGGCCTCCTGACGACTGGCAGACAGCTGTTCCAGGTTCATACTGAGCTTTTCACCCAGCTCAGCTATACGGCGGTTAAACGTGGATTCGATATCCTGATGCTTTTCGGTCAACAGTGTGTAGCGGCTACTGGCCAGTTCAAGTTCGTTCTGCCACTGGCCAAGGTTGGCCACATCTTCCTTGAGCTGTTCGATATTTTGTTCTTGCCAGCTTTGGAATTCATCTTCCACCGCGTCGAGTTCTGCGGTGTACTTCTCCACGTCAGCCCGGGCCGACGATACTGTCTGATTCAAAGAATCACGGGTTTCGGCCCACTGATTATCATTCTGCTTACGCTGAAATTGATTTTCTTCCAGCTGATTTTTCGAAGTTTCCAGCGCCGCCGCCAGGTGACTCTTGTCGTTTTCGAAAACTTTTTTCAATCCGGCTAATTGTTTTTCGGTGGAGCCCAGCGCCATATCGGCCTGCTCCAGTTTGGCAAACTCTGGACGAATGCCATCGAATTGCTTAATTAACTGACACTCACGCAACCAGTCGTCCACACGATTGCGACTGAGGTTGGATGTGGGCGGTTGTACGCCGTCTTCTTCCAGAATGGCGGCAATCATGGCTTTGATGGTTTCCATCTTGCCTTCTTTGGAATGAACCGCTTTGGCCAGCTTTTCAATATGGCGAACATGAAGATTCGGCTGACACAAACTGAATATGCGGGCGTAACCGAGTAGTTCACGTGCATTACTGCTCTGGTTAAGCACACCGTGATCGTTTTGCAGAATGGCGCGGAAATCTTTAGTGGTAAGCAGGCTGGTTACCAGCACATTGTTTCGCTTTAAAGCCCGGGCCAACTCGGCACTGCTGACGCTTGCCAGTTTGCCGTTTTTCTGTTCAATCAAATAATCATTGATATCGAAAGGCTTGCCGATGAACCGATAATTCACACCAGTGCCATTTGAACTCAACACAGCCTGACACAGATCGCCTTCTGCGCGGGTGTATTCGTAAATGATAAAACTGGAAGTGCGCGGTAAATACCAGCGCTCGAAACTGTCGCGGGTAGCTGGTACCACCCGGCTTGGATATTCACCGTAAAATACGGGGATCAGACGTTGTAAGGTGGTTTTACCCGAGGCATTGGTACCACAAATGTTTGTGTGTCCGTCCGTTTTCAGTTCAACCACACCGGGTAAGTGTGTGTCGATGAGAATGATGCGTTTTAAACCGGCCATAAATTTCCTGTCTTGAACTCGGCATGAGAATTATTGTGCGTTGTAATGCCGAAAAAAGCTGCCTGAACAATTACATCCAAGGCAGCTTCTTCTGGTGTTGCGTAGCTAAAAAGGGTTACCGTGGCGGGAACATACCGCCACCACCGCCCATTCCACCTGGCGGCATCATACCTTTCATCTGGCGCATCATTTTCTTCATGCCGCCACCAGACATTTTCTTCATCATTTTCTGCATTTGCGTAAATTGCTTCAGCAGACGGTTCACATCCTGGATTTGGGTACCGGAACCGGCAGCAATACGGCGCTTACGCGAACCTTTAATCACATCAGGGCGGGCACGTTCAGCAGGTGTCATCGAATTAATGATGGCTTCCATTTGATTAAACTGCTTTTCATTTGCCTGATCTTTGATTTTGTCAGCCATACCGCCCATGCCAGGCAGCTTATCCATTAATCCCATCATGCCGCCCATATTGCGCATTTGCTCGAGCTGCTCTTTGAAGTCTTGCAAGTCGAAGCCTTTGCCTTTCTGGACTTTCTTCGCCAGCTTAGCGGCTTTGTCTTTATCGACTTTGCGCTCGACTTCTTCAATAAGGCTGAGAACGTCACCCATTCCCAGAATACGAGACGCTATACGCTCAGGGTGGAATGGCTCAAGGGCATCCACTTTTTCGCCCATACCAATAAACTTAATGGGTTTACCGGTAATTTGACGCACGGACAGTGCAGCACCACCACGGGCGTCACCATCCGCTTTGGTCAGAATGACACCCGTTAATGGCAGTGCATCATTAAATGCCTTTGCCGTGTTCGCCGCATCCTGACCCGTCATGGCATCAACCACGAACAGGGTTTCAACCGGCTTCACAGCCGCATGCAGCGCTTTAATTTCGTCCATCATGTCGGCATCGACGTGCAAACGACCGGCGGTATCCACTAACAGAACGTCATAGAACCGCTTCTTGGCGGCGTCGATAGCTCCATTAACGATGTCGATAGGTTTTTGATCGGCCGTTGAAGGATGAAAACCCACACCCACATCGTCGGCCAGGGTTTCAAGCTGCTTAATCGCGGCGGGACGATATACGTCGGCACTCACCACCAGCACTTTTTTCTTTTCGCGTTCAGTGAGGTATTTGGCTAACTTACCCACGCTGGTTGTTTTACCCGCACCTTGAAGGCCGGCCATCAGTACCACAGCAGGAGGTTGAGCAGAAAGGTTTAGCTTTTCATTTGCTTCCCCCATTACCGCTTCAAGTTCAGACTGAACAATTTTAATAAATACCTGACCAGGCTTCAGCGCCTTGGTCACTTCCGTGCCAACCGCACGGGCTTTCACCTGAGCAACAAAGTCTTTAACGACAGGCAGCGCAACGTCTGCTTCCAAAAGTGCCATACGCACTTCCCTTAGCGTCTCTTTAATGTTGTCTTCGGTGAGTCTGCCGCGACCAGAAACGTTGCGTAACGTCTGGCCAAGGCGTTCAGATAAATTCTCAAACATAAGGCAGCTTCTTTAAATCGGATTATTCATTTTCACGGCATTATAGCGAAAAAGGCGTTCACAACGAACCATGAATACACTTTCTCTCTTTATATTGCCTTAAACTGTGTAAAAACAATGGTTCTGGTTGAATTCTCTGTGCAGTTGCAGTATCAATACAGGCAAAGATTCATGGACCGGTTATTTTTTATTTTCCGGAGAATAACGCCCTTCCTCCCAACACCGGTCATGCTAAAATAAAAAACGTTTCGCACAGTAGCGAACCGACAGCCAAAGGATATCGCGTCAGATTATTGCACGGCGAATCTTGCACAGGAATTGGGATGATCACCGTATTTGCCGTTACAGGCATTATTTTTTATCTTGCCGCAGCGTATCTGCTGATGGGAAAAATTGTTAATCAACAGTCGCCAAACAAAAAACTGGCGATTATTTTGTCGCTTGTCGGGGCTGCCGCACATATCGGTTATTTGTCTCAGGCCATCGTGATTGCGCCAGGGCAAAACATGAGTATTACCAACGTCCTCTCGTTGGTGTCCTGGTTAATTACCGCCTCCATGCTCATCAGCGCATCGGTGATGCCGAATATTATCCTGTTACCGGTTGTCTTCGGATTTTCAGCTCTTACTATTGCCGCAGCGGTTTTTGTGCCTGTTACACACATCATGCATATTCAGATGCAACCCGGCCTGGTTATTCATATTACGCTGTCGCTCTTCGCTTATGGCACGCTGGTTATCGCTTTTCTTTATGCGCTGCAAATGTCGTTTATTACCCACAAGCTAAAACAAAAAGGCGCGTCACTGCTTAACTCTCCGTTACCGCCGTTAATGCTTGTCGAAGGCATGTTATTTAAACTGTTGCTCGTCGGCACGTTTTTGTTGGTACTGTCGCTCATTAGCGGATTCGTATTTCTCGATAACATGTTCAGTACGATGTACGCCCATAAAACCTTGCTGTCGCTCGTTGCCCTGGTGGTATATGGCTTTTTGCTCACCGGGCAGCGCATTTGGGGATGGCGAGGCAAACAGGTAATTGTACTTACCGTCGTTGGTTTGCTGTTGCTTACCCTCGCCTATTTCGGTAGTCGCTTCGTTCGGGAAGTACTACTTTAGACTAAAAATATCACTAATCAGTGGGCTGCTTCCGCCAAAATAGGTGAAAAGCGGCTACTGTATGCGTAGTTTCACAAACTTACACTTGAAACCCGTTGGCTGAATAACTAAATTGGACAGTCCACACAGGTAAAGGAACCCTTTTTTTTGGACGACATTTCAACAAGCACGCTATTTATTGCACTTGGCGTACTGATACTTTTATCCGCCTATTTCTCTAGTTCTGAAACAGGCATGATGTCGATTAACCGCTATCGACTTAAACACCTACAAAATGAAGGTAACCGCGCCGCATTGCGTGTGCAGAAGTTACTCGAACGTCCTGATCGCCTAATAGGTCTTATCCTTATAGGCAACAACATGGTAAACATTGCTGCATCTGCCATTGCTACCATTTTATGTACGAGGTTGTTCGGCGATTATTGGGGCTTCATCGCTACCACATTTGGTCTTACCCTGGTGCTGCTTATATTTGCAGAAGTCACACCGAAAACACTGGCCGCGCTGTATCCGGAAAAAGTGGCGTTTCCTAGCTCACTCATCTTATTACCACTGCTGTTTGTACTCTATCCGTTCGTGGCGATGATTAACTCCATCACCAACGGCATTTTGTTTTTATTACGCATCGACTCTAAGAACGGTAATGATGACTCGCTCAGCCGGGAAGAGTTGAGAACCGTAGTCTATGAAGCTGGAACGATGATCCCGAAAAAACACCAAGATATGCTGGTCGGCATTCTTGATCTGGAAAACGTGACCGCTGAAGACATCATGGTACCTCGCGCTGAAATCGTCGCCATTGATATCAATGAAGACTGGAAGAAAATTCAGAAGCAACTTACCCACGCCCAGCACACGCGCGTTTTACTTTACCGTGACAGTATTGATGATGCGGTGGGCTTTGTTCACGCCCGTGACGCATTGCGTCTGTTATCGAAAGACCAGTTCACCAAATCCAGTCTGCTTCGTGCAGTACGGGAAATTTACTACACGCCTGAATCTACTCCACTGCATACTCTGATGTATAAGTTCCAGGCTGAAAAAGAGCGCATCGCTCTGGTGGTGGATGAATACGGTGACATCATGGGCCTGGTAACACTGGAAGATATTCTGGAAGAAATTGTCGGTGACTTCACCACTTCAATGGTGCCGGACCACAGCAAAGAAGCCAATGTTCAGCAGGACGGCAGTGTACTGGTTGATGGCAGTGCCAACGTCAGGGATCTAAACAAAGAAATGGACTGGAACTTACCGCTAGATGGGCCCAAAACCTTGAACGGTTTGATTCTGGAATATCTTGAGGAAATTCCGGAGCATCAAGTAAGTGTTCGCCTTGCGGGCTATCCAATGGAAATTGTCGATATAAAAGACAACATGATTAAAACAGTAAGGGTATTACCGGAATACTTTGAAACACCCCGGGAAACGTCTTCAGAGAACTAAGACTCTTCACTGGCCCGCGCACGTCGGGCCAATACTTGCGCCTTAGCCGCAGCCACCTTTTCCGACAATGAACTCAACTTACCGAGAATATCCTTCAGTTCTTCATCGTTTTTAAGATCGGCCTCAGCCATATGACTCTCTAACGAACGCCTGAGCAAATCAGGGATGGATTTAGTTGTCATTCGAATTACTGCCCTGCGCAGTTGGTTACACTCTCACTACATAGTTTATCGGTTGAGAAATTAACTTCTTAAGAGGTTTTTCAATTTTTGCGGATAAAGATGGAGCAGGACAGACTACTAGCCTTGAAAATGCGCGACGAGTTCGCCTTTCTGTTTATGAATATTGTAGCGAACCACCGCGACAGATGCCGTTGCAAACAGGCTATGCGTTGGGATAGTACACACTTCATCCAGAAAATAACTCACGAACGGCATGTGGCTAACCAGTAACATACGGTTAATTTGATGACCACGGCCGGAATGCGCGTTGAGCAGCGTATCAACATAATCGTGGGCCATTGCTGGATTACCTTCAGGCACAATATCGTCGCAACTTTCCGACTTGCCGGCACTTAAATCAAGACTGAGCATGTCAAAAGTCTGACGGGCTCGACGATAAGGGCTAACCAATGCAAGATCTACCTGCCTGTCTTCACAGTATTTATCTATAAGCCAGTTAGCCGTTACAGAGACTTGTGCACGACCAAACTCGGTTAGCTGACGACTTTTGTCATCAACCCGCAATGATTCTGCCTCACCGTGGCGCATAATAAACAATAATGTGTCAGCGTTGGAATTTTGACGTGGCATAGTTTAATGAATATGATGAAGGACTACACTGTTACCATAGCAGACCCATATAGAGTAGCCTAGTATTAATAGTTACGACTTTAGGTGATATAAATATTTAAATCGTTCTGGAACCCAATTCCGACCTAAAGTTTCTTCAAAAAAATGCAGTAATAACAAACAATATTGAGAGCATTTTGACAACTACTTTAAATCTGGAAAACGCCTTTTTCCATACGCTTCCCAACGGGTTGCGCGTCATGATTTACCAACATGACCTTTCTCCTGCAACCTCTGTGTCGATGAGTGTACGAGCCGGACATTTTTATGACCCTCAGGAATGCGAAGGTTTATCACATCTACTAGAACATATGATGTTTCTGGGTAGTCGGCATTTACCAAAGGCAAACAGCATTAACGATATGGTTGAAAGTGCAGGCGGTGCCATTAATGCCTGGACGGGTACTGAGTTTGCTAACTATCACTTCCACTGTCGCAGTACAGAAATAAAGCGTATTCTTCCCGCATTCGGCGATATGATGCGCTTGCCCCTGCTCGATCCGGATACATTGAATAAAGAAATCAATGCCATTGAAGCCGAATTTCAATTTAAGATTAAAGACGACTTACGACGCCTTTATCAAATCCATAAAGAAACCGCGAATCCGTTACACCCGTTTAGTAAGTTCTCGGTTGGTAATGCAGACATTTTTCGCTCGCTACCTGAGTGCGAGCTGCACGCCGCTTTGCAGCAATATCACGCGAAGTATTATGTAGGCGCAAACATGTGCCTTGCTATTTTTACCAGTGAAAATGTTGACGACGTACTAGAGTTGGTTTCACAAAGCTTTGGCGCATTGAAGGCAGGCGAAGAAGCCAACAAGGAATGGCCAGCCTTGTACACGCCGGAACAACTGGCTGTTGAAATCAACATTATTCCACTGCAAACGGCGCGCCGAATGATAGTCACTTTTGCCCTGCCCGGCCTGCATCAGGATTTTCGAACCAAACCATTAAATTACCTGAGCCACCTTATTGGAGATGAAGGCGAAGGCAGTTTACTGGCTTACCTGAAAAATAAAAACTGGGTGACCAACCTTATTGCCGGCAGCGGTATTGAAGGTGAAGACTTTAAAGACTTCAATGTCAGCTTTCAGCTTACAGAGCAAGGTTTAGCCAACCGCGATCACATCCTTCAGGCGCTCTTCTCTTTTATTGCACTCATCAGCAACGCAATGGATGAAAAATGGCGCTACCAGGAAAAAGCACACTTGGGTGCGTTAGCTTATCAGTATGAAGACAATCCTAAACTACAGAATATCGTGTGTGATTATTCGCAACATTTATTCTCGTTTACCAGCGACGACATCAAACTTTTCAGAATTGTTATCGATAGCTTCGATAAAGACGTGCTTGAAAACGCATTAAGCTATTTCAGGCCCGATAACATTCGCGTAAAAATGATTGCACCAGAACTGGCCACAGATACTGTGTGCCGTTTTTATAACGCAAAGTATCAAATGCGCCCGCTTTCGCAAAGCTTGCTGTCTCAACTCTGCCAGCCTGAAATTATCCCTGAGCTTCAGCTTCCTCCTCCCAATCCGTATTTAGGCGACGATTACCACCTCACGATTCCTCAGGCTGAAAATCTCACGCCTCGGCTTATACTGGATAACGATTACACCAAACTTTGGTTTGCTCAGGACGAAACCTTCCATAGCCCAAAAGGCGACTTGTATGTCTCCTTCGATACCCCGGCGTTTTCGGACGATTTACTGGCCGTTGCGGCAAAACGCATTTGGTTGGCCGCGCTCAACGACTTTTTACAAGCCAAGTATTATCGCGCTGAAATTGCGGGCCTTCATTATCGTATTTATGGGCATCAGGCTGGGTTCAGCTTACATACACGGGGTTTTTCTAACCATCAGCCCAAACTCGCGGGTCAGTTGCTGGAAACCATTTACGCATTTGTCCCTGACCAACAGCATTTCGATCGTTTAAAAGCGATGCAAATACAGTCCCTCGAAAATGCGTTGATGAATAAGCCTACAAACAGGTTGTTTTCCCGCTTAAGTGTCATTGTTCAGAAAAACACACAAGCACCGATAGACCTGCTCAAAGCGGTAAAAGAATGTACTTATCAACACATGCGTGAATGTTTAGATAACGCCCTTAAAGGCTATTACGTTGAATGTTTCATGCATGGCAATTGGTCTGAAGATGAAGCACAGAACTTTGCCGAGAAGTTACAACAACAATGTACAGATGCCAATGCGGGCCCCATGTCTAGGGCAGTAACCGCTTTACCTGTTGGCGATGCACTTTATCATGAAGTGACTTGTGAACATGAAGATGCGGCAGTTGTGTTGTATTTGCAGGCGCCTAGCAATAGCCTGATAGATACCGCCATGTGCATGGTGCTTGAACAGATGTTGGCCGCCCCCTTCTTTAATGTGCTTCGCACTGAAAAACAACTCGGTTATGTTGTGGGTACCGGCTATGTACCCCACAATCAGCATCCTGGAATGGCTTTTTACATTCAAAGCCCTTCACATGCCCCCGAAGCGCTTTTAAAAGAAATGACTTCATTTCTGTTTGAACAGCTTAATGAAATCGATTTTTATCGTTTCTACTGGTCCACGATTCAAAAAAACCTGCTGAAGCAACTTGAGGAACGAGACCTTTCGTTGTCGATGAAGTCCCAGCGACTTTGGGTTTGTTTAGGCACGCAGGATTTAGCCTTCGACCGAAATGCTAAATTAGCCGACCTGATAAGCCGAACGTCTTTTCAGGACATTCAGGCCTATGCGAACAAAATCGCCGAGCGAAATGTATTCGGCGAACTGGTCTTGTTTGCTTCAGGTAAATTTCCATCGATGGACGTATCTGACGACAAAAAATTGAAAGACCTGGCATTGTTCAAAAAAACAACACAGTATTTTCAATAAGTAAGGTAGAAAAACGCAATAAAGTATAATGTGAGCATTATTTAACCTCTACACCCGCCTAATCTGAAAAAAACTTGTAGATAATGGCGTATTTCGGCATATTGAACCTTCGGTTTGTAGGGAAGCTGCCGATATAAAACTTAATTAGAACGATAGTATAATATCGCCAAAGGTGTATTGGTGCGCTCAACCTTAAACTGGATTTTTGTTAGCTTTTCTCTGCTACTGGGGACACTTCTCTCTCCGGACAGCCAAGCTGTATCCATAACAGACATCTACTTCCAGTCCATCACTCAGAAGGATGGCATTTCCGATCATACCGTACTGGATATCGTTGAAGACAAAAACGGTATTTTGTGGATTGGAACTGTTACAGGCCTTCATCGTTACACAGGCTATGACTCCGGTTCTAAGCAGTATCATCCTCAGCCTCAAAATCCTAACTCATTGCCGTCAGCATGGGTGAATGTATTATACATCGATGAAAAAGATACGTTGTGGGCTGGTACAGACCAAGGCTTAGCTAAATATAATGCCAGTTCAGACGATTTTAGTGTCATTCCTTTCGAAATAGTTAATAGCAATAGTTCAACTTACATTGTCAACATTACGTCGGACGAAAACGGTAGGCTAATTGTCACGACAAAGAATCAAATATATCGCCTTTCCCCAGATATGAAGTCTCTCGAACCCGCATTTCGAGGCACTAATTTCCCAGATGATATGAGAACAATTTATAATGAACAGCATCGTCTTTGGATTGGAACAAGAGATCACGGAGTTTTCATTTTCAATAAAAACTCTGATCAAATATTTCCGCTATCAAAAGTAAATCCCTACGGCTATTCAACAAAAGATTCTCGCATCAGTGATATTGAGGTTATTAACGGCGAGTACTGGTTGGCAACCGAGAATGGTATTTTGATAATCGATAACGATGGGAACTCTAAATATCTCCAAGGAAGTTCTAGAGTTGGAGAAATGCAACTCTCTGCAATATCAGTTATCAAGCAAGTTAATGATTTAATTTTTATAGGATCTTACAAAGGCCTCAGTATATATGATATTAAAAAACAAAGATTTATTGTAAACGGCTCGAAAGACAATAAATTAATTGGAGTTACTCAAAATATTATCTTCTCAATTGCTTCCGATAGTACCGGTAGCACTTGGGTCGGAACATATTCAGGCTTGTTTAGATATCAGCCAGAATTGAGTTCTGTTCGTACATTCAGAAATAAAAAAGAGTTTCAAGAGGCCTCAATTTCATCAACGATATGGGCTATCGATGAAGATACAACTGGTAACCTCTGGTTTGTTACTCAAAATGAAGGACTAGGTAAATTCAATCCTGAGTTAGGCACTATAGACTATTACTTGGAAAATAGTGAAGACTTGTTCTGGGATTTTGCAATTGACCAAAATGGAAGATTTTGGATTGCCTCTTCGTCTGGACTAAAGATCTATCATTATGACGACACAACTCTTAGCCTCGAGCGAACAATGCTTGACGGTGAAATTGTTGAACGACTACATTTCGATGGTCAAAAAATATGGGTAAATAGTAGTAATGGGGACTTATTATCGATACCAACCTCAGCGCCAGAAGAGGAAATTGAATTAACTATTTCTCGGTATCCCGTAACAGGAATAGATACTTCGTTTTATCCAATGTTTACGGACTTCGAGGACCGTGTCTGGCTATCCACTGAGTATGGCATTGCTATTTACGACACTTACTCCAAAGAAATTGTAAAAGAAATTGGCGGCAAATCATCGAATGCATTTTATCCTGTAAACGTATATTCCTGGAGAAATTTTTATTGGATATCTACTCGTTACAACGGGATTATTAAGGTAAATGCAGCAACTCTAGATATTGAAGAAAAGCAAAATAAAACATCAAATGATGGCATTACCTTTTCATCGATAGGAATTGATAGCTCAATTTGGTATACAAATCGACAGGGAATTAGCAGAGTTGATCTTTTCACTCTCGAAGATAAAGAAAGTATCTCCAGCGAAGCTTTAGGCAATAACGAATTTAGTGAAGGCGCATCAATTCTCACAGCCCAAAACGCATTAGTCTTTGCAGGCGTGAAAGGTCTGAATATCATAAAAAAATCATACATTGATAGTAATATTGAAAATATAAAAGCTACCCGTATTCCCCTTCTCTTTGATATTAAGATTTTTGGATCTGCGCACGTTTCTGGATTCGACACAGAAGCTTCAAACGCAAAAAGTGCTAGCCTATTAGAACATGATTCATACTTCCTGGGATACGAACAATCAAGATTTAGCATAAATTTCGGTCTTGTTAATCCAATCTCGTCTAGCGATGTGCTCTACCGCTATCGAATGACTGGAAATGTTGATGAGTGGTTCCCGGCAGGAAATAGTCAAAATGCGCAATTCAACAACGTTCCGTTTGGTAATTACACCTTTGAAGTGCAGGCAAAAGAAGGTGATAAAGATTGGTCGGACAGTCGTACTCTCAACGTCACTATCGGTCGTCCTTTCTGGCTACACACTGCAGCGCTTGTGTTCTATGCCTTCGTTGCGCTGACTATTCTGTTTTATATTCTACGTCAGTATCAGCTACGTAAACAAAGCCAGCGCGCAATACAGGAATCTGAAGAGCGGCTAAAACTCACCCTTTGGAGTTCTGGCGACGAACTGTGGGACTGGGACGTATACCGAGGACAAGTTTACCGCGCTAACACCTGGGGTACACTGGATTTCCCGCAGGACAACATTCGTACAACCAGTGCGTATGATGCCAATATTCACCCTAACGACATTCTGCGCGTGCAGGAAGCGCTTAAGTCGCACCTGGAAGGTAAAACCGAGTTTTACGAATTAGCCTACCGAGCCAAAACCTTCTCTAATGCATGGATATGGGTGCTTGATCGCGGCAAAGTTGTTCAGCGAGACCACAATCAGCAACCTATGCGGATGACGGGAACACTGAAAAATATTCACCACCTTAAAGAGGCGGAAGAGCAACTTAATTTATTTAAACGCTCAATCGAAAACATTTCGGAAGGGGTATTCATTACCGATACTAACTTCCGTTATATTTCGATTAATAATGCGTATTGCGGCTATACCGGCGAGAGTCGCGACCAGGCATTGGCCTCCTATATGTACTTTAATCAGTATCCTGATGCGTTTACCGAAGAGATCAAAAAGACACTGCGCACAAAAGGGAACTGGTTCGGTGAAGTAGAGTCTGTGCGGGTGAATGGTGAGCGCTATGAAATGGAGCTTAATATCGATGCTGTTCACGATGATGATGGCCGCATTAGCCACTTCGTAGGCGTATTTTCCGACATTACCTCGCGTAAGAATACTGAAAAAGAACTGCTAAAACTGGCAAACACAGACCCCCTGACAGAATTGCCGAATCGTTCATTCTTCCAAGCCAGCCACCAAAACCTGGTGCGTAAGGCAGCGTCTCATTCCCTGCTCTGCCTGGATATGGACAACTTTAAGAAAATTAACGACTCGCTGGGCCATCAAACCGGTGATGTGCTGATAAAACAAATTGCACGACGTCTGCAGCGTATCACCGGTAGCGCTGCTACCTGTTACCGCTTGGGTGGTGATGAATTCAGTATTCTGATGGAAGATCAGGCTGACATTCATACCATTACCCATTATGCGCAGAACATCCTAGATAACTTGTCGCGACCTTTCATTATCAACAAGCAGGAATTCGTGCTCGGTGCCAGTATTGGTATTGCTTTCTATCCTGATGACGGCAAAACCCCTCAGGAAATGCTGAAAAATGCAGATACGGCCATGTATTTTGCCAAGAATAATGGCGGTAATACGTACAAGTTTTTCAGTGGCGAAATGAACCAGAATGCTGTTCGTCAACTGCAAATTGAAAACCTGATCCGTCAGGGTATCAAAGACGATTTGTTTACCGTGTACTATCAACCAAAAGTGGATATTGCCTCCGGTAAATTAGTCAGCATGGAAGCCTTGGTACGATTTGAGCACCCACAAAAAGGGATTGTCAGCCCAGGCCAGTTTATTCCCCTTGCAGAGCAAACTGGCCAAATTGTTGAAATTGGCGAGCAGGTGTTAAGGAAAGCTTGTGCCGATACTAAACGTTGGGTGAGTGCCGGCTTGTTCTCTGGGCGGGTTGCTGTGAACATTTCAGCGAAGCAATTCGAGCTTCTCGATCTCGACGATCGCATTGAAAGGATTTTAAAAGAAGTGGGCCTGTCTCCCCTTCACCTTGAGTGTGAGATCACCGAAGGCACACTGATGGAAAACCCGGAACAGGGTTTAGAACTGATGAAGCGGCTACGTGACCGTGGCATTCATTTGGCACTGGACGATTTTGGTACCGGTTACTCCTCTCTTGCCTATTTGAAGCGCTTCCCGCTGAATACGCTAAAGATTGATAAAGCCTTCATTGATGACATTGCCGTGAGCAACACAGACCGGCATATGGCTGCCGCTATCATCAATATTGCCCATAACCTGGGGCTAAAAGTGGTCGCGGAAGGGGTGGAGCAAGAAGACCAACTTGCTATTTTACGTCGCTACGAATGTGAGATGCTGCAGGGCTATTTGTATTCAAAACCGTTAAACGCAGAGCGGTTTGAGAAATTACTTCAAGAAAATCAAAAGCTTTATAATCTTATTGGTAATAATTCGTTTAACTAGACAACGTCAAAAAAAAGTCGTAGTCGATTTAAACAAATAGTCAAAAGATTTTCTTTATTTCTTACACCAAAGTTCTAACAAAAATAATTCGTTGAATTTATTGGAAAAAATAAAAAAATCATACTAAAGGTTTAGTCTGGCACGTATCTAGCAATATCTCTGGTGCACCGAACATAACGGTGTTGTTTGTTCAAATAAAAAATCAGAGGATATATAACATGTTAAAAGCAGCCGCTGTAGCACTCGCACTTTCAACAACTGCACCTGTAACTACTGTAGAAGAAGGCGCGAAGCCGGTTCAGAAGCAACAGGAAGCGACCACTCAGTTTAAAAAGGTTTTACCTTGCAAAAACTTTGGCGCATGTGACCTGAAATAAGTGTCAGATTACATAAAAAAAGCCAGAATCTTCTGGCTTTTTTTGTATCTGAAATTGATAAATAGTGCGCCAAGGATGCCTACGAAGTGTAGGTTCTCAGCCATATAGATGGCCTCTAGCGCGAAATAACAATTAAGCTGGCATGACTGGATTCCGGAAGCCAACAATCTGACGCCACAATAAGTAACGCTTCATATTAAACAGCGGAAACAATGCGGGACCGAGTATTAAACCGGCTACCGCCCATCGCTTCGCATTCATACCCGCTTCAAACGCTGCCACATAAAAAGCCACTGCACTTAGCATTAATACACCCACAGCCAGAATTAATAATCCCATGACAGTAACCTCTTGATTCGTCGCGTCAATTAATTGACTGCAAAATAAACAAAGCGAGCGAATTTTACTCAAATCAGTGAGAAAAGCCAGTTAAATAACCTTTTAGCATAAAAAAACCGGGCTAAGCCCGGTTTTTTTACATTATTTAAACATCAGTAAAACGTTTTTTGAACACTTGCCATGTTAACCAAGATCTCTGCTGGAGCAAATTTCTGATCGACAGTTTCACTGAGTTGTGTCAGCTTATTGACGACATTCTGTACACCCAGGCTATCCATGTATCTGAAGGGCCCGCCAAGGAATGGCGGAAAACCAATACCAAATATGGCACCAATATCGCCATCTCTGGCACTGCGGATTACGCCCTCATCGAGGCAGCGAGCCGCTTCGTTTAGCATCATAAGCACACAGCGCTCTGCAATCGCTTTTTCACTGAGCTTTTTCGACGATGACACACCCAGTACAGAGTAAATGCTCTCGTCTACTTCTTTACCTGGCTTTTTACCGCTGTATGCATAGAAGCCTTTGCCGTTCTTCTTACCTTTGCGATCATCTGCCAAAACTTTATCAAATGCGCTCGGCGCTTCGAATCGCGAGCCAAACTGCTCAACCAGGAAAGGGATGATTTTAGTGCCTACATCGATGCCCACTTCATCCAGTAACTTCACCGGCCCTACCGGAAAACCAAACTTCACCAACGATTTGTCGATATGGTCCACAGGCTCGCCTGCCAGCAGTAAACATGCCGCTTCGTTCATGTAAGGGGCCAGAATACGGTTCACATAAAAGCCGGCTCCGTCTTTCACCACCACAGGCGTTTTCCCCTGTTTACGGGCAAATTCCACCGTAGTAGATATGGTTTCATCCGATGTCTGCTCGTGCGCAATAACTTCAGCTAAGGGCATTTTGTCCACTGGCGAGAAATAGTGAAGGCCAATCACATTTTCTGGGCGAGCGGCCTTAGCGGCGATATCGGTGATCGGAATCGATGAAGTATTCGATGCAAAGATGGTTTCAGGCTTACAGTGACTCTCAACGTCTGACACCATCTGCTGCTTCAGTGATAAATCTTCGAACACGGCCTCAATCACCATATCTGCATCCTGAAACCCGTTATAGTTCAGACTACCGGTGAGTAGAGACATTTGTTTTTGCATTTCACTGTTTAGCATGAAGCGTTTTTTCACTTTCTTATTAAGAATGTCATAACTGTACTTCATGGCATTGGCGATACCGTCTTCGCGAACATCTTTGATACGCACAGGCACATTGGCTTTTGTCGCAGTGACGTAAGCAATACCGCCGCCCATCAAACCGCCACCAAGAACACCAATTTTTCCGACTTTAGCTGGCTTAACGCCCTCTACACCATGTTCCTTTTTCATGTCGGTGGTAGCAAAGAAAATTTGACGCAGTTGAAACGACTCTGGCGTCATCACCAGTTTGCCAAACGCATCAGCCTCGGCCTGAAGCCCTGCTCGCATGCCCTCATTTAATCCTGTTTCGATAACGTCGATAATCATGCCTGGTGCAGGGTAATTACCTTTGGTTTTCGAAAATGTTTGTTCACGGGCTTTTTTAAATAAGATGTTACGACCAAAGCTGTTCTGCTCCAGCGCTTTGTTAACCAGGCCTTTTTGCGGCGCTTCACGCTTAGGCTTGCCTTTTAAGGCAAACTTCTGGGCCACTTCTAACAGTACGCTTTGTGGCACCATGTCATCCACAATGCCATACTTCTTGGCCTGCTTAGCCCGGGCTGCTGAGCCCGTCAGCATCATTTTCATGGCTTGCTGTACGCCAATAAGGCGAGGTAAACGCTGTGTCCCGCCACTGCCCGGTAACAAACCTAGTTGAACTTCAGGCAAACCAAGCTGAGTTTTCGGCGAATCAGAACAAATGCGGTAATGGCAAGCCAGTGCCAATTCCAAACCGCCGCCTAGTGCCGGGCCATGTATAGCAGCAACAAAAGTCGCGCGCATCTTTTCGATTCTATCGAATACCGCCTGACCTCCCGCTGCCAATGCACGAGCATCTTCCTCGGTTTTGCAGGCCGCCAACATCGTGATATCCGCACCAGCAACAAACGATGAAGGCTTACCGCTCGTTAATACCACGCCTTTTATACTGCTGTCGGCATCAATTTCGTCCAGCATGGCAGAGATTTCATCGCCAAACGCCGCCTTTAATGTGTTCATGGATTCACCGGGGACATCCATGGTTAGTATGGCAACGCCGTTATCCTGCTTTGTTAATGTGAAGGCGTTTGTCTGCTCGGCAACAGTGTTTTTTTGCATGTCCTGTTCACTCATTATTCTGTCTCCACTATCATTGCTGCACCTAGGCCACCTGCCGCACAAGCCGTTAGCAGACCGCTACCGCCGCCACGACGTTGTAGTTCATTCAGCATTTGCGTGATCATTCGGGTACCTGTGGCTGCAAATGGGTGTCCATAAGCGATAGAGCTACCCATGACATTAAATTTGTCCATATCGATTTCACCGGTGGCTTTATCACGGCCCAGCTTTTCCCGTGCAAACTTGTCGCTTGCAAACATCTTAACGTTGGCCAACGTTTGTGCCGCGAAAGCTTCGTGCATTTCAATCAGTGTAAGGTCGTTCAGCGTCATACCTGCGCGGTCTAAAGCCATGGGCGTGGCGTAAGATGGCCCCATGAGCATGTCTTCCCACACGTCAATTGCCGCAAACGCATAACTACGAATGTAGCCTAAAGGCGTGTAGCCCAGCGCTTTTGCTTTACTCTCTGTCATCATCAATACGGCAGAAGCACCATCGGTTAACGGCGTGGCGTTTGCCGCAGTAACAGAACCGTACTTTTTATCGAATACCGGACGCAGTTTGGCATAGCCTTCCAGCTTAGAATCAAAGCGTACGTTGTTATCTTTTCCAAGAAAGCCTTTAAAGGGTTCTGCGTAAGCCGTCATCACTTCGCTATCCAGCTTACCTTCGTTCCAACTCTCGGCTGCCAGAGAGTGAGAGCGATGTGCTAATTCATCCTGCGCCTGACGGCTAATACCGTGTGATTTTGCCATTTGTTCGGCAGTCTGCCCCATGGATAACCCCGTGGAGTACTCGGCTACGGCAGGCGGTACGGGTAATAAATCTTTTAACCCAAGGCGTTTAACAATGGCCCATTTCTGGCCCATGGTTTTAGCTTTCTGTAAATCCACCAGCGCCCGCGCTAATTTCTTGGACACGCCAATAGGAGACACTGACGTTGAGTCGGCACCGCCCGCTACACCCACTTCAATATTTCCGGCCATCATACTTTCTGCAATATTCACCGTGCTTTGAAAACTGGTAGCACACGCGCGGGAGACACTGTAAGCATCGGTATGCACATTCATGCCGGTACCCAACACAATTTCGCGGGCGATGTTCGGCGCTTCTGGCATCTGCACAACCTGACCATAAACCACCTGCTCTACTAATGAGGCTTCAACGTTGTTTCTGATAAGCAGTTCATTCACGACCATCTTGCCGAGGTCGACGGCAGGCACGCCGTGGAAGTAGGTTGCCATTTTGGCAAAAGGGGTACGTAATCCCGCGACAATCGCGATCCTGTCACCGTTTCGTGTCGTGACTGATTGTTTAACTGTCATAAAGCACCTGATATGTGTGACCTAAGTGGTCTGACCTGTAAAGATATTGATTTTTACAAACTATGAACAAAATAGCAAATATCCCGTGCCTGCTGTTTGTCCTGAAAAATAGTTACCTTATCCAACAGATTGAAACCAATACGGTTTCACAACATCACAACACGCAATTAAGGTTTAGGATATTTTTCTGATAACGACTTGAAGCAAAGGAATGGAACCTTATTATGTATAAGTACTATTTCATCGGTGTAAAAGGTTAGCCTAACCCGTTAAATATTTAATCGTTCGTTTGCACGGTCGCACAGAGCGCCACGGCGGTAACTTGTATTTCACCGTTGTGAATAAATTCGAAAAATAAAAAGTGGATTGGATCACTATGTCTGCAGAGCAGTTTCAACAGCTACATCGCTATCTGGATACTCAGATCATCGGTCAGTCAGAGCTTACAAAAAGCTTGCTTATCGCCTTACTGGCAGATGGTCATATGCTGGTTGAGGGCCCTCCCGGCTTGGCAAAAACCCGTGCGATTAATGCCCTTGCCAATGGCGTCGATGGCAATTTCCACCGTGTGCAGTTTACCCCTGATCTTCTACCCGCAGACTTAACTGGTACAGATATTTACCGCCCTGAAACCGGCGAATTCGTGTTTCAGCAAGGCCCCCTTTTTCACAACCTGGTTCTGGCTGATGAAATTAACCGGGCGCCAGCAAAAGTGCAGTCTGCGTTGCTTGAGGCCATGGCAGAGCGACAAATTACCGTAGGCAATAAAACTTATAAACTGTCGCCGTTATTTTTGGTGATGGCTACGCAAAACCCGCTCGAGCAAGAAGGTACGTATCCGCTGCCAGAGGCCCAACTTGACCGTTTCCTGATGCACGTGACGATTGACTATCCCGGCGCAGAAACAGAATTATCGATACTCCGCCTTACTCGCAACGAAGATTTAAAAAAGGCACCGGTACAGGCCCCTTCACTCAGTCAGGATGATATTTTCAAAGCACGTAATGATGCCTTGTCACTGCACATGGCGCCTGAGCTCGAAGCGTATTTGGTTCAAATCATTATGGCCACCCGAACGCCCGCGGCCTTCGACCCGAAAATGGCGGATTGGATTGAAATGGGCGTGAGTCCCCGCGCAACCATCGCACTTGATCGCTGTGCGCGAGCCCATGCTTGGTTGGCAGGTCGTGACTTTGTAGGTCCGGACGATATCCAAGCCGTTGCTCACAATGTGTTGCGTCATCGTATGATTTTATCCTACGAAGCGGAAGCCGAGGGCGTTACGGTTGATCAGGTACTCGATAACATTCTGCGTTTGGTAGCAGTGCCTTAAGATCATGACAGCAGCACAACAGGCACTGGCATCGTTAAAAACCGATGGGGTACATCTGTCTCTTCCGGAATTGATACGATATCAACAACTTACCCGTCTTCTGAATCAGAAGCCTATGTCCCCGCCCAGGGCAATGATGTCTGGCGGCTATCTCAGTCGTCAAAAAGGCCGCGGCATGGAGTTTGACGAAGCGCGTCATTACCTGCCTGGCGACGACATTCGTGCCATTGACTGGCGGGTGACAGCACGTACCGGTAAAACGCATACCAAAATTTATCGTGAAGAACGAGAGCGCCCTGTATTCATATTGTGTGACCTAACCGCCAGTATGCAATTTGGTAGTCAGTTGTTGCTGAAATCCGTACAGGCAGCGCATATTGCAGCCCTACTGAGCTGGGCCGCCGCAGCCCGTGGCGATAAAGTTGGCGCGCTCATCTTCAACGATGGCATGCACCGGGAGTGCAAACCGCTATCTCGTCAACGTGCCGTATTATCCATGTGCCACGAGCTTATCCGCGTACAAAGTACCCCTGCAGCAAACCACAATTCCGGCGCATTTACCGATGCCTGCATGCGACTGCGTCGTTTGGCGAAGCCTGGCAGCCTGGTGTATTTGATTTCCGACTTCGAAAGTTTACAGCAAAGTGCCGAGCAACCGCTTAGCCACATAGCTCGACACTGCGATGTGCAAGCAATTCGGGTTGACGACCCCATGGATTTCTCACTGCCAGATGTGGCAATAGCACAACAGGTCAGTGTGACCGATGGGTTTACCGATCAAAGTTGGTTGCTGGGTGATAAATCGCTGAACAAGCGATACAGTCAATGGCGTGACAGCGTTAGCGTGAACATAGAAAAAACCTTCAAGTCCAAACTGGTAAAGTACAGCCGAATTTCTGCCGGACTCCCCCTCGATCAGCAAATGGAAGCATTAGGAGGGCGCAGGTAATGCCACAAACCGCAGCACCGAACCCGCTTGATCAGTTAAAAGCCATCCACACGCCGACGGATGTCAGCGCCTGGCCTCTGGCCTGGGGTTGGTGGGTTATTATCATTGCGGTCATACTGTTGATTGTAAGCAGCATTTTGCTTTGGAAACGTTACCGTCAATTTAACCTGGCAAAGCGTCAGGCGTTAAGGTTGGTTGAACAAATAAATCCCGAATCGCCAGACGCCATTGCCACGTTGAATCAAATATTAAAACGCGTCAGTCGCCACTACGATAGTGCCTCCAATGTGGCATCAATGTATGGTGACCAGTGGACAATCTATCTCATGAAGCGGTTGCCGGAAAAACATCAAGCCGCTACACAGCAACCTTTCACCGACATGAATACGTTGCTCTATCAGAAATCAGCGGCCACCTCGCAGCAAACATCGAAAATTAAAATCGCGGTATCTCACTGGATTCGCCACGCCAATATTTACTCATTCTCCTTACGTCGTTCAGTCAGGGAGCCTGCTACTCATGTTTGAATTTGCCTGGTGGTGGGTGTGGTTTGCCCTGCCTTTACCACTCCTGTTTTTATTACTTCCTGCGGTTCCGCGCGCGGAAGGCGCATCGTTGCGAGTACCCGCATTACTTCCAGGTGAAACTGCCAGCGGCCGTAAACCGGCTCGTTCCAAATGGATGTTAATCATCGCCCTGCTAGCGTGGTTGTGCCTGGTTTTCGCAGCAGCACGTCCACAGTGGTTAGGAGAGCCGGTAAGCATTCCCGATGAAGGCCGCGAGCTTATGCTGGCCGTAGATTTGTCCGGCAGTATGAAAATAGACGACATGGAAGTAAATGGTCGACAGGTTAACCGGTTGACCATGATTAAATCTGTGTTGCACGACTTTATCAAACGCCGGGTTGGCGATCGCCTCGGTTTAATTCTTTTTGCCGACACGGCTTATTTGCAAGCTCCACTAACGTACGACCGTCAAACTGTCGCTGACTTGCTCGACGAATCGGTCATCGGGTTGGTGGGTGAACAAACGGCTATTGGTGATGCCATCGGCCTAGCTGTAAAACGTTTTAAGCAACGTGACGAATCTAATAATGTGGTGATTCTGCTCACAGACGGACAAAACACCGCGGGTAACATTACCCCGGCACAGGCAAAAGAACTCGCAGTGGAAAGTGGTGCTACGTTATACACCATCGGTGTAGGCGCCGACGAAATGCTTATACGCAGCTTTTTTGGCAGCCGTCAGGTAAATCCTTCTCAGGAACTTGATGAAGCCATGCTGACTGATTTAGCCGAATCTACCGGTGGGAAGTATTTCAGAGCGCGCAATGCCGAAGAGCTGGAAAATATTTATCAGACGTTGGACCAACTTGAACCCATAAAAGGCGAAGCGAGGAAATTGCGGCCTCGAACAGCATTATTCTTCTATCCCCTTGCGTTGGGGCTGTTGTTATCTGCCCTGCCCGCACTGATTTATTGCTTGAGAAATGTGGGCTACCGTTTACGTGGTCAGGCTAGCTCAGGAGGTGGGGCATGAATTTTCCACTACAAGATTTCCATTTCTTGAGGCCCGAATGGTTTATTGCACTTATCCCCCTGCTGGTGATGCTACTGCTGATTAGGCGCTACCGCAAAAGTCAGTCTGGTTGGCAAAGTGTCATTCCGCCACATCTCTACGACCATCTGATTTCAGGAAAGGCTATTGCGAAAAAACAAGCTTCATTAAGCCTGCTCGGCTGGGGCTGGTTGCTGGCAGTACTTGCCCTTGCCGGACCCACTTGGGAACGTTTGCCGCAACCGGTTTTTCAGGTGCAGCAAGGTAATGTGGTGTTAATTGACATGTCATTGTCTATGCGTGCTACCGATGTTACTCCCGACCGATTAACCCGGGCAAAATATAAAGCGATCGACCTTGTCAACACCATTGATGAGGGTGAAATGGGCCTGGTAGCATACGCTGGCGATGCATTCACCATTAGCCCGTTAACCTCTGACGCGACCAATATTACTGCGCTGTTGCCAAGCTTGAGCCCGGAAATCATGCCGGTACCAGGAAGCGATCCGTACTCTGGAATTCAGGCGGCAGCAGAATTGCTATCCAATGCGGGCTATCAAAGTGGCAACATTTACTGGGTCACCGATGGTGTTACTCTGTCTCAGACCCAGGACTTACAAGACCTCATCAGTGATCTTCCGTTTACGGTGAACGTCTTAGGAATCGGTACCGAAGAAGGCGCGCCGATTCGTCAGTTAGATGGGCAACTGGTGAAAGACCAGCGTGGCCAGATTGTTATTCCGAAATTACGTGGCCAACAGTTAAAGGCTATCGCCAATACAAGTGGCGGTACTTATCGTAAATTCACCGCTGATGAATCTGACATTCGTGCGCTAACCCAACAGCAGATATTGCGTGCAGATGCAGAGGAAACCGATGAACAAACCAGTCAGGATGGCGACCAATGGGCAGAACTTGGCCCTTGGTTACTGATTGTATTGCTGCCCTTTGCTGCTTACGCATTTCGTCGCGGGGTTTTGATTGCGCTATTGTTGACGCCAATGTTTTTCTCGGCCTCCCAACCTGCATTTGCACAGTCGATGCCGGCGGTAGTAAAGCAAGACCAGCAAGCCGCTTCAGAACCGGAAGTTCCCGCCACCTTATGGTATGAGAAGCCGTTTCTTAATCGCGACCAGCAGGGCTTAAAGGAATATTCCGCCGAGAATTATCAAACGGCTGAAGACACATTCCGATCCGCGCTATGGAAAGGCTCCGCTGCATACAATGCTGGCAATTTTGAGGAAGCGCTGAAGCAATTCTCGCAATCTGACAGCACAGAGGCACTTTACAATCAAGGCAATGCGCTGGCTCAACTTGGTGAGCTTGATGATGCAATTCATCGATACGACAAAGTACTGGCCCGTGATCCAGATCATGCCGATGCGAAAGCCAATAAGGCGTTGCTGGAAGAAATGAAAAAACAGCAAGAGCAACAGGAACAGCAAGAGCGTCAAGATCAGCAACAGCAGGATGATCAGGAAAAGAATCAAGATCAGCAAAATCAAGACGGTGAGGACCAACAGCAAAACCAAGATCAGCAGCAAAGCGACAATCAGCAGCAAGACCAACAGCAACAACAAAATAGTCAACAGGATTCGTCGCAACAAGAGCAACAGAACGGTCAGAAGGATGAATCTGAACAAGATAATCACCAGCAGCAAGATCAGCAATCCAACGAGTCTGAACAGGGTGAACCGGAGCAAGAGCAAAGTGAAAAACCTGGTGATGAGCAGGAACAGGAAGGTGAGCAGCAGGCTCAACAAGCTCAGGCACAACCCGCTGAACTGACTGATGAAGAGAAAGAAAAAATGCAAAGACTGGATAATTTGATGAAGCGAATTCCCGATGACCCGGCATTTTTGCTGAAACGTAAAATGCAATTGGAAGCGCAGCAGCGCCGTCGTCAGGGACCGCCGTCAAACCGGAGTGAGTGGTAGCAAATGAAAAAACTGATTGGATTAGGTTTAACGCTTTTTCTGGTGATGCAGTCGGCAGTTGCAGACGTCACCCGCGTTGAAGCAACAATAGACAAGAACCCGGTGATGGTGGATGAAGCTATTCAACTGACGGTAGTGGCAGAAGGCGATCCGGCACGGGAAGCATTCGATAGCTCAGCACTGCTGGGAGACTTCGTGGTCGGCCGTACATCGGTAAGTTCCAATACACGGATTATCAATTTTGATAAACAGGAAACCGTAACCTGGACCACCACCCTATTTCCTCGTGGCGAAGGAAATTTCACGATTCCCGCCATCGACATTGAAGGCAAAAAAACCAAACCGATTACCGTTCGAGTAATTCCCGTGCGGTCTGGTAGCGATGAACCTGCCCGCGACTATTATCTCACCACTAATGTAAAATCCAGTGATGTGTATTTGCAGCAACAAATTCTGTACACCACGAAACTTTACCTGGCTTCAAACATTGAGCGCGGTAGCCTGCAAGCACCAGAACTTGAAAATGCACAAATCCAGCAATTAGGTGAAGACAAACAATATACTGATATTGTGAATGGCAAACGCTATCAAGTCATTGAACGAAACTTTGCTGTGGTGCCTCAATCATCAGGGACTTTTACCATCCGTGGGCCTGTTTTTAGTGGTGAAGTGTTGGCAGAAGACCCCAACGCCCGCTTTGGTTTTTTTAATCGTACGAAACGCATTAATCGCCGGGGTCCGGATATCTCAATTAACGTAAAACCTATCCCATCCGATATCGATTATTATTGGTTACCCAGTGAATATGTGGCGATTAACGAAGAATGGCCGGAACAGGAAGCGTTTACTGTTGGCGAGCCGGTTACCCGCACAATTACGCTAACGGCGGATGGTGTGGTAGAAGAACAACTGCCTGAACTGCCGCAAATGTATCCGCCTGACTTTAAGTTGTATCCTGATCAGGCCAGCACAGCGACAATTAACCGTGGCAATCACCTGATTGCGAACCGCGTAGAAACTCTGGCGATGATTCCCACAAAGGCCGGAAAATTCGTGTTGCCTGAAGTGAAAGTGCCTTGGTTTAACGTGAAAACGGGCAGTACCGAATACGCAACTTTACCTGCTCGTTCCATAGAAGTTGCCCCTGCTGCAGCCAGCGCAACACCTGCCGTTCCAGCGATACAGCAGCCCGCGGCTACGCCCCAACCGGCCTCCAAAGAGCCTACAGCACAAACGCCCCCTTCAATGGTGAGCGGTGAATCGCAAAGCGGCGTTTCTATGCTCTGGATTTATGTCTTTGCATCCTTGTGGCTACTTACCATTGTTGGATGGGTAATGACTGTTCTGTACTTCAAACGTAATCAGGCAGAACGCCCTCAAATTACGAGCCCGTCCGCAAGCACCTTTAATAGTAGTGAAAAGGAAGCGTTCAACACACTTTCTAAAACTATCGAAACGGGAACACCCGGGCAAATTCAGCAGGCGTTACACCGTTGGGTTATCTGTCACCTGAAAACTCTCAACTCGTCACAGTCGGTAGACAGTTGGCTAGCTCAATCTGGACTTCAGCCGCAGATTAACGCCATGCTGTCGTGTCAATATGGCGAAAACAGGCAGCAATGGGATAGAAAGGCACTGTTAAAGCGTATTAGTAGCGTTCGCGGGCAACCAAAAAGCGCGTCAACAGCTTCTCTTTCGCCGCTTTATCCGGAAGGCCGTTCATCGTAAATGCAGTGTCTTCCGTAATCATAATAATACGACTATGGGAGACACCTTTTTGAGCACAAATCGAAACCTAAAACTTACCCCGCTGGCGCTGCTGGTTGCAGCGCTTTCAGCTTGTTCACCTGCACCGGAAAACCCCGCTGACAACAGAGTTGAAGCCCCTACCGAAACCATCGCAAATCAGAGCGAATCTGAACGCCTGGAAGCCTTTTTTGCCCGTACATTTGAAGAAGATCTTAAACGTTCCCCACAATTTCAAAGTTACCTGGGCAAAAAATGGAATTATGGTGAGTGGGATGACATCAGCGATGAATATAAAGACCAAACCGCAGCACTGAAGCGAAACCGTCTTGAAGAGCTCGACAGTTTCAATACAGAAGCCCTGAGCGAACAGGAAAAGCTCAGTGTTGAACTCTATCGTTATGGTCTTAGCCGCGAACTGGCAAACGATGCGTTCCGACATCACACCTACATTGTTCAACAGTTCCGGGCGGCGCATACCCAGGTTCCGAGCTTTTTGGCGAATATTCACCAGGTTAAAGATGTATCCGATGCGAAAGCCTATATCTCCCGCCTCGACAAAGTGGATGAATACTTTGCGCAAGTTATCGAACAAATGAAAGTGCGGGAAGAAGCTGGCGTGTTTCCGCCCAAGTGGTCTTATGACCAAATGGTGAAAGCGGCGCAAAACGTGATTATCGGCGCACCTTTCGATGCATCGGAAGCACCGTCTGTGATCTGGAGCGATTTCCAGAACAAAGTGAACAAACTGGATATAGATGACGTTGAGAAACAAACCTTGTTAGGTGAGGCAAAAGCCGCCCTCGTTACGTCGGTTAAACCTGCCTATGAAGACCTCATTGCAGCATATATCCAGCAGCGCCAGTTATCACCTGAGGGCGATGGCGTTTGGCGCTTACCCAATGCAGATCAGTGGTACGCCAATCGTCTTGCTTGGTACACCACCACCGACCTAAGCGCCGACGAGATCCATCAAATAGGCTTGGAGAATGTTGAGCGCATTCACAACGCCATGGAAACCATTAAACAACAGGTTGGTTTTGACGGCACGCTGACTGAATTTTTCGAGTTCATGCGTACCGATCCCCAGTTCTATTATGAAAACACCGATAAAGGGCGAGAGCAGTATCTCGCAGATGCAAAATCTGCGGTTGATAAGATGCGCGATGCGCTGCCAGACTATTTCGGTTTGCTGCCAAAAGCAGAAATGGTGGTAAAACGGGTAGAACCTTTCCGTGAACAATCGGCTGGGAAAGCTTTCTATCAAAGCCCGTCTCAGGATGGCAGCCGCCCGGGCACCTATTACGCCAACCTGTTCACCATGGAAGCCATGCCCAGTTATCAATTAGAAGCATTGGCCTTTCACGAAGGCATTCCTGGCCATCACATGCAAAGGGCTATTGCTCAGGAGTTGGAGGGAATTCCTCAGTTTCAGAAGTTTCTGAGTGCAACCGCCTACACCGAGGGCTGGGGGTTGTATTCTGAAGAGCTGGCAAAGGATATGGGTTTCTATGAAGATCCCTATTCCGACTTTGGCCGTCTTGCCATGGAGCTCTGGCGCGCTTGTCGTCTGGTGGTCGACACCGGCATCCACGACAAACAATGGTCGCGAGAAGAAGCGATTCAGTATTTGCTAGATAACACACCAAACCCGAAGCACGATGTGGTAAAAGCCATTGAACGTTATATTGCTCTGCCAGGCCAGGCAACCGCATACATGATTGGTAAGCTGAAAATCATGGAATTGCGTGAAAAAGCCAAAAACGCATTAGGAGATAAATTCTCCCTCTCAGGCTTCCACGATGAAGTGCTAAAAGATGGTCCGGTTCCCCTGTCTGTATTGGAACAAAAAATAGATAAATGGGTTAAACAACAGCAGTCAATGTAAGCTTCTTCCTTCAAAGGCAATCAGATTTCTGATTGCCTTCTTACCTTCACCCCTCTAGGCTAAAAATAATTTAGAAAACACGAAAGTTTTTGCGGGTACTGCAGGTCTACTCTTGCATGAAAGAAAAACAGCAAAGATACGAAACACTGGTGCATGCCTTTCATGGCGATATTTATCGCTATGCCTATTGGCTCACCCGTGACCCAACCATCGCCGAAGACGTGGTCCAGGAAACGTTCCTGCGGGCGTGGCGTTCTCTCGACGCGTTAAAAGATGAAAAGTCAGCAAAATCCTGGCTTATCACTATTGTGCGACGGGAAAATGCACGGCGGTTTGAACGCAAACAATTAGATTTAGTCGATATAGATGATGTGAGTGTGTCTGATGATGCCTTCCATGCTGTGCCGCAAGATGAATCTGATGAGCTGCGCGTGCTAATTGCCCGCCTCCCCATGGACTATCGAGAGCCACTTCTTTTACAACTTTTATTTGGCTATTCCGGGGAAGAAATTGCTGAACAACTATCACTGAACAAGAACACGGTGATGACGCGGTTATTTCGTGCCCGGAATCAACTCAAAGACATGTTAGCGCAGGAATCTTCACAACAAAGAGGTCGTCAAAATGGATGATTTAGATTTTCGGCGTCGTGTTTTCGCCAATCCAAACACGACTGACAAAGAGGTAGCGGATATTGCTGCCAAAAATCCTGACAAAGCACAGTTAAAAAACAGCCTGCAACAATTAGACGATGATCTGATGAAGGCTTTAAAAGTGCAGGTCCCAGACAATTTAGCCCACAAACTTATTTGGGAGCAAAAGTCTGAAGAACTAAAGCGACACAAACGTCGGACACCCTGGTACATCGGTCTAGCTGCATCGGTTGCTCTGACAATAGGTGTAACAGGCACTGTGGTTATGCACGGGGCTAATGTAAACATAGGCGATGAAGCCCTTGCTCACATGCGCTATGCAGAAACCGAGCAATCTCATTCAGCGGTTGCGGTAAACATGGATCTAATCAACGCTAAGCTTGCCGGTTTTGGCGGCACATTGGTGTCATCCATTGGTAACGTGCGGGTAGCGAATTATTGTCATTTGAATACAACGCAGAGCCTACATTTAATCCTCGACACAGATCAGGGCCCCATGTCGGTGTTTATTATGCCGCAGAAACGCGACCAGAATGTCCCCGACGCGTTTGCTGATAACCAGTACCACGGTGAAAGCTGGGCGCTACAAAAAGCCAGTATTATGGTTGTGGGTGAAAAAGGCGCTGACTTAGCCCCGCTCATGCAAAAAGTAAAACGCAGTATCACCTTCTCAGCCTAAGCCCCTCTTCGTGTTGCCGTAAAAGACTCTTTGCGGCGGCATTCACCTTGACTCACCTTTAAACGCGTCTATAACTTAAAGAAGTTCAATTCTTTCTGATCCATCGTTTGCGTGAGAAGTTAATGCGTTTATCAATTAAGTCGTTAGCCATTTTCCTAATTTTACTGGCCCTGCCGTTTACACAGGCTCAGGCATTGACCGTAAAGCTTAAAAAGATTGAAGAAGAGAAAGAGCAACTGCTTCTCGATATCCTTACATTGGCACTGTCTAAAAACGACGAAGATATCAATTTTACATTTGATACCGTTACAAAAAATGAAGCACAAATGATGGCGGATATCGAAACCGGTGAAATGGATATCATGTGGGCTGGCGCGTCCCAGGATAAAGATGAAAACATGCTGGCTGTGCGAATTCCGGCGTTAAAAGGACTGCTCGGGCACAGAATATTCATCATTCGGGAACAAGATAAAGACACGTTTAAAAACATCAAAACACTGAACGATTTAAAACAACTAAGGGCCGGACAGGGTCGCTTTTGGGGCGATAGCGAGGTACTGAAAAGTGCGCAAATCCCCCTTGTTACTACAACAAAATTTAACAACTTATTTTCTATGCTGGAAGGCGGCAGGTTCGACTATTTTCCGCGGGCTGTCCACGAGCCTTGGGTGGAAGTAAATCGGTTTCCTGAGCTAAACCTTGTAATCGACGAAAACGTCATGCTCATTTATCCCTTCGCGATGTACTTCTATGTGAAGAAAGATAACCAATTGCTACACGACCTTATTTACAACGGTTTTAATGCCGCAATCGATGATGGCAGCTTTGATGACCTATTTTTTAGCAACCCTATGATTCAGGATGTGCTGACAAAGGCCAATTTGAAGCAACGCACCATTTTGAGAATTGATAATCCCGCCCTTCATGCCGACACACCGCTCGACAAAAAAGCATATTGGTTGGATGTATCTGCACATTAATTTTGGAACAGGCAACAAATGACGTCGATTAAACAACGAAGTATGATTTTACTGGCAGGCGTATCTGCCGCCGTAATGGTGATTGCTTTTGTGGTGGCCTACATGTTCACCTCGATGTATTTCAATCATCAGCGGGATGAACAGATTGAAGATACCACCACCATGTTGGCAGTGGTGCTTCAGGAACCGGTGTTTTCATATGATCAGGAATTAACAAGCAATATCCTGACGTCTTTCGTTAAATTGCCCTATGTGCAAATGGTAAAAGCTTACGACCACCGCAGCAGAGCCATTGGTGAGGCCAACGCAAACGAGACCGCCCCGTCACCCGATCAAGTATTGAACAAAAAAATCGATGTGATCTGGAATGGTCAACAAAAGGTGGGCGTGCTTGACATCACATTCAGGCTGGACAGCAATGAGGGCTTGCTCAACGCGACTAAAGTAATGTTTATCATTCTCGCGATCATTATTCTTCTTACTTTGCAGATAGTGAATTGGTTTGTCCTTGGACGCTACGTCATTAAGCCGGTTAATCAGGTTGTAGAAGCGTTACGTGGCATCGCCAAAGGTGACGGCGATTTAACCATGCGATTAAAAATTAAAACGGAAGATGAAATTGGTCAGTTGGCTCAAGCGTTCAATCAATTTATTGGTAATTTACAAACACTCATTGCGGAAATCATTCAGCACACGAATGATTTAAAACAGTGTGCCACCGGCATCCACAATAGCGCCGGCAGTAACCATTCTTCAACCACCACGCAAAAAACAGAAACGGCGCAGGTTGCTGCGGCACTCGCCGAACTGACTAAAGCGATAGAAGAAGTGGCGTCTAATGCAAGTATCACTTCAGAAAAAACCAATCAATGTAATGAATTAGCCATCAACGGCAATAGTATTGTTCAGAAAACCATTGGCGAAATAAAACACCTTGGAAAAGAAATTGGTGAAACATCGCTGGAAATCAATGAACTGAAAAATAGAAGTGACCAAATCAACACTATACTGGTGGTGATTAAGGGAATTGCCGAACAAACTAACCTGCTGGCCTTAAACGCGGCCATCGAAGCTGCCCGGGCGGGAGAAATGGGCCGGGGTTTTGCGGTGGTGGCCGACGAAGTTCGCGCACTGGCTCAACGAACGCAGGCATCGACGGCTGAAATTGAAGAAGTCATTAAGGAGCTTCAATCTTCTTCGGATAACTCCAGTCGCATGATGGAAACCACCAGAGCAACCCTTTCCGGTACCATTGATGAATCATCAGCAGCCATAGATGCGCTGGATAAGATCATTACCAATGTTAAAACCATCAACGACATGAATGCCCAGGTGGCAAATTCCGCCGTAGAGCAAAATCAAGTCGCAACACGGCTAAATGCGAAGGTGGAAGCCATTAATTCCCTGGCAGGATCTGTGTCTGAAAATGCAGACAAGGTCGGGTTACTTAGTGAGCAATTGAACGATATTAGCGGTAATATTGAAAGTAAAGTCCGTCGATTCAGAGTTTAATAGAATTCAGTAACCCTTTGTTTTTAAAATCATTGCAAACAAAAGCGAACCGAATTTTCCGATAGATAAACCAGACTGCCATAGAGACTGTATCTACTTCCTGTTAGCATGAAAGAAAAAAACAGGAAGGAATACGATGGAAATAAGTACGATAATCTCCCTGGGCATCTATTTTGCGGTCATGCTCGGTATAGGGTTATTCTCATACCGACAAACAGATACCAGCGTTGAAGGTTACATGCTCGGGGGTCGCCAATTAGGCCCTGCAGTTACCGCGTTATCTGCCGGTGCGTCAGACATGAGTGGCTGGATGCTCATGGGTCTGCCCGGTGCGATGTATGTATCTGGGATATCCTCTGGCTGGATAGCCGTTGGCTTAGTGGCTGGCGCATTCGCCAACTATATTTTGGTGGCTCCTCGCCTGCGTATCTACACAGAAGTTGCTAACAACGCAGTCACACTTCCCGATTATTTTGAGAACCGCTTTGCCGATAACAGTCGCTTGTTGCGGGTTATTGCCTCTGTGGTAATTGTTATCTTTTTTACCCTGTACACCTCCTCGGGCGTTGTAGCTGGCGGTAAATTGTTTGAAAGCTCATTTGGCCTCAGTTATGAAACCGGTTTGTATGTTACGACCGGCGTGGTGGTTGCCTACACCCTCTTCGGTGGCTTTATGGCGGTAAGTATTACCGATTTCGTGCAAGGCTGTATCATGTTCGTGTCACTGGTTATGGTACCCGTTGTGGTGATCATGGAGCTAGGCGGATTTGGCCAAGCCGTTGACGCTGTTTCGACCATCAACCCACAACTATTTGACCCCTTCACCGATGCTGATACCGGAGAAGCACTGTCGCTTATTGGTATCGTGTCTTTACTCGCTTGGGGTCTAGGTTACTTTGGTCAACCGCACATTATTGTGCGTTTTATGGCCATTCGTTCGGTGGGCGATGTGCCAACCGCGCGTCGTATCGGTATGAGCTGGATGATTGTGTCTATCATTGGTGCGCTGATGACAGGCCTGTTCGGACTGGCCTATGTTACCGCAAACAGCAATACCATTGATCCCGAAACCATTTTTATCCACCTGTCTCAATTGCTGTTCCACCCGTTTATCGGCGGATTCCTACTGGCAGCGATTCTGGCCGCCATCATGAGTACCATTTCCTCGCAACTGTTGGTGACCTCAAGTTCATTAACCAGTGACTTCTATCAAGCATTCCTGCGTCGTGATGCGTCAGACAAAGAATTAGTTTTGGCTGGACGAGGTTCGGTTATCCTTGTTGCTCTGGTTTCAATTTATCTGGCTTACGACAGAGACAGTACAATTCTGTCACTGGTAAGTAATGCCTGGGCTGGGTTTGGTGCAGCGTTTGGCCCACTCGTCCTGTTTAGCTTGTTTAAACGTGATATGACCCGCAGAGCAGCGCTAGGCGGTATGATTGTGGGTGCGGTTACGGTGCTGCTTTGGATTTACCTGCCATTCACTATTGGCGGTGAAAGCTTGAGTAGCTGGATGTACGAAATCGTTCCAGGATTTATTCTATCGAGTTTGACCATCATCATTCTGAGTAAGAGTGGAACGCCTAGAGAAGGTGTTGTTGATGTGTTTGATGCATTTAGTGCAAAGCTGACTGAATTTAAGAAATAGATGAACTTATAGGATGGGCCGGCGTATTCATTGAAAGATTGCATCGCTTTAGAACCTGACATAACGCTGCGAAACATGGCAGCTAAATCAGACATGATGTGCGCAGACAGATTACTGCACTTCTCAACGAGAAACAGCCATCCAATAAGCATATCCTGACCAAAGCCGCTCTCCTGAGCGGCTTTTTAGTATGACGATTTCGTTTCAATGTAATAAAACGGCTATTTTGTATAGCAAATTGGCATTACTACTTTCTGATCTAAATATGTTAGGGTTCTATACATATAATTGTTTAGCATATAACCCCAACAATCGGACTCGAAAATGACACTTGATATACCGTCTATTACCCATCTGAAACAACTCGAAGCCGAGAGCATCCACATTTTCCGTGAAGTTGCTGCCGAATTTGATAATCCGGTCATGTTATATTCCGTCGGAAAGGATTCCTCTGTTCTTTTACACTTGGCTCGTAAGGCCTTTGCCCCAGGCAAAATTCCCTTCCCACTGCTGCACGTTGACACCACGTGGAAATTCCACGAAATGATAGAGTTTCGTGATCAGCAAGCTGAGAAACATGGTTTCGATCTGCTGGTACACATCAACCAAGAAGGTGTTGATGCCGGTGTTGGTCCATTCAGCCACGGTAGTGCAAAGCACACAGACATCATGAAAACCGCTTCTTTGAAGCAGGCACTGAACAAGTATAAGTTCGATGCCGCATTCGGTGGCGCCCGCCGAGACGAAGAAAAATCACGTGCGAAAGAGCGTGTTTACTCGTTCCGTGACAGTAACCACCGCTGGGACCCGAAAAATCAGCGTCCTGAGCTGTGGAACATCTACAACTCATCAGTAAACAAAGGCGAAAGTATCCGTGTATTCCCTATGTCTAACTGGACTGAGCTGGATATCTGGCAGTATATCTACCTGGAAAACATCGATATTCCTTCTCTTTACCTGGCAAAACCACGTCCGGTTGTAGAGCGCGATGGCGTATTGATTATGGTTGATGACGACCGTATGCCATTGGAAGAAGGTGAAACCCCTGAAATGCGTTCAGTACGCTTCCGTACCTTAGGTTGTTACCCGCTGACCGGTGCTGTTGAGTCTGAAGCTGCGACGCTGCCTGAGGTTATTCAAGAAATGCTGCTGACCAAGACTTCCGAGCGTCAAGGCCGGGTTATCGACCACGATAGCTCCGGTTCTATGGAGAAGAAGAAAATGGAAGGGTACTTCTAATGTCGACGGATATCGTATGGCATAAGTACGAGGTCAATAAAAAGACCCGTGCCGAAAGCCTTGGCCAAACGCCACGCGTACTGTGGCTGACGGGCTTCAGCGGTTCCGGTAAATCCACCATTTCGAACCTGCTGGAGCAGAAATTCCAGGAACAGGGCAAACACACGTATCTGCTGGATGGCGACAATGTGCGTCACGGTTTATGTGGCGACCTGGGCTTCAGCGATGAAGACCGGGTTGAAAATATTCGTCGCGTGAGTGAAGTGGCCAAACTGTTTGTCGATTCTGGTGTGATTGTACTGACTGCATTTATCTCTCCGTTTCAGGCTGACCGCGACTACTGCCGCAATCTGCTTGAAGAAGGTGAGTTTGTGGAAGTGTTCATTGATACCCCATTGGACGTGTGTGAATCCCGCGATCCCAAAGGGCTTTATAAGAAAGCCCGAGCAGGTGAAATCAAGCATTTCACCGGTATCTCCTCCACTTATGAAGCACCGGTTAACCCGGAGATCCATCTGGAGTACAAAGACGAGCCTGCAGAACAAACTGCAGAACGTCTGTACGCCATGCTTGAAGAAAAAGGACTTGTGTAATGGCATTACCTGATCCATTAGCAGAAAAGATTCTTGCCATCAGCAAAGAAGCTGGTGACAAAATTATGGGAATCTACGAGAAAGATTTCGCCATTTACGAAAAAGAAGATACCAGCCCACTGACGGAAGCTGACCTTGCCGCACACAACGTTATTGTTGCCGGTTTGGAAGCGGTATCTCACCTGCCTATCCTGTCAGAAGAATCTGCAGATATCCCCTGGGACGAACGTCGTGGCTGGGATAAATACTGGCTGGTTGATCCGCTGGATGGCACCAAGGAATTCATCAAGAAGAACGGTGAATTTACCGTCAATATCGCCCTTATCGAAAACGGTAAGCCTGTGATGGGTGTGGTTTACGCCCCGGCCCTGAAACGTTCGTACATCGGTATCGACGGGCAAGGCGCGTGGATTGAAGACGAAGGCGGTTTTGCTCCGATTTCTGCGAAGAAACACACAGACGGTGAAGTATGGAAAGTGGTAGGCAGTCGCTCTCATCAGAGTCCTGAAATCCAGAAGTTACTGGAAGATTTGGGCGGTGAAGCGGAACTGGTTGCTATGGGCAGTTCGTTAAAACTGTGTCTGGTAGCCTCTGGTGAAGCCCACTTGTATCCGCGTTTAGGCCCAACTTCTGAATGGGATACCGGCGCAGCCCATGCGGTTGCCACAGCAGCAGGCGCGAAAGTGACCGTGCTGGATGGCTCAAACCCGCTGGCAGAAGACGCCCCTGACCTGACTTATAACCAGAAAGAATCTGTGTTGAACCCTTATTTCTTAGTGAGCGCATAAGCAATGAATGTAGATAACGAATTATTGAAAGAAGACGTCCTGGGCTACCTTGAACAGCACGAACAGAAAGACCTGCTGCGCTTTCTTACCTGCGGTAGCGTAGACGACGGTAAAAGTACCCTGATCGGCCGCCTGCTGCATGACTCAAAAATGATTTATGAAGATCAGCTGGCAGCAATTACTAAAGACAGTAAGAAAAGCGGTACCACCGGTGACAAGGTTGACCTGGCACTGCTGGTAGACGGTCTGCAGTCTGAGCGTGAGCAAGGTATCACCATCGACGTAGCCTACCGCTACTTCTCCACCGACAAGCGTAAGTTCATCATCGCGGATACGCCGGGACACGAACAGTACACCCGTAACATGGTAACGGGTGCGTCTACCTGTGATCTGGCCATCCTGATGGTTGACGCCCGCGCCGGGGTAAAAACCCAGACCCGTCGTCACTCGTTCCTGGCCAGCCTGTTAGGTATCAAGCACGTTATCGTTGCTGTGAACAAAATGGACCTGATGGACTTCAGTGAAAAAGTATTTGAAGACATCAAAGCTGACTTCCTGAAGTTCTCTGAAAATCTGAATATCCCTGATATCCAGTTTATTCCGCTGTCAGCCCTTGAGGGTGACAACGTGGTAAACCGCAGCGAACAGTCGCCCTGGTATACTGGCAAACCTCTCATGGAAATGCTGGAAACCATTGAAATCGGTAACGATGACAACAAAGACGACTTCCGATTCCCGGTTCAGTATGTAAACCGTCCTAACCTGGACTTTCGTGGCTTCGCGGGTACCGTGGTATCTGGTCAAGTTGCGCCTGGCGATGAAATCACTGCACTGCCTTCAATGAAAACGTCTAAGGTTAAGTCAGTAGTGACTTTCGAGGGCGATCAGGAACGTGCTTACGTACCGCAGGCGGTTACCCTGACACTGGAAGATGAGATCGATATCTCACGCGGCGATATGATTGTTAAGTCTGACAACCTGCCACTGCTGTCGAGCCAGTTTAAATCTCACCTGGTATGGATGGCTGAAGAGCCGATGATGCCGCATAAGCAGTATCTGTTTAAGTTTGCGACCAAGTCGACTTCAGGTTCTGTGTCAGAAGTAGAATACCAGATTGATGTAAACACCATGGAACACAAGCCTGGTGCCCATCTCAATCTGAACGAAATTGGCGTTGTTGATCTGAAATTCACTCAGCCAGTGGCCTGTGACAATTACGATCGCAACCGTGCAACCGGTGCATTCATCGTTATTGACCGGCTGACCAATGGCACCGTGGGTGCAGGTATGATCATCGACCAGTTGGCCGAAGACAAGCAACACAAAGCGCCTGAGTTCTCAGCATTCGAGCTGGAATTCAACGAATTGGTTCGCAAGCACTTCCCACACTGGAACGCGATCGACATCAGCAAACTGTAACAAACCGGAATGGTTTAAATGGATGTCAACCAAATCATGGTGCTGGGGGTTTTCTTCAGCACCATTTTTGCGCTAGTCGCCACCAACAAGCGGCCTTCGACTATTTTCGCGGTCGCCATGTTGCTTTTGCTGGTTACTCAGCAAATTACCTTTGATGAAATACTGCAGAACCTGACTAACAAAGGGCTTATCACCCTTATTCTCCTATTGCTGGTAAGCAGTGCCATCGACAAAACGGCATTGATAAAGCAAATTGGTCGCAAACTTATTGCTCCAAGTTTTGCCCTTTCCTACTGGCGTTTATTCGGCTTAACCTTCTTCTCTTCTGCCCTACTTAACAACACGGCAGTGGTAGCAAGCTTGATAGGCCCGGTAAAACAGAATCAGTATCACCCGTCATCCCGCTTACTTATTCCACTTTCCTATGCCGCTATTCTCGGTGGAACGGTCACGTTAATTGGTACTTCTACCAATCTGATTGTAGATTCGTTTCTGCAGGAACACGGTCATCCGGGTTTTGCCTTCTGGGATTTCACCCTTTATGGCCTTACTGCGGGTTTAAGTTGTGGTTTGTTAATGTTCGTACTGGCAAGCCTGCTCCCGGATATCGCCAACAAGAAAACCGATTACCGGTCGTACATTGTTGAAGCCGAAGTAGAAGCCGGTTCTGAACTGATTGGTAAATCGGTGGAAGAGAACCACCTACGAAATCTGCCTGAGTTGTTCCTGGTGGAAATCGTTCGTGACCGTCAGCTGATCACGCCGGTGTCTCCTGATTTCATTATTGAACAGGGCGACAAGTTGATATTCTCTGGTAACGTGCAAAAGCTGGACAATTTAAGCCACATTAAAGGCTTAACCATGTTCGCTGAAGCCGACGGCATTCTTCGCGAAAACCTTACCGAAGTGATTATATCTAACCGCGCGCAAATCATCGGCCAAACCATCAAAGCCCTCGGTTTCCGCGCATTATTTGATGCTGCGGTGGTAGCGATTCGCCGGGATGGTGAGCAGCTATCAGGCAAACTTGGTGAAATAAAATTGCAGGCGGGTGACTTTTTGCTGTTAGCCACCGGTCCGGATTTCCAGACTCGCCAGAATTTGTCGAAAAACTTCTTTATCCTCTCGGAGCAGAAGATCACCCGACCACTGACGAACTGGCAGGAATGGATCACCATGGGTGGTTTCTTACTGGTAGTTGCCCTATCAGCAACAGATATACTTAGCCTCGGCATCGGGCTGCTGTTCTTCGCTGCAGTGCTTATCGCGGCCAAGGTAACCAGCAATAGTGAAATCAAACGCAACCTGCCACTGAACCTCATAGTGGTGATTGTAGGCGCGCTAAGCCTAGCCAGTGCGCTGGAAAATGTAGGTGTGATAAGCATGAGCACCGAAATGCTGATGCCGTACTTGTCTGACACCAACTGGTTTGTTGCTCTTATCGTGGTGTATGTCGCTACCTTGCTGCTTACCGAGTTTGTCACCAATAACGCAGCGGCGGCATTAATGTTCCCGTTTGCGTATGGCGTGGCGGGCCTGATTGGTGCGCCTCTGATGCCATTCGCACTGGCTGTCGCATTTGCCGCCAGCGCCAGTTTTATTTCGCCCTACGGCTATCAGACCAACTTGCTGGTATATAACGCGGCGAATTATCGGTTTTCCCATTTTATTAAAATTGGATTACCCATATCGCTAACCTATAGCAGCATTGTACTCATATTATTGAATATGACGTATTTCTAAGATGGCAAAGCGCAAATAAGGCAAACCACTGACAAAACAAAGCCCCGCACTGCGGGGCTTTTTTTGGATTTTAAAACGCTACCCTAATATTTATGGTAACAAAGTCTTCAGCTCTGCTGCGATTTTATCTATCGAAACCGGTTTCGATAAAAAGCCATCAAACCCTAATGCTTTACACTTTTCTACATTTTCAGGCATGGCATGAGCGGTGAGTGCAATGACGGTTTTGTTGTATCCCATCTCTCGCAGTTTGGCATGAACCTCATAACCGTCCATTTCTGGCATCTGGATATCCAGTAAAATGAAATCATATTGGTTTTCAGCGACTAACCTTAACCCTTCCGGGCCAGATTCGGCCGTGTGAAGGTCGATACCAATGTGTGAAAGCAACGCCTCAGTAACAAAACGATTTTCTTCTAAATCGTCTACGTACAGTGCTCGTAGTGCGGCTCCTCTGATATCAGCCAGTAGATCGCTTTTACTCTGCTTACTTTTTTCCGGAACCACCTGCTCTGCTACCGGTGCATGAAAACTTGCAGCAAAGAGGCTACCCTCTGACGGTGAGGATTTTTCCAGCACCAATGAGCCACCCAATTCTTCACAAATGTCTTTTGACAGCGCGAGTCCTAATCCGGTGCCTCCAAAGCGCCCCATAATTGCCTTATTCGCCTGTTTGAAGGGCTGGAAAAGCGCTTTTTGTTGAAACTCATTGATGCCAATACCGGTATCCTGAGTTTTACAGGTGAGGATCTCGTCTTCATAGTAAACCGATAAGGTAACGACACCAGACTCGGTGAACTTAACCGCGTTACTTATCATGTTGTTCAGTACTTGCTTCATTCGCAAGGGGTCGCAAACAACTTTAACGGGAAGCGGATCTTGTATAGCCAAAATAAATCGCAGACCTTTGGCCTGTGCCGCTTGCAATGCTTGCTCGTCTATCTCTCTCAATAGTTCCCGTGGAGAGAACGTTGTTCTATCGATGGAAATACGGCCCGCCTCCATCCGGGAAAGGTCAAGTACATCATCAATAATGTTTTTCAGTTCGCGACTGTTTTTGAGTACTTTTTCCGCTAAATAGCGATGCTCATCGCTTAAGGATTCTGACATAGTGAGCAATTCACCAAACCCGGTAATATTACCCAGTGGCGTCCGCAGTTCATGAGAAACATTCGCAAGCATCAACGCGATGGATTTATTCGCAGCTTCCACTTTTTGGCGCAATGCTTCTTCTTTTTCCAGTTTTGCCACCAGATCTTGCTTGCGCTGATGCATCTGTAAAAAAGCTTTCACCTTGCTTTGAATAACCGGTCGAGACACAGGCTTAAAAAGAATATCCACGCCACCGGCTTCGTAGCTATCTAACTCAAACTGTTCTGACTGACTGTGCGCAGTAAGAAACACAATAGGCAGCTCGCGAAATTTTCTTACACCGCGGATTAAACGCGCTAATTCAAAGCCTGAAACGGGCGTCATTTCTATGTCGATAATGGCAAGACAAAAGTTCGTCTCAGTGAGTAGAGCAAGCGCTTCATCTGCACTTTGGGCAGTAATAATCTCTGCCTGCTCGAGAGTTTCCAGTTGGGCCTCAATGGCCATTAGATTTCTGTTATTGTCGTCTACGACTAGAATTTTATTAGACATACTACACGTGCTCTGTATTTCGCTGATATATACGCTTTGGGCTATTGAAGGCTCGAAGCCCGAATTCACTCTCTCGTTTGAACAGCGATTCGGATTGGCCTAAAACAAGAAAACCGGATTGGTGAAGAGACGATACCAGCAACGACAACGCCTTGTTTTGCGCGTCTTCGTTCAGGTAAATCAATACATTACGACACAGTATGAGATCCATGTCATCAAGAGGTTCATCTTTAATAAGATCGTGCTGAATAAAAGTAACCTGGTCTAATAACGCTTGATCAAAGAAGCCAAGATTGTAGCGAAAAAAGTAATAATCGCTGGCATGTTTCTGCGCCGACACCTGGGTGTAGTGACGGATGAATTGCCTGATCTCATCTTGGGAAAATGCACCGCGCTGGGCTTTTTCTAGCGCCGCAGTACTCACATCTGTGGCATAAACGCTGGTGCGGGATAACAAGCCCTGTTCCGATAGCAGCACTAACAAACTGTAGAGCTCTTTACCGCTGCTGCAACCTGCAGACCAAATCTTAATATGTGCACGGGTTTCAAAGTAGGGAAATAACTGCTCGTTGATTAACTGGAACGTATCCGGATCACGAAAAAACTCGGTGGTCCCCACCGTTAGAATATCAATTATCCACGCGAGAGACTCTTTTCCTTTGAGCAATTCATCCAGAAGCGCAAGTAACGAGCGACCGCCACTTTGTCCGCGCAGGCTATCTAGTCTGCGGGCAATATAATCGTCAGCATAGTGCTGAAAATCATAATTGAAACAAATTTTTAGCCCATGCAGAAAAAGCGCATTTTCCTGCTGTAGAAACTGACTCACACCATGAGCCCTTGTTCTGGCAGCCATACTCGTAATACAGACATTAATGCGGTCAGGTTTAACGGCTTTGCAAGATAATCATTGGCGCCACATTCAATTATTTGCTCGTGATCTTCTTTTCCAGCTTTTGCCGTTAACGCTATTATTGGCACCCGGGCGTATTTTTTTACTTTACCGTCCCGGATGGCTTTTATGAGTTCGTAGCCATTCATGTTAGGCATCATGATATCGGTTAACACCAAATCCAAATGACTTTCAGAAGCAAGCAGATTCATCGCTTCCACACCATCTTTGGCAATAACGACATCTGCACCCCGTTGCTCAAGCGCGCTGGTTAAGGCAAATATATTGCGCATATCGTCGTCCACCAGCATGATTTTGTACCCTGACAGCTCTGAATCAGCGAGCGTATTTTTTTCTAACACTTTACGTTGCTCTATGGATAATTCTGCTTCATCGCGATGTAAGAACAGATTGATTTGTTCAAGCAATTTTTCTGGCGAGCGAGCACCTTTCAGAATAATACTTTCCGCCAGGCCGGATAGCGTGTTTTCTTCTTCTAGGTCCAACTCTTTTGCAGTGTAAATAACCACAGGGGGAAGCGAAATATCCATATATTTTATGGTTTCAAGGAAAGCTAAACCCGTTGTATCTGGTAAACTTAAATCCAGCACAATAGCATCGTAATTAGACGATTTGAGCGCCGCAATAGCATCCTCACCGTAACCACACACCACAACTTCTGTGGTTTTAGAACCCAGCAACGCTGAAATTGCCTGCTGCTGTCCTGCATTGTCTTCAATCAAGAGCAGACGACGATGAGGCGTAGTAATAATTCGTTTAACCCGTTCCAATGCGGCTGAAACTTTATCAATCGTCATGGGTTTAGTCAGATACCCCATTGCCCCAAGACGCAGGGCATTATTTTGATAGTCCATACCCGATATCATATGAACGGGAATATGCCGCGTTTTAACGTTGGATTTTAAAGATTCAAGAATGGCCATACCGCTAAGATTAGGCAGTTTGATATCCAACAGCACGGCATCAGGCGTAAAACTATCTAACAATGCCATGGCCAGCTCACCACTGGCCACACACACGGCCTGCATATCCAGTCTTTTAGCCGCAGCTCCAACCGCCATTGCAAACGCTTTATCGTCTTCAACAATCAACAAACAGAGCTTAGTTCCGTCCAATTCTTCGACTTGCCTTTTCAGCTCAATAAGCTCATCCGCGTTAGCGTCTTTTTCAATGAATTCGCTGCTTAAGGTTTGGGCCTTTTGCTGACTCCCTTTCTCAAGCATTGTAAACGTCGCAGGTAACTTAGTGGCTTCAGGAGCATCGAGTTTGGTTGTAATAGTTAGCTCAAACTTACTGCCTTTACCCTTCTCAGATTCAAGTGTGATGCACCCTTTCAGCAAACTCGCCAGCTCTTTTGAAATTGAGAGGCCCAGGCCGGTGCCGCCATAGGCGCGATCGACAGAAGAATCTTCCTGTTCAAAGGCTTCAAATATCCGCTGCTGTTTAGAGGCATCTATACCCACCCCCGTATCTGAAACGGAAAGAGAAATCGTGTCAGCGCTGCGCTGATGAAGATATAACTCGACTTTCCCTTCGCTGGTAAATTTAAGCGCGTTTGAAATCAGGTTACGCAGTATTTGCTTTAATCGGCTGCGATCAGTTGTCAGTGTGCTAGTTTGAACAGAATCTTCAATGCGAATATTCCAGTTGACCTTCGTTTGTTTAAAAAGAGGGTTGAAAGACACATCGAGCTCATCAATAAAGTCGCGCAGAGAAAAGGTTTCGATATTGAGGGTGATTTTCCTGGCTTCAATTTTGGTTAAATCGAGAATGTCTTCAATCAGCATAAGAAGATCATTACCCGATTGATGAATGGACTTCAGATATTCCAGATTTTTACCTGTGAGTGACGTTTCCTTTTCTAGCAGTAACGAAGAGAGCACCATCAAACTATTGAGCGGTGTTCTGAATTCATGAGACATGTTTGCAAGAAATTCAGATTTGTAGCTGTTTATTTTAATCAGTTCTGCCGCTTTCGCTTCGAGATCCGTTTTAGCCTGGCTTAATTCGCTGTTAGAGCTATCCAAAGAGACGGTTTTTATCTCCAATTCCCTGGACTGTTTTTGGAGCTCTTCATTTGAAACCCGTAATTCTTCTTGTTGCAACTCCAGCTCAGCCGTTTGCCTCTGACTCGCTTGTAACAAGTCTTGATTTTCTTCACGTATATGTAGGCTGTGTAGACCCTGACTAATTACTTTACAGTATTTGTCAGCTGCAGCTCTGTTGGTAAACTCACTATTGTCTGATAAAGCAATCTCAATAATACCTAATTGCTCAGATTCAAAGACGAGTGGCAAATAAAGCAATTTATTTGGCACCATGCTGCCCATCATGGATTTCAAACGCCAGAATTTATCGGGTACTTGCTCAATAGTAGTTACCTCACCGGCATCCAGCATTTGTTTTAAAAAATCTTTGTGGGGGATTGGTTTATCAGCGTCCAGAGAGGTTAGCCCCCACTGGGCTACAAGGGAAAGAAATTTACCATCAGCGACATATAAGCAAATACTGGCTGCGCTCATGTAATCGGCAAGTTTATTGATAATGGCGTTATAAACGTCTTGCTTACTACTCTGCCCGGTAAATGCCATCGACATGTGCTGGAGCAGATTATCCAGAGCAGATTTTTGCTGAATTTCATCTAGCAAATCTCGGTGCTTTTTGCCCATCTCGCACAGATCGCCGGCGAGCTTGTTCATCTCGCTGTTGCCATAGTCAGTGTTGTCAACGAGAGAAAAGTCCATTTTACCGTCTGATATGTTGCGGGACAGCCTGGTTACGCTTTTCACCGACAGCAGCATTTTAGTAACGTGACGCTGCGCAACAACCCATGATAACAGCGCAGTAAGTAGCAGTACGACAAAGATAAAACTGATTGTTCTGAAGGTTGAAGATTCCAACGTTTCACCAACCAGTCTGTTCTCCGCATCGAGCAGGTTGTCGAGCCTGGCGATAGCAGAAATGGCTGGCTCATCATTCACCTTTACTTGTGCATCAAGTTCTTCGACGGACAAGCTAGCCAATTGCTCAGAGCGCAATAATCTTATCTTTTCGAGGTACTGATTAATAACAAGCTCTATGTCAGTGATCTGCGCCAACTCTACATTACTTACTTTAGGCAAGGCTTTGTAATTACCAGAAGCACGCAGCGCTTCATTAAGCTTTTCTTCAGCTGTTACTTTGTACTGAAGATCACGTCGAATAATATAATTCTTGAACGAATGTATGCCACCGCCATAACCAAGATTGGTGTAAAGCTGTTCTAGATACTGTTTCTTCTGCATAAATATATCAGTCGATTTTTGCATCTGATTCTGACTGTTATAAATCAGCAAGGCGCAAATCACCGCACCAACAGCAGTAAGAACGAGAGGAGTAAATAGAACTTTGTAGATTTGCTTACTCAGCGACATGGCCATTCCGGAAAAGAGTCTAAACAGACAGTACCAACGGGAAAAAAGAAGTTGGCAGCACTAAAACTGCAAAGAAATGATTACACGAAATGGCTTAAAGGTTACTTATACTTTTGGATAAAGTTGAGCCAGAAATTAGTGCTTTTAGATGAAAAAAGATGGAAACATTTACGAAGATAAAAGAATGCCAGTAATGAAATAATTTCTACAGTAACGCACTCAGCCACAGTTATTCATGGAACGGCAATAGATCAAATATTTAGTTAGCCAGCGGTTGATGATTGTCTTCAACCGCTGGTAGACCAATAACGACTTAACGGAAAAGCACTTTTTCCTGATTAAACCAGTACACACTAAAGGCAATAAGGGCGCCAGCAATCAAAGCGGTCGAGCCAAATATGGCAATTAACTGTACGTAGTCCATGGTACCTTTGATCAGCTCTTTAATGGCGAGCGCTACGTTAGTCAGTGGCACCCAGGCCCAGCCACCTTTCAACTCAACGCCAGGTAGCATTGCCATAATTACCGGTACGATAGTGAACATCACCAGCGGGGTCATATAACCCTGTGCTTCTTTGAAGCTTCGAGCGTAGATAGACAGACTCAGTAATACCGACGCGAAAATAGCCACAACCGGAATCAGCATGAAGAAAATAAGCAGGAAATCCATGCCGCTAATTGAGCCCATAAAGTCGGCAACTAACTCAATGGCCATGCCCTGACTCAGTACGATGCCCCAGATTGCCATACTGCCTACGGTCACCATTGCAGAAGTCACTCCAGCCAGCGCAATGGCCAGAAACTTCCCTAACACCAGTTTATGACGAGCAATAGGAGAAATAAGCAAAGTTTCCAACGTGCCACGTTCCTTTTCCCCTGCGCCTAAATCGGTGGCGGGGATCATCGCGCCTTGCAAGCAAAGCATGAACACCAGGTAGGGAATAAATCCACCGATTTTCTCCCCCCAGTTTTCCCGCTGATCGGCCACATTCACTTTCTCAACCACTACAGGGTCAATTAGCGCTAGTTGCTGGGTTTCATTTAGACCCAACGTAGAGAACGCGCCTTGCTGGTTTTCTTCTTCAATGGCGTCGACAATTTCATTGAGTCGGCGCTGTACCAAATTTAATCCCGAGTCATTGAGGTATAACGTGAGCGAAATCTGACCATTAGCTAATACGTCATTACTGAAGTTTTCTGGGATCACCAGCACAAAATCCGCATTTTCTTCTTTTACCCACTGTTTGATGTCGGTATTTTGCGGTGCTGCAACGAGATTAAATTCTTCCGACTCAGCTATTCGCGCGACCAGGTCGGGCGCGTATTCAGCACCAACAATGGCGTAATCAAGAATTTCACTTTCCGCTTTCTGAATAGCTTTGGATGACACGTAAGTGACTACGCCGAAAATGGCGGGAAACACTAAGATTGGCAATGCAATCATGAAAAACAGGGTTTTTCTATCTCTTAGCAGTTCTTTAATTTCCTTTAGAAATACGAGCCACATATCAAACTCCTTGTTCCAGTGCTGCCAGAAATGCGCTGTTCAAAGAGCCAGGTACTAGCGCTCTGAATGCGGCAATCTCGTCGTTAAATTGGGTGCGTCCGTGGTTGATTACGGTGACCCGGTCACACAACTCGGCCACTTCATCAAGATGATGGGTTGAAAAAATAACCGGCACGCCCTGGGTTTTGAGGCCCCGAATAAAGTTAAGTACCGTTTGCGACGCCATGATATCAAGGCCGGTAGTCGGCTCATCGAGAATAACAACTTCGGGTTTGTGAATCACTGCTCGGGCAATGGCGGTTTTCTGTTTCATTCCCGTGGAGAAATTTTCACAGCGGCGATCCAGAAAACTGTGCAAATCGAGTAAGTCGGCAAGTTCAGCGATCCTGTCATCGATTTGTGTTTTTGTCATTTGATGAAGCTGTCCGAAGTAGGCGATATTTTCTCTACCGGTTAACCGACCGTATAATCCGGTAGCACCTGAGAGAAAACCAATTTTTTGACGGGCCACCACGGGGTTCTTCAGCACGTCGACACCATTGATGGTTATACTGCCCGCCTCCGGCTTCAGAGCGGTTGAGAGCATACGCAGTGTTGTGGTTTTCCCTGCCCCATTTGGGCCGAGTAACCCTAAAACCTCTCCAGCAGCACAAGACAACGAAACATCTTCCACTGATTTAAAAAACTTTCCGGATAAGCGAGGGTCTTGCTTTTCTTGCTCACTCAGCTTTTTCGGATTTTCAACTTTAAACTTCTTAGCTAATCGATTGATTTCTATCATTTATATAGCTTCCTGACGTAAATAGCGTCCATATTGTTGTTTGCAAAAGCAGCTAATGTAGAACCACTTTCTAAACTGCTCACGTTGCTACCAGTCAAGATTAGGAAAAAAATATTACGAAGCACAGGAAAAAAATGCGACAGAATATTTCCTTACAAATACGCCGTGTACAGTTGCCCACATTTTTCATACCGTATAGCACTAAGATCAGCGTTATTACGCATTATGGAAAACACAAAATAAGACAGGAAAAGAACATGTCAGAGGTTAGCAATCCGTTTCAGGCAGTAAACGAAACCTTTATCCGGCCTAACAAAGTATTTGCCAAATTAGCAAACACAGACAACTGGTCATGGGTGCCGTTTTTTATCGTGATGACATTGGCCTTATTGCCGCTTTATCTTTTTTTTCAAACTATCGACTTTGCCTGGTACAGCAATTACCTTGCAGATGTTCAACTGGGTGATGTGAGTCCGGCTGAAAAACAAGCTTACAAAGATCAACTCACGTTAGGAATGATAAAGTGGAGCACGCTGATTGGATCCTTCCTGGGCTTTTTAATCATTAATGCCCTGGTAGCCGGTTACCTGACATTCATGACCCGCAACGATGAAAAAAGTATTCAGGGCTTCACCGACTGGTATGGCATGACCTGGTGGACGGCTTTGCCTTCCATTATTCCAAGCCTGCTCGCGCTAGTGTTACTGGTAATGGCAGATTCACATCAGATTGACCCAATTTCCCTGTCGCCGCTGTCGCTCGCCTACATTTTTGGTCTTGAGCCCACCTCCGCCTTTTTTAACCTGGGCCAGTCAATTCGTCTCGATATGTTCTGGAGTTATTACCTTACCGCTGTCGCACTAGGTCAGTGGACGTCGTTCTCTACCAAAAAATCGTGGATTGTTGCTCTGGCACCGGGGGCGGTGATATACGGCATTTGGCTGATTTTCGCCATTGTGTAAACGCTAATTACAAGTAAGCGCGAACTCGACGAGTACCAACCAATCAACCCAGCGGTCAGGGAAGTAATTCCCCGACCGTTTTTTGTTTATTAAGAGGCCTAAAATAATCGGTATTTTGATAAAACGTTAGGTTCTGCGGCGAGTACCAGCCCGGCACACCTAATAACGGTAATGGGTGTAAGTGCCCTTTCGCAGAAAAAATATCTGCGTGAGTGAATCGTTGAAACAGCGCCGTGTCCACGGCGTGACATTGCTGTTGAAAAGACATCTGATTGAAATCATCAGGTACAGTCACCGCCAGCCATTTCCCCGTGAGTCCGATGAAGGGTTCAAGTAACATTTCTAAATTCGCGTGGCCGAAAATAAATGGGTAAAACACGTCGCCCCAGCTTGCCTGTTTCTCCAGCATAACTTCAATCCAGTTATGATGAGCAAGCGCATAAACCAGTTCACGCCCTTGTGCTTGCAAACGTTCTGGTACCGCAAGCACTACTCCACATTCATCAAAATGGGTAATACGATTGCGCGATGGTGTGCGAGGATGAACCCCATGCGCAGCAATGTCTTCCACATGCATTCGATTCAACAATCCTTTAGTACGCGGAAATTGTATCCAAATTAATGCATTAAAAAAGTCATGCAAGTTAGACTCCCGGGTTGGCACCACGTTATCCTGAAAGATAATTTCCTCGTAGTAACGACCATCATCATCACTAAACGTCGATTGGCCCTTAAACTCCGGCCCCGACCAATTGCCGTTATGCCAGTGATTTGTTACTGCCATCAGTGTATCTGGCTGAGGGAAAACGGCAATTTCTGTTAAACCTGTTTCACAAAGCAATTGCTTAATAGGGCTGACAAGCTCGGGATGATTTATGGCAGATGACCATGAGACTGCGGTGGAATTCATAAATGATGTATTGGTTAGCCTGGCGGGTTTCTCTATACTGGATGGTTATTGTAGAGCAAACAGAGACTAACAATGAAAAAAATTCTTTTGCCGTTCATGGTTCCAACGATGGTGGGCTTGTCAACAGTGGGCCTCACGGCTTGTAGCAGTGATCAACCGCCGGTTACAGAAGCGAAAGCAGAAGCCACATCAACCTTCGAGCAGGTTTACGCCGGCATTACTGCCGATGAAATTGTCGGCCCGCTGAAAACCCTTTCTTCCGACGAGTTTGAAGGTCGCTTACCTACGACCCCAGGAGAAAAGAAAACCCTGGATTACTTAGTTGGCCAATTTAAAGAAGCTGGCTTCCAGCCTGGTAACGGTAACAGCTATCTACAGCCTGTTGACCTGATGGAAATTACTGCTGATGCAGACATGACTATGACCATCGGCGACAATGCCTTTGCGTATAAACAAGACATGGTGGCTGGCTCTAAACGCGAACAATCGCTGATAGAGCTGAAAGATTCTGAACTGGTTTTCGTGGGTTACGGTGTAAATGCACCAGAATACGACTGGAACGACTACGAAGGCCTTGATGTAAAAGGCAAAACCGTGGTGATTCTGGTAAATGATCCGGGTTTTGAAAATCCTGATTCCGGCAAATTCCAGGGCACCACCATGACCTATTACGGTCGTTGGAGCTACAAATTCGAAGAAGCCAGTCGCCAGGGTGCGGCGGGTGCCATTATTGTTCACGAGACTGCCCCCGCCTCTTATGGCTGGTCTGTGGTAGCAAACAGTTGGAGCGGCCCGCAGTATGGCCTGGTTACCAAAGACGGTGGCGCAAGCCGTGTGGCTGTTGAAGGCTGGCTGACATTGGACGCAGCAAAGAAAGTCTTTGCTGATGCCGGACTCGATTTTGACGAACAGAAAAAAGCCGCACTGAGCGGGCCTTATCATCAAGACCTTGGCTTAACGGCGTCAGTAACGGTGAAAAATACCTTCCAGAAATCGGTAAGTAATAATGTGATTGCTACCCTGCCCGGCACTGAAAAGCCCGACGAGCACGTGATTTATACGGCACATTGGGATCACCTGGGTAAAGATGAAAGCCTGAAAGGCGACCAAATTTACAACGGTGCTCATGACAATGCCACCGGTTCAGCCGCTGCTGTTGCCATGGCACATGCGTTCAGCAAGCTGTCTCCGCGTCCAGCGCGTTCCGTGACGTTCCTCATTGTCACTGCGGAAGAGCAAGGACTTCTGGGCTCAAAATATTATGCTGACCACCCAATTATTCCCCTCGATAAAACCGTTGCGAATATCAACATGGATGCCATGAACGTATTGGGTAAAACCAAAAACGTGAGCGTGGTGGGTATGGGCAAATCTGAAATGGAAAGCTATCTGGAAAAAGCAGCAGTGCGCCAGGGCCGATACCTTACCCAGGAAGAACACCCTGCTGGCGGTTACTACTACCGCTCAGATCACTTTAGCTTCGCGAAGAAAGGCGTACCGGCACTTTACGCTAAAGGCGGTAGCGAACCCTGGGATGCGGCCACTGCCGATTACAAAAAGCGCATGAATGTCATTGTTAAAGGTTGCTACCATCAGGTTTGTGACGAGTTTCGTAAAGAATGGGATTTATCTGGCATTGCCCAGGACACCCAGTTGCTGTTTGAAGTGGGCTATGACGTTGCCAACGCTGACAGTTGGCCGCAGTGGAATGCCACTAGCGAATTTCAACGTCCTTAAACCGCATTAAGGTTTAACGAAAACGGGTCATCGTGAAGGTGGCCCGTTTTTGCATTCTGCCTCATGATTCCCCTGTTTCCCCCGCCCTATATGGCAAAATCGTCACTTTATTTGCGATTCCGTTAAGTTAATCCTTGCTTTTTTTTCTCATACTGGCACATTCAACAAACGCGGAGTTTGCACCCTTCAAAAACAATAAAGTCTCACCCGCGGCCGCGATTAAGCGACCCGACAGAAAAAACAATCCTATTTTCAACAAGTGACAAGAGAGAACCCGTTTTATGTGTGGTATTTTCGGTATCCTTGATATCAAGACCGACGTGTCTGAACTCAGAACCCAAGCGCTAGATTATACAAAGTTGCTGCGTCATCGCGGCCCTGACTGGTCGGGTATCTGGAATAATGACAATACCATCCTGTGCCATGAACGGTTGGCCATCGTCGATGTAGACACTGGTGCTCAGCCGCTCATCAGCCAGGATAATAATAAGATCCTGGCCGTTAACGGTGAGATCTATAACCACAAACAGCTTGCCCAGAATTTGGCAACACCTTACGACTTCAAGACCCGTTCGGACTGTGAAGTTATTCTTCCTCTTTATGAGCAAAAAGGTGTTGAGTTCATTGATGAACTGGAAGGTATGTTTGCTTTTATCCTCTACGATGAAGCACAGGATGCTTACCTGATTGCCCGTGACCACATCGGTATTATTCCGCTGTACACCGGTTACGATGAACATGGCAACTTCTATGTTGCCTCAGAAATGAAGGCACTGGCGCCAATTTGTAAAACTATCAGTGAATTCCCTCCGGGCCACTACCTGTGGAGCAAAACCGGCGAGCTGACTAAGTACTACAAGCGCGACTGGATGAGCTACGACGCCGTTAAAGACAATGAGACTAACCTGGACGACCTGAAAGTGGCTTTCGAGAAAGCCGTTAAGTCGCACATGATGTCTGACGTACCTTACGCAGTACTGCTGTCTGGTGGTCTGGATTCCTCTCTGGTTTCTGCCGTTGCCGCCCAATACGTTGCTAAGCGTGTTGAAGACGAAGACAAGTCTGATGCCTGGTGGCCTCGTCTGCACAGCTTTGCCGTTGGCCTTGAAGGTGCACCAGACTTAAAAGCAGCGAAACAAGTAGCTGACATGATTGGTACTGTTCACCACGAAATCCACTTCACTATTCAGGAAGGTTTGGATGCCATTCGTGACGTTATTTATCATCTGGAAACTTACGATACCACGACTATTCGTGCCGCGACGCCAATGTACCTGATGACCCGTAAGATCAAGGCCATGGGTATCAAAATGGTTCTGTCTGGTGAAGGTTCTGACGAAATATTCGGTGGCTACCTGTATTTCCACAAAGCGCCAAACGCCAAAGAACTGCACGAAGAAACAGTGCGTAAACTGGATCGCCTGCACATGTTCGACTGTGCCCGTGCGAACAAAGCCACCAGCGCTTGGGGTGTGGAAGCCCGCGTACCGTTCCTCGACAAGAACTTCATGGACGTAGCAATGCGCCTGAACCCACAAGATAAAATGTGTGTGGATGGCCGCATGGAAAAATGGATCCTGCGTAAAGCCTTCGACGATGGCAAAACGCTGCCAGCTGAAGTGCTGTGGCGTCAAAAAGAGCAGTTCGGTGACGGTGTAGGTTATTCCTGGATCGACTCTATCCGTGACTTCGTAGAAACCGAAGTGTCTGATCAGCAACTGGCTACGTCAGAATTCCGCTTCCCGGTGAACACGCCTGATACGAAAGAAGGGTATTACTACCGCACTATCTTTGAAGGCTACTTCCCGCAAGAAAGTGCTGCGCGTTGTGTACCTGGCGGTAAATCCATTGCCTGCTCAACGGCTGAAGCCCTTGAGTGGGATGAAAGCTTCAAGAACAACGCTGACCCATCAGGTCGCTCTATGAAAGACGTGCACTCTGGCAAAAGTCACTAAGTTGCACAACTAGAAATACAAAGCCCGGTCATTGACCGGGCTTTTTCGTATTAGCAATATACCAATTAAAAGAATAAGTGACCGAGCTCTCAGGGATTCTCCTGGTTTTCGAGAGACGCCTTGTACCAAAGCGAAGCGTCCTGCAGCGGGGTTTGTTCAGGTAACAAGGTGTTGTCGAGCACGATGGTGTTGCGATTCGACAAATCCAGTTGCTTTAACGCATCTTCATACGTCGACATAAACAAGGCATCAAAGGAACCATCTTCAATGGCCATTTTAAGGCCTGTCTCAATTAGCCTCGCCAGTGTTGTATTACCTTTATTAACGAAAAAATACAGCGCCGTGGGGTAATACATCGCGACGTTTTTCTCTAACATGATATCCGAGGGCATGGTATCGGCATTCAGCTCATTAAGCACTTCCATTACCGATCGAGGAAAAAAATCAGCCTTGTGGGTTTCGAGCACTTCAGCCGCATTACCATAAGACGGAACGGTAAAAACATTAAAGCCGTTTGCCTGCAAAATTTTGGTATCTGGCCATTCTTCACCTGAAATAGGTACCAGTTTGAGCAAATCATTTTTGCTCATCTCTTTGGTAAATCGTGCCTCGCTCATGTCGTTGATGAGGAATACACGCCAGCCAATTAACCCTTTGGCCAATGGAATACGAATTGGGAGAAGATCTTTTTCTCGCTGACTGTCAGTCATGCTCCAAACCACATTCACTTCGCGATTTTCACGCAACTGGCGAAGCGCCTTCCCCTGCAGCATGATACGGTCGGAGGGCAACAAACTGTACTTCACACCGGTCTTTTCCAGCGCCAGGGTTAACAACGCCAGTGGATATTCGGTACGTAAATCTTTGTCGTCTATAGGTCGAGGATAGGTAATAGACCATAACGCGGCCTGCGCATTAATGCTTAATAACAGCAGTGAGACTGCGAACCACTTGCGCATAAGCGACATCCTTCCCTTTACTCGATACCGATGTATTTGTGTGTTTGTAACGATAAACGCCAGTTTCTAGCAATACAAGTCGCAATCGCCAAATCGGTTGCACGTTGCTGCTGACTAATGGGTTGCAAACAAACGTGCGCCGGTTGCGCGTCACCTAAACGCGCCAACAGTGCATCTAACTCATCCACATGCTTTTGCATGGCCACCGGATGTTTAATTTCGTTAGCCCGTTGCAATGCGCTGGTCAGAATCTTCATGCCGCCTTTCATATCGACTTTGGGCGACACCGTTACCCAGGTATCCTCATGGCAAAGCACCTCGAAGGTACCGCTTGTTTCAATTTGCGTGGTGAAGCCGCGCGCATGCAGCAGTGATGTCACCGAGGTTAAGTCGTACATACAGGGCTCACCGCCAGTGATCACAACATGGCGTGCGTTAAAGCCGCGCTGCGCAAATATTTCCAATAGCGCGTCGTCAGTGCAGGCGAAGAACGCTTCACTTTCCTGTGTTTTGTCTAACACCGCATCGGCAGAAGTTAGAAATGCGTCGTCCAGGGTCCAGGTGTGTTTAGTGTCACACCATGGGCATCCCACAGGGCATCCCTGAAGGCGGACAAAGATAGACGGCACACCGGTTTGCACCCCTTCGCCTTGGATGGTTTCAAACATTTCATTAATTTTTAGCTGAGTTTGCGGCAATGTGGTGGTCCTGTGGTGTATTCAGGTTGGGATTTTACCAAGAATCAAATAGAATTCAGGCATCTTTTCGCGAAAAAAACGAAACTTATGTCTGAAAAAGTCATTGTTATCTATTCCGGCGGCATGGATTCATTTACCGTGCTGCATAAAGCCCTTGCCGATGGGAAAAAACCGTATGCGCTGTCATTCAATTACGGACAACGTCATAAAAAGGAGCTTGAGTATGCAGCCCGTGTTTGTGATGAATTAAACGTGCCACACAAAATCGTTGATATTTCAGCGATTAACGCTTTGGTCGGTGGCTCTGCATTAACCGACGACATTGATGTACCAGAAGGTCATTATGAAGAGCCATCAATGAAGACCACCGTGGTGCCCAATCGTAATATGATCCTGCTTTCACTGGCTGTAGGCTACGCAGTAAGTGAAGAAGCTTCCAAGGTATATTACGGTGCCCACTCAGGCGATCATGCCATTTATCCGGACTGTCGTCCCGAATTCGTTGAAAAAATGAATGATGTATGCGCTATTGCTAACTACGAGGCCGTTGAAATTGTGACGCCTTACCTCAAGGTAAGCAAAACCGCTATTCTTACGGCGGGTTTGCAGATGGGACTGGATTACGGAAAAACCTGGACTTGCTATAACGGCAGGGAAAAAGCCTGCGGAAAATGTGGTGCTTGTCAGGAGCGTCTTGAAGCATTCCGTGAAAATCAGGCTACTGACCCGCTGGCATACGAAGCCTAATCATTAACAGGAGTAATGTATGAAAGCATTATCAATCGCCGCTATTACCGTATCACTGGTGATGTCATCGCACGCCTATGCGGGTGTGAATCAACAAACATTGTCCGGTTTACTGAATAGTAAGAAACCCGCCGAATCCACTGCGACCACGTCTGCGCTAATGGATTTACAAGGTACAGATATTATGGGGCTGGTTAGCAGCGTTTCAGAAAACCTGGGCGTAACGGAAGCACAGTCGCAAGGTGGTATTGCGTCTGTGTTTAACTATGTTAAGGGAAATTTATCTTCCGGTGATTTCTCGTCATTGTCTGACAGCTTACCGGGCCTGGACAGCTTAATGAGCATGGTACCTGAGACAACCACTGAAGGCTCAACGTCTGGTAAATCTACTTCTTTGTCCGGATTGTTAAATAAAGCTTCCGAATACAGTGGTTCGATGAAGTCGATTAACGATCTTAAAAATCAATTTGAAGCACTGGGGCTGACGCCAGAAATGATCAGCAGTTTTGTCAGTCAAATAAGCACATATTTACAATCAGAAGAAGGCCAACAGACCCAATCTTTATTCCGCAGTGGTCTGGATAAATTAGTTAGCAATCTTTAACGCATTCTGCGGGGCTGCCTATGAGTCCCGCTATCTCCTTAACCTGGCAATCTCGTTATCATGGCTCTGAAAAATCTGACTACCGCATTTTCCCGCTTTCCTCGTTGGCTTCGGTTTAGCACTTATCTGATACTCGCCTACCTGCTTTATGCACTGTTGGTGGGGGCTATCACACCACTCGTCTTACAATCTCAACTGCCGTCGTCGTTATCTGAAACATTGGGAAGGCAGGTCAGTATCGATAAAATTGGCATTAATCCCTTTTTATTACGGGCCCGAGTGTCGGGCTTTGCTATTGCCGAAGACAGGAGCGATGATACCTTTGTTAAGTTCGACCTATTAGAAGCAGATATTGGGTTTTGGCGTACCCTCACGTCGTTTACGCCAACCGTTGAACATGTTTTCCTGATAGCGCTCTATTCAAAAGTTGAACGCTTGGATGAGGGAGAAGATACTCGCTTTAATTTCTCTGACATCCTCGACCACCTGGCAAAAAACCGCGAGCCAGAGCAGCAAGCATCCCAGCAATCATTACAGCAAACCGCTGTTCCACATATTCGATTGGACGCGTTTCATCTTCAAAAGGGACATATTGAATTAGCCGACAAGGTTACCGGTGCAACCTTGTCGTATCCTGATTTAGATCTGGACCTCGCTAACCTCGATACGCACTCCACCATTTCGTTGCAACCGGAGAAAGTTGAACAAAACGCACTGAAAAATCGTTACCGGTTAGATATTGAATCCGACGATGGGGGCAAGTTTCATTTCGATGGTTTGTTCCAGTTGGCACCACTCGAAGTTGCCGGACAAATCAGGCTAAACAATATCAACCTGCCGCCTTTGTGGCCGTTATCTGAAGACATTATTGAGGCCAGACTCAGCAGTGGACGATTAAATTTCAATGTACAGTACCGTCTTGCCGAAACAGCCGATGGCATCAATTTGAAAGCAGGAAATGGTAACCTGACCTTATCTCAACTGGCACTATCAGACAGTGAAAAAGAAAGAGTCACCGTCGATGAAATTGCTTTGAAAGGGCTGGCCATGGACACGGCCAGTACTCGGGTCGATATTGAATCATTAACAGTCGCGCGCCCTACAGTAAACGGGGTTTATAACGAAGGTAATGTAGATTTAGTTGCTATATTTACGCCTCGCTTAAAAAACGCCACATCGCCTGGCGCACCATCACAGAGTTCGCCCACCTCAGATGCTGACACCTCCGCCAATAACTGGCTCGTTACACTGAATGCTTTTTCTCTTCGCGACGGTGATCTTCAACTGGCAGAAAAACACATTGCGGAGTCAGTAAATTGGCGAGTCAGTCAGCTAGATGTTATGACGGGGGCAATACAGTCTGATTTCAGTCAACCCATAAAGTACGAAATTGGGTTTGGTATTGCCGGTGACCCAGATAACGTGCCGCAAGACCATGCCGGTACCCTTTCAACCTCGGGCGAGGCAGATATCAATACCCTCAGCTTCAACGGTGATTTTTCACTTGAAAACCTTAACCTGAGTCAATTTCAGCCTTACATCGCACCATACGCCAATGTGTCTTTAACGGAAGGTGCTGCAACGGCTCAGGGGCATTTTAAAGCGAGTAAGGAAGGCAGTATTCTGTTTGACGGTAGTGCGGGCATTACGTCACTGGACATTCTGGACGGCCTGCATTTTGAACCCTTACTTAAATGGCAGGACATGCAAGTATCTGGCATTCGTTATAGCAGCGACGATAACGAACTGCTTGTGGATAATATCGCGCTCACAGCGCCCTACGGTAAACTGCTAATTGATGAACAGCGCCGCACTAATATAGGGGCAATTATCAAAAGTGACAGTACCGACACGAACGCAGCAGAGTCCGCGACCAGTGAGCAAGTAGAACAAGCGCAAAGTGAAGCCGTCGTAGATAAAACCACGCCGCTGCTAGTAAAAATAAACAGTATCGACATCCAAAATGGCAGTGCCTATTTTGCAGATAACTCTCTCACTCCCCGCTTTGCTTCTGGTATTGAATCTTTAAATGGATCGATTTCCGACTTATATTCCCGCTCTGGCACCGCGGCCAAAGTCGATATTGAAGGCAAGATCGATAATTACGCCCCGGTATCGTTGAAAGGCGCACTGAACCCGCTGTTGGAAGATATCTTCCTTGATCTTAATTTCTCTGTAAGTGGTGCTGAACTGACCTCAGTAAACCCTTACGCCGGTACCTACATGGGTTACTACATTGATGCCGGTCTGTTGTCGCTGGATGTTGAATACAAGCTTCTAAATAACCAGCTAGAGGGCGATAACCATGCGGTTATTGATCAGCTCACGTTAGGTCGAAAAAGTGATTCCGAGCAGGCGTTGAGTCTTCCCCTTGGCCTTGCCGTCGCGCTACTTCAAGATAGCGATGGTGTGATTGATTTGGGCCTGGAAGTCTCTGGTGATTTGGATAACCCCGCGTTTAGCTTCGGTTCGATCATTTTCAATGCACTGGGGAACATCATCAAAAAAGCGGTAACCGCCCCCTTTTCATTCCTGGCTAACCTTGTCGGAAGTGATGAAGATGAACTCAACGAAGTCGACTTCTCTGCCGGTAGCGTCACCGTAAATACCGCCGCAACTGAGAAACTAAAAACCCTGGCAGATGCTCTGAGACAGCGACCCGGACTTCGCTTAAGCATTGAAGGCACGGTGAACGAAGTGAATGATACCAGGCAGATGAAAATCGATCGTCTGAACAGTGATTTGATGAAAACAGCAGGCCTAGAAAGCTTGCCTGACAACTTTTCTGCCAGCGAAATACCTCTTGAAGGACCACTGGCGCAAGCGGTAGCGCAATTGTTTAGTGAACGCACTGGGCATACAGTGGAAACCGAGCGTGAAACCCTTCGCGCACAACTCCAGCAAGGGAAAGACACCCCGCCCGAAGAAAATGAAGTGACCCGCGCTTTGCACATCGCCATGTACAATCAACTGAGAAACCAGGTAGTAATAACTGACGGAGATTTATTTGCGTTGGCAGCAGAACGGGCGAAAGCCGTGAAGGTGTTTCTTGCAAATGAAGCTGATATCAAAGCCAGCAGGCTTTTCCTGCTAAACAGCAGTCAGCACCTAAAAGCAAAAACCAGCAGCGCATTGTTAACCTTGAAAGCAGACTAGGCGCTGCGCGGGCTTTAGCGCATCCCATCGGATAAGCTAGCTTGTCCTAACAACAAAAAAAAGCGGGAAGTGATAACACTTCCCGCTTTTTTATTAATTTGCGATTTTTACTTCTGACTTTCAGAAATAAAATAACCGAGCTCTTTAATACAATGACGCAGAACCGGATTGAGACGAGTGTTTTTGCCGTTCATTACGAACAGTTCGTGTTCGAAATTGAACAAGCTACCCTTCGCAATTGGCACAAGACCTAAACTAGCGCCCTGCTCTTTGGCAATATAATCTGGCAGCAAACCAATGTACTCGCCGGTCATAATGGCTGACAACGCCGCTTCAAATGAATCAGAAAAAGTCTGAATCGCCAAACGTTGATCATCTTCGATATAGTTCGCCGAAGACAAACCAGAAATACCTATCGCAGGATAATCGCTAATCTTGATATCTTCCGGTAACGAAACATCGCGGTATTTTGCCAGCGAATGCGTTGGTGAGCAGTACAAACGTCCAGTACAGTTAACGCCCACAGGATGGAAGGTAACAGACTCAGGTTTCACCATATCGTAAGTAGAAATAACCAGGTGGCATTCACCAGACAGCGCAACATGCTCTACCTCGTTGTAAAGACGGGTCTGAATGTTTACGTGAATGTCGTCGAACTTCTTCATCGTACTTTTCACTGCTTTACTAACAGCCAGGTGCATAGAGAGTGGCAGACCCGCCATCATAACCAGTGTGACATGACCAGAATAGTCGTCGTGAAGGGATTTAAGGTTAAAGACGAAGTTATCGAAAGCATTAAAGATGCGCTTTGTTTCCTGGAAAACCACCTCACCTTCTTTGGTCATCTGAAAACCACCACGGCCGCGATGACACAGTACCAAATCTAAACGTTCTTCGAGCTTTTTGATTGCAGCACTAATATTCGGACGCTGCATTCTTAATACAGGTTCTGCAGCAGTAAATCCGTTACAACTGGCTACCGCATAAAAAACCCTTAGCAATTTAATGTCTGATTCTTGTAAACGATTCAACATGGCGCAATCCCTGAACTTATAGGTATAGTTATGAATACTTTAGAATCATAATATGTAACTGTCACGGGGATTACAACGCTATTTTGCAAGTTTCTTAGCGATAAACCGCTTTTTAATCAAACTGAAACATAAAAAGCGGTTTATAAGGGCGTGTAGGAAGGATAAAACCCTTAAGAAATGGCGACGACTTGTTTACGCAAGGTCTCAATTTCATCCCGGGTCGACGCGGCTTTTTCGAACTCAAGCTCTCGCGCATATTCGAACATTTTCTTCTCCAAATCTGCAATTTGAGACATCAAGTCGGTGGCACTGGCAGCCTGCAGCTCTTTCTTCTTCTCTGCAACTTTGCGCAGTTTAACTTTACCAGAAGCAGGTTGGGCACCGTCACCACCGAGATCCATAATATCAGTGATGGGTTTGTTCAGCCGCTGAGGCGTTAACCCATGAGCTTTGTTGTGTGCTTGTTGCTTTGCACGGCGACGATCGGTTTCGTCGATGGCTTTTTTCATCGACTTGGTGATCACGTCCGCGTACATGATAGCCTTACCATTAACGTGTCGAGCTGCGCGACCGATAGTCTGGATCAGCGAGCGCTCTGCACGCAGGAAACCTTCTTTGTCGGCATCTAAAATAGCCACCAGAGAAACCTCTGGCATATCCAAACCTTCCCGTAACAGGTTGATACCAACCAGTACGTCGAATTTCCCTAAACGCAAATCGCGGATGATCTCGATACGTTCAACGGTGTCGATATCTGAATGCAGATATCGTACTTTAACGCCGTGTTCATTCAGGTATTCACTCAAATCTTCCGCCATCCGTTTCGTCAACGTGGTGATCAACACGCGTTCGTCTAGCGCCACACGTTTATGGATTTCAGATAAAACGTCGTCTACCTGTGTCGCTACAGGGCGCACCTCAATGATTGGGTCTAGCAAACCGGTAGGACGTACTACCTGCTCGACAATCTCGCCGTCGGATTTTTTCAGTTCATAATCACCCGGGGTGGCAGACACGTAAATCGTTTGCGGGGAGATCTGTTCAAATTCTTCGAACTTCAGTGGCCGGTTATCCAGGGCCGAAGGCAAACGAAAGCCGAATTCAACCAGCGTTTCTTTTCGCGAGCGGTCGCCTTTATACATAGCGCCAATCTGCGATACGGTTACGTGTGACTCGTCGATAAACATCAAACCATCGGCAGGAAAATAATCCAACAAGGTAGGAGGCGGCTCGCCCGGCGCACGACCCGAGAGGTAACGTGAGTAGTTTTCAATACCCGAGCAATAACCCAATTCCATCATCATTTCTACATCGAACTGAGTACGTTGAGAAATCCGTTGTTCCTCTAGTAACTTATTACTCTCCAGTAACTGCGCTTTGCGCCCTTTCAGTTCTTCTTTGATATCTTCAATGGCATTGAGGATTTTTTCTCTGGGTGTCACATAATGGGTTTTCGGAAATACCGTTGCCCGTACCACGGATTTATCCACCGCGCCGGTGAGCGGATCAAACAAGCTGATTTTCTCGATTTCGCTATCAAACAACTCAACCCGCACCGCCTGCTTCTCAGAATCTGCCGGGAAGATATCAATCACATCACCGCGCACGCGGAATGTACCTCGTTCAAACGCCAAATCATTGCGCTTATATTGCAACTCTGCCAAACGACGCAGAATGTCACGCTGATCCATGGTGTCACCCTGGCGCAGGTGCAACAACATTTTCATATAGGATTCGGGGTCGCCCAAGCCATAAATGGCCGACACACTGGCCACAATAACTACGTCTCGACGCTCCATTAGCGCCTTAGTAGCAGATAGCCGCATTTGCTCAATGTGATCATTTATCGAAGCATCTTTCTCAATGAAAGTATCGGTACTCGGCACATAAGCTTCTGGCTGATAATAATCGTAATACGAAACAAAATATTCCACCGCGTTATTGGGGAAAAACTCTTTCATTTCGCCATATAACTGTGCTGCCAGCGTTTTGTTGTGAGCAAGAATGAGCGTAGGACGCTGCACATCCTTAATGATGTTGGCCATGGCGAAGGTTTTACCGGAGCCAGTCACCCCCAATAATGTCTGACTCGCCAGGCCGCTTTCAAGCCCATCAACCAGCGCTTCTATCGCTTTTGGCTGGTCGCCCGCTGGCTGATATTTGGATTGCAGTTCAAAGCCTCTACTCATTATGCTGTTTGCTCTCCTGGTTCCTGACGATGTTCAGACAACGCCCGGTTGAAATAAATATAGGACACCGTTGCCATACACAGATTGGCAACCACTACGCCCCAGAATAGGCCATTGAGTCCGAAGAACAGGCTGGCCGCATAGGATACTGGTACGTAGAAGATAAATAATCGGATGAAACTGAGCACCAACGCCGCCATCGGGCGGTGCATCGCGTTTAATGATGAATTCGTTAATATAATGATGCCTTGAAAGCCATATCCCAACGGTACAATCATTAAAAATAAGTGAATTAAAGATGCCACTTCTGCTTCTTCGGCAAACGAGGTAGCGATCCAGTCCGATAAAAGCCACAGAATGGCGAACACCAGCAATTGCCAGAAAACGACAAATTTCAGTGTCAGGCGATAAGACGCTTCCACTCTATCATATAAACTGGCTCCCACATTTTGGCTGATAATGGGCGGCAGCGTCATTGATAACGCCAAAATGACAATAGAGGCTATCGATTCGAGCCGGTTACCGACTCCCCATGCAGCCACGGCCTCAGCACCATAATTTGCCACCACCGCCGTCATTACACCACCGGCAATGGGGGTTAACATGTTAGCACCGGCAGCAGGCAAACCTATACGTAAAACCGGCAGCGCGCTTTTCTTTAATTCACTGAACGTAAGCAAGCGCGGCACCATTAACTGTTTTCTTACCGCCAAATACCAAATAATCCATACTGCTCCCACAATCCAAGCGAGTAAGGTTGCCAGGGCCGCTCCCTCTATTCCCATGGCCGGAATGGGGCCAACCCCAAAGATAAAGATAGGATCAAGTGCAGCGTTAAGTCCGCCTCCTACAGCCATTAGAATACTCGGCGTACGGGTATCGCCACTGGCGCGTAATACACTGTTACCCACCATCGGCAAAGCCAGAAACACGCTGGAGAGATACCATAATGTCATATAGTCGTGAATGAGTGGCATTAACGACGCATCGGCATTAAGTAAGGCAAAGATAGGATCGATGGTAAGATAACCGATAACGGCTAACCCGCCGACCAATGAAAATGACAACATCAGTGAGCTAGTCGCATATTCCCTAGATTCTTCCAGGTTGCCGCTGCCCTGAAGCTTACCGATTATGGCGGAGGTTCCAATGCCTAAGCCAATATTCAAACTAATCACGGTAAACGTTACCGGAAAAGTAAAACTAATTGCTGCCAGGGGCTCCGTTCCCAGCAAACTGACAAAGAAGGTATCCACCAAGCCGAAGCTCATCATCATGATCATTCCCAGAATCATCGGAATGGTCATGCGCTTCAAAATGGTGCCAACATCACCTTCTGTTAAACTTGTAGCACGCACATTTTTTTTCGAATCTGTCACATCAGTCTCAATAAAAATCAATCCAGAAGGATTAATGGTGTTAGAGCAGTTAGCCATTCAGTTTACTTGACTGCCTCCCCGCTTGCACGACTATATGGGATTTAATCAGTCACTGTTTATATACGCCATCGTGATGTCTCTAAATGCCAGGTTTCGTATGGGCGATACAATCGGCATAGAGGTTTAATCTTCTCAGAGCATCATATCTTCCCGGCGGCGGGGTTAAGCGGCAAAAGTTACCTTTATTACTACAACAATCGTATGAGATCTCGGTTTGTAATTCTGTGACACTCAGATGACAGCATTTTGACAGTGCTAGTCAGGCTTTTGACCCGATTATCCCGATAAACCGTAAACGGTTGAATCGTACAAAATGTTAAATTAGCGTTAAGTTTATGCTCAGGTGTCAAAATACTGATGGCTTATTAAGCGCGACTAGCGAATTAACACACAAGTTTGTTAATGTCTGTACAAATCAGATCAAATAGTCTACGCACTTAGATCTTTTAAAGTAAGCCATTGATAATAAATAAAATACCAAGATATCCGCGTAAGACACCAGGCTTAATTAAGCACAACAATCGCTGAATAATTAAACTAAAAGCCCACCTATCAACATAGTTATCCACAGATTTAGTGGATAACTGGCTAAAGGCCAGTATTCTCGGGTATTTGTGCCGATCCCGCATCATTTTATGTAAGTGAAGACTAACCTTAGAATTGCCTGAACAACGTTACACTTCTATTAATAACTGTACTTTAATACAGTAGTCAAAGTCTTTTTCATATTCATTTCATACTTATGACTAAAAAATAGTTATAAGCATTTAATCCAATATTTTTAGACTTTGCCTTGTCAAAATTCTGACTTTATTTTCAACAACCTACCTTAACTGGGTTTCTTCAAGTGCGTTTTTTAATCGCTTTGATGCTTTTTTGACTGAAAAGCATTAAAAAAGTTATTTTTTGAGCGAACAGTAAAAAATCTTCAAAACGTTTGTTGACAGTAACCGATTACGTCATTAATATTCCGCCCCGTTGAAAGGCAGGTCCCCCTTAGCTCAGTTGGTTAGAGCGACGGACTGTTAATCCGCAGGTCCCCCGTTCGAGTCGGGGAGGGGGAGCCAACTTTTCAATGTCAATTTCGGTTCCCCCTTAGCTCAGTTGGTTAGAGCGACGGACTGTTAATCCGCAGGTCCCCCGTTCGAGTCGGGGAGGGGGAGCCAAATTTCTCTTAATTCGATTTATAATTCCCTCCCCTCTTTAAATTCTCTCAAATTATTCATTTTAAGATTACCATTATTCTTTTGTATTAAGTTGTTAATCACGCGACAAAAAGCGATAATACGCCACCTGACAGGCAGTAGCCTGAGTGTTTTATTTCAAACCATAGATTCGCGTCCGCAACTTTACTATGACAGATTTCTTGTTGCTCTTAGTGGGCACAGTACTTGTAAACAATTTCGTTCTGGTTAAATTCCTGGGTCTCTGCCCGTTCATGGGTGTGTCTGGCAAGCTAGAAACCGCTATTGGTATGGCGATGGCCACCTCCTTTGTTCTTACGCTTGCCTCCGTAACCAGTTACCTCGTAGAAACTTACCTGCTAGCACCATTAGGAATTGGCTATCTTCGCACCCTTGCCTTTATTTTGGTAATTGCTGTAGTGGTGCAGTTCACAGAAATGGTGGTGCACAAAACCAGCCCCACCTTGTATCGCCTGCTCGGTATTTTTCTCCCGCTTATCACTACCAATTGTGCAGTATTAGGTGTCGCTTTGTTAAACCTCACCGAACAACATAACTTTGTAGAAAGCTTAATATATGGCTTCGGCGCATCCGTTGGCTTTTCGCTGGTACTTATTTTATTCGCAGCCATGCGTGAACGCCTCGCCGCTGCAGATGTACCGGTAGCGTTCAAAGGTGCGTCAATAGCGATGGTTACCGCTGGGTTAATGTCGTTAGCATTCATGGGCTTTACCGGTCTGGTGAAACTATAATGACAGTATCTATTGCCCTTATCGCCATAGGTGTCTTAGCCGCTGCATTTGGCTTGTTACTTGGCTATGCAAGCATTCGATTCAAAGTAGAAGCCGATCCGCTAGTAGAACAAATCGATGAAGTACTCCCGCAGACGCAATGCGGCCAATGTGGTTATCCCGGCTGCCGCCCGTATGCCGAAGCGATTGCCAATGGTGATGACATCAATAAATGTCCACCAGGTGGTGAATCAACCATCAAAAAACTTGCCGATTTAACGGGTAAAGAAGCGAAGCCACTGGATGCTGCTCATGGCGAGGAAGACGTTAAAAAAGTCGCCTTTATTCGCGAAGACGAATGCATTGGCTGCACGAAATGTATTCAAGCCTGCCCCGTTGATGCCATCGTGGGTGCTGCGAAGCAAATGCATACCGTATTAACCCAAGAATGTACAGGCTGTGACTTATGCGTTGATCCCTGTCCGGTAGACTGTATTGATATGTTACCTGTGGAGGTAACACCAGCGTCCTGGAAATGGGATTTTGATAAAACGCCTAAGGGCGATATTCCGATAAAGATGGTGTCTTAAGCGTGATGTTCCCGGAATTTGAAGACGTCGTTTCACGACTGGATAAAGGCCAACTTGCCACTTTTCCAGGGGGTGTTCATCCTCAGGACCACAAAGCGCTATCGAATCAGACACAGATTGCCGATCTGCCGCTAGCAAACGAATTTGTTATTCCCGTACGACAGCATATTGGGACAGACGGTACCCTGCTTGTGCGTGTGGGCGATAAGGTCATGAAAGGCCAACCCCTTACGCAAAGTAATCAGCCTTTTTCAGTACCGGTACACGCACCGACTTCCGGTGTTGTTACCGACATTACGCAGCATGTTGCCGCGCACCCCAGTGGTCTAAACGAACTTTGCGTGGTGCTGAAAGCCGATGGCCAGGACATCTGGGCACCACTTTCCCCATGCGACGATTACACCGCGCTTGATAAAACAGCCCTGATTGAAAAGCTTTGCGACGCAGGAATTTCAGGTATGGGCGGTGCAGGTTTCCCCACTCATATCAAAGCATCAGCGAATAACGAGGTTGAATTCCTCATTATCAACGGTGCGGAGTGTGAGCCCTACATCACCTCTGATGATCGCCTAATGCGAGAGCATGCAGAAAGTATTCTCTCTGGCATCGATATCCTCAGCTATTTGCTAAAACCTAAATGTGTGGTTTTTGCTATTGAAGATAACAAGCCAGAAGCACTGGACGCCATTCGAAAACAGGTGGTTTCACGCCCTCATGTCCGAGTAGTGAGCATCGAGACAAAGTATCCGGCTGGCGGCGAGAAGCAACTTATTCAAGTGGTGACAGGTCGTGAAGTACCACGAAAAGGCCTGCCGCTGGATATTGGCGTTACCATGTTCAACGTAGGTACTTGTCATGCAATCAATGATGCCATTTCATTTGGCAAGCCACTCATTGAACGGATTGTCACGGTAACGGGTAAAGCAGTAAAACGCCCTGGCAACTACCGTACCCGCCTTGGTACGCCAGTGAATCATTTATTGTCTCAGGCGGGGTATTTAGCGGATAAACAAAAAACACCGCAAGTGATTATGGGCGGGCCAATGATGGGCTTTACCCTAAATGACGCAGCAGTGCCAGTGGTTAAAATCACCAATTGCCTACTGGTTCCTGAAACCCATGAACTGACGCAAGGCGAAGACGAACGGGCATGTATTCGCTGTAGCGCTTGTGCCGATGCCTGCCCTGCAACCTTATTGCCCCAGCAATTATATTGGCACAGTAAGGCCCGCGAATACGACAAAACTCAGGAATACAATCTTTTCGACTGTATTGAATGTGGTGCCTGCGCCTATGTGTGTCCCAGTGAAATTCCACTGGTGCATTATTACCGTAAAGCAAAGGCCGATATTCGCCTCGAACTCGACGAAAAAGCAAAATCGGAAAAAGCCAAAGAGCGTTTTGAAGCCCGTAAAGCCCGGCTTGAACAAGAAAAAGCAGAGCGAGAAGAGAAGCATCGCAAAGCTAAAGAAGCCAGATTAGCCGCGGCTGAAAAGCCAGCGAGAAAAGCGGCCGATGCAACAGCCGATCCGGCGAAAGATAAAGTCGCCGCTGCACTGGCTCGGGCAAAAGCGAGAAAGGCCGCACAGGCTGCTCAAGCGACAGGCGAAAAAGCTTCCGTAGAAAAAGCGGAAGCAACAACAGCGGACGCGACCCAGGCCAGTGAGAAGCCCGCTGGTGATAAGAAAGCTGCCGTTGCCGCCGCTATTGCAAGGGCAAAAGCGAAAAAGGCTGCGCAGAATGCTGAAACAGCAGAGACCCCTTCTGACCAAGTTGTGACTCCCGCAGATTCACCAGCGCCAGCAACAGCACCAGCGAACGATCGTAAAGCGGCCGTGGCTGCCGCCGTCGCACGCGCCAAAGCCAAAAAGGCCGCGCGGGAGGCTGGCTCGCCCGCAGCTGAAGCTGTTCAACAGCAGAAAGATTCCACGCCGCAGCCAGAAGCCAGCCCTGCGCCTAATAATGAAGTTAGCGATAAAAAGGCCGCGGTGGCCGCCGCTGTTGCCCGTGCCAAGGCGAAGAAAGCGGCGAGAGAGGCCGAACAGCAATCCGCACCTCAGTCAGACACTTCAGCACCAGCAACGAAACCGGTAGAAGAAAGTGAGCAGGCTCCTGTGCCACATAATCCTGATGTAAGTGCTGAAGACAGCGCCGCAGAGGCAAAGAAAAAGCGTATCGCCGCCGCAGTCGCCAAGGCAAAGGCCAAGAAGGCACAGAAAGAAAACGAGAATAAAGCCTAATGAAATTAACCTTATCTAGCTCCCCTCACCTACGCGCCAAACGGGATACCGGACAGGTGATGCGTCTGGTGCTCTATGCCATGCTGCCAGGCGTTGCCTGTCAACTGTACTTTTTTGGCTGGGGTGTAATGATTCAGGCTGCTATTGCCCTTATTACCGCGATTGTAACCGAGGCCGCTATTCTCGCGTTGCGGAATAAATCCGTTATACGCAACCTCAGCGATTACAGCGCTGTACTCACAGCCTGTTTACTGGCAGTGAGTATTCCTCCCACCTTACCTTGGTGGATGACAGTGATTGGCACCTTCTTTGCCATTGCCATCGTGAAGCAACTTTATGGTGGACTGGGTTACAACCTCTTTAACCCGGCAATGATTGCATACGTTGTGTTGCTGGTGTCTTTCCCGGCGGCAATGACGCAGTGGCTTCCCCCGGTCTCGTTACAGGCAACACAACTGAATTTTGCTGACACGTTAAGTTTGATTTTTACCGGCTTCTCCGTGGATGGAATGGATATTACGCAGGTAAAAACAACGATAGACGGCATCACGTCGGCCACCCCTCTCGATTACGTTAAAACGGGTTTAACGCAGTCACAAACCTATTCTGAATTACTAAATTCGGGGTTGTTCAATAGCGGTGTTGCAGACAGTGCCGCGGCGGGTTGGTCATGGGTTGGCCTCGCGTACGCGCTAGGCGGCTTGCTGTTATTGCGGCTGAAAGTGATCAGTTGGCATATTCCCGGTAGCATGATGCTAAGCGTCATCATTTGTGCACTGCTCATGCACCTCATTAATCCAGACATTTACGCATCGCCGTTGTTTCACTTACTAAACGGTAGCGTTTTATTCGGTGCATTTTTTATCGCCACCGACCCGGTATCAGCGTCTACCACACAAAAAGGACGTCTGGTTTTCGGTGCTCTGATTGGTTTCTGGATAGTAATAATCCGTACTTTCGGTGGCTACCCGGACGCCGTGGCTTTTGCCGTTATCATCATGAACATGGCAGTACCGCTCATCGATTACTATACCCGTCCGCGCACTTATGGCTATTCGCGGGGTAAGCAATAATGAACACCATACTTAAAAATGGGGTAATGCTTGGCGCGTTTGCGCTGGTAACAACAGGTCTCATCGGTGTCACGTTTTACGGCACTGAAACGCGCATTGAACAGCAAAGACAACAGCGTTTGCTGTCTATCCTTAATGAAGTTGTGCCTCAGGCCACCCATGACAATGAACTGTATGCCGACTGTACAATTGTGTCAGATCCCATGCTGGGTAACGCTGATAGTCAGCACCGCGTGTATCGTGGCCGACTAAATGGCGTTCCCTCGGCACTCGTTATTGAAGCCACCGCACCAGACGGATATAGCGGTGACATCGATTTGGTGATTGGTGTGAATACTGAACTCACTGTACTCGGTGTGCGTGCGGTGGAACATCAGGAAACACCCGGGTTAGGCGACAAAATTGAACTGGCGGTGAGCAATTGGATCACCAGCTTCAATGGTGAACATTTTGAGGCTGATAATCTTGGAAAATGGCGAGTGAAAAAAGACGGTGGCGAATTCGATCAATTCACCGGTGCTACCATTACGCCCCGGGCCGTTGTTGGCGCCGTGAAAGCCTCATTATTGTACGTGAAAGCCAATCAAGAAATGCTATTTTCGGCCCCATCTAATTGTGCCGTACCGACAGGAGACGCAAAATGAGCGAATTAAAAGAGCTCACCGTTGAAGGTCTGTGGAAAAATAATCCAGCGCTAGTGCAGCTACTGGGCTTATGCCCTTTATTGGCGGTGACCGCTACCGTTATTAATGGCCTGGGGCTTGGTCTTGCCACCATGCTGGTGCTCATTGGTTCAAATGTTACCGTGAGCCTGGTACGCAACATCGTGCGTAACGAAATCCGTATCCCGGTATTTGTCATGGTCATTGCCGCATTTGTGACCATTGTTCAGTTATTAATGAATGCGTTTACCTACGAGCTTTATCTCACACTGGGTATCTTTATTCCGCTCATCGTAACCAACTGCGCCATCATCGGCCGTGCCGAAGCCTATGCGTCGAAAAATGCGGTTCTGCCTGCAGCGGTAGATGGGCTGATGATGGGCGCCGGTTTTACTGCCGTGCTAATGGTTTTAGGCGGCATGCGAGAGGCGTTGGGCTCAGGCACGCTGCTTGCCGGTGCAGATCGGCTTTTTGGCAGTATTGCGACTAACTGGACCATCACGTTGTTTGATACAGAGCAGCCATTTTTATTGGCTATACTGCCGCCAGGTGCCTTTCTTGGCATGGGATTACTGATTGCCGTGAAGAATGTTATCGATGCTCGCCTGGCCGCGAGACAACAGCCTGAAACGAAAACCGTTACCCGTATCAGGGTAACCGCTGAAAGTTAATGTTGCGCTATGAATAATACAAAAAGACGGGAAATACTCACCCGCCTGCGGGATGCGAATCCCCACCCGACCACCGAACTCAATTTTACTACCCCATTTGAATTGCTGGTTGCGGTAACCCTGTCTGCACAGGCTACAGACGTGGGCGTGAATAAGGCCACAGCTAAGCTATTCCCCGTCGCCAATACGCCACAAGCCATTGCTGATTTAGGTGTAGATGGCTTAAAGGAATACATTAAAACCATCGGCCTGTACAATGCGAAAGCCGAGAACGTACACAAGCTCAGTAAAATTATCGTTGAGAAACATAACGGTGAAGTGCCAGAAAGCCGCGAAGCGCTAGAGGCATTACCTGGCGTTGGTAGAAAAACCGCTAATGTGGTGCTCAATACCGCCTTCGGCTGGCCCACGATTGCTGTCGACACCCACATTTTCCGGGTATCCAATCGCACCAAATTCGCCATGGGCAAGAATGTAGACCGAGTGGAAGAAAAGCTGCTTAAAGTGGTCCCAAAAGAATTTAAGGTCGACGTTCACCACTGGCTGATCCTGCACGGCCGTTATACCTGTATCGCCCGCAAACCCCGCTGCGGTTCCTGTATTATTGAAGACTTGTGTGAGTTTAAGGATAAAACCGGGTAGTTTTATCCAAATTGGGTGTAGAAGCTTTCCAAAATTGTCATTAACGCTTTATTCTTCTCTGAATTTGCAGCATCAACGTGAGGCACTGAAAACGTTTTAGAATCGTTATCGAAATACCGGCCGGAGCTTTCTGCAAACTTATCAGAGAGCGATGCTTTAACTAATATTTCAGCACCGATCCCGATATCGTTTCCTGCCAAACCAAAACCTTCTTTAACCATTTTACTAGCCAATAATGAACCGGGGTTAACCGCTAATACAACCTGGTCTGACTTTAGTTCATGGGCTAACTCTTGTGACCATATAGTAATGGCCAATTTACTTTGAGCATAAGCCTGAAAGTCATCTGTAATCGTCAAACTCCCTCGCATAGCTTCGAGGTTGACCGGCGCTTGTGCAGCAGATGACAAATTAATAATTCTCCCATTATCTTTTAGCACTGGCAGTAACCCTTTGGTGATGATGAAAGGGCTAATCGTATTAACGACAAACCTTACATCCACCCCGACACCGCTAACAGGCTTATCCGTCTTGAATACGCCTGCATTGTTGATAATAATATCTAGCGATTGATGACATTTTTTTATATTGTCCACTAACTGCGCCACTTGATAAAAGTCTGAGAGGTCAGCCTTATAAGTGTCTATTTCAATATTTGGAGCAATCTCTAATAGCAATTTGTGAGTCTTTTTCAGCTTGTCTGCATTTCGTCCGTGAATAACCAGGTTGTGTCCTAAACCAGCCAATATCTGCGCGGTTTCTAGACCAATGCCATCTGTCGCACCTGTGATTAATATGGTTTTCATTTCATCCCTCTTCACACGCTGATCACAACTTTGCCCATGGCTTTTCCACTAGATAATCGTTCATGTGCTTTTCCCGCTTCATTTAGTGAAAATGATTGACTGTCCAGAACAACTTCAAGCTCTCCCGCTTCAACAATTCGGGCTAGCTCCTTAAGTATGTCAGAGTGATCTTCCCGATTTACATTGTGGAGCATAGGTATCAGCATAAATACCACATGCAAAGACAAACCTTTGAAATGAGCTAACGATAAATCTAAGTCAAGCATTGCAACAGTTGTGGCAATGTGTCCGTTTAAAGCAGTCGCCTCAAACGAGTTCAGCATGTTTTCACCACCAACCGAGTCGAATACAACATCATAGCCAATTCCTTTAGTATATTTTTCTACATATTCGGCTACGTCTTCTGTTTTATAATTTATAGCGGTGGCACCTAACTTACTGATAAGAGCTAGCTGCACATCTCCCCCTCCTGTTGAATAAACCTCAGCGCCAAAATATTTTGCAAGTTGAAGCGCTACGTGACCAACACCTCCTGAGCCACCATGCACCAGCACTTTTTGGCCTTGTTTAACACCCGCACGGGTTAGCCCTTCATAAGCAGTAATACCCACTAATGGCAGTGCGGCAGCTTGTTCCATGGATAAATTCCCTGGCTTTTTAGCTATAAGTCGAAAATCCGCAGCGATATATTCTGCTAATGTCCCGGGCAGATCAGCAAGCCCACCAGCACACCCATACACTTCATCTCCTATTTTGAAATCTGTCACGCCATCGCCCACTTCTTCTACTATTCCGGCGAAATCCATTCCCAAAATAGCAGGCGCTGAAGGGGACAAAGGTAACTCGCTGCCCATTTGACGGATCATTGTGTCCACGGTATTCACACTTGTGGCTTTTATATTCACCAACACATGCATCGGTTTCACTTCTGGTTTGCCGACATGTTTAAGTTCAAATACCTCTGGTCCACCAAATTTGTTAACTACCATTGCTCTCATTTTGACTCTCCGGTTACGCTCTGTTCATGTTTAAGCTAAAACGAGTATAATCTTCAAAGGGGATGTTGATAATTGCCCAAAATAAATAATCACTTTCAACAAAAAGTTTATAATGAATATTGAGTATCTAAAGCTATTTGTTAGAGTAGCCACTACAAACAACATAAGCTCTGCAGGCGCTGAACTTGGCTTATCTGCCGCTGTGGCGAGTAGCCATATTAGAAAGCTGGAAGAAAGTTTGGGCGTAAGGCTTTTTCATAGAACAACAAGAAAGATATCTTTAACTGAAGATGGCGTCGCATTTCTTCATCATGCTGAAGACGTAATTGCTAGCGTGGAAGCGGCTGAAGCATCGGTGGGAGTTGGGAACTTAAAGCCAAGTGGAACGTTGCGTGTTGCTGCTCCAGCCTCATTTGGTCGCATGCATATATTGCCTGCGATGAAAGGCTTTATGAATGAATACCCTAATCTAAAAATAGATTTAAAACTGTCCGATACCATAGTTGATTTAGTAGAAGGCGGTTTTGATATTGCCATCCGAAATTCGCAATTAAAAGACTCAACACTAATAGCCAAAAAACTAGTAAACGATAGACGGATTTTATGTGCGTCCCCTGAGTACATATCTAAATATGGTTCTCCTGCCTCACCCATGGAACTGAGAGATCATAACTGTATAACCCTCTTAAATTTAGATCATTGGGCATTTAAGGGTGGCAATGAAACGCTAAATATTAAAGTCACCGGCAACTTTAGTACCGACAACGGGGAAGCAATACGTGACGCTTGCTCATATGGCATAGGTATAACTGTCAATTCAACCTGGAGTGCCTATCAACAATTAATTAATGGTGAGTTAGTAGAAGTATTATCCGAATACCCATTGATTTCTGAAACCGCTATTTGGGCGGTTTACCCAAGCTCCAGACAATTAGCACCTAAAGTCAGAGCGTTTATTGATTACTTTTCGAGTTACTTTAATAGTGAACCGTATTGGGATGAAAAGCTTAAACAGCACCTCCAGCCACACTCTGTTTAATCAATAGCTACTTTAATTATCCTTTAGCTGGCCCACGATAGCTGTCGACACCCACATTTTCCGGGTATCAAATCGCACCAAATTCGCCATGGGCAAGAATGTAGACCGAGTGGAAGAAAAGCTGCTTAAAGTGGTCCCCAAAGAATTTAAAGTCGATGTACACCACTGGCTTATTCTTCATGGCCGCTACACCTGTATCGCTCGCAAACCCCGTTGCGGCTCCTGCATTATTGAAGATTTGTGTGGGTTTAAAGAAAAAACTGAGATTTAGTGGCGCGTCAGCACGGGGAATCGCCACATTCACCAAACCATTTCAATCACCTGATTGACGGTATCAAAACGTGCTGGTAGCACTCTGTTTCTTTTTGTAATTCGATAGAGCTCTTCGATTACAGGCCGTACAGGCGGCACGATCTGCAACTGCGCGTTTAACGGAAATGCTGAGACCGCACTTTTCGGAAGCACCGTAAACCCGATGCCCTGTGCAATGGGATACAAGATCTGGCCAATTTGGTTAACCGCGCCAACTACCGGTATATCGCTGATATTAATTTTCAACAGCGATGGTTCCTGGCATTGACTAAAATAAAGCGACAAATAATGTATCGCGTCTGGGTGTGATATCAGGCCGGTTTGCATCAGTATGGCGGCTTTATCCACGTTTAAATCGGTTTCTTTGTGGACCACCAAACAAAGCTCTTCCTCACCCAGTTTATTGGAATCAAATAATTGTGAATGATTAATATCGGTGACAATCCCCATGTCCACGCGATGATCCTGAACATCTTGCAGTATTTGATGATTTGGCGCGGCAACAAACCGAATAGACAATTGTCGGTACCGGCTTTGCAAATCAACCAACTGAGGGTAAAGCAATAGCGCCACTGAGCCAGAGCTGGCAATGGTGATGTCTCCCACGTGAGGATCATCAAAAGCAAGTTGCTCGAACAGACTATGTTCCCGTGCCGCCAACCCCTTTGCATAGCGATAAACCAGTTTGCCCTGCTCAGTCACATCAAAAGATTTATTCTCGCGCCTAATCAGCACATGGCCACATGCCTGCTCAAGCTTGTTGATATGCTGACTCACACCCGGCTGCGTCATAAACAGCTTTTCTGCCGTGTGGGTAAAATGCCCTGTATCCACCAGCGTGACAAAGGTGTGTAACCAAATCGGATTCAACATAGAAATACCATAACAGAAAATTATTAATTTAATTATTAATGATAATTTCACGTAATCAAGTAATTTCCTTACGCTTGCTCATGTTGTTTTAGTTGAGGAGAACATTATGAAAATGAATCACGTGGGCATTATGGTTGGCGACATGGATAAGGCCGTTGAATTCTACACCAACGCGTTAGGCTTTAGAATTGTGATGAACAACACCAAGGTTATCGAAGAGCGAGAATCAGCCATTGGCCGGATGTGCACCGCGGTATTCGGCGAAGGTTTTAAGGGTTTCAATATTGCTCACCTAGTTACATCCGACGGGATCGGAGTCGAGTTGTTCGAAATGGTAGACCGTGAAGAACGCCACCAGGTAGACTTCTCACGCCTTGGTATCTTCCACTTCTGCGTACAGTTACCCAAGGAACAGTTCAATACGGCGATTCAGCGTGTTGAAGCGTATGGCGGCAAAGTGCGTATGGATATCCACCGCTATCATCCTGATGATGAGCTTAAACAAGCACAAATGGTGTATCTTGAAGACCCATTCGGCAACTTGTTTGAGTTTTACTCCCATTCCTATGAAGATACTTACGCATCGGATTACGAGTGATACGCAAGCCCTAATACGGCTGATGCATGTTACCCGTTAATGCCAGTATTTAATCCTGCAAGCATCCTGACAGTGTTATTTGTTCCGCTGTCAGGGTTAGCGGTGCCGCTTTCAGTAGTGCGTTCACACCAAGAATATTACTGCCTCTTGGCAGTACAGAGACATCCACCGGCCCAACTTCGCAATGCCCACCAATACGTACTGAATCGAGACGATATTGAGACACCGTGACAATTTTGCCGTTGGCCATTCGCGCAGCGGCTTTACTGGTTGCAGTCAGCTTTTTGTTTCGATTTAACGCTTTGAAGGTTTGCTCATTAAGTGTCAATAAACTGGACCCCGTATCGAGCAGGAATGATGCTTTAACCGCCGAGTCGAGCGTGGCATCCAGATACAATGTACCGCCCGCATGTTGTTGTAGACTGATGGTTTGCTCACTGGCTAGCGCATGCATCGACAGCAATGTTAGCGCGAATATCAGTACGCTTTTTAATGGGCTCTTTAATAGATTAAACGACTGTGCACGGTTACTCAGGGGTTTCATGATCATTGTCCTGTTTATTAACCCTAATTACACAGCAACTATATGGCCAGTATGTAAGTGCCTGATCTCACAGACATCAAAGTCTTCAGCAAATTGGCTATCGCCCCACTAACGAGCACCGCACAACGAGATTGCACCACCAAAAAGCAAATCTCATGAAAATGCGCCTATAATGGCCTAATCAGATAGCAATCATTACCAGAATAAATAAATATTGATAGAATAAAGCTATCACCAGATAGGATTGTTTGTTAACTATTTGTTTATCACAATAACTAAGCACCATATTGATGCAAAAACAGATAAGGACACCATGATGAAATTTGCGCTAAGATTAGCCACATTCGCTTTTGCCTCTTCAATGAGCAGCTTAGTAATGGCAAGTAACGATCAAGACACCATCGACATTCAAGTTGTAGATTACTCTGGCAAGCCGCCGTTCAAGCGTGTAGTTAAAACGGTACCGGTTTCCGACGTTGCTCAACTCGAAGCACTCGGAGAAGCCGCCACAGAGTACGTGGAAGTAAAAGAAGTCATTAAACGCGGCAAGCCTCCCTATCGACGGGTTACCACTCGCATGCCAGTTTACGATGTAGCGCAGTTAGAATTACTTGAAGATGAGGACAAACCCAAATTAAAAGGTAATCGTCCTCCTTTTAAGCGTCATAAGTAACGAATTGAACGGGTTTGTTTGCCTGCAAACCCGTTCTTTGCCTCTCGTCGTTATTGATAGCATTTCAACCTAGCGCTTAAAATAGCGAATACTCCCCCTCTTAAGCTTTTCACTCAGTCACTTTTGCCGAACCCATTCAGCGCTCTATCTAACCGTTTCTTCTTGAGATAGTGCCACTGCCACATTACTGTCTATAACGCGTGTTAACATTTAAAGCATCGTCATGATCATTCGGCGAGCATCACAAAAAAGGATTACTCGTGTTTACCAGCAAACTAAAAGCCATTGCGTTATCCACAGCGCTGATCACCAGCCAAGCCAGCGCCTTCGATATCATTGCCCACCGCGGCGCATCTGGCTATTTGCCTGAACATACCCTGGAAGCTGCTTCTCTGGCGTTTGCTCAGCAACCCGATTTCATCGAACAAGATGTGGTGGCGACGAAAGACGGCGAATTGGTTGTGCTTCACGATATTCATCTGGAAACCGTAACCGATGTGGCTTCGAAGTTTCCCGAACGCTCTCGTGACGATGGCCGTTGGTACGCACTGGATTTTACGCTAGCGGAATTACGTACATTGCAAGTAAAAGAACGGTCGGATACAGATGGAAAACAAGTGTTTGCCAATCGCTATCATGGCAGCAAAGCCCTGTTTACCGTTGCTACGCTAGATGAACACATTGAACTTATCAGTGAACTTAACCGCGAGTTCAAAAGCAATATTGGCTTTTATACTGAAATCAAATCCCCTGCCTGGCATAAAAAAGAAGGCGTAGATATCAGTCAACAACTACTGGACACATTGGCGCGCTACAATCTCAATGGCAAAAATGCGAACATTTATGTGCAGTGTTTTGATTTTGCTGAAGTGAAGCGCTTACGCAACGAGCTTGGTTTTAAAGGCAAGATTGTCTTACTGCTGGCCGACAACAGTTGGGGCGAGTCTGCGACCGATTATCAGGCGCTGCTAACCCGACAAGGCATGCAGGATATAGCAAAATACGCCGACGGCATTGGCCCCTGGTTCCCACAGCTATTAGACATGAAAGCGCTGCAGCAAGGTAAGGTTGTTCCGAGTCCCTGGCTGGCAACGGCAAAAAAAGAAGGCCTGGTTATCCACCCTTATACATTTCGGATTGATGCACTCCCCACGGGAATGACTGCAGAGCAGATCCTTGGATTATTAACGGGACCACTGGCAGTAGATGGCGTATTTACCGATCAAATTCCCCCCGTGAAGAATTTTCTGCGACAAAGTGGTAAATAGCAAAACGCCGGCAGTCTTGCCGGCGTTTTAGTTTCTCACTGTGGCGTGTCTATCCTTTGGACAAGCGCACTACAACCCTACGGTTCATTGCCCGTGAATCGGCATTGGTGTTTGGTGAAATGTGGCGTTTCTCACCATGCCCGGTAACTTCAATTCTCTCAGCATCCACCCCCATAGAGGTGAAGAACGACTTTACCTGCTCCGCACGACGAATAGAAAGCTGCTCGTTGCTATAGCGACTTCCATAGCTATCGGTGTAGCCATCGAGAAGTACTAACTCCAATTCTTTATCTTCTTTTAAGTACTCGCCAATCATACTCAATCGCTTTTGCGAGTATTTTGTGAGGTCAACACTGCTTTTCTCGTAGGACAACACGGTATAGGCAATATCGTCGAAATTGTAAGGCAGGAGCTGCGAAACGCATTTCACAAAATTTCGATATACAGGTGTAAAGTTACTGGCATTCAGTGCCACGGCAACTTTATCGTACTCGTTATACCAATCTTTGTAATAAATCGTGGGCCAGTAACCCTTTTCAAGCTCGCTTAGCATGGTCCATGCAGCTTGCTCAGGTAAGTCGCCGTTGTATTGGGTTCGCAGCGTCATGTCGGCAATATTCTTGGGCATTGCTCCTGGCATCCAGGTAGGCGGCACGGAATACACCGCAGCGACATCGAATTTTTTTGGCAACAAATCCATGTCCAGTTCAAATTCCATGTTTAACTGTTTGGAAGCCACACTTGAAAATAGCGCATCGCCATAGCCCGGCACGGTGTGAGCAAGAGTGCACTGAAGGCGCGTTTGCTCTTTCAGCATCCAGTCAGATGCTTCTACGGGAGCGGCATACTGCCGCATTGCGCCCATTGCTGGCGCACTGATCAATAAGATGCCGATTAATACCTGTCGAAACATATTCCGCCCTGCTACAAAAGATGATCTGCACTTTCTTTATCGCCACGATGAGAAAAAAGTTTAGCACAGCACAACAACAATTCGCGTATTCGCAGCATTGCTTAGTTTTCAAAGGTAGATACCCAAAGCAGTTCTTGCGATAATCACGCCTTTCGCCATGATATTCCTGAACGCCCAGGCTGGTTTTTCAGCGACTATCTGTAAAATGCACGCCTTTATTATCAAGGATTTCTGCTGTTTATGTCTGAAAATGCCAATGTACTGAAGCATCGCTTTCGCGGTTATTTCCCCGTCATTATTGATGTGGAGACTGCCGGTTTCAATGCCGCCACCGACGCCCTGCTTGAAATTGCTGCGGTGACACTTCAGATGGATGAAAACGGCGATCTACACCCTCATAAAACCGTACACTTTCATGTTAACCCGTTTGAAGGGGCGAACCTCGAACAGGCTGCGCTGGATTTCAACGGTATTGATCCTCATTGTCCATTACGCGGCGCCCTTGATGAAACCGAAGTCATGAAGGAAGTGTGCAAGCAAATCAGAAAACTGCAAAAAGATGCTGACTGTCAACGCTCGGTCATTGTTGCCCACAATGCGACCTTTGATCAGAGTTTTGTGAATGCTGCTATTGCGCGAAGCAATATCAAACGCACGCCATTCCACCCTTTCGTCTCGTTTGATACCACTACCTTAGCAGGCCTTGCTGTAGGGCAAACCGTACTGGTAAAAGCCTGCCGTGAAGCCGGCATCCCGTTTGATCAGAGTGAAGCACATAGCGCGCTCTATGATGCCGAAAGAACCGCTGAGTTGTTCTGCTACATCGTTAATCGTTACAAATCACTAGGTGGATGGCCTGTAGCCGAGAACGCTTAAGCCGTTGACCAACTGACAAACACTGGAACATTTGGGTAATAGTTTGTCTTCCGAGAAGCGCTAGAAACAAAAACGCCGCGATGATTTTCATCAGCGCGGCGTAGAGGTATCACACCGTCGATTAAAGCTTGTCAGCTTCTTCTGACAGGTATTTAGCAACACCTGCTGGGGATGCGTCCATGCCAGACTTACCTTCAGTCCAACCTGCTGGACATACTTCACCATGCTCTTCATGGAAGCTCAGTGCGTCAACCATACGCAGCATCTCGTCGATGTTCCGACCCAGAGGCAGATCGTTAACCACCTGGTGACGTACATTGCCTTCACCGTCGATCAGGAAAGAACCACGGAACGCTACACCTGCTTCTGGGTGCTCAACGTCATATGCCTGGCAGATTTCATGCTTAACGTCAGCAACCAGTGTGTACTTAACCGGACCAATACCGCCTTCATTTACTGGCGTGTTTCTCCACGCATTGTGAGAGAACTGAGAATCGATAGATACACCAATCACTTCTACACCGCGCTTCTGGAACTCTTCGTAACGCTTGTCAAAAGCAATCAGTTCAGAAGGACATACAAAAGTGAAGTCCAGCGGGTAAAAGAAGATAACCGCTTTTTTACCTTTAATCGCTTCGCTTAAAGTGAAAGTATCAACGATTTCACCACTGCCTAAAACAGCTGCTGCAGTAAAGTCAGGGGCCGGACGGCCTACCAGTACGCTCATTGTTTGCTCCAAATTTTTTCAGATTGTTATAGTTTTGCCATTGCGGCACTTTCAATATAGGTGCGGATAAATGAAAGCCAAGTATTCTGTTGTCAAAATCTATCGATGTTATTAATCGCCACTGTATTTAGTCTAAAGTTTAATCATAAAAATGATCTTTCCACCTTGCCAAACATACAAATAGCAATTATTATCATTAACGATTTAATTTAACGGGTTGGTAGTATGTTTGTTTGCATGTGTTATGGCGTAACAGATAAAGACATCAAAAATGCAGTAGAACAAGATGGCGTAGGTAACATCCGTGAACTTCGTCAGCAACTCGATCTGGGTAATCAATGCGGAAAGTGCATTCAGATGGCTCAGCAAATTATCGATTCAACAATTATCGATGAAACGTTATTCAAAGAGGTTTGCTAACTAACCTTCCCCTTTATTTCAGTTTTATTTTACGCCTTCCAGGGTTCAGCGCCCTAGCACGTTTAACGCCCTCAAGCTTCTTTCGAACACGAACCTGCACACGTTCTTAAAAATCATATCGCGACTGCAAGTACCAGAATCCGCCGTTCATGCCTGAAGGTGATGTAGGTGGATACAGCGCCCCGACTACATCTGCATAGGGATTAATTTGCGGCGTTGTATTAAATACATTCGAAGCCCCTAACGCCACCGTCAAGTTTTCAGAGTAATGCCAGCTTAATTCCGCATCCAGGGTAATCATGCTGCTACCGTCGATATCCATTCCCGCAGCCGCATCAACATGGTCTTCATAAAACGCGCCATAGTACTTAAGCCGCCAAAGCATAGACCAGGCCTGCCAGTGTTGCTTTAAGGTAGTGGTTATCCGCACGGCGGGAAGGTTGTCTTCCAGCATGCGCACCCGCTGCGGTGTCAGACTAGGCACCAGTAACACTTTACCATCAGGCTGAGTTTGCGGAAAAGCCGAAAGCCGCTTAACCCGCGTATCTGTCCAGTTAAATGATGTCGTTAGCGCATTGGTCACATCCGCCAAATCAAACCGGTAATTCAATACAATATCGACACCCTGTGTCGCAGTATCAAAATCATTGGCAAAATATTTAATCGCGCGATAGTTGTCGGCTTCGGGATTACCTTGTGCGATAAGTTGTTCCACGTCGTCTGCAGTAAGAGGAATGGCGGATGTGGTACTGATACGGTCATACAGACGAATATTGAAATAATCGACGGTGAGATAAAAATCCTCGTCCCAAAAGGCGACCAGTCCAATGCTGCTGTTAATCGATTCTTCTGGGGTTAGCGGTTCGGCACCCAGCATTTGCGAGATAGGATGCGTAGGAGGCAGCGTTGCTTGATCTTCCAGACCCGTTGACGCATAGGCTGTAGTAATGTTGATGACATTGCTCTGCCCCACCGTGGGCGCCTTAAAGCCCGAGCTGAGAGAGCTTCGAAAAGAAACGATATCGTTTAACTGGTATCGCAGATTGACCTTACCATCTAGGGTAGAGCCAAAATCAGAGAAGTGCTCTGAGCGCAATGCGGTGGCAAGTTGCAGATCTTCGCTCAGGAACATTTCCACATCGGCATATAAGGCCCAGTTGTGGCGGCTCCAGTCCCCTGCAGTTACTGGCTGATAACCCGGAAAGCCATTAGAACCAATACCAAAGCCAGGAGAAGTCGCAACTTCTGCATTGTTCGCAAACGGCCCTTCAATCCACGACGCGTCATCCCCTGCCTGCTGGCTATAGCGCTCACGTCGCCACTCCATACCCGTGGCGAAACTGATAGGTTTAGATGTCCAACTGTCTAAGAAGCGAGAAAAATCCAGGTTGATGGTACGCTCTAACTGACTAACTGCACCGGGCGTAAAACTGGTTGGGGTTGCTTCGCCTAGTGAGGGGTTAATGGTGTTATGCAAGCGGTAGCTCACATTCGAATAACCGACACTGGCACTAAGATCAAAAAGCCAATCATCATTGAGCTCACCACGAATGCCCGCAAATGCAGAACCGTCTTTTATCACTCCGCCAAAACGTGGCGTGAAACCACCGGGAAACCACTCATTAAATGCAAAACAGTTCTGGCCCAGCGGAGTAGAATTATCCGCGATTTGCAAATAGGCGGGGTCGTCCAACACGTTGTTGTCGGTGATAAAAATATCGGGACACGTTATCCCCTGCCCTAAGCCATCTTTGTCTGCGACGAGAAGTTTGGCTGTATCACTGTTTGGATCAGCAAAAATCCCCAGTCTGGTATGAGGGTGACGATAGTAAAATCCGCCCTCAATTTCACGACGTGCAGCGGTACCAAACCAATAGACATCGACTTTCTCGGTTAGCGGAACTGCCGCATTAAAAGCCAGTTTGGCGTCGCTATTTACATCCAGCGCTCCCCATACCTGGGAGGGGGATGAAACAAACGTATTACCGGCGTCGATAAGCGCTTGTGCGTCGGCACGCTGCACAGAACGACTCGTGCCATTTCGTTGTTGGTACTCTGCCGTGATATTAAAAAAGCCACTTCCCAATGACGTGCCAAGGTTCCCTTGTAGATGAACCAGTTCACCATCACCTTCATAATACTCACCGGTTTTCGCGCTGAGGTATCCCCCCTCTCGACGATCGTCGAGCACAAAGTTGATAACCCCAGCAATCGCGTCCGAACCGTACTGTGCTGCGGCGCCGTCGCGAAGCACTTCCACCTGTCTCATGGCACCGGCGGGCAAGACTGAAATATCAGGCCCCTGTGCACCATCTGATAAACCGCCGCCCAGGAACGTAATCACAGAAGAGCGATGACGTCGCTTGCCATTAAGTAACACCAGCGTGTGGTCGGCAGCCATCCCTCGCAGATTGGCCGGGCGTACTAAGCTAGCGGCATCGTTAATGGGCTGATCGTTTACATTCAGTGACGGTACAACACCGGCCAACATGCTTAACACATCAGAACTGCCCTGGGCTTGGAGTGTATCACCGGCAATAATGTCTAGTGGCACCGGCGACTCAACCACTGAACGTGGTGCACTGCGGGTGCCTACGATAGCGATGCGTTCAATAGAAAAACCGATGTCATCATTAATGCGGGATTTAGGTGGACGCGGTGGTGGCTGGCGTAACTCAACAATAGGCTTTACGGTTAGCATGCCGGTAGCATCAATCTGCACGGCGAGCTCGGTTCCCTTCAAAAGATGAAGTAACCCCTCCTGCAGGGTAAAAGTACCCGACAAGCCATTAGCTTGCACTTTCTCGGCGAGTTCATAAGGAAACAGTAAAGTGGTATTCGCTTGTTTAGCGAATTCTGTTAACGCAACATCCGCCCGCTGCGCAGGAATGTCGAATTCAATTTTCTGTTGAGCCATTGCAACAGATGCAGCGAAGTAGCTGGCTGCAACTAATCCGGTGATGCGAAGCTGTCGTCTAAGGCGTTGGCTTACTAATGGAAAGCGCATGAACAGGCTAGGTGTCAAAAGTATTAAAAATTAACATTGTCGAATTTTCACTATTACGTGGTTTCGTTATTATTATTCAGCGCTGATTCGCTTACAGGCTATACATATAGTGAGTTACAAAGTATTGATGTTGCTGTTAATGCAGTATAACGACTTTTCTGACTTCCACAACGCTACCTACATACTACGACCGGCACAGTATACCAATGGTCGGAATAATAAAAATTAATACTAAGATAATTTGAGAATTGCCACATCCACTGTGAACGAGGCTAATAAAAATTGATATAAGGCAAAAAAATAGCCGCCCGCTATGAAGCGGGCTACTCTTGAATTAGCTTTCTTGCTCTGACAATTGAATCGTCATAGCATCCACTCGCTTGTGCTCGATATGGAAGCTGTTTTTAAGTGCAGATAGCAGGCCACTGATATCACCTACCTTGAAATATCCAGCCACGCGCTTTTTACGCAGTTCTACGCCATCTATTTCGAAGCTGACAGCGGTGTAACGTTCAATTTCACGTAAAGCATCTTCTAACGCTTCACCTTTGAATACAATCATGCCCTGTTGCCAAGCGAGATCTTGCTCCATGGCATCATCGTCGAGATTTTTCAGATCGCTGAGGATACCGTCGACATTGGCTTTTTCACCAGCGGCCAGTAACTTAAGGTCAGCGCGAGTTGTTCCAGACTTTATTACATCTGCAATTTCCTCCCGGGAAATCGAAGACACTTTATCTTGCACCAGAACTCGCCCTTCAGTGACGACCAATTCAAATGCCTCGTCGTTGGTATACTGCATGTTAAACGCCGTACCGATGGCGGTGACGGTGTTAATACCAGCAGTCACGGTGAAAGGTCTGCTTGCATCGTGGGCAACGGTGAAGTGGGCTTCACCCTTGATTAAATCAATGATCCGCTCGTCTTCATCAAACTTAATGTGAATCGCGGAGTTAGTATTCATGTGCACCACTGAACCGTCGTTCAGGGTCAGGGTTTTCTGCTCACCAATGGCCGTTCCTACTCGCTGGACCAACTGATAGCCGGAATCGCTCTGATTAAGCCAATAGGAATCCACCATCATGGCAGCAGCGGCAACCATCAAAATAAAACCCGCGGCAACGCTCCAGCGTGCCTGGCGCAAAATGCTCTTAGCTTTGCGGGCTTCGCCGTTATATTGATTACGATCTGGGAACAGCCCTTTTAATTCATTAAGTACGCTCAAGTCGTCCCACAATTGAGCCACTTCGAAAAGGATCCTGCGATGACTGGAACTTGCGCCCAACCATGCATGCAGTGATTCGGTCTCTTCACTATTCAAACCGCGATCAATCCGGCTTATCCACAAACACGCTTCTTCGTGGATATCGTCCTTGCTGGTAAATTTACTGACATTACTCATGGCTTAACTACTATGATTGTCCTGATGATGTTTAGGCTTAACGGGTTTGTCTCTGGATGTGTCACCGGATGACGCCAGAAATTTAGAGCACTGTAACAGGCCTTTCGCCACGTGTTTCTCTACAGTACTTTCACTTAGCCCCACAAGCTCAGCAATGTCGCGCTGGCTCATGCCATAAACTTTCTTTAATAAAAATACTCGCTTCACTTCTGGCGACAAAGATTCAGTCGCACGGCAGAAATGAATAAATCGCTCTTTACTTTCGACATGCTTTTCAAGGTTATATCCAATGAGATCATTAGATAGCATGTCCATATCGTCTACCGCCTGATTTAACTGGCTGGCAGCACTGTTCACATGATTAAGCGCAAGGTTTCTTGCTGTTTTGAGCATGTAAGTGCGTTCGTAGCGGATCTCTTGTGTAAGTTCTGCTTCGTAACTTTTTATGAACGCTTCCTGCACGATGTCTTCGATATCATCCGAACTGACAATAGCGCCCACAGCCCGCATCATTTTTGTGCGGTATTTTATAAATGTGGCAGCAATAGTCGACTTTCTGGTCATATTCTCTTCGCAGTATATGTAGCAAAACCGTTACAACACAGGCTATATTGCCAGTTTATTACTACATAAGTCATGCATTTTTTTGTACTTTTTACAGCCAATAAAGGGGGCAAAGCCCCCTTTTAATTGACAGTTCTAGCTATTAGAAGGTGTAAATACCACGAACGTAGTAGAAACCACCATTGATACCCAGTGGTGAAGTTACCGGATACATCGCACCAGCAATCTCATTATCGTACTGCGTATTGCGGTCTGGGTACTCATCCAGCGCATTCTTCGCACCTACAACAACCTGCAGGTCGTCGGTAAAGTGATAACCCACTTCAACGTCTAGGCTCAGCTCAGAACCAATATTTTCGATAGGCAGACCTGAATCCAGGTGATCTTCAAAGATGCTACCGAAATAGTTCAGACGACCCAGTACGCGCCAGTCACCATTAGTGTGGTTGGCAGTAAAGCTCCAACGGGTTGCTGGCAGGTTGTCTTCCAGCATACGTACACGCTCTGGTGTGATGTTGTCTGAAGCTTGGTCAACCGTTGTTGAGGTCCAGTTGTATGCCAGTGAGTACTTGGTTTCACCGCCAAACATGTCCTGGCTGTAGTTAGCAACAACATCAAGACCTTCAGTTGTGGTATCGAAATCGTTAGTGAAGAACTTAACCGCAGAGAAGCTAGACGCATCGCTCACACCTTGTGCCAGCAGTGCTGCAATGTCTTCTTCAGTTAACGCGATTGCTGAAGTTGTACTGATACGGTCAGTCACTTCAATGTGGTAGTAGTCGGCAGTCAAGAACAGACCGTTGTCGAACTCAGCAACAACACCGAAGCTCATAGACTCAGATTCTTCTGGTGTTAATGGCGTACCGCCTTTCTGTACAGAGATAGGATCTGTTGGTGGCAATGTTGCCTGATCTTCCAGCTGACCACTCGCACCAAATGCAGTAGTTACGTTACGCACGGTGCTCTGACCGATTGTAGGCGCTTTAAAGCCAGTAGAGTACGCACCACGCAGTGCAATGTTATCGGTTAACTGGTAACGCGCAGACACTTTACCTTTCGTGGTGTTACCGAAGTCAGAGTAGTCTTCGTAACGTACCGCAGCGGCAACCAGGAAATCATCCGTCAGGTACAATTCAGCATCTAAATAGAATGCAATGTTGTGACGTGATGCTTCGCCTTGGCTCTTGTTAGACAGACCCGGGAAACCGTTTGAACCGATACCGAAGCCTTGTGAAGCCAATGGACCAATTTCATAAGAGGCAATATCACCCGCTTTCGCTTCGTAGCTCTCGTGGCGATACTGGAAACCACCAGCCAGATACAGAGGCTCATTCAGACCCACTTCAATTGGCTTGGTCAGGTCAAGGTCGAAAGTCTGTTCAGACTGAACGTAAGTACCAGGCTTAAACGACGTTGGCGTGTCTGGACCTAAAGAGGGGTTGATGGTGTTTGAAATCGCGAAATCGATTTCGTTCTGACCCAGGTTTAAGCTGATGTCGTAACCAATTTCGTTTGGCAGCTCACCACGGGTACCGAATACCAATGACATATCTTGAACCGTACCACCGAAGCGAGGCGTGAAACCACCTGGGAACATTTCGTTAAATGCGAAACAGTTCGGGTTGTTAGCAACTTCGTTGATGTAACGTGGATTTTCAAGCACGTTGTCGCCTACTTGAATGTCAGTTGGGCAGTTACCAGACATATCGCCTGTCAGGTCGCCAACCAGCAGTAACTGGTTACCGTCGGCATCAGTACCACCGTCATTCACACCGCCACGGTTGTGCGGGTTACGGTAGTAGAAACCACCTTCCACTTCACGCTCTGCGTAGTTACCGAACATGTAGGCTTCGGCGTTATCATTCAGTTCCAGACCTAAGTTCGCGAAGAACTTGATGTCGTCTTTAATTTCAGGCGAACCCCATACTTGGGCAGGATCGGCAACAGCAGTGTTGCCCGCAGCAATCAGGGCCGCTGCGTCGTCACGCTGTACGCTGCGCGATGTTGGATCAGCAGTGCGGTATTCAGCAGACAGGTTAATAAAACCGTTCTCGCTTAACGGAAGGCCGATGTTACCTGAGATTTGCATCAGGTCGCCGTCGCCTTCGTAGTAAGAACCATAACGGGCTTCAACCATACCGCCTTCATCGGCGTCGTTGAGTACGAAGTTAACCACACCCGCGATAGCGTCAGAACCGTACTGAGCAGCTGCACCGTCACGCAGTACTTCCACCTGCTTCAGTGCAGATGAAGGAATAACCGAAATATCTGGTCCTTGTGCACCGTCAGAAAGACCGCCACCCAGGAAAGTGATTACCGCAGAGCGGTGACGACGCTTACCATTTACCAGCACCAAGGTGTGGTCTGATGCCATACCACGCAGGTTAGCCGGACGTACCAGTGTTGATGCATCGTTGATTGGCTGGTCGTTCACGTTAAACGAAGGAACAACGGTCTGCATCATGGAGACCATGTCAGTTGCGCCCTGGTTTTGGAATTCGTCGCTGGAAATGATATCTACCGGTACTGGAGACTCGCCAACAGAACGAGGCGCAGCGCGAGTACCTACAACGGCGATTTGTTCAAAATCTTTCGCTTCGGCTTCGTCAGCTTCCTGCGCATAGGTATTTGCAGATGCGAGCATGCCCACAGCAGCAGATGCTGCCAGTGCAATTCGCACATTTCTGGTCACTTGTGACAGTGAAGTTTTCATAGTGGTTTCCTGGATTTTCGTCATCTGTCCACTGGGTGTTTCTTCGATGTAAAAAAACGTCCCTCAGTGGGTGATAATTTCTGTTTTTAATGTTTAATAATTTTGCAAACTGGCCGTTTGCTGAGGGAACTTATAAATCGCAAATCACTCAAAAACAAACGATTTTAAAGAAATTAAAAATATTTTTTAAAGTGATAGAGGATTTGGTTTTGTGGTTTGTCTATTACTATATTGGCGGCGTTTATACGTCTTAAAAAATGCTATTTTCAGGCTATTTTTTGTACTTTTTTTGGTTATCTCCCTTCGACCAGTTTGTGTCAGATTGACACAAAAAAACCCGGCGATGCCGGGTTTATTTTTTTGTGCTTTTTGCCGCCAAACTGCATTGGCCAGAAAGTCGATTACTCTTCTTCTGTTTTGTACTTTTCTGCAGTTTCTTTGATCAGCGGTTGCAACTCTTGTTGCTGGAACATTTCGATGATGATGTCACAGCCACCTACCAGCTCGCCGTCAACCCACAGTTGCGGAAATGTTGGCCAGTTTGCATATTTTGGCAATTCCGCACGGATATCCGGGTTTTGCAGAATATCAACATAGGCAAAAGGTTCGCCACATGACATCAGCGCCTGTACCGCCTGTGCAGAAAAACCACAGCTTGGCAGTTTTGGGGAGCCTTTCATATATAACAGGATCGGGTTTTCAGCAATTTGCTCTTTGATTCTGTCTACAGTTGATTCGGTCGTATTTTCCATCCAATCCTCTTTAGGTGGTCGGTTTAACTAGTCATTGCATTATGGGTATCCTGACAACGGATTCAAGGGTCAGCCAGAATAAATCCCGTAAAAAGGAAATTTCGTCGCCAGATGAGTGATCTTTATTGCCAGATTGCTATAACACTATTACACAGGCTTTTCTGATATAGGCTAAAGACAATTTTTTGCATTCTCAGAATAAAAATGCATAAATCTGTCATTGAGTTATCAAATTCAACCCTTATATCTGATCCACAGTAATTGACCGTTGTCGTTTTCGCTTTCAGCTTTCTGTTCTGGCCGCGAAATCCGACTTTACTTCCTAGAGAAAAATGGAGAATTCAAATGGCGTTTGAACTACCACCACTGCCGTACGAAAAAAATGCACTTGAGCCGCACATTTCTGCTGAAACGCTGGAATATCACTACGGTAAGCACCACGCTACTTACGTAACTAAGTTAAATGGTCTGGTAGAAGGTACTGATCTGGAGAGCAAATCTCTGGAAGAGATTATCAAAACTTCTGAAGGCGGCGTATTTAATAACGCGGCGCAAATCTGGAACCACACGTTCTACTGGCACTGCCTGAGCCCGAATGGCGGCGGTGAAGCAACTGGCGCAGTGGCCGATGCCATCAAAGCAAAATGGGGTTCTTTCGAAGACTTCCAGGCTGCATTCGACGATAAAGCAGTAAACAACTTTGGCTCTAGCTGGACTTGGTTAGTGAAAACTGCTGACGGTTCTCTGGACATCGTTAACACCAGCAACGCAGGCACGCCTATCACTGAAGAAGGTGTTACACCTCTGCTGACTGTTGACCTGTGGGAACATGCTTACTACATCGACTACCGCAATGCACGTCCTAAGTATCTGGAAAACTTCTGGAAACTGGTTAACTGGGAATTTGCGAACGAAAACTTTGCATAATTAAATGCACCGTTTTTAGTTAAGAATTCTAAAAGCCCGCTGACCAGCGGGCTTTTTGTTACATAAATTTAACCTTTAACTCACTGGCTTTAAAGACAATTCCTTTTTGAAAAGGTTCATTCTTTTATTAGATGAATATTCCGGTTTTTATTACCAAATATCCTGAGAAAACACTTCCAACTTGCTCAAACAGGTCTAAGCTGTAAATACGGGAATCCGTTTTTTGGGGAAATCTATGGGTATTTTCGAGCATTACCAGCAACGTTACGAAGAGCGCCAACAAGAAGAATTCACCATCCAGGAATTTCTGGATATCTGTAAAGACGACCCAACCGCTTATGCAAACTCAGCAGAACGGTTGCTTCAGGCCATTGGTGAGCCTGAAATGGTCGACACTTCCACTGACCCGGCGCTTAGTCGAATATTTTCAAATAGGGTCATTGCAAGGTATCCGGCATTCCATGAGTTTTACGGCATGGAAGAAGCCATTGAGCAGATAGTGTCTTATTTAAGGCATGCCGCTCAGGGCCTAGAAGAGAAAAAACAAATTCTCTACCTGCTTGGTCCGGTAGGCGGCGGTAAATCCTCCCTTGCCGAACGACTGAAAGAACTCATGCAACGGGTTCCCATATACATGTTGAAAGGGTCACCCACCAACGACCATCCATTCTCACTTTTTGATTTACACGAAGATGGCAATATTCTCGAGAAAGAATATGGCATCCCAAAACGCTATCTAAAAACCATTATGTCACCCTGGGCCCGTAAACGTCTGCACGAGTTTGGTGGCGATATCACTAAATTTAAGGTGGTTCGGGTTTATCCTTCTATTCTCGATCAAACCGGTATCGCTAAAACCGAGCCAGGTGACGAAAACAACCAGGATATTTCATCGTTAGTCGGTAAAGTAGACATACGCCGTCTGGAGCAGTTTGCTCAGAACGACCCGGATGCTTACAGCTATTCCGGCTCCCTGTGTAAAGCCAACCAGGGCCTGATGGAATTCGTAGAGATGTTCAAAGCACCGATTAAAGTGCTACATCCGCTGCTTACGGCTACGCAGGAAGGCAACTATAACCCTACAGAGGGTTTCTCTGCCCTGCCCTTCGACGGCTTGATTCTGGCTCACTCTAATGAGTCTGAATGGCAATCTTTCCGTAACAACAAGAACAATGAGGCCTTCCTCGACCGTGTTTACATCGTAAAAGTGCCTTATTGTCTGCGGGTATCGGAAGAGCTGCATATTTACCGCAAGTTGCTTGATAACAGTGAACTCAACGGCGCACCTTGTGCACCAGATACCCTGGAATGCCTGGCCCAGTTTACTGTGTTATCGCGCTTAAAAGAGCCGGAAAACTCCAGCATCTATTCAAAAATGCGGGTCTACGATGGCGAAAGCCTGAAAGACACCGACCCGAAAGCCAAATCCTATCAGGAATACCGCGATTACGCCGGTGTCGATGAAGGCATGGAAGGGTTATCTACCCGATTCGCGTTCAAAATTTTGTCGCGGGTGTTCAACTTCGATCATCAGGAAGTGGCCGCGAACCCGGTTCACCTGTTCTACGTTCTGGAGCGCCAGATTGAGCGTGAACAGTTCCCGCAGGATACCGCTGACCGCTATCGCGAGTTCCTTAAAGGTTACCTCATTCCCCGTTACGTGGAATTTATCGGTAAGGAAATCCAAACCGCGTATCTCGAATCCTATTCAGAGTACGGTCAGAACCTATTCGACCGTTACGTCACCTATGCTGACTTCTGGATTCAGGACCAGGAATACCGCGATCCAGAAACCGGTCAGCTGTTCGACCGCGAATCGTTGAATGCGGAACTGGAAAAAACCGAGAAGCCTGCCGGAATCAGTAATCCGAAAGACTTCCGAAATGAAATCGTTAATTTCGTGCTGCGCGCCCGGGCTAACAACGGTGGTAAAAACCCGGCCTGGACCAGTTACGAAAAACTGCGCACTGTGATCGAGAAGAAAATGTTCTCCAACACAGAAGACTTATTACCTGTCATTTCTTTCAATACTAAAGGTTCGACAGAAGATAAGAAAAAACACGACGACTTTGTTAATCGCATGGTGGAGAAAGGCTATACCTCCAAGCAAGTCAGACTGTTATGTGAATGGTATCTGCGGGTACGCAAAGCGTCCTAGTCTGCTTACGTGGTAGCGGAACAAGACGCATTGTTGTTGAAACCAAATAGTAGGTATCTATGGCGCATTTTATTGACCGAAGATTAAACAGTAAGGGAAAAAGCACGGTAAACCGTCAACGCTTTCTGCGTCGCTACAAGCAGCAGATCAAGCGTGCGGTTTCCGACGCTGTTGGCCAACGTTCAGTGACGGATCTGGAAACCGGCGAACAAATCAGTATTCCGTCAAGAGACATTAAAGAGCCGGTATTCCATACCGGCAAAGGTGGACAGCGTACCGTTGTCCATCCCGGCAACGATCAGTTCACGGCTGGCGACAAAATTGAGCGTCCGCCTTCCGGTGGTGGTCAGGGCCAGGGTGAAGGTGAAGCCAGTGACAGTGGCGAAGGTCAGGACGAGTTTTCATTCTCTATTTCCAAAGATGAATACCTCGACCTGCTGTTCGACGATCTGGCGTTACCCAACCTGAAAAAAAACCAGTTCGACAAGGTCGTGCAGTACGAAACGTATCGCGCGGGTTATCAGACCGACGGTGTGCCCAGTAACCTCGACATTGTTCGCTCACTAAAAGGCTCGGTTGCTCGTCGTATCGCATTAAGCGGCAGCGACAAACGGGCATTGCGGGAGAAAGAGGAGCAGCTTGAAGCACTTAAAGCCGACAAACACGATAACAGCCTTGCCATTCTCGAACTGGAGAAAGAGATAGCTGAGTTAAAAGCGAAAATCGCCCGGGTGCCGTTTATCGACACCTTCGATTTACGCTTCAAAAATTACGACAAGAAAGCCATTCCCACCAGTAAAGCGGTGATGTTTTGTCTTATGGACGTGTCCGGTTCGATGGATCAGGCGACCAAAGACATGGCCAAGCGCTTTTACATCCTGCTTTATCTGTTCCTTACCCGCACTTATGAGAATGTGGAGGTGGTCTACATTCGCCATCATACGCAGGCCAAGGAAGTGGACGAACAGGAGTTTTTCTATTCGCAAGAAACGGGTGGCACCATTGTATCCAGCGCACTCAAATTGATGGATGAAATCATCAAAGAGCGCTATGTGGATACTGACTGGAACATCTATGCCGCTCAGGCATCGGACGGTGACAACTGGGCGGATGATTCGCCCCAGTGTAAACAGATCCTAATGAAAGAGCTGTTACCGGTTACCCGATATTTCGCCTACATCGAAATTACCGAGCGTCAGCACCAAAGTCTCTGGCGCGAGTATCAGCAGGTGGAAAACAGCTGCGAGAATTTCGTTTGTAAGCACATTCAGAGCGTCAGCGACATCTTCCCTGTATTCAGGGAACTGTTTAAGAAATCTGAACAGAGCGCTGCCGCAGGAGGATGATATGTCAAAAACGCAGAAACGTGCGGAAACGCCTTTAAGCGATGGTCCAGACTGGACTTTCGACATGCTGGAAGAGTATGAAACCCATATCGACCGCATTGCGAAAAATTTCAAACTCGACACCTATCCGAATCAGATAGAAGTCATCACCGCTGAACAGATGATGGATGCCTATGCCAGTATTGGTATGCCCATCAACTACACCCACTGGTCCTTTGGCAAAAAATTTATTCAGACTGAACAAAACTACCGCCGCGGCCAGATGGGCCTGGCCTACGAGATCGTCATTAACTCCGATCCCTGTATCGCCTACCTGATGGAAGAGAATACCATTACCATGCAGGCGCTGGTGATGGCTCACGCCTGCTATGGTCACAACTCATTCTTTAAAGGTAACTACCTGTTCCAGACCTGGACAGACGCCAGTTCCATTATCGATTATCTGGTATTTGCCAAAAACTACATCGCCAAATGCGAGGAGCGCTACGGTACCGATGAAGTGGAGAGCATTCTTGATTCCTGCCATGCGTTAATGAACTATGGTGTTGACCGTTACAAGCGGCCGCAGAAAATCTCTCTGCAGGAAGAACAGGCTCGTCAGGAACAACGGGAGAAATACCTGCAATCTCAGGTGAATGAACTTTGGCGCACCGTGCCCGACTCACATGCCGATACCAAACCCAGACAAGCCCGCTTCCCATCGGAGCCACAAGAAAACTTACTGTATTTTATCGAGAAAAATGCGCCTCTGTTGGAGCCCTGGCAGCGTGAACTGGTGCGCATTGTTCGCAAAGTCTCACAGTACTTCTATCCACAGAAGCAAACTCAGGTGATGAACGAAGGCTGGGCCTGTTTCTGGCACTACCATATTCTCAATCAAATGTACGATGAAGGTTTGGTAACCGACCGCTTTATGATGGAGTTTTTGCACAGCCATAGCGGTGTAGTGATGCAGCCTGAGTACAACAGCCCGTATTATTCTGGTATTAACCCCTACGCCTTGGGCTTTAATATGTTCATGGATATCAAGCGCATGTGCCAAAACCCTACGGAGGAAGATAGATATTATCTGCCAGATGTAGCAGGTAAAGACTGGCTTGAAACCGTGCACTTCGCTATGCATAATTTTAAAGATGAAAGCTTCATTAGTCAGTTCCTATCACCCAAGCTGATCCGTGATTTCAAACTGTTCTCCATTGAGGATAACGAAGACAACCCGTACATTAGCGTGAGTGCCATTCATGATGAACAAGGCTATCTGAAAATTCGCGAAAAACTGTCTGCTCAATACAATCTCAGTAATCTGGAGCCGAATATTCAGGTTTATAATGTGAATGTTCGCGGTGACCGCTCACTCACCCTTCGTTATGTGCCACAGCGGGGAATTCCGTTGGCAGACTCGAAAGACGAAGTCATGCGACACCTGTTCCGATTATGGAAGTTTGATGTATATCTTGAGCAAGATACTGGCAACGGCGCAGAGGTAATAGCCAGCTGTATGCGCACGGCCAACGCCGCCTGATAAGCGCAAATAATAAGGAAATTGTTTTATCATGCAGTACGACACTATCGTGCTTGGTGCGGGAGTTGTTGGTGTGTGCACAGCGCTACACCTTCAATCCCGGGGTCATCAGGTTGTTTTACTCGACCGTGACCAGCCCGGTGAAGGTACCAGTTTTGGCAATGCTGGTCTAATAGAACGCTCAAGCGTTATTCCCTACGCATTCCCTCGGGAGTTTGCTGCTCTGCTCCGCTATAGTTTAAATCGGGAAACCGCTGTGCGGTTTAATCCCGGTTACCTGCCGGAAATCGCCCCTTGGTTGTTCCAGTACTGGAAGCAATCCGCGCCCTCACCGCTTAATGCATCAACATTGGCCATGCTTCCGCTTATTGAACGGTGCATTGACGAGCATGACACCCTTGTGCAAAAAGCCGGGCTGTCAGAATTGATTCGCTGTGAAGGTTGGATTGAAATATTTAAGCACGAGCAAGCTTTTAGCCGCGCTCGTTCAGAGGCCCAGGGTCTCGTCTCCTATGGCATAAACTATGATGTGCTCGACCAATCGGCATTACAACAGCGTGACCCACACCTCTCTGACAAGGTCATTGGGGGCATTCACTGGCTTGATCCGAAAACAGTGACCAATCCCGGAGCGCTGGTAAAAGGCTATGCAGCACTCTTTCGCCAACAGGGAGGGATTATTTTGCAGGGTGATGCACGCTCTTTGGCCCAGGGTGAAAATGGATGGCAAGTTGATACCTTAGAAGGGCCGGTTACCAGCCAAAATGTAGTAGTGGCACTCGGGCCACAGTCTGCAGACATTTTTAAGTTATTTGGCTATGCTATTCCGCTTGCCGTGAAGCGGGGCTACCATCGTCATTATTGTATGCAAGAAGGCAAACAATTACATCATTCGGTATGCGACAGTGAAAGTGGCTTTGTGCTCGCGCCTATGGAACAAGGCATTAGGCTAAGCACGGGCATTGAGTTTGACCGCCCCGCCGCGCCAAAAAATGACAGCCAGCTGCGCCGCTGTGAAGCCATTGCCAGAACCTTACTGCCCCTTGGTGAACCAATAGAAGATGAGCCGTGGATGGGTCTTCGCCCTTGCCTGCCGGATATGCGACCGGTAATCGGCGCAGCGCCGCGACATAAGGGCTTATGGTTTAATTTCGGCCATGCCCACCATGGCCTGACGTTAGGACCAGTGACGGGTCGATTGCTGGCAGAAATCATGACCGGTGAAACGCCCTTTACCGACCCTGAGCCCTACAGCGCGACCCGTTTTAGTAAGTCCAAAGCAGCTTCCAGTCAAACAGAAACCACTTTATTGAGTTAACCCTTCGGGTTAACGCCTTTAGGCCGGGCGCGTGGTATTGATTGTTGCCCGGTCGCAGAAAATAAGACAAAACGCCCCAATAAACGCAGCGCCAGCAGCAAAGGCAAACGTCTCGTAGGCATGAACGCCCTGATCCCACAGCTGCCCTGCTACATAATTACCCAACGCGCCGCCGATACCAAAAGCGATACTCACATACAGTGCTTGTCCGCGGCTCTGAAACCGGGCCGGGAAAAAGTGAGTGATAAAATGCATAGCAGTTACGTGCGCAAGGCCAAAACTCAGTGCATGAATGAGCTGACTGATCACTACAACCACACCAAACTGGGCCCAGGCTGCCAGCGCGTACCAACGCATTGCGGTAAGGACCAAACAAGCCAACAACAATTGCCATACGCCAAAACGTGAGATGAGCCGACGGGCAATAAGGAATATACCAATTTCAGCCACAACGCCGATAGCGATGAGTAATCCCGTTTGCTGACCCGAGTAATCCAAATCCCGCATGTACAATGCAAAGAAACCGTAATACGCGCCAAAGCTCACTTGCAATAAAGCGGCCGCGGCCAGAAATAGCAAAAATGTGCGATTTTTGGCTATCTGCCATAAGGTACCGGTTTCCTCTTCTTTTGACGGCACTTTCTCTGGCTGACGAATAAACAGCGAAGCGATGAACAAACCCGTGAGCACAAATAAACTGGCGTATACCGGGGCTTCAGAAGAGAAAATATCCAGCGCTTTACCCACGGAAACGGTAAGTACGATAAAACCGATACTGCCCCACAAACGGATCTGACCGTAGCTGATTTTTGTCGGTTTCACTGACTGAATGGTGATAACTTCCAGTTGCGGCAGCACTGCCGTCCAGAACATCATCATTAACCCGAACACCAATGTTAATCCCCAAAAACTGTGAACCCAAAACACCGAACTGAAACACAGTACCGACAATAAGCAGCCTAACCGGACAACGTTAACCGCTTTGCCGGTTTTATCGGCCACACTGGCCCACAGAGATGGTCCGACGATGCGAGATAAGGTAATAACGGCCCAGAGTTCACCAATGTCGGCGGAAGAGAAGCCACGTCCATCGAGAAAAATGCCCAGATAAGGAGTAAGAACGCCTAGCTGCCCGAAATAGAGCCAGTAGGTGATAGCGAGAAGAATAAGATTGGTGCGTGAATGAGCTACCATTTCACGCACCCTTTAAGAGAGATATTCAAGAATTATTTGTCAGCGTTGCCAGGGATAACCGGCGTAGACGTGGAAACACCCGCATTTTGAGCACGGTGCCGCAGACAATGATCCATCAATACAATGGCCAGCATCGCTTCGGCAATAGGCACGGCACGAATTCCCACACAAGGGTCGTGACGACCTTTGGTGACGATATCAATCTCATTACCGTCAACATCAATGGTTTTACCTGGCACAGAAATGCTCGATGTAGGCTTGAGCGCCATGTGTACAACGAGATCCTGGCCTGAGGAAATGCCACCCAGCACACCACCAGCGTGATTACTGGTGAAACCATCTGGTGTTAACGTATCGCGGTGTTCACTGCCTTTTTGCTCAATGACGTCGAAACCATCACCAATTTCCACGCCCTTCACGGCGTTGATGCCCATCATGGCACTGGCGATGTCGGCATCGAGGCGGTCAAACACCGGTTCGCCTAAACCCACAGGAACCCCCGTGGCAACCACGGACACTTTCGCGCCAATTGAATCGCCGGATTTTTTCAGGTCGCGCATATATTCATCCAGCGCTTCCAGTTTACTTTCATCGGGGCAGAAAAACGGATTGGTGTTAGTAATGCTGTGGTCAACCGTGTCCACTTTAATCGGACCCAGTTGAGACAGGTATCCGTGAATTTCAATACCGTAAACCGCTTTTAAGAATTTCTTGGCGATTCCCCCCGCTGCAACACGAATAGCCGTTTCCCGCGCAGAAGAACGACCACCACCACGATAATCCCGAGTGCCATACTTCTGATGATAGGTGTAGTCTGCATGACCAGGGCGGAAACGATCTTTAATATTGGAATAGTCACCACTACGTTGGTCGGTATTCTGGATCAGAAGACCAATGCTGGTACCGGTCGTTTTGCCTTCAAACACACCAGACAGAATTTGAACCTCATCGCCTTCCCGACGTGCTGTGGTATAACGTGACGTGCCAGGCTTTCTACGATCTAAATCAATCTGCAGATCCGCCTCAGTGATTTCCAGTCCAGGAGGACAACCATCAACCACACCACCGATAGCAATACCGTGACTTTCACCAAAGGTGGTCACAGTAAACATTTTTCCGAAGCTATTGCCAGACATCTGTATTAATTTTCCTTACCGTTTAAATAAGTCACCAGTGACGATTTAGACACCGCAAAAATCCCGTGACCGCCCTGCTGCAATTCAACCCAATCTACATGCAACCCCGGGAAACGTGTTGCCATATGCACTTCACTGTTGCCCACTTCCACCAGCATCCAACCACCGTCTTTCAGGTAGTGTGGTGCTTGTTTTAGCATTTGTTCCACCAGATCTAAGCCGTCTTCACCGGCAGCTAGAGCCAACTCAGGCTCATGCTGATATTCATCAGGCAGATCGTTCATGTCTTCTTCATCAACATAAGGCGGGTTAGACACGATTAAATCGTACTGCTGGCCTTCCAGACTGGTGAACAAATCAGAGTGGATGGGGAAAACCCGATCGCCCAGATTATGTTCCTGAATATTAAAGTCAGCCACTTCAAGGGCGTCGAATGAAATATCCACGGCATCAACCTGCGCCAGTGGGAAGGTGTGCGCCAGAGCGATAGCGATACAACCGCCGCCCGTACACATATCCAGAATACTGGTTGGCTCAACCGCTTCTTCAAGGTACGGGGCAAAGCGGGTTTTAATCAGTTCAGCAAATGGCGAACGAGGAATGAGCACGCGCTCGTCCACGTAAAACGGCATATCGCAGAACCAGGCTTCATGAGTGATATATGGCAGCGGCATGCGGGTTTGCACGCGCTTAAGTACCAAATCGGTTACTTTCTCTTTTTCTGACTGGGTTAGTCGCGCAGAAAATAAACCATCGCCGGTACGGGCAGTAATATCTTGTGGCAGATGTAGCGCGTGCATAACCAGGCAAACCGCTTCATCCCAACTGTTATCGGTACCGTGACCGTAGTAAAGTTGAGCGTAGTTGAAACGGCTGACAGTCCATCGCACCATATCTAGTACAGTGTGCAAATCGCGGATGGCTTCGTCTAAATAAATCTTATCGGTCATGGAGTGAGGTACATCGCCAGAAATAAAGCTGGTATCATACCGAAACTCAGGGCGACTCCCAACACAAAATGCGTGCACCACGCCGCATTTGCCCTATTCAATGCGTGTATAAGTGATAACCGGAGAAGATTGTTGGCGGATAAAAGCGGGCCTGAAAATAAGGATGACGATTTCGCGGCCTTTATGGATGAAATGAACGGCATTAAGCCGTTAACGCAGGATAAAGTGGTGCATAAGCGCCGCCACGTGCCAACCAAGCGTTTACATTCTGCCACACAGCCTGACAGCCGTCAGCAGCGTTTGCTCGATGCCAGCTTTGCTTTTTCTGATGTGTATCAAGCAAGTCTTCCCGCCCAAGGCCCCATGCGTTATTGCCGTGAAGACGAACCAACCCATAGCCTTAAACGTCTTCGTCGGGGTGATTTTTACCCTGAGCTGGTATTGGATCTCCACGGCCTAAATCGTGAGAATGTAAAGCTGGAACTCTCCGCATTAATTTATACCGCCCGCAAAGAACTGATTGACTGCGTTGGCATTGTGCATGGTATCGGCGCTGGAATTTTAAAAAACGCCTTGCCCCATTACCTGGTTCAACACCCCCATGTCAAAGCGTTTCACCAGGCTCCCCTGGAGTACGGTGGGCAAGGGGCGTTACTCGTTTTAATTGATACCCCAGACAGCAATGCAAAGAAGGGCTAAGCCTGCTTCGTTATTTATCCTGCTCGGCACTGTTGTGCATAAACAGCCAGGTGTAATACCCCATCATCACAATCACGACGAAAATTAATAGCAGCGAACCCCACACTACCGGATCTTTAATCATGGACATGAACATCGTTCTGCTCCTTAACATTGGTGGACGGGTTAAGTGTGCAACGGTGTCGGAGAAATTTCTGTGATCTGCATCAAGGGGATTTTTCTGAAGCTCGCGGGGGCATGACCTAGATCAACAGGCCATAAAACAATCTGAAAAGTTTTTACTTGTTGCTATTGCAAATCATTATCATTTGCAATATATTGAAACTGCCTGTTCGACGTTGGGTGATTAACGGTCTTGGCTTAGCGTCGATTGTAGGCAGGTGTGTGGTGCGCCTGCCTACCTCTTTTTCTCCGCATTCCATCAATCAGGAAAATAATTTCCAGAACCAACTCTTACTTAAGTCTTCTTCGCAGGTTTTAAGTTGCGTTGCATAACGTAATGAGCGCGCTTTAACGGTGCTAGCCACTTTTTTCAACCAGGGCTTGCTGTTATAACTACGGCGTTTGTAGCCGCCCCAACCTTCATGATAATTCAGGTACTGGGCATAACCGTCCCATTTCGAGACCCCGTTTATTTTATACGACTTAGAAATAAACCAGCCCATGAAGTCCATGGCATCTTCGAAGTCGTCCCGGTCGGCCCAACTGTTACCCGTTTCCCGCACGTAGTCTGACCAGGTGATGGTTTTAGCCTGAGAATATCCATAAGCAGAACTCACCCTGCCCCATGGAATAAGACCGAAGAAAACATAATCTTTGGGTGGCAGTGCATCATGACGGAAAGAACTTTCCTGATACATGATTGCCATTGGAATATGAATAGGCACGCCCCACTTATCCCGGGCATCAGCCGCAGCGTCATACCAATCTTCTTTCTCATAGAAGATTTCACAGATATTACTGGTGTCCTGAGGTGGGGAGGTAGCGCAACCGCTCAGCAGGCTTGCCGAAAAAAAAGTGGCGCCAGCTAGAAAAAACTTGAAACGAATGTTGAACTTTCTCACTGGACGTTGTCTGAATAAGTGTTCTAGCAAAATGTGTGTGTTTCCCTGGAACATTATTTATGCCTGGCCCTCTTGCCAGGCATTTTTTTGTCTGTCGTTCAGGTATAGCCCTGCATTGATGCAGCATAAACGACGGTTCTGACTTCAGTTTACTTAACTTTACGTCAACTTGCTCGCGTTGCCATAGGTTCGGCAAAATAATCGTGAATGAAATCAGCAAATGATTTGTCATCTGCCGCCTCTACCGCTTTCTGAGCAGCGATGGATTCAGATGCCATTCTCTCAAAATCTTCGCGGCTATATTGTTTGTAATCGTAACCGTTTATTTCAGACGCATATTTCTGCGCCAGTTCCAGACCAAACACCACGTTATCTTTATTTTCTGCAAGCAACGCATCGAGAATGCGTCCTGATGGCGTTAGCGCCGGATCGCACACCTTTTCCCATTCGGTGTTTACCGCGATGGAATAATCAGAACGCTGGTTAGCTTTATCAAGCAATTCGGCAGTTTTTCTGAACTGAGCAAACAGCTTTTCAGTCCACGCACTAAAAGCGATGTCGCTGCCATTGGTGTGTAACTTAAGTTCAGGATTACGGCCTTCCAGCACGACTTTGTCCATGTTCTCGCGACACACCACTAACTCTTCTGGCGTCATGTCTGGTGATTCCATCATCAGACAACTCACCATAAACACATCAAGGAAATCCATTTGCGACTTGGTAATGCCCACCGGCGAGAAGGGGTTTACATCCAATACGCGCACTTCCACATAACTCACCCCACGACGTACCAAAGCATCGGTGGGCTTTTCCATCGATGCCGTTGGTTGCTTAGGACGTATGGGTGAATAGAGCTCATTTTCAATCTGCAGAATATTTTTCGATAACTGCTGATAATGACCGCCTTCGCCAGCAGCATACTGGCCAAAACGTTCAGATGGCGTGTACATGGCGCTGCGGAGTTTTTCCGTGTAGGTGGCTATTTGGTTGTAGCAAATTTGCAGCGCCGACTGCTCTGAGTTGGTATAGCCCAAGTCACTCATTCGCAGTGAAGTGGCGTAAGGCATATATAAAGTGCCCTTGCCCACTTTCTTGAACGGTAGAGTAGTCGGTTTTCCTTTCATGAAGGAATGACACAATGCCGGCGAAGCGCCATACAGGTAAGGCAACAACCAGCAAAGGCGACGATAGTTACGCACCATCGCCAGGTAGTCGGCAGACACCTGATCTTGTGAATAGGTCTGCCCTGTGTAGTCTGCCCACACTTTCCAGAAACTGTCTGGCAAAGAAAAGTTAAAGTGCACGCCGGAAATCGCCTGCATCATGCTGCCGTATCGATTTTTAAGGCCCATACGATACACACGCTTCATTTGCGCCACGTTTGATTCACCATAATAGGCCAGTGGAATACGGGATTCGTCATCGATGAAACACGGCATACTTAATGGCCAAAGCAATTCACCGCCCATATTCTCAAGGGCAAATTTGTGAATGTCTTTCAGTTGCGTTTCTGTGATTTCGCTACTGGCTACCGGCGGGGTAATGAATTCGAGCAGCGACTCAGAGAAATCAGTGGTAATACAATCGTGCGTCAGAGCGGCACCCAGTGCTTCAGGATGTTGCGTTACGGCCAGTGCACCAGCGGGCTCAATTCTCAAGCCTTCACGCTCTACACCGTGTTTGATATCTTTTAGCGCATCTAGAAACGCAGGCGATTCCATCGCTTCAACGCGACGGGTAAAAATTTGCTCTGATGAGGTCAATGTGTTCATCCATCAAGGAGTGTTGGCCCACAAATGTGGGGCGCAACACCAGAATTTCAATAAAAACCTTTCACTAATTCAGTGATAACGTCTCGACCGGCAAGCCCAGGGCTTTTAACGGTTCCTTAAGGCTCGCGGCATCACCGACTACAATAATTTGCATGTCGTCGATATTCAATTGTGATTTCGCTAACTCACTCAGTTCCTTCGTGCTTACATTTTTGATCATCATGGTTTGTTGATCGCGGTAATCATCAGGTAAATCATAAGCGAGTAACTGACGCAGGAATGCCACCTTGCTGGCCGGTGTTTCGTACTCCAGCGCATCACTTAGCGTAAACGCATTTTGCATGAACTGTAATTCGGCGTCTGTTATACCGTTTTCACGGTAATTCTTAATCTCTTTCATCATTTCTTTTATGGCATCCACCGTATTTACCGCGGTTACGTTGGCATGGGCCTCGAACCAGCCCAGAGTTTTGCCACCAATGAACGAAGTAGACGCCCCGTAGGTGTAACCTTTGTCTTCGCGAAGATTCAGATTAATCCGGCTGTTAAAGGCACCACCAAGCGGGAAATTCATCAGTCTCGATAAGAAGTACTCGCCTGTGGCATCAAAGGTCATTGCGCGTTTTACCATGTAAACCACAGACTGCACGGCATTCGGGTTATCTACCAGGAATACATGTGGCTGTTCGTACTGAGGGAAATCAGAAAAAGTCGGAATTTCGTAGTCTCTGACCTGCCATTCAGACAAAAAAGACAACGCAGAGGCCACTTCAACCTGCGTGAGATCGCTTACCACCACAATACTGGCGTGAGACGGCGTGTGGAAGGTATCGTAAAATGCTCTCACGTCGTCCAGCGTAATATTGGCAATGGTTTCCAGACTACCGGAAGATGGCAGGCTCACGCGAGTTTCATCGCCATATAATACAAGCTCTTTTGCCCGGTTAGCCATATAGTCTGGATTCCGCATGCTTTGCTGAAGGCTCTGCACCATACGCGCTTTAAGGCGATCAAAGTCGCTTTGCAAAAACGCCGGGCTAAACAGTTTTTCATTCAACAACGCCAGGGTTTTATCCAGGTTTTTGGTAAGGGTAGAAACAGAAACCTGCGTGTAACGGCCTGAGGCACTAAAACGAATTGAACTTCCCAGCTTAGCCAGTTCATTAGAAAGGGCCTCGTTAGAATAATTCTGTGTCGATTCATTCATCATTGCCGCGGTAACGTAAGCTAAGCCTGCTTTATCCATGGGGTCGAGTAACATTCCCCCTTCCAGGTTCAGCGTGAGTGTTACCGTAGGTGTTTCCTCACTGGTCACACCCAGCATATCGATAGCTGGAGCTAGTTTGGTTTTCCAGAATTCAGGCACTTCCACCGTGGGAGCTGGCCCTGCCGCAGGCTCTACATTACGGTCAAAATCATCTTCGATACTGACGGTTTCCACGGTTTCGGCAGGTTGTGCCTGCTGCGGAATTTGACGTGGCGGCATTTCAAAATTCTGTGGGGCGGCGGCCATGTCGGCCTGGCCCTGAGGAACCACAGAAACAGTGACGCTGTGTTTACCCTTCACATATTGCTTGAACACACGCATAACGTCTGCAGCGGTCACATTGCGGTAGCGTTCAAGATCTTCTTGCACTAAATCAGGTTTGCCGTAGAAGGTCTCACCGGCGGCTAATGCACTCACCTTACCTGATACGCTCTGCAAGCCGAAAATGGTGGATGCTTCAATGCCCCCTTTCGTGCGCTGCAAATCGTCGGCATTCACACCTCGGGTTTCAAACTCTGCCAGTGTGCTATCGATGACTGATTCCAATGCACCTAAATCCATACCGTTTTGTGGATTCGCTAACGCGATCAACTGAAATTCGCATGCCAGTTCGCGGCAAGGGTGAGAAGCGCCCGCCTGTACGGCTATCCCTTCTTTCACTAGATTTTTGTACATTAACGAGGTTTTACCCCCACCCAGAATATCGGCTAACACATCCAGAGGCGCTTCATCAGGGTGACGGGCATAAACCGTGGGATAGGTAATTTGCAGCAGTGGTAAATGGACTTTATCTTCCAGTGTTACATAGCGGTCTTCAGCTAATGTTACTGGCTGAGGTTCTGGCTCCGCCACTTCCGGGCCCCGGGGAATTGAGCCAAAATATTGTTCAACCCATTCTTTGGTTTCATCAGCATTAATATCGCCACCGATGGTCAGTACCGCATTATTCGGCCCGTACCAACGTTTAAAGAACGCTTTTAGATCGTTTACATTCACCCGGTCGAGATCTTCCACATAGCCAATTGTCAGCCACGAATAAGGATGACCCGCAGGATAAAGTGCTTCCCCGTTCTTTTCTGACCGCAAACCGTAAGGTTGATTATCAACACGCTGTCCACGCTCGTTTTTTACGGTTTCGCGCTGGTTCTCAAACTTTGTTTGGTTAACCGCAGGCAGTAAGAACCCCATACGGTCGGCTTCCAGCCAAAGTACTTTTTCGAGTTGGTTTGCCGGCACAGTTTCAAAGTAATTCGTGCGATCGTTGCTAGTAGTGCCATTCAGCGTGCCACCCGCTTCAGTGATAATCTTGAAATGTTCCTCGTCGGCAACATGTTCAGAGCCCTGGAACATCATGTGCTCAAAGAAGTGGGCGAAACCACTCTTGCCAACTTCTTCCCTGGCGCTGCCCACGTGATAGGTAACATCAACATGTACCAACGGGTCGGAGTGGTCCTCGTGAAGAATGACGGTCAGGCCGTTATCCAGCGTGTATTTCTCAAAGGGTATGTAAACTTGCTGTTCTTGCAGTGTGTCGTTTGTCGGCTCAACAGGCTTTTGAGACTGACATCCTAATAATGACACTGCAACACTGCCACAGAGTAAGGCTTTCGCGGCGAGAGATAACGTCATCAGGCTTCCTTTTCTTTGTATTTCATGTCGGATTGCGTCAGCAACCACTACTGCTAACCTATGATAAAGCGCACTAGCGAGAATAAGTTGTTACTGCGTTTGATAAAGATTGTTACTGAGACTACCAGAAATTAGCTCAGAAAACCCTGTTCTCCGTAGCCCATGTATCAATTTATTCAACAATGAAATACACTGGCCGAAATTGATGAGGAGATGCTATGAGTTCTGCCGAACAGACAATTAATCTTGAATTTGGCCTGTCTCAATTAAGTGGGAATAAAACCCTCTTTCTGCGTTTATTGCAAAAATTCGCCGACGAGTACCAGCAAGCATCAGATAAGCTTCAGACTATGGTGGATGATCAGCAATGGCAGGAGGCCAGACTCTATACGCATACCATTAAAGGGGTTGCCAGCAACCTGGGATTTACCCGCCTACATCTTGCCAGCAAAGAAACTGAAGCTGAACTCAAAACCGATGCTGCTGTACCAGCCTCTTTGCCGGAACTGAAAACCGCGATGGATGAAACCTTGTTGCTGTTAGCGAAGCTACAGGCCAACCCAGCGTTGTTAGATAATCCACAATCGGCCTTGCTGCCATCATCCGATATTTCTGTTGATCAAGACATGACGCCATCGGCGACTCCCGCTGAAGGCGCAGGCAACACCGCCGCCCCGGATGCTTTTATCCGAGCGCTAGAACAAAGTGAATTTATTGCCCAGGACCAATTGGATAGCTGGCTTGAGCAAACCACATCCGATGCAGGGCTGCAGCAAACGCTACGCGATGCTATCGATGAGTTAGATTACGATAGCGCCTTGGCACTTTTGCGAGCGTCTTAACGGTTTGACCATACAAATTATTGCTGAACACGCCGACTTTATCGTTATCAACAAGCCTGTGGGCGTAGCGATGCACGATAGTGAGCAAGGCGTTATTGCGCAAACAAAAAAAATCACCGGTGATAGCGCGCTCTATCTTTGTCATCGACTAGACACAGTTACCTCGGGCTGTTTATTGCTGGCACGGCATAAAAACGCCGCGGCGGTACTTAGCGAACTTTTTGCTACCCGCAATATTCAAAAATACTATCTTGCCGCCTTGTCCGCAAAACCGTCAAAAAAACAAGGCACGATTGCCGGTGACATGAAGAACCGGCGACGAGGTCAACATGTTCTCACCAAAACCCGAGAGAACCCTGCGGTTACCCAGTTATTCAGTCATCATATCGACCATTTGGGGCGAATTGCACAGGTTAAACCGCTGACTGGTAAAACCCACCAAATCAGGGTTGCAATGAAAAGCCTAGGCGCTCCCATTCTCGGTGACACCCATTACGGCGCCCCGCAAGCCGATAGAGTTAGCTTGCATGCCTGGCAATTGCATTTCGACTATGAAGGGCAAAAATTTACCATTCATTGTCTGCCGCAAGACGGTGAATTCTTTACTTCCCCGCTTTTCACCACATGGCTTGAAAAACAGCCCTGCGTGACTTCACTCCCCTGGCCCGCTTTTACTTTGCCAACCAGACGGGACGATGGATGACGCAAAATAACGTGTGTATTATTGGTGATGGTGCCATCGGTTCGCTGTTTGCCGCTTTTGCGTCAGCAAATGATGTCATGGTGCACCGGGGAATGCGTGAACATAGAACCGGTGTGAAAAGCGTTGCCTTATTCGATGGCAAACAAATATCGAGTTACGCGGAAGATATTTCGCCCACCGGTACACCCCTTACCTATGATCTTGTTGTATTGCCATTGAAGGTTTATCAACTTGAAGCAGCATTGCTTCAATGGCAAGCAGTGATAAGCGACAGCCCCATTCTGCTATTGCAAAACGGCATGGGGGGCGAAGAAATAGCGCGCAAGATTTTGCCTTTGCAACGTATCTATCAAGCCACCACCAGTCACGGTGCTTTGAAAACCAATCACGAATCAGTGCGGCATACAGGAATGGGGACTACATTGGCAGGCCGCTCGTTGTCCACACCGGCCGACCCAGCCACCGATGACAAGATTAGAACGATTGTTGAAACTGCCTTTCCGCCCGTTACATGGTGTGAAGATATTTATCTGTCACTCTGGCAAAAGTTGTCGGTAAACCTGGCGATTAATCCGCTCACCGCCATCCACAATATTCGAAATGGTCAGATATTGGCACCTCGCTTTGTCGCAGTTCTTGACGCACTAAGTCGTGAGATTGCTGAAGTTATGCAGGTTTGTGGGCTGAATGAAAACGCTGAAACCATACTGGCTCGCATAAAAACGGTGGCCCAGGCCACCGCGGATAACTTTTCCAGTATGCATCAGGATATCGCTCATCAGCGACAAACAGAGATAGACGCTATCACTGGCTATCTGTTGTCGAAAGCTGCGGGTGAGCGCATTGCCGTTCCCACCAACGCGCGGCTTTACCAACAGATAAACCAACTTTCCGTTTAATCAGGCTCAATCTCCTGCGCCACCTGACCGTGGGCCAGCAAAGCAAACAGGCAGGTTCCACCGGCGATATTCCCTAATAACGTGCCGCAAATTAATGTAACGGTTTGCAACGCAGACACTTCTCCCTGCAAAGCCAGTAAAAACAGTTCAGTTGAGCCCGCAATCACGTGGGTGAAATTACCGATTGCGATAAGGTAAGTAAACATCACAATAACGAAAAACGCAGCAGACTGCACCGACGGCTTCATCCACACAATAGCAGCAATGATAAATCCGGAAATCACGCCATAAGAAAACACTTCCGAGAAATCCAGTTCAACATAGTGTTTTGAAATTGCGTTCATCCCTTCAATGTATTCTGTCGGCACGGTATGTAGGCCATACATTAAGTAGGCCGCGAGAAATGTGCCCACCATATTGGCTATGAAGACAATCCCCCACAAACGACCGAGACATCCCAGCATTTTCCAAGAGCGGTCGGTGAGCAAAGGCAGGATTACAGTCAGCGTATTTTCAGTGAATAACTGCAAGCGCCCCATAATGACTAACACAAAACCCACGGTATAACCGAAGTTCTCCAGCGCAAACTGATTATCTGAGCCTTCGAACATGGTATGTAGGATCCCCTCTGCCAGCACAGAGGTTGAAATGCCGATCCCCGCGGCGACACCGGACCACCACAACGACATAAAAGGGCGTTTTAATTCTTCCAGCCCTTCCCGGTGAATAACCGCATACAGTGAGACCGAATTGAGGCTCCCATGCTCTTTGACATCCTGCTCTTCTTCTTCGGTAAGCGGAGACTGATGATCTTCATGATCCTGGTGCTTGTGATGTTTGTCGCCTGTCATTGGCAGCCCTTCTGAAATGATTTAAACAACAGATTTACAATACTGCTGATACGACAAGGGCATGAAATTCGATTGATTTTATATAGAACGCGCATAAAAAAACGGCAGCGTTTTAACGCTGCCGTTTGGTATTTCGTAAGTAACGCTAGCGTTACTCCTGAACTTCCGGTTTCATGTGCGGGAACAGAATAACGTCTTTAATGGTCGGGCTGTCGGTGAACAACATCGCCAGTCGGTCGATACCGATACCCTGACCCGCTGTTGGCGGTAAACCGTACTCCAGCGCGCGGATGTAGTCTTCGTCGAAGTGCATTGCTTCGTCGTCACCGGCATCTTTTTCTTCAACTTGCTTACGGAGACGGGCTTCTTGATCTTCCGGATCGTTAAGCTCGCTGAAGCCGTTCGCCAATTCACGGCCGCCTACGAAGAATTCGAAACGGTCGGTGATGAACGGGTTGTTGTCGTTACGACGAGCCAGCGGCGATACTTCCCACGGATACTCAGTGATGAAGGTAGGCTGAATAAGTTTCTCTTCTGCCGTCGCTTCAAAGATTTCACACAGGTATTTACCCGCCCCCCAAATGCCATCAACTTCAGGCTCTTTGATATGCAACTGTTTCGCCATGGCTTTCAGTTCATCAAGGTGCGCTTCCGGATCACGGATTGCTGCCTCGTTGGCTTGTGGCCAGTATTTCAGAATGGCTTCACCCATGCTTAAACGGTCGAACGGCTTACCGAAATCGTAATGCGTTTCAGACGTGACTTCGCCTTCGCTGTCACGAGTGGTGTTCACCAGTTCCGTGGTACCCAGAATGTCCTGAGCCAGCTTGCGCAGCATGTCTTCAGTGAGGTTCATCAGGTCGTTGTAGTCAGAGTACGCCATGTAGAATTCCAGCATGGTGAACTCAGGATTGTGACGGGTAGACAAACCTTCGTTACGGAAATTCCGGTTGATTTCGAATACACGTTCGAAGCCACCGACAACCAGACGCTTCAGATATAATTCCGGCGCAATACGCAGGTACATATCAATGTCCAGTGCGTTGTGGTGAGTGACAAAGGGCTTGGCCGTCGCACCGCCCGGAATAACCTGCAGCATCGGCGTTTCCACTTCCATAAAATCACGCTCGGTCAGATACTGGCGAATGCCGTTAATCAGCGCACTGCGGATTTTAAAGTTTTTGCGAGTATGTTCACTGGTGATCAGATCAACATAACGCTGACGGTATTTGGTTTCCTGATCAGCAAGGCCGTGGAATTTCTCTGGTAACGGACGCAATGATTTGGTCAGCAGCTGCCAGTTTTCCATGTTTACATACAAGTCACCTTTACCGGATTTGTGCAGATCACCGGCCACGCCAATGATGTCACCGATATCCAGGCTACCGAATTTCGCTTTGATTTCTTTTTGCGTTTCCTTGTCGGCATAGGCCTGAATACGACCGGTCATGTCCTGCAGCAGCAGAAACGGACCGCGTTTGGCCATGATACGACCGGCCACAGAGACCTTATTGCCCTGCTCTGCCAGTGCTTCTTTTTCCTCTTCACCGAACTGCGCCTGCAGTTCTTCGGCGTAGTTTTCACGACGGAAGTCGTTTGGAAAACCATTCGCGCGGCAGTTTTCACGGATTGACGTGAGCTTGGCACGGCGCTCGGCAATTAATTTGTTTTCATCGTGTTGCTGGTCGGTCATAACCTTTCCACTTTATTACGTATTTACAGGCCGGATTTAAGGCTGGCCTGCAGGAATTTATCTAAGTCACCGTCAAGAACGGCCTGGGTGTTCCGGGTTTCAACACCGGTACGCAAATCTTTAATGCGGGAGTCGTCCAGAACGTAAGAACGGATCTGGCTGCCCCAGCCAATATCGGATTTGTTGTCTTCCAATACCTGCTTCTCGGCATTCTGTTTCTGCAGCTCATATTCATAAAGTTTGGCTTTTAACTGCTTAAACGCCTGGTCTTTATTTTTATGCTGTGAGCGGTCATTCTGACACTGCACCACGATGCCCGTTGGCTCGTGGGTAATACGTACCGCTGAATCGGTTCTGTTAACGTGCTGACCACCGGCACCGGATGCACGGTAGGTATCAATACGTAAATCAGACGGGTCAATATCGATCTCGATGTTGTCATCAATTTCAGGATAGACGAAGGCCGATGAGAATGACGTATGACGACGGTTGCCCGAGTCAAACGGCGACTTACGCACCAGGCGGTGAACACCAGTTTCCGTTCTCAGCCAGCCAAAAGCGTACTCGCCCTCAAAGCGAATCGTTGCACTCTTGATACCCGCGACTTCACCTTCAGATAATTCGATGATCTCGGTCTTGAAGCCCTGTGCCTCGCCCCAGCGCAGATACATACGCAGCAGCATGTTCGCCCAGTCCTGGGCTTCTGTGCCACCGGAACCGGCCTGCAGGTCGATATAGGCGTCGCAGGCATCATTGGGGCCTGCAAACATACGGCGGAATTCCAGCACTTCCAGATCTTTAACCAAAGATTCCAGTTCGGATTTGGCTTCTTCGAAGGTTTCCTCATCCTCAGCTTCAATAGCGAGTTCCAGTAAACCTTCCACATCTTCCGTTCCCTGATCGAGACGCTGAATGGTTTCTACCACCTGCTCCAGCGCAACTTTCTCTTTACCTAACGCCTGAGCACGTTCTGGCTCATTCCATACGTCCGGGCTTTCCAGTTCACGGTTAACTTCTTCTAAACGTTCTGACTTCGTATCGAAGTCAAAGATACCCCCGGAGCGCCGAAGCACGCTCACGAATATCTTCGATAGCATTTCTTACAGGATTAACTTCAAACATAGTTTGTCATTTCACTCATAAATCAAGACCGCGCAGTCTACCGAATTTGGGGGTATTTTAATAGTGGAACAGCCTCAGATTTTTACAGGAACATCCCGCCGGAGGCCTCGATTCGCTGACCCGTCATCCAGTTTGCGTCGCTGGTAAGCAGACTGGCCACCAGCTGACCAATATCTTCGGCTTCACCAACCCGGCCTTTTGCTGTCACGCTGCTGACAAACTGGTTCATTTGCGGGTTATCACGCACCGCACCGCCATTAAAATCGGTAGCGATGGCACCCGGCGCAAGGGTATTTACACTGATCCCCCGCTCACCTAATTCTTTAGCCATATATCGCGTCATCACTTCCACAGCCCCTTTCATCATGGCGTAAGCACTCGCTCCCGGTACGCTGAATCGTGCCAGACCAGAAGACAAATTCACAATGTGTCCGTTGTCTGCTATCTCGCTAAGCAGGCTTTGGGTGAGAAAATACGGTGCTTTCACATGCAATTGATACAGAAAATCCATGTCTTCCATGGTGGTATCAGCAATACTTTTGTGTAAGCCCGTTCCGGCATTGTTTATCAGGAAATCCAGCGACTGCTCGTTAAAGTTATCTCTGAGTAGCGTCTTTATTCGTGCGGCGAATTCACTGTAAGCACTAAAATCTGTCGCTTCGAATTGCAGTGCGATTGCATTGCTCCCAAATTGTTTAACTTCATCCACAACTGCTAGCGCTGCGTCTTCATTGCTGGCATAGGTGAAAATACTGTCGACCCCTTTTTTGGCCAGCGCCAACACCATACTGCGCCCGAGACCGCGGCTTCCACCGGTGATTAAAGCAATTTTACTCATTATCGTTTCCTCAAAACTTATGCCATGAAAAGCATGGCAATGTTGCCAATTAGAGAAGCTTAACGGTGAGGGTAAGTTTGAAAAACCAGAAAAATAACGACACACTGTTCACTTTATATGAACAGATAAAGGCAATATGGATAAAATTGAGTGCATGCGACGGTTCATCAAAGTTGCAGAAAGCGGGAATTTTTCTACCGCCGCTGATCAACTTGGGGTACCGAAGTCGGCGGTTTCCATGTCGGTGAGTAAGTTAGAAACCCACTTGCGCACCCGACTTTTTCATCGCAGTACCCGGCGCGTGACTCTCACTGAATCAGGTAGTCGATACTTGCCTGAATGTCAGCGAATTCTCGCTGAGCTCGATGTACTGGAAAGCCAGTTTCAAGATGACAGCGGCCAGCTCAGTGGTGACATCATTGTTGATATGCCGGGAAGGTTATATGCGTCTATGGTGGCCCCACGTCTACATGAATGGTTCGACACTCATCCCAAAACCCGTATTCGTCTGAAAGGCGCAGATTATCGTATCGACCCTATTTCAGAGCGCGTAGACTGCGTGATCCGCGCAGGTACATTGGAAGACAGCGAACTTATTGCAAAGCCCCTCGGTGATTTTACGGTGGTAAATTGCGTTAGTCCGTCTTATATAGAACGCTTCGGTAAACCCGAGACCCTTGCCGACTTACAAGATCACTTTCTGGTAGATTACGGGTTTTCTCTGCAATCCACATCGGCGACCTTTGAGTACTTGAAAGACGGCCGCAATATTGAAATTGCGATGAAAAGCTTGGTATCGGTAGCAACCACCGACGCCTACCTCACTTCTTGCCTCAACGGCCTCGGCATGATCCAGGTACCTCTGCATGGCGTGAAAGCACACCTAGCCGATGGCTCACTGGTAAGCATACTGGAAGATTTCACCAGCGCACCGCTCCCCTTGTCGATTGTGTATCCTTCCAAACAGCATATGCCAAAGCGGGTTCGGGAATTTATTGATTGGGTCGGTGGGGTTTTGAAGAATTAAGAAGAGCAATGGTAATGCCAAAGAGAAAGCCGCTGATATGCGCAGTATGGCTCGAATCATCAGTAAGCAAAGCAAGCGAAACCTCGCTCAATACCATGATAGCAAAAAGTATTAATGCCGTACTTTTCGCGTTCTGCCGTAGGTGAGCAATGACAGAATATCCAAGTAACGCGAAGACACCTCCAGAGATACCTAATAAACAATCAAACGATGAATCAGAAGCTAGATGACAAAAATACGTTATGCAATGTGAAGTGACGGCGCCGAGAATCAGTATCAATCCGGTTTTAAAAAGCTTTGTTTTAGGAATCGTGGATGCAAACAATATTGCCAATAGGGTGTTCAAAATCCAGTGTTGCAAGTCACCATGGAGAAAGGAACCAGTGATAAAACGCCATGAGGAGAAGATGTTTATTTCTGGATAATAATTACCAACAGAGATTATTAAAGATTCTAGGCTTCCATAATAAACCTCGAGCAACCATTGAATCGAATACATAACACACATTAGTAGCGCTAATGGCGGACCATGCAACTCAGAAGTACTTTTGAAGTTAAATAAAAATTCGATTTTCTGTCGGCAATTATCAATACTCCTTACTGATAAAATTCCATCACATACCGAAAACAATAGAAGTAAGGAAAATACGACTATGAGCGCCTGATTGTTTTCGACGGGCTTGAAAGCCAGCAATAAAATCACAGACAGCAAGCAAAAGACTATCGCCATCAAATTTGCTTTTACTTTCTTACAGTAGGAAGAATAAAAAATACGACCGAGTGCACTATGATGTGTTGGTAGTACATATTGGTTTTTGTCGCTTATAAGCCACCCATCTATAGGACGCCAATTTTTTATGAATGTATCCAAATCATGAATTTTTACTGGTATCCCTCCATTTTTCTTGATTTTCATTCCAATCAATATCCCTGTTTTAGTAAATACTACGGAGAAAATCCGTAGTATTTACTATTTTCATTAATCATCCATTAAATAAACGCATGCGAGGACAGCACCAGTAGCAATTAGACCTACTCCGGTCATGCCCACAGCAAAAGCTGCACCTGCTATTGCAGCTTCGGCAATTGCACCGCGCTCTGCACTTAATCCACCGCTTACTTGCTCTACTTCGTTGATATTTAATTCTTGCATAACTAGTTCCTTTAGTTGTTTAAAAATAGATAGTTCTGAAAGCTAAACTTCTTTAACAATAAAAGAAGTCGTATTTAATATTAGAGATTTTAAAGACGGTGAAAACTGTCCGTAAAGTCTGTTTTTAGATAAAAATTGGAGTGAAACACAAGAAAAGGGGTGAGCAATAATTACGCGAATGGATTTCAATCTGAAACCGTCTGCCGCAGGGAAGCTAATGCGAATAGAGCACAGTTGCTATTGCTGAGCCAGCAGGTGGGTAAGGTGTTGGGGAGCGAGGACCGTCAGCCGCAAGGATGCGTCGCCGAGCTTTGTCGATGGGCGTGAGCGATAAGCGTACGAAGTGATTTCAATCTGAAACCGTCTGCCGCAGGGAAGCGGCAGCCGAGGCCCCATGGATGGGTTTACGCCGTGTTTCAGATTGAAATCGCGTAGTGCGCTTCAAGCGCTCACGCCTCTCTGAAACATCGGCTAGAAATTACATTTTCTCGAGGGTTTCAATACCCAGCAGGCTCAGGCCCTGCTCCAGGGTTTTCGCAACCAATGCAGCCAACTCGAGTCTGCTATTACGAACGTCTTCTTCAATGCCGTCTTTGAGAATTGGGCAGGCTTCGTAGAAGCTCATAAACGCACTTGCTACGTCGTACAGGTAAGTACACAGCACGTGCGGAGTTGCTTCACGAGAAACTACGCCAATCACTTCTTCAAATTGCAGCAGCAATACTGCCAAGGCGTGCTCCTGTTTCTCGGTGAAGCGCATCGCGCCGGTTAAATCCTTTGGAGAAATACCTGACTTACGGAAGATACTCTGCACACGGGTATAAGCATATTGCAGATACGGCGCCGTGTTACCTTCAAAGCTCAGCATGGTGTCCCAGTTGAACACGTAGTCTGTCGTCCGATTTTTGCTCAGATCAGCGTATTTAACGGCACCAATACCGACTTTGTCCGCCACTTCTTTCAGTTCCGCTTCAGACAAATCAGTATCACGCTCAGAAATCAACTTACCGGCACGCTCAACCGCTTCGTCCAGCAGTTCCACCAGCTTAACAGTGCCGCCAGTACGGGTCTTGAACGGCTTGCCATCGCTGCCCAGCATCATACCGAATGGGCAATGCTCGTAGGTTTGCTCGTCACTGATGAAGCCTGCTTTGCGGGCCACAATTTCAGTTTGTTTAAAGTGCAGTGCCTGACGGGCATCAGTCAGAATAAGCGTGCGGTCTGCCTGTAGCTTGCCACAACGATAGCGGATAGCTGCCAGGTCAGTTGTGGAATAAAGATAACCACCACCGGATTTTTGCACAATGTATACCGCTGGCTTACCTTCTTTATCGGCCAGTTCAGACAGGAACGCTACCTGCGCGCCCTGATCTTCTACCACGATACCTTTTTCTTTAAGGTCAGCAACCACGTTTGCCAGATCGTCGTTATAAGCCGACTCACCCATGATGTCTTCGCGGGTCAGGCTCACATTCAACTTGTCGTACACTTCTTCGCTGTGCTTAATCGAAATATCGATAAACTGATCCCACAGCTTGAGACATTGCTCATCACCGCCCTGCAAGCGCACCACGTATTCACGGGCACGGTCAGCAAAACCTTCTTCTTCGTCAAAGCGCACTTTTGCTTCACGGTAAAAGTCTTCCAAATCAGACAGCGCGGTTTCCGCCATCTGGTTTTCCAGTTTGTCAGACAGGTGCGCCAGCAACATACCGAACTGCGTGCCCCAGTCGCCCATGTGGTTCTGACGAATCACTTTGTGGCCCAGGAATTCCAGTACTTTCACCACGGCATCGCCAATGATGGTGGTACGCAGGTGACCCACGTGCATTTCTTTGGCGAGGTTTGGCGAAGAATAATCCACCACAATGGTCTGTTCTGCGTCTTTCGCAACACCAATACGCGGGTCGTTCAATGCCTGTTCGCACTGGTTTGCCAGCCAGGCATCGCTCAGGTGAACGTTAATAAAACCCGGACCCGCCACTTCCAGCTTGCTGGCAACATCATCAAGATTCACCAGCTCAACAATTTTCTCTGCGATATCGCGTGGCTTCTGACGTAACTGTTTTGCGAGTGCCATGGCACCGTTAAACTGGTATTCACCGAACTCAGGACGTGAACTGCGTGCCACTGGCACGGGTGCGTTTTCTGCACCTAATTTATCTAACGCTTCGGAGAAACGGCTGACAAGTAAAGCATGTATATTCATAGTTCTCGATCTTTTGTCCGGTCTTAGTGTTCGCGGGTTTCTTTAAATTCAATATCAGGGTAACGCTCTTTCGCGAGCTGCAGATTCACCATAGTCGGCGCGATATAAGTGAGGTTGTCACCACCATCCAGCGCCAGATTCTGCTCAGCTTTACGGCGGAACTCGTCCAGTTTTTTGTCACTGTCGCTGTAAACCCAGCGCGCAGTATTCACACTGATATGCTCGTAAATAGCATCAACGTTGTACTCAGCTTTAAGACGGGCTACAACCACGTCAAACTGTAGCACACCTACCGCGCCGACAATCAGGTCGTTGTTGATCAGCGGACGGAACACCTGCACAGCCCCTTCTTCGGAAAGCTGGATCAGGCCTTTTAGCAGTTGCTTCTGTTTCAGCGGATCTTTCAGGCGAATACGCTTGAACAGTTCCGGCGCAAAATTAGGAATACCGGTGAAGCGGAACTTCTCACCTGAAGTGAACGTGTCACCTATCCGGATTGTGCCATGGTTGTGTAAACCGATAATATCACCGGCATAAGCCTCTTCCAGCAACTCACGGTCACCGGCCAGGAACGTCAGCGCATCTGAAATACGGATATCTTTGTTAATACGGGAATGATGCATTTTCATGCCTTTCTCATATTTACCCGATACGATTCGACAGAACGCCACACGGTCACGATGCTTCGGATCCATATTGGCCTGAATTTTAAACACAAAGCCGGTGAAAGCCTGGTTATCTGCTTCAATCTTGCCTTCTTCGGTTTCCCGGCCCTGCGGGGTTGGCGCCCACTCAACCAATCCGTCGAGCATGTGATCCACGCCGAAGTTACCTAAAGCAGTACCGAAGAAAACCGGCGTGAGCTCGCCTTCAAGAAACAGTTCCTGATCGAACTCGTTAGACGCGCCCTGAACCAGTTCCAGCTCGTCTTTCAGGGTCTCTAGCAGGCCGCCGCCGATAGCCGCTTCCAGTTCCGGATTATCCAGTCCTTTAATGATGCGAACATCCTGAATCATGTGACCGAGACCGGATTTATACAAAATGACTTCATCACGGTGCAGGTGATAAACACCTTTAAATTCCTTTCCGCAGCCGATTGGCCAGGTTACCGGCGCGCACATGATTTTCAGCTCAGTTTCTACCTCGTCCAGCAACTCAAGCGGGTCACGGATATCGCGGTCGAGCTTGTTCATGAAGGTGATAATGGGCGTGTCACGCAGACGGGTAACTTCCATCAGCTTACGGGTGCGATCCTCAACACCTTTCGCCGCATCGATTACCATCAAGCAGGAATCCACGGCAGTGAGCGTTCGATAAGTGTCTTCAGAGAAATCTTCGTGTCCCGGGGTATCCAGCAGGTTTACCAGGTTTTCGCGATACGGAAACTGCATTACCGAGGTGGTAACCGAGATCCCCCGCTCCTTCTCCATTTCCATCCAGTCTGACTTGGCGTGCTGACCGGATTTTTTACCTTTTACGGTACCGGCTTTTTGCAACGCTTGTCCGAACAAAAGCACTTTTTCGGTGATGGTGGTTTTACCCGCATCCGGGTGACTGATAATCGCAAACGTACGGCGTTTGCTGATTTCGCTGGTTAGATTACTCATGAATATTCTGATCTGTCACTGTGTGAGGGTGGACGCGGGCTCAGAGCTTAGAAAGGGCGTCACCTGTAATTTCAAAAATTGGCGCGCATGATACCAGAAATCACAGAAATTGCCGCCCTTTTTCCCGTCCCTGCGAACAAGTCAGTTTATTCTGGAATCACCTTCTCTGCCCGCAGTCGTGCAAATAAGTCAAAGAAAGCGGCACGGGTTTCTTTATAATCGGTGAAACCGAAATCCCGTGATTTAGTCATATCGTTCACGCATTCCTGCTCACGTCCCAAATCAGCATCGCTATGCCACCAGGAAACCAGATTAGTCACATCATCTTCAACCAAGTCGTGTTTAGCCGCGATATCCTGCCACACCGATTCGCAACCTTTCATCTGTTGCTCCAGCGGCTGTGGCGTTTCAGGGCAATCAGCCACATCCACACCAAAGAACGTCCCGACTTCCCGCCACATACGGCGCCAGCGAAAAGTGTCTCCGTTTACTGTATTAAACGCCTGATTAGCAGCACCCGGCATGGTCGCCGCCCATTCAATCTGGCGAGCTAGCAAATTAGCATCGGTCATGTCTGTCAGTGCATTCCACTGCGTTTTAGATCCTGGAAAAACCATCGGCTTACCGGTTGCTTTACAGATAGAAGCGTAAACCGCCAGGGTCACGCCCATGTTCATGGCATTACCACGGGAATAACCAATCACTGTGTGCGGTCTGTGTACATTCCAACTAAAATTGCCCCGCTCTGCAGCCTCGAACAACACATCTTCTAAAGCATAATAAAAATTGTCACCCGGTACCCGAGGTTCACTTTCACGGAACGGCGTTTCAATACGTCCACTTCCATAAGCATGAAATGACCCTAGATATTGCTTTGTACCGGTAACCAGAGACGCATGTTTAAGCCTGTCGGTATTGAGCGCCTTGAACATATTGCGCATCATCGCGCTATTCGACTCAATGTTTTCTTTTTCTGTATCACGACGGACCCAGGTACAATAAAAAACATGAGTGATCGGTAAATCCGCCAATGCTTCGGACGTAGCTTTCTCATTCAGTAAATCTGCTGCGACGGAAATAACACCGCTTTGTTCAACTCCTTTTCGTGATAAGCCATAAACACTCCAGCCATTTGCCGCTAACCAAGCAGCTAGGTTACCGCCCGTCAGGCCGGTTGCTCCCACCACTAATGCTGTACCTTTTTGCATATTGCTCTCCTATACAGTGAAACAAAGCCGTTGTAATCGGCGTAGGATTCAAAGGGTAAAAGCGGTTTGATGTTGCTACAATCGCATTATCTGCAAATCTTTATTGCACAGAAAGCAACTACATGAATATCAATAATATAGATTTAAATGCTCTGCGGGTTTTTGATCGCGTGGCTGCCACTGGCAGTTTTACGGCAGCCGCACGGCATTTTCGCTGTGCGGTTTCATCTGTATCACGTCAAATCAGTGCCCTTGAAAGTTCACTCGGTCAACCTTTACTCTATCGTCACACACGGGCAGTGGCGTTAACGGAAGCGGGATGGCGTTACTATGAGGAAATTCGCGGTATTCTGGAGCAGCTAGACCTTGCAACGGAAGCACTGGCAAATCCAGCTCCAGAGCCTGCAGGGGTGCTACGAATTAATGCTCCGGTCGCATTTGGCCAGCGGCAGATAGTCCCTTTACTGAATCAGTTTCAGCGACAATGCCCAGGGATCACAGCAGAACTGCTATTGCGCGATCAGGTGGTCGACCCTATACGTGGCGGTCACGATATCACTTTTCGTGTTGGCGATTTGGCTGACTCTTCACTCATTAGCCGCCGATTGGCTAATATGAATTACGTAGTGGCAGCCTCCCCAGACTATGTCTCGCAGTGCGGAGCGCCTCTGTCACCAGAACAACTCGACCAACATAACTGTCTTATCTATCAGGGGGAACTCGGTCGTCAGCGCTGGTTTTTTCAGGCAAGAGATGCAAATCAATCAACGCCGATTGATGTAACAGGCAACTTTTACAGTAATGATCCGGAAAGTTTGGTGAAAGCCGCACTGTTGGGACAAGGGCTCGTGCTTTTCCCAACCTGGCTTATTTCTGAAGAACTGTCTGAAGGGTCCCTGATCCCATTGTTGCAGGACTGGCGCTCAGAAGTATCCGACGGGCAAAGAGCGCTGTATGTACTTACTCCCCAACGACGGCTTGGCGTACCGAAAGTGAGCGCCTTTATAGACTTTATTTTTGAAAAGGTGACACCATTACCTAACTGGGATTGTTGGAAGAATCACGCTTAGACTTGTCATACTCCACTAAGGTTTCCAACGCAGCACCGGGATCCTCTTCACCCGCGACAGGATCAAACTCGTCCTCGTCGTGCTGAAAATCATCTTCTTCCAGTGTAATTTCCCGTTCATGACTATTATCTTGCTTCGATTTTACCATCACGTTCACCATCAAAATTATCTGACGCTTGTATTAACCTATACGCAACAAGAGAATTTTGGATGAGGTTGATTAAAGAGAAAGCTGAATTTCTGTTACATCGGAAGCAGATGCTATCCAAAGGGTATTTTCAAATTTATCAAAAAACGTTAAATGCCATTTATCCACATTTCCCAGAAACCGTTTTGGCGTGATAGGAATAACATGCTCCTTTTCGCCATTTAAGCTGTAAATCTCAAATTTAAATGGCTTGCTTCTTGTTTTAACCATAAGGCAGGAATTGTCAGAAGCGAAACTACCTCTACCGACAGAAGTCGATGAGATGATTTGAACAGTCCCATTTTTCAACTCGCAAAGTTCAGCATAATTGTCGGGATGATCGGCTTTTCTGTCTGCGATTGCACAGCGATGAAAGATGGTTTTATCATCAATATAAGTTACAGAACACTGAAGATGGCAACATGGGTGGGACTTCTTTAATGAAAAAATGAAGGGGGAGAAAATGCCCGAGTCTGATCTAAGCGATAATGTTGTCATGTAACTCGCATGGAACCTAAAAAAGTAATGCTCCAATGGAACTAACAGTTGATTGTCACTCAATCTGGAAGCCCGACCTAGCGGCCCCGTCGTTCTTCCAGCGTAATCCTTGGGAAGTGGCTTTTCAATCAGGTATTCTGAAAACCTGTCGTTGGAAAAATCATATTCAACAATGCAGGTGTCAAAAATACAACCAAACCCGGTTTCCGTTTTATACAACGCGCCTCGTTGGTCGTCTCGTGTCTGAGGAATTTCATAAGACAATTGTCTGACATTGCCTTCGTTCAAGACTAGAAACTTTCCTGGCTTTTCTAGATGCGAGCCCAAAAGAATGCACGTATCTTTCGATATCGCAATACAGCTCCGTATCCAGTAGTCAGGCTTGTACTTATGTTTTACTACAGTGTGGACTGACATCATCTTCCTGATAATAGGTTATTGGGGAATGTCCGGGGCGACAAGCTGAACTTCCCAGGAAAAGACAGAGAATTAAACCGGCATCTTGCGCATGATGCGCGCATCTTCCCTGCCGTTATCACTGGGGTAATAATTCTTACGGATTTCAATGTCTTCAAATCCAGCTTTTTGATAAAGCGAAATGGCGGGGGTGTTTCCAGCTCTTACTTCCAGCCACAGGGATTCAGTCTGCTGTTGCTGGCACCATTCAATAGCACCATTAAGCAACTGCTTACCCAAGCCTCGCCCGCGGACAGATTGCGCCACGGCGATATCCATGAGAGTTGCTTCACCGACGACAAGCAGGATAACCGCATAGCCGCAGACCTGATTTTCGACATCAGTTGCAACAAGCCCGGCATAAGGAGGCGTTAGGCAATCAGCAAAGGTGGCTAATGACCAAGGATTGTAGGTAGCTTGCTGATGGATTTGATGAGCATCTGCGACATCGTCTTCTATCAGCGGTTTTAATTCAAAAGACATATTGCATTAATTTGCAGAAATCACTTGCCACAAACGACGCTTGTCGGCGGCATGGGTAGGTGCAGTTTTAAAGGGCAAGGTAAGCACATTGTCTTTCAATGACAGTTCAGTACCGTATTGCCAGCGAATGGCTTTCACATTATGAAATAATGACAGCGCCAGCAAAATATCTCGTCCCATCTGACCAAAACTTTGCGGGTCAATGGATTCGGCAACGGGAACTGGAGCTCTGGCACCTTTATTCTCATCCTTATTGCCCAGCATAGAACGCAGTTGCGCAATCCTGGCCTGACCATTTGCGGCTGTCGGTGCTACGCCGGTAGACGTATTCACGGCTTCACGGGACTGATTAGCCGGGGAAACAGCTGCGACTTCAGGCTTGGCATTGTTAGTGGCGGCAACATCATTCAGCGCTGACTGAGATTGCCAGACACAAATGCCCATTTCCTGGAGGATAGCAGTTTGATAAGGATTTAAATAAGAAGACATAATATTGTGAGTGGAAGAAAGTGAAGACACTATAACTTACTCAGAGGAAAAGTGGCAGGGGTGGAGGGACTCGAACCCCCAACCATCGGTTTTGGAGACCGCTGTTCTACCAATTCGAACTACACCCCTAGCGCGCTGTGCATTATACGTATGCAACTTCAAAGGTAAAGCCTTTTTATCTGCAAAATCGTGCGTTTGCCTACCATTCAACCAATGCGCACAAAATCCATGCATTTATGCAGGCAAATGACTTTTTATTTTGGTAACGCCGCGTACCACAGCGACGCGGTTAGCGCGACTACGGCCTCTTGTTGCAGGCAATGCTCGATGACGACTTGCTGCTCCATGCCACTATAAAGTGCATAAGCCTGATACAATGCCAGTTTTTGTGCTTGCCCCAACTGGTTAATCTGCCCGCATGAAGCAACGTCGAAATAACGGTTACCCATTGCTGCATATTCCCAGTCAACGATAACCGGTGTCGTGGTCTCAACAATATGCGGTAACGATAAATCGTTGTGACAAAGCACGGGGCTGTCATCGGCACCAACACAGGCAAGGCCATTTTCAGTAAATTCGGTGACCCGCTTTACCCATTCATGATCGTCCGGCAAGGCGGCAAGTTTGATGTAATGCTGCCAGCGCGCGGATAAGTCTAGCTCTGGTGCAATGACATTTTGCTGATGAATGGAAGCAAGAGCGGATGCCAGTAACAAAATTTGTTTCGTGGAGATGCTCTGATCGTCTGCCCCTGACGTTACACCTGGAAGCTCAAAGCTGGTATTCAGATTTTGCTGCCAGACTTCAACCCACAAGCTATGGTCGTTACTCAGCCAAACAGGCTCGGGTGCCAATTCCGCCTGCGCCACCTGTTTTTGCAGGGCAAACACAGCCGTTTTATCAATGCCGCTAAAATGGTCGTTGCCCGTCCATTTCACGGCAAACTCACGTTCCCCATCACTAACACGGAAAACCTGATTCACATCTCCCCCACCCCACGCTTCGCAAGTTACCTTGCTTGAAAGGCCGAGAGGTGCAGACACCAACTCAACGATACGCGTGGGCGTCATGCTGTTGCAGCTTCCATTGTTGCGACCATTGTAAATAGCCAAAAATAGAGAAACCTACATAGCCAAAAAACAGACAGGCAGATAAAGCTAGGCCGCTTTGTGCGTACAAATAGGCAGATGCCAGATTAATCACGAACCAGTATAACCAGTTCTGCAATACTTTATGCGCAACCATCACGGTGGTCACCACACTCACCACCTGAATGCTGGCATCGAGCAGCAAATGGTCGCTATTGAACTGGCCTTGTGCCCATAACGACAATCCCCAGGCAATAAACAGTAACCCCGGAATCATCATAGCATGCCAGTACCAGGGCCATGAACGCACGATATCTTCCCCGCCAGATTGGCGGTTCCATTGATAATAACCGTAGCCCGCCATTATCATGTAATACAAATTCAGTACTGCCTGAAACGGCAACGTTACCTGCCAAAACAACCAGGTATAGATAGCAGTGCTAATGAACGCACATAACCAACACCAACGGTTCTGATTCGCTGCTAGCCAAACATACGCAAGTGCCAGCACAACAGCCACCCACTCCGCTGGAGAGGTGGCTGTGAGCTGACCGATAAATGCCGAAAAAAACTCAGTCATTATTTTTCTTGCGTGCTTGCATGGCATCAAAGTTTAGGAACTTGGCTACAAAAATAGCCTGCCCGACTTCTTCATGGGTACGCTGCATTTCCTTACCCAGAACATCCATTACCAGACCGTACTCCCCGCTCACCTGGGTACTGGTGGAACAGGTAGTAACCAACAACCCCTGATGGCTATTGAGACGATCGATAAAATTCTGAATCGGCGGAATGTACTCGTTGACTAACGGATACAGAGATAACTCAACCATTACTTGCATAACTATTCCTTAAAACTGAACGCGTAGGGTAACACCGAATTGTCTGCCATCACCCAACTGATAATACGGTTCGGCAAAGGCATACTCGTCTCGCGGATCATTACTGAAACCACCAAACCCACGAGTGTAGTAGGTTTTATCGGTTAGATTTCTCACCCACAGGGTAGTGCGCCAATTGCCACGAACCCAGGTGATATCGGTATTAAATAATGTGGCAGCGGGAGCGGTTTCGTCATGACTGTCTGAGAAACGGTATTCGTCTTTAAAGTCCATGTCTGCCCGCCATACCCACTCATCGGTTAGCCAGAACTCACTGAACAGGTTAGCAGTAAATTTAGGCGACTGCGCCTGACGCTGTTCGTCAACATAGGCACCATCAGCCGTTTCATAACCTTCAAAGGTTGCACTTAAATAGCCCACAGATCCCTGCAGAGTCCACGCGTCAGTTACCTGCCAGCTCAGTTCAGCCTCAGCACCTTTATTGGTGCCTACATCGGCATTGGCGGTCAGGTCGATAAAGGCTGCCGAGCCATCTTCACGGGTTTGTACGTCGTAATCATTCACCTGAGTATCTTGTCTGTCCATATAGAACACAGCGAAACGTGCGGTGATCGCAGGGTCAAACAGTTGCCCTTTATAACCCACTTCGTAATTCCAGTTATATTCAGTATCGTAGAATCGACGTGCTTCACTTACCTGCTCGTCGAAGTTGACACCTGCTGCTTTGTAACCACGAGATACACTGGCATACACAAAATCACCGTCCCAGTCATAGGTCAGTGCCACTTTTCCGCCCACCATGCTGGAGTCGTCTTCTGAGTCCAAACCGGCATTGTCATTGTATTTTTGAGAATACTCCTCAACACGCAGCGCCGTAGTTAACAACCACGAATCATTTAACTGTGTATCAAGCTGTCCATATACCGCCGTGGTGGTTGGTTCAAATTGGCTAATGAAGTCACCGTCGGCATAGGTGTATTCACGTAACAAGTTTTGTTCACTGTGATTAATGCGCGCACCAACAACCCAAGTCGTGGTATCACCGAACAGTTTCTTATCATCTGCCGAGGTAAAACGCACCTCTGCAGAGCGTTGTTGAACGTCGCGGAAGTAGGCATCGAACGACGTGTATCCCCATGGATGGAAACCATCGTAAGTCCAATCTTCGTCGTAGCCATAGGCGATATCATGGTTCGCAGCGGTGGCAATCACTTCCAGTAAACCGGCATCCAGCTGATGATTCAAATGCAGGCTGATCCCCTTAGTGAGTTGATCATCAAATCCAGGTTCATCAGAAAGTGTGTGTCGGTTATTGTCCAGCGAAAAGGCATCATAACCATTGTTTACGTCGTACCAGCGCAGGTCGGCATTCAGGCTAGTTTTACTGCTAATATTCCATTGTGCAGCGAGTCTTACCGCACTTTCATCAATATTATTGGTGTCGTCACGCTCAAGAAAGTCGTTCTCAACAAAGCCGTCACTACTGTTATGCACCCCGGCCAGACGAATAGCGAAGTCTTCTGACACTTGTACACTGTGTGCACCTTCAATACGCATTAGCGACGTGTTGCCCAAACCGAATTCAAAGTGACTGTCGTCTGCATCTGCGGCATGACTCACAATTTTCACTGCACCAGCAAGGGACCCAGCACCGAATACGGTAGCCTGCGGGCCGCGATACACTTCCAACTGACGGGTATCGAATAATACGCCAGCGGCAGCAAGACCTGAAAAATCAAAGTCATCAACCATAAAGCTGACAGAAGGATTAATGGGCTCAGCAAACTGACTACGCTCGCCGATACCACGAATTTGAATAAAACGGCCACGGGAAGCACCACTGGCAAAATTCACATTGGGCGCCACATTCAGCATATTTTCAACGTGAGAGGCCTGACGGCTATCTAAGCGCTCTTCGCCGAAAACCGATGCGCTGGCGCTGAGTTGTTCAAGGGTAGATGCTCTGAAATCGCCGCTAACCGTGATTTTTTCTATATCGGTGTCGTTATCAGCAAATGCCGGTGTTGCCAGAATGGCGAGGAGTAATGTGCTTTTTTTCATTAAGGATCTCTTCAGTCATCAAAAAGATCCGGTTTTACAGGCAGGTATTGAGGTAGCTAAATCAAATTTTTCACCATCCCTACGCCGGTATTATCCGGATCAGGTTTAAGGGTTCCCACACAATGGATCTCAGCCGCTAACCGGCACCCCTTGGCCTAATGCATTTTTACCGTTGTAGCAAAAATGCGCCTGCAGTCTAACAACTTCATAACCTGAGTCAAGCTGCAGAACACTGATCCGCAAACACAAAAAAGCCCGCCATGTGACGTTGGCGGGCTGAGGAAGTCTGACGACTTGTTATTTCTGGCGTCTTGCGCGCCATCCCATCAATCCCATACCTAAAAGGATGAGTGACATGGCGCCAGGTTCACTGACTTCAGTGATAGAGGCGTTACGGAAACGGGTTTTCATGTCGCCACAGCCAGCATTTAAATTACAGTCGTTAATGAATACGATGTCAGTGATGACACCAGAGAAGTAATCATCTAGATTGATGCTGAACGTTTCCCAGCGAGGCGCATTGGTGTATACCAAGTCCTGAATACCGAAGTTCTGTGTACCTGCTAGATTGAACGTGCGACTTGCATCGTGGTTCTGCTCACCGTTAGTAAAATCGGCAAACCACAGCCCTGCGATTTCAGTGAAAGGGTTAGGATTTGGATTTCTCGCACCAGGCAGCACTCTGATGTCAAAAGTGAAGTTGTACGATGTCGCTCCATTATCGAGATCCAGTTCTGAAATACCAAACGTATCGAACAGATTAAGCGTTACCCACGCATTTTCTCGTAAATTAAGTACGCCATTCGTGTAAACGTCGTAAGTACTACCATTCTGCTGATGCGCTTCTAAATCAGCGGTGGCGAAATCAATATCGTAAGTTGAAATTACGTCAGCGTTTGAAGAAAAGGCTGCGAAAAACGTGGTTACCAGTGCTGCAGCTTTGATGCTAAATTTCATTTTTTGAGTCCTTGAGCAGTGTTTGCCTGAAAGTAATTAATCAACTTCACTGCAGCCCGGCTGTCTTACTGGCGGTTGGTCAGTAAGACCCGTGGCTTTCCGTCCCTGCCTCACGGCAGGTTTGGCATGTTGTTGGGGGAAGTGACGTTTCCCTTATTCAATCAACGGTTGTAATAATACGAGGGCGGCGTAAAGCAAAACAGGACAGATCCGTTCGATCTTTGGGACACATTTGTACCAGGGAATAAATAGTGCCCTCCTCTGTCATGCAACCTGCATTTGCTATATTCTAACAAGCAGCTTAAAACATGGGAGCGCACGTGCATTACCAAGGACTTTTCTGGTCAGCAATTATTCGGGCTTTACTCAGTTTCAGACGGGATTCTGGTCTTAACAATGAGCGAGATAATCTTGCACTGGAATGTATTGCCAGCGTTGAAAGCGGCAAACTTGATGATGAGACCTTAGCAAACCTCTTCCACGATCTTTGTCCTGCGAGTCAGTTTCAACAGACCGGCCGTTCACTTATTGGTTATCTCGATTTCAATAAAATGAGTAACCTGGTGGTGTATTTGACTGCCAGCAAACATATCGACGACGCCATGCATGTATTGGGCAAGCATTACCGTCATTTAATGGGTGAGCAAGCCAATCTCACGGTGAAATCAGACGGTACCATTACCACGGTAGAATTTGCTTCATCGCCACACATAATACTAACGGAACTTCGGTGCTATTTTCTGCTGGCGCTTTTTCGTCATCTTGCCGGGCGCAAATTTGACTTTTCCCGTGTCACCATGCCGCCCATGAACGCTCAGCCTGAAGCGCTTTTGGCACCACTGAGTCACAGTGATATTCATTATGAGACTGGCAAAGTGCGCCTTTGTTTTGCCAACGCCTGGTGTGAAGTCGCGTCTTTTTACTATTCGCAATCGATTAAAAAGATGCTTTCTGCTGGACTGGAAGAAACCCATGACATTCCACTTAAGCAACAAGTGCGTGACGTTTTCCAAAAAGCAGCGAGTCCTGCACGAATCCGCTCGGAGTGGGTAGCAACTCAACTAGGGCAAACTGAATCCGCTTTTCGTCGTCAGCTTAGACAAGATTCCATTTCATTCAGTGCTTTGCTGAAAGAGTTCATCCATGATCAATCCTGTCATCGATTATTGAGTGGCCAGAAAACAGAAGATGCTGCTGAAGCGTTAGGGTTTTCTGACCGACGTTCATTCGAGCGGAGCTTTAAAGAGCATAGCGGTATAAGTGCCGGTCAGCTTCGTCAGTTGGGAAACCGACTTCGATTTCAGACGGGCAATAGTAATTTGCTGGAGGTGGTGGAAAATCTGCCTCCACTGCCCCACTCAATTCGTTCGTTGCTGAAAATGGATGCAGAAGCCATGACATTGCCTGGCGTTGTGTCTCTCATTGAAAAAGATCCGATATTTCAAGCTCACGTGATGAGCAAAGCAAGCCGCGCCGTGTACGGAACAACCCCCAAAAGCCTGGAACAAGCCATTGGCCGCAATCTCGGGTTAGGCAATATCCGAGACCTCGCTGTCATTTTTGCAGCGCAACAATTACTGACCGCACAGTGTCGATTTTCCAATATTGAAATTCTCACCGATGCGATGCTGCTCAGTTATACCGTGTTCCAACGGCTTTTTGGTTTTTCGCAATACGATGAAGCGCAGACAGAAAAAATTAAACAGTTGTTATTGTTCGGTACGCTATCGGTATTTTTAATTTTCCACGATGAATGTTTGTTTGCGGACGGTGCGTTATCTGGGTGGGAGGAAAGCGAAAGCTTTAGCGATTTTGTCGATAAAGTGAATCAAGATTATGGCATTTGTCTGTATGGCGCAACGTCGTTAATGTTACTCCGCTGGGGGTTTGCCAGCGACCTGAACCAGCAACTCTGGAAACTTTGTAATATAGAAGAACGTGGAAGTGCCAGCTCGGTAGCAGGGCAAATTTTGCTGTGTCATGACATTGCATTCACCTCACTGGCAAAATTAGGTGAACCGCAAACCTATGCGGCGGGAGACGGTCTAACAGAGGCTCAAATCAACACTCTCACCGACGTACTCGCAAATTGGAAATCTTCGGCAGCCTGACACAGGCTGCCTCACATGTGTGGGGGCTAATCAACCTGCAAGTTGAGGTTTCTAATTTCCTGCTCCGTTTGCGCTTCCAGCGCAGCCATGGTTTTTCCATGCGGTGTTGGCATTCGGGTTTCTGGATCGAGTGTTACAAACACAATATCGTCTGCCAGACAGATGGTTTTTTTAGTGGCTTTATTTCGTACCAAACAACTGACGGTAATAGATGTTCTACCCACCTTTTTCGTTTCCAAACCAAACTCAACAATATCACCCTGAAGCGCTGGCGACTCAAAAGTAATTTCGCCAATATGTTTGGTCACCAAACAATTGGTTTCTAACTGACAAGTTGCAAAGATGGCTGCTTCCTCGTCAATCCACTCCATCGCTCTGCCTCCGAATAATGCATTGGCATAATTTAAATCATTCGGCATTACCAGTCGGCGGGACAAAAAGCGCATTCGAATTCCTCTTAAACAATCGATAAACTAAGCGCAGGATTATACGTGAAAAAATGGCACATGGCCCAGACAGACCCAACTGAGTGGATTTCTCACCCATTATCATCGACGAATGGTTGCTATCAGCGACAACTGCTGCTGATCACGGGTGAAACCACCTGGTGTATAGACAAGGCTAGTTCTATCGTCTCGGGCTTGGCTGGCCAGTTAGATTGCTGCTGGATAGGCGATTTTGCGCCTGCAATGACTTTGAAGCACCGCTCCTACACGCACTTTAAAGATTTACTGGGCAAAGAATTCGATGTCGCGGTTGTCGATGCCGGAGAAACGTTTCGCCCGTCTGTGTTAGCTGCCATAGCTGGAACTGTTCGACAAGGCGGCACAACCATCCTACTTTGTCCGCCACTTGAAACCTGGGCACAGCATGAAAGTGTGCTAAACCCGCACTTCCTGAGTCACGGTTCCGAAATACACAAGAGTCAATACATTAGCTATTTGGCCGACTTGTTAGTACACGCAGATTTCGCAGGCAGGATTACCTCAACAACCGAAATACTGCCGTTACCGCAAGAGGTAAAAAATAAAGGATTAACCGACGGTTTATCGTTAACGCCCGACCAGCAAAATATATTTAACGCCATCACCGCAGAAAACGTAAACAAACAAAGTTGTAGATGTATTATTGCAGCAAGAGGAAGAGGTAAATCCACGCTGGCGGGCCACATCGGCGCTCATTTCACCAATGCCGGGCGAAGTGTCATGCTGTCGGCTCCATCCCTCTTATCGGTTAAAACATTGGAGCGCGTGGCTGAAAGCCTGATAGAAGACCCCGCTCTATCCCTTGAATGGATGGCACTCGATAATCCGAAGTTACGCGAAGCTATCTATGATGTGTTGATCATTGATGAAGCTGCATCAGTGCCGCTACCGGTGCTAAATGAATTGATTGATAGGCCTGGATTAACACTTCTTAGTACCACTACAGATGGATACGAGGGCAGCGGACAGGGCTTTCGTACCAAGTTTTTAAAACACAGGAATATACCTGTTTTTACACTTCGCCCCCCATTAAGATGGTCTGAAAATGACCCTCTGGAAAAACTCGTTGATACATTAATATTTGCCAGTCCTGAGCAGAGAACCATACCAGCCACAGTCGGCACTGCTCACTTCAATAAAGACAAGTCAGAAGAATTGGCCAATGGCAATGGTTCAACCGCATACAAAATCTACAAAGTATCGGAAATGGATCTCTGCTTAGTAAAAGAAGTTATGCAGCTTCTTTCTACCGCGCACTATCAAAGTAGCCCTGACGATTTAGCGAGAATGATGGACTCACCTAACCTTCAGTTTCATTTACTCTTCACAAAAGGCAACCTGATGGCTGCCTGTGCCGTTGAAGCAGAAGGTGACGAACACTTAGCAGATGTGGCCAGTGGCATTGCCAGCGGCACCCGACGGGTTAAAGGACACCTTACCGCGCAGAGTCTCGCGCTGCAGTCTGCGCAAGCCAATGTAGCGACTTTGCGCTACAGAAGAATAAATCGAATCGCCGTGCAGCCACAATGGCAGGGCAACGGGTTGGGAAGCGAACTGCTGGCAAACTTAAAACACTACTACCAACACGTTGACAAAATAGATTTACTCACAACATCTTTCGGGGCAGATGAGCCTCTGCTGAAATTTTGGACTTCAGCAGATTTTCTACTTATGAAGCGAGGACGGAAACCAGATAAAGCTTCAGGATTTACTAGCGCCTTAATGGCACTGCCAATCAGTGATACCGCTGATAACGTTATTTCCCAACTAATAGAATGTGAACGTACTCCTGAGAATCCTATCGCAAGGCCACTACATCAGCGTAGGCTGAAACAATTTGCTAGCGGCAGTCGCAGCGTTGATCATTTGTACTCCTCATCGAGTTGGCTATTGTCTCGCTGTGATGATGCGATACTTTGCCTTTGTTTATCGCTGTTGGAAAAGAAAATAAACCCTGCAAAAGTGGCGCAAGACACGGGTTACAATGGCAAGAAAACCATGATTGAAGATTGCCGAAGGCGAGTATCTGAATGGCTTGAAACTATTGAAGAGAACTAAAACAAAAAACCCTGCCGAAGCAGGGTTTTTTAATGAATGCAGAATTAAATCTTAATACCGCGGTTTTTAGCCTTATCTTTAATATAAGGTTCCCACGCTAATGCGTTACGACGCAGAGATTTGTCTTCTTTCGCTTTCTGGTTATGTTCGTAAGCAGCTTTGAAGTTGCCAGCATAGAAGTTCGCTTCCATCAAAGAGAAGTGAATCTTCGCAGGATCTTCAGCGCCACGCTCCAGTGCGTTTGTCAGTGCCTTAATCGCACCTTTGTAATCTTCAGCTACGAGTAACAATGTACCCTGCTTACGATAATACTCAGGATCTGAATCGGCAGCAGCAGCTTTACCATAGAACGAAGCCGCATCTTTATAATCTTTTGCTTGGTGGAAAGAGTTGGCAATGTTCGCAAACATTTCCGCGTCTTTCTTAAGCAGACCAGAATCTACATATTTTGCCAGCAATGAAGCGGCAGCATGTGGATTACCAGCGTTAGAATAAAGAGATGCTAACTGTTTGATTTGCGAGTCTTTCTCTAGGAAGCCTGCAGTGTATGCAACATCCAGAGTTTGAACCGCTTTATCAAAACGCTCAACCATCATGTAGAAACTGCTTAACTGAATCCAGTAGGTACCGTTATCTGGGAACTTGTTCACCAGTGTTTCGGCAACGCTTACTGTTTCTGGATATTTCTTCGATTCGAAGAACGCAGATAATTTTAACAAGTACGGGTTTTTATCCAACTTGTCAGCTTCTTCGTTTAAACGAATCGCATTATCTGCAGCAGAGGCTACTTGGTCGAATTTCTTCTGTTCGTACAAAGCTTGCGCTTTACGGGTATAAACTTGAGCGTCTTCTTTACAGGTAAAGTCCATCCACTGATCGTAGTAACTTACAGCGTCAGAATACTTTTGTTCCTGCATGCTCAGGTCGCCCAGAAGCTTCAGTGTTCCAGCATGCTCAAGATCGTTCAGAACCTTGGGTTCAACAGAACTTTTCAGGTAACCGAATGCTTCCATTCCTTTACCTTCTTGAGAAGCAATCAGGTTACCCAGGAAGCGATTTACATATGCACGGTCAAAATCGTCGCTAGGATCAACTTCCTTCAGGATGTCGATAGCTTCTTGCACACGATCTTCGTTATATGCTTCAAATGCTGCCTGAACCTTCTTACCGGTACGTTCACCAACCAGTGTGGTTTTGCCCTTAACATAACCAGGACAAATCACAGGGCCCGATGGCTTCTTAGGCGCAGCGGCAGCAGGCGCAGATTCTTGCGCTGCGGCCATTGGCGCTGCGATAGCAGCACCAACGCCTAATACTAAAGCAACGGCGGACATTTTAAATGTACGTAGTTTCATGATCATTGCTCCAGTTTAAAGTCCAGCTGAACGAACATGCCTTCTTGTCTAACCGCTTTACCGTCAACAATTTTAGGCTTGTATTTCCACTTGCTCAGTGCACGACGCGCTTCACGGTCGAAAATACGTTTAGGATCTGCGTCGATAACTGAAATGTCATCTACGCCACCTTGTTCATTAATAGTGAACTGCAGTTTTACCCAACCTTCACGGCCATCACGGGCAGCATCAGGTGGATATTTAGGGTCGATACGTACGATAGGTGTTGCGTCACCGTCACGTTGCATCGCACCTACACCACCGATATCTACACCAACACCACCGGTATCAACTGACGGAATTGCCAGACTGAAACCGTCTGTGTTTGGCTCAGCAGCTTCTGGTTCAACAGGTTGAACCTTAGGCGGTTGCTGAGGTGGCGGCGGAGGCGGAGGCGGCTTACGAGAACGCGTTTGCGTGTCGTCTTCCGGCGGTCGCATCACAATATCAATTATCGGAGCAGGTGCTACTTCATCTGCTGGTCTGCCTGAATTCTCAATGAGCTTTGCCATGATAATAAACAGACCAAACGCAACTACTGCACCTAACAAAATAGAAACAATTATCCTTACCATCTTAACCCCTCGCCGCTACCGATACGCGATCGATGCCTGCAGCTTTAACTTGGTCCATAACTTTCACTACGACACCATGTTTGGCTTTGACGTCAGCCTGGATAAATACATAATCCGTTGGCTGTTCAGTAAGCAATCGTTCTAAAGTAGCTCTGACCGAGTCCACAGCGACTTCACTTTTATTCATCCATACAGTTCCATCTTCCGTTACAGCAATGAAAATGTTGGCATTTTTGTGAAGAAACGCTTGGCTCGCCTCAGGCTTATTTACTTCTATGCCTGCTTCTTTAACGAAAACAGTAGTAACAATGAAGAAGATAAGCATGATGAATACGATATCCAGCATAGGCGTCATATCGATCGCTGCTTCTTCCTCTTCTGTTCTAACTTTTCGAGCCATAATCGTTCTCTCTAGTGATGTGGAAGGCTATCTACTAAGCCTTCTTTAGCCATCTTCGCTTTAGCTTCGAGACGAGAACTAATGAATAGTCCGGACAGTGCCGCAACCATACCCGCCATTGTCGGGATTGTTGCCATTGAGATACCAGATGCCATCAGACGGGCGTTACTGGTGCCTTGCGTTGCCATTGTTTCGAAAACCGAGATCATACCGGTAACTGTACCGAGCAGACCAATTAGCGGACAAATTGCCACTAACGTGCGAATGATTAGCATCCTGGCGTTCAGATCATCTGACGCCTGAGAAATCCATGCGTCACGGATTCTATGCGCATACCAAGAGGTAGTATCACTTCGAGCGTCCCATTTGGCGATGATATCTTTCTTCACCTTTGGGAACACTGAAGTCATGTACCAGTAGCGCTCAATCATAAGTACCCACATGAGAAAGAGCGCGAGGGCGACGAAATAAAGTACGTCACCACCGGTAGCGATAAAATCCCTGACAGATTCCCATAATCCGATCAGGTATAACATATTACGCTTTCTCCGACTCTGAGTGAGCTGCGATGATACCCGCAGTCTGCTCGTCAAGAACGTGTACGATAGACTTGCTGCGCGATGCAACGATGCTGTGAGTAAGGATCAGAGGCAGAGCCGCGATGATACCTTGAGCAGTAGTTACAAGTGCCATTGAGATACTACCAGCCATCATTTTCGGGTCGCCCGTACCAAACAGAGTAATTGTTTGGAACGTTTCGATCATACCGATAACCGTACCTAATAGACCCAGCAGAGGGGCAATAGCAGCGAAGATTTTGATTACGTTGATACCGCTCTCGATAGAAGGCAATTCTTTCAGAATGGCTTCATCAAGTTTCAGTTCAAGGCTTTCAGCGTCAGCACCTTTGTTGTCTTTGTAAACCATCAGGATGCGACCCAGAGGGTTGCTGGTAGACGGGTTACCTGGGTTTTTCTGTTGCGATTTGATTTTCGCACCAACTGCACCCAGTTGAATCATCTTGAATACGCCGATCAGCAGACCGATGATAAGCATACCAGTAATAACGTAACCTACTACGCCACCTGCATGGTAACGCTCAGCCATAGTGGCTTTTTGCTTCAACAGGCCAAGGATAGCGCCTTGTGAAGGGTCAGCGTAGAAACCTACCAGACCAGAGTTAGCAGCAACCAGGTCCTTAGCAGAAGATACCAGGTAACCGTCTGGTTGACGGCCCAGAGGCTGAACTACATCGTTCATGTCGTCGTAAGTCAGGTAACCTTCTTCACCGATAAGGTTGAAAGAACCAACACGTACAACTTCCTGCTCAGAAGAACCACCGTCCAGATTAACTACTTCAGTAGTGAATCGAACAACTTCACCGCCCTGAGTCATTTCAGTCTGCAGTGCGAACCACAGGTCTTCCAGCTCAGAGATGTTAGGCAGACCTTTAGACTCTTCAGACATTTCTGCCAGGAAGTCGTCACGGCCAGGATACTGTGCACTTACGATAGAAGTAGAGATACGACCGAATGCTTCAGAAGAAGCTTGACGTACCACACCGAACATTTCACCCAGAGTACCCGTTGCCTGGTCCAGCTCTGCAGCTTTTTCGTTCAGTGTTGTTTCGTTGTTAGAAAATTGCTGTTGCAGACGATCGCCACGGTTTTCTTCCGCTTGAAGGTCTGATTGTGCTTTTTTCAACAGAGCTTGCTTGTCAGCACGTGCAGATTGGAATTCTGCTTCACGCTGCTGGTTAATTTTCGCTTCTGAAACGCGGTTTTGTTTAACCTGTTCCAGCAGGTCCTGCAGGCTCACTGCTTCTTGTGCTTGAGCACCAGAAGCCACCACTGCCATTGTTGCAGCGGCTACAAGAGATTTGAATACTGGTTTCATTAACACTTACTCCGCTGCTGCTTCAATTGGTAACTTAAGAAGATCTGGTGGAATAGTACCCTGAGCCATTTTCACTGCAATAACAGTAGAGGCCAGGTATTCGTCACCCAGTTTTTCCCATGTACGAGCTTCGTTGTTCCATACCCACGCGTGAGTTTGGTCAAGAGACAAAGCCAGCAGAGCAGTACGGCCCAGGTTAAAGAAGTCAACAGTCTGTTCAGCACCGTCAACGTCAATTGTACCCTGGTAAGAAGACATCTTCGTGCCATACTCAACTTCAACCAGATACGCTTCGATTACCTGACGGAATTGCTCAGAAACCGTAACGTTAGAATTAGCCATCAGGTCACGCAGACGCTGTACGCGCTCGCGACGTTCTTCAAGGTGGATTGGAGAATCCAGCTCGATGAATTTTTCTAGGCTATCGATCATGCGGAACATAAGCGGAACGATGCCCTGCTTAGTTGCTTCGATGCTATCGATTTGACGTTGCAGTGAATCGATACCACGTTGCTGGTCAGCAACCAGGCTAGCGATATAATCGTTATAAATCTTCAGATTTTCTGTCTGATCCACAACTGAACGGTATTCAACAAGCAGTTCTTGAGACTGTTCGAACAGCGTGTTGATTTTTTCTTGAGATTTCGCTGCAGCAGCATGAATCTTCGCGTCTTCTTTTTGAAGATCGGATAGCTCCACTGCAGAGACAGCTGCACTACCAGTAAGTGCGAATGCACCGATCACAGTAGAAGCAATAAGAGTTCTCTTGCTCATCTTGGACATAGTTCCCAACCAAATTTCTTATTTGAATCCTCGCGCGATACATTAAGTAAATGTTCGAGCCAGGGGCGTAAAAACTTTATCAATGTTTTTAAGGAAGGTAGTGTTTAGCGCCAAAACGCCAACACTACGAACTCCAATACTCACACGGATCAATGGAATGAGTCAAGTAACACTGTCTTAACACGGCTGTTAATCTTGTCTGAACGATTACACTTTAACCAATCTGGATATGGTCGTACCAGAAAAATGTGCTGAAAAGGCTGTAAGTTAGCCTTTCTTAGCGGAATTTCACCGCGTAATCAGTGCATTCTCTTCATACTTTGGGTTAATAACTGTTTTTCGAAAATCTCATTCTTCCCCGACCAGTTCTACGTTAAGACGCCTATTAGTTAACAGAACGTTAGAGAGTTTTTGTATGTTTGATTCTTTAATTACTTTTTTTGCCCAAACATTCTATTTCGCCAAGATTTCGATGTGAATATTCGTCTTTTCCTACGTCAAATGACGTAGTTATAAATCAACGCTTTTTGTTTTTAGTGTTTGTTTTGCGACCAATCTATTGCCTTCCGCGATTGTTAGCAGAGCCGCGTTAGAAAGCAGCGAAAGTGTCAGCTCTATAAATGTTGTTTTTGTCTGGGTTTTATTTTCACAATCTGCCGTTCAGGCTATGATGGATATTTTTGCGGAGTATCTCAGTGCAGCCTAAAGATGTGGCATTGCTAAAGGAAGCGTTTGGATTAGTGAATCGCGGGCAAGTTGCAGAAGCCCTCAACAAGGCAGATGCTATAAAGAATCCTGCGGCGAACGCGGTGGCTCAGGGCTATGCCCTGTTTCGTTCTGGCGACATCATCAAGGGTACATTCATGCTCCGTTCAGCGGTGCAAGCAGGGCCTGAAGGCGAGTTAGTCGATATATTGATGAAGTTACTCATTCAATTTGAACTGCACTACCCGCTCTTCAAATTACTTTGCGCTGTCTCACATCAGCACCCCCACTTAACCAATGAACAACTGTATCATTTGGTATTAAGTGGCCAGGCTACGGGTAATATGGCTGACTCCGCACATTGGCTAAAGAGACTTCGACATCAGGCCACACAAGCGAAGGGCTTGGACCTGCTTGAAGGTCACTATGCCAAGTCTTTTGCTCAAATTGATTCTGCAGCTAATGCCTATCGACGATTCATTAATGAGTGTCCCCACGCTTCAGGTACCGGGCTATGGTCCCTTTGCGATTTAAAAGGCTTTCGATTTTCTGACACCGACGCTTCACTCGCCGAGTCGGCATTAGCGCAACTCACAGATCCTTTGCAGTCTGGCTTGGTCAATTTAGCGTTATCAAAAGTTCAGGCTGATAAAGGGGAAACTGCAGCGGCTACTACATTATTACAAACAGGAAATAGTTTACTGTGTCGTGTCCGCCCTTTTCAGCGAGAAGCGTTTGTCTCTTTGATTCAGGCACTACTTTCCCAACCGTACAATGCTGATAAAAAGCATCCCCAAGGAGGTAATTTACTGTTCGTTTGTGGCCTTCCCCGTTCTGGCACAACACTCATTGAACAAATTCTTGCAAGTGCTGAGCAAGTGGAAACAACCAATGAATTGCCATTCATGGAAAGAATAGCGTTGCATCTACAGATGACTGGCAGAAATCCAGCTTCTCCGGTATCTGAAAATGACAAAGCCGCGCTGAGAGAATTCTATTTGCAGCAAGCCCGCGACTTCGTCACTTTACCCGATGGTATGTTGATTGATAAAAACCCGAATAATTTTATTCATCACCAATTGATCACGCAGCTTTTCCCCACCGCCAAGGTGATTAATATTCTGCGTCCTGTCACGGATAACATTATCGCGCTGTATCGCCAGTATTTCATGAGTGGGAATGAATATGCCTACAACATTGAACATATTCTGACTTACATAGAAGGGTATTACGCACTATTACAGCATGCACAACAGCAACAGTGTTCACCATATATTATCGACTATGAAGCACTGGTACACGAGCCACAGCAAGAAGTGAAGAAACTATTCGCTTATTGTGGTTTGCCCTACTCAGATTCAAACCTGAACTTCTATCAGCAGTCCACGCCTGTCCTTACACCGAGTGCAAGTCAGGTAAGACAACCCATATCGGCATCATCCTTAGGCTCAGGCGACAAATTCAGTGAATTACTCGCACCTTATCAAGCGCGAGTAAATAAGCTAGTTGAACAACGAGCAGAAATATTAGCCAATGCTAAAGTGTGATATTTCCGCTGTCGTCGGTATTCATAGCTGCGAGATAGTCGGTTTTAACTTCAACATTGAGGGCGGGATCAATCATGCAAAATAAGAACATCCGCGGCGCCTGAGTTCCGTTCGCAAGCTTTAATCGAGTATCAAATTTACGGACTGATTCGAAAGCGCGGTTACGACAATTATGGTAGTGAGGCCACCCAACCTCCGTTAAGCCAAACTGCGTCCAAAGCACGCGCCAATCTTGGCAGAAGCCTCTGACTATTTTTCGAAACTCTGCTGCATCCTCGGCTGAATTATTAGGGCTGCGGTCTAATTCATCGAACAGTTCATACGCTAAGCCTTCCATTTCTCCCGGTGACATCACCAAGGGCGCATTATACTTCTCGGTATAAATTGGCGGTTGAGTTGACGTTTCAAAAGGAATATTTGTAAACGCAGAGCGTGGTGTTTTCTCTGCTTCGCCGGGGCAATTGCCCTTTTCAGATAACGCCCAAAAGCGACTAGAACCACAAATGTCGATAACCAGGTGAACGCGAAACACGTCTGACGCATTGCACACTCTATGGTATTTCCAAGAGTCAAAAATCCAAGCTTCCCCTGCTTGCATGTTTATTTCTTTATCGGCGCAGTAAAATGTCACCGATGGTTCTGTGACAATGGGTACATGAATGCGAACACGGCGAAACCAGTGATAATTAATATCAGAATGCAGCGGCACCTCAGCGCCCGGAGATAGTCCCATTAATCTTGAGCGACCTATGACTTCACCAAAGCTACCAATAACCTGGCGTAGATATGGCGACGATTGAAGATACGACGTTTCTTTCATCTCTCCTTTGAAGTCATTATTGTTTTTGCCACCCACTGAAATAAGCGGAATAGAAAAGTTGCCATTGAAGCCTTCGTGGTGGGGTTTCCAGTCAGCTTGAGTAAATTTAGCCACTTCTTTTTTGAGTTGCTCTACATCAAACAATAAGGGCAATTGAATAAATTCGTTTGTAAGCTTCATTATGTTTTCTTTTACTTTTGCAGCTTAAGCTGAAATGACCATTAAGATATTTGTGTTACATGCAACGAAGGCAGTGCTTGTTCAGCTAACGCTAGATTAATTTTCTCAACCGTTGGTGAGAGCGCCGATTCAATTGCACTTAACGCTTGCTGATGACGCAACCACTTATCTGCGCTTGGTGGCGTCAAAGTGAACTGTGAATAAGGCAGTGCTTCGTCACGAGTAACGAACTGGTGAGGTGCGAGTTTGTGAAAGTCACAGATCCGTGCCAATACCTTTTGTGGTTCAGCAACCAAGTCTTCGTAGCGAACCAATACCGTATCGCCATTTTCCGAATAGTCCAGGTTGGTTAGAATTGATTGGTTGGCCACTTTCCACTGGTATGCAGCAACTTCAGCAAGGGATTGTCCTTTTAAAGTACGCCAGCCCGGCGGCAGAAATAATGACCAATGGGCGTCCCAACCGGGTAAAAACGGGTAAGTGACAAAGCGACCAGACTGCCAGGCATCCATGATACTGGCGATATTTTTAATCGGATCCCTGACCAAGTGAACAAACCGCGCATCAGGGAATAGCTTCTTGAGAAACGGGATCCGCACTGCGTTTTTTGGTGTCTTTTCGAGTAGCCTTACGGATGCGTCTGAAGATGGACGCTCTTTGCTATAACTTACTATAGAAGATGCGAATGCGTTTCTTATCCGCTCAGTAATCTCTGGTGTCGCATGACCCTCTGTCAGTGCATTGCTGTCGAAATTATTAAATGGCGGCGAAAGTGATGGATTACTTTCGATTAACCCATGACTTTCTGTGCCTAATGAATAAAGCTCAGGGTGACGACTCAACGTTTCAAAAAGCAGCGTACTCCCACTGCGCGGCGCCGACATGATAATAATAGGACGAACTATTGATACACTAGCTGGCATTAGCGTTTACCTTTATACCCAGTACATCTCCGTTGTCATCAACAAAGGGATCGATTTTAATGTCGTTAAATCCACTGTGAGTAAGTATGTCGACTAAGGCATTTTGCGCGTTTTCATCGAGAGCGGCTTGTGTTAAGTCAGATAAGCGTTCAATTTGCCCAGTGAGTTCATCCTCAAACATTTTAAGAATGATCTGTCTGTTATTGTAGTCGCGTTGAGGGTCGAAAAGCACCTGGCAGAATTGGGGAAAGTTTGTTGCATCCAGGGCATTGCGGTTGTCTTCTGACGCTTGACTAAACGCGTTTTGAAAACGCATTCTGTGCGCCTCTACATCGGTATTATCGCGCAAGGCCAACACATAACGATTAAGTAATGCGAACAGTCCACACTCGGGTTCAGCAAGTCGCTCGGCCATTGCGAGGATACTGGCATTCGGCGCGACAATAGAAGATGTATCGCAGTGCATGATGCACAAAAGCTTACCATCTGTCTTCAATACTCTGGCTAACTCTTCAATTGATTGAGAGAAATCGGAATATTCGAGACCGAATTGAGAAATCACCATGTCGATAGTATTAGCTTCCAAAGGGAGTGCTTCAGCACAGGTTTGTTGAAGAAAGCTAACGTTAGGTTTCAAGAACTTTTTTGGAATAGTCAGTGAGGCAGCGTCAACGCCAATCAACTTCACTTGCTCAGCAATCGGTGTACTCAGCAAAATGTCAAACATTGCGCCATTACCGCAACCGATATCGACAATGGTTTGGCCTGCACTCAAACGCGTTGTGAAAGTATTTTCCCAGTGCGTGGCTAGCGCCCCCTGATACCCTGCGCCTTGACTATCACCAAAAGAAGTCAGATGTCCTTGTCGCCAGTAATCCGTCCAGAAATCACTCATTATTATTATAAACCCTCAGACACAAACGGATGTGTATCTTTTAACTATTGAGGAGTCAGTTTATCGGGAAAAGGCAGTTATATAAAGAATGGAAAGAGGGATTACCGAACGAAAAAAGCCGCTTCGAAAAGCGGCTTTTGATATTAACACTAAATTTAGCAAGCTAAACTTAGAAGCTGATGCGGTATCCAGCTTGAACGTTACGACCGATGTGACCCTGTTGATACAGAGTATCGTCTACCCACAGGCCTGCGTCGTCATATACAACACCTTTATCAAACAGGTTACGAGCGCCCAGAGAGAAGGTACCGTAATCAGTGAAGTACTTAACGTTAATATTGTGAACAACGTAAGTTGGGTTGTGGTTTTCAGATACATAACGGAAGTTTTGCGGGTTACCGTCAGCAACATCCAGGTAATCATCTTCTGCAGTATCGCTGATCACGTCAGTAGTCCACGCAACAGTCAGGTCAGCAATTGAGTAGTTAACACCAAACTGGCTTCTGTACTCAGGTTGGCCGGCGAAACCAGCGTAATCCTGAGAAGGACCACCGAAGTATACGTCGCTCTCAGAGCTCAGCATGTAAGTGGTGTTGTTAGTCAGACGGAAATCACCGAATTCAGTTTCCAGTGAGTACTCGATGCTGAAATCAAGACCAGTACGCTTCATTACCGCACCGTTTTCTGAACGAGTTACAACGTCTTCAAGAACAGAACCGTCTTCAGCACGTACCAGAGAAACGCCTGGATATGCAGCCATAAAGTCGTCCAGGAAACCACCGTATTCAGCATTGATCAGCGTCTGTACTGTGATGCTGTCAATCACGTTTTCAACGTCCAGGTTGAAGTAATCAAGAGACACAGACAGGTTTTCAACACCAGAGTACACGAAACCTACGTTGATATACGTTGATTCTTCTGGACCCAGGTTTTCATTAGATTCAATCAGGTTATCAAACTGACGGCTACGGCAATCAGTTACAGGGATACCTGCGTCACGACATGCTACGTAGTCAGTTGCAGAGGTAGCACTGAATGAAGTTGCTGCAAGCAGTTCGCTCAGAGACGGTGCACGGAAACCTTTAGAGTATGAACCACGCAACAGCAGATCTTCCATCGGACGGTATTCAACTTTAACACTTGGTGTACCTTTCGTGCCGAAGTCGCTGTAATCATCGTGACGGTATGCAGCAGAAACCAAAATTTCATCAGTAACTGGAGCAGAAATCTCATAGAAGAATGCAGTAGTATCACGCTGACCTTCAGCAGTGTTACCCGCAGAACCACCGATCAGACCCGCTTCAGATTGTGCATCGTACTTAGAAGCAAAGTTTTGGTCGAAGTATTCACCACCAACATAGTGGATGATTTCACCGCCAGGCAGTTCACCCAGAGAGAACTGAACACCACCGAAGATATGGTCCATTTCGTTCTGGTCTTCTTGATAGATGGTAGAACGCATGTTGTTCACACCAGTTTCAGAACCCAGATCGATATCGTTCGCTTGGTTGTATGCAAGACCCGCATAGCTCAGGTAGTAACGACCAACTTGACGGTAGTCCAGTTTAGCTTTGTGGTAAGCAATTTCCCACTCAACGCTGTCGCCGAAGAAACCAGAGAAACCAGCCATGTAATCTTGCTGATAGTCAGTTACCAGACCGTCGCGGTTACCGATCTGGTACCAACGCCAGTAACCTTGAACTGGTTCATCGTATGGGTTGTTTGTGCTGTTTGCAGGAACGCCGTTCCAAGGAGCAGCAGGAGGCGCATAACGACCGAAAGAATCGTTACGAGACAGCATTGCACGACCGAAGAACTCGATGTTGTCAGTCAGCGAGTAGTTTACGCTAGACATGATAGAGTCACGGTTAGTTGATGCCATGTTCGCAGATACGTTAGCAAATGCGTAACCACACACTGAACCGTTACCGATACCAGAACCAACTAATTGAGTACCTTGGTCCAGTACGCCTACGAAACCAGGAACGTTAGCAGCCAGGTTGTCACAATCTGGAGAAGCTTCCAGACCATTTGGACCATAAAGCGTTGCACCGTAGTAGCTCACACCAACGGTTTCGTCGTAAATAGAGATCAGGCCGTCGCCGTTTAAGTCTTCCCAAGAAGCCGCAGTGTACTCACGGTCAGAATCGAAGATAGCACCTTGTTCTTGGTGGTCATAAACGAACGTGATGTTACCTTTGTCGTTAGATACACCCGTTGCAATAGAGAATTGACGAGTATCCGCACCTTCGTTAGAAGGACGACCAACTTGAACATCGAAAGTTACACCTTCGTAGTTCTTTTTCAGGATTACGTTGATTACACCCGCGATAGCGTCAGAACCGTAGATAGCAGAAGCACCATCTTTCAGGATTTCGATACGCTCAACAGCAGCCATTGGAATAGAGCTTAAGTTAACTGATGAACCACCTAAAGAAGGTGAACCCGCCATACGACGGCCGTCGATCAGTACCAGAGTACGGTCAGAACCGGCACCCAGCAAGCTAACAGTAGCTTGTGACTGAGCAGATGAACCTGAAGAAGGTACGAAAGAACCGAAGCTGTTAGCCGTTACGTTTTGCAGCGCGTCAGCAACAGATACACGACCCTGCTCAACGAATTGCTCAGTTGAGATGATTTGAACAGGACTTGCAGTTTCCATATCAGTTCTCTTGATACGAGAACCAGTGATAGCAATTTTTTCAACGTTGTCGTCAGCTGCTTCTTCTTGTGCAAATACACTTGAAGAACCAAATGTAGCAGCAGAAAGCGCACCGAAAGCGCAAGCCAGTTTCACAGACTTGGCCAGCTTAGAATTATTAAACATGTATTGTCTCCCTGGACCACTAAAATCGTTTAGTGTGTGTTATTAAATCGTTTATCTACGACTTATTATTAAAAGGTATAACACCTCACCGACGATAATAACCACAGAGTCAACAGAGGGTCAACTTACTTTGCGGAGCGAAGTTGCAAAAGTTCAAATTTTTTTTAAATTTTTACGTTATTAGGAAAACGATCATCTTCTAGTATGATTTTAAACACACTTTTAAGATAAGATTTATCATTTTTTTCTATTATTAGAATTTTCATCTCGATAAACCACAAAATTGCGGATAAAAGAGCTTCTTGCCATATCACATTGCAACATTACAAGAACAAATATATAACAACGATTATCATTAATCATAGGGTTGTAAATATAAATATACAAAGAACGTTATTTAACGCGGGAGCATCGCCAGTTTAATTTTTCCACAATCATTAAAATTTAATCTTTAACCGCTATCGCCATTTGAATAGGTTAAGACGACGAAACAAGGAATATCGCGTATTTTCTTTATTGTTATGCTTTTAGCCATCTCTTCTCGACATTTGCGTTAAAACGACTATACAAGTAAAAGCAATAATGCCGATTATCAGGTCGGGTTAGACAAAACATGATTTTGAGTAACCAACCTGTTAGGGCATGGAAGGGCCATTCTAAGCAAAGGATACAAACATGAAATTAGATGATGACATCCATAACTATTATGAACATCTGGTGTTGCAGCGTTTGAGTGAATTGGAATTGGACAAATCCAAATCAGCTGACTACCTGGCTGACGTCTGTTGCCTGGCACTTAACCAGGTACCACCGCGTTACATCCGCTTTGAAGTCGACATGGCTTTTTATTTGCCACAGAGCGAGCGTCAGCAAATGGAAATGAATGTAGAAAGTGCCGTTGAAAAGGCGATGCGCTATTTAGATCAAGCTAAAACGAAACGGACAACTGAAGAATAAACTTTGGGGAATTGGGTGGCGGGCCCCAGCCACATCCCGGCACATGAGTCGTCTGCTGCGGCTGCTCCCTTCCGGGCCTGACCGGGTTCACAGAGTATCATTGCGAGAGGACCAAGGCCCACCATTGAAACTTGCGGCTCCTGAAGATGCAAATTATGTTTGACTGTCTTCAGGAGCGGCGCGCATTATGACGATTTGAGACCGAAGTTTCAAGCTTTGTGATTAAATCGTTCTTCTGCAATGACATTTGCCACGATATTGGTGGCTTTTTCATCACTTTCCGCGCGTTGATAAATTTCTTTCAGCGTATCGCCAATCTGTTCAATGTGGGTGCGTAATGCGTCACTCGAAGACGTCATACGTTGATGATAAATATCGATAACGCCACCTGCGTTAATCACATAATCCGGCGCGTACAAAATACCGCGCTGGCGTAAGGCTTCCCCCATTGTCTCTTTTGCCAGCTGATTGTTCGCCGCACCCGCAATCACTTTGGCTTTGATTTCAGGCAGCGTTTCATCATTAATAGACGCGCCTAAGGCACAAGGAGCAATCACATCCACGTCTAACGAATACAGTTTCTCAGGGGCAACGGCCTGGGCACCAAATTCCTGTACTGCACGTTCAACGCCTTCCGGGAAGATGTCAGTAACGAAAAGTTCAGCACCATGCTCATGCAGATGTTTAGCCAAACGATAACCCACATGCCCTACGCCCTGTATAGCCACACGCACGCCCTTAAGATCAGTTTTTAGCGCATATTCTACTGATGCTTTAAGGCCGGTGAACACGCCGTAGGCAGTAGACGGCGCTGGATTACCGTCAGGCGTTTCATTGTTGTAGTGATATTGTGCACTCACACCGGTGATGTAGTCAGACTGGGTGGCCATGGTTTTCAAATCACCTACTGCAATACCCGAATCTTCGGCAGTAAAATACTTACCGCCCAGTGAATCCACGAATCGGCCCATGGCCAGCATCATGTCTTCAGACTTTTGTTTGCGAGGATCACCGATAATGACCGACTTCCCGCCACCCAACTTCAGGTTCGCCATCGCCGATTTGTAGGTCATGCCTTTCGACAGTCTCAACACGTCTGTTAGTGCTTCCTGGCTATCGATGTAAGGCCACATTCTACATCCACCCAGTGCTGGCCCAAGATTGGTATTGTGCACAGCGATAATCGCTTTCAAGCCTGACGGCTTGTCATGATAAAAGGCAACGTGTTCGTGACTATCGAACTCAGGATGTTCAAAAACTGACATGAAAATGGTTCTTCTCTAAGCGGGTTAAATTGCGGCTATATTAGCCGAACATGACGAGGACAGATTTTGCATTGTTGGTCACGGAAGTTTACAAGCGGAAATATGGTTATTCAGAAGAACTATAGACTAGGATATATATCCTAGTATTATGGAAGTGTTATAATAATTATCATAGACCTAACGAGAAGCCTGATTCATGAAATTAGATAAATTTGACCGCGAAATTCTTCGCGTGCTTCAACAGGACGCAACCGTATCGATGGCCGACCTGAGCCAGAAGGTCGGATTGTCACATACGCCTTGCTGGCGTCGCGTCAAACGCATGGAATCCGAGGGGATCATCCTGCGTAAAGTTACCCTTTTAAATAGCAAAAAACTCAATCTGGGTGTTTCCGTTTTTATCTTTGTCACCCTCAAAAACCATGACGGCGACTCCCTCAACGATTTTGAAAATGCGGTGCAATCGATTGACGAAGTGGTTGAATGTCATACAACCAGTGGGGAGAAGGATTATCTTCTTAAAGTGGTCGTAGAGAGCATAGAAGAGTATGAATATCTTCTTAAGACAAAGCTAACCCATTTACCTCTGGTTGATCACCTCAGTTCTACGTTTGCACTGAAGCAAGTGAAGAACACCACAGAGTTACCCATTAAGAGTCAGTAACAGAAAAAGCCCGTGAAAACGGACTTTTTTGTACCTTTAGTCGTGGTGTCTGCCAAATGGCATCGCCGAATTATTCCGGACAGTCCGGCTGATTTTCAGGCCGGGCTTTCTCAAAGGCTTCCAGCGCCTGACAATTCGCAACAATTTTTTCGATCAGTGGATAAGGCGTCAAATCCAGGTTAAATCGTTTGGCAATATAAACCTGGGGTACCAGGCAAACATCAGCCATGGTTACATCGAAATCAAAACAGAACTTCCCAGCCTGTGTCTGCAAGCGACTTTCAATGGCTTCAAAACCCAGTTTCGACCACTTGCGTACCCAGGCGCCAACTACTTCGTCGTCGGCATCGAAATCATCACGAAGCGCATTCAGCACACGCAGGTTTCCTAACGGCTGCATTTCCATTGCGATGTCGTGAGAGAGACCACGAACCCGTGCCCTTTCAAGCGCGTGTTGTGGTAACAACCGCGGCGTTTCCGGGTAACGCTCATCAAGATATTCAATAATGCTCAGAGACTGATTCAGTACAAAATCTTCATCGTCATCCACCAGCGCTGGCACTAACTGGGCCGGATTTAAGCGGGTGAAAAGTTCGTGGGTTTGTTCACCGCCCTCTTTCACCAGATGAACCGGCACATATTCGTAATCCAGTCCTTTCAGATTCAGCGCAATGCGCACCCGGTAAGTTGCAGAAGAACGCCAGTAACCGTAAAGTTTCAGACTCATGTTTCACCCTTCTTTCATTCACCGCACTCTCGTTATGTTAGCGTTATTTTAGTTGTGCGGTTTTATTTGCTGATCAATAGCGCCAAAAATGCTGTGCCCCTGTCCATCCAGCATCTCAATGCGAATACGATCGCCGAACTGCATAAACGGCGTGGACGGTTTGCCATCGCGTATGGTTTCAATCATCCGAATTTCGGCAATACAGGAGTAACCAACACCACCATCTTTTACAGCACTACCATGTTCAGTACCTTGTTTATTGGATACTGTTCCAGAGCCGATAATAGCCCCTGCTCTCAGATTACGCGATTTAGCCGCGTGCGCAATAAGTTGTGCAAAGTTAAATGTCATATCGATGCCAGCATGGGGCATGCCGAATAACTCGCCGTTGTAGGTCGAACGTAACGGAAGATGCACTTTTGTCAGATTCCAGGTATCCCCCAACTCGTCCGGCGTTATCGCCACCGGTGAAAAGCTACTGGCAGGTTTAGACTGAAAAAAACCAAACCCTTTGGCGAGTTCACCGGGGATTAACCCACGCAAAGACACATCGTTTACTAGCATCAGCAATCGTATTCGTTCAACCGCCACCGTTTCACAACATCCCATAGGCACATCATCGGTTACTACCGCCACTTCACCTTCGAAATCAATGCCCCAGTCGTCACTTGGTAAAATCACATCATCCCGGGGACCGATAAAATCATCGGAGCCGCCTTGATACATTAACGGGTCTTGCCAGTAACTTTCGGGCATTTCAGCACCCCGTGCTTTTCTGACTAACTCGACATGATTTACATAGGCACTGCCGTCAGCCCACTGATAGGCCCGTGGAAGCGGAGATTCACAACGCTCTTCTCTGAACGGCTCGCTTTTTAGCATGCCATCGTTAAGCTGTTGATAACGTGATTGCAGTTGAGCAGCGAGCTCGGACCAATTATCCAGCGCGTACTGCAGTGTGTTAGCAATATCTGGCACGGCTATGGTTTGTGTCAAATCTCTGGAGACCAGCATCAATACGCCGTCTCGCTGGCCATTTTTATAGGTTGCAAATTTCATTCTTCGCCCTCCTTTGTTGAGGTCTTCCAGCTGTACACATATTCCGGATTTTCCACCCGCAAGGCAGCATCACTGGCGATTAAGGCATCTCTGGTATCCACCATTACCGCTACCTCATCCGTAAAGGTTTTCTTATGCGCCCTGCCTGCGGCGAATGCTTTGGGATGAGGCCCATGGGTAAATCCTGCCGGATGAAATGTCACCATGCCTTTTTCAATATTATCGCGACTGAAGAAATCCCCTTCGTGATAAAACAGCACTTCGTCATAGTCGTCGTTGTTGTGGTAAAAAGGCACTTTCAGTGCACCGGGGTCGCTTTCGATTGGCCGCGGAACAAATGTACACACCACAAAGCGCGGCGCCACAAATGTGGTATGAGCTGAAGGCGGCAGATGATAGCGGTGACTCATCAACGGGCGGATATCCCGCCAGTTCAATTTCACCACACACACCTCACCGTGCCATCCAATCGCATCTAGCGGATTAAACGGATAGGTGATTACCGACGTTTTACCGCCACGCTTCACCTCAACTTTCCAGCTTTTTTCATCTTGCTGAGCCAAGAAGCGCGGATTGATCTGCGGTACTTCCAATACCGCAGGGTCAAATACCGCTTGGCCCCCCAACATGCCTTTGTCTGGCAGCTGATAGGCTTCGTTTGTGGCTTCAATCATCAGTAACGTGAAGGGCTCGCGGGGCTCAAGCCGCCACATGGTTGAACGAGGAAGTAATACATAGTCACCGGCGGTAATTTCCAGGTGACCAAAATCACAGAACAAATCCCCTTCCCCTTCATGCACAAACAATAAGTCATCACCATCGGCGTTGCGGGCTAAATGCTTCATCGGATGAGCACATTTCCACAGTCGATATTTACAATGGGCATTCGACAGGATATCGGGGGCAGAAAACGGGCTGCTTTCGCCGCTCAGTTTAAGCATATTTAAGTCAAACGCACGAGGACGCAAATCGCCTTCCCACTCCGTCCAACCGGTGGGCGCATGCTTGTGATGCAAATGCGTAGCGGGTCCGAAGAAGCCACTGCGACCAATTTCCCGTTCATAAATGCCTTGTTCAGGAAAGTCAGCGTGGGCTTGTTTCGAATGCACGCCCTGAGTGACGGGAAACCGGATCCAGTTACGCATTTTCTTTCTCGTTGCTATTTTCCAACACGCCCCGGCGAATTTGATCAAGCTCGATAGACTCGAATAAGGCTTTAAAGTTACCTTCACCGAATCCTTCATTGCCCTTACGCTGAATAATTTCGAAGAACACTGGGCCAATAACGGTATCAGTGAAAATCTGTAATAGAATGCCGTCTTTCATCGGTGCGCCATCAATCAGCACTTTCAGTTCTTTCAATTCTGCCAGCGATTCGCCATGACCGGGAACCCGCTTCTCCACACCTTCGTAGTAGGTGTCCGGCGTGTCCATAAAGCGCATTCCGCGGGCTTTTAAATCGCGTACGGTTTGATAAATATCGTCGGTAGACATGGCAATATGCTGAATACCTTCGCCGTTGTATTCGCGAATAAATTCCTCGATTTGAGATTTATCATCGGAAGATTCATTAATAGGAATGCGGATTTTTCCGCAGGGTGAGGTCATCGCTTTACTCACTAAACCGGTAAGCTTCCCTTCAATATCGAAATAGCGGATCTCGCGGAAGTTACCAATGCTCTCGTAGAAATTCGCCCATACCGCCATGTTTCCGCGGCGGACGTTGTGAGTGAGATGGTCGACAAAAGTCAGGCCTGCATTGGCATCGGTCATGCGCGCCTGCCAGTCATCGTAAAAGCGGAAATCGACTTCGTAGATACTGTCATCACCATAGCGGTCGACAAAATACAGTGTGCTCTCGCCTATACCGTAAACCGCTGGAATGTTTAGTTCCATCGGCCCAAGATTACCGTGAAAGGCTTTCGCTCCGTTTTTCACAGCATGTTCAAAAGCAACGCCGGCATCGTTAACTCTAAATGCCATGCCGCATACACTCGGTCCTCGTAAACGCGCAAACTCTTCAGCCTGTGAAGCAGGTTCTGCGTTAACGATAAAGTTGATGTCACCCTGACGATACAACCACACCCGTTTGGAGCGATGACGGGCAACTTCAGCAAACCCCAACGACGAGAACAACGCTTTGAGATCGCCGATGCCCTTATCATCAGCAGCTGTATATTCAACAAATTCGAAGCCATCTGAGCCCAATGGGTTATAAGAGTAATCGATATCTGACATGGTGCATTCCTCACACTTGTTAATGTTATGTGAACAATAAACACCAAATTTAATGGGAAGGACAGTGGGGGACTAACAGTGTATTTTGATGGTATCGAAGTGCAAAAGCGTACAGATTTGTGGACATTCGGCGGGAAGCTACGTTCTTGCCCGCCGAACAACGTTAAATGGCATTTATTTCGTAAAGCCAACGCAACAAGCTGTCATTAAAGCTTTACAGTGCTTTTATTAATACCATATTCACGCAACTTGTTTGCGATAGCGGTATGACTCAGCCCCAACTTCTTGGCAAGCTGTCGTGTGCTTGGGTACGATGGATAAAGGCGTTTAAGCAAATCACGCTCGAACTTCTTCACTTCCTCATCGAGGGTGCCATCAAAGTTCTCATCAATGTACGTGACACTCGGGGCACAACTTGGCAGTTGAATATCTTCTTTGGTAATTTCATTACCATCTAGCAACGATAACGCGCGGAATAAAGCGTTTTGTAGTTGCCGAACATTTCCCGGCCATGGATACTGCTGCAGAAAGTCGACGCAGGATTTACTGAGTTTTGCCGGTCGACGCCCTAATTTTCCGCTGTGCTGCAGAATGAAAGATTCTGCCAATGGCAGAATATCCTGGCGGCGTTCTTTTAAAGACGGCATGACTAAACTCAGTACATTCAGGCGATAATACAAATCTTTTCTGAACACACCTTCTTCTACCAGTTGACCAAGGTCACGACTGGTCGTACAAATAAAGCGCACATTCACTTCAACAGGTTTATCACCGCCCACCCGGCGAAATTCGTTATTCTCCAAAACCCGCAGCAGTTTTGCCTGTAACTGCGGCGACATATCTGCAATTTCGTCGAGTAGTAGCGTGCCGCCCTCTGCCAGCTCTAAGAGTCCCACTTTACCGTCAGGCTGATTGTACGCCCCGGCAGCATAGCCAAATAACTCCGATTCAGCGACGCTGTCTGGCAAAGAGGCACAATTCAGAACCAGAAACTCGCTTTTATGTCTGCGACTGGCTTGATGGCACGCTTTGGCTATCATTTCCTTGCCGGTACCGGTTTCACCGAATATCAACACAGGCGCATCCAGATCAGCAATCTGTTTGGCCTCATTGACCACTTTCGCCATGGCCGCGGAACGTGTAATGAAATGGTCGAACGAGTCCGTCTCAACTTGATGAAAAGCACTGAACTGCTGCCCGAGGCGAATTTCTGATTTCAAGATGACGACGGCGCCGGCGAGAATGGGCTGATTGTGACCATCTGGAACGGTTACCGGCAACACATCGGCGAGGTAATCCTGCTGGATGAATTTAACTTTAACCGACGTGGCGGCCCCTTCTTCGTTTTCCATCCAACGGGTGAAATTGAAATTTTTAACCAACTCCCCCACGTCCATTGATTTGATATCCGAGAACGGCATTTCCATCCCACTCATCACTGCTTCGTTACACATTAAAATGCGGCAACGGTTATCGATGGAGAAAACCGGGTCTGGTAATGTACGAAGGATGGCTGAAAGCTGGTGACGCTCCCTTTCCCCCGGCATAAACGGGGTGGTTTTCACATCGTCGATGCCATTAATCCGCCGGATCTTTGGCATCAAGTGCTGAAAATCTTCAAATTCAATGTTAGGAAAATTCAGAAATATTTTTCCCGCGACGTCAATTTCGATGCCACGTAAGTCGATTTCATGTTCAACGAGGATATCCAATATATCCTGCGTAATACCAAGGCGATCCTGGCAACTGATTTCTAAGCGCATAGGGTTTCTGTCATTGTTTTTGTGGCTACATTAGTATGAATATAGCATTGTAAATATATATTTACAGGATATCACAAAATCATAACATTACTATGCTTAAATAATTTTCAGCTCGCTTGTTTAGGCGCTATCTCGAAAAGCGGTGCATGCAACCCCAGCTTCATAGCCTGCCGGACGAGTTTCATAATATCGCTTTCTGCCAGCGTAAATAAATCGTCGAATGCGGCTAATTCGTAATAAAGCGGCTGCATAATATCGATGCGGTATGGCGTTCGTAGTACATCCAGAGGATTCATTGGTACCTTCAACGGTGCATTACTTTCCAGCGCGTAACAGGTTTCGCCTGGAGAAGATAAAATGCCGCCGCCATAAATACGCTGCCCCTCGGCGGTATTAACCAAACCAAACTCCACGGTGAACCAATAAAGCCGCGCAAGATAAATTCGCTCTTCTTTAGACGCTGCCAAGCCGAGTTTGCCGTAGGTATGCGTAAAGTGTGCAAATGCAGGATTGGTTAGCAATGGGCAATGCCCGAATACCTCGTGAAAAATATCCGGCTCTTGCAAATAATCAAATTCTTCCCGGCTACGGATGAAAGTGGCCACAGGAAACTGTCTATCCGCCAGCAAGGCAAAAAATGAGGAAAAGTTTATCAATGCGGGGACCGGCGCGGTTCGCCAGCCTGTTGTCGATTCCAATACACTATCAATTTCGCTCAGCTGAGGAATACGATTTTCTGGCAGGTCTAGCAACGTTAAGCCATCCAGGTATTGTTGGCAGGCTCTGCCCGGCAACAGTGAAATCTGACGATGATACAGTTCTGACCAAATAGCATTTTCCTGTTGAGTCCAGTGGATGTTGCCATTTTCATCGGGCTGTTTTGACTGATATGCGGACGACTTTGCCATGGGTACCTTCGTGAATTGAGAAACTCATTTCAGTCTAAGGACTTTACCGGCGGAAGGAAGAGAGAGGCACATTGAGGTTGCCCCGAACACCGTAACATAAATTTTACAAACGGAGTTAAACATTTGATTTGCAGGCTCTAAAAACAAAAAAGTCGATGGCATCACTGCCATCGAGAAGAGGATCGAATTAAAGTCTGCTAATTTCGCGGTCTAATTGAAATTCGCGGGAGGTAACGTACTTTTCCATTTTACGCAGGCGTAATTCTGCGTCTTTAAAACGCGCGGCGATATCATGAACAGCCTGTTTAGGCGGTTCGCCAGCCTGCCAGACTTTGGTTTTCACCGCCACTTTGGCAGATTGCTCTGGCTGCACAGCGTGGGTGTTCGTCCAACCTTTGCCTTCGCCAGACTTAAATTGGCTCACCGGGTCGTCTTTAAAAATTTGCGCATTAGCTTGCTTCGGCTCAAGAATAAACCAGCATGCTACGTATGCAATAAAGATAAACGGACCACCAAGTAGAAAGAAAGCTGATACCACCAGAATGCGGACTAGCCAGCGTTCAAGACCAAAATATTCCGCTATTCCACTACAAACACCGGCTATACGCTTGTGCTGGGTGTCGCGACATAACTGACCTTTCATGCTCTGTCCCTCCACTGTGGCGCTTCATGATCTAGAATCGACTCAAGGGTTTTAATCCGGTCTGACATTTTTTCCGCTTTTTCAGCCAGGGTTTTTAATTCTGCATATTCTTCTGCACTCAAGCCCTGGCTCACCTGCTTTTTGCTGCGGTAGTGTAAAATTAACCAGATAGGTGCAACAAAAATTAAAAACAGAACTAAAGGGGCTGTTATTAATGCCATTATTCCCGCGTCCATATTCTCTCTCCTCCAGCAAATACTCTGATTTTTTCCATAATATCAGGAGTAAAATTAATCGTGTTTCTTTTTCCGGCAACCGTTTGGTTGCCGGTTTGACGCGCTTTTTATTCTGCGCTCTTATTCTGATTCATTTTGGCTTTTAATGCGGCTAACTCTTCATCGATTTTGTCACCGGCTTCCAGCTCAGCAAACTCATCGTTAAGGGTTTTCTTACCCAAATCATAAGCTTCAACCTGAGATTCCAAATCGTCAATCTTACGCTCATATTGCTCAAAGCGCCCCATTGCCGCATCCACTTTACTGCTATCCAGCGTACGCTTCACTTCTAAGCGAGAGCTGGCTGTTTTCTGACGCATAATAATCGCTTTCTGACGGGCTTTTGCGTCTGCCAGTTTATCCTGCAACTGACCCACTTCGTCCTGAAGTTTAGAAATCTGCTCTTCAACAATAGCCAGTTCCTGACCCAGTGCAACAGCAGCTTCCGATGCTTTTTTGCGTTCTTGCAGGGCAGCACGCGCTAAATCTTCGCGGTCTTTGCTCAGCGCCAGTTCCGCTTTCGCTCCCCAATCTTCAGCATCACGCTCGTATTTACTGATTTGCGCTACAATTTCCTTTTTACTGGCAATGGTCTTCGCTGACGCAGAACGCACCTCTACCAGTGTGTCTTCCATCTCCTGGATGATAAGACGAACCATTTTTTCCGGATCTTCAGCTTTATCCAGTAAAGCGTTGATGTTTGAATTCACTATATCGGTGAAACGCGAGAAGATACCCATATTCATTACCTCTATCTCGTGAAATAATCATGCAAAAGTGCATGGTTTCGAAAATTCGCAATCTGCGACTGGGTTATATCTATACAATATACTTGCCAACTTCATCGTATTTGCATACCACTGAATTGAAAGCTTTTTTTCGTGAAAAAGAATAGTTCGATTCTCACCACTTTTTCATCTACACTAAGAATTGGTCTAATTGACTAACACTTGAGGGAATAAATGAGTAGATTTCGCCAACAAGATAACTTGCTTGGGCAGGCCAATAGCTTTCTGGAAACACTGGAACAGATTTCACAGATCGCGCCATTGAACAAACCGGTGCTGGTAATCGGTGAACGGGGAACCGGTAAAGAACTTATCGCTGCTCGTTTGCACTTTCTGTCACAGCGCTGGGATCAAAACTACGTCAAACTCAATTGTGCCGCACTGAATGAAAACCTGCTTGAAAGTGAGCTGTTCGGTTATGAAGCTGGTGCATTTACCGGTGCAGCTAAACGACGGGAAGGTCGTTTTGAGGTCGCTAACAACGGCACCCTGTTCCTCGACGAGCTGGCAAACACCTCAGGACTTATTCAGGAAAAGCTGCTCAGAGTGATTGAATATGGTGAATTCGAACGTGTGGGCGGCAGTAAAACACTGAAAACTGATGTGCGTATTATTGCGGCGACAAACGAAGACCTACCGGCTTTAGCAGAGAGCGGAGAATTCCGCGCTGACTTGCTGGATCGCTTAGCATTCGATGTTATTACTATTCCGCCATTACGGGAACGAAAAGAAGACATATTGCTTCTGGCAGAAAACTTCGCCATTAATATGGCCCGTGAACTGGAAATGGAACTCTTTAGCGGTTTTACCGAAAAGGCACGCCGAACGCTGTTGGAATACTCCTGGCCGGGCAACATCCGTGAGCTGAAAAACGTGGTTGAACGGGCGGTTTATCGCACCAACAACCCTCACCTACCTGTGCATGAAATTATTCTCGATCCGTTTGAGTCTCCGTTCAGACCCAAGGGCAGAATTAAAACCCAGGACAGAATGGCAAGCTCTGGTACAGTGTCAGACGTTGTGGAAGTACCGCCTGAATTACCCGATGTCGCGGCAAACGCGCCTGCTGCACCGGCGACGGCGTCGTTTAACTTCCCCATTGATCTAAAAGAACGCTCTCAGCAATATGAAATCGATATGATTCGCCAGGCCCTTGAAGACAGTCAGTTTAATCAGAAAAAGACTGCAGAAAAGTTGAGTCTGACTTATCATCAGCTTCGTGGATATCTGAAAAAATATAACTTACTGGATTCTTCGGCAGAATCTGTGGAGGCGTGACGGTGCGAGGCGGTTTTCGGTGGGCGGCATTTCTGGTTGCTTTAACGGGTTTGCAGGCCTGCGACAAATCAGAACAGATTGCCTTTTACCAATCAGGGATCATCTACTGCTCCGAAAGTAATCCGGTGAACTTTAATCCGCAAACTGACACGTCCAGCACCACTGCAGATGCTACGGCACATCAACTTTACGATCGCCTTCTCAATTTCGATGCCGAAAGCGGGCAAATTGTGCCTAACGTTGCTGAAAGTTGGATGGTGTCTGATGACGGACTAACTTACACCTTCCAGCTTCATAAAAACGTTACTTTTCACACCACGACTTATTTTACGCCAACCCGCTCGTTGAATGCTGACGATGTGATCTTCAGTATTAACCGCTGGCGTTTGCCTTCTAATCCTTTTCATGCCGTTTCCGGCGGCCGCTACCCCTATTTCGAAAGTCTTGGATTAGCAGACAACATCGTAAATGTTGAGCGTATAAATGGCTACCGGGTGCAAATTACCCTCAAAGAGCCTGATAGCTCATTTTTGGCAAACCTGGCTACGGATTTTTCAGTCATACTCTCAGCGGAGTATGCCGACCATTTGCTGAGTCGCGGTACGCCAGAACGCATTGATTACTTCCCTATAGGAACCGGCCCGTTTAAGTTTGAAAGCTATCGTAAAGATCATTACATCCGCTTCCTTCGAAATGAGAATTACTGGGGGGTTGATGAATTACCTGATGGACAATCTAATACCGAGCATCTTATTTACGATATCACCACCAAGAGTTCGATAAGACTGGCGAAACTTATCACTGGTGAATGCGATGCTATTGCCTTCCCTGCGCAAACTGAGCTTGAGATCATTCGTAACCGGGAAGAACTCGAGCTTTCTGAAAAGCCAGGGCTGAATATTGGTTTTTGGGCCTTCAACACGGAACGCCCACCCTTTGATGATCCTAAAGTCAGAAAAGCGCTGGCACTGGCCATCGACAAAAACACCCTGCTGGAAGCCGTTTATTTTGAAAGCGCCACGCGGGCGAAAACCTTGCTTCCTACAGCCAGTTGGGCGTTTCAAAGTGATGCGGAAGACACCGCGTATAACCCGGTTTTGGCGAAAAAATTACTTAAAGAAGCGGGCATTGAGCCAGGCTTCACCATGACCATTTGGGCAATGCCTGTTGAACGCGCGTATAATCCAAACGCAAGTAAAATGGCTGAGCTGATTCAACGTTATTTGTCCGCCGTTGATATTCAGGTGAATATTGTGACTTATGACTGGACCACCTTCCGGCGACATTTACGGGAAGGTTTGCATGACAGTGTGTTGATTGGTTGGTCTGCTGATAATGGTGATCCGGATAATTTCTACCGCCCTCTTCTCAGCTGTGGCGCTATTCCATCGGGTACTAATCGCGCCATGTGGTGCAATGAAAAGTATGATGCTCTGATCAACGAGGCGCTGGAAACACAGGATCTCGAGCGTCGAAAAGCTATATATGAAGAAGTAAACCGTCTGTTGTATGATGAACTTCCCTTGGTACCTATTGCACATGCTTATCGCTACCAGGCCTATCGAAAAAATTTAAAAGGTATGAGTATAAACCCGTACGGCGGCGTGCGATTTGCCGGAGTGACTAAGTCCCTGTGATACAAATTCTAATTCGTTATGCCACCCTGTTTATCACCACCATGCTGGTGCTGGCGGCGCTGTCTTTTTCACTGGCATATCTGTTTCCCGGTGACGTACTGGTGAACCTCACCGGCATTACCCCGCAAAATGAAACCGAACGCGCCGCTTTGCTACGTCAATTCCAGTTGGATAAACCCTACCTGTTTCAATTCATTCATTACGTACAGCAGCTACTGCAAGGGAACTGGGGATATAGTTTTGTATCCGGATTGCCCTTACGGGAAGAAATTGGCATCGCCATGCCCGCCACCATTGAACTCAGTGCATATGCGCTTTTCGTGGCGATTTTCGTGGGTGTACCGCTGGGGTGTTATGCAGGCATGCGCAGCTACACGAAACGGGACTATCTGATTAATTCTGCCAGTATGGTGAGCTACTCGTTTCCGGTTTTCTGGCTGGCGTTGGTGTTTATTATGGTGTTCAGTCTTAACCTTGGGATTGTACCACTGTCTGGTCGTGTCAGCTTGTTGTTTGATGTTCCGCCCACCACGGGCTTTATTCTGATTGATATTATTATTGCTGAGAACACCGATACGTCACTGGCATTGAATGACGCACTTTATCATTTGTTACTGCCAACAATTTCCATTGCGCTGGTGTCTACAGCTTCAGTGGTAAGACTCACACGACGATCTGTTATTGATGTGTTGAAAAGCCCTTATATTGCGGCGGCAGAGTCACGGGGGCTATCCCGCGTACAAATATTCCGTCGGCATATCCTGCGTAACGCCTTACTTCCCATTCTGCCTTTGATGGCTATTCAGATAACCACGCTGATCACCAACGCGATGATTGTGGAAACGCTCTTTTCATGGCCGGGCATTGGCAATTGGTTAATTCAGGCTATTTACCAGCGTGACTATCCGGCATTACGGGTAGGCATGCTTGCAGTGGCAACTTTAGTGGTTAGTTTTACTATTTTGATTGATTTGTTTAATCGGATCATCGATCCAAGCCGGGAAAAATACGAACGTGGCACGGTTTAGTCTTTATCAGGAAGAATCACAGCCTTCCCCGTGGCAACGCACCTGGGAAGAATTTCGCAGTAGCCATGTCGCCTTTGCGGGCTTCATTGTACTTGGTCTGTTTCTTTTTGTTTCTTTGTTTGCGCCGCTCGTTGCCCCTTACGACCCGCTACAACAAAACATCGATGCGTTACTCGTACCTCCAAGCTGGGAACCTAACGGCACAATCAGCCACCTGTTTGGCACTGATGCGCTTGGACGAGATGTGTTTTCTCGTATCATGTATGGGTGCCGGGTAACCTTCGGCTCCAGCGTACTTCTGGTGTTAATCGCCATGGTGGTGGGCGTTACCATTGGCACCATTGCCGGGATGACGAGTGGGGTACGTTCAAGCGTCATTAATCATACCCTGGATGCACTGATGGCCATTCCTACTCTCTTAATCGCCATCATTATCGTCGCGATTTTGGGCACAGGCTTGGTGAACAGTATGTGGGCCATAACACTGGCATTGATCCCACAGTTCATACATCACACCCGCTCGTTTGTGCGCAGCGAAATGAAAAAAGAATACATTCTGGCGTCTCGTCTGGACGGCGCCAAGCCTTTGCAGCTTTTCTTTCACTCGGTACTGCCCAACATGATTGAGATGCTGGTTGTACAAGGCTCTCTGGCGCTTTCCGTAGCTGTTATCGACATTTCGGCACTGGGTTTTCTGAATTTGGGTGCACAGCCGCCACTGCCGGAACTCGGCGTTATTCTTGCTGACGGCCTCGATGTTGCCTATGTGGCACCATGGAATGTGGGACTACCGGGTCTGACCATCTTTCTTATGGTTCTGGCAATTAACATTGTCGGCGACGGTTTACGCTCTGCACTAAGACGGAGGCTGACACACTAATGCCAATGCTGGACATCAAAAACCTGACCCTGGAAATTGACAACGGTAGTACGCGGGTAAAAGCCCTCGATAAAGTGAACCTCACCGTTAACAGTGGCGAAATTCGCGCACTGGTGGGTGAATCTGGCTCGGGTAAGAGTTTAATGGTACAGGCCATTTCCGGTGCGTTACCGCCCCAATGGAAAGTTACAGCAGACCGGATGAGCTGGCATGGCAAGAACATGTTATCGATGACGGCGAAAGAACGCCGGGAACTGATGCGCCGTGATATTGGTGTTGTGTTTCAGGATTCTATTACGTCCATGGACCCATCGATGACATTAGGACAACAGCTCGAAGAAGCGATCCCCGACGAGTTAGTCAACGGTAAATGGTTCTGGCAACGAAATCTAGATCGCCGAAAAACGGCTATCAATACCGTACATAAGGTGGGCATTAAGAATCACAAACATTACCTGAACGCGTATCCGCATCAGGTACCCACTGACATTGGTCAGAAGTTTATGATTGCCATGGCGTTAATCTCACAACCCAAATTACTCATCGCCGACGACCCGACCCGAGGGATGGAAACCACCACCAAAACCAAAGTATTGAAACTCTTCACGCGGCTGAATCAAACAAAATCACTCTCGATTTTGTTTGTCAGTCACGATTTGCTGGCCATTGCCAGCATGTCCCATACCATGACCGTGCTGTACTGCGGTCAAACAGTGGAATCGGGCAAGATGAAACATATTCGTAAGCGCCCACTGCATCCGTACACCAAAGCACTTATCGACAGTGCACCAAGTTTCCGGGCGGACTTGCCGCCGAAATCGGTACTGCCCTCTCTCGACGGCACTATCCCCTCGTTACAGCATGTGCCAATTGGATGCCGTTTAGGACCTCGCTGTCCTCGCGCGCAGCGGGCCTGCGTGAGCACACCGGGCGTAAGACGTATTCATGATCACACTTACAGCTGCCACTTTCCGCTGCATATGGAGAAACTATGAGTGAGCTTATGCATGTCAGTGGCCTGACATTCCGTCATAGCGATCAGAAGCGCTGGTTGAAAAAGCCAGAAGTGTTTGCCTTGGGACCCATCGAGCTGACGGTGAAACGAGGTGAAACTATTGCGATAATTGGTGAGAACCGAGCGGGTAAATCGTTGTTGGCGAAGCTGCTGGTTGGTGCAATACCCGCCGACGAAGGGGAGATATTCTTGAGCAACGTGATGTACAACGCGGCTAAAAAGAAGTCTACTAAAAGCTACAACAGCAGTAACGATATCCGAATGATCTTCCAGCACAGCAGTGAGGCGATGAATCCGGGCATTCCTGTAGGCCGCATTCTCGATGAACCATTAAAGCTTAATACCGAACTGTCTGAATCAGAACGCAAAACCCTGATTGAAGATATATTGGTTAAAGTAGGTTTGCTGCGTGATCACTACTACTTTTATCGCCATATGTTGTCAGATGGTCAGCAACAGCGTGTGGCAATTGCGCGGGCCATGGTGTTGCAACCGAAAATCCTGGTTGCCGACGAACCTTTCGCAGCACTCGATCCCTCAGTGCGTTCACAAACGGTAAACCTGATCCTGAAACTGCAAAAGGAACTGGGCCTGTCATTCATATTTATCTCTCACAACTTAGGGATTGTGCGTCATATTGCCGACAGGATCATTGTCATGGACGGTGGCCAGATTGTCGAAACAGGTAAAACCGAAACCATTTTTCGTTGGCCTCAGCACGAGATGACTAAAAAGCTCATTCTCGCTTATCAGTCACTCGTACCTCAGCAAACGCTGGCCACATCAGAGTAGAACTCGCTTAACCCACCAGCGCCAACAGGATACCCGCTGCTACGGCAGAGCCCAGTACGCCTGCCACATTTGGCCCCATGGCGTGCATGAGCAAAAAGTTATGCGGATTGCTTTGCAAACCGACTTTATTAACCACACGGGCCGCCATAGGCACAGCACTCACACCCGCAGCACCAACCAATGGGTTAATACCGCCGCCGCTCACTTTATTCATAACCTTTGCCATGAGTACGCCCGCAGCAGTACCTATTGCGAAGGCGATCGCGCCCAGGCCCAGGATCCCTAAGGTTTCCACGGTAAGGAATTTATCAGCCGAAAGCTTGGAACCCACTGCCAGCCCAAGGAAGATAGTGACTATGTTGATGAGCTCATTTTGGGCAGTCTTGGACAGGCGATCTACCACACCACATTCACGCATCAGGTTACCGAAGCAGAACATGCCCACCAGCGGCGTCGCCGAGGGCAAAAACAAAATGGTTAAGATCAGAACGGCCAGAGGGAAAATGATTTTCTCTTTACGGCTCACTTCCCGAAGCTGTGCCATTTCAATTTTGCGCTCATCTTCAGTCGTCAGCGCCTTCATAATGGGTGGCTGAATTATTGGCACTAACGCCATGTAAGAATAAGCGGCGACAGCGATAGCGCCAAGCAAGTCTGGCGACAAACGTGAAGCGAGGAAAATGGCAGTTGGTCCATCGGCACCACCAATAATGGCTATGGCACTCGCGTCTCTCAGGCTAAAATCAAAGCCGGGAATAAAATTCAGCGCTATCGCACCAAACAATGTGGCAAAGATACCAAATTGGGCAGCAGCGCCGAGTAGAAGCATGCGAGGATTCGCAATCAAGGCACCAAAGTCTGTCATGGCTCCCACCCCCATGAATATGAGTAACGGGAAAACGCCAGAGTGAATACCCACTTCGTAGATATAATAGAGCAAGCCACCGGGGTCAGAAAAACCTGCCAGCGGAATGTTGGTCAGCAAAGCTCCGAAGCCGATAGGAAACAGCAGCAAGGGCTCGAATTTTTTTACGATGGCGAGCCACAGTAATAACAGCCCAACGGCCATCATTATTAGCTCACCACTCTGAAAATGAGCCAGCGCAGTGCTGTCCCAGAGTATGTATAGTTTTTCCATGGCTTATAACTCTATCAGTGCCTGACCGCTAGCGACGCTGTCACCTTCTTTAGCGAGAATAGTGTTTACCGTTCCGTCGAAGGCAGAGCGTATTTCCGTTTCCATTTTCATCGCTTCCAGAATAATCACCACATCACCATTGGCAACAACGTCACCCGGACTTACCAGAACTTTAAATACGTTACCGGAAAGCGGCGCGTTGATGGTCTGACCGCTGGCTGATGGTGCTGGCTCCGCAGACGAGGCAGGCGCAGACGCTGCAGCCGGTGTCACGCTGGTTAGCGTGCCGGAATCAGCCACTTCCACGTGATACACCTTGCCATCCACTTTAACATCGTAACTGGAAGGCTGACCCGCAGTTTTTGGAGCAGCAGCAGGCGCTGTAGCCACTTCCGGTTCTTTGCCTGGCGCTGGTTCAAAGGCATCTGGGTTGCCGCGGTTTTGCAGGAACTTCAGACCGATTTGCGGGAACAAGGCGTAAGTGAGTACATCGTCGACCTGTTCATCCGCCAACTGGAAGCCTTTGTCTTTAGCCAATGATGTCAGGTCGTCTGTCAGGCTTTCCATTTCTGGTTTGATCAAATCAGCTGGACGACAGGTAACCGGCTCACCGCCGTCAAGCACCCGGGCCTGCAGTTCAGCATTCACAGGCGCAGCAGTTGCGCCGTATTCGCCTTTTAGTACACCCGCGGTTTCTTTGGAAATGCTTTTATAACGTTCGCCGGTCAGTACGTTCAAAACAGCCTGAGTCCCGACGATTTGTGAGGTAGGTGTTACCAATGGAATAAAGCCGAGATCTTCACGCACCCGCGGAATTTCTTTTAATACTTCATCAAACTTGTCTTCAGCGCCCTGCTCTTTCAGCTGGCTTTCCATATTGGTGAGCATGCCGCCTGGCACCTGCGCCAACAATATACGGGCATCGACACCTTTGAGGCTGCCTTCAAACTTGGCGTATTTCTTTCGAACGTCGCGGAAATAAGCGGCAATGTCTTCCAACCCCTCTAGCGACAAGCCCGTATCTTTTTCGGTGCCCTCAAGGGCCGACACAATGGTCTCAGTGGCGCTGTGACCATAGGTCATACTCATTGAAGAAATCGCGGTGTCCAGCATGTCGATGCCGGCATCAATGGCTTTTTGATAGGTTGCCGTACTCAGGCCCGTGGTCGCATGACACTGCATGGCGATAGGCACCTGAACGGTTTCTTTCAGGCGGGTGACCAGTGTTTCACATTCATAAGGTTTCAGCAGACCCGCCATATCTTTAATACAGATGGAATGCACGCCCATATCTTCAAGCTGCTTAGCCATATCAACCCAGCCATCGATGGTGTGCATGGGGCTGATGGTATATGACATGGTGCCTTGCGCGTGGGCGCCACAGTCAATGGCGGCTTTCACGGCGGTTTGCAGATTACGGACATCGTTCATGGCATCAAAAATACGGAACACGTCCACGCCATTATCATGGGCTCGTTCAACAAAGCGCGTTACGACATCATCTGCATAGTGACGGTAGCCTAGCAAATTCTGACCACGCAACAGCATCTGCTGCTTCGTTTTCGGCATCGCCTTTTTCAATGCGCGAATACGTTCCCAGGGATCTTCCCCAAGATAACGGATACAGGCGTCGAAGGTTGCACCGCCCCAGGATTCAACAGACCAGAAACCGGCATCATCAAGTTTACTGGCAATAGGCAGCATATCTTCCAGGCGCATGCGGGTTGCGAGTAAAGACTGGTGTGCGTCGCGGAGAACTAATTCGGTCAGTGCCAATGGCTTAGACATAGTGATTCCTCTTAAAAACCTATTTCTGATTATTTCGGTGCTGATGAACGGCAGCCGTTATCGCTGCAATCGTTCCGGCGCTAACTGTTGCGTCTTTTGCTGTCGGCATAGCCCGGGTACGCACCGGCGCGGCGGCGGGTTCCTCGCCTGGAAACTTTTCGCAATACCAGGCAATGCAGCGCACGCCAGCAATCAGCAAAGCAAGAAAGGCGAACACGAATGCCATGCCTGTAAACATTAGCGTAGCGGCCTCGCCCAGTAGGCTGCTCATGGATTCAGGGGCCATATAAATTACCTCTAATTTGGGTGAAGCGAATAATTATCATGTTAAAAATGCAAAAACAATGGGACTTCAGACCTATAAAACCAATAAATATGCAAAAATAAAGCATAAACTCACACTTAGTTCGCTTTTTTGGTCCATTTATTAAGATTGTGAAGACCTATGGTCAGCATTTATTCCTTAGTACAAATTATCACCATTGTGGGCCATTTCTCATTATTAGCAAGGGGCAAACGATGACAGTGCAATGCTATGTACTGCACGAGGCCCTTGAACGAAAGCAGCGAAACTGGCGATATGAAGGGATGAGTAAAACGTCGATGTTTGAGAAAAGAAGTAGCAGCAGAAAGCTGAAATGAAAAAGCCCACCAGATGGTGGGCTTTTCAATGTGGCGCGTGTGGAAGGATTCGAACCTCCGACCGCCTGGTTCGTAGCCAGGTACTCTATCCAGCTGAGCTACACACGCTTTAAGTATACTTTTACGTTTTACCGTAAAAGGTGGTGCTTTTGTAAGTTGGCGCGTGTGGAAGGATTCGAACCTCCGACCGCCTGGTTCGTAGCCAGGTACTCTATCCAGCTGAGCTACACACGCGCATTAAAACTTATTGTTGGCCACCACTTCCAACCTTAATAGTGGCGGAGAGGGAGGGATTCGAACCCTCGATACCAGTAATAGGTATGGTTCCTTAGCAGGGAACTGGTTTCAGCCACTCACCCACCTCTCCGTAACAGTGGTGCGCATTTTACTGATACTCGTGAGGGAGTCAAACCCTTTTTTCAATAAAATGAATCGTATGCTGCCATTTTAAACAAATCGGATAAAAAGCCAACTTTTTCAGTCCGTAGACACAAAAAAGGCCGGTTAAACCGACCTTTCTATAAGTGATTATTCAGCAGTGTTGCCGGGCTGACCACCTTTTTCAGCCTGAATGCGCATGTAAATTTCTTCACGATGCACTGATACTTCTTTTGGTGCATTTACACCAATACGTACCTGATTACCCTTAACCCCTAAAACAGTCACGGTAACATCATCACCTACCATCAGGGTTTCACCTACACGACGAGTCAATATAAGCATTCGCTTGCTCCTGTCCTTTAAAAATGAACTTTCCCTTAACTTTCGTCACTCGTCGGCACGACCCGACGGTAACAGCAGTGATTCCCTGTTTCCATGTCACTTAAGAAACTCACTGTATACCTTACACACTGGATTATAGCTTATCTGACAGATATGCGTTAACTGACGCCAATGCACCTTTCAGATTCTCTGGCTGACTACCACCGGCTTGCGCCATGTCTGGTCTGCCACCGCCCTTTCCACCAACCTGTGAGGCAATAAAGTTAACCAGTTCTCCTGCTTTAACTTTGCCGGTTAGCTGTTTGGTGACGCCTACAATTAAACTGACTTTAGCACCATCAGCCATACCTAGTACTACGATGCCTTCGCCGATTCGGTTTTTAAGATCGTCCATCATTCCACGTAATGCTTTCGACTCTACGCCTTCAAGCTCGGAAATCAGCACTTTCACACCATTTATATCCTGAGCATCGCCTAAGAGATCAGCGCCCTGTTGCGCAGCCAATTTTTGCTTCGCTGCGGTCAGTGCTTTTTCCAGATCTTTAGTTTGCGCCTGCAATGCACCGATACGGTCAATCAAGCCCGCGCTATCTGTCTTCAATAATCCAGCTGCGGTTTGTAACTGAATCTGTTGTTGTTGCACATATTCAACTGCCGCTGCGCCAGTTATCGCTTCTATGCGACGAACGCCTGATGCAATGCCACTTTCTGAGGTGATTTTGAATAAACCAATATCACCGGTGCGCTGAACGTGAGTACCGCCACAAAGCTCTACCGAGAATGGACCCATGGTTACTACGCGCACTTTCTCGTCATACTTCTCACCGAACAACGCCATGGCACCGGAAGCCTTCGCTTCATCCAGTTCCATCAGTTCTGTCTTCAACGAATGGTTCGCACGAATTTCCTCGTTCACGCGGTTTTCAACCTGCAGAAGCTGTTCTGGCGTGACCGCTTCAAAATGAGAGAAGTCAAAACGCATACGGGCTGCTTCAACCAATGAACCTTTCTGGGTTACGTGCTCACCGAGGATTTCACGTAATGCCGCGTGCAGTAAGTGAGTAGCACTGTGGTTTTTCTTCACGGCTTCGCGTTTGGCGTTGTCAATTGCCGCAGTGACTGTCTCACCCTTCTTAATCTCACCAACCACTTTACCTTTATGGGCAAAAGCGTTACCCATTTTCTGGGTATCAGAAACAATAAACTCGCCGCCCGCTACTTTAAGCACGCCGCTGTCGCCGGCCTGACCACCCGATTCTGCGTAAAACGGGGTTTGATCCAGTACCACAACCCCTTCCTGTCCATCGGTCAACGTGTCGGTAAACTGGTTGTCGAAGATTAGCTCAACGATGTTCGCTTCACCGTCAACATCGTTATAGCCGGTGAACGATGTTGTATGATCGATTTTCAACAAGTCGTTATAGTTCGCGCCAAAATTGCTGGCTTCTTTAGCACGGTTGCGCTGGGCTTCCATGGCTTTTTCGAAACCGGCTTCATCAATTTTAACGTCGTGTTCACGAGCCACATCGTTAGTCAGGTCTACCGGGAAACCGTAAGTATCATAAAGCTTGAATACCACTTCACCCGGAATCGTGTCACCTTCTAGTGCAGACAGCGCGTCATTCAGCATATTCATACCGCGCTCAAGGGTTTTACTGAACTGCTCTTCTTCTACCCGCAGTACTTTCTCAATAACCGGTTGTTGATCAGCCAGTTCAGGATAAAACTCGCCCATTTCCTTCACCAGTGCCGCTACCAGCTTGTAGAAGAAAATGTCTTTGGCGCCCAACTGATAGCCATGACGAACCGCACGACGAATAATACGACGCAGTACATAACCACGACCTTCGTTGCTTGGCATAACGCCATCACACACTAAGAAGCCGCATGAACGAATGTGGTCCGCTACCACGCGCAAAGATTTGTTTTCCAGATCAGTTGCGCCAGTGATGTCAGCTGTCGCTTTAATGAGGTTCTGGAACAAGTCGATTTCATAGTTGCTGTGCACATTTTGAAGAATGGCAGAAATACGCTCAAGGCCCATACCGGTATCAATAGAAGGCTTCGGCAGCGGCTCCATGGTGCCATCTGCTTGCTTATTGAACTGCATGAAAACCAGGTTCCAGATTTCAATGAAGCGGTCGCCGTCTTCTTCAGGCGTGCCCGGAGGCCCCCCCCAAATGTGCTCGCCGTGATCGTAGAAAATCTCGGAACACGGACCACACGGGCCGGTATCACCCATGGACCAGAAGTTATCGGAGGTATTGATGCGGATAATTTTTTCTGCAGGCACACCGATCTCGTTTTCCCAGATAGCGAACGCTTCGTCATCTTCGGAATACACGGTTACCAATAGCTTTTCTTTTGGCAGACCCAGTTCAACGGTAAGAAAATTCCACGCAAAGCTGATTGCTTCTTTTTTAAAGTAATCACCAAAGCTGAAGTTACCTAACATCTCAAAGAAGGTGTGGTGGCGAGCGGTGTAGCCCACGTTTTCTAAATCGTTATGTTTACCACCTGCACGAACGCAGCGCTGAGAAGAAACTGCGCGGCTATAGCTGCGCTTTTCTGCCCCTAAGAACACGTCTTTGAACTGGTTCATACCCGCATTGGTGAACAGGAGTGTAGGATCATCTGCCGGCACCAGAGAAGAACTTGCCACTGCCTGGTGGCCGTGACTCTTAAAGTAATCGATAAACTTTTGGCGTATGTCAGCAGTTGATAATGTCATTGAAATCCAAACTTCCTACTTTTATTAACAGTGCACATCCCATCGGTGCTAGGGAAAATATCCGCGATGTACCGAAGATGCATGAAAATGGTGGGGAAAATGGCACCCGAACAGGTGCGCCGCCCGCAGGGCGCAAACATATCATGGAAAGCGCGTGGTTGTTAAGGATTCGCTGCTAATTTAGTCGGGTTTTAGTCGCCATTGACGGCATATTGGATTTGATCACGGGTAAAGCCGCGATAATTCATAAACTGCATTTGTTTTTGACGGGCTTTAAAGTCAGTTTCCCGGCCCTCTCCAAATTTCTTTATTTTTACGTTTAGCGCCAACTCAAACCAATCTACATCGGCTTCTTTCATGGCTTCCTGCACCACATAATGATCAATCTGATGTTGCGACAATTCTCGTTGTATTCTTTCAGGCCCAATCCCTTTTGACGCGCAGGCGCGAACACGCATTTCAGCATAACGACTATCGCTTTGAATATCAGCCTCGGTGAACTCCTGCAGAACCGGCAAATATGCCTCTGGGTCAAACCCCTTTTGGCTTAGCTTTGTGCGGGCTTCTACCCTACTGTGCTCTCGTCGTGCCAGCATGCGGGTAATCGCGTCAATAATGATTTTGCGGTTGGGGTCTGTCATGGTGTCGGATTATCAGATTTCTAACTAACATTGGCTTTATATTGACAGCGTGTTCTGGTGAACAGCTAACTTCGTGTCTGAGATGAAATATACCACATCCTTTGTCACATCTATTAATGCGATACCAGCACCCGCCTGGCAAGCCCTTGCATCGTCTGCCGGGCCGTTTTTGCAATATCCGTTTCTGTCAGCCATGGAAAATACGGATTGTGTGGGTGAAGGGACAGGCTGGCATCCGTATTTTTTGCTGGTACATAACGAGTCAAAACTGATTGCCGCCATGCCTGGCTATCTGAAAGCCGACAGCTACGGCGAATACGTGTTCGACCACGGTTGGGCGCATGCCTACGAGCAACATGGTTTGGATTATTATCCAAAATGGATTAGCGCTATCCCGTTTACTCCCGTTACCGGCCCAAGGTTATTGGTTGCAGACGGATACAACGCTGATGACGTGCTTCCCACTATCCACGCTTCGCTCAATACCTTGCTAAACGATGGCGTGTCATCGCTGCATATTCTGTTCAGCCCTCAGGCTGATTCTCTATCCTGGCAACAGAATGGTTTTGCCCGTCGCTATTCCGTACAGTTTCAGTGGTACAACTATGGGTACGAAACTGAAGATGATTTCACTGCTGCACTAACATCAAGAAAACGCCGTTCACTGCGAAAATCACGTCAAAAACTTGATGCAGCTGGGGTTACCATCCAGCGTATTAAAGGTGCCGAACTGACTGACGACGATATTCAGTTTTTTATTCTCTGTTACCAGCAAACTTATCTAAAGCGGTCGGGGCACAGCGGGTATCTCACCCCTGAGTTCTTCGAAGCTATTTTCCGTACTATGGCTGACCACATTCTGTTAGTGAAGGCCTCCAGGAACGGGGAGCCGGTTGCCAGCGCACTGTTTTTTTACGATGAACAGGGCCTTTATGGTCGCTATTGGGGGAGCCTGCAGGACATCGATGGGCTGCATTTCGAATCTTGTTACAATCAAGGCATTGCATTCGCCATTGAGCATGGATTACCTTTATTTAATCCGGGGACACAAGGTGAACATAAAATTTTACGCGGCTTCGAGCCAACCTTTTGTGTATCTCTTCACCATTTATTTGATAACCGTTTCCATAGTGCTGTAGAAGAATTTTTACATCAGGAAACGCCCCAAATTTCCCATTACTTCCAACAGGCGGCAACTGTGTTACCGTTTAACGAAGCAATGACAAATAAACTGAAAACAACAAGTACAGCAGCTGTCACACCCGACACTGCCATAACGACAAAGAGAAACGACAATGAAGTATAAGTTACTTGCTGCCACTATTGCTGCAGCACTCAGCCTTTCTGGTTGTAGTAAACCAGAACAGTCGACGTCTTCCGCGCCGGCAAAAGAAGCACAAACTACAGCAGAAGCCGGCAAGCCTGAATTGGGCAGTTTTGGTGTGGATTTAACCGCCATGGATACGTCAGTTAAACCCGGAGATGACTTCTTTGGATATGCCAGCGGCACTTGGTATAAAAATTACGAATTGCCGGCTGACAAAACTCGCTTTGGTGCGTTTAACGCATTACGAGACCGCAGTGAAGAACAGGTAAAAGCTATCGTTGACGACCTGATGACGAAGCAGGATCTCAATACCGAAGAGAAAATGGTTCACGACTTCTATTCTGCTTACATGGATACCGACACCATCAATGCCAAAGGGATCGAACCCATCTCTGACATTCTTGGCATGATCAGCAAAATTGGTAACCGCGATGACCTTACTCGTGTCTTTGGTCAGTCATGGTTATACGGCAGTGCCACGCCAATCTATTCTTACCTGGGTTATAACCGCCTCGATCCTAATGAGTATCAGGTAACAGTAGGTGTAGGTGGTTTGGGTCTGCCTGATCGCGATTACTACCTCAGTGATGAAGAGCGTTTCGTAAAAATTCGCGAAGCCTATGTTGCTCACGTAGAGAAGATGTTGGCCTTTGCAGGTGCTGAGAGCCCAGCAGAAGGTGCGCAGCAAATTCTTGAATTAGAAACCCGCATTGCCGATGCGCAGTGGCCCCGTGCGAAACGCCGTAACCGCGACCTCACCCTGAACCAAATTGAGCGCGCCTCACTCAGCGATGCCTATCCGGGCTTCAACTGGAATACTTTCCTGGCCCAGTCTGATCTGAAAGCACCAGAACTGAACATCAGTACCCCAGAACCGCTGAAAGATGTCATCAACATTATCAACGAAACCGACCTGGGTATTTGGAAAACCTATCTAACCTTCCATACCATTAGCAACAATTCTTCATTGCTAAGCGAAGAAATAAATAACGAATCCTTTGATTTTTACAGCCGTACGTTAAACGGTCAGCAAGAGCCTCGCCCACGTTGGAAGCGCGCTGTTGGACAACTCTCAGGAACCGAATCACTTGGCTTTGTGCTGGGTAAAATTTACGTTGACCGCTACTTCCCACAAAGCTCAAAAGCACAAATGTCGGAGCTAGTTGAAAACCTGCGTACCGCACTGGGCAAGCGTATCGATGGCCTGGAGTGGATGGGTGACGAAACCAAGAAAGAAGCACGCGCTAAACTGGCAGCATTCCGTCCTAAAATCGGTTACCCAGATGAGTGGGTTGACCTGAGTGGTCTTGAAATCAGTAGCGACACACTGGTACAGAATATTCGTAACTTACGTAAATTTTTCCATGAAAAAGACGTTGAGAACGAGCTGAAGCCCACCGATCGTGAGCGCTGGGGCATGACGCCACAAACTGTGAATGCGTATTACAATCCTTCGTTTAACGAAATTGTATTCCCTGCAGCGATTCTGCAGCCACCGTTTTTCGACCCGAACGCTGACCCAGCGGTAAACTATGGCGCAATTGGTGGGGTTATTGGTCATGAAATGGGTCACGGTTTTGATGATCAGGGCTCAAAATCTGATGCCAACGGTATTCAGCGTAACTGGTGGACTGATGAAGATTTAACAGCGTTTACTGCAAAAGTAGAACAGCTGGGTGCCCAATACGATGCATACGAGCCGGTAGAAGGACAACATGTAAATGGTCAGTTGACCATGGGTGAAAACATCGGTGACGTGGGTGGTCTGGCAATGGCTTATGAAGCTTATAAGTTAAGCCTTGATGGAAAAGAAGCCCCTGTTATCGACGGTCTGACAGGCGATCAACGCTTCTTCCTGGCATGGGCGCAAGTTTGGCGCGAGAAGCGTACAGAGCAAAGTCTGATTAATCAGCTTCGCACTGACCCGCACTCTCCAGCTCGCTACCGTACACTGACACCACGTAACATGGATGCATGGTACGAAGCCTTCGACGTGAAGCCTGGCGATGCACTGTATCTTGCACCGGAAGATCGGGTGCAAATCTGGTAAAAAAAGAACAAGTAAAAAGGGCTTCCGTTTGGAAGCCCTTTTTTTATGATTAATAATTATTTCGCTGGGATGAAATTTGCGGCAGCACCCGGACTGCCGTTATCCTTTCCCGGCTCATTCACCAATGCCATCGCCTTAGCTAGCGCCGCTTTGCGGTCTGGCGTTACAACCACACCACTCTGGTGCGCGTTAATGTTTTCAAGCACGGTCTGTACAGCCGCTGCTGCGCCACACATAATCACGTGACGGCCTGCAGCCTTCGCATCAGATGTGATAGTTTCCACCGCCATTGCAGCAGAGACATCCATGGAAGGAACGCGGCTGAAGTCTAGAATAAGCGCCCGTGAACCATTTTTTACTTTCTCACGAACGTGATGGCCTAAATCAGCGGCAGCACCAAAACTCAACGGACCACCAAAGCTGAAGATACGTACCTTGTTACCAGCCTGTTTAAGCAGCGCGTCTTCTTCAGGATCGGTTGATGTTTCTGGCAGATTATTCACTTCATCAAGCTGAAGCTGCGCAATTTGCTTAACATAGGCTAATGCAGCCAATACCACACCGACGCCCACCGCAGTGATCAGATCTACAAATACCGTCAGCCCCAGTACCAGCAACATGAGAACGAAGTCCCAACGCGGCCCAGTGTGCGCGCGCTTCAGATAACTCCAGTCGATGATATCCAGACCCACTTTCACCAGAATACCAGCCAATACGGCGTGAGGGATTTGCGCAGCTAATGGACCAAGGCCCAATACTATCGCTAGCAGTACCAGCGCATGAACCATACCCGACAAGCGTTCTTTACCACCGCTTCGAATATTCACCACCGTACGCATCGTCGCGCCAGCACCCGCAATACCACCAATCAGACCAGCAACCGTGTTACCAACACCCTGGCCGATAAGTTCTTTGTTACTGTCGTGACGAGTACGGGTCATGTTATCCGCCACAAGAGACGTTAACAACGAGTCAATTGCGCCCAGGATAGCGAGAATGAAGGCAGCTTCCAGCACCAGAAGTAATTTTGACTGATCGAATACCGGCATGTGCAGCTCTGGTAGACCTGTTGGAATATCGCCAAGAATTGGCGTTTCAAGACCTAAGCTCACCAGTGTACCAATGATCAGTGCTGCGAGCGCACCCGGTACCACTTTGCCCAATTTGGGCGGCCACTTATAGGCAATAATCAATGTTCCTAACCCAAGACCAAGGGTGACGAAATCGATGTCAGACAGCGCCGTAGGAAGGTATTTAAGCGCACCAATAGTGCCTCCCGGCGGCTCATGCCCCATCAATCTGCCAAGTTGCAGAATAATGATGATGGCACCAATACCCGACATAAAGCCGGAGATTACTGGATAAGGCACCAGTCGGATATACTGACCGACACCGGTAAAGCCCATAATAATCTGTAGCAGACCGGCGAGCATCACCACCGTAAAAATCAAGCCTAGGTCACCCGAAAGCGTGGCAAACAAGCCTGCCAGAACGACCACCATAGGACCTGTTGGTCCTGAAATCTGCGACGGCGTACCACCTAATAATGCTGCAAAAAAACCAACCGCAATAGCGCCGTAAAGTCCTGCCATTGGGCCGACACCTGATGCCACACCAAGTGCGAGAGCTAGCGGCAGCGCAACAATACCAGCTGTGAGGCCGCCGGTTAAATCGCCTTTTACATTAGAAAGTAAGTTTTTCATCTGACTCGCCTCCTACTTTTTCTCGCCAAAGGGTTTTCCACCATATACATCCTGAAGCAGTTTGAATGCTTCAGCTTTCTCGTCGTAGCAAAGCACGTCACCAGACTCGATGTCGTAAACCCAACCATGCAATTGAACTTGCTTAGTGGCAAGTTTCGCTGCAACGGCAGGATGGGTGCGAATATGCTGCATTTGCTGCAATACATTCTCTTTGGTGACTTCATCGAGATAATCAGTTGATAAATTGCCGTGCTTTTCCTTCACCACTTCGGTGGCGCAACGGCAGTGACCAAGCCATTCTTTGACGTGAGGTAATGCATCGAGTGAATCAGGGGCAAGTGCACCTTTCATCGCGCCGCAGTCAGAGTGACCACAAATGATGATGTGGCTTACACCCAAAGCCGCAACGGCAAATTCAATAGAAGCGGTCATACCGCCGGTATGGGTGGTATGCGGAGGAACAATATTGCCAGCATTACGGCAGATGAAGAGATCACCCGGGCCGGTCTGAGTCACGAGGTTGGGATCGATTCTCGAATCAGCGCAGGTGATAAAAAGGACTTCGGGATTTTGGCCATTAGCCAATTTTTCGAAGGTTGCTTTATTTTTGGGGAATACCTCTTTCTGAAACTTTGCGACACCAGAGATCACGTGGTCCATAAAATTTACCTCAAATTAACATGGTATTATCATTATTCTATTAAAAGAATTTTTAACTGATAGCTTTATAGAAAAACACTACTACTCGCGATAGTTTTTTTCTATCAAAGGTACTCATTTGAACGAGGTGATGAGTGATTACACTGTCAGTAAAACAATAAACCAATTTTTTGAGATAAACAAAAAGGGCCTAAATCGGCCCTTTAACTGTAGGACTAAATAACAGAAAGCGTCTTACAACATTCCATTATTGCTGAAACTGTATAGTTTCAACTTTAATGTTTTTACTACCGGCTTGGTCGAGGTAATCTTTAACCAATTCCTTTACATCGAAAGCCACTGACTTACTCTTTGAGAAATCCAGAACGACTTTGGAATCTTTTGGAATAGAGTTTAGTTTCTTCAAAATGCTAGGTTTGTTAAAGAAAGAAACTTCCTCAGCCATAACAATGTGATGCGTTCTCGCACCGCCTTCTTCGTTCACGGTTTCAGTGAACTGGTATGAATTGCGGTAGCTGTGTTTCAGTGTGAAGAAAACGCTCACTGCAAGGCCTGTTACCACACCTGTTAGAAGGTCAGTAAATACCATTACCAGGATAGTGGTAACGAAGGGTAAGAACTGTTCCCAACCCGTTTTGTACATCACTTTAAACATGGCAGGCTTAGCCAGCTTGTAACCAACAGTAATAAGAATGGCAGCTAACGATGCCAACGGGATCTGGTTCAGCATAGTGGCTGCTGCAAATACCGCGATTAACAGAAAAACACCGTGCAGAATGGCTGACATTTTGGTTTTACCACCAAAGGCAATATTCGCAGAACTACGAACAATTACCTGAGTAATAGGTAATCCGCCTACCAGACCAGAAACGATGTTACCAATACCTTGCGCTTTCAGTTCACGGTTGGTTGGTGTTGTATTCTTCTGCGGATCAAGTTTATCGGTAGCTTCAACACAAAGCAGTGTTTCAATACTGGCAACCGCTGCCATCACGAGTGCGATGGTAAACACATCAATGTTCAGCATTTCCGAAAATGCAGGGAATGCCATCTCATTTTTAAATGCCTCGAAGCTGTCGATAACCGGCAGACTTACCAGCTGATCGGCCTGTAACGGCATACCGGCTTGCGCAAGCACGATTGACGCAACAATACCCAGCAGAACCACCACAATGGGGCCCTGAATGAGCTGGAAAATTTTGTGCGCTTTGGTGAGGTACTTGTCCCAAATAACCAGCAAGGCTAGAGAAACCACCGAAATCGCAACCGCAGCTGGTGACATAAGAGACACCGCGTGCTCGATTGCAGAGAAGGTATTTTCTCCATTTACCTGGTTAAAAGCTTCTTCTCCCAGAAAATCAGAATGCCATCCAAATAGGTAAGGTAACTGTTTCAGAATGATCAGAATACCGATACCTGCCAGCATGCCGGTTATGACCGACGTGGGGAAGAAGTAGGCAACAAAACCAGCGCGCATAAATCCAAGAATTAACTGGAATACACCGGCAAGTACCACGGCAACCAGAAATAATTCCCAGCTGCCAAGTGTACCAATGGCATCAAAAACGATTACCGCTAATCCTGCTGCTGGTCCGCTTACACCAAGGCGAGAACCACTCATCAGGCCAACAATAACACCACCGATGATGCCGGCGATAACGCCGGAAAACAACGGTGCGCCAGAAGCCAGAGCGATACCCAAACAAAGTGGTAACGCGACAAAAAATACAACGATACTGGCAGGTAAATCGTTCTTTATTTCACTAAACGATAAATCAAGTTTCATAGGCTATTTCCTTACGCGCCTACCACTAAAGTGCGCTCAGCATAGGCCTGTTCCATTTCTTTGAAACTCTCTGTTTCAGGGTCGTAGCAATGGACCATGCCGGTTTCAATGTCATATACCCAACCGTGTAGCTGAACGGCTTTGGTCGCCAGTTTAGCGGCTACTGCTGGGTGGGTTTTTAGGTGTTGCATTTGCTGCAATACGTTCTCTTTAGTCACTTCAGCTAAGCTATCAGCATTAAGTTCACCACCATGCTTTTCCTTAACGACTTCAGTGGCGCAACGGCAGTGACCTAACCACTCTTTAACATGTGGCAAGCTATCCAATTTTTCAGGATTTAGTGCACCTTTCATTGCACCACAATCGGTATGGCCACATACTACGATGTGGGTAACGCCTAGTGCTGCAACGGCAAACTCTATTGATGCAGTCATACCACCGGTTTGGTTACTGTGAGGAGGTACAATGTTGCCAGCGTTGCGACAGATGAAAAGCTCGCCTGGATCTGTTTGCGTTACCAGATTCGGGTCGATGCGGGAGTCTGCACAAGTAATGAACAATACTTCAGGATTCTGGCCGGTTGCCAGCTTTTTGAAGGTTTCTTTCTTTTCAGGATAAACGTCGCGCTGAAACTTAGCTACGCCAGAAATTACGTGATCCATTTATTACTCCTAGGTACACGGATAAACTTTAGTTTAAATCTATACTGACAAGATTGACTGATAGCTTTATAGATGTATAGAGTATATCGCGATAGCAAAAAGCTATCACACAACAAAATAATACGTTTAACAGACAGATGGTCCCTATGTTTTTTAACGGTAAAGCGCCTTCGCTTAATCAAATTCGCTACTTTGTTACCGTAGCTAAACACCTTAACTTTCGCCGTGCTGCGCAAATTTTAGGTATCAGTCAACCTACCCTTACCAGCCAGATAAGCACACTGGAAACGAACTTGGGTTTGGTGCTGTTCGAACGTTCTCGCTCAGGCACTTTGCTTTCCGCTCAGGGCAAGGCCTTACTTGAATATGCCGATGCGGTTTTACAATCGACTATGCAGTTTGGTGAAATGGCACAGTCGCTATCGCAAGGTGACTCAACCACATACCGTTTAGGCATTCCGCCCACGCTGGGGCCGTATCTGCTACCACACATATTGCCAGATATTCACCGCTTACGACCGGGACTTAAGTTCTATGTACGCGAAGCTGCGCCGAAACAACTGTTACAAGGCCTACTGGCGGGTGAATTCGACATCACGCTTTCGCCGATGTCGAACCGCGATTCACAAATTCAAACACAACCGCTGTTCATTGAGCCTTTGAAATTCGTTCTACCCGCCGACCATCCTATGTCGGGACGGGACTTCATCGAGCCGGAAGAGATACGAGGACAGAAAATCCTGGCGCTGGAAGACCGCCATCACTTTCACTATCAGGTACAGGAAATTTGTGCTCAGTTGGGAGCTAACGTTGATCGCGATTACGAAGGTACGAGTCTGGATACGTTGCGGCAAATGGTAGTAATGGGCATGGGCATGGCGTTTTTGCCTGGTCTTTATGTTCATTCAGAGCTGCACAACCCAGAAGCGTTGCATGTATGCGAACTGGCTGACATGCCGATTGTACGGCAACACATGTTAGCTTGGCGAAACACCTCACCAGCACGTGCTACCTTTCGCGACCTGGCAAGTTTAATGCGCAATGTGATCAGTGACCGCTTGCAAACTGCGGTTTCGGTGTCGGAATTGACACCTTAACGCATCTAGCCGTTTCTTCAACTGAATCGATACTGTGTAGACAGATAAACCATGAGTAGAAATGCTATATTTCGAGTAAATCATGAACTCTGCTCACGGAACAACCATGCTTGATCGCCAGCATTTGAAAATTATTGCCGCCATTAATGAATTTGGCACTCTCACTGAAGCGGCAGACAACATGCATTTGACCCAGTCCGCACTGAGTCACAGCATGAAGAAGCTAGAGCAGCAAGCTGGCATCGCGTTTTGGGAAAAAGATGGCCGACGTTTACGGCTTACCGATGCTGGCAATGCCGTGCTGAATCTGGCGCAGCGATTACTCCCTCAATTTGCTCATACCGAAGAACAACTCGCCCAGATAGCTCAGGGTAAACAGGGCATTTTGCGTATTGGTATGGAGTGTCACCCTTGTTACCAATGGCTGCTAAAAGTGGTGAAGCCATTTTTATCAGACTACCCAGACGTAGATGTAGACGTGAGGCAAAAATTTACCTTTGGCGGGCTACAGGCACTGCATGGTTATGATATCGATCTATTGTTAACACCAGATCCGCTGCACTTGCCCTCCATTCAATACGAAGCGGTTTTTGATTACGAGCAGGTACTCGTTGTATCTCGCGAACACCCGCTGGCAGAGGAATCGATGGTTGAAGCACAAGCATTGGCCGACGAGACGCTACTGACTTACCCGGTTGAACCTTCCAGACTGGATGTGTTCTCTCACTTCCTCACGCCAGCTAGCTGTACAGTTAAAAAACATAAAACTATCGAAACCACTGAAATCATGCTGCAAATGATCAGTGCTCGCCGTGGTGTGGGCGCATTACCCAAATGGCTTGCTGAGGAGCAAGCGGAAGCACTGCAACTGACCACAGTGCGTTTAGGTAAAAACGGCATACAAAAATCGTTGAACCTGGGCTATCGAAAGTCGGATGCCAACGCACCATTCATCAAAGCGTTTATCGCGTTGGCCAGATCCATCGGCCAGCCCTAACCTCAATAGCGATACGCTTTCAGCACAAGTACCACGCACAAGACAAATTTTGTTTAACGCTAAAGACGCTAGCTTAAAGCAGGTAACCGGCTGTTCTTGCAAAGAATAAGCTGGCAATTTCGCTGTGTCAGTGATTCAGCGAATCTTTGTTGGTAAACAGCAAAGTCTGCGCCACAGGCACAAAACACCGCTTTCACCTGATGTTTCTCTACCAGTGAAAGCAATTCGCTGGAATAACGCAATTCGGTTTCTAGAATAAAGGTGCGGTGATGCCAGGGTTCTTCGTTCATAAAGAATGACAGGTGTAACGAGGATTCAGCCTGAATACAGCTGCCGAGCTGATACGATGGGTAATCGGTACCTACAACGATAACGTTTGCAGGTGCGGGGCGGAACTTTTGAAAAAAGCGTTTTATCAACCTGCTCACCACTTCATTGTGATAACTATCAGTCTACCGTTTTTTCCATTGCAACAGTAAGTTGTTAGCGGGCATTGTGTGAACTTCTACCAATGTGAGCGCCGGCGCCCAGGCTTCGAGTTCTTGAATGTCCCGGTAGCCTCCGCAGCCTCTTTCTATCAGGCTTAGGTGGAACTCACGGTTGCTGTGGCTGCTAAACTCGCCGTCATCGGTAAACGGGCCATACTGGCAAAATACACCACCCTGAGGCAATTTTTCCGACAGCGTCTGCATCATTTCAGCAATTTCCGCCTTCTGCATGATATGCGCAGTATTGGCAGAATAAACCGCATCATACTCAGCAAATGGTAGCTCGCCCTGTCCTACCGTGAGAGACAACGGCGATAGCAGATTTTCTGACGGATAAGCAGACAACCATAATTTAATGCCTTCGTGATAAGCCGGCTGATCGCTGGTTTGCCATATCAGATGTGGAAGATTCGGTGCAAAGTGCACCGCATGCTGTCCAGTGCCGCTGCCAATTTCCAGCACGCGTTTACGGTCTGCAAACGCGTCTTTTAGTATTGCTAAAATTGGCCCTTTGTTGTTTTCACAGGCCTGGGAAAATGGCAGTTGGCCGGTCATCTGTTTAGCATCCGTTTATCATCAAGCGATCAGTCATCAAGGTTAGGAGCCAGCCATTTCTCGGCTTCTTCCATTGTCCAGCCTTTGCGGGCGGCATAATCTTCCAGCTGGTCGCGTTGGATTTTTGCCACTGCAAAATAGCGGGATTCAGGATGAGAGAAATACCACCCTGATACTGCCGCCCCCGGCCACATGGCGTAGCTTTCAGTGAGGCGCATGGTGGTATGTTTCTCGGCGTCCAGCAGATCCCAGATTAGTTGCTTTTCAGTGTGTTCAGGACACGCCGCATAACCCGGTGCAGGGCGAATACCTTGGTATTTCTCGCGAATAAGGGCGTCGTTATCCAAGTTTTCATCTGGCACAAAGCCCCAGTATTCTTTTCGAACCTGTTCATGCAGATATTCAGCGAAGGCTTCTGCCAGACGATCGGCAACGGCTTTCACCATAATTGCGTTATAGTCGTCACCGGCTTGGTTATACGATTCGGCCAGTTCGTCTTCACCGATACCACCGGTCACCGCAAAGGCGCCCATGTAATCGGCAATACCGCTGTCTTTTGCTGCAACGAAATCTGACAAACAATAGTTCGCAAATTTGTCTTTCAGGGTTTGCTGGCGCAGATGGTGGGACACACCCAGCACGCTTTCACGGCTTTCATCGGTATAAATTTCAACGTCGTCACCTACCCGGTTTGCCGGGAACAGACCCAGCACACCTTTGGCCTGCAAACTGCCATCAGCAATGATCTTATCTAGCATCTTGTTGGCGTCGGCATACAGTTCTTTTGCCTGTTCGCCCACCACTTCATCATCAAGAATGCGGGGAAACTTGCCGGCCAGTGACCACGTCAGGAAAAACGGTGTCCAGTCGATATAGTCACGCAAGGTTTCAAGCTTAACAGTAACCGGCGTAACACCGAGCTTGTTGGGCTTCACAGGCTGCGCAGAGAAATCTGGCTGATATGCATTTGCACGCGCCTCTTCTAACGTTATCGGACGGCTGCGGGGCTGTTTACGGGCATGCTGTGCACGTACCTTGTCGTATTCGTCAGTCAATTCCTGCTCGAACTTTTTACGAGACTCTGGATTAATCAGTTTCTGACACACACCCACTGCCCGACTGGCGTTCGGTACATAAGCAACCGGGCCATGATAGTTTTGTTCAATCTTCACCGCGGTATGTGCTTTAGAGGTGGTAGCACCACCAATTAGTAGCGGTAAATCCAGGCCCAGGCGCTCCATTTCCTTCGCCACATAGACCATTTCATCCAGTGACGGCGTGATAAGACCCGACAGACCAATCATGTCTACCTTTTCGTCTTTCGCCACCTGCAAAATGGTAGCGCAAGGCACCATCACGCCCAAGTCTACGACTTCAAAGTTATTACACTGCAGCACCACGCCAACGATATTTTTACCAATATCGTGCACGTCGCCCTTCACGGTAGCCATGAGGATCTTACCGTTACTCTTCGATTCGCCGTCTTTCTCGGCTTCGATGTATGGCTGCAAATGTGCGACGGCTTTTTTCATTACCCGGGCAGATTTCACCACCTGAGGCAGGAACATTTTACCTTCACCGAACAAGTCACCTACCACGTTCATGCCGTCCATCAACGGCCCTTCAATAACGTGCAGCGGACGTTCAGCGGCCAGGCGGGCTTCTTCGGTATCTTCAATAATGTAATCGGTGATGCCTTTTACCAGCGCGTGTTCAAGACGCTTATTCACCGACTGCTCACGCCAGGTGAGATCTTCCACCGCCGCCGCTTTACCATCGCCCTGATATTTCGGCGCAATGTCCAGCAGACGCTCGGTGCCGTCTTCACGACGGTTCAGAATCACATCTTCTACAGCTTCGCGAAGCTCGTCAGGTATCTGGTCGTACACTTCCAGCTGACCGGCATTGACAATGCCCATGTCCATACCCGCGCGAATCGCGTGATACAGAAATACCGAGTGCATGGCTTCACGCACCGGATTGTTACCCCGGAAAGAGAACGAGATATTCGACAGGCCACCGCTGATGTGGGCATGCGGACAGGTATCGCGGATGATGCGGGTTGCTTCGATGAAGTCCACCGCGTAGTTATTGTGTTCTTCAATACCGGTAGCAACTGCAAAAATATTCGGATCGAAAATGATATCTTCCGGCGGGAAGCCCACCTCTTCGGTAAGGATTTTGTAGCTGCGCTGACAGATTTCCACTTTACGCTGCTGGGTATCCGCCTGACCGGTTTCGTCAAAGGCCATAACCACGGTAGCGGCACCGTATCGTTTAATCAGTTTCGCATGATGCAGAAACTGCTCCTTTCCTTCTTTCAGGCTGATGGAGTTAACGATGGCTTTACCCTGTACACATTTCAGGCCTGTTTCGATGACTTCCCACTTGGAAGAGTCGATCATGATAGGCACTTTGCAGATATCCGGCTCAGACGCAATCAGATTCAGGAAGGTACGCATGGCCTCCACCGAATCCAACATGGCTTCGTCCATGTTGATATCGATGATTTGTGCGCCGTTCTCCACCTGCTGGCGGGCAACATCCAGCGCTTTTTCATACTCTGCATTCAGAATAAGGCGCTTGAAAATAGCGGAACCGGTGACGTTGGTACGTTCACCAACGTTGATAAATGTTGAAAACTCTGCTGTCACAATAACACCTTAGTGAACAAAAGGTTCGAGGCCGGAAAGGCGCATTTTAGGTTCGAAGTGCGGCACTTTTCGTGGTGCAACGCCTTCAACGGCTTCTGACATAGCACGAATATGCTCAGGCGTGCTGCCACAGCAACCGCCAACGATATTCACCAGTCCAGACTGCGCCCACTCTTTAATGTGCTTCGCCATTTCCTCAGCGCCGAGATCGTATTCACCAAACTCGTTAGGCAGACCTGCATTCGGGTGCGCTGATACTAAACACTCTGCAATATTGCTGATTTCATCCACATACTGACGCAGCAAATCAGGGCCAAGGGCACAATTGAGCCCCATGGACAGCGGCGTTACATGACGCATGGAATAATAAAACGCTTCAGCCGTCTGGCCAGACAGGGTACGACCCGAGGCATCGGTAATAGTACCAGACACCATTACCGGTACGCGGCTGCCGCGCTTATCGAAAACAGATTCAACGGCAAATACGGCGGCCTTGGCATTCAAGGTATCGAAGATGGTTTCAATCAAGATGATATCCGCACCGCCATCCAGCAACGCTTCTGTCGATTCAATGTAGGCTTCCACCAGCTCATCAAAGGTTACGTTGCGTTTGCCCGGATCGTTTACGTCAGGCGAAATCGAGGCTGTGCGGTTTGTGGGCCCTAACACACCGGCCACATAACGCGGCTTGTCTGGGGTTTTCGCGGTAAATTCATCGCAGGCTTTGCGGGCCAGTTTCGCCGCGGCAATATTGATGTCTTTTGACAGCGCTTCCATGTCGTAATCGGCCATGGCGATGGTGGTGGCGTTAAAGGTATTGGTTTCAATGATATCCGCCCCTGCCTCAAGATAAGCACAGTGAATATCGTAAATGATCTTGGGCTGTGTAATGGCCAGCAAGTCATTATTGCCCTTCACATCGCAGTGCCAGTCGGCGAATTCCTTGCCGCGATAATCTTCTTCTTCCAGCTTGTGTTCCTGGATCATGGTGCCCATGGCGCCATCCAGGATAAGAATGCGTTTTGCTGCCGCGTCCAGCAGAGCGTGTTGTTTGTCTGAACTCACGGGTTACCTCTTCGGCTGGGCTTTTTCTGCCAGCTGGTTCAAATCGTACGGGGTAGTCTGGTAAACATAATAGTTCAGCCAGTTATTAAACATGAGACTACCATGAGACCGCCAACGGACTAAAGGCGCTTTTGTCGGATCGTCGTCGGTAAAATAATTTGCCGGAATGGCAGGATGCAAATCTGCCTGTAAGTCGCGATAGTATTCATCGTGCAGCGTTTCCGGATCGTATTCAGGGTGGCCTGTTACGAACACCATCCGCTTATCATCAGACACCACGGTGTAGGCACCTGCTTCAGGGGATTCGGTGATTACGTGCAAACCTTTCACGCCATTGTAGACATCTGAATCGATATAGCCAAACCGGGAATGTGGCGCATAAAAATACGGGTCGAAACCTCGTAACAGCTCGTTATACGGATCTAGTACCTTATGCTCGAATACACCAGATAACTTATTATCACGAAGCGCTCGCTGTACACCGTAAAAGTGATACATAGCCGCATGCGCTGCCCAGCAAAGATACATGGTAGACTGCACGTTGCGTTGTGCCCACTCCAGAATATCTTTCATGTTGTCCCAGTATTTCACATCTTCGTAGGGCAAATGCGCCAACGGTGCGCCAGTCACGATAAGACCATCGTACTTCTTACTTTCGATTTCTGAGAAGTCGTGATAAAAGGCGTCCATGTGCGCCTGGGGTGTATGTTTGGGTGCCAGATTATCGACACGAATAAGGTTAACGTTCACCTGCAGTGGCGTGTTAGAAAGCAACCTGAGGATTTGAACTTCTGTCTCAATTTTATTCGGCATCAGGTTCAGGATCCCTACTTCCATAGGGCGAATATCCTGAGTGGCGGCACGGTTGCTGTCCATAGTGAAAATATTTTCACCGGATAACACGTCCTGCGCGGGAAGTTGACCTGGGATACAGATAGGCATGGATGCTCCAATGATTGACAGAATATGCCGCTATTGTGGCTGAATCACTTGCGATGTCAACATCTTTACGGCTGGACGTCTAAACGGCTTAAGTTGCACCTTAGGACTTGAAGCACGTATCGCTTGGTAAAGCATAGCACCCTTGATAATTGTCCGCGTGGCAGTTAGCAAAACTATCGAGGAAAGGTATTGCAGATTAATCAGAGATTAAGCACTAAACGCACTTGCCGCTGACAGACTAATTTCGCTGACTGTGCATGCTCATCAGTAGTTCAGCTTCAGCGCGGGGCAAATCACAAGCTTGCATGACCTCTTCCACTGAAGCGCCCGACTTCACCAGTTCGGCGGCACGGGTGTATAAGCGCATTGAAGGGTCTTGTTGCTTCACTTCCCGCAACTGATTCTCAAACTGGTCACATTGGTCGGCCAATTCACGCATGTGTTTGCCCTGCACCATGGAGCGGGTTTGCATTTCGGCAATTTGGTTTTCAAGATTTTTCACATCGTCACTGAGCATGTCGGCGCGGGATTCGCTCTCAAGATGCGTTTGTATAAGGTGAGTCAAACGTTTATTAAAATGAAAATACAGCCAGATAACGGCAACAACAGCCAGAAGCCCTGTAGCAATGGCAAGTAAGGACAAGGCCGATACATCCATATAAACGTTAATTCTCCAAAAATTGGGAAAGGAAAGAAGCTCAGGCACTGCCCGCCGGGTAACGGGCAGTGATATTGCTTAGAAGCCGCTCAGTTCGTCCCATTCGTCATCACTGAGTAACTTGTTCAGGTCGACAAGAATCAACAATTCGCCATCGCGGTTGCTCACGCCCTGAATAAACTTGGCACTCTCTTCTGTGCCTACGTTTGGCGCGCTGTCAATTTCTGAAGACTTCAAATAAACCACTTCAGCAACGCTATCAACCAGAATACCCACTACCTGTTCATCCGACTCGATAATTACGATACGGGTATTGTCTGTGGTATCAGCAGGCATCAAGCCAAAGCGGGCACGGGTATCGATAACGGTAACAACATTACCACGCAAATTAATGATACCTAGTACATAGTCTGGCGCGCCAGGTACTGGGGCAATTTCTGTATAGCGCAGTACTTCCTGTACTTGCATAACGTTGATGCCGTATGTTTCTTCACCTAAACGGTAGGTGACCCATTGAAGCACCTGATCTTTCTCAGGTGAATTATTACTTGTGGTCTTGTCATTCATTAACCTGGCTCCCCGCTAAGGCGTTTGGTCATTACTGCCTAAGCCGTTATTTAGCATTGCAATTAACTGATATACGTCGATTAACGCACACATTCTTTCTTTTACCATGCCCGCTAACCATGGACGTTTGCCACCGGCCTCACGCCATTTCACTTCGTCCTTGGTAAGAGTAACGGTATTGACCAGTTTGTCGCTGGCTAGGCCCCACAAACTGTCCCCTAACATAATAAGATACTGATAGTTTAGCGTTTCTGCGAGATTTTGATCGTATTTTTCTGGCATAACCCACATTGCAGTATCAACAACGTTTATTTTTTGTTCACGATGCAGCATCACCCCTTTAAACCACTTAGGCTTACCGATGAGCCCACCGACTTTTTCCATGCGGTGGATACCGCCTAGTGTCACTAAAGGCACCGCCAGTGTGAGACCAGCTACCTCAAAAAACAGTGCCTGGAAACGACTCTCAAGCAAATCCTGAATGGGCCGGTGAGTCACCGGCTCTTGAGGTACCACAATGGCTTCTGCAGAAGCAATGCTTTCCTCAATTTCTTCCACCACAGGCGCAGCCACGTCAACCTCTTCAACGGGCGTGGCTACCGGTTCCCGGGCCACGATGTCAGCAGTCGCCTGCTCAAGTAACCGAGCGGTGTTTGCCGTGACATCTGCCGGGTCTTCCGGACTCTGTAGTAAGCTGTCCAGATACGCCTGCATCACATCTTCACGGGCGAACGGCGTACTCTTGCTCATAGTCGACTCATAGTTCCAATTCATCTAACAGTTTAGTATAGGCGAAGACCCCTCGCGATCTCGGATAAACCACAGAGGCAGGTGTCTGTGCCTGACTCGCATCTCTGAACCGAGTATCGACGGGAATGACATCACTCCACACTTTACTGCCGTAATCGTCTTGCAATTTTTGATGTGCCTGGATGGCCGCATTTGTCCTGCGATCAAACATAGTTGGCACAATCAATGTGTCAAATTCCTTACGTAACGAACGCCCCATAATCTCTAGGGTGTGCACCATTCTGTCGAGACCTTTAAGTGCCAAAAATTCGGTTTGCACCGGCACCACCACTTTATGGCAGGCTGCCAGCGCATTCACCATCAATACACCCAATACAGGTGGGCAGTCGATCAGTACGTAATCGAACTCCTTTTCCACAGTCTGCAAGGCTTTTTTAAGAATAAGTCCCATACCATTTTGCATACCCATTTGTCGGTCCAGCGTGGCTAATGCCATAGATGCCGGAAGAATAAACAAGCTGTCTAATTTGGTGGGGCACAAGCTGTCCAGTACCCTATCGGCAGATATCTCCTGATGATTAATAAAAATATCGTAAACAGAAGCACTTAGTTCTTCTGCATCGGTACCAAAGTAATAACTGAGCGACGCGTGAGGATCGGTGTCGATTAATAACACCCGTTTACCCTGTTGCGCTAGAATGCCTCCCAGCGTAACGGTGGTCGTGGTTTTTCCCACTCCTCCCTTCTGGTTGGCAATCGTCCATATTTTCAACCTTCAACTCCTGCTGATTGAATTCGCTCTACATCATCTCAGAGCGGATACACGATGCAATATGTTCAATATTGATGCTCTTTTCCGCAATACCGGCTTTTGCCACAGCCTGCGGCATGCCATAAACCACGCAAGAATCTTCATCCTGAGCCCACACCTTTGCGCCTTTTTTATGCAACGCGTCACAGCCTTCGCGCCCGTCTGCTCCCATACCGGTAAGGATCACACACAGTACGTCGCCGCCGTAAATATCAACCAAACTGTTAAAGGTAATATCCACGCTGGGCTTGTAGGTATCTTTCTCGTGAGCATGCGCATCACGCAATGCAATATTTGGCAAAGAGCGGGAATCTACCACCATCTGCTTGCCCCCTGGCGCCAAATACGCACAACCAGGCCGCAGGATGTCACCTTGCTCCGCTTCTTTCACAGAGATATCACAGTTGTTGTGTAAACGCTGAGCAAACGCATTGGTAAACGTTCCGGGCATATGCTGAACCAGAACAATAGGATGAGGAAAGTTAGCAGGTAAACCTGAAAGCACTTTTTGTAATGCCACAGGCCCGCCGGTTGATGCACCAATGGCAAGGCACTTATAACGCTTGCCTGAGGCTTTAACTTGAGACACCACTGGTGCGGCACTGGCACTTTCGGCCCGCCCTGTAAGCACAGACGAGCTTTTAAAAAACGTGGCTTTGGGTGCATTGGCAGGCATAGGAGGCGCAGGCTTAGGTGCTGGAGCAGCACGGGCCATTGGCGGTCGGCGTATACCCACACCACGCCGCGCAAGTAACCTGACTTTGGTTCTCAGCAGGCTCGCAGCGTCTTTGCGATTTTTAGAGATCTCTTCAAATTTCTTCGGTAGAAAATCCAACGCACCAGCTTCCAGTGCGTCCAGGGTAGCCTGAGCACCTTCGTGAGTCAGCGATGAAAACATCAAAATTGGAATTGGACGTTTAGCCATAATCTTTTTGACCGCCGTGATGCCGTCCATTACCGGCATCTCGACGTCCATGGTCACCACATCCGGCGATAGCTTGACAAGCATATCCAGCGCTTCTTCGCCGTTACAGGCTTCACCTACAACCTGAAGTTCTCTGTCTTCATCCAGAATTTCACGGACACGGCGACGATAAAACGTTGAGTCGTCCACAACAAGGACTTTAAACGCCATAACAAGAAGTTCCTTTACTAGCAGCTATGACCGACGGGCATAGCGCTTAAGAAGACTTGGGATATCCAGAATGAGTGCAATACCACCATCAGATGTAATGGTTGCACCGGCCATGCCTGGAGTTCCTTGCAACAACGCATCCAGCGGTTTAATCACCACTTCTTCCTGACCAATTAGCGCGTCGACAACAAAACCGACCTGTTGGGTACCAATTTGTACCACAACCACATGTCCTTTTTCTTTGCTAATGTCTTTTGGTCCGCGAATTAACCATTCGCCGAGGAAGAACAATGGAATCGCTTTTGAACGCACTATCATGGTCAGTTGACCATCTACCGTATTAGTCTTTTTGATATCCATGTTGATGATTTCATTCACAGCACCCAACGGCAATGCGAAGGTTTGTTTGCCAACAACAATCATCAGGGTAGGCAGAATTGCCAACGTCAGTGGGACTTTGATTTCAAGACGGGTTCCTTTACCCATCTGAGAATCAATATTTACGGTACCATTGAGTTGGTTAATCTTGGTTTTCACCACGTCCATGCCCACACCACGACCCGAAATATCACTGATTTCGGTTTTGGTGGAGAAGCCCGGGGCAAAAATCAGGTTGAATGCTTCAACATCGGACATTCTGGCTGCCGCATCGGCATCGAGAACACCGCGACTGATTGCAATTTCTTTCAGTTTTTCAGGGTCCATGCCCTTACCATCATCATCGATAGTAAGCAGAATGTGATCACCCTCTTGCGACGCTGATAGCTTAACCGTACCCATGCGCGGTTTTCCGGCATTTGCCCTGTCATCTGGCATTTCAATACCGTGGTCCACGGAATTTCTAACTAAGTGAACCAACGGATCGGCCAGTGCCTCAACCAGGTTTTTGTCCAGGTCGGTATCTTCACCCTCAAGCTCAAGGGTAATTTCCTTTTTCAAGCTGCGGGCGAGGTCACGTACAACCCGAGGGAAACGACCGAAAACCTTCTTGATGGGCTGCATGCGGGTTTTCATTACCGCGCCTTGTAAGTCACCCGTTACAACGTCGAGGTTGGCAATGGCCTTCGACATGTCTTCATCGTTTGTGGTGATGCCAAGGCTAAGTAAGCGGTTTCGCACCAACACCAACTCGCCCACCATATTCATTATCTGATCGAGGCGTTTGGTATCAACCCGTACAGTGGTTTCAGCTTGCGGTGCCTTCTCTTCTTTCTTGGCTGGCGCGGCTTTAGCAGCAGGCGCAGGTTTACTGGCCGCTGCCGGTTTAGCAGGTGTCGCAGGCTTCGCCGGTTCCGCCGGTTTGGCGGCCGGAGGCGGTGTAGCTGCCTTAGGCGGCTCTGCTGCCTTACTCTGTTCTGCTTTCGCGGCCTGAACTGCTTTGGTCGCAGTATTGTCTACTTCGACGCCACCTGCAGGCCCTTGACCTTTACCATGCAATTGATCAAGTAAGGCTTCAAATTCGTCATCAGTGATTTCGTCGTCACCGCTATCTGCGGCCGGCTCAACGGGTGCGACTGCCGGTGCTGGCGCAGCATCTGATGGCCCTTTAAACTGCCCTTTGCCGTGAAGCTCATCAAGTAGAGCTTCAAATTCATCATCGGTGATATCTTCACCATCGCCACCCGCTGCAGGTGCCGCTGGCGCTGCCGGGGCCGGTGATGCTGCAGATTCAGCAGGACGACCAGGCGCACCTGAACCATGTAATTGGTCCAGCAAGGCTTCAAACTCATCTTCTGAGATATCTTCAATACCACTGTCGCCAGATGCCACAGCAGTAGCTTCGGGTGCAACAGGCGTTTCTTCAACAATGAGTTCTGGTTCTTCTTCGACAGGCGCCTCAACTACCGGCGCTGCGGCTGAAACATCGCCGAAAATATTTTCGTCTGCGGATTCAGGCTTACTGAGTTTATGGAGGGTATCGACCAGTGCTGTGTCTGCGGCCTCTAATGGTTCGCGGGCTTTAACACGTTCAAACATCTCAACAACCACATCCGTGGCTTGGAGAATAACATCCATAAGTTCAGGTGTTAGCGTGCGCTGACCGTTGCGCATCACGTCAAAGACGTTTTCTGCACCGTGACAAATCTCTACCAGTTCGGTTAGAGAAAGAAAACCAGCACCACCTTTTACAGTGTGATACCCACGGAAGATAGCGTTGAGGAGGTCAGCATCTTCCGGGTTGTTTTCCAGGTCGACCAGCTGTTCCTGTAATTGTTCAAGGATCTCACCAGCCTCAACCAGAAAGTCCTGTAGTATATCCTCATCAACTTCAAACGACATTCATTCGCTCCCCTAAAAACCAAGGCTTGATAGAAGGTCATCCACATCGTCTTGACCCTGTACAACATCGTCACGTTTTTCAGCATCAAGAATTGGGCCTTCTGCCTCAATCGCATCTGGCTTCTTGGTGGGTGTTTTATCTTTAGGCTGACCAGCTTCACCAAACACAGTCAACATATTCACCAAGCTATCTTCTACTTCTTTCACAAGATCGATTACACGTCGAATAACCTGCCCCGTGAGATCCTGATAACCTTGTGCCATCAACACTTCGGTTAACAGACTATTAAGTTTAGTCGAATCCTGAGATGCGTCTTTAAACAGGGAGTCAATTTCCAAACACAACGACTTAAACTCACCTAGCTCGATTTGACGGGTCATGAGTTTCTGCCATTCAGGCTCAATTGCGCCGATACGCTCTGCCAGAGATTCCGCAATAGGCATGCATGACTCGACAGCATCCATTGTGGTGTTGGCGGCTTTCTCTGTTTCTTCGATGACGTAATTCAGACGAGTCTGCGCATCGGGAATATCATCGTTGGCTAAGCCTGCGATGCGCTCGTCTAATTGAAATGTGTTTAATGCATCATGGAGCTGACGGGTAAGCTTGCCAACCTCGGCAAAGAGCTCCACAGATTCCTTGGCTGATACTGCCTCCAACAGAGCATTGGCGGATTCATCATCCCCTTGCTCTAGATAACTAACCAGTTGCTTCGCCTCTTCTAGCGAAATAGGGACTTTTTTAATGGGTGACATCCAGTAATCCTCTTCTCTGGCAGGTGCTGCTAAGTTAGCCTAAACGCTGAAAGATTTTGTCTAATTTCTCTTTTAGTGTAGCTGCTGTAAATGGTTTCACCACGTATCCATTTACGCCAGCTTGTGCAGCAGCAACAATTTGCTCTTTCTTCGCTTCTGCAGTCACCATGAGCACTGGTAAGTGTTTAAGTTTGTCGTCAGCACGGATAGCTCTAAGAAGATCGATCCCTTGCATTCCCGGCATGTTCCAGTCAGTCACGACAAAGTCGAAGTCGCCTTGCTGGAGCATAGGCAAAGCTGTACTACCATCGTCAGCTTCCTGAATATTGGAAAATCCAAGATCTTTAAGCAGGTTTTTTATGATTCGTCTCATCGTAGAAAAATCGTCTACCACGAGAATTTTCATGCTCTTGTCCAAAATAGCCTCCGGTGAAGGATAGTAAATCGTTATTAATATTGGTGTGCGCTATTCTTCAGCCTGCCAGGATTGCATTCGTGCTTTTAGTTTTAACATGGCTTGGCTGTGAATTTGACTGACTCTGGACTCACTCACGTCGAGCACTTCACCTATTTCACGTAGGTTCAGTTCCTCGTCATAGTACAGAGACAATACAATCGCTTCCCGCTCGGGTAATGTTGTTATAGCGTATGCCAGCGCTTTCTGAAAGGCGCCTTGCATAAGATCTTCTAACGGTGAGTCATTACCCTTACTTTGTTCTGTTGTGATCACATCTTCAGATACACCGAGATCTTCGATACCGATTAATTTTCCGGCATTAACCTCGTTAAGCATTTGATGATAATCATTAATGCTGACATTTAGCTTAGCAGCTATTTCAACATCGCGCGCATCTCTTCCTGTTTCTCTTTCAACTAAAGAGATAGCTTCTGTGATTGCGCGGCTATTCTTGTGCACTGAACGGGGAGTCCAGTCACCTTTTCGAATTTCATCCAGCATGGCACCGCGAATACGAATACCCGCAAACGTCTCAAAACTGGCGCCCTTCGAACCGTCAAAATTTTTCGCAGCTTCCAGCAATCCGATCATGCCAGACTGTATCAGGTCGTCCACAAGCACACTGGCAGGTAAACGGGCCATCAAATGATGGGCTATGCGTTTAACCAATGGTGCATGTCGCTCTACCAACTGTGCAGTGTCATTCTGTTGTCGGTAAGCTGCTGCTTTACTGTTCAACGTTGGTTTCCTACCGCTTGTTTAGCTACCAGTTGTTCGATGAAAAATTCGAGATGTCCGCCTGGCTGGGCAGGAACCGGCCAATTAGCCGCTTTGGTCGCCAATTGACTAATGGCTACGGCGGCAGGCGAGCCTGGGAAAGCATCAACGATGGCTGTCTGCTTTCTTACCGCTCGACGAATATTCTCGTCGAAGGGGACGGTAGCCACCAGTTCAAGCGCCACATCAAGGAAACGCCCAGTGACTTTTGATAATTTACTGAAAAGCTCCTGTCCTTCACGTATGTCCCGCACCATGTTGGCAACAATTTTAAACCGAAAAACACCGTGTTCCCGATTTAGAATTTTAATTAACGCATAGGCATCAGTGAGCGAGGTGGGTTCGTCGCACACCACGACCATAATATCCTGAGACGCCCGGGAGAAACTCAGCACCATATCGGAAATACCCGCTGCAGTATCGACAATGAGCACGTCGATTTGCGAGCGCAATTCACTGAACGCACGAATTAGACCTGCATGCTCGGTAGGCGACAATTCTGTCATTGCCTGCGTACCCGACGTTGCCGGTGCGATTTTGATGCCATGGGGGCCGGTTACCAGCACATCGTCGAGGGTGCATTCGCCAGACAGCACATGAGAAAGGTTCTTCTCTACTCGCAGTCCGAGCATAACATCGACGTTAGCCAGGCCAAGGTCGGCGTCGAGCACCATCACCCGTTTGCCTTGCTTTGCCATGGCGATGGCCGTATTCAGTGTGATGTTGGTTTTACCCACACCACCCTTACCGCCGGTGACGGCTATAACCTTAATGAGGCGTGATTGATTCATCTTTCGTAAGCTACTCGCTTGATCTTCGATCATACTGCCTTAACTGAATTAACTTCATGATTATGCTTAGTATGATTCAAACCGTACTTTTTATAAAGCTTTGCCGCTGCAGATACGAGAGATTTCGCATCAGCAACTTTAATATCTTCAGGCACCTGCTGGCCATCGGTCACATAACTCACCGGTAGCTGCTGCTCAACAGCAACGCTTAATACCTCACCCAAACTGTAGCACTCATCAATTTTAGTGAAGATACAGCCGTCGAGTTTAACCGAATTATACGCTGCAATAATGCGCTGCAGAGCAGGATATTGGGTATTAGCTTGCGCAACCAGGTATTTACGTACAGGTTGCATTTGACCGTTGCTAAACTGACCAAGTTGTTGAATTAATCGGCTATCTCGCTGACTAAAACCTGCTGTATCTATTAATATTAGACGTTTATGACGTAACTGAAAGAGTTGTTCAGCTAATTCTTCGCTACTTTGTGCTTTTCGGGTAGTACAGCCAATAATTTTGCCGTAAGTCGCCAGCTGTTCATAAGCTGCAATCCGATAGGTATCGATGGTGATCATCGCTACCTGCTCTGCCCCGTACTTTTGTGCATAACGTGCAGCAAGCTTTGCAACGGTAGTGGTTTTGCCCGTGCCAGTTGGACCGACCAGTGCAACAACACCGGTTTGCGTAAGAATATCGTTACCCGAAACGTTCAGACGGTTAGCCAACAGGTTCAACAAATAAATCCACGCTTCACGCTCGGTGTACTGTGAAGGCGTGTAATGTACTAACTGTTCAGCCAGCGCAACGCTTAACCCCATGCCAGTGAGGCATTGCATCAGGTAGCTGTGAACGGGTCGCTGACGCTTTTTCTTCGCTTCCATCAGGTCGGCCACCTGATATTGCAGCACATTACGTAAAGACGCCAATTCCTCTTTGATGGCATCCAGTTCACTATTGCCCTGCGCGTTACTCGAAGGTGCCTGCTGAGAAGGCGCAGCTTCGAAGTCAGGGCTCATTTGTGAAGCTGGTGCAGTGTTGTTGCGCCCGTGATTAAATACATCAGCAAAAGAAAATACATCATTGTCTTGCTGTGCAGTTTGCTGCTGTGGGCGCTGGGAATGTGGCTGAGCTTGTGCCTTAGGCTGTGATTGATATTGAGGCTGAGCAAGGTCGCGCTGGGAATGAGGCTGAACCTGGCGCGGTGCGTTTTGCTGCGTAGCAGCGTCAGCCGCTGCGTTTCGCTCGGCAGCCTGCTTTTCTAATAATGCACGGAGGTTGTCAGGACCATCATCACCAATAATTTCGCTCAGGCTCGGCGTGGCCTTTTGCTGGCCCGCGGATGCTTTGTTGTCATGGCGCGTGTTCAGGTTAAGTTTTGCCTCAGGTTCTTTATCGTAAGCAGCCACCAGCTCAATACCATCGGCCACTTTACGGTTCGACATAATGACGGCATCACTGCCCAATTCGGCTTTTACCTGGCTTAACGCTTCCCGCATATCTTTGCCAAAAAAACGTCTGATTTTCATCTCAACCTCTTCACTCACCCAGTGTCAGATTATTGACCGACAGAGCTGACAATTTTAATTTGCTTGTCGTCAGGTATTTCCTGGTACGACAACACATGCAAGCCAGCTACCGAATATTTAAGGAAGCGTGACAGCACAGGTCGCAACATACCTGACGTCAGGAGTACTGCAGGCTCGCCTTCTAGCTCTTGTTGTTGTGCGGCCTGTTGCAAGGATTGTTGGAGACGATCTGCGAGTCCTGGTTCGATACCGGCGCCATCTTCTCCCCCTGCCTGAAGAGACTGGTGCAACATCTGTTCCAACTCTGGTGCCAGAGTTATGACGGGCACTTCTTTGGCGCCTTGGCTGATTTCCTGAACGATGAGACGTTTTAGCGCAATACGCACCGCAGACACCAGTACATCTGGGTCCTGACTACGCGGGCCGTACTCAGTCAACGTCTGAACAATGGTACGCATATCTCGAATAGGCACACCTTCAAATAACAGTGTCTGCAGCACTTTCACCACGGTACTGAGTTGTAGAATGTCAGGCACCAGCCCTTCGACCAGTTTCGGACTAGACTTAGCCAGCATATCCAGTAGTTGCTGAGTTTCTTCATGGCCGAGAAGTTGATAAGCATTGTTACTCAGCAGCTGGCTTAGATGCGTTGCCACTACGGTAGCAGCGTCAACAACGGTATAACCGAGTGTTTGTGCATGTTCACGCTGGTTCGGCCTAATCCACACTGCGTCTAAACCGAAGGCAGGATCTTTGGTTGCGCGCCCTTCGAGTTTACCGAATACCTGTCCAGGATTAATGGCGAGTTCTTCATCGTGACTGATTTGCGCATCGCCAATGGTGACACCCAACATCGCAATGGTATAAGCATTGGGGTCGAGATCCAGATTATCGCGAATGTGTACCGGCGGTACCAGAAAGCCAAGTTCCTGAGAGAGCTTTTTACGTACGCCCTTGATTCGGGTGAGCAGTTCGCCGCCCTGGGATTTATCGACTAACGGAATAAGCCGGTAGCCCACTTCCAGTCCGATAGTATCGACCTGCTGTACGTCGTCCCAACCGAGTTCTTTAGCCTCTGGAACCGGATGATCGACCCCCGCCTCTGTCTTCGCTGGAACTTTTGGTTTTTCGGCTTCTTTCTTCGCCTGCACACCTTGCCAGTAGGCATAGCCACCCGCTATGGCAGAAAAGCCCAGAAATGCGATATGCGGCATACCTGGCACAATGCCCATGACAAACAGCACCGCAGAGGCAATATACAGCGCCTGAGGGTTGCCCAATTGGGTACGGATTTCTTTACCCATCTCCTGGGTTTCGTTTTCACGAGTCACAATAATGGCGGTGGCCACTGAAAGCAGCAGAGAAGGTATTTGTGCTACCAGGCCATCACCGATAGTCAAAATGGTATACACCTCCATGGCATCGCCAAACGCGAGGTCGTGCTGAATCATGCCGATAAATAATCCACCTACGATGTTAATCAGCATGATGAATAAGCCAGCAACCGCATCACCTTTTACAAATTTAGACGCACCGTCCATAGAACCATAAAAGTCGGCCTCGGCGGTGATTTCCTCACGACGTTTACGGGCCTGATCCTGGTCGATATAGCCAGCATTCAAATCGGCGTCAATGGCCATTTGTTTACCGGGCATGGCATCAAGGGTAAAGCGGGCGCTCACTTCTGAGATTCGACCTGCACCCGCGGTAACCACTTTGAAGTTAATGATCAGAAGAATAGCGAATACGACAACCCCCACTGCATAGTTACCGCCAATAACCACCGCACCAAACGCTTCGATCACTTTTCCCGCAGCATCGCCACCTTCATGGCCGTACAGCAGAACAACCCGTGTAGATGCCACATTAAGCGCAAGCCTTAATACCGTAGCAATAAGCAAAACCAGCGGAAAAATACCAAAATCCACCGGCTTTTGGGTGAACACGGCAACGAGGATGATCACCAGACTCAACGCAATATTAAAGCTGAACAGCACATCGAGTAGAAATGGCGGCATGGGAAGAATAACCATGCCCATAATCGCCAGTAATACGACAGGCGCACCCAGACCACTGGTGATATTTTGAAACTGGTTCTTGTCGAACCGCTGCAGGTAGGCGGATAACTGCATAATAATTGCTCTCGCTAACAGAAAATTGACACTTCAATTGCGTCTGTAGTGAGTATTTCAACTACTGTGCCAGTTTGAAAATGTTTACTAATGCGCGCCTGTTTCGAGTTTTTGAACTATAGTTAATGTGGATAAGATTTGTTCAGGACATTGTGTGCCGGAATACCAGTTAAAACAGCGACGTATTGCATCTATTGGCACTTTTCTTCATGTTGTCACGGCAATCAGTCTGATATTGATGTCTTATTCTACTCATGCTGCATCGGCACAAGTTTCTGCTCCCAATGATGAGGTTATCCGCGTCATAAAATCTTTTCATCAGAATCCGAAGGAGACCGTTTTAGGCCTCGAAGAGATGCTTGATGATGTGCAACCTGAATATACGCCAGCCACCATTCAATATCTGCTGTCATACTTTTATATGAAGCTGGGGGATTTTGAGCGCTCAGAGTCGCTGTTGGAGCTGGGACTTACCAATGTAAATCAAATCAATGAGCCACTGCTCTATCACCGTTTGTTGCTGCAAAAATCGTTACTTTATGAAAAAACAGCACGTCAGGTACTGGCATTGCAGTATGTTGCTATCGTTAACGAGTGGGCGCAAGAGAATAACATCATCCAGTTACATATTGGTGCATTGATGACGGAGGGATTGATTCAGCAATCATTGCAAAATCGCGAGTCGGCACTGACCAAGCTCATTGTTGCGCACAGGATTGCCTCGGAAAATGTCACGCAAATTCCGCCTGCTCACATAGCAGGCCTTATCGCAACGGTGTTTCAGGAAGCTGAGCAGTACGACAATGCTGTCCCCTATTTGAAGGAGGCGCTTGATTTTGCCATCACGAAAAACAACCGGATCAATCAGCTAAACCTTTTACATAAACTGGCTTTATCTCACTTCGCAACGAACAACGAGACCGCTGGACGGCAATACTTTGATAAAGCAATGACAATTGCTCAGGAATTGCCAGATAAAAATGCGCAAGTGAAATTACAACTGCTCGATGCTGATAGATTAATGAAAAAGAAAGCCTTTGCAGAAGCCTTGGACGTATACCAAAATTTGGTGTTGATCCAGGGCACTCTGCCCCATGAACAGTATCGCGGTGACATTTTAAGGGGCTTATCAAAAGCCCATTATCACACCGGTAACTTCGAGGCTGCGCTTGACACTCTTACCGGTGCAGAGCCTCTTTTCGCCTCAACCACACCGAAAGAAATGATTGAATTTCGATTGCTGGAATCGAGAATTCAGGCGGCATTAGGCAATTACAGCCAGGCTTATCAATTACTTGATGACGCACGCAGAAAACAGATAAAACGCTTGAACGAAATCAGTGCAGACAAGCTGTTTAAACTGCAAACTCTCTTCGACGTCAATAAGAAAAATCAGGAAAATGCTGCTCTCAGATCAGTAACGAAAGCGCAGGAGTTGCGGATAAAAACAGAGCGTCAGCGAGGATTTTTTATGATTTCAGCGCTGATTTTACTCTCAATCCTTTGCGTAGTACTTGTTATTTTGCAGAAAAAGCGCGCCAGGTATCAGTATAAGTTGGAACAAATTGCGATGACTGACAGCCTCACTTCTCTGCTTAACCGTCAGCATACCTTAAAACTATTGGAGGAACAGGCAGGTATTGCAGAGGTTACCGGAAAAAAACTTACTGTCGCTTTACTCGATATTGATTTATTTAAACAGGTGAACGACAACTTTGGTCACGCCGCAGGTGATGAGGTTTTACGCAAGTTTGGTGCTCTGGTTAGAGACAATTTCAGAAAAAGTGATATTGCGGGCAGGATCGGCGGTGAGGAATTTTTGCTGATTTTCCCTGATACCAATGTGACGGAGGCTCGCATTGCTACAGATAAGTTTAGAGCGGCCTTGAAAGCCGCTGGTGAAAAACTTCCCTACGCATTAGACCCTCTCACCGTTTCCGGTGGGATTGGGTACATTACAGGGCCAGGAACGATGGCAGAAGAATTAGAGGCTATCGATAGAGCTCTATATCAGGCTAAGGATAAAAGCCGCGACGCTATTAATCTCGTCGATAACAACATTGCCGGATAAAAACTTTGTCTGATAATTTTCCTCGCTATTCGCTACCATACTCCAGCTTTAGCGCCGGAGTTCCGGTGGTATAGGCAGGTCTTTCTTCAGCGGTTTCGGGCGCTTACCTTTACCCGCTTTGAATGCCCGCAGTTGATAAACGTACGCCAGTACCTGAGCAACCGCCATAAACAGTTTGTGAGGGATTTCGTGATCGACTTCGGTTGAGTAGTAAATCGCCCGGGTTAGCATGGGCGAAGGCACAATGGGAACGTCGTGAGCGTCACCAATTTTTCGAATATGCATGGCTAATTCTTCGATACCTTTGGCCACTACCACCGGCGCACGGCCGCCGTTGTCATCGTATTTCAGCGCAACAGAATAGTGGGTCGGGTTGGTTACGATGACATCGGCTTCCGGTACCTGCTGCATCATTCTTCGGGCTGCGGCCTGGTATTGCAGGCGACGAATACGCCCTTTCACCATGGGATCGCCTTCAGCGTTTTTACGCTCATCCTTCACTTCCTGCTTCGACATTTTCATTTCTTTGTTGTGCTTGTACATCTGATAAGGCACATCAAGGGCGGCGATAGGGATCATGCCCAGAGTAAGAAACAAAAACGCCCACTCCAGCATATCCAAGGCGTGAAACAAGTTATTGGGATAAAGCTCAACGTCGAGATGAAGTGCCTCATCTTCATAATACATCAGCGTTAATAGGGCGATGGTAGCAATGACAAAAAACTTGGCGATGGCCTTAAGCAATTCAACTAAGCCGTTCATACCAAACATGCGCTTGAAACCATTCAAGGGGTTAAGTTTATTGAGCTTTGGTGATGCAGACTGCCAGGTAAAGTTATAGCCACCTAGTGCGATTGAACCGTATATTCCCGCAGCCATGGCTACAATCATGTACAGCAACACCGGCCCAGCCACTGCAGAAAACCCCTGTGCCCAGGCATTAAACATGTGAGTCATGTCGTAGGTTTCATCGCGGGACAGCGTAAACATATCTTCCATCATGCCGAAGATTGCTTTCGCAATGGTGCCGCCAAGCAATAGAAACATGATGCCACTAGCCACCAGCACCAATGCCGTAGAGAGTTCCCGCGATCGGGCGAGCTGACCTTTTTTTCGCGCGTCTTCGAGGCGTTTGCTCGTGGGGTCTTCTGTTTTATCCTGTTGATCAGCCATGACTTACCTCATCAAGTGGGACAAATCAGCAGCAACTCACACATAAACTGCTGTGCTCGCTGCCATTGTGTGGCGAAATGGGAAACAAAGTTTTCTAACGTAACCCAGATAATAATTAACCCGGTTATCTGGGCAATGGAGAAACCAATACTAAAAATATTCAGCTGCGGCGCGGCTTTGGTCATAACCCCAAAGGCCAGGTTCACAATCAGTAGCGACACGATGGGGGCTAAGGAAAGGGTTACTGCGGAAACAAACATCCAACTTGCCCACTCGGCGATGTCCCGGAACTGGGCTGCGGTCCACCAGGCTTCACCGATGGGAAAAGCATCGAAGCTGGTCGTAATCATTTGAATCATTGCCAGGTGGCCATCTAAGGTCCAGAACAGTAAGGTTGCGAGAATCAGATAAAACTGACCCACGGCCGGAACATTAATACCGTTAACCGGGTCGACTATCGATGCAAAACCAAGCCCGGTCTGCATTGCCACTATCTGACCTGCCAGCACGAAGGTATTTAATACCATCATGGAAATGAAGCCGATGGCGACACCAATAATAATTTGCTGAATAACTTCAACAATGGCGCCCACCCCGACTAAGTTGTCGAATGGAACAGGTTTTATAACTGGCATAATCACTAAGGTAAGAAACAGCGCGAGCAATGTTCTCACCGTCACCGGAATCGACTGAGCACTTAGACCAATCATCGCAGCAAACAGACCACTGATGCGCATAAAAGGCAGCATCAGATCGGCCAAAAACTGATTGATGGTATTGAGATCGACGTTCACTAACGGAGCCTGCTTATCCCACAACTTGCGGGATTTGCTCAACCATATGGAAGGTAAAATCCATCAGTTGCTCCACTAACCAATTCCCGCCCCAGGCCAGCGCCAACAAAGTAACGATAAGACGAGGCAAGAAACTCATGGTTTGTTCGTTGATAGAGGTTGCTGCCTGGAAAACGGCAACAATTAAACCCACAATCATGCTGGGTACGATAACCGCGGAAACCAGCAGAATTACCATAAACATGGATTCCCGCAATATTTGTACAAACACCTCTGGTGACATATTGCTCTCCTAGACGCCCATACCAAAACTGGTGGCTAGCGTCCCGAAAATCAGGTTCCAGCCGTCTACCAATACAAACAACATCAACTTGAAGGGCAATGAAACGATCATCGGCGATAGCATCATCATACCCATTGCCATCAATATTGAGGCGACAACCAAATCGATGATCAAAAACGGAATGAACAACATGAAACCAATCTGAAAGGCGGTTTTTAACTCACTGGTGATAAAAGAAGGGATGAGGATAGTAAGCGGCACATCTGCTGGCTCATCATACTTACCTTCGTCACCGGCAATACGAACAAACGTTTCTAAGTCTTTCACCCTGGTCTGCGACAACATAAACGCCCGCATAGGCTCGGCGGCTTCTTCCAGCGCCTGACGGGAAGTCATTGCTTCGTTTAAGTATGGCTGAAGTGCACGTTCATTCACTTCTTCAAATACCGGCGTCATGATGAACATAGATAAAAACAAGCTCACCCCAATCAGGATTTGGTTGGAAGGCGCCTGTTGTAAGCCGATAGCCTGACGTAAGATAGACAACACCACGATGATGCGGGTAAATGAGGTCATCATCATGATGAACGCAGGGATCAGGCTTAGCGCAGACATGATAAACAGTGCCTGCAGCGTCATTGAATAATCTTGCGAACCATCCGGGTTACTGGTGACAGTAACAGCAGAAATGCCCTGTTGTGCCATTACCGGTAAGCTAAACACTAAGATAACGGGTAGCATCAGCATCAATAAGCGGTGTTTATTGTTTTTCATTGTCCGCTCCTTTTACGGCGGGGTTAATGGTGCCCGCCATGGCTTTGATCAGTTTTTGCTTAAAATCGGCACCACCGGTTTCACTGGTGTTATTGGTTTCCAGAGGCGTTTCAAGTTTGCTCAAATGGTTAATGTTGGTGGCTGTCACCCCAATGAGATGCTGCTCTTCCCCAACCTGAATAACAATAATACGCTCTCGCGTACCTGCTACCATGCTGGCAACCACTTTCATCTGACCACTACTGGCATGAGTGACATTAAACCGGCGCATCAGCCAGGCTAAAGAAAAAATAATGCCGACCACCACGAGAAGTGATCCGAAAATTGACAGTACAGAAACAGGATTGGAAAAAGATTGGGTGCCTTCGGCACGGGTTGTGAAACTAAATAACAGGGGCAGCAGAAAGCAACCCCCTGTTTTAGAAAGCGTTTTAGCGAAGCTTTTTGATTCTCTCGATCTGACTGATAACATCCGTTAACCGAATACCAAATTTGTCGTTGACTACTACTACTTCACCATGAGCAATCAACGTGCCATTTACCAGAACATCCAGTGGTTCCCCGGCAACCCGGTCTAATTCCACCACTGACCCCTGGTTCAATTGTAGCAGGTTCCGGATACTGATTTGGCTGCGCCCCACTTCCATGGAAATGGTCACAGGAATATCCAGAATGGTATCTAGTTTCTTTTTCTCTTCCTGCGTAATGGGGGCGTCGTCGGTTAGTTCATCTAATTCGGCAACCTGAACGTCCTCGCCACCTTCACCTTCGGCCGCTTCCGCATCGGCCTGCTCGGCCATAGCCGCAGCCCAGTCGTCCATTCCGTCATTATCACTCATGACAATACCCCTTTAACTAAGATCATGACTACAGATCTTCTTCAAGTACTTGTAGCTCAGCGTCGTTATCGATAACGCGCCCACCACGGGTTAATAATTGCAGTTCCGATTTCACCGACGTAGGCCGGGCGATTTTATCGGAAATTTTCAGTGCCAACGCATCACGGGAGCGACCTAGCTTCGCGCGAAACGTCGGTAAATCTTCAATTAGCACAGTAATGTGCTCCGGCATTTCTACCGGAATAATATCACCGGGCTTAAATTCCATTATCTGTCGAAGCGGTACATCCACGTCTAGCATGTGCGTGGTAAGCGCGACCTTCACATCCAGAATTTCATCCCTAAGTGCCTTACTCCAACGTAAATCGGTATCTTCCTTATCGCTTTGAACACCGGCGTCTAACAATTCCCGAATCGGCTCTAACATAGAATACGGGAGTGATACGTGGAAATCGCCACCGCCACCATCGAGTTCAATATGGAAAGAACTGATCACCACCACTTCGGTCGGGCTCACAATGTTAGCCATGGCCGGATTCACTTCTGAATCGAGGTATTCAAAAGAAACATCCATAACGGGCGCCCAGGCTTCTTTGTAATCTTCGAAGATGATTTTCAGTAGCATCTGAATAATTCGGCGCTCTGTAGGCGTAAACTCACGGCCCTCAATTTTGGCGTGATAACGACCATCACCACCGAAAAAGTTATCTACCAGAATAAAAACCAGACGTGCTTCCATGGTGATGAGTCCGGTTCCCTTAAGTGGGCGGAATCGCACCATATTCAAACTGGTGGGTACAAACAACGTGTGAATGTACTCACCAAATTTAATCATTTGAATACCGTTGATGGAAACTTCAGCAGACCGGCGCATCATGTTAAACAAGCTCACCCGCAAGTGCCTTGCAAAGCGCTCGTTCACAATTTCCAGCGTCGGCATCCGCCCCCGTACAATGCGATCCTGCGAGGAAAAGTCATATTCCAGCGCAGATCTGTCGGAGGGCGCGTCCGAGACTTCTTCTTCTTCGACATCATCGACGCCATGTAACAGCGCGTCGATTTCGTCTTGTGATAATAAATCGCTCACTGAGATTACCCGTTATTGCATCACGAAACCTGTGAACAATACCTGTTCGACCACTTCTGTTCCGGTATATTCCTTCATCGCGGACTGTACTTCTTCCAACGCTTTCTCGCGAAGTTCAATTTTCCCCGCTTCGGTGACCAGATCATCAGCGTTACTGCTACTGAATACCTGCAACAGACGACCCTGAATGAGCGGCATATTCACTTTTGCCGTTTCTTCGTTGTCAGACCCACGTACCAAAAGCTGAATCTTTATCTGCACGGTGCGCTCACGTCCACTGCCGGGAATATGAAACAGCAGAGGTTGTGGCATGGCAACATAAAGCGCTGTGCCGATTTCGGCGCCAGCACTGCCTGCTCCCGCATCGGCGGCTTCGGCTTCAACTTCTTCGCCACCTTCCGCGGCCGCTTCGCCTTCAACGCCTTCTTCCGCCACGGGTTCATCACCTGCAAACAAAAAGAAATACGCGCCTGCGCCGCCACCAAGCAACACCACTACGATGATGATAATGAGCATTAACTTACTCTTTTTACCACCACCCTCTTCTTCAATTTGTAACTCTTCATCAGCCATTGAAACAACCTCATCAATCAGAATGGCAAGTATTATGGGACTTTAACTGTAATTGGCAAGACGCTTCACGTATGCGCAATTACGGTTAAGCATAGTCGTCTATTCCACCTTGCGCCTGTCGGGTCAAAGATTGTTCAACCACTTGGGTTTCTTCTTCGCCACCGCCAGCAAACTGACCATTGCCACCATTACCTGAGCCTTCACTGCCCTGCTTATTCGCTTCACCCTGTTGCTGTTGGTTAACAAAAGACTCTCCCAGACTGATGCCCTGCTCGGCCAGCATTTCGCGTAAGCGCGGCTCCGCTTGTGCCAATGCGTCCCGGGCCTGTGGAGATTGCACAACGAAATTGACTGATGCCGTATCGCCGCTCACATTAACCCTCACCTGCATACTGCCAAGTTCAGGCGGATCTAAGCGAATTTCTGCCATTGAATTTCTGGCATTCACCATCCAACGTACTTTCTCAGCCAGTTGTTGCTGACCTTCAGGTTGATGAATGTTCACCGCTTTGTCGGCATCAGAGGGCTGTTGAAGTACACGCTCCGCTTTCACTTGCTGAATATCAGCAAGGGTATTGTCTGCTCGGGTCTGCGCTCCCGCCATGATAGCGGGGTTCCCCGAGCCCGCCACTTGCGTGGCCGCATTCACTAGTAATGATAATTGCTGCATTTCGCCGGCTATGCGTTGTTCAATGTTGTCATCGGGTAAAATATCTGCCCCATTAATCACATCAGCAATCATGACCTCTAGCGTTTGCGCGGGCTCCACACCAGCGTCGAGTTTGGTTTGATACTGCTTAACAGCATCAATCACGCCCTGCTTTACCTCAGCTTTTTGCGTTTCATTGCTACTGTCAGGCAAGAGCGCCACGACTTTATCTGCCAACGATTCCGCTACCAGTGTTTTAGTGGTGTCTTCGGTTACCGCCAGATTTTTCATCAAATCGTTTGCCGGCACCAAGGGTAATGCGGCGCTGCCATCATCCGTTGTGTTTTTATCTGCTTCTTTGCCGCTCGGCTGCTGTTCTGTGTTTTCACCAAGTTCACTTTTTATCAGTGATACCAGTAGCTCTGCGTCGGTGACGATGATTTCTGCTTCAGCGGAAGTCTCGCCATCAGCAAGACTTTCGGCGATGCGGTTTAGATCTTTGCTGCCATTTTTTGACAGGCTTGCAAGCAGTGAGGCCGCCATTTTCATTACGTCTTCAGTCACAACGTCGTCGGCCTTGCCTGGCTGCTCGCCATCTTCTTCACTGGCCATGAGCTTTTTCACGGCTTCATTCAACGCTTCAACCAAGGCGGCTAATTCGGCGTTTTTATCTGTACTTTCAGTATTTTCGGCGTCAGTCTGAACTGTGCCTTTCAAACTCGCGATAAGTGCTTCGAGGTCGGTATCCGGCGAGACAACATCAGTGGACAAGGCTGAGTCATCAACAATAACGTCGCCCTCGCCAGAAGCATCTATTACGATGCCTTGCTCAGACGCGGTTTCGTCACCACTGTTAAGCTTGCGGATGGCATCGACAAAGGCCAACCAGTCAGGCTGTATGTCGATATCAGGTTGGATGTCTGCCGTGCTCTCATCAATTGCCTCTTCCCCCTGAACCAACAGGGCGTCATCGTGCTCGGTGTCGACATCCGCTGCATTTTCGCCATTATTTCCATTGCCACTACTTTGGGTTTTCCTGGTAGTGACCTCATTGGCTGACTGTTCAGACTGCGACTGCGCTTCATTGCTATCACCACGGCGAGATTGCTCATCCACCTTTTTCTCAACTGGTGTGTCCCGTTTAACCGAACGATTAACCGTAATGTCATCTGCGTTCTTTTCCCGTGGCTTATTCTCACGCACAGGTGGGGATTGAGTCGCTTGCGTAAATACCTCTTCAAAAGCCTGATTTTGGCCTGAAGCATCTGCACTTGCCGTCGATGATTCTATATCGACTGGCAGAGCGGCAATATCTGAACGTTGCGTGGCAACTTGTTGCATCATAATCTCAATCCTCTTCCCGCAGACTGTGTGTTTTCGTCAAAAAACAGTAAATTGGGTGGGTTATTTTTCGTCACGGAAAAGACTATTCAAATCCTGTTCCAATTGTTGAATTACTATGAACTTTACTTGAAAAATTGTTAGTAACCTGACTTGGACAACTGATTTCTATAGAATTTTTGTGAAGCGAACTCATCACTCATGATTTGTTCCAGGCGAGATTCTTTTTGACGGGCTTCAAGGGCTTTTTTATCGATTAACATATCCACGGCTTTCCGACGCTTTTGCTGTTCCAGCCAGGCACGTTTACGCTGATCGGCCACCACGGTAGCCTGAGAGATAAGGTTCATTTGCTGTTGGCAGGCTTTATCCAGTTTACCCACAAACGAAAGATGTTGATGATACGCTTTCGCGCCCACACCACTCTTGCCAGTGGCCTGAATTTGACGCAAATAATCCAACCGATATTGCTGCAGGCTACTTAACTTTTGACGTTGCTGGGTAACATGCTGCTGCGCGAGCTGAAATTGCTGCGCCGCTTTCTGTTCCTTTTCCAGTTCAAACTTAGCGACTAAGTCAAGTTGACTCATGGCTGTTACCCTTTACCTAACCCACCCGCCAAGGCAGTCATGCCTTGAAGGCACTCACTGTAAGGCAGAATATTCTTCATGCCTTGCTGCAGGAAAGCGTTAATTGCAGGTTCGGCACGAATGGCCGAATCGATACGCGGGTCTGAACCTTTGGCATATGCACCAATGGAAATGAGATCACGGTTTTGTTTGTACATTGAGTAGACCTGACGAATACGTCTGGCTTGTTCTAAATGTTCGTCGCTGGTTACCATCGGCATTACCCGGCTGATAGAGGCTTCAATATCAATCGCGGGATAGTGACCACTATCGGCTAAGGAACGGGATAACACAACATGACCGTCCAGTATTGCCCTCGCCGCATCGGCAATGGGATCTTGAAGATCGTCGCCTTCCGTCAGTACGGTATAAAATGCGGTGATTGAGCCCTGGTTTTCGCTACCATTACCCGCCCGTTCCACCAAAGCAGGCAGTCTTGCGAACACTGAGGGTGGGTATCCCTTCGTTGCCGGTGGTTCACCCACCGCCAATGCAATCTCGCGCTGTGCCATGGCATAGCGCGTAAGAGAATCGATTAATAGCAGCACATTCATGCCCTGATCGCGAAAATACTCCGCAATGGTCACTGCTGTTTCGCAGCCTTTTAACCGCATAAGTGGTGAGGTATCAGCTGGCGCTGCAACGACGACCGCACGTTGGCGCTCTTCTTCGGTAAGAATGTCGTGGATAAATTCTTTTACTTCTCGGCCCCGCTCGCCAACCAATCCCACCACTACAACATCAGCCTGACAGCCCCGGGTCATCATACCCAGCAGCACGGATTTTCCGACACCGGAGCCGGCGAATAGCCCCATTCGCTGACCGACGCCCACCGTATTCAGGGCATTAATAGCCCGAACCCCCACATCCATGGGTTCAGATATTGGTCGACGACTTAGCGGGTTTATCGGGGGCTTATTCGTGGATACGCGGGTATCTGCTTTTACGGGTCCTAAACCGTCCAGCGGCTGACCATTACCGTCGACCACGCGACCCAGTAATCCCATCCCCACTGCCAAACCACTTTGGCGGTTTAACGGAAGTACCCGAGAACCCGGCACGATGCCACGCACCGCCTCAGTTGGCATAAGATAAGTAATGTTTTCACCAAAACCCACCACTTCCGCTTCTATCTCTCCCTCAACAGTCTGGACCATGCACTGACTGCCCACAGGAAGTTGGCACCCCACAGCTTCAAGCGTAAGACCGATACCCCGAACCAGTTTTCCCGCTGCCACAATAGGAGGCTGAGGAATATCGACACAGAGGTTTTCGAAATAATTACCCCAGGGGCTAGTCATCAGACAATCCCTGGTCGAGCAGGAAGCGATTTAATACATCTCGGCAGCGACGTTCAACCGACACATCGACGGCATTTTGCTGGGTGGTGATATCGCAACCACCACGAGACATTGCCGGGGCTTCAATGAAATGCCAACCCTTCGCGGCAATCGTTTCATCGCCATAGTGATTTTTAACAATTTGAATGTCGTCGGGATGCATGGATATATGGAACTGTGATTCAGCCACTGGCAGCGCTTTTAACCCTTCAGCCAACGCCTGCATGACCACATCTTCACTGGTCTGCACTTCTGTTCTGATAACTGCACGGGCGAGAGACACCGCTAATTTCACCAGTTGCTTACGGGTGTCTTCGTTAACCTGAGATAACGGTGCTACTAAATTATCCGCTAGCGAAGACCAATGCCCGGCTAAAGCAGCCATCTCTTCGGCAGCGGCATTTAAGCCTTCTTCTTTACCGGCCTGCAGCCCGGCTTCATAACCTTCCGGTTTGCCTTCTTCAAAGCCAGCAGCCCTACCTTCGTCAAATCCGGTTTGCTTACCTTCATTATACCCTTCGTCATAAGCAGACTGACGAATGGCTTCGATTTCTTCCGCCGTTGGCGGCAAAATTTCTTCCTCCTCAGCTTCGGGAGGCTCGTATTTCCAGTCGCTACGACGATTCAGCGCATTGGTGCGGGTGAGATCTTCAGTGGTCTGCGCTTCATCAAGAAATGGCAAATCCCAGGACTTCGCATCTGAAAATTCATCATTCTTCGGCAATTTATCATTCATGGCAGATTAGTCCGTTACAGGAACTCTTCGCCGCCACCGCCGCCCAGCATAATTTCACCGGAATCAGCAAGACGTCTGGCCACCGACAGAATTTCTTTCTGAGCAGTTTCCACTTCAGATAAACGTACCGGACCGAGCGCTTCAAGATCATCCAGTAACATTTCTGCCGCCCGGGCCGACATGTTGCCAGTGATTTTATTTTTAAGCTCTTCATCAGCGCCTTTAATGGCTTTCAGCAGTGAGTCCTGATTCACTTCGCGCAGGATTGCCTGTATGCCGCGATCATCCACGTCTATCAGGTTATCGAATACGAACATCAGATCCTGAATTTGCTGACTCATTTCTTCATCTTGTTCACGGATGGCATCCATCAACTGACCTTCAATGGAGGTATCGAGGTAGTTCATGATGTCGGCAGCAGACTTCAGGCCGCCCATTTTGGCCGCTTGTGCACCTGCCTGACCGGCAAACTGCTTCTCCATGATTTCGTTCAGCTCCTGCAAGGCTGCGGGCTGAACTTCTTCTAAATTGGCGATACGCATTAGCAAGTCCAGACGCACTTTTTCAGCGAACTGCGACAAAATCTCCGCACTTTGCTCAGGCTCAAGATAAGACAATACGATGGTTTGAATTTGCGGGTGTTCGTTTCGAATAATACCGGCCACCTGCTTGGAATCCATCCACTTGAGAGAATCAAGCCCTTTGGCGCCGCTGCCCATCAAGATTTGATCGATCAGATTCGCCGCTTTATCTTCACCCAGTGCAGCAGTAAGCGCACGCTTCACAAAATCCTGGCTCTGGAATCCGATGGTGCTGTAATTTTGAATTTCTTCAATAAAATGCTTATGCACGGCAGTAATTTTCGGTTGAGTCATATCGTCAACCTTCGCCATTTCACCGCCCAATTTTTGCACCTGCTTCGGTTCCAGGTGCTTGAGGATTTGGGCTGCATCTTCTTCTGACAAACTCAGCAACAAGATAGCGGCCTTTTCTACCCCTTCCAGTTTACTAATGTCATAAGTTTGTTGGTTATTATCTTCAGGCATTTTGTTGAACCTTAGTCATCCAGCGTCAACCAGCCCTTAACAACCTGTGCGGACAACTCAGGTTCATTCGCAACCAGCGCACGCACAGCTTTAAGAACATCTTCATCTTTGTGTAAATCTGGCAACATGAGCGAGCCATCAGGTGCAAAGCCAACCTGACCTTCATCAAAATCCTGACTCAGCATGCTAATGGTATCATCACCCAGATCTAAGCCCTCATCCGCATCGAAGTCGTCAGAGTCTTTGGTCTCATCAGGATTGATCAGACGACGCAACATTGGGCGAATCACGAAAATGATCAGCACAATAATGATGAGTCCGCCCACAACCAGTTTAAGTATAGGTAAGATTTCCGGACGTTCCCAGAAAGGTATATCTTCGACACCTTCTTCATCCATACGGGTGAAAGGTACACTGACTACTTCCAGAGAATCTCCGCGAGCCACATCAAAACCAATTCCACCTTGCAGTAAGCGACGGATATTCAGAAGTTGCTCCTGGGACTTCGGCGCGGTGGTGACACTGCCATCTTCAGCGGTTGTACGGTCATGATCAACAGCCACCGACACGCTCAGACGACGAATAACACCAGTCTGTTTTTTGGTGTGACTGATAGTGGTATCCAGCTCGTAATTTTTTGTCGATTCGCGGTTGCTACGACCAGGCACAGGCGCTGATTGCCCGTCTGCGCCAATGGCGTTTTCTGGAATGTTAGAATCAAGCGGAGGCTGATTGGTGAGTGCGCCCGGAATACCGCCGTTAAGCCCACCCACACTGTTCGACTCGATAGTCATTTCGCTGCGCACAGCGGGTAAGTCTGGGTTGTAAGTACGCTGAGTTTGTTCCATGGCCGTGAAGTCCATAGACACATCAGCTTGTGCTGTGTAGTTTCCTAAACCGAGTACCGGGATCAGAATCGCATCAATTTTTTCCAAATATTCCTGTTCGCGCTGACGCTCAATTTCATATTCTTTACGTGCCCGGGCACTCATAGAATCCTGAGAACCGGAATTCAGTAATCGACCATTACTGTCTGTTACCGTTACCCGCGCGGGTTCCATGCCTTGTACCGCAGAGGCCACGATATCTACCACGGCATCCACTTCTTCACCCGCAATCACCTTTCCGCGTTTCGCGGTTAGCACCACGGTTGCACTGGCTTTTTTCTCACGGCGAGCAAACACATTTTCTTTCGGCATCGCCAGCAGGACTCTGGCTTTCTGAATGCTGGCCATGTCTTCAATTGTTGCCGCGATCTGCTGCTCACGGGCATGTTTCAATCGCTCCATTTCCACACGCTGCGATACACCAAAGCCCATGTCTTGCATGATAATTTCAGTGCCATCATCACCAGCACGGGTCAACCCCTGGCGGGTCATGCCAAGGCGAATGGTTTGGAATTCATCGGTAGGCACTAAAACCGTGTTACCTTCCAATTTATATTCAATTTGATTGGCATCAAGGTAGTCTAAGGTCTCGATGAGCTCTTCAGTTTCCAGCTTTGCCAACGGGCGATAATCAGGCTCTTGCGCCCACAACAAAATAAAGATGGCAATGGCAACACAAATTACCAGCACCACAGCAAGCGCCATTTGACGAACCATGTCGGCACTACCAAGGGTGTCCATGAACCCGGATTTATTTTCTGCACCGGAATTGACGCTATCGTCGACTCCGTCGCTTACGGTTAAGTTAGTACCTGTTGCTTCAGCCATGACGTACTACCCCACTACACCGACATGTTCATAATTGTTTTATAGGCTTCCAGCACTTTGTTTCTCACCTGTACTGTTGCTTCAAAGGCAATACCTGCTTTTTCTTTCGCTACCATAACCTGCGCCAGGCTGAGAGAGGGATCGCCCATTTCAAACCGCTGTTGTAAATCTTTTGATTCCAACTGCATATTGTTTACCCCTTCCACTGCCTGCTTAAGCATGGCTGAAAACTCACTGCCAGATGCATTTTTGACTTCTAATGCCTGTTCCGGCATTTCTGTGGCCTGCAGACGGGTCTGGCCGATCATAGATTGCATTTCCTGATACAAACTGTTGGCTTTAATGTCCATCGCTGACTCCTGAAAATTTACGGTTCGTCAGAATACTGTCTGACTTAGTTTCTTAAATAGACAACAGCAAAAGCAATACCAACTTTTTTAAGTTATATAATTCAGAAGCTTAGAGGCGATGCCAAATAACTGACACAGAATTGACAAAAAAAGCCACGGTTGAATACCGTGGCAAGAGGCTTGTGTGTGAAACACGCACACATTGCAATGAATCGATTTTTTTACGCAGGTACGTCGATGCCTTCATCACGCATGCGTGCCAATTTATAGCGTAACGTTCGTGGACTTATACCCAGCTTCTCTGCGACATCTTTTCGTTTCCCTTTGCATAGCTGAAGGGTATCAAGAATGATCTGGTGCTCTTGATGTCGTAATTCAGAGCCGAGTTTACTGTCGTCAATTACGGGGTCGTCGATACTTGCGGTATGGCTGACCAGTGTGGCGGTCATGTCGATCATCAGATCTGAAGATTCGATAACCTCACCGTCGCAAAGTATTAACGCCCGTTGCATTACATTCTCAAGCTCTCGCACATTGCCCGGCCAGTCATACTGCACAAGCTTATTGCGGGCAGCAGCAGAAAGCCGTATATCGCGATGTTGCTTGCTGTCTGCATGGCGGGACATTAGATGTTCCGCTAATGGCACGATATCACCAGGGCGCTGTGCCAACGGCAACCAGATAATGGGGAACACATTCAGACGATAATATAAATCTTCGCGGAATTCGCCCGCCTCTACGGCTTGCTTGAGATCGCGGTTACTGGTTGCAATAACACGCACATCCAGCTCGATGGTTTTTCGGCCACCAAGCCGTTCGACTTCTTTCTCCTGCAAAACGCGAAGCAATTTAGCCTGCAATGCCAAATCCATTTCCGTAATTTCGTCGAGGAGGATGGTGCCACTCTGCGCTTGTTCAAACTTACCCGGACACGCCTGAACGGCGCCCGTAAACGCGCCTTTCTCATAACCGAACAACGTCGCTTCGAGCATATTTTCAGGAATGGCGGCACAGTTGATAGCAATAAAGGCTTCGCCTGCCCGGGCTGACTGGTCGTGAATGTATCGAGACAGCACTTCCTTCCCTGAACCGCTGGGGCCGAGTACCATGACGGTTGCTTCAGAGCCCGCCACTTTGCGAGATAACTCCAATAACTTTAAACTTGAGGGATCGGCAGCAATGGGCGTTCGAGATTCAATTTTATGCGATGGCGCATAGCGGCTAACCAGATTCAACAACACTTCTGGAGCAAAAGGCTTGGAAAGGTAATCAGTGGCGCCATCACGCATTGCTTGTACCGCATCGTCGATAGTTGCGTAAGCCGTCATCAGCAATACCGGTAACTGTGGATAGCGCAGTCTGATATTTTTAAGTAGTGTCAGCCCGTTCATTTCGCCCATTTGTATATCGCTGACCACCAAATCGATATTCTCTGACGCCAACTTGACCAGCGCGTCTTCAGCGGATGCTGCCGCCACTACACGATAATCTGCAAGCAGTAGCGTGTCATTCAGTGCTTCGCGCAAACCGGCGTCGTCTTCAACAATTAAAATAGTAGAATGACTCATGACTTGGCTCCTGTGATCGCAGCGGAAAATGAAGATGATGGTTTTACGGTTACCGGTAAGGTCATTGTGAAACAGGCGCCCCGCCCGTCCAGGTTGGTGACACCCAACTGGCCCTTATGGGCATTCACAACAGATTTCACCACGGCTAAGCCCAATCCGGTTCCATGGGTTTTAGTGGTAAAAAACGGTTCGAAAATTTTCTGACGCATGGAAAGCGGTACGCCAGGCCCCTGATCAATCACTGAAATAGCAATATGCTCACCACTGCGGACCACCGACAGATTAATCACGGCACCTTGTGGACTGATCTGGGAACCGTTATGAATAAGATTTAAAATAGCACCTTGCAACGCGGTGAGATTTCCCGTTAGTGTGGATTCTCCATCGAAACCTTGAATGCTAAGGGTTTGCTCGGCTTGCTGAACAATGGTGCGGGCATTAGGCTCAATAGCGTCAAGGAGATGGGTCAAAGAAATCTCGGACACAACCTGATCTTCACCGGACTTAGCAAACAACAGCATGTCGTTTACCTGACTTTCTAGTTCTTTGAGGCGATCAGTGAGTTTACCCGCGAAATCCCGGGTTGCATGCTCACCTAAACCTTTGCGTTTTAAATTAGCGGCATACAGCATTGCTGCAGACAATGGTGTACGGATTTGATGTGCCAACGAGGCCACCATTTTACCGAGCGCAGATAAACGCTGCATATGACTCACCCGGGCTTGCAACTCTCGGGTTTCTGTTAAATCGGTGAGAACAATTAGCTGGCCTGGTTCGTTTTCGAGGGGCGTAATGGATAATTTAACCCGACGGCCATCGATAAGCGATACTTCATGGCCATCGTCTGCCCGAGGTTTAAAGGAGCGAGCAATGATGGTTCGCCATAACTCACCTTCTAGCGGCTCGCCCAGTAACTCACTGGCCTGACTGTTAACCTGCCGAACAACACCCTGACCGTCCAGAACGATAACGCCAGCAGGCATCACTTGCAGAAGATGCGACAGGCGACTTGCTTGCTTTTTGAGGCTATCAATATCGTCACCGACACCGGCATCATCAGATGCAGTGTTGTAACGGTATTCAGAAATTTGTACTGATGTGTCGCTATACAGTGAAGAATAGCTTTGTCCATCGTATGCCATAAACCCTCGTCAAAAAGCAGACATTGTGCCTTATGAAGATTAATGCATTTGATGTGCCAAAAATAAAAATCAATAAATACAAAATCTTATTCGCATTTACTGGGCGACTTTACAGTCAATTATCTGACGGGACGGACTCTTCTCGCTGAATTTCGTACTTGCGCATTTTTTCAACCAAGGTGGTTCTACGCATGCCCAGTTTATCGGCAGCACGGGCAACTACCCACTCTTGCTGATCCAGCGCCTGAATGATGAGATTAATTTCCAGTTCTGAAAGGTATTCTTTGAGGTTCACACCGCCTTCTGGTAACTGAGAGTTATCAGACGAGGCTTCCGGTGCTGCAGGTTGAGGCGTACTTTCTGCGTCGCGATCTGCTTCGCTGGCCGCAGCCTCAGCAAACAACTCGTTAAAGGCATCACGCTCTAACAGTTCCTCTGGATAATCAGGCTCATAAATCTGAATTTCGCCATATTGATACTTCACTGGCAAATCCTGAATATCCACAATCTGATTCGGATAGAGAATGCTTAAGCGTTCTACCAAGTTGGAGAGTTCACGAACGTTACCCGCCCAATCATGTTCCATCAGCGACGATATCGCCATTTCTGTGAATTTAACTACTGAAACGCCATCGCCCTGAATACGACTAATCAGTTCTTGTAACAGCAGCGGAATGTCTTCGCGACGTTCACGCAGCGCAGGGCTGTCGATGGGGAAAACATTCAGACGATAGTACAAATCCTCACGGAATTTATCGTCTTTAATCATGGTTTCCAAATTACGGTGCGTTGCCGCGATGATACGCACGTTTGCGCGGATCGGCGTGTGTCCACCCACCCGCTCGAAGGTTCTTTCTTGTAAGACACGAAGCAGTTTTACCTGCATCTGCAATGGCATGTCGCCAATTTCATCAAGAAATAATGTACCGCCTTCAGCCAATTCAAAACGCCCTTTACGTGCACTGATTGCGCCGGTAAAGGCCCCTTTTTCATGACCAAACAACTCACTTTCCAGCAGTTCGCCAGGAATAGCACCACAGTTTACCGGAATAAACGGGCCATCTTTACGCTCTGATAGGAAGTGTACATTACGTGCAATCACTTCTTTACCGGTACCCGATTCACCAAGGATAAGCACGGTTGCATCAGTAGGTGCCACCTGCTCTACCAGCTTACGAACAATTTGAATTTGCTGACTTCGACCAACAAGACTACGGAACAAGCGGGTTTTGAGCCCAGCGGTTTTTACAGGGCCTGGACGATGTCGGGAATATTCCTGACAGCGATGAATAGCCTGAGTGAGTACCGGATAAGTAATAGGAAGTGTTGCAGTGCTGACCAGATTACAATTAGGCGTTACCTGGCCGTCTGCAGACTGTATCGCGACAAAAGGGATGTGAGGAAACTGCGCGACCAGATTTTGAACCTGGTCGGGTCTGGCGTAGTCAACCATCACTGCTTCCACTGAATGGGTATTTAAATAGCCAAGGCTATCTGCGAAAGATTGCCCAAAGCAAGCTTCCCCCATGAAAGTAATGACTGTCTCCAACTTTTGAATAAGTTCGCCGTTATCACTAACGAGCAAAATTTCCTTCATCGATTCCTCGAGAACGCGTTTTTATTATTTACAGTCTAGCGCATCTGTCTGATTGTAGCGGTAAAAAATCAGTTCGGAAACACTGATTCTCGTTTTGTAATAAAAAAAAGCAGTCCACACTGCTTCTTTTTGTTTAAAACATAATCATTTAGGATTTATTAACTGAGTAGCGCGAGCACCTGACCCTGTTGCTGGTTGGCTTGTGCCTGGACCGTCGTTGCCGCTTGTCCACGTACATCATTCGCTACACTTTCAGAAACGGCCTGAGCATAATCCAGATCTTGAATACGGCCTCTTGCCTCGGTGCTGTTTACATCAGCCTGGGTCAAATTACGGGCAGTACTCGCCAGCGCGTTTTGTGTTGCGCCCAGGTCGGCACGGAAGCCACCGACGGTTTCCAACGCCGCATCGGCAGCATCTAACGCATCGGTTAAATTATCGGAAGTGACGTCAATATTGAGTAAGCCCGATAAATTGCCTGCCACATCGCTGGTGTTCACTCCCACCTTCTGGTCTGGATTTGCACCCACTTGAAAACTGATTTCGCCATCGGCATTCAGTAACGGCTTACCGGCAAAGGTGGTTTGCTCTATGGTTTGCGTGATGTTTTCCTGAAGCTGCGTGATTTCAGATTGAATGGCCTGACGGTCGGCGTCGGACAAAATACCGCTACCCGACTGCAACGTGAGTTCACGAATACGATTGGCGTCGTTATTAATGCCTTCAAGGCCACCCTCGGCGACCTGCGCCAATGAGATGCCATCGTAGACATTGTTCACAGCCTGGCGATTACCTTCGACCTGAGAAGTCAGGCGATCGATGATTTGCTGAGCAGCAGCCCCATCGGCAGCGCTGTTAACTTTTTTACCAGAGGCGAGCTTCTCCATCAGGCTAGTTTGTTTTTCCTGAACCTGTTGAAGTAGTGAAGTATTAGATGATGCATCACTATTAAAGTTGATCATTTGAGAAGTCTCCTCAGCATTACGCTAACTAGAATCACGGCCAGTAAATCGTGATTATTTGACTCAGGTTTAAATATAGCACAAACCCGTCATATTGTTTGATAGTATCAAAGCCAGTACTACGAATCACTTTTTGTTCAGTTCAAAAGGTCTCAGAATTGACACGTGAGTGTTAAAAACTATAACTGAAATTTCAGGTACAGGTAGCCGGGCTTTGGCCGATATAACAAGGACTGAACGAGAAAAGCATGATGAAAATGACCACTATTGTCACCTATGGCACTTTCGACCTTTTTCACATAGGCCATGTTAAGTTGCTTAAACGCTTACGAGCCCTTGGCGATCGTCTGATTGTCGGTTTGTCTTCTGATGAGTTTAATCAGCAAAAAGGGAAAACCACGGTCATCCCCTTTCATGATCGTCGCGAAATCCTACTGGCTTGCCGCTACGTCGATGACGTATTTCAGGAAAACTGCTGGGAGCAAAAGCGGGAGGACCTTATTCGTCTGGATGCTGACATATTCGCCATGGGAGATGATTGGGTGGGTCAGTTCGATGATTTGCAGGATATTGTGAAAGTGATTTATCTGCCACGAACGAAAGATGTGTCGACCACTGAATTGAAAACGGTGATCCACGAAATACAAGATGAAAAAATCAGAGAAATTCAGAAAGTGACAAGGCACCTTCATGGGCTTATTGAAAATATCTGATGATTTTAACCTCTAAAATGCACCGTCGAGGTATAAGAATCAAACAGACAAAACACTGATAGTGTTAAGGTTTGTGGCAAAGCTACCGACACATGATATATTTAACTTAACAATCAAAAAAATAGCGGGCGTGATATGTTCGATGGAAAGTCTATATTAATCACCGGTGGCACCGGGTCTTTTGGTCATAAATATACCGAAACGCTCCTTTCTCGCTATAAACCTAAGCGCCTGATTATCTACTCACGCGATGAACTCAAACAGTTTGAGATGCAGCAGCGGTTTAATGCCCCCTGCATGCGTTACTTTATCGGTGATGTACGTGACAAAGACAGACTGACCCGCGCGATGCAGGGCGTAGATTTTGTTATTCACGCTGCGGCAATGAAACAAGTGCCCGCAGCAGAATATAACCCCACTGAATGTATTCGCACCAATATCGACGGAGCCGAAAGCGTCATAAACGCCGCTATCGATAACGGGGTAAGTAAAGTTATTGCCCTTTCGACAGATAAAGCCGCCAACCCTGTAAATCTTTACGGTGCCACCAAGTTAGCTTCGGATAAATTATTCGTTGCAGCTAATAATATGGTGGGTGGACGAAAGCCGCGTTTTTCAGTGGTTCGCTACGGCAATGTGGTAGGTTCAAGAGGCTCGGTTGTGCCTTTCTTTGAAAAGTTAATTGATGAGGGCACAGACCATATTCCGGTTACCCATCAGAATATGACCCGCTTCTGGATTACTCTGCAGCAAGGCGTAGACTTCGTGCTCAAGAATTTTGAGCGGATGTTAGGGGGAGAAATCTTCGTACCGAAAATCCCTTCTATCCGAATCACTGATCTTGCCCAGGCGATGGCCCCTGAACTGCCAATCAAAATTGTAGGCATTCGCCCCGGGGAAAAACTTCACGAAATGATGTGCCCTGGCGACATGGCTTTCCATACCTTCGAGTTTGACGATCACTTCGTTATCGCCCCTGCTATTAAATTTTTCCATCGGAGTAATAACTTCACCAGTAATGCGCTTGATGAAAAAGGAAAGCCTGTCGACGAAGGGTTTGAATATGTATCAGACACCAATCCGCACTTTTTATCAGTACAGGAAATCTGTGCTTTTAACGAGGAAGCGAAAAAGTGATTCCTTATGGTCGACAGCATATTGATGAGGACGATATCAAGGCCGTTGTCGAAACACTAAAATCAGATTGGTTAACGCAAGGCCCTGCTGTACCTCAGTTCGAACAAGCCTTAGCAGACTACTGCCAGGTTCAATTTGGTGTCGCGGTAAATAGCGCTACCTCGGCGCTTCATATCGCTTGTCTGTCGCTAGGCGTGGGAGAAGGCGACCGTGTTTGGACCTCGCCGAACTCTTTCGTAGCCTCAGCCAACTGCGCATTATATTGTGGTGCTGAGGTCGACTTTGTCGACATAGACATTACCTCTGGTAACCTGTGTGCGGTGGCTTTGGCCGACAAACTGGAACAAGCAGCACGCACCGATACATTACCCAAAGTGGTGATTCCTGTTCACTTCGCCGGACAATCCTGTGACATGGAAGCCATCGCGAAGCTGGCAAAAAAGTATGGTTTTAAGGTTATCGAAGACGCATCACACGCCGTGGGTGCGAGTTATCAGAATAGCCGTGTGGGCTGCTGCCAATTCGCTGATATATGTATTTTTAGTTTTCATCCGGTCAAGATTATTACCACCCTGGAAGGGGGAATGGCGATGACCAACAATGCTGAACTGGCAAGTACCATGCGATTGCTTCGAAGCCATGGCGTTACCAACCATCCGGATAGCATGAAAAAATCATCCGACGGCCCCTGGTACTATGAACAAATAGCACTTGGTTACAATTATCGCATGAATGACGTTGAGGCCGCCCTGGGTACCAGTCAGGTAAACAAACTCAGCGAATTTGTCACGCAACGAAATCGTGTTGCAGCCCTCTACGACCAACGCTTCAGCGACGAAGAAGCCATAATTCCGCTTGTTGTTTCACCATCATGCGTGAGTAGCTTTCACTTGTATGTCGTGAGAATTAACGCCATCACGCCAGAACAGCAGTCTCGGTTAGTATCTTCACTGCGAGAAGCCGGCATTTTTGCCCACTTGCACTACATTCCCATTCATACGCAACCTTTCTATCAAGAGAAAGGATTCAACTGGGGCGATTTCCCCGCAGCGGAAAACTACTACCGTCAGGCAGTCACTTTACCCGTTTTTCCAGATTTAACGCCTTCACAAGTTGATTTTATTGCCGATACATTACTATCGCTCGTTAATTCTTTAACCAGGTAGCGGTGCGTTTACTTTTATAAACGCGGTTTAGCTTAACGGTAAAACATCGAACATTATGAATATTGCTATTATTCCAGCCAGAGGCGGCAGTAAACGGATTCCCGGAAAAAACATTAAACACTTTTGCGGTAAGCCCATAATTGCTTATTCCATTGAAGCGGCCCTGGGTTGTGCGAATATCGACAAAGTCATCGTGTCTACTGACGATCAATCTATTGCTGAAATTGCTGAATTTTATGGGGCGGAAGTGCCTTTTCTCAGAGACAAGACATTAGCAGACGACCACACCGGCACCACACCGGTGATACGGCACACGTTGTCAACGTTGATGGCCCAAGGCATGGCTGTGGAAGTTTGTGCTTGCATCTATGCCACTGCTCCCTTTCTTGCTAGCACCACAATTGACAACGCAATAAGTAAATTAGTCACACTCAATGCAGACTTTGTGTTTACCGCCAATCAATTTTCCTTTCCCATTCAACGGGCCTTGATAGAAGACACAGACGGCGGTGTACTCCCCTTCTCTGCACAGGATATTGGTAAGCGTTCTCAAGATTTAGCGGATACTTTTCACGATGCTGGGCAATTGTACGTGGCTAAATCAGAAACGTGGCTGAACAAGAGCAAACGGGTATTTTCGCCACGTTCCAGAATGCTCACACTCCCGAGCCACAAGGTGCAGGACATCGATACACCCGAGGATTGGAAGCGTGCTGAAATTCTCTATAAGGTGCTACATGAGATGGGGGAAATATAGTTGCTGATCGCTTTTCGCGTTGATGCCAGTCATCAAATCGGCGCCGGTCACGGCATGCGCTGCCTTACCTTAGCGAAGTCGCTAAAAACCATGTTGCAGAACTGGGTACCCGATATTCAAATTACTTTTGTAGCAACAAAAGGGGCAGATATGTTGCTCGGACTCATTCGCGAACAGGGTTTTGGCTATATTGAAGTTGACGCCATAGCGAGTTCGGTGGCACATATCCCTGCTGACTTATGGATAATCGATCATTATCAGTTAGATCAACGCTTTGAAAGTGAGTTGATCAATGCTGGCAAAAAAGTGATGGTTATCGATGATTTGGCAAACCGCGACCATCATTGCGACTTATTATTGGATTGCAATCTTACGGATAACTTTACGCAACGGTATCAGCACCTTATTCCAGAAAAATGCGAAGTGCTTTTAGGTCCACAATATGCACTTTTAAGAGAAGAGTTTTATCTCGACGGTTCGAGCCACCAGCAAACTCACAGTGCAGCACCACGGGTGCTGATATGCTTTGGCGGTAGCGACCCGGTTAATATGACGACAATAGCGTTAGATGCCCTGGAATTATGTAAAGAAAGCCGCCTTTCTGCCGATGTGGTAATAGGTTCGTCGCATCGAAATAAACAAGATATCCTCGAGCGCGTTAGCCATTGTCAGCATATTGACGTTCACATCGACAGTACCTATATGGCCGCGCTAATGCGTAAAGCCGATGTGATGATAGGTGCGGGCGGTAGTATGCACTGGGAACGATGTATATCTCAACTTCCCGGGTTAGTGGTGACCATTGCCGAGAATCAAATAGAAAGTACGGTTTGTGTGTCTAAACAGGAAGCATGCGTGTACGCCGGCCATTACAACGAGGTGAGTGCAAAATGCATTGCCAGTTTACTCACTGCCATGCTATCAGATACTAATAAACTGACCGCCATGGCACAGCAGGCCGGTGCTATCTTGCCTGCTAAAGCGGGAACACCAGAGGTGTGTCGTCAAATTATTCGTCATCTTCTGCCGGAAGTAAATCTGGTAATACAGCAACGACAGCAACATCAACAACAGCAGCAATAACAAGCGAGAAGCAAAACGTGAAAACCATAGACATTGGCCCTTTTTCGATTGGCAGCAACCAGCCCCCGTTTATTATTGCGGAATTGTCCGGCAATCATAACCAGGATCTGGACTTGGCTTTGCGTATGGTTGATGCTGCCGCAGATGCTGGCGTTCACGCATTGAAGTTACAAACTTACACCGCAGATACTATGACCATAGACGTCAAGCATGGCGAGTTTTTCATCGATGATAAAAACAGTTTATGGCAAGGGTCATCGCTATACGACCTCTACCAGAAAGCGCATACGCCCTGGGAATGGCACAGTGCGATATTCGAAAGAGCAAAGTCCAGAGGCATGGTGGCATTCAGTACCCCCTTTGATGCAAGTGCCGTTGATTTCTTAGAATCACTCAGCGTGCCTTGCTATAAAATCGCTTCTTTTGAAAATACCGATCACGCACTTCTAGCCAAGGTTGCCCAAACTGGTAAACCCGTCATTGTGTCTACCGGTATGGCAAGCCTGACTGAAATAGCAGAAATTGTAGAAGTGCTACAGAGCAACGGCTGTGACCAATACGTGTTGCTGAAATGCACAAGTCAGTATCCTGCAGATCCCATTAATGCAAACCTTGCCACCATTCCTCATTTGAAACAGATGTTCCAATGCCACGTGGGCTTATCAGACCACACGTCAGGGTTAGGCGTGGCAATTGCTGCAACAGCAATGGGCGCCAGCGTGATTGAAAAACATTTTGTTATTGATCGCAGTGCCGGTGGCGTCGATGCCGCTTTTTCACTGGAACCGGATGAATTTGCAATGCTGGTGAAAGAAACTGAGCGCGCAGCCATTGCCATTGGTACGGTGAGTTACGGGTGTACCACAGCGGAAGTGAATTCGCGTATACACCGCCGGTCTTTGTATATCTGTGAAGATTTATCCGCAGGAGAAGTGCTCACTGAAAAGAACCTACGAGCAATTCGTCCCGGCCTTGGTTTACCGGTTAAGTATTTAGCCCGACTGCTTGGCAAACAAGTAAAACACGATGTGGCAAAAGGCACCCCCATGTCTTGGGACCTGGTGTAAATGGAAAGAAAATACCCCTCCAGCCACTTCTCGCCGCTGAGCCATGCGCAGTTGGAGCGTGTATTAGCATGGCGAAACAAGCCGCATATACGCCAAAATATGCATCAGCAAGATACCATCACGCTGCAGCAGCACCTTGCCTGGTTTGAGAACTTAGCAAACGATCCAACCCGGGTTTTCTTTGTGATGGAACAAAACGAGCGCCCTATCGGTGTACTCAACTTTACATTAAAAAGTGAAAACCCGCTGACGCTGGAATGGGGCTGTTACCTGGGTGAAGATGATGTGTGGCCGGGTTCAGGATTACTCCTTGAAATTGCCGCGCTGGAGTTTGCCTTTACACAAACCACCGCTGAGCGACTGTATGCCGAAGTATTATCGTTTAACACTTCAGTATTGAAGCTCCATAAATTGTTTAATTACACACCATTGAAAGACGGAGACACCATTTCCCGCAGCGGGAAAAACCATACCGTCAAACGCTTTGAATATACGAGAATGCAATGGCTCACATCGAAAGACGAATTATTGGCCCGTCTTCCAAAACAAATAGCCCTGGCAGCACACAATATCTCATTTGAAAATGAGATAGAATTCTTCAAGCGCCATGCCCCTTCGCCTACAGCAAAAAGAGATAATGAGCAGGATGACTGACTTACGAGACACCATATTAGACAGCATGCGTCAGGTAGCACTAATTTCTGACTGCAACCTTGTTGACAATATCGACGATGACACCGTACTACTTCAGAGCGGCCTGGACTCCCTTGGCTTTGCAATGCTCGTGGCTCAACTCGAAGAAGAATTTAATGTCGATCCCTTCAGTGAAATGGAACTCGCTGTTTACCCAAGAACGCTGGGAGATTTCGTTAGCGTTTATCAGAGCGTACTTCAACCCAGTGAATAGTCTGCTAGCGCGCATTCAAACTTATTCAGGCCCGGCCGTTATCACACATGATGGTCGGACAATTAGCTATGAAACGCTCAAAGCTAATGCCACCTCTTTGCGTGAAACTTACCGCAACGCCGCTATGGATTCAGATGACGGCCTTTCTGGTAGCGAAGCGATTACCGATCTCGCCCACTTCGTCACAACATTGTTGGCGCTAGAAAGCGTTGCAGAGCATATCACCATTACGCCGGAAGCACTCCGTTACAAACTGGCGACAAACGTCTCTCATTCGACAATAGCAACAACCTGGTTCATTCAAACATCGGGGACTACCGGCAATCCTAAAAGAATCGCACATACCACATCGAGCATATGCTCAGCGATACAGATAAAACCACACTTATCCGAATTGCGCTGGGCACTCACGTATCAGCCGTACCGATTTGCCGGTTTGCAGGTTGTTTTACAGGGCATACTGAGTGGTGCCTGTACCATTGACTGCCTTCGTGGTGATATTGCCGATAAATCCAGGCAAATGCTTAACTGGCAAGTCAATGCGCTTTCTGCAACGCCGTCCTTTTGGCGACAATTCTTATTCACCGAACCCAGCCATCATTTAGCCTTTTCACGGGTTTCGCTGGGTGGTGAAATTGCTGATCAGCCGCTTCTCGATGCCCTTCTATCAAGATATCCGAAAGCGAAAATATTCCATATCTACGCATCTACCGAGGCCGGAGTGGGATTTGCCGTTAGCGATGGAAAAGCAGGTTTTCCCGAACAATGGCTAGAAACTGGTGTTAACGGTATTCGACTACGGGTAAAAGAGAATATTCTTTGGCTAAAACCAGCGTTCACCGCCAACACAGTGAATCGGAAAAATAGCAGTGAAGCGGTAGTTCACACTGATGAAAATGGCTATATCAATACGCAGGACGCCGTGAGCATATCGCATCACCGCGTGTTCTTTAAAGGCAGAGACAATGGTGTCATTAATGTTGGCGGACACAAAGTATTCCCAGAACAGGTTGAATCCGTACTGCTTTCTGCCGAACAAGTTGCACTGGCCCGCGTGTACAGCAAGCCACATAAAATTTTAGGTCAGATTGTGATTGCAGACGTGGTGTTGCAGGCACCAGAACTCGATGAACCCGTTGCTAAGGCGACGAGCACGACATTAAGCGCGAAGCAGTTACAAATGGCGTTGATGCTCCATTGCAAAACACATTTGGATAGAGCCGACATGCCGACGAAAATCAATATTGTTCCTACGCTCCCTTTGTCTGACAGCGGCAAAGTGTCGCGTCAGTGAACACTATCGTGACAACAAAACAGATAAACCAGACTTAAAAATTAGAAAACACGGAAACAACAATGGATAAATCAGAACAAACAAAACCCCTGGTGGTTGTTACCGGAGCAGGACGAGGTTTAGGACTGGCAATTTGCAAACAATGTCTTGAGCAGGGTTATCGTGTGGTGGCCATTTCCAGAACCCTGTCAGCAGAATTAAAAGGGTTGCAAGAAAGCTATTTAGACGACCTGCATTTTGAACCCTTTGATCTGATTGAGCTGGATGACATTCATCACCTTTGCAAAACGATCATTGCTAATTACGGTAGACCATACGGGCTGATAAATAATGCTGCCGTGGGTTTTGATGGCGTGCTTGCCACCATGCACAACAGTGAAATCAGCAGTTTACTGAATATCAATGTGCAAGCCCCTATCCTGCTGGCGAAATACCTATCAAGAAGCATGATGCTCAATCGTGGCGGTCGCATCATTAATGTTTCATCCATTATTGCCAGCACAGGATTCAATGGACTAAGTGTTTATGCTGCAAGCAAAGCCGCGCTTGAAGGCTTTACCCGGTCGCTTGCCAGAGAGGTGGGCAAAGCGAATATTACCGTGAATTGTGTGGCACCAGGCTACATGCAAACAGACATGACTGAGTCGTTACAAGGAGAGAAACTGGAGAGCGTGAAACGTCGAAGTCCGCTAGGAAAACTGGCTACGCCCGAGGATGCAGCAGCGGCAGTACTCTACTTATTAAGTCAGCACGCCAAATCTGTAACCGGCACCGTGTTGACAGTAGACGCAGGCTCTACGGCATAACGCATCATGGTATCGATTTCTAAACAAACGCCCCTACTTGTTGCGCCAGCAAATCCTGCAGGACGCGAACTCGCCAAGCAACTCTCTGCTCAGGGTTATCAGGTAGTCGGCTTTGTGGATAATCTGAAGCAGGCGGAGGATATCGTGAACGCGGAAAACGATCTTCCGACGGGCTCCCAAATCGTTTTGCATCAGGCGTCGTATACCTCAGCGGTTGCCGCGGGGCTACTGGATAAAGGTTTTGCAAAGTCTTCTTTAGTGATCATTGAAAACCAGAACGACAATGAAGATGTTGTGTTTTCGCGCTATCAGGTTCCCCTCACCCACTACGTTAAGCGATTTAAATTTACGTTACTGCTCACCCTCTTTACGTTTGTAAGATGCTTCACACCCAAAAAACACTATCTGTATTACGCTGAAGGTTTTTTCGACACCAACATGCTACTTGCCTACCGAGAGCATAAAAGAAGCCACTCAGGTGAAGCATTTTTAGTGGGCAGAAACCTTAAGCAACAGATTGATGCCTTAGATTATGACACTGATCTGTACAAGCGGTTGAGCATAGCGGCCTTACTTCGATTGTGCTGTACCCGGCGCATTGTCGTTGATCATGAGTTTACCGGCCAGACATTCTCTTTGTTACGCAAAGCCATTCCCGTCATTCAGTTATGGCATGGACTGCCGTACAAAGCGTTGAGTGGAAACATACATTACCCGCACATCTGTGATGAGGCATTTATCTCCAGTTCCCGCTGGTTCAATTTGAATATCTTCCCAACCATATTTCGCGCAAGACAATATCTGGATCTGGGGTACCCGAGAAATGACGTCTTCTGTCAGACGCAGGAACAACGAGACTGGATAAATGCAGAGTCGCTAGACACCCTCAACCAAGTGCGAGCCAGACATGGCGACATTGTGGTTTATGCGCCAACATACAGAGACTGGGGGGACAATGAATATCCTCTCGATCTGGATAAAATCAATCACTGGTGCGAGCAAAACAAAGCTGCTTTTATCCTCAAGTTCCACCCGTTTATTTCACGTCTATTTGGCGAAGCCATGGGACTATCAGAGCAGAATTGTCTGCAAGCTCTCCCGGACCATCCGAATATCTATATCTATCCGAGCGGAAAAAATGTGTACCCCTGGCTGGCAGATGCTGCCGCACTGGTTACCGACTACTCCTCCATTGCCTACGACTTTCTGCTGGCGGACAAACCCATTGTTTATTTCCAGTACGATAAGCAGCAATACCTACAACTTCGAGGCAACACGCTGGTGAGTGATGATGATTTTGTGGCCGGTGAAACCGTGACAACCGTAGATTCACTTTTGGCGGCGTTACGCAGCGAAAAAGAACTGTATGCTGCTCAGCGCGAAAAGCTACGCACTAAATTTGAAACCTTGCCACAACTCGCCTCTCCGCAAATTGTCTCCCTAGTCAGAGAACAAACCTGAACTTCAGGACACGAGCTGCAGGCAAAAAGCAGCGTTTCACCAATCACTTACTTTAAATAGTAGCGACCAAAGATAGACATGATGGTTTCAACGGCTTCGGGGGTGATGTGTCGATTATCTTCCTTCCACGGCTCATCAACATAGTGATTAATCAGCTCGTAAGACGGAAAATAAAATAAGTTGTCATCCTCTTTTTGCGTCATGAATTCGTGCAATACGGCTCGCAAGGTTGCTTTAGAAGACGTATTCGCACAGATAACAGATTTCTTTTGATACGAACCTAGCAACGGGATAGGAGACAAGGTAAACAGAATTTTTGCATCCGGTTTATGACGCTTAATCAACGAATAGATTTTATTCAGGTTGTCGAGATTCTCAGCAAAGGAAACAAACCGGTTTTCGAATCTTTGCGCATCCAGCTTCTTATTCGGCACGAACTTCCAAAGGTACTGCTGATTTTCTTTGTCGAACCATGCCTCTGTTAAACCTAAGGTGATTATGAAAAAGTCTGTCTGCTTGATGATGTCTTTACAGATTTCAAGGCTGTGGTAGGTTTGCGCTTTCTCTTCATTGGTCCCAATGAAAATCGTATCCAGTGACTTGTCTTCAAACGCCCACTCGAATTGTGCCAATAAAGCGGGTGTGTGAACCATAATTTCATCGATACGAATGAGGTCGGAAAGGTTATGGTCCCAGCTATGGGCATTCACTTTGTAGCCATGTTTCAACAGAAAGCGAGACACATTTCCCGCAAAACACGAACCGAACGCCGTTATGTTTGTCTCTTTGTCGATTATCGATTGAGTGGGCAGATAGCCGTGCATAAAGTAATCGAGAACAGCATCTTCTTGCGCGAGTTGCTCGTTGCCAGGCCAACGGTTTAAGCCAGCAAAGCCGTGTTTTTCAAGTACACTCATTTTTCTCATGCGCTATCTCTCCGGTTACCATTCGACAACCACTGTATCGGCAATCTGTTGAAACACATTAGTAGAACGTGGGGTTAGCCTGCATCAACGCTCATCTGGCTCAACTGAACTTCAGCGCACTGAAAATCATCTACAGTATCAATATCAAGGGATGACGCTTCCGTCATAACATACGGACAAGTATTGGGTTGATATTGTGCTGAAAGTGCCTGAGTCTGATAAATGAAAATCGCCCCGTTTGGCATATATACAGGAGAATTAGACTGACGATTAAATCCCCCTCCCTGGTTAAGTTTGTCATCAACAAACCGCAGTTGTGATTCGTCATTGATGCTTAACAGCCATCGGTATTTTGCATTGACTTCATAAACTGAAGCGAGAGACTTAGGTGACTGCGGCTTAGCACGAAAAAGAGTCAGGGCTTCGCGAATGTGATTTGCCGTTCTTAATGGCGAGGTGGGTTGTAGCACTACAACCACATCATATGCTTTGCCTTCTTTTGCTAGCCTGTCTAGCGTATGCTGTATTGACGACATGAGAGAGGCATCGTCTGTAGCGAACTTTGCTTCTCTGAGAAAGGGCACCCACGCGCCATACTCCCTGCCAATTTGCGCATAGTGTTCGCTATCTGTAGACAACACCACATCTTGAATATCATCGACTTTTAATGCCGCTTCAATGGTCCACGCCAGCAAAGGTTTACCATGCAGTATTCTAATATTTTTGTCGACAACGCCTTTTGAACCTGCTCTAGCGGGCACGATGGCGAGTACTTTTTGCTGCTTATCCATCAGCCATCCCAGGTTGAAGTAATGCCAATGTGGCATTCAAACTCGTTTGAATTGAACCGTCATAAACTTCAAGGGTTATGGTTTTATTCGCAAGTTCGACTTTGCGCAATAAACTGAATAACGCTGTTCCCTCACGCACGCCATGATTTGTGTCTGCAGTCCCATCGTTGTCGCTAAAATGGAGGTAGTCAGACAGGTGGGCTAATTGCGCTAACTCTTTTTCAAACGAAAGCCCCAGACTGTTGCAGCTTACTTTTAAGTGGGCCACATCTAACAACAACGAAGCCTGACAGGCATCCTGTAAACGGGCTATTGATGCAGAATCTGTGGCTAAAAAAGGATTATCACTGCCAAAGGTTGTCCGGTTTGCTTTCGAAAGCACATTATTTTCTACATACAAGCTCACGCCATGATCCTTGGCCTGTTTATTAAGCGCTTCCCAGGCTAACGCGAAAAGTGCGATAGCCTCTTCTTCACTTTGCAGCTGAGCGCAATCAAAAGCCTGCCCAAGCTTTTTGTGGTCAGGCATAAATCGAAAGCCCGCATGCACACCATACTCCTTTGCCCCTAACTCAGCAGACAACGTAATGGCTTGCTGAACATGGGCAATGGAACGCGCCCGAACATCATTATCACTGGCTGACAGGTTAAGTACAAAGTGTTCCTCTGGCGGCGGAAAATAGTTGTGGCAACGATATTGAATTCCAAACTCTGATTGTAAATTCAGAAGATCTTGTTTCCAATTTGGATAAAGGTTGGTACCGCCGGATAATTCGATATTGGTATAACCTTGCTCGGCGAGTTGCCGCACGCTGTCTGCGATTTTACGGTTGTTGACACAACTGCTGGAAATGTAAATCTGCCCATTCATCGGTTGAGTTTCCTTGCGGGACTGCCGACGTAAACACCCGGTTCATCAATAGGCTTATTAACAAAACTGTTTGCGCCCACCGTCACGCCATCACAAATTGATATTCCGTCTTTTATTACTGCGCCGGCACCAATAAAACAAGACTCACCAATTCGCGTTCTACCTAGCAACTTGGCACCCACAGCCACGTGAGAAAAAGCCCCTACACTGGCTTCGTGTTCTATCACGGCATGGGTATTTATTATGGCAAATTGCCCCACTTCAGCAAGCGGGCCAACATAGGCGCCCGCAAAAATTTGACTGGCACAGCCTAATACCGCAGATTCATCGATAAAAGAAGAAGGATGGGTTAGCGGCAACGTGTAACACTGAGCTTTTAAATCATTAGCTTTCGTTTTACGCAAGGCATTATCGCCAATGGCCAAGATGGTGGTTATCTCACCGTCCAGATTGAGATGGTCGATACTCGTTACTACCGCAATGCCCATGATCACCTCACCTGGCGCGGCATGCACGTCTATAATGGCTTGGGGCTCAAGCTTATTGGCGCGCAACAAAGACACCAGGGAGCGAGCGTGCCCCCCCGCCCCCGCTATCACCAGATGTGCTTCAGACATCGATGATATCACCAAGGGCCAGGTCGCAATGCATTTGCTTGCCAATCACATCGTTAATGTATTTCGCCGGAATGCCATGGCCACCGGTTCTTCTGGCAACCACATTGCGTGCAGTTAGATATTCTCCCTTCGCAATGGGCTCAGCAGCCACCAAACATTTTTGCAGAGATAACCGGTTTTCTCGTTCACATAATTCCACACGCTTCACGCTGCGCCCCATCATGGTTTCTACCTTACGAATTTCTTTTACCAAAGACGCCAATTCCTCAGGAGACAACGACGCTTGGTGATCCGGGCCTGGCAGACTTTTATCCAGCGTAAAGTGTTTTTCAATTACACTGGCCCCTGCCGCCACGGCATAAGGCGAAGCACCAATGCCAGCAGTATGATCAGAGTAACCAACAACGACGTCATAGTCGGACTGGTATTTATTCATTACACGCAGGTTGAGCTCTGTATCGGGCGCCGGATAACTTGACGTACATTGCAATAAAATTAAATCGTTACACTTACCCCGAAGCATTGCCATCGCTTCATCAACCTCAGACTGCTCACTCATGCCCGTGGACAATATGAGTGGCACCAGCGCTTGAGCAGCCCGCTCAATAAAAGCAATATTGGTCAGATCGGTGGACGAAATTTTTAATGCCGATAGCGGCAAAGACAGTAAAAACGTCAGGCTGGGTTCATCGAAGGGCGTAACGATAAAATCAATACCGCTGCTACGAGCGTATTCCGCCAGTGCTTCACATTGCTGAGGTGAAATTTCCAGCGCTTTTAGCATGTCATATTGGCTTTGCTGGTCGCTCGTATCCTGAACCTGGTAACTGGCCTTTTTTACATCGTTGCGGATTAGGGCGACGGTGTCGAACAATTGAAATTTTACTGCGTTTGCGCCGGCTTTCACGGCAACGTCGATAAGTTTGTACGCTAGATTGATGTCACCATTATGGTTAACGCCAGCTTCTGCGATGATGTAAACCGGTTGCTCAGGCCCAATTACCGTGTCAGCGATGTTTATCTGTTGGGAAAATGTCGTCATGTTTTATGCTTCCTGACCCATATATCTTTTAATCAGATCGCAAATGCGCGTTATCTGTTCGTTACTAAGGCCAATAAATGTGGGTAGAGATAATCCGCTATCCGAAAGTTTCTTCGTCGCTTCCAGGGCCGAACGTTCATCACGGTATGGGGGTTGCTCGTGAAGCGGAAAGAAAAATGGCCGGGAATCCACTTGATGTTCAGCAAGCCAGGCTCGTAAGCCCTCGGCACTTTTGTTTTCGGCATTGACTCTAATAGACATTAGCCAGTTAACCGACTTTGCGCCGCTCAACACCGATTTAAACATAATGCCAGATATCCCTTCCAGATGCTGCCGATAGAGCCTCTCCTGTTCACCGCGCAAGCGAGTGAACTCATCAAGCAACGCTAACTGGGACACGCCGATTGCCGCCTGAATATTGGTCATCCGATAATTTAACCCGGCAAAGTCGTGCCAGTATTTTTTGTCCGGCGCCATGCCGTGATCCCGTAAAATTCGCAGTTTCTTAGCTAATTCAGCGTCGTTGGTGGTAACCATGCCGCCTTCACCAGTAGACAGCAATTTGTTAGCAAAAAAGCTAAAGCAGCCCATTTCCCCCATCGTGCCTGTGTACTGTTCATCCACCGATGCGCCTAGGGATTCTGCGCAATCTTCAATAACAGTAATACCATGTTCGCCAGCCAAATGGGTAATCGCTTTCATATCAGCAGGGTTGCCATATAAATGCACAGGAATAATGGCTTTGGTGTTGCTGGTAACTAACTGCTTACAATCCTGCACATCGAGGGTCCAGGTATCCTCATCGATAGCGCACAGCACTGGCTTGGCGCCACACAGCAGCACAGCATTCGCTGTAGCCGCAAACGTAAGATCCGGTACGATAACTTCATCGCCCGGGCCGATGCCTATGGCAAGAAGCGCTAAGTGTAGTGCTGCGGTTCCACTGGTGACACTAATAGCAAATTCTGCACCTATGTAAGCAGCAAAATCATTCTCGAACTGAGTAACATACGCGCCCTGAGATGAAATCCAGCCGGACTCCAAACAATCCATGACCAGCGCCTTTGCGCTGTCATCGATAAAAGGTTGAGATACAGGTATGAAGTCGGTGTTAGTCATGTCTATGCTTATTCAAAATAGCTTCATCCCGAGATAACGCCAGATCATGGGTAACCATTTCGCTCACCATTTCCTGCAAGCCAATAACAGGTTTCCAGCCCAATACGCGCTCAGCCTTGCTCGCATCGCCCCACAATACATCCACTTCATTTGGACGGAAATAATAAGGGTCGATACGAACCACAGTGTCGTCAATGCGAAGGGCCGGTGGAAAGCCTTTGGTCGCTTCTTCCAACACACTTGCATCGATATTTTCAACAACGCCGATCTCATCAACGCCACTGCCCTGCCATCGCAAGGTGATACCGAGCAGTTTGAAGCTCATTTCCACAAATTCGCGCACGGAGGTTTTTCTTCCCGACGCAATAACGAAATCATCAGGTTCTGGTTGTTGTAGCATCAGCCATTGCGCTTCTACGTAATCTTTTGCATGACCCCAGTCACGCTGCGCGTCAATGTTCCCCAAATACAAACAATCTTGAAGCCCGTAAGCAATACGAGAGATTGTTGAAGTCACTTTTCGGGTGACAAAGGTTTTACCTCTGAACTTAGACTCATGATTAAACAGTACGCCGTTACACGCGAACATGCCGTAAGACTCACGATAATTTACAACAGACCAGTAAGCGTAGAGTTTCGCTGTGGCGTAGGGAGAGCGCGGATAAAACGGTGTGCTTTCATCTTGTCGTGGAGATTGTATTTTTCCGTAAAGTTCGCTGGTAGACGCCTGATAAAACCTCACTGAATCTTCCATTTTCAGCGTTCTTAGCGCATCCAGTAACCTTAGTGTACCCAGCGCATTGACGTCTGCGGTGTTCTCCGGCGCATTAAAAGAAACGTGAACGTGACTCTGTGCGGCCAGGTTGTAAACTTCGGTGGGTTGGATTTCGTTGATCAATCTGACCAGCGACAATGCATCGCTCATGTCACCGTAGTGCAGGTAAAAATCGTTTTTAACCTGTTGTGGCGGCTCCACGAGATCATGCACTCTATCCAGATTTGGCAATGACGCACGGCGACGCAGGCCATGTACCTCGTAACCTTTATCGAGTAGAAACCGCGATAAATATGCACCGTCCTGACCGGTAACGCCGGTAATTAATGCAACTTTCCTGGTCATTGTGTCCTCACTTAGTTCGCCAGCCTGGCTTCGATATTAAATTCATCGAGGCGACGATAGATCGATTCTATGTGATCTCTTAACGTAAACTTATCGCTCCCCCAATGTTGCGTAGCAAATTGGGCAAGCCGCGTTTCATTCATCAGGTAGCAAGAGGCAGAAATCTGCTCTGCAAACAGAATTTTCATATTAAATAAGCTAGTTGAATGCATACCCGCTATTTCTGCCGGCACCCTTCCCGCACTGGCGCACAGTAATTCGTAAGGTTCATCGTGTAACTCTACGGAAAACCCTAATGCTTCCAGCTTTTGTTTTTTACTCTCGAGTGCTTCCGCTCTGTGCGCGAAATAAACTGGCTTCATGCCTGCACGGCTATTTCTCAACGCATCTTCAATCATTTTGTAATAGTCGTCATCCGCGAGAATGCCTTTTTCCACCACAGGCGAACCAATAAAGTGAAATTCATCGTTTTTCTCAGTTTGCGTAAAACGCGCACGTAATGCCGATAATTGATTTAACCGCGTATGGTTATCATGGGGAAACGTAAAAATGGAAAAAAGCGTCATCGACTTTTCCACCACGTTTAGCCCCAATGCTTGCTTTATGTTTGCCGCTTCTTGTTTTCGTTCGGGGCGCTGCGAGTGCATAGAAACAGGCAACTTAAAGTTTGCCGGTCCAATCAGTTTTTCCACAAACACATTGGTTGCGGCGCCATCGTCCACCAAAACGATATTTTCGCAATCAAGACTACAGGCAATATCTTGCATCCAAATTTGCCGAAGATCACCCACTAAAACAAGGTCAAATTTAATGTGCAGAAATTGCTTTGCTAAATCAGCATAAGGGGCAATCCGCGACGTTAACGTTCCGGCTTTAGGAATAGTCAGGATGACCTCTTTTACCCGTGAGCAGTTTTCATGCAGCCGTTTTATTTGAACCATGGAGTGACGGCAGAAGGTGGCCGCGTTGATAACCGTAATATCACAGTGAAGTAGCGAAGCCTGGTACAAGTACTCCTGTGCACACCAATATTGAAAAGGTGATGAGAGTAAAATGAGAACCTGTTTTCTATTATCAGTATCAGTCATAAATCTGAAGATCGCGTTGGAAAAGATAATCCATGCCGGTTTAGTTAAGTATCACAAGGTTATCGGCACTAATAGAAAAACCATGAAATGATAACTTGATCAGGCTGTCAATGCTCACTGAAAAGCGCTGGCCCGCATAGCTTATCAAGCTCGCCTTCTACAAACTCCATGCGTTCAACCAGTGCCTGATATTCGTTTATACACAGCATTTTTCGCTCGCCGGTTTTAAACAAATCCAGTAATAAGCGAACCTTTTCTTCCGTGCCTTCACGGCATAGTTCAAAACTGAAGTGCACCATTGGCTCAGTACCCGCCACAGGACACATTAATTTGTAATAACAGTAATGATTGTGCAGAGATTCAACCAAAAACTGGCTTCGGTGACGGAATTTGTGTTGCAGATTATTAGCAAATGCATCGGTAAAACAAGACTTTAATTTACCAATGATATTCTTATCCATGGGTTGGAAGCCGTGACTAATGTGAATAAATTGCTCGGTATCCGCTTCCACCATTCTGGCTGCATTGATCATCCCCTGCTGAAACAATGTGGTCTTATTGGCTGGTAACACAGGCTGCCAATCCCCCCAGATAACCGGTTTATCTTGGTTAAAAAAGAAGTCTGGGCTAACAGCACTACCGAACATAAAATCATCGTTGCCGTAAATAAACTGCGTTGACAAGCCTTCAATGACGTCAAGCTGACTGACTATTGCCCGCGTATTAAAAGTGGGGAGTGCATCTGGGTGATGTTTAAAAAGTAACGTATGGTCTACGACACATATTTTGTCTTCGGCTAACTTGGCGCTGTCCAAAAATTCGGGGATTTGGTTGTCTGTCACCAACCAGATTTTTCTATACCACGGCGCATGGTACTTAATAGACCGAAGGCAATAAATGAGCTCACGGTGCTGCACGAACCGTTTATCACTAACAGACTGTTCTACGTCTCTCGACTCACCTTGCCACGCCCTGGACTGCCAGCGTTTGCGTTTGGCTTTATGAACAGGATCGTTGCCATCGACCCAAGTAATAACAAAGTCTATTTCGCTTTGCATTTCAATACTGGCCCCTGTGCAGCGTTGTCCAACAAGCGCTTATTCAATGCCTCTGGCGACCATATCGAGCAACCGCGACTCATAAATATCCGCAGACAATTTCCGCCCCATAAGATCCAGCGCTTTCAATTCCGGCAAATAACACAGCCTGTCTCCACTATTAAGTAGTAACTGCGTTTCGCTAAGTAGTTTTTGACTCACTATGAGGAAATCCGCGCCTCCGTAGCAATGGTAGCCAGAAAGCGCTTGAAGCAAATATGCCACGCCAGCAGGCTCATAGTCTTCGCAGTAAATCAGTTTTGGCACGATGATGACACCCGTCAAGCCGCTGGCCATTCCAAGTACCGCAAAGTTCACGCAGGTTTCTTCGTTACATGACGACGAAGCAAACGGGGTTTTATAGCTCCCTGGTAGATAAACAGTATTACCGGTTTTCAGGAACAATGTGTCAACCTGTTCAACTTCCCTACGTTGAATAAGGTGCTGATGCGGATACTCTGCTTTCTGTTCAGTTATGTCGGTGGCCACGTAAACCAACGGGGCCTTTTCTTTCGAATGCTTGTTCGCGATCTGAAGATAAACACTGTACGAACAAAGGGGTTCACCGTCGTGCGTTTTCACTCGCACCGGATTATTTTCGAACCATTGATTTAGCAGCAGCGCTCTACGCTTACCCATAAAACTGGTAATGTTATCGAATTCAAACTGCTGATTTTCAAAGCTTTGACGAATATAAGAAAGGTAACGTTTCCAAACGCCTGCGAGTTGCTCACCTAATTCGACTGCGCGAGTCTCACTTTGCAAATTGACCACTTTAGTCAGAGAACTATTTATATAGTTAAGTGTGCCGTTCAAATAAAAGAAAAGTAGAGAGCGCTTTCTAAGCAGTGAGGCCACGAGAATATTTCTCTGCTCTTCTATGCATTCGGCAACGTCACTGCGCTGGGCAAAGTGCGCTGGTAATGCACTAATCAATTCATCAATTTCAGTAAGTAATTGCGCATGATTGAATCTTGCCGAAAAGTCGTTATCAAAATCAGTAAAATTCAATACTGCAAAACCATTTTCCTTCAAGGCGTTAAGGGCTTGCCGCTTTATCTCAGGATTACTGATAACAATGGCATCTTCTGAATGCAAAGGCCGGGTACCATTTATTTTTGCACCGTCATTCAGGTTGTACACATCTAGCCGCTTCCCTTGCAGCGTATTTTCAAGCACGGATTTAGAGACTTTAAACTCATATTTGGTATTAACAAATGGCCTGAAATTACCCGGAATAACCAAGCTGGTATTGTTTTCCGTTGTGTAGTCGTAGAGATCCTGACCCTTCTCGTCGTAATACCCTGAGGTTTTACTGTGATGGTGATTTTCATCAACAAAGCCTAAATCGGTACCGAAAAGATAAAACTGCGAAAAGCCAATTTCTGTGAAAAAGTTAACCGCAAAATTGGTAACGGTTGGATAAGCATTGTCGAGAGCAGCGAAGATTTTCTGCCCAAGAACTTCTTGTATCGATACCGTCGAAGCCTCACCTTGTTTAAAGGCAAGAAACACATCTCGGTACAGATTGCAGGTGTCAGGGTGTATACCATTACAACTGATCAGTGAAATTGATTTTAAATAGTCGGGGTCGTTAACCCGCACAGCCCAATCGTAAGTAGAACGATTGGCCTCGATTTCAGCGTGAAAATCCGGGGTGATCCCGTGTTTATGAAGCGTTTGCAAGGCCGTACCACAGGAAACAACAATCGCTTTATCGGCTTCCTCTTTTAACAGTGGTAATAATTGATCCAGTGATGGGCCGTTGCCCACAATCAATACAGGCACATCTTTGTCAGCGGTACTGAGCTTTTTGCTTACGCCTTTTCTCAGAAACGGCGTACCTTTTTTAATTGCTGCATAGGTATGAGATGTACCGTACCGGGCATTATCAAAGTAATCGCCCATCGCAATCATCACTTGAAGCTGTTCGCGCAGTTGAGATACAGCCTTCACCAAATGTTCGTTGTAATAACTTTGATAAAAATAGGTATTCGCCAAGACATACGGCCCAATAGACTGGAACTGTACCAGTAAGTCGTTCGTCAGATTGGTACCGTCATCACCAATATTTAAATATAGGCGACGTTTTTTCTGTGAGAAATAGGTGAGGATCGCTTCCCAGTCGAGTGCATACAAGGAAGCGTAGAAAAAGTCTTTGTTAGGCTCGCAGATGAACAGCTTTTCAACATCGTAGTGGTGAATTAAATGCTCAAGTTCAAAGCCTGCAGCCATGCCAAAGAAGATGATTGATTTTATTTGCTCCGGCAGATTTCCGGTTTCATCTTCAACGCCCTTGAGTACCTTTTCGCACTCCATTACCATTTGATAATGCAGATAGTTTCGTAGCTTCTTCCCTTTATACCCCAGCACTATGCCATCTTTGTGCGGATGCTTTTCAAAGCACTGAAAGCTATCGGTCGATGCCGTTTCAGCATCGTAATGGTACAGCCAAGATCGGGTTTTGCGATGAACAATATTCAGCTTATCTCGACTGTCATATCCCGCACACCAGATATCAGGCTTGTAATCAGCAAACTCTTTATAAATATCTGGAAAATACTTTTTAAATGCCTGAAGGTTAGTGTCTCGTTTGGCAGTATCTAACGCAAAATCATCCGCAGGCTTACATTGCCTGAATGTCCACTGAGGAACATAGTTCACAATGGGATTACGTTGGCTTACTGACGCGTTCCACTTTGTAAACGCAGTCCAACTATCTGTTCTTAATCGGTATTCAATTTCGTCGAATACCGGATTGTTAAGGTGTTTGTAGAAATAGAAACCGGTGCAGCCTAAATGGGTCTGCAGCTCTTCGATATTCTCAGCAAGCTTTTTTCCATTTTCCCCAATTTGCAGGAAGAGGCCAATGCCGTTCTTTTTTGCCAGCGACAGAATATCCCGCCATTCAATGGCGGACAGAGAGCACACAAAGTGCTCTTCATTGGGCTCATAAATTACAATATTCTTGAATTTATTCTCTTCAATAATTTTCGGCAAATAATAGCCGAGTCCTAATCCCAGAATAACTAATACATCGGGCTCTCGAAGACTATCTTCAACTAAATGAACCGGCTCAGCGAGCACCATAGCTTGTCTGAAGTGCTCGCAGACCTCCTCAACCGGATGCAACCCGTAAAGTACTTGCCCACTAGTAACATTAACGATATTTATCTCACCAAACTTATTGCACAGAATGGTAGAGTTTGTGGTGGCTTCATTACTGATACACGACAATAACGACGGAATGTTTCGGCGAAAGGCGTCAATGCCTTCACGGTGTCGACGTCTGATCTCCACCGCCGCCTCGACTTCCACCTTTTGTTGTTCTACTTCGTCGCTATGAATATGTAATTGAATTTGGTTCAGCATGTTTACTTGTACTTGTTAACGGCAGCCCGACCCCGGGAATATTTAACCACTTCATCTTTTGCATTACCTAGCAACCCTTGCGCCAGCTCTTCAAGCTTACGATTAATTTCTAGTTCTTGTTTAGCAAAGTCAGTGCGTTGTTCTGGCGCCATTCGGCTTAACGCACGGAGAATAACTTTATGGCGTATTTGGGATAAGTATCGAAATTGCTCAGAGGAAAAGTCGTCGCTGGAAAGCGTTAGGCAAGCAGTCAACCGGGCGTTGACTGCTTTTAAGAATAGTGGAGTATCGCTATGATTTAGAATCGAATTTTTCAAATAGCTTGTCGGTTAAGACGTTGGGCCTCGTAAGCTTCCTGCTTAGCAGCTTCCGGAATTTGTACCCACGCATCGCGGATTGGTGTTAACAGGCTAGACACTTCACCTAACATATTCAAGTCATTATTGATATGGGCGTCGTTAAGAAGCTGAACCATGTAATTGTAAAGTGCGAACATATTGTTTGCGACTTCACCACCAATTTCCAAATCAAGGGTATCGCGCAAGTGCATGATTATCGCGCTGGCTTTAGAAATATAATCAGCCTTACTGACCAGATCTTTACGCTCCATCGCACCTTTTGCATAGGCAACGCGATCCAGTGCGCCTTGCAACAGCATCAGTGTCAATTTATGTGGATCGGCATTGGCAACATCTTGTTTAAGGTTGCCTTTGCGATATGCGTTTATACCTTTAAGTGACATAGTAACTCCAACTCAATTTTACTTATAATGACGCGAGCAATGCAGAACCGGTTTGATTCAGTTGCGCCACTGTCTGGTCAAGGTTTAAATATTTATCTCGCAGCATACTTTCATAGCTGGCCATACGAAGTTCAAGGGTTTCCCGTTCATCGTACAATTCGTCGCGATCATCTTTCACGGCTCTTTCACGTAAGCTAATCAATCCGCTGTAAGAGGTATATTCTTTGGCAAAGTCGTAAAGACGTGTGGCAATACCTTCATCGGAATCGGTAAACAAAGACGCGATTTCATCGAAGTTATCTTCCATCGCATCTTCCAAACGATCTTCACCGGTACCTAAGCCATAATCGGTAGTACCAATTTCCAGCTTTCCGTCGTCGTTAAATTCAATACCTATCTGGAACAAACCGCCTAAGGCCGACGCACTTACACTATCGCCCACGATGGAGGCTAATCCAGTTTGGATACTTCGAATTAACGAGTCACCTGCCAGTGCGCCGTCTTCTTCCAGCTCAGACTCACCGTAACGGGTAAGTGTGCCGATTTCATCAATGAGCGCATTGTAGTTATCGACAAAGTCACGGATTTTTTTATCCAAACCTTCTTTGTCATAACCAATATTTAATTTGGTGGCGAGGAAATCGCCAGCCGCGTCTTTAGGAGAAACTTCGTTAACCTCAAACGACACGTTCTGAATGGTGTTTTCGAACTCGTTTGAACTACTTTGCACTTCAATGCCATCAATGGTCGCGATAGCATTTCGGGCACTCTCAATATTTGCGGCGCTGATGTTATTGGTACCGCCGGTGGTAGACAGTCTGTCCAGCTCTGCGGCACCGGTATCGTTGGTAATAACCAAATCGTTACCGTCACCGGTTTCGCTTGAGGAAAAGACCAGACGAGGACCTGCACTGGTACCCGTGTCGATGATATTGGCCGTTACGCCAAAATTATCTTCCGCCTTATTAATTTTTTCACGAAGTTGGGTAAGTGTCATACCCGCCGTGATATCAACGGTAAAACTCTCGCTACCGCCCACATCAAACGTGAGTGAACCGGTACCTGAAGACAGTACCGAATCACTGCTAGAGGTAAAAGCGCCATCGTCAGTGGTAATGCGACTTCCCGCTGCAAGCTGGGAAACGACAACTTCATACGTACCACGTAAAGCTGAGTTTGACGCATCTGCAGACAACACATCGTTGTCTTCCGACGGATTGGTGATAGTAGGTTCCCGCCCGTTAATGGCGTTATCACTACGCAATTCATCTACGGCGTCTTTGAAGTCGGAAAGTTTAGACTTAATTTGACCAAGTCCTGAGATTTCAGCCTCTATTCGCTCTTCTTTTGCATTCAAGCGCTCCTCTTTCGGCGTGCGCTCTGCAGCTAATAACTGTTGTACAAGATCGTCGAGTGCTAACCCTGATCCCACACCTAGAGACTGAATTGTCATAACCTACCCCATCTAAACCTGGTTGTTGATAAACACTCCTACGCTGTCACCAACATCCTGCTGTAAATCCTGAATTCGTTCAGCAAGCTTTAACACTTCTTCCGAAGGTATTTGCCTGATGACTTCTCCAGATGTCGAATCTTTTACGGTCACTACCGAGCGGCTGGTATTTTCATCTACAGAAAATGCCAAATCCCGATTCTGTACTTTCAGGAAAGATTCAACCTTAGCTACCGCTTCCTGTAGCTCAACATCATTTTCCTCTCCTGACACTGTATCGGCTTGCGCTGAAGAAGCTTGAGATAAATTCTTAGAATTTTCTGTCGCCTTCTGCAATTCCGAAGAAGCTGGGAGAGTAGTCCGTTGTTTGTCGCTGGTTTGTGACGAACCGTCAGACGATGCCTCGGCAGCAGGTAGCGGACTCGCCTGAACGGGCGCAGCCTGAGTCTTCAAAGCAAATGTCTGGCCAATTTGAGTATTTTGAATTTCCACCTAATACCTCCTTACTGAAACGTCTTAACGGGTACTTGCTTATGTGCGAGTAACCCGTTTATCTCAATTAAGGTAACAACTATATTATAGCTTATCCGAGCAGAGATAGCGCAGTTTGCGGACGCTGGTTTGCCTGACTCAGCACAGAAACCGATGCTTGCTGAATAATTTGGTTACGGGTTAATTCAGCGGTCTCGGTTGCAAAATCTGTATCGCGAATTTGCGAACGAGCAGAAGACAAATTCTCACTGATGTTACTCAGGTTACGAATAGTCGATTGGAAACGGTTTTGCAATGCACCTAAGTCGGCGCGTACCGCCCCGATACCAGAAATAGCGGCATCAACATCGGACATCAGCGCTGACGCACCGTCTGCAGTTGATACGTTATTAGTGGTGATATTCAGGCCAGTCGCACTGAAACCACTGATTGAACCCAAATTGGTAGAAGACAGGTTCACAGAGATAGTCTGACCGGCGTTGGCACCAACCAGAAATTTTGCTGAAAAATTACCATCAAGAATTTTCACGTTACCAAACTGTGTGGTGGTGGCGATACGTGAAATTTCAGTACGTAAAGCAGACACTTCTTTTTGCAGCGCCTTACGGTCAGACGACGAGTTGATGCCGTTCTGCGATTGAACAGCCAGCTGGCGAATACGCTGCAAGCTGGTTGTAACCTCAGATAATGCACCTTCTGCTGTTTGAGAAAGCGAAATCGCGTCATTCGCATTACGTACAGCCATGTTCAAACCCTGAACCTGAGATGTCAGACGATCTGAAATTTGCAGGCCAGCAGCATCGTCGGCTGCACTGTTAATACGAAACCCTGATGATAGTCTTTCAAAAGACGTGTTCAGACGATCATTCACGTCAAAAAGCTGACGCTGCGCATTGATCGATGAAACATTAGTATTTACAAACAAAGACATAAATAACCTCCTAGGGATTCAATGGCCTATGTGGTATCATCAAACCCTTCCAGTTCAAATTAGACAGGTCACTACTCCCGTCTAACCCCTCTCTTAAAAGTAAAGTAAATTACCCCTCAACAATAGGTATCGGCAAAGTCTTTAGGATCTTTAGCTTTTTTTCGATTTTTTTTTCGCACCACAAAAGAAAAGACTTAAGCCATTGTTTTAAAACAATTTTAATTTCATCTTTTTTGAGTTCTGCGAAAGGAAAAGCAAGAAAAGTCTAAAACAGGAGGTTGTTTGTTGAACGACTCTGGCATATAACAAAAAGCATTCAACCACCAAAACGCGGTGTTTTGAAAAGTGGGCGGTAAATTGAAAACTGGCACGCGAAGTGCTTTGGTTTAGGTGAACGTCAGATTTGCTCAATCTGTAGATTCAATTGGCAAGGTTTTCGGCAAGAATTAAAAAAAGGCCGAGACATAAAATCCCGGCCAATTTGCTCACGTTAGGAGATTGAGCAAATTCAGTTACTGTCGGCTGGCAGGTGTTTAGTAGGATAAACTGGCCTCTCAACCAACTCTTCTACACTCTTAGTCCTGTTAGTCGGCACTTTCTTCAAGGAGCGGCCTCTCGGCCGCTAACCTTCTTATCGGGGAATGGCCTCTCAACTCCGTCCCGAGAAAATACCTCTTTCAGATTATCCTAACAGTGATAAAGCTGCTTGTGGACGCTGGTTTGCCTGCGCAAGAATAGTGGTACTTGCTTGTTGCAGGATTTGGTTGCGGCTCAGTTCTGCCGTCTCGGTGGCAAAGTCTGCATCTTTGATACGTGATCTTGCCGCTGATACGTTTTCAGAAATGTTGCTCAGGTTTCTAATCGTTGATTGGAAACGGTTCTGAAGCGCACCTAAGTCTGCGCGTAATCCACCAATTGCCGATACGGCTTTATCTACAGCGGTGAGTAATCGCGATGCACCCTGCTCTGTTAATACGTCATCACTCACGATGCCCAAGCCAGTTGCGCTAAAACCATTTACGCCAGCTCGTCCAAGCGCATTAGTAGATAAATTCACTGAGATAGTTTGACCCGCGTTTGCGCCGACCAAAAACTTAGCAGAGAAGTCACCTTTCAGAATATCCACACCAGCAAATTGCGTGGTCGTAGAAATTCGTGAGATTTCTGTACGCAGTGCAGACACTTCTTTTTGCAGTGCAAGGCGGTCTGCAGAACTATTGATACCGTTTTGAGACTGAATCGCCAGTGTACGAATACGTTGCAGCGCAGTGGTGGTTTCTGCCATTGCGCCTTCTGCTGTCTGAGCAAGAGAGATGCCGTCGTTGGCGTTGCGAACAGCCTGGTTCAGACCCTGAATCTGAGAAGTCATACGGTCGGTAATCTGAAGGCCAGCGGCATCATCTGCTGCTGAATTGATTCTAAAGCCTGAAGACAGGCGTTCGAATGCAGTACTCAGATTGTTACCAGTGGTAAATAATTGACGTTGTGCATTTATAGATGACACGTTGGTATTAACAAATAGACTCATGGGGTCTCTCCTAACAGTTCAAAGTGTTTGCGCTATTATTTTTATAGGTTGCGCGATGTAAATTTGTTGGCACGGTTAGTGCTACCTTCAATGTGTCAGAGTTTCTCTGACGTTTTTCCGGCACACTACCGGTAAAACTTGCTAAGTAGAGAAGTGACTTCTCTATGCTGGCTGGCGGGTTTGTCGTTCCAGACCTCAAACCTCTCACTACCTCCTGGCTTCATTCTCGCCTGTCAGCAGCTCCTTCTTTGATAACCGCTAATACCCTCTATTGTTACCGTTTCAACTTCAAACCAGTCACAAACACAACAATCGTTAACTAAATATCTGAAAGTAAACAATTAAATTACTATCAACATAAAATTAACCAGGCATTTAAGCTTAAAAAAACTTCCACCAGCACTACTTTTTAAGCTTTTACTAAATGAATAAACATCATTCATTCCCTTTGTAATAGTTATCGTCATAATCGGGAAAATCCTTTAGCTTTTTTTTAAATTTTTAAAGGAATATTGGAGGATATATATTTACTAAAAAATTCAACAACTTAAAACTTGAACAAGAAACGAAGAGAAGCGCTTGGCTGACATTTTTTGCAATTTAGTCGGACTCTATTTACTGTAACTCCTACTAAAACGCCCATTAAATATCGTTTTCCCGGTGAATGACTGCGCAGAAAGCATTACGGATATTGCTTCTAGCAAAGCATTCTCGCGTGTTGATGAGACTGCGTGCACGTGGAGCTCGTTATAAATTAGCTAAGTCGATTTCGTATACACACAGCGCGCACGCAGCATTCTGCAATTGTGAGTTGTGAGTTGTGAGTTGTGAGTTGTGAGTTGTGAGTTGTGAGTTGTGAGTTGTGAGTTGTGAGTTGTGATGAGCGTAAAACCACTTGCCGCATAATAAAAAAGCCCGATGAGAACCATCAGGCATTTTTGACGCCGATATATACCGACTCTTACTTGCTAAGGAATGCAGCTAGAGCACTACCTCCTGGCTTTTCCCGTTAACGCTTAACCCAGCAGCTGCAATGCGGCCTGAGGACGCTGGTTAGCCTGTGACAGTACGGTTGTACTTGCCTGCTGAAGGATCTGGTTACGGGTCAGGTTTGCTGTTTCAGTAGCAAAGTCAGTATCTTTAATCTGAGAACGTGCAGCAGAAACGTTTTCTGAAATGTTGCTCAGGTTACGAATGGTTGACTGGAAACGGTTTTGCAGTGCACCTAAATCGGCACGCAGACCACCGATAGCAGAAATAGCGGTATCGATTTTTGCCATCATGCCGGATGCGTTACTGGTTGTTAGAACATCCACATCAGAGCCGGTAATGCCCAGACCCGTTGCGCTGAAACCTTGCACACCTGCACGCGTTAGCGAAGGCGACGACAGGTTTACAGAAATAGTCTGACCAGCGTTTGCGCCCACCAGGAACTTAGCAGAAAAGTCACCACTAAGAATGTTTACACCGGCAAACTGCGTTGTGGTCGAAATACGTGAGATTTCTGTACGTAACGCAGAGACTTCTTTTTGCAGTGCAACACGGTCAGCTGAGCTGTTAATACCGTTTTGTGACTGTACTGCCAGCGTACGAATACGTTGAAGTGCGGTGGTGGTTTCTGATAATGCCCCTTCAGCAGTTTGCGATAATGAAATTGCATCATTGGCATTTCGTACGGCCTGGTTAAGACCTTGTACTTGTGAAGTCATTCGATCGGTTATCTGAAGACCTGCGGCATCATCAGCAGCGCTGTTAATGCGGAAGCCCGAGGATAAACGTTCGAAAGACGTGCTCAGAGAATTACTAACATCAAAAAGCTGACGTTGCGCATTCAGTGAGGATACATTGGTATTCACGAACATAGACATAAAGTCTCTCCTACACTCTCAGTCCAGCAGAGCTGGCTGCCGGAACTACCGGCGATTACAAATAGTAGTCACCAAAACCTGAGGGGTAATTGATGAACTGGCTCTCTCAGTAGTGTTATCGACTTAGACTTTAATCCCTTTAATATAAATCACTAAAAATTGCCGTGGAGCGGCAGACTATTGCCGCCTATACTTGGTTAACATATTGGTTTTATGAAAATTTTAATATGAGAAATATTTTACAACTCCATCAACTTCAGCGCGTTTCATCTCTGGCTGCTCACTGTGCTTTTACCGATTTAATCGCACTGGATGATGGTTTTTTATGCTGTTACCGTCGTGCAGCCAATCACGTGAGTGGCGATGGCAGCATTGATGTAGTGAAGCTATGTAAAAACGGCAAACGCCTTTTCCGGCAAACACTCAGTTTTCCGCAGACAGACTTGCGCGATCCAAAACTGTCTATCGACGATAATGGCAAGATTTGGCTGATAGCCTACTGTCGCCAAGTAAAGAGTGACGGCTCGAAGGTAAAAACGTCTATGTTGAGTTGGTTTTCAGACAATGGCAGATATTGGTCATCACAGAACCGGTTTGGCGAACATGGTTGGTGGCTGTGGCGTATTGCCTGGCACAACAATACGGCGCTAGGGCTGGCTTATAATCGTAAAGCCAATCGACTGGACTTATTTCAGGGCCATCCGCAACGCCGATTTTACCGGCATCCAGTTGCCGCTCTTAGTTTGGAAAGAGACGGATTGGGCTATCCAAATGAAAGTGATTTGGTTATTGATAATAACGGCGTAATTAACGCCCTTGTTCGTCGCGACGCCGATTCTTTCAGTGCCCAATTTGGCATAAGTAAACCGCCGTATCATCGTTGGCAGTGGCAGGATCTTGGTGAGTACATTGGCGGTCCTGCCATGTTGCCGCTAGGCAAAGAACACTTTCTCGTGGCAGGCAGGAAATGGAATGGTGACACTTTTGTCACCCAAATATGGTTGTTGAATAAATCTACAACGCAGCTAAGCGAATGTCTCACACTACCTAGTGCCGGTGACAACAGTTATCCTGGGCTGGTCTTGCTGGGAGATGACCTATTTATCAGCTATTATTCAAGCCATCAGGACAACCAAACGCGCGTCTACTTCGCTCACGTCACCGGTGTAGAAACATTAGCCAATGTAATCAAACAGTGAAAGGCCGGATACTCTTGGGAAGGTGGCCAGAGCCGCGCTTAATGCCGCTTCTTGCTTAGCAAATTCCGTTGAGGCTTCAGCATAATCGGTCTCAACAATGTTCGCTTTGGCATCTTTGGCAGTCAGTTCTAAATCGAGATTGGTTTCGTAAATAGACTCAGCAATATTCAGCCTGCCGCCAAGAGAGGAGCGCTCCAGATTGATGGTTTCCATGCCATTATCTAATCCTACCAAAGCGTCTGCCAGGGCACTTTCCAATGCATCTCCGTTTAACGAGTCGTCCATGAGTTGGTTGGCAATGTCATTTAAGGTTTCGGCAACGTTTTTCTTTTCTGGAGTATTCAATGAAAAGTCTACGGTTTCCCCTACGGTAGCATTAACCGTAAACGTCATTCCCTTAATGGTAAACGGCTCGCCAGAAGTGAAATCAACTGCGCCAACAACGGCAGAGGTACCTAAATTAGTGAGCTGCACCTGGCCCGAGCCCAACACCTCCAACTGATAATTATTGTTAGCCGGTGTAACGGCATCATAGTTGTTGTCGAAGAACTGATCGAAGGTACCCTGCTCCGCCACTTTCGCTGTAGTTACGTTTGCCCCCGCACTTGACCCTGTAACAGAAAAGTTATGACGAGCAAAAACGTTCTCGAACACTTCGAGTCCCGATGAACTGCGCTGAACAGTAACGCTGTCAGAAAGCTTCACGGATGTGGTGCCTGAATCACCTGAGAACGTTATGGCGTTACCGGATGCGGCCGGGTTAAATGTAAACGCTTGCTGCTGTGATTGATAACCCGCAAAGATAAAATTGCCCGAGGCATCCTGGGTGTTCATCAAATCAAGTACTTCGTTGCGGATCTGCTCTAACTCTTTACCGATAGCCCCTTGGTCTTCCTCAGATAAAATACCGTTACCTGCCTGCACCACCAGCGTTCGGGCGCGACGTAACGACTCCGACATGTTGTTGAGCACGGCTTCCTGCTCTTCTAATGCGTTGGTAAGTAGATCGTTGTTACGTTGATACTGCGTGATTTTATCGAGTTGCTCAGTAAGTCGCACCACACTGGCTGCACCTACGGGGTCATCACTTGGACGGTTAAGCTTATTACCGGTAGACAGCGATTCCTGGGTTGCCGTGAGCTGCTTTTGGTTTTCCATGATCGCACGGATGTTTTGATCATAAATCTGATTGGTAGAAATACGCATTTTTACACTACCTCACTACCGACAAAATCGTGTCGAATAAATCTTGTGCCGTTGTCAGGATCCTTGCCGCCGCAGCGTAAGATTGCTGATAACGCACCAGGTTTGCCGCTTCTTCATCGAGACTCACACCAGAAACGGAATCAAACCAGGTTTCAGACTGTACTTTCATGGCTTCGGCAGCTTCCAAAGAAATTTCTGCCGTGGCGGTTTTTTCGCCAACGCGACCAATCAAAGACGAATAAGCATCATGGAATGTCCGGGTTTTGTTACTGCTGTCGGCACTTAGTTGTACCAAGCCTTCCCGTTGCAATCCAGCCAGTACTTCCGCATTGGTGTTGTCTGCCACACCATCTGTATTATAGGTGAGGTTGAAGCTATCGCCAGGTACCGGTACGCCTGACAAACTCACATCATAACCAGGGTAATCATCAAGTGCACTGAACGCAGCCGGCCATGCTGGACCACTACCCGTGGCTTCCGCCTGAGCTAAAAGGTTGTCGTAGTCTGTTACCCCTGACACGTTGGTGATAACCGCGCCAGCGGCATCAAGAACCTGAAAATCCGTTGCCGACGTGAATACAATTTGCGCAGGTGCACCAACTGTGCCGCCTGGCGCGTTGGCTGCATTATGAATACCACCCGCACCATCGAATGCTGAGGCTTCGCTACCAAGCGCGGCGTCCACCACCGTATTAGACACGGTGACTTGCTTAACCTGCGCATCACCTAAGTTGGATAAACTGGCTTCAGCACGTATAGGGGCTGCAAACGCCAGATCTTCCGGGCGTTCGGTGGCAAGCGCAATATCAGAAGCCACATACTTGGTGGGCTGGATCAGAAATTCATTCCCAACGCTGTGTCCGGACGCAGATTGAAACTCAATTTGAATCCCACCAGGCAAGTCGTTATAGCCGGCATTAATGGCTATAGACGGGAAGATGGCGTCACTGCCGTCGGCCAGCTTTTTCGGCGTACCGTCGCTGTTGATCATGGTGAGGGTGACAGAAGTGGGGTAACCACTACCATTTACCGCATCAACGGTAATTTTATAGTCGGCATCAGTAATGTCGCTGCCCTGCCCCGGAATGATTCGGCCACTAACGGGCAAATTATCGGGCGTACCGGTGTAGTTCAGTCCGGTAAACTCGGGAATAGCAAAAATATCGCCACCAAGCTGAAGATCTAAATCCATTCCCAATTTATTTTGAGAGTTAACAGCATCAGCCATCGCCAGGGCTATTTGCCCTACGTCCCGCTGGGCTGGACCCAAAATTTCATCACGAAAACGAAAGAGCCCGCCCAACGAACCACCCACAGAGGCTTCGTTGATATTTATTGCCGTTTCGGATTTGGTTTGAGAATTGAAATGGGTAGCCAACTGCAACTCTTTGAAATTGAGATCGGCGTCGTTCCCCAGTTCAAATACGTTGAAGTCGCCATTCTCAAGAACCAATGATTCGCCGGAAGATAAGTTAATTACCGAAGCGCCATATTGATTTTCTCGCACCTCGATAGACATGAGTTCCGCGAGTTCGTTTATGGCCTTGTCACGTTCGTTGAGCAGTGCACTTGGCTCAGAGTTACTGCCACCTTTCGCAGTGACAATGGCAACATTCAATTCACCGATATTTGTGATCAAGCTATTGGCGCGCTCAACCTGACTGGTAAATTCCAGATTCAGCTCTTCTTCTTTCGCTTCCATAAAGTCTGAAATGGAATTAAGCCGCGCCACCATGCTTGTTGCTTTACCTAGCACGGCCTCTCTGGACGCCAGATTTGTTGGGTCATCGGAAGCAGTTTGTATGGCGGCAAAAAACTCGCTGAGCCCATTGGCAATAGAATTGGCTTCGCCGGCGAGCAAATTATCCAACGACGCGGTTTTTTCAACGAAGGTTTCCAGCTCACCCACCGAGGTAGTGTCGCGACGCAGCTGATTTTGCGCAAAGATGCTGATAACCCGCTCAGTCGTTCCCCGACCAACGCCGCCAAGTGTTGTGCTTTCAAATACCGTTCTTTCTCGCACGTAGCCTTCGGTATTCACGTTGGCAATATTGTTCGAGGTAGAGTTCAGTAGCTGACTGCTGGCATTTACGCCGCTGGTAGCGATGTTGAAAAGATCAGCGCGAATCATTTATCTGCACTCCGGTAATTAAGGCTGGAAGCCCTGGACAATATCACTGCGATACACCGCCATGACTTTTTCGGCATAGTTGGGGTCGGTGGCATACCCGGCCTGCTGTAATTCAGAGAAATACTGCGACGTGTCAGCGCCCTTTTCTACGGCTTGCTGATAGCGAGGCTGAGAACGAATGAAGTTCACGTAGTCGGCAAGGCCGGCTTCCAGACTGTCATATTGCCTAAATGCCGCTTTGCGACGCTCGGGCACACCATTGCTAAATTCAAGGGTATCTACCACCGCTTGCTCACCTTGCCATTGACGATTCGCTTTAATGCCGAAAAGGTTGTGGGTGCTATTTCCTTCCTGATCGTGAATCACAAACTGTCCCCAACCAGTTTCCACCGCGGCTTGCGCGATAATGGCCTTAGCATCTGTGCCAAGCATCTCAGCCGCCTTTTCTGCATGGGGATACAAGGCTTCAACAAAACTTTCCTGGTTTTCAAACATGGCCGCCTTGTAGGCAGACTTGGTACCCTTCGACGCAGATTCCAACACCGTATCCTGTGCCTTGGTAACAGACTCGGCGCGAGCCTGGTTTAAAGATTCAATGTTGCCATCAGCCCTAATGGTGCTGGCTGGGCGATAATTCGGATCTAATTGACCGAGCTGCTTAACGATGAGATCCGCCAGACCAAGGCCGCCGTTGCTGGACAAATCGACGGCAAGCTGCTGATCATGCATATCACGGTAAAACTTTACTTGTTCCGAATTAAATGGGCTGTCTTCATCGGCAAGTGCATCTTGCGCTTTACGCATGGACTTCAGCATCATCTGCACAAATATCGCTTCAAACTGCTGGGCAGCTTCTTGCAACACTTCACCGTTGCCACTTGCCATGGCTTCACGCAGGTTGTTCAACCCACCAATGTCGTTCGCATTGCGGGCCATTTCCAATTGGCTACGTGAAGTGTTTTGCATGTCCATCAGATAATGACCAGTTCGCCACGCAGGGCACCGGCCTGCCTGAGTGCCTCAAGAATAGCCATCAAATCACCGGGGGCTGCGCCTACTTCATTTACCGCGCGGACTAATTGATCCAGGGTTACGCCAGGCTGGAACTTGAACATTCTGCTGTCGGCGAGATCCACATCCACAATAGACTGTGTGGTGACGACCGTGTTGCCATCGGCCAGCGCATTCGGTTGAGACACTTGTTGATTTTCGGCAATAGTGACCGTTAAACCACCATGGGTAATAGCAGCGGGCAGTAAGCGAACGTCCTGACCAATAACAATGGTGCCAGTACGACTATTAATCACCACGCGTGCCGGTGCATCTGCGGGCTCGAAATCAAAATTCTCAAGTACCGCCAGAAAACCCACTCGTTGACCTACGTCACGGGGCGCCGACACACGCACTGATGCGGCATCTATAGGCGTGGCAATGGCATAGCCTTGTTCAGGCTGCGCGCCAAGACGTTCGTTGATGGTATCTGCCAATCGCTTGGCCGTTGAAAAGTCGGGATAATGCAAATTGAGTGTTAGCGTGTCGCCGTTTGCGAAGCCGGACGGCACGGTTTGCTCAACCAGCGCGCCATTAGGAATTCTGCCAACAGTAGGCGTGTTTACCACAATCCGTGAACCGTCACCGCCCTGGGCACCAAAACCGCTTACCACTAAGCTTCCCTGGGCCACCGCATACACTTTGCCGTCAACCCCTTTAAGGAACGTCTGTAGTAAGGTGCCGCCCTGCAGGCTACTTGCTTCACCCACAGACGAAACGGTAACGTCAATCTTTTGTCCTGGTTTAATGAAAGCGGGTAGGTCGGCATGTACCGCCACGGCTGCCACGTTCTTAATTTTAGGCTTGGTGTTCGGGTCGAGACTAATACCAAAATTGCTCAGCATGGTACGGAAACTTTGCTCTGTAAACGGGCTTTGCTCGCCAGTTCCCGGTAGACCCACAACCAATCCGTAGCCGATTAACTGGTTGCTACGCACCCCTTGGATGCTGGCTACGTCTTTAATACGTTGAGCACTGGCGATAACCGGCATGGCAGCCAGCAAAAAGGCTGTGAGGTAAGTCAAAAAACGCATACCGGATACTCCTAGAAAGGCCAGATTTCAGATGAGAAGAAACGGGTAAGCCAGCCCTTCTCCTGCGCCCGGGCAAAACTGCCCGTGCCGCTGTATTGAATGCGGGCGTTAGCGATTCGGGTAGAAACAATCTCATTTTCTGGGCTAATGTCTGAAGGACGAATAATGCCGGTAAGGCGGATGTATTCATCCCCTTGATTCAGGGTTAACCACTTTTCACCGCGGATCACCAGGTTTTGATTCGGCATAATGTCGACAACGGTGACAGAAATGGCGCCTTGCAAACTGTTACTCTGGTTCGCCTGGGCATTACCAGTGAAATCATTCGAGGCATTCAAACCAAGCTGAATCGATTCATTCCCGATATTGATGGGATTACCCCCGAGACCAGTGATGGGCTGTACGTTCACGCCCGTATTTTTCGCAGTTGTGGTGTCCGCAGTCTTTGATGCCGCCGTATTCTCACTTAGTGTTACCGTAATAATGTCGCCAACACGACGGGCGGTAACGTCAGAATACAGACTGTTCGCCATATAAGGTCTGAACAGCGCGCCATCCTCAGTAATGTGCTCCTGAGGGATATCCGGGATCACCGGCGCAAAGGCCGGATCATTCGCCTGTACCGGCGGCTGCGGCGTACTGTTGCAACCGGCCAGCATCATACTAAGTGCGATAAAACCAAGGATCCGCATAATGTCACCTGTTAAAGCTGCTGAATCACCTGACCAAGCATCTGGTCAACAGAAGAAATGACTTTCGAGTTCATCTCGTACAAACGCTGACTTTCAATCAGGTTCACTAATTCTTCCGTGACGTTAACGTTGGAGGTTTCCAGCGTGCCTTGCGAGATGGTGCCTAGCCCCTGCAATCCGGGAACACCTTGAATAGGTGCGCCACTGGAAGCGGTTTCCACAAACAAGTTTTGCCCGGTGGGTTGCAGGCCTGTGGGGTTAACAAAGTCTGAAATATTCAGCTGACCTAAGACCTGAGCATCGGCCTGGCCACGAATAGTGGCCGACACCTCACCGTCCTGTGAAATGGTGATTTGCTGCGCATCTTCAGGCACCGCAATTTCTGGCTGCAACAAAAAGCCTGCGCCAGAGGTAACAATCTGCCCCTGATCATTAAGCGTAAATTGACCATTACGGGTATAAGCAATGGTGCCGTCAGGTTGCAGGATTTCAAAATAACCACGCCCCTGAATCGACATATCGAGGGCATTTTCTGTGGTTAGCATGTTCCCTTGGGTGTGCGCCTTCTGCGTGGCTACCACCTTAGAACCCGACCCCAACATGAGACCTGAAGGCATTTCCGTATCTGCAGACGAACGCCCGCCAGGTTGGTTTATATTCTGGTAAAGCAAATCTTCAAAAATCGCACGATCTTTTTTGAAGCCTACTGTCGAGGCGTTTGCCAGGTTATTGGATACCGTAGCAACGTCGGTTTGTGCGGCGTCTAGCCCAGTTTTACTAATCCATAACGCAGGATGCATATCGACCTCCTGACCACTCGCATGTGCATGTGATCATTAGTTAAAAATTAAATAATACGAAGCAACTGATTGCCACGAGTTGAGAGTTCATCGGCTTGCTTCATCATCTTTACCTGCATCTCATAGTGACGCTGTAAGCTGATCATATTGACCATCTCATCTACTGCATTCACATTTGAGCCTTCAAGCATGCCAGTGCGCACCATGACATTCGGGTCCGCGTCTGCGGGAACGCCATCTTTGGTTCGGAACAATCCGTCATACCCTTTTTCCATATTGTCTAAATCCGGGTTTACCAGTTTCAGACGACCCACTTCTTCGGATACGTTTTCTGGCGCGCCAACGGGGCGGGTAGAAATGGTTCCATCCATGGCAATATTCAGGTTATCTAACGGCACCGGCAAAAAGATCGGGCCGTTATCGCCCATCACGATATTTCCATGCATATCTGTCAACATGCCGTCGGGGCCCAGCTGAAAACTACCGTCACGGCTATACGCTTCCTGACCATCAGCCGCCTGAACAGAGAACCAGCCGTCACCTTGGATGGCTGCGTCAAGGTCACGGTTGGTCTGCACCATGGCGCCGGACTCATAGTTATGAGAAGGGCTTTCGGTCATGGAAAACACCCGAGTCGGCAAACCTTCGCCGTAGGCCGGCATTGCTCTTGCCTGTTCAAGCTGAGTCCGAAAACCCGTGGTCTGTGCATTCGCCAGATTATTGGCACGTACACCCGTGGCCAACAGGTCTTGTTTGGCGCCGCTTGCAGCGATATAGAGTAATTTATCCATGACTGACTTTTGACGTTCTGATTAACAATACCAAGGTGACTGCAATTCAGATGCCAAAAGTAAATTGGCGTAAAGAGGTGAGAATAGATAGAAAAAAGGCCGGCGATGCCGGCCTTCTAAAAGGTGTAAACTATCGGATATTCAGAATGGTCTGGTTTAGCTGATTGTTCACTTCCAATGCACGGGAGTTAGCCTGGAAGTTACGCTGAGCGATGATCAGGTCAATCAACTCTGTTGTCAGGTTAACGTTTGCCTGTTCCAGTGCTGATGAATTGATTTCACCGTAGGTGCCTGTGGTTGCTTCCCCGGCGAGAGCTTCACCCGACGCAATCGACTCTTTCCATTGCGTACTACTTTGCTGCGTTAAGCCCTGCTCGTTAGAAAAGCGAACCAATGCCACGCGAACAATTGGCTCTGACGTACCGTTCGAGAAAGTCGCTCTTACCAGGCCGTCAGGGCCGATATCGATACCCGTCAAACGTCCGACTGGCAAGCCATCCTGCTCTAACGATGTTACTTCAAAGGCTGACGCAAACTGCGTGGGTTCAAGGGTAGTCGCGCCAGCAGGATCGAGGTTGAAGTCGATACTGATTTGCTGCGTAGGATCAGAACCGTTAGAGAGAATGGTTCCCCCTAATGCTTCTGTCTGAATTTTAAAATCGGAACTCGATACACCATCTGCAGCTTGAATAGAAACAAAGTCACCGCCCTGGCTGAATGACATTTTTGCCGCCGTTACAGGAAAACCTGAAGCCGTACCCACGGTGTTAGTCGCAGTGGCAACGTCAGAATCGGTACCGTCGGAATTGACCATATCAATCAGATTGTCATCGATCGCCGTGGCTACATACCAGTCATTCGTTGTCGCCGAAGCCGGATCTTTAATGAAATAGTAGGTCATTACATGACTGTCACCCAGCGAATCGTAAACAGTAACGGAAGTCGCTGCGTTGTAGGTCAGTGGATCATCTGGATTAAACTGAGTTGGATCTAATGCAGGATCACCCGCTGGCAGGTTCATGCGAATATCCACTTCACTGGTTTGCTGAGGCGAACCTGATGAATCTGGAATGCGTACCGGAACCGTTGTACTTAAAGCGACTGAAGAACTGGTACCATCAGTATTGACCGGGAAGCCAAGTAAGTTGTCGCCGTTACTGTTAACCACGAAGTTATCTTCATCCAGCTTAAACTGACCAGCACGGGTAAATGAGAAATCCCGGGAAGTGATCTCTGGTACTGTGGCGAAAAAACCATTACCGGTAATCGCTAAGTCTAATGCGGTATTGGTAAACTGCAAACTACCCTGAGAAAACTGCTGCGCCACTTCTTGCGTCAGTACACCATCACCCACTTTGGTTTTTGCGCCCGCCAGGAGTGACGATGCATAGACATCACCAAACTCTGCACGCGACTCTTTAAAACCAACGGTGTTGACGTTCGCAATGTTGTTGGCGGTGACGTCGAGATCTTTCTGCGCGGCAGAAACGCCACTAAGTGCAATATTAAAAGACATAACTCTTTCTCCTACTAACTGCCTATTTGGATGACGTCGCCAAGACTTATGCTCACATCACCCGCCAAATTCAAAATAATGCCCTGACTGCTGCCAGTCATACTTACGCTGCCTACCTGGCGGTTTACTGCGATAGGCACCGAAGTGCCCTCGCCGTCCACGCTGCCATTGGCACTGATAACATACTCACCCGCCGGCATGGCATTGCCGCTATTGTCAGTACCATCCCAGGCAAACTGAATGTTGCCTGCAGCTTGCGTACCCACATTCATGGTTTTTACAATTTCACCGTACTGATTCTCAATGTTGATCTTGAGATCCTGTACCGTTTGCTCATTTACCAGCACACCGCTGAAACCAGCACCTTCTTCTGACATGTAACCTACATTTCCCTCAACCAGTACTTGTTGGCCGATAAGACTGGACGCCTGCAGGGCCTGGTTCGAAGTCATAGACGCGGCGAAAGACTCAAACTTCTCATTCAGTGATGAAATACCGTCAGCCATAGTAAATGACGTCATTTGCGCCACCATTTGATCGTTATCAACGGGCTTGGTTGGATCCTGGTTGGCAAGCTGTTCTGTCAGTAGCGAGAAGAAGTCTTCCTGAGAAAGTCGCTGTTCGCTACCGTCAGAAACAGCGACGCCTTCTTCTTGCCAGTAGAGGTCAGTGTTCAGCCCTGGGGTATTAGTAATCGTACTCACGATAAAATCCTCTGCTTAACCGACTTACTGGCCACTGCCTAATTGCAGTACCTGACGAAATAATCTTTTCGTTGTGTCTGCTACCTGCACGTTGGTTTCATAACCTTTTGAGGCAGACATCATATTTGCCATTTCTTCAACAATGTTGACATTAGGCTTGTAGATATAGCCGTTTTCGTCTGCCATAGGGTTGTGCGGTGCGTATTCTATTTGTAGAGGCGCATCACTCTCGACGATGCCTTTCACCTGAACACCAACCCCTTTGGTCTGATCTTCTGATGCACGAGCCAGCTCAGCGGCAAAAACCGGGTGTCGGGCTTTGTACGTTTCTTCGTAACTGCTACTCACACTGTTCGCGTTAGCAATATTACTGGCGGTGGTATTCAGGCGGACACTTTCTGCCTCCATGCCCGTACCCGAGATCGACATTACATTAAACAGGCTCATTAACTTTGCCCTCCACTCAAGGCTTTCTTCATACCCTTCAGCTTTCCTTCCAGAAATTTCAGGCTGGCCTGATATCTCATTCCATTGTCAAGAAAGGCATTTCGCTCAGACTGTACCTCAACGGTGTTGCCGTCACCGGTATCTGGCTGATTTGGAATTCGGTAGTCGATGTCGAAACTGCTTGTACTCAGCGAACCACCAATATGGTTATCGTGGGTGCGAGTAAGATTACCTTGCTGCTGAACATGGCGTGCGCTTTCCATTGCCTGTTTAAAATCAATATCACGAGCTTTGTAGCCAGGCGTGTTGGCGTTTGCCAGATTTCCGGCAATGACTTCCATTTTTTCTTCACGGATGTTGATTGCTTTTTGATGAAAGCCAACGAGATTATCGAGGTTGATGGCCATTCAAAGACTCCGGTTGCACGTATTTCGACATTCCCGAAATCAACTGCAAATGAAGTGCCAAGTATTTTTTGACGCTGAATGAGTATGAGGGCAGATTATTTCTTGCGTTGGTAATAAAGGCCTGGACGGCATTTAACCATAGTAAACAAGGAAGCCGCTTCACCAATGGATTCTGAAGCTCCGAGGAAAAGAACGCCTTCTGGTTGCAACTGGGCGGCAATTTGTTGCAGTATGCGTTGCTTGACGTCCGCCGGGAAGTAAATGAGCACATTGCGGCAGAATACAATATCGAATCGACCTAGGCCGGTATAGCTATGCAGTAAGTTGAGGCTTTTAAACGTCACCATATCCCTGACTTCACGATTCACCTGCATCATGCCTTCGTCATTAGGGGAGAAATAGCGCTGACGACGCTCAGAGGATAAGCCGCGGCCTAAAGACAATTCGTCGTAAACGCCTTTATTGCATTTATCCAGCATAGAAGACGATAGGTCAGTTGCGGTGATGTCGACGCCCCCACGCAATGTGCCAGGGTTCTGTCGTTGATACTCCAGAACAGACATGGCGATAGAGTACGGCTCTTGTCCTGATGAACAAGCCGCACTCCATACACGAAGACGTCGATTTTCTGATGCAAATTTGGGAAGAATAGTATTGATAAGTAACTCGTAAGGATAGCCATCTCGGAACCACAGGGTTTCGTTGGTGGTCATGGCATCAAGTACAGCTTGCAGTAGACTGCGGTTTGCACCGCGAATAACAGCAGCAATTAATTCGTCAATACTGTCAAAATTAAATTCGTACATTAACGAAGACAGCCGACTTCTTACCAGATATTGCTTGTTATCGCCCAGTGAAATGCCACACTGCTGCTGCAAAAACGCACCAAACTGACGATAACTATCGGCTGAAACTTCTTTGTTTTTCAAACTTCCCTGCCCTCGTACTTATTTTTTTAACCATTTGCCCACGGCTGTGGCCAATTCGTCAGGATGGAATTTCGCAATGAAATCGTCGGCGCCAACCTTTTGCACCATGGCCTGGTTAAATACGCCACTGAGTGATGTGTGCAAAACCACCTTGAGTTTTTGCAACTCAGGGGTGTTTTTAATTTCGGCCGTTAAGGTATAGCCATCCATTTCTGGCATTTCAATATCTGAAACCAACACGCCAACTTTGTCAGTGACATCTCCGGTTTCAGCGGCAATTTCTTTTAAACGATTGAGCGCTTCAAGACCGTTCTTAGCCAGCTCCATCTTCAGGCCCAGTGCAGTAAGTGACTTCTTAACCTGGCTGCGAGCAACAGAAGAGTCATCAGCAATAAAGATAATTTTATCTTCACTGCCGGTAGTATCGAGATTTTCAGCAATGGAGTCGCTAACATCGGCTTTAAGCGGAGAAATCTCATGCAGAATTTTTTCTACATCGAGTATTTCTACTAACTCTTTGTCCACCTCAGTCACCGCGGTGAGATAACTGGCACGGCCAGTTCCTTGCGGCGGCGGCATGATTGCGTCCCAGTTTGTATTAATGATGCGTTCCACCGCCCCCACCAGAAAGCCTTGAACGGAGCGGTTGTATTCAGCAATCACGATAAAGGCAGTATCGAGGTTTTCAATACGACGCCCACCGGTTGCCATACTGAGATCGATAACGGAAATGGTCTGGCCGCGAATATGCGCGACACCACGAACCAAGGAATTCAGCTTTGGAATTGCGGTAAGAGGCGGACATTGCAATACCTCTCGCACTTTGAATACGTTAATGCCAAAGCGCTGACGGCCATTGAGTCTGAACAACAGAAGTTCAAGCCTGTTCTGCCCCACTAACTGCGTGCGCTGGTTAACGGAATCAAGAATGCCTGACATACATCACCTCTAATTTAAAATTGGGCACGAACATTGCGTTTCACCTTATCACTCTTTGTTTAAAAGCAGAATCGCCAAAAAAGTGACGATAGTGACTTTTCGTACCATCCGATCCTGCTCTTAATCATAGTCAAAATAAAGTGAAGTGAACACGAAAAAAGTCATCATGCATAAATTGTTATCGAAAAAAATGGTCATTACTTTAAGTAAGTTTCGTCTTCTTGCTTTCGTTTTGCTGCTTAACATAGTCTCAAACCCTGTATTTGCGCAGTCGGGCAGCCAGTTGCGAGAAAAAATTGAACAGGGTGCAGAGCGTTATTTATTAAATGCTATCGGCAACGACTCAGAACAAGAAAATATATCGATAAATATGGTAGCCATTGATGATCGCATTCAAATTCCGGTATGCCATACGCCATTTAATTATCATGCAGAGCCTGCTTCTCTGCGCCAAAGTTACATTTCTGTGCGTGTGAGCTGCGGCAATAATGACTGGTATCTATTTACCAATGCCCGGGTCTCACGAACACGAACCGTCGTGGTAACCGCAGGGCTCATCAGCCCCGGCAGCTTGCTTACATCAGAAAATCTCCGGTTAGCCGAAGTCGATGTTAACCAGTTACGTCATACCAGTTATTCGTCGGCAGATGAACTACTCGGCGCCAGAATGAAAAGACGAGTGCGCAATGGACAACCTATTCAGGCAAATATGCTATGCTTTGTCTGTAAAGGTGATCGAATAACCATCAGTGCACAAGGTGGCGGCATGCAGGTAAAAACCGCCGGTATCGCTAGACAGGACGGGGTCATCGGCGATAATATTCAGGTTATAAATGCGTCTTCAAACAAAGCAATTATTGCCGAAGTGGTCAGCACGCAAACCGTCGTTGTAAACCTGTAATTCAGCCTTAGAAAATATTTTAAGAAATACGCCAAAAAGGTTAAAGAAGCGACAGGTTCAGCCGATAACGTGTATGAGGTGTTATTGGTAGTGGAAAAATTTATGGCAATTAATAATGTAAACAATGGGGCCCCTAAGGCACCCATCGACAATGCGAAGCTGAATAATCAGCAAGCACAGACCCAGTCTGCAGTGCAGCAAGAAGCTGCCGCGAAAACGGCGCAAACTGTTGCACCACGTCAGGATTCTGTTTCTTTGACTCAGTCAGCTCAGCAGTTGAGTCAGGTGCAGAAAAAAGGCACTGAGGCGCCAGTTAATCAGGAAAAGGTCGACAAGTTGAAGAAAGCCATTCAAAGTGGTGAGTATAAAATCGATGCTGATTCGCTTGCGCACAAAATCGCGCGATTAGAAGCGCAGGTGTTTGGCATCAAATCTTAGTAGGTAAATTATGTCGCAAAACTTGCTTTCAGGCTTACAACAACAGATTGCTAATTTAGAGCATCTGGCGTTGTTACTTGAGCAGGAGTTGCACCTTATCAGCAGCCGTGACGCTGAAGCTTTGATGAACTTGCTCAAGGAGAAAGAGCAGACCCTCGACACCATACAGCAGAGTGATATGAGCATTAGTAAGCAATATCAGTCGCTGGTTAATGAATCGTCGGTGCCAGACGACGTTTCAGAACTCATCGCTACAGCTAAAAAGCTGCTGGAAGAATGTAAGTACCGCACTTCAGTGAATCAGAAAGCCGTTGAGCAGGGTCAATTAAGACTCACGCATCTGCGCAATTTGATGTTGGAGGTACGCGCGAAAGAATCACTGACCTATGATAAAAGCGGAAAACCGAAAGGTTCAGGTTTGGGTCGTGGCGTAAGTGCCTAAGAACATACAAAAAACAAGACAATTATTTACAATAAAGCCCGTGTAAACGGGCTTTGTTATATCTAAAGGGGAATAAACCTCATCAGGCTTTATTTCCGAAATCAAACTAGTAGTAGGTTACGTCTTTTATCCGTTTAGGCTTCGCCGTGGTCAGATAGATGTCGTATACCATGCGCATATCTAACTCCAGCTCAGTCGCGTAGGTGTCTTCCCCTACCGGATAACTCTTCACTACCCGCGCGCCACGGATCACACCCTCGACAGACGCTTTTAATTGGGAATTCTGCATGATCATATTCGCGACAGACTGCTCACCATCGAGGCGTTGACCATAAACCTGCTCGGCTAGCTCGCGATAAGCATCAAGCTTTGACGCTTTCATGGCCATCAAAGAACGATCGTTGTCTGTCTGCCCCATTTGTTGAGCGATTGGCGCGTAGCCGATAGCCGATAATACCGGATAGCTTTCCGGTTCAACCACTTCCCACTCGACATGTTTATCAATTAGGCCAGAGCAACCGGTAAGCGACAATGCCAAGCCCGCGCCAAAAGCCGTTCCCCATTTTTTGATTAATGTCCGCATAATTCACCTAACGTTACTCTGGGTTTCTATTTTTGAGTGTCGATACTTTACGTTTCGAATGTTGGATAGGCACGCAATAACTGTGCCTTGTTAGTGAGCGTCAGATTTCAGACAGTATTTCAGGAACGTTTTTTGCTGAGTTTTGCTAAGAGATCATTATAACGCAGACAATTGGTTTGCAGTTAACTGTTCGCACCCATCAGGTGTTTGTAAAGGTAATGCCAATATGAATCAATCATTGTTCCGCTTTGTTAAAACTGTGGCACTGACGGGCACCTTGGCCGTGCTGTCGTGGCAAAGTTCTGCCGCTTGGTACGAGGCAAGAGGACAGGCATTGATTCAGCAAGGCAACCGCACCGCAGCTAAAGAAAAAGCCACCGAAGAGGCCATTCGACAGGCATTGATGTTTGCCGGCGCGTCGGTACAAAGCGTACAAATGCTGACTAACGGTTTATTGCAAGAAGATCGACTTCAAATCAATGCCAGCGGTGAGGTGAATAACTTAGAGCTGATTGATGAGAAATGGCATAGCGACTACGTTACGGTAACGATTCGAGCTGATATTTTTCCTAAGGCGGTAACCTGTAAAGCAGCCGGCTTTCAAAAAACGTTAGTCACCACCTGGTTTCCCATTGAACATCGGCAGCAAGCTGGAGACGGGCAAATCCATGCGCTGTCTGAACAAGCACCCCGCTCTCTTCAGCAGCAGTTTGTCGCCAACTCTGATAATACCTCACTGCAGCAAATCGTTCCTAATACGGTGCGCTGGCGTCGCTCTAGCGTTCTCGCTCAGGCACCATCGCTGGCACGACAAAGTCGGGCACAATATGTGTTGGCAGCCACGATCACAGATTTAAGCATTGTACGCCCCCAACATTCCTCGTTGGCATTTTGGCAGAGCGATGATGCACTGCGTCAGTTTTCACTGGACCTGGCATTGGTTGACGGTATGAATGGTGCCACGCTCATGCAAAAGAATTACAGCACCGAGGCTTTATGGGAGTTTGATCGCTTTGAGCAAATTGATGTCAGCAGCTCCCGATTCTGGCAGAGTGAATACGGCCAAGCCATTAACCGTCTTTTCAGTAACATCGTTGAAGACGTTGAGCACGAACTGACGTGTCAACCCGCCACAGGCCGTGTTCTGGCGGTTAACAGTGACCAACTTCAGGTATCGATTGGACGTGCTCATGGCATCCAACCGGGTGATGAGCTGACGCTTTATAAAACCAATGAAGTCATAGACCCCCAAGGCATGCACTTCTTGCAGTACAACCTTTATCCTACAAAAGTGAAAGTCGTCAGCGCCTCTGTAGACAGTGCCACCGTGGTGCCGGTAGACAATGGCATCATTGGCAATATCCAGCCCAATGACTTTGTGACTAAACGGTAAAGCAGACTAACCTGTGCCGGTCTCAGTAAATCTGCGAGTCAGCCTTGCTGGCTGACAGCACCATGAAATTTTACTATACTGGCGCGAACGCTTGATATTAAAGACAAAAGCAATTCTGGTCCCTGTAGTTAAATGGATATAACGAGACCCTCCTAAGGTTTAGTTGCAGGTTCGATTCCTGCCGGGGACGCCATGAGTATTTCTGACATCCGCAGAAGTATCGGGGTTACTTGTGCAGAACCGCCGCTTCCTTTTTGCGTTGCTCACAGACTTTCTTACGAATATTGCCGATAATCTCCACTACGATATTCGTTGTCGGAAGTGCCTTACAAGCCAGCAAATACCCTTCTGCCTGCTCTTCAGGCGTCACATGACAGGCGCTCATTTTTGTGGTCTTGCACAGGCCGGAAATCACTCTGACCTTACACACCCCGCAGCCACCGCCGCGACATCCCACAGGAATGCATTTCCCGGAACGTCGCATCATTCCAGCGAGCAGGTTTTCATCTGCTCGGCAGTTGAAGGTTTCATCGCTGTTAGTAACGTCGACGTTAAAAGGCATAGTCTTTCTCCCGCTGCCGGCAAAGCCGGCAGGTCTATTTCTGGATTGAGGTAGTGGTCAATCAATGCTTAGTGCGTACCTGCGCGACTGGCTATCTCACCTTGTCGGACGGCAGAAGCGGGCTTACCAGCTATGCTCCAGTTGTCCGGTTCAACCTCATTACACACACCGCGAATAATGCTGGCATCACAACCCAGCGTCAGCGATAACATTTCCGTAAAACCCGCAGAAACACGATGGCGCTGTTCAAGTGAGCGTCCTTTCAGGACGAAAAACTCAAAGAACGGTGCGGGTGGTGCGCCGGCATTCAGCGTTTTGCCACCCACACTGACACAGTAGTCAGGCAGAATATGCGTATAAACACGAATGCGTTCTACCGGACTATCCAGCACCTCTGCATAAATTGCCGTGGCTTTAGCGGCAACGGCCTCGACCTGTTCCCGTCCGGCCAGACGCTCTGGTAAATGAAAGTGAACGATTGGCATAAAACATCTCCTATGACGATATTCGTCACGTTAATAAGAGCAGCCTAGGGCAGCCCTTTACGACGGCCGGAATCCAGCATGATAGTAGAGCCTGTCATGGCGATGGCTCGGGGATCGAGCAGATTACACACCGCCCAGGCAACCTGATCGGCGGTGGTGAACTGACGTACCGATGAATCTGCTTTGAGTTCATCAAGCACGTCTTCCACATCAATACCCCGCTGTTCTGCCCGCGCCGATGCTACCCGACGAAGCCGCTCACTATCTGCAGGGCCCGGCGCTATGGTGTGAGCAGTAATACCCTTCTCGCCATATGCCAGCGACAGCTGACGCATCACGTTAACCAGAGCAGCATTGGCTACACCGGCTGATGCGGCATACTCCGTTGGCTCCAGTCCGTAGTGACCACCGATGGCCACCAGACGACTGCCAGCCTCGAGGTGGTCATGGACTGCGCGGGTTACCCGCAGCATGCCGCCTACTTTGATATTCACTGCATCCACCATTGTCTCGGTGGGTACTGTCATTATTCCACCGGCTACGCCGACACCCGGTCCGTGAACGACCATGTCTACCGTGCCGGATACGGCATTGCCGATAGCCGCAATCGCACTGTCGTTACTGATATCGGCCTGGCAGGTCTGAACGTGGTCATACTGACTGGCAAGGCTCGACAACGCATCTGCGTCCCGACCGACTGCAAGCACATTCAGCCCGGCATCACCAAGCTGACGCACAATTTCAACACCAAAAGTTCCCGTGGCACCCACGACAACAGCAAGTTTTTTATCGGACATATAAACCTCCTACATACTTCGTGGTAGCGCGACTTTCTGCAGAACTCCCCTTCTCCAGGTCGCGCTTCAGAACTAGCTCGCTTCTTTTAACAGGCCTTTTTCTTTGGCCAGCGTCATGGCGGTGTCCTGAATCATGTCTTCCTGTCCGCCGATCATTTTCTTACGGCCCAGTTCAACAAGAATATCCCGGGCGGTAATGCCATATTTCTCTGCGGCCTTTTTCGCATGTAGCAGGAACGTGGAGTACACGCCAGCGTACCCCAGAGTCAGGGAATCGCGGTCAACGCGAACCATGTGATCCATCATAGGAACAATGATGTCTTCCGCTACGTCCATCAGCTTAAACAGGTCGCAGCCGGTAGGAATACCCATACGTTCACACACAGCAGCCAGCACTTCCAGTGGCGTGTTACCGGCACCTGCACCAAGACCTGCAACCGACGCATCTATGCGGGTGGCACCAGCCTGAATAGCCGCAATGGAATTGGCGACGCCCATCCCCAGGTTATGATGGCCGTGGAAGCCAATCTCGGTTTCCGGTTTCAGTTCACCGCGGAGGCGGGAGATGATTTCAGTCACATCCGCAGGCAGCATATAGCCAGCAGAATCCGTGATATACACAGTCTGCGCACCGTAAGATTCCATTAGCTTTCCCTGTTCTGTCAGGCCCTGAGGCGTGTTCAGGTGAGACATCATCAGAAAGCCTGACGTGTCCATTCCCAACTCTCTGGCGCAGGCAATGTGTTGTGGTGAGGTATCGGCTTCCGTACAGTGAGTGGCAACGTGAATACTTCTTGCTCCGGCTTCATAGGCTGAGCGCAGCTCTTTCATAGTGCCGAGCCCTGGTATAAGCAGTACCGAGATGATGGTCTCTTTCACCGCTGCAGCTACAGCACTGATATATTCCTCATTGCTGGCCATAGCAAAACCATGTTGCAATGAATTACCGCCCAGACCTGCGCCATGGGTAACCTGAATGAGCGGTACACCGGCGTTATCCATAGCCGTGGCGACTTTCACCATCTGCTCAACACTGATCTGTTCTTTTTTTGCATGCATGCCGTCGCGCAGACACATGTCATGCAGCATTACTTTTCTCTGCTCACTCATTACGCAGCCTCCACAGGTTTCAGCAACAGGGTGCCGTTAAGTATTTCTTCGGCAAACATCTCTGCTGTGCGGGTAGCAGAGGCAGTCATGATGTCGAGGTTGCCGGCATATTTCGGCAGGTAGTCGCCAAGCCCTGCCACTTCCATAAACACAGCTACTTTATTGCCATCGAAAACCGGACCATTAACCAGGCGATAGCCTGGCACATACTTCTGTACCTGCTCAATCATGGTGAGAATAGAGTTGCGCACTTTGGCTTCGTCCGGCGCATCCTCCGTCAGGCAGTAGATGGTGTTACGCATGATGATAGGGGGCTCTGCGGGATTGATAATCGCCAGCGCTTTGCCTTTCTTCGCCCCACCCACTTTCTCGATAGCATTGGAAGTGGTAAAAGTAAATTCGTCCAGGTTCGCCCTGGTTCCCGCACCGATAGACTTAGAAGACAGGCTGGCGATAATTTCCGCGTACTCTACGGTCTGTACCTGAGATACCGCATTAACAATAGGAATAGTGGCCTGGCCAGCACAGGAAATCATATTAACGTTCATTTCCTGTTTAGCGGCATGCTCCTTAAGATTTACCGGCGGTACGCAAAGCGGCCCGATGGCAGCAGGCGTCAGGTCAATCATCATGACGCCCAGCTCGTTGAGTTTACGACTGTTTTCCGCATGGACATAAGCACTGGTAGCATCGAAAGCGATCTGAATTTCATCCGCCTCAACATGAGGTAACAGACCATCAACGCCATCTGCGGTTACTTTCAGGCCCATCTTCTTCGCTCTCGCCAGGCCTTCAGATTCCGGGTCGATACCTACCATCCATACCGGCTCCAGCACGTCACTGCGCATGACTTTATACATAAGGTCGGTACCGATATTTCCCGAACCTATCAGAGCACACTTGATTTTTTTCATCATAAGTTTCCTTCCAGTTTTAATTCTCGCTGGTGATTTCGCTCCGCCATTGTGAGACCCGATACGAAGAAGTCGCAGTCACCGTGTTCAGTAATAAGAATGCGAACAGACTCTTTCTTCACACCGAGAGATTCCACAATGGCGTCCGTTACTGCTCTGGCTGCACAGCGTTTTTGCTCATCGGTGCGACCTTTCATCAAATGCATTTCAATTATTGGCATGAGTCACTCCTGCTCAGGTGAAGCGTACGCTGACGCTGCCAAGTTCCTGATAGCGGGCGACCACAGAGTCACCGGGCTTAACAGCCACTGCCGCTGTAATGCCACCGCTCATCACAAAACTGCCGGCAGGCAACACTTCGCCCATATCCGCGAGAATATTGACCAGCATGGCCATCGCTTCTGCCGGATGGCCAAGTACCGCCGCAGAAGAGCCGGTTTCAACGATTTCACCGTTGATTTCCAGCACGACGCCAAGACGATCCAGTTCCACATCTTCGGCATAACGGGGGCGTCCACCGGCGACAAATTTCGCAGAGGACGAGTTGTCCGCCACTACGCTGGGCAAATCAAACTTGAAGTTTTCGTAGCGTGAATCGATTACCTCGATAGCAGGCAGAATGAAATCTGTTGCCGCCAGAACGTCTGATGCTGTGCAGCCGGGGCCAGACAACTCGGCCTTAGTCACAAAAGCCACTTCCAGCTCTACCCGGGGATGAACCAGTTCAGCGGTATCGACCACAGTATTTTCCGGTACGCTCATGGCGTCAGTAAGAAAACCGATAGTTGGCACCGATACGCCCATCTGCTGCATTTTGGCTTTAGAGGTAAGACCCGCCTTCCAGCCCACCAGCCGCTGACCCTGTTCAAGGAAGCGTTTTCGCAACGCGTTCTGCACAAAGTAACCATCCTCGACGGTCATCTCCGCAAATTCATTGGTCAGTTTAGGGATGGCGTAGGCACGGGTCTGCGCGCCTTCCACATGCTCGCAGAAGCGGGTGATCTGATCCTGAGTCAGTTGTGTTTTCATCGTGCTGTTCTCCCTTCAAATCGCACTGAGCATTCACCGATACCGCCCAGAGTACAGGTCAGTTCGTCGCCGTCAGACACCGGCACCAGCGCAGACTGGGAACCGGACAGAATGACCTCTCCGGCCTTAAACGGAATACCGAGTTCACCAAGAGTATTAGCGAGCCAGGCGACAGCATTGAAGGGCGAACCCTGCACAGCTGCGCCGACTCCGGTTGAGAACAGTTCACCGTTTTTATAAAGGGTCATGCCGGACATGGTGATATCCACCTTGCGCGGGTCGAGTTTCTGATCAGACAGCACATAAACCCCGCAGGAAGCATTGTCTGCCACTGTATCCTGAATCTTGATTTTCCAGTCTGTGATACGGGAATCGACGATTTCAAAACAGGGGCTGACATAGTCAGTAGCACGCATCACATCTACCGGCGTGATACCGGGGCCAATAAGATCTTCTTTCAGCACCAGTGCCAGTTCCGCCTCTGCTTTTGGCTGAATAAGTCCGTTGAGATCGATGACTTCGCCCTGGCGATACACCATCTTGCTGGTCAGGATGCCGAAATCCGGCTGAAACACGCCAAGCATTTTCTGAACCGCAGCACTGGTAACACCAATTTTCTTACCGGTTACCGTTTCTCCGCTGTTTAGCCGACGTTGAATAAAGCGCTCCTGAATGCGGTAGGCCTGCTCCAACGTGATATCCGGATATTGCTCGGTGAAAGGCGTCAGGGTATTTCTGGAAACGAAAGCTTCGTAAAGCTCATCGCCGAGTTTACTGATTAACTGATTATCCATGTCAGTCTCCTTACATCTTGATGCAGACGTTGCGCAGCTCGGTATAGAACTCCAGCGAATGCACGCCACCTTCGCGGCCTATACCAGACTGTTTGGTGCCACCGAAAGCGGTGCGCAGATCGCGCAGGAACCATGAGTTCACCCAGCAGATCCCTACATCGATGTTTTCTGCCATGCGATGAGCTACGCCAAGGTTCTGGGTCCAGATGGTGGTGGAGAGGCCATATTCCGTATCATTGGCCAGGTTCACCACTTCCTCTTCACTGTCGAACGGGCGGATATGGCAGCAAGGACCGAATATTTCCTCGCGAATGACGGTGGCATCATCAGACAGGCCGGTCCAGATAGTGGGCTGGATCCAGTTGCCGCCTTTTACGCCGTCTGGCATTTCCGGAATACCACCACCGGTAACCACGGTTGCCCCCTCTTCCACCGCCTTGTTGTAATAAGACAGCACCTTGTCCTGATGCTCCTTACTGATAAGTGGGCCGTAGTTCACACCGGCATCGGTAGGACGGCCAAGGGAAACGGCCTCTGCTTTTTCTTTCAGCGCCTGAACAAATTTCTCGAATATCGGACGCTCTACGTACACACGCTCTGTACCCAGACAAACCTGACCGGTATTCAGGAACGCTGAGCGGAAAATACCCTCGACCGCCTTATCAAAATCACAATCGGCGAAAACGATTCCTGCATTCTTACCGCCCATCTCGAAGGACACGTCCCGTGTACCCTCTGCCGCGGCTTTCATGATGGCGGTACCGGTTCGGGTTTCACCGGTAAAAGTGATGCCGTCAACTTTAGGATGCTGAGTAACAAACTCACCGGCGGAATCCGGACCAAAACCGTTAACCACGTTATACACGCCGGCCGGTACATCCACTTTATTCATCACCTCACCCAGCAGGGTTGCGGTAAGCGGGGTTTCTTCAGAAGGCTTGACCACAACCGTGTTACCACATGCCAGTGCCGGACCCACTTTCCAGGTCATCAGCATAAATGGCGCGTTCCACGGGCTGATAACACCAATAACGCCTTTGGGTTTGCGTACACCATAGTTCAGTGCGCCAGCGCCATCCGGCGTATCCAGACGGAAGCTTTCCGTTGCCACGTTTTTAATGGTATCTGCGAAGATTTTGAAGTTTGCTGCGCCGCGAGGAATGAAGACATGACGCATCACATGCTGAGGCTGACCGGTATCGGCCATTTCGGCTTCCACGAAATCCTCAAAACGGCGGGTAATTTCATCAGCCACCTCATAGAGCATGGTAACACGCTCGTCAGTGGTCATGGCGCCCCACTCCCCATTAAGCGCCTCTTTCGCCGCAAGCACTGCCTCGTTGACGTCTGACTTTCCGGCCTCGGCAACGCTGGCAATGATTTCGCCGGTAACGGGCGATACTTTATCGAAGCGTTTTCCTGAAGCCGCTTCGACAAATTCTCCTCTGATAAAATTCTGAATCTGGCGCATTGTTTTACTCGCTTATTTCACGTTCTTGACGATGATTTTGATAAAATAAATTTACAACTTACTAACACTTGAACCGAGTGTAATCCTGACGCTCTATACCGTCTAATACCATTTAAACCGACTCTTGATACTCTCAAAGTATTAATATTCACTTCAGATATTTTTAAATAGCGGGCTTCTTACCTGTTGGGCATCTGCGGCAGAGATAAATTTCTCGGTGTAGATGTCACGCTCGAATAACCTTCCCTGCATCAGGGTATTTATGCAGGCATCGATCATCAGAGGTGGGCCACAGAGATACGCTTTATGACCGGAGAAATTTCCATCAAAGGCTCGCTGAGCGGCTTCATGCACGAAGCCGGTTTCGCCTTCCCAGTTTCCACTTTTGTTGTCTGACAATGCGGGCACATAGGTAAAGTTCGGATACTTCACTGCCAGCTCAAGAAACTCTTTGTGGTAGTAAAGCTCTTCTTTACTGCGCTGGCCGTAAATCAGGGTGATAGGCAGTTCGCATCCCTCTTCCAGCAGTTCCAGGATCATAGAGCGCGGGCTGGAAAGTCCTGAGCCACCAGCCATAAAAATCATGGGCATTTCAGCTGATTTCTTCACAAAAAACCGGCCATAAGGCCCGGTGAAAGAAATCTCATCTCCCACCTGCAGTTTTTCATGGATATAGGTAGTGGCAGCGCCGCCGGGAACCTGCCGGATATTAAGTTCAATCTCGCCATCCAGTGACGGACTGTTAGCAATGGAAAACGCTCTGCTGCCAATGCCGTCCGGCACATTAAGCTGAATGTACTGACCAGCCTGAAACTCAATGGCATCAGGGTTGTCCAGCTTCAGCCAGATCCCCTTAATGGTAGGCGTGAGATCCTCAATACGGCTCACTACACACTCGTAATCTGCGATAGGCAGGTTGCGGGAATCTTCGTCTTCCTCAATTTCCGCTTCAATGACCAGATCGCTTTCCGGGCGCGCACAGCAGGCCAGACATTTATTCTCCTCACGCTCAAAATCCATCAGCGCAAAGCCGGATGCCTCTCCGTGATCAACCTCACCTTCCAGCACATCAATTTTGCAGGTAGCACACAGCCCGTGCCCGCAGGCATGGGGCAGGTAAATCCCTGCCCGCAGCGCTGCATCCAGAATGGTCTGGTCCTCCTCAACTTCGATGGTCTGACCGAGAGGTTCGATCGTGACTTCATAAGTCATATCAGCTCTCCCCTAAAATCAGCGTCGCCAGTCCGGGGGTGGTAAAACGCATCTGGTCTTTATGACCCAGGCCATTTTCTTCCACGGTTTTATTCATGTCCGGGATCCAGGGCTTGTTGTCTTTCAGCCATTTGATGGCATCCCAGTCGATTTTGTCGAAGTCCGGATCCGGTGACATCAATGGTTTAAGCTGAGCGTCGATAATGTCCCCTAGTTTGTCTTTAGGTGACGCAAACAGCATAAACGGGGCAGCCATCAGCATGTGCTGATCCCAGCAGGCAAACAGCAGATAGTTACCCTGAAAATTTTCCACCGCATCGCGGGGAGCAAATTTGTATTCACCATTAGCTACTACAGACATAATTGTTCTCCTTATTTTCCTGCAATAGGTTTCAGCTGTTTGACGTGGCCTGACGGCGCCACTTGTCAAAGTTCTGCTGATCTTCAGAACCCTGATAGTCACCAGTATCGGTTTCAGGATTCAGCGACACCCACTCCATCCAGGCAGCCAGATCACCGTTCAGCGGCGCCTGCATCAGGCCAGGCATAGGCAGCCAAGACTGAACAAATTTCTCGGGTTCCTGCTCAAACACGTGCTGACAGCCGTCAGAGCAGAAATGATATTTCTCCCCTTCATAAACGGTCTCGCGATGGGCGAGCTGCGTCGGATCATCCGGTTCTGTGTAAAGGCATGGCAGCTGGCAGGTCTGACAGAGTTTCGGTAAACCGAAGTTGTTGTATTCGTTGCCGGCCTCCTTCTGCTTGATGATGTACTCCCAGCGCGGCATGTAGTACTTCTCGAATGTGTCCGGGTATTTCTTCTTCAGCCACTCGAAGTCTTCTGCGGTCGGGATCCAGCTGTGGAAGGCCGTACCGAATTTCCACTGATAGAGACCCAGCATCAACTGGTGAGAGGTATGGTCGATGGATTTCTCCACGTCGTCCCAGTGCATGGGTTTGCGAATGCCGTAGCGGGCCAGATCTTTAAACAGCGCCTCGCCGTTCTCCACGCCATAAATATTCCAGGCTTCACGCCAGGACATCACGCGCTTGGGCAGCATATAGTCCATCATGGTGGCAACCAGGGTCAGCAAACGGCAGCCGCGCCAGAACCACTTATCAATCCACTTCTGCACGATAGGGATATTGTCCGGATCCTGTTCAAGAATGAACTTGATACATTCCAGTCCAAGAGTCATATGACGGGCTTCATCGGACTGAGCAGAGAAACCAAACGTCACCGTTGCCATATCGCCGTTATAGGCGGCACCGGACATGAAAGGTACGAACAGCAGGTTGGTCAGCACGTATTCGAATGAGAAGCCGATGGCGACCAGGAACTCAAAGGGGCCGGAAGACATGGCATCATCGAAGAAACTGCGCGGCACGGAGGTGTACCAGATACGATCACGTTGTTCAGCGAAGGAGGCAAAGCCATTGTAGAACTTGTTATAGTTCGACATGGCGTGAACCTGAGTCTGGGCGTGACGAATCTCGTCAATGGCCTGCATCTGACAGGCTACCTGCGGACCAACTCCGGCAAACTCTCGTCCCACACGGGCAAAACCACGATGCGCCGCATACTCACCCGGACTGATGCCCTGCAGAAACAGTTTCAGCGCGGTCAGATAACGGGCATCCGTAATATTGAGGTGGCCATTATTTTGCGCGTGAGCATCAATAATCGCGTAGTATTTCCGCTCTTTTTCTGCCTGATATTTCCAGTAGGAATCCATGGTCATGCGGAACGGATCTTCCCACTTCGACCAGTCATGAATCTTAATGCCCTCATAATCCACATAAGGGAAAATTTCTTTTTTGGTGCGATAGCTCGGTTCCCAGGCCAGATCCCGGGTCATCATGCGATACTTTTCTTTGATGCTGAGTTTTTTAGGTTTCTTCTGAATATCCATTACTCTCTCCAAAATTTTGCAGCCGAAGCGGCCTCGCTGTTCACCGACAGCGACTTGAATTTATCTAGCTATTCCAGGTTAAGGTCAGGCTGTCTTCGTCTTCATCAACGTTGCCACTTAGCGTGACGAGGTTGATGCCGATTTCCTGCATATCGAATTCGCGGCCTACCTGTTCTTCGATGGTTTCCCGTTTAATCACTAAGTGATTAGGGCGCACCACTTTCACCATGGCCGGCTCCTGCACCACTTCGGCGTCAGGGTTGTCGATTTCGATGGCTTCGACGATGGGACGGGTGTCCTCGTTGGCCTGTAAAATGATGAACACGTTAGACATCAGGCTTTCTCCTGTTTGAACAGGCCAAGCTTGCGGGCGCGGGCCATCATGGCTTCGTGTACAGTGGCGACTTCCTGATCCGCTTCACTGCCTTCCAGAACAAGACCAGCCACAGGGATCAGCACAGAAGAAACATGAGAAGAATAGGAATCGATCCAGTTTTCGAGGTGAGCACGATTGGCATCAGATTCCGCTGCCATGGTTTTAACCATGGCATCGACCCAGCGGGCAGATTCGGAATACCAGCTGCTCATGAACTGAGTCAGAATAGAGAGCCCTGAGCCGCCTTCTTCAACCATCAATTCATCAACAAGGCGAAGGTACACCAGCGGGTACAGCAAGCCATCTAGGACAAAATTCTGTTTAACAAACAGCTCTACCGGATCACGCACCACCAGCAGGTCTTCCATAGTGCGGCGAAGTGGCTGCCAGGCATCCGCTTCCATCCAGTCTATTTTTGCCCCTTCCAGGGCCACCACGTCATCCAGCATCAGACCAATACGAGAAAGGTACTGGGCGATACCGAGGTTATCCATAGCATGGTACATACACGCCTGAGTAAAAATGGCACCGTAACCATAGCCGCAAACAAAGGTATTGTTCTGGTTTGCTCCCCAGGCCACATGCCGCAGTGGAAGTAGCACTTTCTGGGCATCATCCCGTACATTGTCCGGGAGGTTCTCAATCAGTTTCAGGGTTTCTACTGTGGAGAAGTTAGACTCCATGGTTTCCTGTTTTTTTGCCCGGTTGAGGGTGTAAGTGCTGTAGTAAAACTGACGGGGATCTTTCAAATCGTACCAGTCGTTCATGCGAATCTTGCTGAGTTCCGCATCATACAACTGCTGCTCTGGTGCCCAGGTAGGACGATAATGCAGGTTTTCACACGCCTGCAGATCGTAACTGGCTTCCTGATAACGGGACGGAATCTTGTTGCCGAACCGCTTCTGTAAATGAGTAAAAGTAGTGTTTTTCGGTGTAATGCTTACCGTTTGTACATCTATTTGCATCTCGGTTTACTCCGGATAAGTGATTAATAGTGACAGACGCCGGCTCGCGCCACTTGCCACCTCTCCCTTTGCGATAATTTTTCTGTGTCAGGCGTCTCTGAAATGATGGGTGGCGTCATGCAGACGCCAGTCCCAGGGTGACACTTCTGCGTTTCCCGACTCGTTATCAGTCCTCAGGAAAGCAACCTGTTGCTGCCGGCAAAATGCGTTGAAGTCATCTTCCTTCAGGACCATTTCCAGAAACACTTCCGGCTCCCCCATACTGAAATCAAACTCAATAAAGCCGTCTTCCCGTTTGCCTGTTACACGCACCCACTGACGGGTGATATCAAACTGGTCAGGGCTTGCCGCAATACTCTCGTTCATAACTGACTCCTGTACTGGCGCTTAGCTGACAACAGTGAGGAAGCTTTCGTGCAGCTTGCGCTGGGGGTAATCCAGGCCCTGGGCAAAGTTATCCCAGGTCCAGGTGAGGGTTTCGTAGTCAGGATAAGGATGATAGCCGCCCATGAAGGTCTCGAAGCGGTTACCCGAAGGGTCAAAGGCATAGATGGTACAACCGCGGGTGATACCGTGTCGGGTCGGGCCGATATCTACCGCGACATCGTTCATGGACATGATGTCGCCAGCTCTCAGTACCCGCTCCCAACTTTCCATTAAGAATGAACAGTGGTGTAATTTGCCCGGTTCAGGGTATTCCACGAAAGCAATATCATGGACTTTATGAGAACAGGACAGCCAGATACCCGCCTCTGTTTTGCCGTCTTCACCGATCACGCGCTCAACAAGATAGAAGCCGAGCACATCGCAGAAAATCTTTTTCACCTCGGCAATGTTAGGGCCGTACAGCAGCGCATGGTCAAGGCGAACCGGTGCGATACCCCGCTCGCTGTCTTCATACCAGGGAGCAGGGTTCTCCATAGACATCCCGTTCCCCACAGAGGTTTTCTCTGCGTAGAGTTCAAACTCATGACCAGATGGCAGCGTGAAGCGTACACGCTCACCGGTTTCCATCAGGTCGCCGGCCTCAATGCGGCGGGTCTCCACGCCGTAATCGTTTAAATCTTTTTCCAGCTTATCCAGTGTGTCGTTATCCAGTACCTTGAAGCCGATAAAATCGACACCGGCTTGTTCTGCTTCACGGATAATGTAACTGCTGTGATCACGCTCATCCCAGCATTTGAAATAGACCCGCCCCATATCGTCACGACCGGTTTCAACCAGGCCCATAACATCACGATAAAACTTAATCGACTCTTCCAGATCCAGTACCCGTACCACTGCGTGTCCCGGACGTAATACCCCTGTCATCGCCATAATTATTCTCCGTTATTGATAAAACAGTACTTACAAATGCAACAATTTATTAACCAATATCAGGATGCGTGCCACGTTTTCATGACATTGTTTTTATTGAATTAATTAAAATCAGACAATTAGAATAAACAGGAAGCTTTAACTTTTTCTTTACGTAAATGTCAGGCTGTCAGCGTGCCTGACAAAATTGTAAAGCCAGGGGCGTTTTATTCAGTAGTCAGAAATACGATGAGGCAAGAATGGTATTGGGTTGGCTTGCACACTGGCTGAAGTTGGTAAGAAGTCGAAATGGACGGAGGCACTTGAAGTAGAAGAGATAAAAGTGAAGTGAGTGATGCATCCCGGGCAGGAAAACGAGTAGCCTGTGGTCTGTCGGCATTTTTCCGACAGACACACATTAACCTTAGTTACATGATGAAATCGACGATTCCACCATCAACGCGCAAGGCGCTGCCTGTGGTAGCTGAGGCCTGCTCTGAACAGGTATATACAATCATATTCGCTACTTCCTCGGTACTGGCAAAGCGACGCGTGATCGAAGAGGGGCGATTTTCCGTTACGAACTGCTTGCCTGCCTCATCCACGCTGATATCACGTTCGCTGGCAATATCCTGCAGAATACTTTCAGCGCCTTCACTAAGCGTTGGTCCGGGCAATACGGCATTCACTGTAACACCTGTTTCAGCCATACGTTTAGCAAGTCCACGGGATAAGCCAAGAATTGCAGATTTCGACGTGCCATACTGAATCATTTCCACCGGAATATTTATCGCCGACTCTGAGGCAACAAATAAAATCCGCCCCCATTTCTGCTCAGCCATGGCAGGGGCATAGTGGCGGGAAAGGCGCACTGCAGACATTACATTCACATCATAATACTGCTGCCATTCCTCATCGCTGATTTCAAAAAAATCCGTGGCACCATAAATGCCCACATTGTTAATCAGAATATCGCAGGAAGGAACTTTATCGGTAAGCACTTTGCAGCCTTCAGCCGTGCCCAAATCCGCCGCCACTCCGGTGATATCTGCTTCCTGAAATCTTGATTTAAGGTTTTCTACGGCCTCATTGACGCTTTGTTCTGTTCGTCCTGTGAGGAAGACTTTTGCTCCGGCATTTGCCAGCATTGATGCTGTTGCCAGACCAATCCCTTTCGTAGAACCTGTGACGATAGCGGTTTTTCCTGAAAATTCGATTTGCATAATAGTCTCCTGTATCTGCAACAATGAATCAGGTCTGACTCAGTGTTTTCGGTTAAATCTTTACCGACCTGAAGCCAGACGTTCTTGTGATACAAAGTATCGCTATTTTCTATGCCTCTTTGCTTGTACTTAATACGGATATAACAATCGAAAAATTAGACAATGAGCAAATGGCCTCACTGACAGGTGTCAAAACCATTGCGGTACTGGGTTGTGGTGCTATTGGCCTGACTACCGCTATTCAGGCTCAGCGTAAAGGGATAAAAGTGACTATTTATGCCAAAGAACGGCCGCCTTACGTACGATCCTCTTTTGCCACTGGCATCTGGTCACCAGATTCCCGCATCATTTCTGCTGCCTACGCGCAGCCTTTTGCCAGCATCTGGGAGCAGATGGCGCGAACATCCTTCAGAAAATATCAGACCCTGCTTGGCCTACACGGCAACCCGGTAGAATGGGCAAGAATGTTTCAGCTCTCCGATACTCCTTTCGAAACTAAAGGTCATCACGGGGCTCACGGAGGTGTTTCTCTCCGGAGGCGGTGATATCGTGTATCGGGAGCTGAAGGAGAAGCAGGACTTCAGTAACTTTGAAGAAAAACCATCATCAACTGCACCGGTTACGGTGCCAGGGCGCTTCTGGCTGATGACAGTATCCTGCCAGTGCGCGGACAGACATGTAAGTTAATTCCTCAGCCCGAGGTCACTTACGGCGTACAATACTTTTCCAAGAAAGTGTCCTTCTATCCGCGCAGAGATGGGTTGCTGGTGCAGACCGGTGCAGAGAATGATTTCGGAAATCCTCATGCCGTCATCGACCCGGGTGAATCCATTGGTGCGGTAGAACGTCTGGCGGAAGTTATGGCAGGTATGAAACATCGCCGTGCAAGAGGTTAGCTGGCGAAAACTTTAACAATGAACAGGCCAGAAAGTTTATGCTTTCCGGCCACTTTTTTAGCGACTTTTCTCATTAATCCGATAGGCAAGTTGTCGCCGGGTCACACCCAGATACTGGGCGGCGTGAGTCAGGTTGCCATCGGCTTTGCGAACCGCCGCCTCAAACAGCTGCTGTTCGTGCTGGGCCATGTCGAACTGTCCGTCTTCCAGCAGACGGTCATAGAAACCTTCATTAAACTCCGGCGATTTATCTACCGCTGTGATATTGCCGCTCTGTGAAACCGTATCAGGCCCGTCGAGCTTTTCCTGCACCGCGTCCGGTACCGCGACGAACAGAGACTCCACCTCGATCTGTTCCCCCTCCCCCGTCAGCAGCACGCCTCGCTCGATGACGTTTTCCAGTTCTCGCACATTACCCGGCCAGTCGTGCGCGGATAAAGCCTGCACAGCCCGCTCTGAAAATCCATTGAGCGTTTTCTGATAAATTCCTGAGAATTTATCTACCATAAATGCGGCCAGCATTATGATATCTGCCAGGCGCTCACGGAGAGGCGGTATACTCACCGGATAAGTGGCAATACGGTAATAAAGATCGGCCCTGAAGCGACTTTCTTTGATGGCATTCTGCAAGTCCACATTAGTGGCAGCTACAAGCCTCACGTTGACTCTGCGAACCACATCATCACCGAGTCGCTCCACTTCACCGGTTTGAAGTACCCGCAGGAGTTTAACCTGCGCTGATAACGGCAAATCACCAAGTTCATCGAGAAATAATGTACCACCGTCAGCCCGTTCAAACCGACCTGGCCGGGAATCCTGTGCCCCCGTATACGCGCCCTTTTTTACACCAAACAGTTCTGACTCAATCAGTTCATCAGGAATTGCCCCGCAGTTAACCGCAATGAAGGGGGCATCTTTTCTGGGACTGTGCTCGTGCAACCAGCGGGCAAACACCTCTTTACCCACTCCGGTCTCACCCAGCAACAGCACATTGATGGGGGTATCAGCAGCACGCTTCAGCAAATTCAGGGCATTGGTAAACTGAGGCGACGCGCCAACCAGGCCGTCAGTATCGTGACGGACCTTACGTTTTCCCCTCAGCTGGTTCAGTTCATCTTCGATAGCACGGAACGACGGTTCAAGTGGTGCATCACGAAATAAGTCTACGTAGGCCTCGTCATCCCAGCAGTCAGCAGGTTTACCGATAAACTTGCAGTGAGCCTCGCCCTTACACATGCATTCTGTTTCTTTGAATACAATAAAACGACGAAAGAAGCGGCTGGTATACCCTGATGCATAACCGATAATTGTCCAGCAACTTGCTTCGCTACTCAGCCCCATAGATTGCAAGTGCGCTTCTGCTTCCCAGGAGTTTTCTACCATGACCTCTCCGAAGAAACGGCCGTCTTTCCAGTCAATATCATAGTCGGTAATGTGAGAACGTACCTGCCCCTCAAAAGCGTGCATTTCGGGACCCAGACTGAACACATCATAGTCTGGCTTTTCATTGGCCATTTTATGCGCCAGATCTGCATCCTGCTCGCCGGCCACATAGCCCATACGAATAAGAATGCGTTTAGCAGAATCACTGTCGAGGGTATCGAAAAGCTTTGCCCGCATCTCCATCATGGCTTTGGCATGAAAAAGCAGGAGACGGTTTTCACCAAGCCAGATCTTACCCGTCTCCTGATTGAACCGGAGTTTCGAGCGCAAATCGAACTTATCTACTAACGCCTTTTCTTTCTCAATATGATGTTCTGCTATCATGATTCTGGTCCACTCAGTAAAAATCGTGAAACATGCATGGAGGTCTTTCGACCTCCATCATAAGGTGAATCCTCACCCTTGTGTTACTATTTTGTTAAATTTTACTTTCTTATATCGATTATGCCTTTTGTTCTTTTAGAAAAAAGTGACCCAGCGCTGGCAGCAGAATTAGTGCTCCCAGCATGTTCCAGATGAACATGAAGGCCAGCAGAATTCCCATATCGGCCTGGAACTTAATGGGTGAAAGCACCCAGGTAGCAACCGCAATACCCAGCGTGATACCGGTAAGTACCACCACCTTGCCGGTAAACAACAATGCATCGTAATAGGCATCAGACAGGTTAGCCCCTTCGCTAAGACGGGTTTTAACTACCGTCAGTATATAAAGCGCATAATCCACCCCGATCCCCACGCCCAGGGCAATTACCGGCAGTGTCGCCACTTTAACGCCGATATTGAGCCATACCATCAGAGCCTGACAGAGCACAGACGTCAGCATCAGCGGTAATACAGCACACAGCACTGCACGCCACGAGCGGAAGGTTAGGAATGCCAGCAGAATGACAGCGGCATAAACATACAGCAGCATCTGGGTATTGGCTTTTTCCACCACGATATTGGTGGCGGCTTCTATGCCCGCATTGCCAGCCGCATTGAGAAAGGTAATGTCGTCACTATTATGCTCAGCGGCGAAGGCTTCGACAGTGTTCACCACATCATTCAGGGTGTCAGATTTATGGTCCTGCAGATAGGCGAAAATGGTCAGCAAGTCGCAGTTCTGATTAAACATTTCCCGGGGAGCCCGGGTAATGATGGCATTGAGCATGCCCTGTGAAGGCGGGATGCCGTACCATTTCAGATTCCCCTCGTTCATACCGGCATTCGCTACTTTGGCAAGACCTGCCAGGGATGATGTGGTCACTACTCCCGGAAGCTGACGCAGCGATTGTTCCAAAGCATCCACATCCATCAGGGTGCTGTAGTGGGCACAGGCGTACTGACCGGTTTTCACCATCACCACATATACATCACTGCTGGTGGCGTAGTGGGACGTGATATAGGCATTATCGAGGTTGTAACGGGAATCCGGGCGAAGCTCTGGCGCGCCCTGATCGGTATCACCGATTTTTACCTGCGAACCGATGATGACACCACCTAGCCCCAGTACCAGTGCAGCGATAACCGTAACCGTTGCGACACCACGGCGGGTGAATAAATCCAGGAAAGCCCACAACGGATGTTTGGTATGGTTGATGTCTTTCGCATCACGCTGTTCCGCTTTCACACTGCGGGCAGCGGCACTGGCAGACACCCCGGTATAGGAAAGCAATACCGGTAACAGAATGAGATTGGTAAATATGAGTACTGCCACGCCGATACTGGCGGTGACGGCCAGATCCTGAATCACCGGGATATCAATCACCATCAAAACGGCAAATCCTACAGCGTCAGAAACCAGCGCCGTAATACCAGCCACAAATAGCCGACGGAAGGTATAGCGTGCTGCCAGCAGCTTATGAATTCCGCGACCAATGTCCTGCATGATGCCATTCATTTTCTGGGCACCGTGGCTCATACCGATAGCGAACACCAGAAACGGAACCAGAATAGAGTATGGATCCAGCTCGTAGCCAAGCGTTGGCAACAGGCCAAGCAACCAGACTACCGCCACCAGAGAACACACCACCACCAGCAGCGTACTTCGGATACAGCGGGTATAGATAAAGAGCACTATTGTGCAGATGCCAATTGTAATCGCGAAGAACACCAGCACCTGCTGCAGGCCGTCGATGAGGTCTCCCACCACCTTGGCAAAACCGGTAATGTGGATCTTAATGCCGTTTTGCTGATACTTGTCACGTACCGATTCGAGATAGCCGGAAAGCTCATGATAATCAATCTGCTCGCCGTCCTGATTGGTTTCCCTGAGCGGAAGCAGAATAATGCTGGATGTGTAATCAGACGCCACCAGCTGACCTACCTCGCCGGAACGCTCCACGTTGAGGCGCACCTGATCCAGGCTGGTTACCGAGCCATCGTAATTGTCAGGAATGACCGGCCCACCATCCAGCCCCTCCTCGGTAACACCCGTCCAGCGGACTGACGGTGCCCAGAGAGATTTCATAAACGGCCGCTCAACACCGGGCATCAGGAATAATTCGTCATTGAGCTGTCGCAGAGTTTCCAGATAGTCAGCATCAAAGATGGTGCCGTTCTCATTTTCTACCGCAATTCTTAGGGCGTTACTGGTATCAGCCAGCTGTTTACTGTTTTCCAGAAAATTCACGATATAAGGGTGATTGCCGGGGATCATTTTCTGAAAGCCAGCACTTAATTCCAGGCGTGCCGACTGATAGGCCAGTACCGCCGTCACCACCAGACACAACAGGATGATCAGCGGACGGAAATTAAAGATAGCTCTTTCCAGCAGACGGCCTGATCCGGTGTCAAAATCTTCCAGGTTTCGGATCAGTGTTTCCTCTCTGGTGTGTTGTGCACTCATCAACGACTACCTCCCTGCACAAGGTTTTCCAGTTTCAGTACGTGCGTGCCGCGGGATGTACTCACGGCAAAGCCGCTGTCTGTTGCAATGAAATCTGTGATGCCACCAAATGGTGTTTGCCCGAGCAGGTCAAAGTGCGCACCGTTATCTGCCGAGCGATAAATCTGCCCGCTTTGATCAGCCAGTAAGATAGTATCGTCAGGCGAAACAACTCCGCTGGTCAGCGTCACTTCCATGCCGGTATCGATATGCTGCCATGCTCTGCCATCGGCGGGTTGCAGCCAGATATTACCGCGCAGTCCGTAGAGCAGCGTTGCGCCATTTTCCAGCAACAAACCATCAAAATAACTGCCGATGTAGGGCGTATTCACCCGCTTAAAAGCTTTACCACTATCATCAGATGCAAACACGGCTGCCCGCTCACCGATAATCAGAAGTTCATTGCCCTTCTCCAGGACCTGATAAAGATGGCTCCCCATGTCGTTGGGCAATCGTCCGATAATGGAATACCAGTGTTGTCCACCATCATCCGTCGCCAGCGCAAGACCATACGCGCCCACGGCCCAGCCGCGTTTGTCATTGGCAAAATGAATAGCCAGCAGAGGCTTGTCAGCCCCTTCCTTGACCAGGTAACCGGCATTTCTTTTAGCGTCTTCGCCGGCTTCTTCGTCGTTTTCTATCATTTTCAGTGCTTCAGCCATGGCAAGTTCCGCAGCTTCTGCACCGTTAAGCTGGGCTTCCCAGGTCTCTCCGCCATCCACGGTATGGATGATTATGCCACTGTGCCCGGCGGCCCAGCCGTTGTTTTCATCGGCAAAGCTTACCGAGGTTAGGGTGACCGAAACCGGCACTTTTTCGGCCTGACGCCAGCTTTCGCCGTTATCATCTGACAGCAGTACCACGCCCCGCTCACCTACTGATACCAGCCTTGAGCCGGCGTTGTCCAATGCAAGTTGCAGGCTCTGCAGACTGATTTTGTTGCGCTTGGCATCCGACGTCAGCACCTGCTTTAAGGTATCGCTCATTGGCTTTTCTGCAGCGCTGGCAGCAGTCAACGTCAGACCGGAAACAAAAAATCCAAGACCGCATACAAGAGATTTCATTACTCGTTTCATGTGAGGCAATTTCCGTAAAGTCTCAAACCGATAAAAGAGGAGCTCACGCCCCTCCTCCGCACGACTATCTCACCGCATCTGCAGCTACGGCGTCACCAGTGAAGTAAGTTTCAGGCTTGGCATCTACCACGTGAAAACTTTCACCGTTCAGTGACTGAATCACACTCATGGTTTTTGCCTGCAGGTTGAATACGGTGGCAGTTTTAATCAATACCGCCGGTACGGCAGGCACCACAAAGGGAGTCAGCTGAGAGGTTCTCCACAAGTTGCCCTCGGCGTCGTAACCGTCTATCAGCAGAATCACCCAGGAGTCCTCGTCGATGTAATAGGTGCGCTTGGGTACGGCGTGACGACTACCTTCAGCGACATTTGCCTCTACCACCCACACGCGGTGCTTCTCCCAGCGTACGTGCTCCGGGTTGAGGTGGTACTCACTGATGGCTTCGTCTGCCGAAGGCTTGATAAATCCGTTGTCGTTGTACGGTACCAGCATTTCCTGCTTGCCCTTCAGCGTCCAGGTAAAGCGGTCAATGTGTCCTAACAGGCCCTGTACCTCATCGAAGTAGTTCGCGCCGGAGGCCACGAAGTCAGGCGTATCGTAAGCAACGGTAGGAGCACGACGAACACGTCGCTGTCCGAGCAGGTATTGCCAGGCTTTACGGGGGTTGTCAGCGTCGATGCTGTCGCGGATCACCAGAGATTCACCGGCTTTAAATGGTGGCTCCATGGTGTTGAAACGGAACATGGAATATTCCCCGTTCCAGTCATCCGGATCCGCATCTCTGTAATAAGGCGGGTACTGGAAGGCAATTTCGTTACGGGTAGCAAGAGTATGGGAGCCGTCAGCATTCCCAACCACATTCTTAAACGTGTATTCGATGGAAGGGGCTTCTACCCGTAGCAGAAAATTCCACATTACCTCGTTGCCATTTTCCGGAATGGGGAATGGGATACCGCCGATACAGCCATCGATGCTGTAGCCGTTTTCGGTGAGCTCGCACTGGGTGGCATTACGTTTGGTGCCCTCAATAACATACTCGGGCGCCGTTGCCGTGCGGTGGGTTGGATAGACATTCACATAAAATGTATCCGGGTACTTTTTCATCAGGGCTATCGTGCCCTTGCTGAGCTGGTCTTTGTATTGCTCATAGTTGTTAATGTCTACCTTATAAAGCGGTTTCTCGTCAGCAAACAAATCCAGCGGGATGTCACCGGCATGGTCGCCCGCCACGTTATCTTTGATACCGCCTGTCCAGGCAGGGATTGAGCCATCGGCGTTGGCGGCCATTTCTCCACCCAATGGCGTTAAGGTGTCACCCAGTTTTGCCGCGTCGGCGTCACTGGCTTTTGCCAGTGCCAGCGGAGATAAACTCAGCGCCAGCGCGGCAGCAATTCCGGTTTTGATCATAGCTTTCATATGGTTATTCCTTTAGAAAGTGCGTTGAATCGAAAATGAGATGAAGTCACGGTCGCCGTGGAAATTCTTGTAGGACAGCATAGGAACTTCAGTGTCGTACTGGATTACAGAGCCGGCGTCACCGATATATTTGGTAAAGCTCACACCAAAGCGCCAGATACGGTTGTAGTCCCCTTTCACCCCAAGGCTCACGTTACCGCCGTGCTCAGCCGGAAAAAGTACGCCATTAACAGACGAACGACCGGACAGGCCATATCCCATAGCGATGGGCACCTGAAGATCGAGCCCCGGCATAACCTGAAAGTATTCCGGCGAGAACACGAACTGCACGGCGCTGGCATCACGGGTTGCCAGTGGATCCAGCTGATCGGCATTTTCAGAAATGTTAAGTCGACGGTTAAAAGCAAACTCACCCACAAAACTCGCGGCATCCCAAACGCTGCTTTCATTTAAAATGGTGATAGCCGAGGCGTTAAAATGGAAAGTATCGCCACGGGGGAAAGCGGAATTATTACCACCATCGGAGACAGTATCTCCGGGAAGGATGACGGTATTACCGATGGCTACCAGTGGCATGTCGGTGCGCAGTGACATCTCTGCTGCTACGTTGGTTTCCCCCACCAGGGTACTGACACTCATGCCGTAAAGTTTGATATCTTCACCGTACACCTGCACGTAGTCGCCGATGCCACCTTCAGTGACATTTACACCCGGACGGACATAGAACTGAGGCAGTTTTTCATGGAAGTTCGCGTGGTAGAAACCCACTTCGTAATCATTAATTTTGTAGCGGATCTGCAGACCGTACTGGCCGCTTTCCTCAGGCGTGATGTCATCGCCGCGAAAGGCAACCACGCCGGGGCCGAGGATCAGCGACTCACCACCTTTATCTACGAAATCTGCAAAGCTGAAATAGCTCCCGGCTGCCGGCAGGCGGCTTCGACGCCATTCCACCTGATAGTAAGCCGCCAGTGTCAGCTTAGAGTTCCACTGTAACTGGCCGGCCAGCTGCGCTGTGGGGCGTGCCACTTCTTTAAATTCAGAATTTGGAACGGAAAGCGCCCGGGCCAGATCCAGAGAGGTCATGGCACCGGCCATAGCATTCGAGCCGAAGAAAAGCGATTCACCATACAATTGAGTAAAGCGACCGGCCTTCAGGTTCAGTGCTTTTTTCCCCGGAGTGAAACTGCCGTATACAAAGGCATCCAGCAGTTCGGCGTACTGCCCGTGCAAACCTTCCGTTTCTGCCGTAAATTCATTCGGGCCGACCGATACAGAGTTAACCAATGCGCCACCGAGTTCAGCGGGGTTGTCATTGGACTCGTGATAGACAGAGTCGTACCAGGCAGCAGCACTAAAACGCACGCCGTAATTACGTTTGTACCTGAGGTCGAATTCAGACAGTAAATCTATCCGGTTCGACACCAGACCTTTATCAAAATTAAGGTCGCCATCATTAGTATTAGCCTGAGGGCCAATTGAACTATCGGCCACTTTTGCGTCAGGGTCGGTAACCCGGAAAGACGCACTGTACTTAACCGTGTTGTCCCAGCGGATACGCAGATTCGGATTGCTGGTATCGATGGTTGTGGCGTTGGCGACATGACTGACGCCAAGACCTAAGAGAACGGCAACTGACAGGGTTTTTAATGCAGATTTTTTATTATTTTCTTTCATCCATTTCTCCTCCATAGTGTGTTTCCTCGCTGTTTGCACTATGCCCGGACCAATCACGACAGATTGCTCTGCCATGTGTTGTGAATGAAATGTATAATCGCTGTTAATTACCTTCCAATACTATTGACAGCCCGCTTTGATACCTTCAGGGTATTAAGAAAGTGTTAACAGGAGTGTTTATGGACGTGCGCCAGTTGCGGTACTTTGTGGCAGTTGCCGAGGAAAAAAACATCGGGAGGGCTGCAAAAAGGCTGTTTATTTCTCAACCTCCGCTGACCCGTCAAATCCAGCAACTGGAGCAGGATCTAGGTGTTCAACTCTTTGATCGTACGTCAAAAGGGGTGGAACTGACTCAAGCAGGCAAACTGTTCCTTACTGAAAGTAAGAATATACTTAGTCTGATGGAGCTGGCTCAGGAGCGAACCCGCAGAGCAGGTCAGGGATTAATGGGCCGACTGGATGTAGCGGTATTCGGTTCAGGTATTCTTAAAACCATTCCTGAAATATTGCAACAATTCAAACAACAATACCCGGAAGTACATGTTGTATTGCACTCAATGAACAAGGGAGAACAAATCGAAGCACTTCGACAAAAGCGAATATCTCTGGGTTTTAATCGTATGCTACCGCCGCTCAGCGATATAGACTCAATACAGATCCTGCGGGAAAACCTTATGGTAGCGCTTCACCAGAGCCACCCTCTTGCCGCGCATTCCAGCATCGACCTGGCCTCATTGGCAGGGGAACCTTTAATCGTTTTTCCTAACAGTTCTCGTCCAAACTTTGTTGATTTAGTCGTACGTATTTTTCAGGAAGGCGGTGTGAATATGAATATCGCACAGGTTATGAACGATGCTGTAGCCGGCGTTGCACTTGTATCCGGCGGCTTCGGTGTATGCCTTGTTCCCACTTCCACTACCAGCATGTCTATGCCTGGGGTGGTCTACAGGCCGCTAAATCATTTGCCGGAAAATGCCACACTGGATTTAAGTTGCGTTTACCTTAAAGACAACCATTCCCCGCTGTTAAGTTCTTTTCTTTCCGTTGTGCATGATTACAAGAGTCACATCGCAGAGTAAACAGACTGCCCGGGTCAGACCAGACATTTTTGTCGGGCAGATAAATTGCCTGACAAAAATGACAAGATATCGGGTTACTCACACTTTTCAGCGGCTTTCTGCCCCAGCAGGCCAATGGAATATGTGTATAGCTCTTTATAAACCGAACAATGAGCACTGCAGAACGTAATCAGTTATTACACTACCCCATCACGCAATTTAACAAAATTGGACATTGCCGAAATTCAAACGGTCGTTTAAATTATACATATCATTCACATTTCAGATATGTCGGATACATTTATGTGGTTCATACTCATTGTCGCTATTATTGCTGGTGCAATTGTTTTCGGCGTAAGTTCGATTCGCCGTTCACTGGTCACCGGACCAATCTTTGATCTGTTCAAACGCATTCTTCCGCCGCTGAGCCAAACTGAACGCGAAGCCATGGAAGCAGGCAGTACCTGGTGGGAAGCTGATCTCTTTCAGGGCCGCCCTGACTGGGAAAAACTACAGGCCTTTCCTAAACCGGAATTGTCGGATGAAGAACAAGCGTTTATTGACGTTCATGTGCCTAAATTGATGAGTCTGATTGACGATTTCGACGCCATTCATGAACGTAAAGACTTCTCGCCTGAAGCCTGGGATTACATGCGCCGACACGGTTTTTTCTCGCTGATCATTCCAAAAGCATATGGTGGTAAAGAGTTCTCAGCCTTCGCTAACTCAACCATTGTCTCGCAAATTTCCAGCCGCTCGCTGAGTGCCGGTGTCACCGTGATGGTGCCTAATTCTCTTGGCCCCGGAGAGCTATTAAGCCACTACGGCACCGAAGAGCAGAAAAACTACTGGCTTCCCCGTTTAGCCAGTGGTGAAGATATCCCCTGCTTTGCCCTTACTGCTCCTGAAGCCGGTTCAGATGCCGGCGCCATCCCCGATACTGGCGTGATTTGCATGGGCGAGCACGAAGGCAAAGAAACCTTAGGAATTCGACTCAACTGGGACAAGCGCTATATTACTCTAGCTCCCGTGGCCACGGTTTTGGGCCTGGCATTCAAGCTTTCCGACCCAGATAAGCTATTGGGCGACAAAGTGAACATCGGCATTACCTGTGCGCTGATCCCTACGTCACACCCTGGTGTTGAAACCGGCGATCGTCATTTGCCTTTGGAACAGGCATTTATGAACGGTACTACACGAGGCAAGGATGTATTCATCCCGGTAGACTGGATCATTGGTGGGCCAGATTATGCAGGTAAAGGCTGGAAAATGCTGATTGAGTGCTTATCTGCCGGACGAGGCATATCGCTGCCAGCACTTTCAACCGGTAACTGCCAACTCAGCGCTCGTACCACAGCGATTTATGCCATGGTGCGCCAGCAATTCAATAGTCCATTGTATAAATTTGAAGGTGTGGCTGAGGGCCTGGCGACATTAGGTGCCAATACCTATATGACAGAAGCCGTGCGGCAGATGACCGCCATGGCCATTGATCAGGGCAACAAACCCTCGGTGGTAACAGCAATTGCAAAATACCACATGACCGAAGCCGCCCGCAGCAGCGTTAATATCGCCATGGACATTCATGGTGGTAAGGGCATTCAAATGGGGCCGAATAATTATCTCGCATCACTTTACATGGCCATGCCGGTTTCCATTACCGTGGAAGGTGCCAATATTCTTACCCGAAACCTGATGATCTTCGGTCAGGGTGCTACCCGCTGTCACCCATATGTCTTCGATGAATTGATTGCTGCCGCCAATCCCGACCAGGAACAGGCACTGTCTGACTTCGAAACATTACTTGGTAAACATGTGAAATTTGCTGTGGGTAATGGTTTGTTCTCATTTTTCCATGGCCTCACTGGCGGGCGGTTGATTAGTGCGCCAGAAACAGCCAATAAAAAGCACTACCGTCAACTCGAACGAATGAGTAAGGCATTGGCCCTTTACAGCGACATTGCTATGTTGGTTTTAGGCGGTGAACTAAAACGTCGCGAGTTGTTGTCTGCCCGTCTTGGTGATGTACTCAGTCAACTCTATCTCACGTCTGCCGTACTGTATCATCACCACAAGCGAGGCTACCGTAGAGATGAGCAGGTTTATGTAGACTATCTCGTAGCCCGAGCACTCAAACAATGCGAAGACGCCATGTACGGATTCACCCGCCATATTTCGAATCCGGTTACCGGTTGGCTACTGCGACGCATTGTGTTTCCGTTTGGCCGTAGTTATGCGCCACCAGCCGATAAACTCACGCTGGCAATAAGCGACTCGCTGTGTGAGAACAGTGAACTCCGTACCCGCCTCACGCCGCAAGTTTATACCGACAATGCCAACGATCCCATCGCCGTATTACAACAGGCGTATGATGCAATCCTTGCCCTCGAACCGCTCAACCGAAAATTAAGGAAGGCCCGTAAAAATGGTTCGGTAAAAGATAAAGGTTCACTCTTTCAGTTGTGCGATAAGCTACTTGAAGACGGCATCATCACCGAAGATGAAGCCTGTAAAATCAGGAATGCCGATAAACTCCGTTTGCAGGTAGTAAACGTCGATAGTTTTGACCGACATCTGAACGCACATGATTCTGCCTCTAATGTGACATCGCTAAAGACGGGATAAGTCCACGTTAAACCAAAAAATCAAAGCCGTGAAGCGAGTCTGTTCACGGCTTTTTTAGTGACATTCCGGTAAGAGATGCTCAGTAAACCGGCAGTCGATAACCCCACATATTGCAGTTGCCGCTAAAATGCGGGCACAATGCTGTCAGTGAACAACGACGCCGTTTTCACGTATAAGTAAGAAGAGTTGATTAGGAGGTGAACTATGGACCATCACTTTGAAGATGACGATCTGCGTTCCTTTATGGAAGAAATGGGCGATGTAAAACCCATCACCTCTGATGACAAAGTTTTTAATCACGACAGTCATGACAGCCTGGCAAAGAAGGCACGACGCGCAGCTCTGGCACAAGAGTCCCCTGAAATATTCAACCCACTGAGTATGGAGAATGTGAAGCCGGTTAAACCTGATGATTTTATTGCTTATCAACAGCCCGGTATTCAGGATGGCGTATTTAAGAATCTGCGGTTAGGGAAATACGATATCGAACAGCGTGTTTCACTAAAAAATCTTACTTTGAAAGAATGTCGCGACCTGCTTTATCAGAAGCTGAAAAAAGCCCATGAACGCGGCTCCCGCGCACTGCTTATTCAACATGGCAAAGGTGAAAACAGTCAACCCATTCCAGCGTTAAAAAAGAGCTACGTGAATCACTGGCTACGGGAATTAGACTGGGTAATCGCCTGGCATACCGCCCAACCAATGCACGGTGGTTTTGGGGCAACCTATGTTCTGCTTAAGAAGCATCCACAGCAGAAGCTAATTAATCGCGAAAAAAATAGAAAAAAATAAAAAGTGGTCTATGCTTGAGATCCCGGCGTATGAATGTCGTACTAAAAAAGAATGATGTTCGTGGCCGGTAGACAGTGTGATAATGATTTTTCAGCAGACATGACTTTACCCGCCTGCTTTGCAGATGTGTTGATTAAGTTGCACTATACGATTAAATCAAGTGCACTTATTAGATGTCTTGTGAGCTTTGCTCAGCGACCGTTAATTCTGTAGATTTTGCGGAAGAACTGAATACTGCGGTCAGAATCATAAACAATACTGCTACAGCGACACCGGTTAAACCGAAACCTTTACCAGAACGATACATATTCGTCTCTTATTATCTGCGTTAACTACGGATCGTTAACGATCCTAACCAATATTTTGCATCCGATGCTGTTTTGTATTCGTCTTCCTGACGCACACTAATGTAAAACAGAGATTTACAGATCACAAGCGATCGATTCAAAATTTTGACGCTTTGATCACTGTTTTTTGGCACTCCTTAAGCTGACAACGCATTTCTCTTTAAGTTTCAATAACGCGTAAAAATAATACATTTTATGTAAACACCCGTCATTGTTTTCTAAAGTCGTGTGTAACGGGTATGGCTTGTAAACGTGAAAAAGCTAAACGATGCCAGCATTCGCATACCGGCAGTGCGGAAGCGACTAAAGTGCTGAACAGGTTGACTAACCAGCGCTCGCACAAAAAAAGAGGGGCTGCGTTTTAAAAACCGTTTGCGGCAGGGACGCCGCAACCGAGCCACCATGGATGGTTTTTCGGCGTGTTTTTAAAACGCAGCCCCTCTTCGTGCGAGAAGCGGTATTACAACCTCAACCTAGCCGACAAAGACGCGGGCGTTGCGGAAGATGCGCATCCACGCACCGTCTTCTTGCCAGTCGTCTGGGCGCCAGGAGTTGGCTACAGTACGGAATACACGTTCTGGGTGAGGCATCATAATCGTTGCTCGACCATCAGCAGATGTCAGACCCGTGATACCCGCTGGTGAACCGTTCGGGTTCGCAGGATAAGTATCTGCTACCTGACCGTAGTTGTTCACGTAACGCAGGGCGACCTGATTCACACTCTGGACCGCACTCAATGCATCAGCAGAGGCAAACTCAGCCTGACCTTCACCGTGAGATACCGCGATAGGCATCATCGAGCCTTTCATGCCCTGCAGCAGCACAGAGTTTGACTCCGTTACTTCTACCATGGCAACACGGGCTTCGAAGCGCTCAGACACGTTAGTCACAAAGTGTGGCCAGTTTTCTGTGCCAGGGATCAAAGATTTCAGGTTAGACAGCATCTGACAACCGTTACATACACCCAAGCTGAACGTATCATTGCGGTTAAAGAAAGCTGCAAATTGGTCACGGGCTTGGGCATTGAACAGAATTGACTTCGCCCAACCTTCACCGGCACCCAGTACGTCACCGTAAGAGAAACCACCACAAGCCGCCAGACCTTTGAAGTTGTCCAGAGATACACGGCCGCTCAGTACGTCACTCATGTGCACGTCGATAGCGGTAAAGCCAGCACGGGTAAATGCCGCTGCCATTTCCAGATGAGAGTTAACGCCCTGCTCACGCAGAATCGCTACTTCAGGCTTAACACCCTTAGCAATATAAGGCGCAGCAACGTCTTCAGTAACATCATAGCTCAGCTTCGCGCTCAAACCCGGATCTGCCGCATCCTGCTTGGCAGCATGCTCTTCGTCAGCACATTTAGGGTTATCACGCAGGCTTTGCATATTGTGCGTGGTTTCTGCCCACATGGTACGCAGATTCACGCGAGTGTCGGTCAGTACAGCAACGTCACCACGGTTGAACTCAACCATGTCTGTCGCATTCAGCGTACCAATATCGTGTAACAGCGCGCCCAGACCGTGAGCTTCAGCAATCGCTGTCACCGCTTCAACGTCGCTTTCTGCTACCTGAATAACCGCACCTAATTCTTCGTTAAACAGTACTGCTAAGTCATCGTCAGCCAGAGTATCAAGAGAAACCGTTACGCCTGTCTTACCGGCAAACGCCATTTCCGCTACGGTTGTGAACAGACCACCGTCAGAACGGTCGTGGTAAGCGATAACCAGCTCTTTTTCTACCATCGCCTGCACAGCGTTGTAGAAGCCCAGCAGAGTTTCTGCGCTATCAACATCTGCAGGTTTATCAGCCAGTTGCTGATACACCTGCGCCAGACAGCTTGCGCCAAGACGGTTCTGACCAGCACCTAAATCAATCAGCATCAGGCGTGTTGCGCCTTTATCGGTACGCAGTTGCGGTGTGAGTGTTTTACGAATGTCTTTTACTGCACCAAATGCAGTGATCACCAGCGACAATGGAGACGTTACTGATTTACCCGTACCGTCTTCTTCCTGCCAAGCGGTTTTCATCGACATGGAGTCTTTACCCACCGGAATCGTCAGGCCCAGCGCTGGACACAGTTCTTCACCTACCGCTTTTACGGCTTCGTAAAGACCGGCGTCTTCACCCGGGTGACCGGCAGCAGCCATCCAGTTTGCAGACAACTTAATGCGCTTGATGTCACCAATGTTCGACGCCGCAATGTTGGTCAGTGCTTCACCCACTGCCAGACGGGCTGATGCGCCGTGAGACAACAAGGCTACAGGCGTCCGTTCACCCATAGACATGGCTTCACCATGATAGGTGTCAAACGCACTGGCGGTAACCGCAACGTCAGCCACCGGCACCTGCCACGGACCCACCATCTGGTCGCGTGAAACGAGACCGGTAACCGAGCGGTCGCCAATGGTAATAAGGAAGGTTTTCTCAGCGACCGTCGGCAGGCGCAGCATTCGCTGAGCCGCATCAGCCAGCGTGATGTCTTCACGTTTCAGTGCTTCTGGTGCAACTGTTTCTGATTTCACGTCACGATGCATTTTAGGCGGCTTGCCTAACAGTACATCCAGAGGCATATCGATAGGCTGGTTCTCGAAATCAGCATCGTGCAGTGAAAGGTGCTGCTCTTCAGTGGCTTCTCCCACTACCGCAAACGGGGCACGTTCACGGGCACAGATAGCCGCAAATTTTTCCAGATTTTCAGGGGCAACAGACAGTACATAACGTTCCTGCGATTCGTTACACCACAGTTCCAGTGGCGTCATGCCCGCTTCGTCGGCCAGCACGTCACGCAATTCGAATTTACCGCCACGACCACCGTCGTTAACCAGTTCAGGCAGTGCGTTAGACAGACCGCCTGCGCCCACATCGTGGATAAACTGAATCGGGTTGTTATCACCTAACTGCCAGCAGGCATCGATAACTTCCTGACAGCGACGCTCCATTTCAGGGTTGTCTCGCTGTACAGAAGCAAAATCCAGATCTTCGTTAGACTGACCGGACGCCATGGAAGACGCCGCGCCGCCACCGAGACCGATATTCATTGCCGGGCCACCCAGCACGATGAGTTTCGCGCCAACGGTAATTTCGCCTTTTTCGATATGGGATTTACGAATGTTACCCAGACCACCAGCCAGCATAATTGGTTTATGGTAACCACGTACTTCCACACCGTTGAAGCTGGACACTTCCTGCTCGTAAGTACGGAAATAACCCAACAGGTTTGGACGACCAAATTCGTTGTTGAATGCCGCGCCACCCAGCGGGCCTTCAATCATAATATCCAATGCACTGACGATACGCTGTGGTTTGCCATAGTTGGCTTCCCACGGTTGCTCAGCACCCGGAATACGCAGGTTAGAAACGGTAAAGCCCACCAAACCGGCTTTAGGTTTAGAACCACGGCCTGTTGCACCTTCGTCACGAATTTCACCACCGGAACCGGTAGCAGCACCCGGGAACGGCGAAATAGCCGTTGGGTGGTTGTGGGTTTCCACCTTCATCAGAATGTCGATATCTTCATGATGATATTCGTACTGATGCGACTGCGGGTTCGGGAAGAAACGCCCCGCCTGCCAGCCTTCCATCACAGCCGCGTTATCTTTATACGCAGAGTGAACAAATTCAGGGTGGGTTTCAAAAGTGTTTTTTATCATTTTGAACAGGGATTTATCCTGCTCTACGCCATCAATAGTCCAGCTGGCGTTAAAAATCTTGTGTCGGCAGTGCTCAGAGTTAGCCTGCGCGAACATGTAAAGCTCAACATCGTTAGGGTTACGACCTAAACGGGTGAAACTGTCAAACAGGTAGTCAATTTCATCGTCAGCGAGAGCCAGACCCAGACTGATATTCGCATCAAACAGTGCCTGCTTGCCGCTTCCTAATACATCCACCGAGGTAAAGCTCTGTCCCTGCGCCTGCTCGAAAAGCACCGCCGCACTTTCTGGCGCAGCAAATACCGACTCAGTCATGCGGTCGTGCAGTTCTGCCGCCACCAGCGCTTTATCTGCATCAGATAATTCGCCGTTTACTTCAACATAATATGCACAACCACGCTCAATGCGGTCGATGGCGGTAAGGCCACAGTTCTGTGCAATATTAGTGGCTTTGGAAGACCAGGGAGAGATGGTGCCCGGACGCGGCGTAACGAAGAAACATTCGCCAGTCGGTGCTTTGGTCTGCGCTTTCGGACCATAAGTGAGGAGTTTATCTAAGACCTGACGAGCGTCGTCGGTCAGTGCTTGCGTTGTGTTCACCAGATGAACAAACTCTGCATAAATGCCATTCACGGTGATACCGGATTGACCCAGCCTTTCAATAAGTTTAGTTTGTCTGAATTCAGACAGGGCGGGTGCGCCTCTAAGGACCAACATATCGCTTTACCTGATTGTTTGGAAATAACGTCTGACAGCTCAAAACGCTATCTCTTGGATGGACGAGGATTTCGGCGCGGATTATAGAGGAATTCCGGCCTTTTGATAACCTAACATTCCAGACAAGTTTAATTTTTTTTCAAATTTCTATCAAAGGTTAAGATAAATACGTGCTGTACACAAAGCCTTCCGGTTTACTGCCCAGCGCCTCGCCGGTAAAGAAACTGCTCGTTGCAGTCTTTGTACTAACGGGTCTGAGCGGATGTATTCCCCCTTCCCTGCCCGATATTCGCAGTGATATCGACAACCGGGAGCAGTTAAAAGTGGGCATTCAGTTCGCGCCCGCGCGGTTTGAAATCGGACCACAGGGAAAGCAAGGATTTGATTACGAGTTAGTCGCCGGATTTGCTGAGCATCTGAATGTAGAACTGGCGCTAATTCCTTATTTCGACACCGTGGATATGGAAAAAGCCCTCGTTGACAACCGCATTGATCTCGTCGTACCGGGCGGTGCTTATCAGGCATTTAATACCGAGCACAATAAGCAAGGCCCCCGCTATCTTGAAACCGCCTGGCAGTTAAATGCCACTCAGGACGACTCCTTACAGGCAGCGGTATTTGATTATTTCAACGACTCCCACCAGCAGGGCATATTTGACGAACTTCACGCCCGCTATATGACTGCCAAACCACCTTTAACTGAGCCTGATATTACGGCGATAGTCAATCAAGCAATCGAAGCCGAAGATGAACTGTACGCTCACTTCGATTCAGTTGCCGGAAGCGTCTTTAGTCAAATTTCTGAGCAAACGTCACGCACGTTATTAGCAGCACTGACTTTCCAGTTAAACCGCTGGCAGAATAAGACCAGTAACCTCGCAGATGCGCAACGTTTCGCTACGATTATGGTATTGATACCGAATATTGTTCCCCCCGAGGAAAGGGTATCGATGGCATTGGCCGCCTTTTATTCGGGCATTCCCCACTTGCTGGACGCTCGTCGGCTTACCCGGGAACAGGGTGGCGATGAAAATAGCTGGATTGATGTCCAGCTGCGCTATCCGGCACTTGAAGATCCCGATATTTATCGGCATCTTAATGCTGGCTATGTTAACGGAACTAACACAATAAAGTTTGTGTCCAATGTTCATGATTACCAACGCGCCCTGGTTGCGCTGGAGGCACAATAACGATTCCTGGCTTTTATTTGGGAATCACCTACTGGTAAGTGAAAATTGTAATAAAGTTTTCATCTTTGTCCGGTAAAACTAAATGCATACTTACAGCGTATTGGTGATTGCCCTACGCGTTATTGCCGCTGTAATGATGGATTTAGTGACAGGTAAGCACTGTGCCTGTTACATCAGCGCCCTGACTGTGATAAGAATAGGAGGGTGAATGAGAAGACTAAAAGCAAAAAAGAGAAAAATTGTTTTGAAAAATACGAACAGAAGAAAATTAATGTTAAAACGCGCCCATCAACGGGTATTACAACGCCGCCGTCATTTCAATACTGAGGAAATGTTCGGCAAACCTGAAAGCAATAATTAATCCTACGGGCATTCGCCCTCGCTAATATCTCCCCCAGGTCGCTCGGCCTACTCTGAAAGCCTTTTCGCCTCCGCCTTTGCGGCTTTAATCTCAGCCCGGCGACGGCGAAAGAAGGCAGACAGTTTTTCACCGCACTCTTGTGCTAACACACCAGACGTTATCTCGCATTGATGATTTAACTGCGGATGCTGAAGCAACTGCATGACTGAGCCTGCCGAACCGGTTTTAAGATCGAACGCACCAAACACCACTCTGGCAATTCGAGCGTGAACCAACATGCCCGCGCACATTGCACAAGGTTCAAGCGTGACATAGAGCGTAGCGTCTATCACCCGATAATTTTCAACCTGCTTTGCCGCCATTCGCACAGCCTGCATTTCTGCATGCGCGGAGGGATCGTGGTCGGAAATGGGCGTATTCCAACCCTCACCAATAATTTCTCCATTCGCGACAACAATGGCACCCACGGGGATTTCATTTACCGCTTCAGCACGATCAGCCCGCTTAAGCGCTTCCCGCATCCAGTATTCATCAGGCTGACTAACAACTTCACTCATTAGCTAATTTGACCAAATTTTATTTAACTTTCACATTTTGTTGGTTTTCCACAAAACAAGAAAAACCTAACCAACTGATATTTAATAGTATTCCACATTGGCAACGGACTTGCTTCTATAAAATTAAGATTAAGAGCAAAACCAAGGCGCTGCACACTATATCGTTGGCAAATTTGTGGACACATAAAACAATGACACAGTTTGTGACGATTATATCGCCAATCGTTAACGACAAAACGCCGTTGGGGCGTTACACTTTAATTTTACTTTGTTGAGGGAACAAAATGAATATGACCGCCATTGCAATTGTTGCTATCTGTGCCTGGGCACTGGTTTCTGTCGTAAATGCTGCAAAGGATAAAAGTAAATCAAAGAAGAATTCCAAAGTTGATGAAGCCATGCAGGCTGAAATGGCTGCGCTACGTGAGCGCATTGAAGTGCTGGAAAAAATCGTGACCGACGAAAACTACGATCTCAAAAGACAGTTCAAAGATCTGGAAAAAGACAAAGTCGCCTAATCGAGCACGCTCTGAAAAGCCGTTTGTTAGGCCAAGAGGCTTTTACCTATAAACGGCAATGACTTTCCCGTGCCAGCGTAGGGGGCAAATTTACGCCCCTTCAAGCAAACGTCTTTCGGCTCTTTCTACCCGTCGCGGTTTACCCGCAATAACTAACACATCACCGGCTTGCAGCACATCGCCCGGATTGGGCTCGTTGATTTCCTGGCCGTCCCGGCGTAATCCCTGCAAACGCACCCGCATGCGCTGAAAATCAATATCACTCAATTGCCGTCCAAGACAGGCCGCGTTGTTATTCAGAACAACCGCATGCACAAACTCCAGTTTATCTTCTGTGCCATAGCTTATTTCAGTGGTTTCACCGGGATAGAAACCATGGAGATGATCATAGCGCCCCTGACGCTCCTCACGTACACGTCGTAGTATTCTCGACATCGGCACGCCTGCATAGTGCAACACTTGTGAAATTAACATCAGGCTGCCCTCTTGAATCTCCGGTACTACCTGACTCGCGCCCGCTTTATACAAGGCGTCTAGCTGATAGTCCCTTTTTGTCCTCACCATCAGGTTAATTTCACCGGCTATCTGCCGGGCAGCATTGATAACCTGCTTTGCCTTTTCGGGCTCGTCAAACGTCACGAGGATTAGGCTAGCACGAGCCGCTCCCGCATTTTCCAGAATATCTTTCTGACTGGCATCACCAAATAATATCGGTTCGCCAGCATTACGACTCTCGTAAACCCGCACGGGGTCGGCATCGATAGTAATAAATGCGATTCCTTCCAGTTTTAGCAGTCGGGCCACAGACTGCCCCACCCTGCCAAATCCAGCAATGATGATGTGATTGTTATATTCAGAGGCTTCAGGAATGGTGCTTTCGGGCTCAACATGGCGCATTTGCTTAGGCGAAAGCCGTTGTGCCCATGCAACGCTGCGATCCACCAACATGGGAGTGAGCGCCATACTGATAACCCCCATACTGATGATGATCGATGAGGTGCGCGCATCAATCACCCCTTCAGTGGTAGCCAGTGCCGCAATAACAAAACTAAATTCGCCAATCTGACACAACTTGATGCCGGTAGCCCAGGAATCAACTGAATCCCGCTTAAGTATTTTGGCGACCAACTGGAGCACTAACACTTTAAGCACCATTAACACCAATACCCCAGTGAAGATGAATAAGCCATCGGAAAACAGCACATCGAGTTTTAACTGCATGCCCACTGTGACAAAAAACAGTCCCATGAGAATATCGCGGAACGGACGGATATCGGCTTCTAACTGATACTTGTACTGGCTCTCACCGAGCATCATACCCGCAAGAAATGCCCCCAACGCCATGGACAAGCCAAACACATAGGTGAGGCCGCCAGCAAGAATGGCAACTAAAATGGTAGTGAGAACGAACAGCTCATCGGTGCGGGTTTTGGCGACTTCTCGAAATATCCAGGGTAAAATCCACTTCCCTGCCGACAGGAGCATAATGACAACCACCACGCCCTTCACGAGCGCCATGATCAATGCGCTGGCCAGGCTGACATCCTGTTGCGATGCCATTAGTGGAATAACAATCAAAAATGGCACGACTGCCAAATCCTGAAACAGCAGAATACTGATCGCCATTTCAGTACGCCGATGATTAAGGGCACCGGCTTCGGTAAGTTGTTTAATCACAATGGCCGTTGAGCTTAATGCCAGCATGCCACCGATAATGACTGCGGGCCCCCATTCAAAGCCAAAGAAATGGACGATAACCGAGAATGTCCCAGTGGTAAAGACCATTTGTCCTAGCCCCACACCGAACACCAGGCTGCGCATCGACATCAATTTCGGCAAAGAAAACTCAAGACCAAGGGAGAACAATAAAAATACAATGCCGATTTCTGCCAGTAGATGCATGTCTTCAGGATGCAGAAATAGCTTGAGTACCTCCGGGCCCGCGAGTAGACCAGCGAACAGATAGGCGAGAATGGGGGGTAAATGCAGCTTGCGAAAAACTGCGACGCTGATAACAGCAAGAGCCATCAAGAAAACAATTTGTCCAAATCCACTCTCTACCACAACGACTCCTTGGTTTTTGCTGGCAAATACAGTTCAGGCCAAATCGCTCAATCTACCGACAAGTCAATTTTAGCGATGGCACAGCGTTTGCAGAATCCTCTGCATCAACGATGAGGCGGCAACTTTTTGACTAAAATGATTACTTTCATGTTGCCGCTGGTAAGTATAACGCATGGTTCCTGAGGAGCACGGTTTTGGAATTTTCAACATCCGCTTTTGAGCACGCTTTACCAGACAGCTTTTATCCTTTGGCGTCGACAGGACCGCGACTGAGTGCAGAACAAAAGAACGCGTTTCTTGGTCGAATTTTGTCTACCATAGACATTTCTGCCCTGGCGTCTTTGTACTTTCATCAGCTAAGACAACATGTTGCACTGGTTCATCTTAACCTGAGCGAAGCCGCTCGTCACCTGACGTATGGCCGTGCACCGGTTAAAAATCTGCCGGGCACTACCCTATCGCTGCCGCTTAGCAATCGCTCGGCTCAAGGCCCGGCACCTTATGTTCACTATATGTTCGCATCAGAGCCGAGCCGTGAAGAGCGACAATGCCTTGGTGAACTACACGTATTGTTCAGTCATCAGTTCAGCAACGCACTGGAGTTTGATCGCCTGAAAAAAATGGCGACAAAAGATGCGTTAACGAAACTAGGTAACCGCAATGCCTTTGATGAATCCTGCGACAGACTTACCAGTCGCGCGCTTCGCCACAGTGAAACCTTCGGGCTATTGATACTGGATCTGGACAACTTCAAGCATGTGAACGATAGCTTTGGTCATCAGGAAGGTGACAAAGTGTTGCTTACAGTGGCAACTGAGATCGCCGCAGTATTACGTGCTGAGGATGAAGCGTTTCGTATTGGCGGCGACGAGTTTTGTTGTCTACTGGATTGCTCAAAGAAAACATCGCTTAAACGCATCGCCGATCGAATTAGTTTGAAGATTGCTAACAATACCTTCCTGCATGATCACGGTATTTCCTGTAGCATCGGCGGTGCAGTTTTCCGCCAGGAAGACAGTATTTCTGACCTTATAGACAGAGCAGATAAAGCACTTTATCAGGTAAAAGGCGCAGGTAAAAACGCCTATCTAGCGGCATAGCTTGTCAGCCATTAAACCCGCTAAGAGGCAAATTGTTGCCTCTGGCTTTCATTCTGGCAGCGCGGTATCCACCAGGCGAATATCGAACTGCGCTTTCGCAGCTGCCGATAAATAAATGATTTTGTCGGTGAGAACCACTGCCACCGGGTGTTCATTGTCGATGATCACCGGTACCTGATTTCGTAGCCAGGTTGGCACCTTCCACTCTTTGAACCACTTCCCAGGCGTTTTTGCTAACGGGTTATTCAGTACCTGAAGTCGTTTTATTTCATGTGCCGCTACCACAGAAAAATCCCCCTGGCCGTCAATTTCGAAGGCGATTGGCCACCACGGTAACTGGATAATGGTACCGGGTGTCACTTTTTGCTGTTCAGGACGACTGAGTGACTCGGTAAGAAACAAGCTCTGATTGTAACGCCGAATATCGTACCCACTCATAGAAACCACTGGATTTGCATCACCCCTGGCCCCCATCGCTTGCAGTACTTCCTCGAGTTGAATTCGACTTGGCATTGGTTTGCGGTGAAGCCGAATCCAATAACGAATAACAGCACGCTGCCAGGGTAAAGACAAAGCTTGAATACGCGCCACTGACAAGGTGTTGTCAGCGTTCCTTGAAGATAAAAAACGTTCTTTTGTCACTTCATCGAGCAGCGCATTCTGCTCTTGAAGTAACTCCGCGGATTTGCTGACACTGCCGCCAAACTGCTCCCAACGCGCTGTTATCATGGGCAATATGGTTTGGCGAAGATAATTGCGGTCAAACCGAAGATCGGTATTTGATTCGTCTTCTACCCAATCAAGCGAAAGTGCCTTTGCCGCCTCTTCTAGGCTTGACCTTGATACATTCAACATAGGCCGAAGTAAAGCCACATCACACTTTGTCGACACCGCAGGCATCGCAGCAAGTCCGGCAGGTCCGCTCCCCCGCTTTAGTGCTAGCAATAAGGTTTCCACTTGATCATCTTGATGCTGACCCAACACCAGCGCCCCCTGCTCACGTTTACAGATATCCAGAAGTGCATCATACCGAGCATCACGTGCTGTCGCCTCAAGGCTGGTACGGGGTAAATCAGGCACCTGTACTTCCACCGCTGAGAAGCGAATATTTCGCTGTTCACAGAATTCCTGGCAATGCAGTTGCCATTGGTCGGCCTGGTCACTTAAACCATGGTGAATATATACGGCATGCAGAGGAGGTAATGATGTAGATGAAACGAGGGAGGAACAGGCTAGTGCATGGAGAAGAAAGGAAGAATCTACACCACCGCTGAACCCAACAATGAGTGTGGTAGGCGGTGATGTTAGCGAGGACAACAGTCGTTGAAGCGATTCGGTGATCTGCAGCATCAATGATGTTGCATCGACCTTTAAAGACATAGCTGTTGTCCCAGATTGTACTGCGGGTTTAGCAGTAACCGAAAGACATCAGTCTTTGGTAACGCTCTTCCATCAGATTTTCAACGTCTAACGATTTAAGCTGACTTAACTGCTGTTTGATGGTGGCTTTCAAATTTGCCGCCATACTGTCGTGATCGCGATGGGCACCACCAAGCGGTTCCTCAACAATACTGTTGATCAAACCAAGCTCTTTAATTTGCGGCGCACTCACGCCCATTGCTTCAGCAGCCAGAGGGGCTTTCTCTGCACTCTTCCACAGAATAGACGCACAGCCTTCTGGTGAAATAACCGAATAGGTAGAGTACTGGAGCATATTCACGCGGTCACCCACACCAATGGCCAGTGCGCCACCGGAACCACCTTCACCGATAACAGTACAGATGATGGGTACACGAAGCTGTGCCATTTCGAAAAGATTGCGGGCAATCGCTTCACTTTGGCCACGTTCTTCCGCTCCCACACCCGGATAGGCTCCCGGCGTGTCGATTAACGTAACGATTGGCAGATTAAAACGCTCCGCCATCTTCATCAGACGCAGGGCTTTGCGGTAACCTTCCGGCTTTGGCATACCGAAGTTACGTTTAATTTTTTCATGGGTGTCGCGACCTTTCTGATGACCAATCAGCATAATTGGCTGGTCATCAATTTTTGCCAGACCACCAACAATGGCTTTGTCGTCGGCATAAGCGCGGTCACCGGCCAGTTCATCGAACTCGGTAAAAATGCGGCCAACGTAATCCAGCGTATAAGGACGCATTGGATGACGGGCCAACTGAGAGATCTGCCATGCACCTAAGTCAGAGAAGATCTTTTTTGTCTGCTCTGCACTTTTCGTGCGTAATTTGGTGATCTCTTCTTCGATACCCACATCGAATTCACCACCCTGATTAACCAGCCGAAGCTCTTCGATTTTTGCTTCTAGTTCAGCAATCGGCTGCTCAAATTCCAAAAACTGTATACTCATTCTGTGTCCTATCTATACTACTTTTTACGCCTGTCAGTGATAACACATGGCGACTGACTGCTCACCCAGACACTGCTTTAATTCGTGCAACAATTGATCTTCCGGTGTCACGTACCACTGTGCACCGCAGGCCAGTACTGCTTCCGCATCCGGATGGACCACACGCATCTGTACCGGACAACTGCCGCCGCGGTACGTCTGAAGAATTGCCTGTAGTGATGAAATTCGGTTTTCATCAATTTGCACTGTGTCTAATTCCAACATCAGTGCTCTTGCGTTCTGTTCTCTGGCCTGAACAATGTCCATTGCATCACGGGCAGAGATTGTATTGCCACCAGAGAAATCATCAAAGCTGACCTGTCCCTTTATTAGCAGGATACGGTCAGTTTCGAGAATACTCTCATATTTTTCGTACATATCCGGGAAGAAACGTACATCCATCCTTGCACTTTTATCATCCAGGGTAACAATGGCCCAGCGACGCCCTTTTTTATTGGTCATCACCCGTACGCCTAAGACTAAACCTACCGCAGAAGACATCTGGTCTTTTCCGGTAGGTTTAAGATCAACCAACCTGCCATCTGAGTAATGTTTAATCTCGTCAGCATATTGGTTAATCGGGTGGCCAGTGAGATACAATCCAAGGGTATCTTTCTCGCCATCCAGCCAAACCTTTTCCGGCCATTGTGGCACATCAGCAAAGGCTTGTTTAACGTCGTCGGGTTCTGTGGTCAACAAGCCGAACATATCTGACTGTCCAAACGACTCGGCTTTTGCATGCTGTCCGGCTGCGGCAATAGCTTCAGGCAACGATGCCATAATGGCGGCTCGATGCGGCCCCAGGTTATCCATCGCCCCGGCAAGCACCAATTTTTCTAGTACGCGCTTGTTAACCCGCTTAATGTCCACTTTAGCACAGAAATCAAACAAATCAGTAAAACTACCGTGTTGTTCCCGGGCTTCAATAATCGCTTCGATGGGGCCTTCGCCCACACCTTTGATTGCGCCAATGCCGTAAACAATACGACCCTGATCGTCCACGGTGAATTTGTATTTACCCACGTTGAGATCGGGTGGCAACATGGTCAGGCCCATACGATCAACTTCATCAACCAGGGTAACGATTTTGTCGGTATTATCCATATCTGCCGACATAACCGCAGCCATGAACTCAGCAGGATAATGCACCTTCAGCCATAGCGTTTGATATGACACCAGGGCATATGCCGCAGAGTGTGATTTGTTAAACCCGTATCCGGCGAACTTTTCCACCAGATCGAAAATTTTCATTGCCAGATCGGGATCGATGTTATTACCGGCGGCACCATCCTGGAAGGTTGACCGCTGCTTTGCCATTTCTTCGGGTTTTTTCTTACCCATTGCACGGCGGAGCAAGTCAGCGCCACCCAGGCTGTATCCGGACATTTCCTGGGCAATCTGCATAACCTGTTCCTGATACAGGATGATGCCGTAGGTGGGCTCAAGAATTTCTTTCAGACACTCATGCTGGTACTCCGCATCCGGAAATGAGATTTCTTCCCTACCGTGTTTACGGTCGATAAAGTTATCTACCATGCCTGATTGCAGCGGCCCCGGTCGAAACAGGGCCACCAGTGCGATAATATCTTCGAAGCAGTCTGGCTTCAGGCGCTTGATCAACTCTTTCATCCCGCGAGATTCAAGCTGGAATACCGCTGTGGTTTCTGCAGCTTGTAGCGAGCGGAAACTCTTTTTATCTTCAAGGGGAATGGCGCTAATGTCTACATCCTCGCCTCGCCCTTCCTTAATCATATCCAGCGCCCACTGGATGATGGTTAAGGTACGCAGACCCAGGAAGTCGAACTTAACCAGACCGGCCGTTTCCACGTCATTCTTGTCGAACTGGGTTACCGGGTTTTTCCCTTCGTCATCGCAATACAGCGGCGCGAAGTCGGTAATGGTAGTGGGGGCAATAACCACGCCACCGGCGTGTTTACCGGCGTTACGGGTAACCCCTTCCAGAATGCGGGCCATATCGATGAGGTCTTTCACTTCCTCATCGTCGTTATATAGCTCTGGTAACCGTGGCTCCACTTCGAAGGCTTTACCCAACGTCATGCCAGGGTCTGACGGGATCAGTTTGGAAATACGGTCGACAAAACCGTAGGGATGACCAAGAACACGGCCCACGTCCCGCACCACGGCTTTTGCTGCCATGGTACCAAAGGTAATGATTTGAGAAACCGCCTGACGGCCGTATAGCTCTGCCACGTGGTCGATAACTTCGTCGCGACGATCCATACAGAAGTCAACGTCGAAGTCGGGCATGGATACCCGCTCTGGGTTAAGAAAACGTTCGAATAGCAGGTCGAATTCAAGCGGATCCAAGTCAGTAATTTTGAGCGCATAAGCCACTAATGAGCCGGCACCGGACCCCCGGCCTGGCCCTACAGGGATGCCGTTGTCTTTACTCCACTGGATAAATTCCATAACGATAAGGAAGTAACCGGGGAATCCCATTTGGTTGATAACACCCAGTTCGATGGCCAAACGCTCATCGTATTCAGGTCGCTTGTCTGCCCGCTCCGCTTCATTGGGAAACAGAAACTCAAGTCGCTCTTCCAAACCTTCTTCTGACACTTTCACCAGAAAGTCTTCTGTGGTCATGCCGCCGGTTGGAAACTGCGGCAGGAAATACTCACCAAGGCGTACGGTAACATTACAGCGTTTAGCAATCTCCACCGTATTTTCGATGGCTTCCGGTATATCGCTGAACAACTCAACCATTTCTTCGGCAGAACGAAGATACTGTTGATCACTGTAACGCTTCGGACGGCGAGGATCGTCGAGGGTGTAGCCATCGTGAATCGCCACACGAATTTCATGGGCCTCGAAGCCCACCTTTTCGATAAAGCACACTTCGTTAGTGGCGACCACCGGCAAACCTGTCTGTTCAGCCAGGTCTACAGCTCTATGCAAATAGTCCTCTTCTCCCGGGCGACCAGTACGAATGAGTTCCAGGTAAAATCGATCGGCAAAATGCTGCTGATAAAAGGCCAGTGAGGCGTCTAGTATCTTCTGGTTATTCTTAGTGAGTGCAATACCAATATCGCCGTGCATAGCACCGGACAGAATAATCACGCCTTCTGCATGTTCAGCCAGCCATGCCTGATCAATAACAGCGCGGTGATGAACTTCACCACGCAGGTAGGCTTTGGAGATCAGCAAGGTGATATTTTTATAGCCCTCATTGTTCATCGCCAATAAGGTTAAACGGAAAGGCTCCTCGTCGAGCATTTCACTTTGCACCCAGAAATCGGTGCCAATAATAGGTTTGATACCGCGATTGTGGGCGTCGGAATAGTATTTCACCAGACCACACATGTTCATTTGGTCGGTGATCGCCACCGCGGGCATGTTGAAGGCTTCAACCTGCGCAAGGATGGGCTTAACTTTATTCAACCCATCCATCATCGAAAAGTCGCTGTGAACGCGAAGATGGATAAACGGCGTAGACATGCTTTATTCTCTTATTTCTGGACAGCCAAACGCGCCTGAACAGGCTTAAAGGACATACGATAACACGGTAATACGCCGTACGCTTCTAAAGCTTCAAAATGTGCTTTAGTGGGATAGCCTTTGTGCCCGGCGAAATTATATTGGGGATACTGAGCATGTAACTCTATCATGTCGTTATCACGCTCAACCTTCGCCAAAATTGATGCTGCAGAAATCTCGGCATGCAATCCGTCGCCTTTGACAATCGCTTCTGATGCATACGACCAGTCTGGCAGTCGGTTACCGTCTACTCGCACAAATTCGGGCTGTAAAGCCAGCCCTTCAACGGCACGTTTCATCGCCAGCATGGTTGCGTGGAGGATGTTGAGATGGTCGATTTCCTGCGGAGTAGCGCGGCCGATTGCCCAACTCAGGGCTTTTTGTTTAATTTCTTCAGCCAGCGCCGTGCGTTTCTTTTCAGACAGTTTTTTCGAGTCGTTGAGTCCTTCGATGGGATTAGCAGGGTCTAAAATCACCGCTGCAGTTACCACGTCACCCACCAGTGGTCCTCGACCTACTTCATCAACACCGGCAATCAGTTTATTCATTAATAACCTCTGAAATGGCCTGGGCAGCCATTTTATCTGCATCCAGTTTCAAGCTTTTGTGTAACGCAGTGAAGCGCTGAATGAGCGCGGAATTATCTTTAGAAAACATAGGCACTAAGTGTTCACACAGCGTATCTGGATTTACATCATCTTGAAGCAGCTCAGGGATCAGTGCTTCGCCAGCGAGCAAATTCGGTAAGGCAAAAAATGGCGCTTTGTACAGGCGCTGCATGATTTTGTAAGTGAGCGGCGCAAGTTTATAACAGGTCACCATGGGGCGTTTGCACAACATAGCTTCCAGCGTCGCCGTGCCTGATGCCAGTAAAATGGTATCGCTGGCAATCATCGCTTCTCTGGCATTCCCTTTGGTGAGTAATAACTCGCCATCGCTAAACCAGTCTTTGCAGTTTTCCTGTAAATAAGCCTGAATACCATCGAGACGATATTGATTCGCAGCGGGCAAAACAAAGCGAATACCGGGAACCAGGGTTTTGATTTTACGCATGGTTTCAGTAAACACGGGTAACAACGCTTTTAACTCCCCACCCCGGCTTCCGGGTAAAACGGCAAGCACTGGCGCGTTGGCGTCTAGCCCCAGTGAAGCCCGTGCTGCTTGCTGGTCAGGCTCAAGGGGGACGGCATCAGCCAGCGTGTGGCCGACAAAGGTGTAAGGTACCTGGTACTTGTCGTAAACCTGCTTCTCAAAAGGAAACAAGCCAAGCACGTGGTTGGTTGCCGCCTTTATTTTATGTATGCGTTTTTCTCGCCAAGCCCACACGGTTGGACTGACATAGTGCACCGTTTTAATACCTCGTGCTTTTAACGCCTTTTCTACACGCAGATTAAAATCTGGTGCATCAACGCCAATAAACACATCAGGAGGATGAGCTTCGAAATGAGCAAGTAATTGTTTTTTTAATTTCAGAATGGCAGGTAAATGAGACAATACTTCAACCAGCCCCATAACGGAGAGGGTTTCCATATCAAACAACGAGTGAAAACCCGCCGCTTTCATATTGTCACCGCCGATGCCTTCAATAATGGCATCGGGGTATCGCTTTTTCAGTTCAGCAACCATACCGGCGGCGAGCACATCTCCAGATGGCTCACCTGCCACGATGCCGATTCGCAACGTTGAAGCGGGCATTTAGCGTAATATGCCCCGATGCGCGTTTTCCAGGAATGTGACCAATGCCTGGATATTTTCATCCTTCGCGGCAACATCCGCTAACTTAGCGATAGCTTCTTCAATGGTATTGTTATCGCGATACAGTGTGCGATATGCACGCTTCACTGCCATAATTTGCTCTGAGCTGAATCCGCGACGACGTAAGCCTTCAGAGTTAATCCCTGCCGTTACGTTCTTTTGACCATTAACCATAACGTAAGGAGGAACATCTTTCACCAGAATGGCACCGGCTCCGACGAATGCATGGCTTCCCACTTTACCGAATTGATGAATAGCGGCGCCGCCACCAAAGATAACAAAGTTACCCATGTGGACGTGTCCAGCCAACGACACATTGTTCGCCAGGATACAGTCGTCACCCATTACCACATCGTGTGCTACATGGGCATTGATCATAAGCAGATTGCGAGAGCCAACACGTGTTATTGCATTATCCTGTATGGTACCCCGATGAACGCTACTGGATTCGCGGAATACGTTGTCGTCACCAATTTCCAGATACGTACGCTCGCCCGCGTACTTCTTATCCTGACAATCTTCACCGATTGAACAAAACTGGAAAAAGCGGTTACGTTTACCAATGGTTGTCGGACCCTTAATCACAACATGAGACTCAAGTACGCAATCGTCTCCGATTACCACTTCATCGCCCACATAACAAAACGGTCCAACCGTGACGTTTTTCCCAAGGGTAGCCTTGTCGGAAATCACGGCAGTAGAATGAATCACGTTATACCATCTCTCTTATTGCACACATGAATTCAGCACTACAAGCTTCCTCACCGTCGACGCTTGCGGTACCTCTGAATTTCCAAATCCCTCTGCGTTCTTTAATCAGGCTGACATCGAATTCCAGACGATCGCCAGGTGTCACAGGACGTTTGAACCGTGCACTATCAATACCTGCATACAAGTATAGCTTATCGGATTTACCCATGGTTTTAAAACCAAGTACGCCAGCTGCCTGTGCCATTGCTTCCAGAATAAGCACGCCAGGGAAAATCGGGCGACCCGGGAAATGACCGGTGAAGCAAGGTTCATTCATGGTGATGTTCTTGTACGCCTTTATGGATTCGCCTTCGACATAGTCGGTAACGCGATCAACCAGCAGAAACGGGTAACGGTGTGGAAGTAGATCCAGAATTTCCTGGATATCAATTGTGTTGAGTGAGTTGGCCAAAAAAGCTCTCCTAATGCCAAAACAAGTCTGCATTTCACTTGCTGCAGACCGATTGCCGTATTTTATTTTTAAATGGCGGCAACCATACGCTTATATGCGCTAAAAACAAATCAGACCAACATCTCTCGACGTTAGTCTGTTTGCCGGGCAGATTAACTGCTCTGTGAAGTAAGCCGCCGTTAACCGGCGAAGGCATTACTTAATTTTCTTTACCTGCTCGAGCACTTGCTCAGAGATATCATGCTCATCAGCGGTATAGGCAACTGCACCAGCATTTAATACCAGGTCGTATTTACCTTTAGCAGCAACAGAATCAATCGCTTGTTTGATTAAACCTAACAGCTTGTTACGCTCTTCGTTGCTACGACGTTGAATGTTTTGCTGTAACGGCTGACCTTTTTCTGCCAGTTGCTCACGAACGGCAAGGATTTTATCTTGCAGTTCTTTCTTCTCAGATTCGCTCATTGTAGCAGCATCGCGCTGAAGACGCTCTGCATAAAACTGGCCGTCTTTCTGAAGTTGATTCACTTCATCGATCTGGTCTTTAAATTCTACCTGGATGTTATTAGAGATCTCAGCGGCCTGCGGCATCGCCTGGAATACACCTTGCACATCTACTACGCCGATTTTCTGCTCAGCCATTGCAGATGCACTTACCAGTGCACTTCCTAACATCAGGGTTGCTACGAATTGTCTTGCCAACTGTTTCAAAAGGAACTCCTTTTTAAATTTTTAAAGCCCGGTTCACTTCCGGATTAGAATTAGAATGTTTGACCGATATTAAAGGTAAAGAATTTAGCGTCATCGCCTTCACGTTCTTGAATAGCGCGAGAGAAGCTAAAGACCATCGGCCCCATCGGTGAAATCCATTGTACAGAAATACCTGCGGAACTACGATACTGTGTCCAGTCGGAATAGTCTATCAATCCGCCAGAATTTGTACTGTACTGGGTTAAATCCTTGTACTTATCATAATCAAATTCAGTATCCCAAACGTTACCTACATCAATAAACATACTGGTACGTACTGAATTATCATATTCTGCATCGACAAATGGTGTGGGAACAATAAGCTCCACGCCACCAAGGGCCATGGCATTACCACCAAGGCTTCGTCTTGAAATACTGATACCGTCGGTGGCGGAACCACCAGGATAAACCTGCCCATCCGGTCCAACAATACTGTTGGTGTTCCCGCGGATAATACCACGAGGACCTACCGTGTTGTTCTCAAATCCACGCAGGGTGTCAGCACCACCGGCAGTGAAGTTTTCAGTAAATGGGAGGATTTGCTCGTTACCGTTCGTTTCGCCGTAACCATTACCGTAACCTAAACGAAGACGGGCCAGTACGGTCCAGCGCGTGTCACGAGACAGTGGGAAATAAAACTTGGTATCGAGTACCGCTTTGAAGTAGTTAACGTCTGAATTTGGTGTAGTAACCGACAAACTGGCGCGCTGTGACGAACCGGCAGTTGGGAACAAACCTCTGTTCAGCGTGCTACGGCTCCACGCCACACTCGCCTGGTAGCTGTCGTAATTGATTGGCGCTTCAGGATCGGTCGCATCACGGAACTGGTTATAGAACTGTTCTGTTTGCTCGTAATAACCGGTGTTATACAATTCTACACTGGAATACGTCAGGCCAAAGTTAATCCGGTTTACTTCGTTGATCGGATAACCAATGTTTGCCCCAACAGACCAGCGTTTGGAGTTATATTGAATAACGTTAAAGTCAGAACCATCGAATTCACTGTAACCGATAGTACCACCAAGGCTGATTCCATCTATGGTGAAGTACGGGTCGTTGTAGGTAATTTGCGCAGAACGTTGATACGAAACCGTGCTGACATTGAGGCCAACCTGTTTACCAGTGCCAAGGAAGTTATTTTGCTGAATACCCGCCTGTAAGCTCAGTTTCGTCCGGTCACCATAACCAATACCGGCATTAAATGAACCTGAAGGCTGTTCTTTAACATTGAAGTCAACATCGACCTGGTCATCAAGTCCTGGCAATCGCGTGGTTTCGAATTCCACTTCTTCCATATAAGTCAGACGAGACAGGGATGCTTTCGACGTTTCGAGTGAGGTATTGGATAGCCAGGTCCCTTCCATCTGATTTACGTTCTGACGTAAAACAGAATCCGAGGTGACTGTGTTACCTTCAAAGTTAATACGGCGCACATAAATACGCTTGCCCGGGTCGACAGAAAGTGTCAGTTTAACGGTTTTATCTTCATCGTTAATTTCTGGCACCGTGGTCACTGTAGGATAAGCATAGCCAAAGCGGCCCAGATACTTACTAATAAACTCTTCGGTGTAGGTCACTTCCGCTTGGTTGTACAGCTCACCAACGTTAATCGGTAACACTAAACGGATGTATTCTTCGTTACCTAATAAGTCACCAACCAGTTCAACATCAGAAACGGTATATTGCTCACCTTCGTTTACATTCAGCGCAATATAAATGCCGTCTTTCTCTGGCGTCATTGAGACTTGCGTTGAATCGATGTTAAAGCGCAGGTAACCGCGGTCCATATAGTGACTGCGTAAGGTTTCCATATCGCCCTGCAGCGTTTGCTGCTGATAACGGGTTTCGGATAAGAAATCCCACCACGGCGTATCAAACTGAAGTTCGAGGTCTTTCATCAACTCTTCATCAGAGAACACCGAGTTACCCACGATGTTGATCTGTTGAATTTCGGCGGCATCGCCTTCTTCGAAGAGCAGCTTGAGATCGACCCGGTTACGAGGCAGCGGGGTAACAATCGCAGACACGTCAGCGTTGTATTTCCCGATGCTGTAAAAGAAATCTTTCAGGCCATTTTCAATTGATGTTAGAACAGTTTTGTCCAACGGCTCGCCAATTCGCACGCCATTGCCATCCAAACTTTCCTGCAATTGTTCATCTTTGATATCGTCATTTCCTTCAAAGATGATGTTACTGATAGTAGGACGCTCTGCGACCTTAACCACCAATGTATTACCATCGCGAAGGATCTCAACACGCTCAAAGTGCGTAGAAGAGTATAGTGAACGGATTGCCTGGGTGATTCGGAAACTGTTGAGTCGATCACCTACCTGCACCGGCAGATACGTCAGCGCTGCACCTAATGCAACACGTTGCAAACCGATGACTTTGATATCTTCAACAACGAATTCACTGTCAGACACTGCAGCATTGGCGAAGCTAGCACTGGACGCCATGAGTCCGGCTGCTACTAACTGATTTAACTTCATCTATTCTTTTGTTCCTGGCCGCGTTTTGCTGTTCTAATTTAAAATGGTCGTCTACATTTATCTGTATCTGTTTATCACACCAACAGACAAACTAAGATGTAAAGCGACTTATATCGTTAAAAATGGCAATGCTCATCATCATAAAGAGCAATGCGCCGCCAATTTTAAATCCGGTTTCCTGAATCCTTTCAGGTACTGGCTTTCCGGTGACCCACTCGATGACATAAAACAGCAAGTGACCACCATCCAGCATAGGAATTGGCAACAAGTTGATAATGCCAAGACTGACACTGATCAACGCTAAAAAACTCAAAAAGTAAGTCAGGCCATACCCTGCACTCACCCCTGCACCCTGTGCAATGGAAATCGGGCCGCTAAGATTGTTCAGCGACACATCGCCGGTTACTAGCTTACCTAGCATTTCAACACTGACAGCCGTTAAGCGCCAGGTTTTATCCGCCGCCTTTACAATGGCGTCGAACGGACCATACTGATGCACAAACACATAGCCCTCGGGCCAGGGTTCAGCCAGCGGACTAACGCCCAAAAAGCCAGTTTGGCCATTTGGCGTGTCGCGGCGCGCGATAGTGGCATTAATTACACGCGTCTGTCCATCGCGTTTTATGGTTAAGGCTACGTCTTCACCAGGTAACGCTTTCACCTGCTCTACCAGCGACTCCCAGCTTGCAATCTTAACATTGTTAAGCGCAACCAGAGAATCACCGACTAACAATCCGGCTTGCTCTGCTGGGCTATCTGCAGAGACAAGACCGATATTCAGCGTTATGGCAGGCCTGAATGGCACGATACCCAAACTGTTTAATGCAGACTGCTTTTCTGGATCAAAGTTCCAGTTACTGATGTTTAATTCAACCTGACTGGTTATTCCTTGCGCATTCTTTACAGTAATTGGCACAAAATCGCTACCGATAGCCGAAACCAGTTCCAGATTGACCGACTCCCAGTCCAACGTGTCGTGCCCGTCTACGCCAACAATTTCATCGCCACTATGCAGCTGTGTTTGCGCGGCAATACTTTGAGGTAACACTTCCCCCACTACGGGCTTAACTTTGTTTTGACCGATCAGAAACATGGCGGTAAGGGCAATAACCGCAAAAATAAAGTTAACCCCGGGCCCTGCGGCAATAATCGCCATGCGCTGTAAGACCGGCTTGTTGTTGAAGGCCAGGTGACGTTTTTCTTCCGGTACGGTATCCACGCGCTCATCAAGCATTCGTACATAGCCACCCAGAGGGATAGCGGCGACGGCGAACTCGGTACCTTTTTTGTCTACCCGTGTCCAGAATGGCTTACCAAAACCAATGGAGAAGCGTTCAACATGCACCCCGCATAACCGGGCAACGTAAAAATGCCCCCATTCATGTACGGCCACCAGAATACCCAGCGCCACAACAAATGAACCTAAACTCCATAAAAACGAAAACACTACGCGATACCCCTTACCAATTCCCTTGCCACATCACGGGCTTTGCGATCTTCTTCAAGGATTTGTTGGAGAGACGAAACGCTCACAGGTTCCAATTTATTCAGTGTTTCTTCGTTAATTCGCGCAATATCAGTAAAACCCACCTCGCCGTCGAGGAACGCCGCAACGGCAATTTCATTCGCCGCATTCAAACGGGTGGTAGCGGCTTGCCCCGCGTTACAGGCATCGATGGCAAGTTTAAGGTTGGGATAGCGCTCATAACAAGGCGAGGAAAATGACAAGTCTGCCATTTTTGCAAAGTCGAGGGGTTCTACACCCGCGTCAATTCTTTCTGGCCACGCAAGCCCATAAGCGATAGGCGTACGCATATCAGGATTGCCAAGCTGAGCAATCACTGAACCGTCGTTATACTGCACCATAGAATGAATCACACTCTGAGGATGCAGCACAACGGTGATGTCATCTGATGTGGCGCCAAACAACCAGCAGGCTTCGATAAATTCAAGACCCTTGTTCATCATGGTGGCGGAATCAACGGTAATTTTACGCCCCATCGACCAGTTCGGATGATGACAAGCCTCTTCCACGGAAATCTCGGAAAAAGTGGCTAGCGCGCGCTCGCGAAACGGACCACCAGAACCGGTAAGTAGAATTTGCTTGATACCGGAAGCCGCGAGCTCGCCGTATTTAAAATTATCGGGCAAACACTGAAAAATAGCATTGTGTTCGCTATCGATAGGCAGGATTTCTGCGCCGGATTGACGTGCGGCATCAATAAATAATGCGCCAGACATCACCAGGGCTTCTTTGTTAGCTAACAACACCCGTTTACCCGCCTTCACCGCAGCAAGAGTTGGTAACAGGCCTGCAGCACCGACAATCGCTGCCATTACTGACGTAACTTCAGGGGCACTCGCCACTTCTTCAAGGGCTTTATGGCCACAGAGAATTTCAGATTCAACCTGCATATGGGCCGCCATTTCACGGGCTTTGTCGTACAGGTTGTCATCGGCAAGCACCACATAGCGTGCTGCGCAGTTTTTCGCCTGTTGTAACAGCTTTTCAATTTGCTGATTACCCGTGATGGCAAAAACCCGGTACTTGTCCGGGTGGCGATTTATGACATCGAGTGTACTGCAACCGATGGAGCCGGTTGCACCAAGAATAGTAACGGTTTGCATCATGCCATCCAGGTTACATAACAGAAGGCAAATACCGGAAAGGCTGCTGTCAGGCTGTCGATACGATCGAGAATACCACCATGACCAGGCAACAATTTACCGCTGTCTTTAATGCCGGCACAGCGCTTGAGCATACTTTCATTCAAATCGCCCAATGCTGAAACAGCAACGGTAATACCGCCAATGAGAAGGTGTAGCCAGATACGATCGGTAGCGACCTGGTAGTGCAAAGCGGCAAACGCAATAATCGCAAATGAGGCGCCAATTCCGCCAATGAGCCCCTCCAGGGTTTTACCCGGAGACACATTCGGACGCAGCTTATGACGGCCGAATTTAACACCACTGAAGAAAGCACCGATATCCGCCGCCCAGACAATACCCAACACATAAAAAATAAGCGATGAGCCATATAGGGTGTCTACATCGTGCAGGCTGGTACGTAAGCTGATAACGGCCACCCATGTAGGAATAAGCGTTAACAGACCAAAGCCCAGTCGAATAAGGTTGTTATTGCGCCAGAACGTAGAATAGCGTGGGTAGAAGATGATCATCCACAGCGAGAATAACCACCAGATGACAGAGATACCAAGAATGAAGTGATAGAGACCGTGTAACTGGCCCTGATACCAGATGTCAGATGCATTCACTAAAGACGACAACACCAGACAGAGTGCAAAGACAAACGCCGCAAACATGGCCTTGCGAGGACGTGCCTTAATGCCAGACATATTTGCCCACTCATAGCCACCCAGACCGATGACACCGGCAATGGCTACCTCAAACCACCAAACAGGCAGAAAAAGGATCGCGATAAGCGCCAGTGGCGCCAGAATTAATGCTGTTATTATCCGTTGTTTTAGCATAATTGGCGTTGTGCTCCTGATGACGGAGAGCGCTCCGTCTTAATGGCGCAGGCTCAGCTTAAGGAACGCTGACCTGCTCGCCTGTAAGACCGAACCGACGCTGACGCTGCTTGAAGTCATTGACAGCTTGCTGAAATACGTCTTCGGAAAAATCCGGCCACAGTACGTCGGTAAAATAAAGTTCCGCATAAGCACATTGCCACAGCAAGAAATTACTGATGCGATGTTCGCCCCCAGTACGGATAAGTAAGTCCAGTTCCGGTAAACCCGCGGTAGAGATGTGAGAGTCGAACGTAGCTTCTGTGATTTCTGAAGACGACATTTTGCCTTCGCTCACGGCTTCACTGAGTTGACGGGCGGCATTGACAATATCCCAGCGACCACCGTAATTAGCGGCAATATTTAGCACTAATTCCTGGTTATCTGCTGTCATCGCTTCGGCTTTCCGAATCTTTTCAGTAAGCTTGTCATCGAAAGCTGACACATCACCTATCACCTTGAGACGTACGCCATTTTTGTGCAAGCGTTTTGCCTCGTTGTTCAAAACCAAATTGAACAACTCCATAAGCACCGACACTTCTTCTTCGGGACGTTTCCAATTTTCACTGGAAAAAGCGAAAAGAGTCAGTGATTGAATATTATTCTGACGAGCAAAACGTACCACTGCACGAACAGATTCCACGCCGGCTTTGTGTCCGAACGTTCTGATTTTGCCCTTTTTTTGCGCCCATCGACCATTTCCGTCCATGATGATCGCAACGTGCTGAGGTCCTGGCACGGAGGCCAGGACATCAGTTTTTTCAGGCGCTGTGTTAGACCGCATTCCTAACATAGTAACTATTTAAATTTCCATTAGTTCTTTTTCTTTGTCTGCCAGCATGGCATCCACTTTTTTGATGAAATCGTTTGTCAGCGACTGAATATTTTCTTCCGCTGCACGACTTTCATCTTCGCTGATTTCTTTTTCTTTCAGCAGGTCTTTTACGTCACCGTTCGCATCACGACGGATGTTACGGATAGCAACACGTCCACCTTCTGCTTCGTTACGTACAACGCGGATTAAATCTTTACGACGCTCTTCAGTAAGCGGTGGTAAAGGAATGCGGATTGAACCGCCCGCGCTCATTGGGTTAAGACCCAGGTCAGACTGCATAATCGCTTTTTCAACGGCCTGAATCGCGCTCTTATCGAATACGCTCAGTGCCAGTGTGCGGCTGTCTTCTGCAACCACGTTAGCAACCTGCTTAAGGGGTGTGTCTACGCCGTAATATGGCACCATGATGCCGTCGAGCAGACTAGGGTGTGCACGACCTGTGCGAATTTTGCTTAGCTGACTTTTCAGTGCGCTGATGCTTTTTTCCATGCGCTCTTGCGCATCCATTTCTATCTCATCAATCACAGTTGTTTCCTATTTCTTACTTTAAATTTTCAGGATGGTCGATCAGTGTGCCTTCCTGCTCACCCATTACGACGCGCTTAAGGCATCCGGGTTTATTCATGTTGAATACGCGAATAGGCATACGATGATCACGGGCCAGGGTGAAAGCAGATAAATCCATTACTTTCAGCTCTTTCTCGAGCACTTCCTGATAGGACAGTGTCGGGTAAAGGGTCGCATCTGGGTTTTTCACCGGATCGTCGCTGTACACGCCATCAACTTTCGTCGCTTTAAGCACAGCTTCAGCTTCAATTTCGATACCACGTAAGCACGCAGCAGAATCGGTGGTGAAGAAAGGATTACCGGTACCCGCAGAAAAAATAACTACACGGCCGGATTTTAGCAGACTAATGGCTTCAGCCCAGTTGTAGGCGTCACAAACGCCATTCAGAGGAATGGCTGACATCAGGCGGGCGTTTACGAAGGCACGGTGCAAGGCATCACGCATAGCCAGACCGTTCATAACGGTGGCCAGCATACCCATGTGGTCACCAACAACGCGGTTCATGCCCGCTTTGGCCAGACCTTCACCACGGAACAGGTTACCGCCACCGATAACCAAACCCACCTGCACACCTAATTCAACCAGCTCTTTAATTTCCTGAGCCATTCTATCAAGAACTTTGGGATCGATACCGAACCCTTCTGAACCCATCAGCGCTTCACCGCTGAGTTTTAACAAAATACGTCGATAGGCTGATTTTGGTGTGATACTCATTATTTGAATAGTCCTTATGAATTCGGCTTGTCTCATGCCTCGTTGTGCTCAACAAGAAATGACGCAAGCCGACTCGTTACAAGCGATATTTTTTATGATGGTTCGGGCGGTCTGCCCTACTCATAAAAAAGCACCCCCGAAGAGGTGCTCTGTAGTGTATCCGACATTGGCCGAATGAAAAAGCGAAACGCAGAATTATTTCTTCGCTGCTTCCATTTGCGCCGCAACTTCTGCTGCGAAGTCTTCAGATTTCTTCTCGATACCTTCACCCACTTCAAAACGGATGAAGTTAACAACGTCAGCGCCTTTGCTCTTCAGCAGTTCGCCAACAGAAACTGAAGGATCTTTAACGAAAGGCTGACCTGTCAGGCTGATTTCGCCGGTGAATTTCTTCATACGCCCAGCAACCATTTTCTCAGCGATATCAGCAGGCTTACCAGACTGGATAGCCAGCTCTACCTGGATTTCTTTCTCTTTTTCTACAACTTCAGCAGGAACGTCGTCAGGCTTAACGAACTGAGGGCTTGCCGCAGCAACGTGCATTGCTACGTCTTTTGCCAGTTCTTCGTCGCCACCGTTTAAGATAGCGATTACGCCGATACGACCGCCGTGCACGTATGCACCTAAGTTGTCGCCTTCAACGTTGATAACGCGACGAGGAGAGATGTTTTCACCGATTTTAGCAACTAGTGCGTCACGTACTTCGATTACTTTCGCACCGTCTAGTTCAGCTTCGTTCAGCTCTTCTACAGAGTTGATGTTGCCAGCGTGTGCAACGGCCAGAATTTTGTTACCGAAGCCCAGGAAACCTTCGTCACGAGCAACGAAGTCAGTTTCACAGTTAACTTCCATCATGGTTGCGCGGTTGCCTTCGACCTGAGTCAGGATTACACCTTCAGCGGCGATACGGCCAGCTTTCTTAGCGGCTTTAGCCTGACCAGACTTACGCATGTTTTCGATGGCCAGTTCGATGTCACCATCGGTCTCAACCAGCGCTTTTTTACAATCCATCATACCTGCGCCGGTACGCTCACGCAGTTCTTTAACAAGTGCTGCAGTCACTGCCATTTTTCAATTCCTCAGCATTAAACATTAATAAGGTAAAAGGGGCGATGTATGCCCCTCTTCAGATATTCGTTATTTTTGATGACAGTGGCATGTCAGTGCCATAACCACTGTCACCCATCAGGTCTGATTACTCAGCCGCTTCTACGAAGTCGTCTTGTTCAGCCTGAACTTCAAGGTTGCTTTCGCGACCTTTGTTTACTGCGTCAGCAGCTGCATCAAGATACAGCTGAACCGCACGGATCGCGTCATCGTTACCAGGGATGATGAAATCAACACCGTCAGGGTTAGAGTTAGTATCTACAACACCAACTACAGGGATACCCAGGTTACGTGCTTCAGTAATTGCGATGTGCTCGTGATCGGCGTCGATTACAAAGATCACGTCAGGCAGACCGCCCATGTCTTTGATACCGCCCAGGCTGCTTTCCAGCTTGTCCATTTCACGTTGCAACATCAGTGCTTCTTTCTTGGTCAGCTTCTCGAAAGTACCGTCTTGAGACTGTTGCTCAAGATCTTTCAGACGCTTGATTGACTGACGAACTGTTTTCCAGTTAGTCAGCATACCGCCCAACCAACGCTTGTTCACATAGAACTGGTCGCATTTAGCAGCAGCATCTTTCACTGCTTCGCCAGCTGCGCGCTTAGTACCTACGAAAAGGATCTTACCTTTCTTAGAAGCAACACCTGACAGGTAGTTCATTGCTTCGTTAAACAGAGGTACTGTTTTTTCCAGGTTGATGATGTGAACTTTGTTACGAGCACCGAAGATGAAAGGCTTCATCTTTGGGTTCCAGTAGCGAGTTTGGTGACCGAAATGCACACCGGCTTTCAGCATGTCACGCATTGATACGTTTGCCATGATATTTTCCTCTTGGGGTTAGGCCTCCATATACCCCTTCCATCGATCCGCATTTAAGCCATTAAGACTTAGCAGACACCCCGATGTCAGTGTCGGTATATGTGTGTTATTTAAAAAGTTTATTTACGTTTACGGTGGCTTAAAAAATGGCTAAATTTAATGAGTCTTTCGAAACGCGGGCGCTTTATACCACAAAGCCCCGGCGCACTCAAGTTTTCGCGCACTCGCCTCACCTGACTATACAGCCGTGGCTACAGCGGTTACCATTATTGTAATCATGCATCTTTATCATTCATTAATGCGTATTATCGCAGGAAAATCGATGCATCAGTTTATTTATTAAAACCAGTTATCGAGGGTACAGTGGCAGCTATCATCAAAACCGCTGAAGAAATTGAAAAAATGCGCGTCGCCGGAAAACTCGCCGCCGACGTTTTGACTATGATTACGCCGCATGTGAAAAAGGGCGTAACCACTGACGAGCTTAATACGCTTTGTCATGACTATATCGTTAATGAACAAAACGCGATTCCAGCACCGCTGAATTATGGCCATCCACCTTTTCCAAAATCGATTTGTACGTCGGTTAATCACTGTATCTGTCATGGCATTCCGTCAGACAAGAAACTCAAAGACGGCGATATTGTCAATATCGACGTGACGGTAATTAAAGATGGGTACCACGGCGACACCTCGAAAATGTTTATCGTGGGTAAGCCAAGCATACTCGCTGAACGTCTGGTGCGAGTAACGCAAGAATGTTTATATGAAGCCATTAAAGCGGTTAAGCCAGGTATGCGTTTAGGCGACATCGGCCATATTTGTCAGACACATGCCGAATCACACAACTATTCCATCGTTCGCGAATATTGTGGGCATGGCATTGGTGCGGGCTTCCATGAAGAACCGCAAATCGTGCACTATGGCAAGCCTGGCACAGGCGACGAATTGCTGCCTGGCATGTGTTTTACCATTGAGCCCATGGTGAATGCCGGTAAGCGCTACTCCAAAGTACTGCCAGACCAATGGACTGTGGTCACCAAAGACCGCAGCCTCAGTGCCCAATGGGAGCACACGTTACTGATGACAGAAGACGGTGTTGAAATCCTCACTCTGCGTGATGAAGAAACGCTGCCTCGCGTGATCAGCCATAGTTAAGCAGTTAACTAATAGATTAGGACGGACACCCTCTTTGTCCGTCCATCTTCCTGCCTTTTATAACTTTTTCGTCTACTTATTCGCTAATTAGCGCGTTTTCATCACTTTTGCATACTGCGCAAAGCCACTGATTCGTGTTATTGTTCGCCAGATTTTTTCCTTCCAGAAGTAGGTAAAGGCATATTTTGAGCTTACAGACACTGATCGATCAGGCAGAAAACATCACCTCAGCCGATGATATCGCGGGAATAAAGGCAAGCATCACTGCCTCCGGCGAATGGCTGGAAAGCGCATTTGATAACACGCCGGTAGACGAGCTTGTCACAGGGCGCGCAAAATTTATCGATGCGCTGTTGGCGCATATCTGGCAACTCATGGGACTGGATGCCGTGAGTGGGTTAGCGCTGTGTGCAGTGGGCGGCTACGGTCGCGGTCACTTGCAGCCGCATTCAGACATTGATTTACTCATTGTCAGCCACAAATCGCTGAAGCAGCCAGCACAAGAAAAAATAAGCCAGTTCATTACCCTGCTGTGGGACATCAAACTGGATGTAGGACAGTCTGTTCGCACCGTTAAAGACACGCTTTCGCTGGCGAAAGAAGACATTACCATTGCAACCAATCTGGTTGAAAGTCGTTTACTGACGGGTGATGCCAGTGTATTCGAAACGTTGTGGGAAAAGCTTAATGGCCGTCGTGCCCTCTCTTCAAAAGAATTCTTTAAGGCGAAGTACGAAGAACAGTTAACCCGTCATGCCAAGTTCAATGGCACCTCTTACAACCTTGAGCCGAACATTAAAGAAAATCCGGGGTGTTTGCGTGATATCCAGTCTATTGGCTGGGTGGCGAAGAAACACTTCAAAGTCTCTGATGGCTTCGACCTGGTGGGTCACGGTTATTTTGCCCCAGAAGAGCATAGTGAACTCATTAGTTGCCGAATGCATTTGTGGCGCATGCGGTTTGCCCTGCATTTAATTGCTGGTCGCAGTGAAAACCGTTTATTGTTTGATTATCAGCCCGATGTTGCTGAGAAACTCGGTTATGGTCGCGATGGAAAAGCGTCAGTTGAGAAAATGATGCGCGACTTCTTCCGCGTGATTCGTCGGGTCAGCGAACTGAATAAAATGCTGCTGCAGCGCTTCCGCTACGATATGCTGAATCAAAGCGTACAAAACGACGTGCCAGTTAATGCCGACTTCCACCTGCTTGATGGCATGATTTCCCCCACCCGCAGCAACGTTTTCGATAGTCCGGAAGCGGTACTCGATTTCCTGAAGGTTATTGCTGATACCCCAGATGTTAAAGGGCTCGATACGGATACCATTCGTCAGTTACGCAATGCCCGCCGTAAGTTTGAAAATCAATATTATGTTGAACGGGAAGCCTGTCGTGGCAAATTGATGGATTTGTTCCGACATCCTCATTTCTTTGATTTCGGTTGGGATATCATGCACGAGTACGGCATTCTTGAGTCGTACCTGCCAGAGTGGGACAAAATTGTCGGCATGATGCAGTTCGATTTGTTCCATGCTTACACTGTGGACGAACATACCCACCGTGTAGTGAAAAACGTGAATCGCTATTTCCAACCACAGAATATCGAGTTTCCTCGCTGTGGTCGCATCGTACGAAATCTAGATCATCCTGAGATCATTTATCTGGCAGCCGTGTTCCATGATATCGCTAAAGGTCGTGGTGGTGATCACTCTGAACTGGGAGCCGAAGACGTTGCAACCTTTGCCTTGCTTCATGGTATCGATGCCCGCGATGCCGACCTGGTGGCATGGTTGGTGGAAAACCACTTGCTCATGTCGGTGGTAGCTCAACGCCGGGACATTTATGATCCTGAAGTGATCAGCGAATTTGCTACTGCTGTGCGTAGTCATACGCATCTGAACCTGTTGTATGTGCTGACCCTGGCAGATATTCGCGCCACTAACGATAACTTGTGGAATGACTGGAAGTCGTCGCTCCTGCGGGAACTCTACCTGATGACCCAAAAAGCGTTAGACAATGGCTTGCAGTGTCAGGTTACCCTTGATGATCGGGTAAAAGAGCATAAACATACTGCGCGGATTATCCTGGAATCTCAGGGTATCGCTGAACAAGACATTGAGAGTCTGTGGAGCCGGATGGATGATGATTATTTCGTTCGTTTCAAACCCGCGCAAATAGCCTGGCACTCCCAGGTGATCCTCACCGCAGAGAAATCAGAACTGCGGGATGATTCCAATGCCCTGGTGGTAAAGGCGAATGACAACAGCGCCAAAGGCGGCACCGAAATTCTGATCTATGGCCGTGACCGTAAAGCGCTATTTGCCCAGGTAGCATCGGTGCTCGACAGCCGTAACTGCTCCATACACGATGCACACATCACCATTACTCGTGACGGCTACGTATTCGACAGCATTCTGGTATTGGAAAACGACGGTTCCCGATTGAGTGGCGAAAACCGTACCCTCAGTCTGGAAAAGGCTATCCTCGACCAGTTGGAAAAGCCAGGCAGAGCACACGACAACAAGCGTAAGCTATCCCGTCAGTTACGCCAGTTGGACGTGCCGACCAAAATTCGCTTCTTCACCCTTAATGAAGAAAGCACATTGATTGAACTGGAAGCACTGGACGCGCCGGGTATTCTGGCTAAAATTGGCCATGCCTTCGTTGACAGGAATGTCGTACTTAAATTGGCAAAGATTGCCACCATCGGTGAACGCGCCGAGGATATATTTATTGTCAGCAACGATGCTGGCAAATCGTTAACCCCTGAGCAACAGACTGCCCTCAAAAAGCAGATCCTGTTTAAACTCGATCAACTTGAAGACATCAACATATCATGACTGAATTGAAAACTATCATTGAAGAAGCCTTTGAAAATCGCGACAGCCTGTCACCTTCTTCAGCGCCAGACGAAGTACGCCAGGCCGTAGCCGACGCCATTGCTTTACTGAATAGCGGCAAAGCGCGTGTGGCTGAGAAAATCGCCGGAGAGTGGGTAGTTCATCAGTGGCTGAAAAAGGCGGTACTGTTGTACTTCCGTCTTCACAACAATGACATCATCGATGGTGCTGAATCTAAGTTCTTCGATAAAGTTCCTCTGAAATACACAGATTACACTGCTGAGCAATTCGCAGCTGAAGGCGTGCGTATCGTTCCACCAGCGGCTGTTCGTACGGGTTCTTTCGTTGGTAAGAATGTGGTAGTTATGCCATCTTACGTAAACATTGGCGCATTCGTAGACGAAGGCACCATGGTTGATACCTGGGCGACGGTTGGCTCATGTGCGCAAATTGGTAAAAACGTTCACCTGTCTGGTGGCGTGGGCATCGGTGGTGTATTGGAGCCACTGCAGGCCAATCCAACCATCATCGAAGACAACTGCTTCATCGGCGCACGCTCTGAAATCGTGGAAGGTGTAATTGTTGAAGAAGGCGCGGTAATTTCAATGGGCGTTTACATTTCTCAAAGCACCCGTATTTATGACCGTGAAACCGGCGAAATCACTTACGGCCGTGTACCTGCAGGCTCCGTGGTTGTTTCTGGCTCATTGCCAAGCAAAGACGGCTCTCATAGCCTGTACGCTGCTATCATCGTGAAGAAAGTAGATGCAAAAACCCGTGCAAAAGTGGGTATTAACGCTCTGCTGCGCGGCGTAGAATAAGTTTTTCATAAATAAAAAGGCGCTACCCGCAAGGGTCAGCGCCTTTTTTGTATTAAACGAAAAAGGAGTTCGATACTTTATGCAGAAATAAGATCGTTTTTGATCGACTCTACGAACTCAACCACAGGCTTTTCCGGTTCAAAATGCTCGATAGCATCCACTTCCAACATATCCGCTACCGGCTTACCCTGCAGTTCAGTTAGCAATTCAAACCACTGCTTTCCACCCGCACAATATGAATCGACATAGCTGCTATCACCTAAGCCAATCACAGCGAAAGGTTTTCTGTTTAATTGCGGGAACTGATCTTTCAAATCGGAAAACAGAAATTCCAAGTTTGGCGGCACATCCCCCTGCCCGGTCGTCGACGTTATTACCAGTAACGCTTGTGCATCGGTCACATCAGATACCTGAGGATCGCTGTTCACATCGCATTCTATACCTTCAGCGCTAAGTTTTTCCGCTACCGTTTCTGCTGCGTGTTGTGAATTACCGTACACGCTGCCGACTAAAATAGTTAATGCTGTCATAGTTAACTTTTACTCTTCACTTTAATTGATGTGATCATCCAGCCGGTACTGTTCAATATTTTCGAGTAGTGCCGCAAACGCCTTATGCGGAGTTGTCTCAATTGACACCGATTCACCGGTAATCGGATGGATAAATTGCATTAATGTACAGGTGAGGGCTAATTGGTTAAAACCAAACCTGTCTCGGATAAATTTATTCTGCGTACCATCACCGTGGGTGGTATCGCCAAGGATCGGATTTCTTAGGTGTACCAGGTGACGACGTAATTGATGCTTACGGCCTGTAAAAGGTCGCAGGGAAACTAACGAATATCGTGCACTTTCATATCGCCCCACGGCAAACGGCAGACTGTATTTTTTCATTACGCTGTATTCTGTCACCGCATGTTGAGGGGCTACTTCCTGCACGCGATGGGCATCAGCAAACTTGTCTCGCTTAAAGGTCAGCGCGTAATCAATTAATCCACTCCCCTGCACCCAGCCGCGAGTAAGTGCCTGATAACCTTTAACAAACCTTTTTCCCATCATCGCTTGTCCAAGCTGACTCGCGGTTTGTCCATCAAAGGCGAATAGGAGTACGCCAGAGGTGGGACGATCTAATCGATGTACGGGAAATACGTGTTTCCCCACAGCATCACGCAGCTTTTGCACCGCAAATTCGGTTTCTCTTTTATCGATAGGGCTACGATGCACCAGCAACCCTGGCGGTTTATCCATAGCAACAATGTAGTCATCCTGATACAAAACCGACACATCATCGTTGCGGATTAATTCATTTTCCACTGACTACCTCATCCAGTTGCTGCAAAACCAGGTGTATCGGCATTTCGCCGGGTAAACTCATTTGTGCCATGGGCAGAATCGCCATACTCTCAGGTAACGGCTTTTGCTGCTCAATGATCAATTGAAACTGTGGAATAAAAATGAATTGAAGCCATTGTTCAAAATCGAGTGTATCCCGGGCGAAGGGTTGGGTGCTTTTCAGCTTGTCAGGATGGGGCGATACCTGCGACCAGAGTTCGGCGTCTTTAAGCCTCAACGCCAGTTCATTTAGCAGTACCGCAACCTGCTCGTACTTTATCGACATTAATCATTGCTCTGTATGCTGTCTGCAAGCGTGTATTTTTAGCGCCTGCTGTGCAAAAGGGCGACAGTATACACGACCATAATTGCGGTAGTAAAAGGCCGTGCGCATCGCTATCATAGCGGCTTTATTTATTCTGGCGGAGAGAAGTACCATGGCAAACCCATCAGCACAGTCAATTCAGACACTCAGTGAGTTTTTGCTGCATGCTGGCACAAACTTTCAATTGTTTGATTTGGGTCGGGGTGTGCATGCTATGAATACCCAAATGTTTCTCGACCTGGAAAACGGCATGCTCCCCTGCCCCCGCCCACGACAGCAACATGCTTGGTTCGCGATTGTTTTCTGGTCTGGTAAGCCGGTAAAACAGCATTATGTTTGGTTTGTAAAGTTTCCAGTGGATGAGCGTGGCTTGCTGGTAGTCGCGGCTCGTAACCATTTTTTGCAAATCATTGTCGACGCTCTGGGTAACAGCCTGAGCGAAGATGGCCAGGACGAACTGCCTGACAACCCATACTCTTTTGTACCACCCCAGTCTCAAATGGCAATCTTCAATGCGCTAACTCGTCGTTTGCTTCATCTGCCTGACAGCGTAGGTACCGATAAGGTTGAGCAATACGTAAAAGCACCGGTTATCAGTGACTGGCGCGAATTATCTGTGCAGGCTGTGGCAGATTTTGCAGTAAAGCTTGAAGCGCCAGCCCTCGCTAAAACTGTTGCAGACAACTTGAAGTTATATCAACAGGATTTTCTCAAAACCCTGTTTGAATCCGCTGAACCGGTAGCGTTAGATAATGCGTTGAATAATGCTATTGCAGACTTTTGTCAGGAACGCATAGACAGCGAACCCGCAGTCGGTTTAGCCGCACTACGCGCTTTATCAAGCGAAACGCCAGAACCTCAGACAAAAGCACTACTTGCAAACCTATTAGCAAAGGACTCGGCTGATATGCATTTGCTCAGCGTTATTGCAGGCAGACTCTACAGCCAACTGGACGAATCCTTGCTGGTCGCGTTTTTTGAACGTGCCGCATTTATTGATGATAAAGAAGCGATGCAAGGTCAACTGTTTGCCGGGTTCTTCTCTGACTTGGTACAACTGCCCGTTCTCAGATTACAGGTGCTGGGTATGTTGCGTTCACCGGATCGCAGCGAGATTTTGGCCGTCGCATTTGGTCGCCTGTTTAATCAGACTCAGAAGCAATAGTTATGACACTTGCCGAACTTTGTTTATTTTTACTTATAGGTTTCGCCGGTTTTCAGTTTTGGCGTATTCGAAGCATTTCTGAAGCGGCATTTGAGCATGCCAATAGATATTGCGATAGCCATCAACTCCAACTGCTAACCCTTGCTCGCACTTCGACGCGTATCACCTTCAAATATGCGAAGCCGGATTGGCATTCTCGTTTTCTGTTCGAGTTTTCAGGCAACGGGGAAGACAGATATACCGGAGAAATAGAATTAGTTGGTAAGCGAATACTTCGCACGCAACTGCCGCCTTATCGGGTTTAATACAAAAAAAGCGATAGCCTCGGGGCTATCGCTTTTTCTGAATTTTGAGCGTCCATCTCTGCTATCCGTAGCAATTTTCACCGTCCAGATAAAAATCCGTTTCCGCCCCTTTCCATTTTTTCCTGCAAATCCTGTGCAGGCCACCCAATCCTTGAGCGGGTCCCTTTTCCTTTGATCCTTTAACCACTACACATCCACTATGTAGCACAACCCGTCCTTGAGTTTTTCCTTTGCAACACTCCGGCTGCTATTCCTTTCCATCTTTCCTTTTTTACCACCCATCCTTGCAGTGGTATTCTCCATTCCGTGGAGTTGTCCTTTATCTGCAAGCCTTGCACAGTCCTTTTCCTTAGAACCACGATCCTGTGGTATTCTTCATTCCGTGAAGTTGTCCCTGCGGCCACCCTGGCCGTAATCCCTTTTCCTTTGTCCCTGAAACCAACACATCCTATGTTGGTATTCCGTTCCATCGGTTGTCAAAAGTTCATCCGTGAGAATCTTCCTGACTCGTCGTGTTTCCCTGTGACGTGATTAATACTACTGATCCTAAAGATCTGTGCTACATGCTTTTTTCAAAAAAATACGTCGTCAACGAACTGTAATAATCAGTATTAGCAAAAAGTCTAACAAAAACATAGACTTTATACTTTGGTCTAATAAAAACGTCATAAAAATACTTTCAAAATCTTACACGTTTGTAAGACATGTCTTACAAACTTTTGGGTGATGTTTACACGACGAATAGCGAGAGAAAAAGGATGAGTGTTCACATTTTCGGGCAACTTTACGCAGAACTGCTTGTCGTAGCGTATTAAATATGTGAACAGTGTATGTATTTAGACTTAAATTCCTAATCGATGATAGAATCCACCGGATTCATTTATAGCGGTCGGTACCTTTCATGAGCTTTTCTTCCCTTGGACTCAATCCCACCTTATTAGCAACGTTACATTCCCTCGGTTATGCCAATCCGACGCCTATTCAAGCTGCATCGATCCCAGAGATCCTCGCGAATCAGGATGTGATGGCAGGCGCCCAAACCGGCACAGGGAAGACCGCCGCTTTCGCCCTACCGCTGATTCAACGTGTTATAGAAACAGCCGACATCACAGCATCTTCTGAAAAACCCATTCGCGTACTGGTGCTCACGCCAACGAGGGAACTCGCCCAACAGGTTTATCAGAGCTTTGTGAAGTACAGTGAAGGGTTATCAGTAAACACGGTGGTTGCTTACGGCGGTGCCAGCATCAACCCACAACTTCAGGCGCTAGAGCAAGGGTGTGATGTTCTGGTGGCAACGCCCGGGCGATTTCTGGAACTAGCCATCAAAGAACTTATCGATCCGACAACTATCGATACGCTGGTGCTTGATGAAGCTGATCGCATGCTGGATATGGGGTTTATTACTGATATTAATCGGATCCTCAAACGCCTACCGGCTCACCATCAGACGCTTTTCTTTTCCGCTACATTTAACGATGACGTTTTTACATTAAGCAAAACCCTGCTGAACAATCCTAAACTTATTGAAGTGACAGCGCGCAATACAACGGTGGAAAAGGTCGAACAGCGCATTTACGAAGTGGATGCTAAGCGCAAAGCGGCATTAACGGCTTATCTGATTGGCTCGGGAAATTGGCAACAAGTACTGATTTTCACTCGTACAAAACAAGGTGCCGATGAACTGGCTAAAGAACTGGTAAAAGATGGCATCAGTGCGGTGGCTGTGCACGGAGACAAATCCCAGGGAGCCCGTGAAAGAGGCCTTGAAGAATTTAAGCTGGGTGATGTGCGCACTCTGGTGGCCACTGATGTGGCAGCGCGCGGGCTCGACATTCAGCAATTGGGGCACGTGATCAATTTCGAATTGCCCTACAACGCTGAAGACTATGTACATCGTATTGGTAGAACCGGGCGCGCAGGTAAGGAAGGGGTGGCGATTTCGTTGGTATCAACGAAAGAAAAGTACTTGCTCAAAGAGATAGAAAAGCTCACGAAGCAACATTTTTCATCTCAGTGGGTACCGGGCTTCGAACCAGATATGAACGCCACTGAGGAAAGTCACTCATCTCGTAAACCTTCAAAGAAAGCACTACGGGCGCAAGCGCTAGGAAAAAGCGACAGCGGCAAAGCACGAAACAATAAACGTCGCCGCCGTTAATGATTCACGCCAGCGGTTTCGGCTTAAACAATATCTCTCCGGTTACCTCTGAAACGGTAATGGTTGAGATTTGCTGATAGAAACCGCTACGAAAAAAAGCCAAGTATTTCGGCACACTCACAAAAACGCCGACGCCTTCGCTTTCTCTGTCTTCGTTTACGATACTGTCGATGGCACTCATTAAAATATGCCCTAACCCAAGGTGTTGGTGGTCGGGATGGACGGCAATAAAAGAAACCATATGGTAGTGCTGGGCAGGCATGGCACTGCGAATTTTTTCCTCTTTTTCTACCATGGCTTTAGTACTGAAATATCCGGCAGTCAGCAGCATCTTCAGACGCCAATGCCAGAATCGCCCACTGGAAAAATCACGGTTAGGCTTTGTCAAACAGGCTACCGCTAACAGGCGACTGCCATCGAACAGCCCAATCATGGGTTGCTCCGCATCCCAAAACGCTTCCAACTCCTCTCTGATAGCCGCTCTTAATCGTCCCTCAAAGCCTTCTTTCTCAGCCTGGAAAATATCCATGAATAAGGGATCGTCAAAATACGCATTATATAGAATGGAAGCCGCCACTTTAAGGTTGTCGGCAGTAAGAAAAATGGCGCGGACATTTTCTGCCCGCACGTCTTGATCAAGTACAGTGTTCATCAAGCGATCCCCTGACAATGAGATCAGGCGGTATGGACTGCTGACGCCTGAATTACTAACCAGCTATTAGTTTAGTCACTGTACAGAAAATAGCCCCAAATGTTAAACCAAAGTTAACAAAAATTAATTGGGTAGGGTGAAATTTTATAACTGCTGATAAGCCGCGTCACCCCATCCAGATAACACACCATCTCTGAATACCAACGGTGTGCACTCGTCTTTGGTAGTTACGCCATCATCCATTGTTCGTTGCGTGCGGTAAAAGAGCACGCGATAAGCATGATCATTTTGTTCATGCATTTCACTGAAATCTGCAACACCCATCTTGCGCACCACAGATTCGTAGGTCATACCTTTTTCCAACTGCGCCACGTGTTTACGGTTATTGTATTCACGGTCTTCCCAATCTGAAGAGTAATGACCGTCATCCCCCCCTACAGAAATGACACAACCAGAAAGGGCAAACGGCGAAATCAATGCTACAGCCAGAACGAAACTTTTCATCATAATCCTTTTATTTTTGATGGTTTAACGACTTCATAATCAACTATTGGGCCAACCAGTAACCATCTGATAATTAGGAACTTGTTAAATTAAGCTTTAAAAAATCGTATCAACATTTAGCGCATTCCACTATTATTTCGTCGTTTGAGCTACGTGGACATGAGTAATGTCTACGGCTCGCATTTTTCAAACATCGCTTTGCTATGGAATTCAAATTATGTCGACGGCCGATCAGTCTCAGCAGCTCATCCTGCTTTGCCATCAGATGCAGAAATCAGGTTTACAACCCAGTGTGGGCTTACTACGCAGTAAAGCGCCGTTTAAAGTATCGGTCACCGATGCCATCAACGCCATCAGGCTTTTTAACGCCAGTAGTCAACAAACCGAGCACACCGCAGAGCCTAATGCCGACGATCGGGTCATCAAACTGGAAAAACGTGTTGCCGAGTTAGAAGCCGCGATGGTCATCCTTGAACAGCGGCTGGCAAATCTTGACGTGTGATTAAGCTTGCCGGGGAGAAAGCTGCTCGATGAACGCTGCCAGAGAAGGCGCAAGCACTTCCTGCGGCTCTTTCCCGACTCGCTCCAGAACCACTTCTCCGGTGTCGTTATCCACAGAAAGCAGGTAATCATCGTCATCCGTCAGGGCAAAAAACAAGGTGATTTTCTGCCCTAAACGCTGTTTCATCATTATGTGGCCAATTAAGTTCTCTTGCAGTCGCTTAAAGTCCTCTTCACTGCACACCTGCAGTAGTTCGCAGTCTCCTCGCGCAGTAGTCGCTGGCAAGTGAAAACTGTAATAGCGGGTGAAAAACAAACAGAACTCTTCATTCAGAGTAATTTCAAGCGCTGACTCCACCCCTTTGAAGGTGTTTTCATCTTGCTGCCTTACGGGTTGCCAGGACACGAACTGCCCGTCTTTAGCCGTTTGCTGGTAGCACGGTGATGGCCAATCTTGCTCGTACGCAATGGAAAAATAGCTGTCTACGTTGTTCTGATGATCGCAGCTTTCAAAAAAAGAATCTAAAGATTGTGCTAATTCAGCGGGCATTTACTTGGCCTTTTCGTTAAACTTTGTGTCTGAGTAGCACCAGGAAACATCCCGGTCGACAGGTTTTATGGTCTCATTACGTCTGAGATTTTAAGGTTGATGTACACATTATGACAAATCCAATTAGTTTTCAGGTGCCTTCTGATCTGACACTTGGTAAAACGGTTGAATATGAAAGCCAGTATAACCCGGCGTTACTTCAAGGGGTTCCTCGATCGCTGAGTCGCGACACTATCAGCTTGAATGCTGATGCCCTGCCTTTTCATGGCTGTGATATCTGGACGGGGTACGAGTTGTCATGGCTTAATGCGAAAGGTAAGCCACAGGTGGCGATTATGGAATGTCGCGTTCCAATTACCTCCTGCAATCTCATCGAATCAAAATCATTCAAGCTTTATCTGAACAGTTTCAATCAAACTGCCTTCGAGAGTACAGAACAAGTGAAAGAACGTCTGGAAGTTGATTTGAGCAATTGTGCAGGTGAGGCAGTGTCGGTGACGCTTTATCTACCTAATGCATTCTCTAGTTTATCGATGGCCGAGTTTGACGGTGACGTTATTGACGATTTAGATGTGACCATCGGCAGCTATTCACCGAATGCCACTTTACTGCAAACGTCAGCGAACAATGTCTCGGAGAAGCTGGTAAGCCATCTGCTAAAATCCAACTGTCTGATAACCAGTCAACCTGACTGGGCAAGCATTCAAATTGCTTATCAAGGCGAGCAAATCGACCGGGAAAGCTTGCTGAAATACTTGATTGGTTTTCGTCAGCATAACGAATTTCACGAACAGTGTGTCGAACGTATTTTCAATGACATCATGACCCACTGTAAACCCGAAAAATTAACCGTTTATGCGCGTTACACCCGCCGGGGCGGATTAGACATCAACCCATATCGTTCTAACTTCGAGCAGCCGGGCAAGAATGTACGCTCGGCGCGTCAGTAGTTGTAATGCGAAGAATTTAAGGTTCAACATGGATTCTAAACAGTTAACAGCCCTCAAGACGCATAACGAAACGTTAGCCCAGTTCATTGTCAGGCTAAGTAGTTTCTATGAGGGATTGTCTGCAGAGACAGATAACGAGCTCAAAGTCTTGCGAGGGCATTTATCCACCAAACCTGATTACACCTTAGCCACAGCGAGTATTAACAAGCTGAATAAACATATTCAGCATGCACAAAGCTCAGTTAAGCAACACACTCAAATCACCATCCGAGAATTAGAAAAATCGATTAAGCAATTTCAGCAAAACTTTGCACAGGACCAAGGGTTAATGCAGCAATGTGCGCTGGTACTTAGTGCTGCTCAGATGCCTGTAAATAACTTGTTTGAGCTTCAATCGTTGTGTTTGCGTGCCATCAGATTATTTTCGAATGTTTCGCAATCTGTAGCAACTGATAACAGTAAAACTACTCAACAAAGCACCGAAAAGCGTCAAAGTGGGACCTTATTTGAAGAAATTCAAAACGAGCTTAGCCAGTTAATTAACAGCTACGCGAAGAAACAACCTGACGAGCCGCGAGTACAAGATCTTAAAAAGCGCCTTGATAGCCCGCTTAGTGAAGACGATTTATTGCAAACCTGTTTGACGGTTATTCGACTGGTAGTCACTGAAACAATGCATGAAGCCACCCTTTCCGGACGCATGATTTACCGGATTTACACTGCGTTAGGTGGTATTCAGGAGAAAGTCGAGTCAAGTATTGAGACCTCCTCACAGTCTTTTGAAAAACGTCAAAAGAGTTCAGCGGATATCACTTCGCAGCTAAATCAAATGGATCAGACTGTTCAGGAATCAGACTCTCTAGAATTGTTGAAACAACAGGCCAAGACACACATCGCATCAATTTCTTCAGCAGTAGCAGATCGAAAAGCGGCTGACAATGAAGAGCAGCAAGCATTGATGAGTCTGTTTAATTCCATGCAAACGCAAATGGAAAATTTGCAGCGCCAAGCACAGCTCTACCGACGTAAATTAGCAGAACAGACGGCCTTTAGTCATACCGATCCCCTCACACGCTTACCGAATCGCCTGGCTTATAATGAACGTTTCAATCGCGAATATGAAGAAGCCAAATTAGATAATCGCGCACTTTCGCTGGCAGTTATCGATATCGACTTTTTCAAGTCAATCAACGACCGTTTTGGCCATCAGGCTGGTGACAAAACATTGCAGGTAGTGGGTCATCATCTGAAAAAACACCTGCACGGTGATGAATTTATCTCGCGTTGGGGTGGCGAGGAGTTTGTTATGCTCCTACCCTTTATAGAAGTATCGGCACTAGAGAAAAAGCTCGACGACATGAGACAATCTCTCGCTCGCTTACCGTTTAAATTTAAACAAGAAAAAGTCAGTATCACCGCCTCCTTTGGGGGAACATGCCTGCGAATGGACGACTTACCGGAGTCAATGTTTGCCCGTGCTGACGAGTTACTTTATCAAGCCAAAAAAGGTGGCAGAAATCGCGTTGTAGTCGAATAGGACTGTGATATGAATAAAGTACAGTTAAACCCTGTGGGATGGATAAGCCAACTCTCACAGGTTGAAGTAAGTAAGCTTCAGGACATTACCAATAGCGAACTATTTGGTGTATTCAAGCGCTGTTGCCTGGCAGTATTAAATAGCGGTGTCGACGAAGACGACGCCGAACTACTTTTCGCCCCCTTCGATGATTTTGACATCCGCCTCATACGTCGCGAACGCGGCGTGAAGATCGAATTGATCAACCCGCCAGAAGTGGCCTTTGTTGATGGGCAGTTGATGCGCGGCGTGCACGAACACATCTTTGCCGTTCTTCGCGATATTTTGTTCATGGGTAATAAATATGCCTTCGTGAACCAGAAAGCCCCATCGGAAAGTGCAGCTATCACCGATATGGTATTCGATATGCTGCGTCATGCCCAGGCACTGGAAGGCAACGACGATGTAAATACAATTGTGTGTTGGGGTGGTCATTCCATCAAACACCACGAATATAAATACACCAAGGAAGTTGGCTATCAACTTGGGCTTCGGGAAATGAACATTTGCACGGGTTGTGGGCCTGGTGCAATGAAGGGGCCAATGAAAGGCGCTGCCATTGGCCACGCCAAACAGCGATATAAAAAAGGCCGTTATATTGGTATTTCCGAGCCCAGTATTATTGCAGCCGAGCCACCGAATGCTATCGTCAATGAACTCATTATTATGCCGGACATTGAAAAGCGCCTCGAAGCCTTTGTTCGTTTTGCACATGGCATTGTGATTTTTCCCGGTGGCGTAGGTACGGCTGAAGAATTACTTTATCTGCTTGGCATTTTGATGAACGAAAGAAATGCGATGCATCCGTTTCCGGTAGTTTTAACAGGACCAGAAGAGTCTCGTCCTTATTTTGAGGCCATTGATGAATTTGTTGGTGCAACCCTAGGAAAAGAAGCCCGGGACAAATATCAAATTGTTATTGATGACCCACAAGAGGTGGCGCGAATTCTGAAAACCGGTTTAGCAAAAGTCGAAAATTTCCGTCGGGCTATGGGGGATTCATTCAGCTTTAACTGGTCGCTACGCATTGACGAAGCTTTCCAGACACCGTTTGAACCCACCCACGAAAAAATGGCGGCACTGGCATTACACAATGATCAACCTGTCGGTGATATTGCTATGACGCTAAGAAAGGCGTTCTCAGGTATTGTAGCCGGTAACGTAAAGGCAGAAGGCGTCGCGCAAATTAAGGAAAAAGGACCGTTTCGTCTTAATGGCGACCCGGAACTGATGACGCGTATAGACAATCTGCTGCGCTCGTTTGTGCAACAACAGCGCATGAAATTGCCAGGAAGTGAATATATTCCCTGCTATGTCATTGAAAAATAGCGCAGTCAATCCTTGTTACGATTTTATCGTTCCTTCAGGCGCCACTTTTAATGTACACTTATCGCAATTCGCAGTAAAAAGTGAAAAGGGATGAATAGCAAGGTTTTTAAACTGATTTTGCTCGGCATTGGTGCCTATGCATTGTTTGTATTTATGGTTATGTCTTTTTATCCAGACAAACCTGAAGATATGGACTGGCAGGATCGGGAAGAATACAACAAAGTACAGATCACCAAGCTGAAACTCGGTAGTACGAAGCAAGAAGTGTGGGCTATGCTTGGCTCTCCAGATATTACCGAAGCAAAAATGGAATCCGGTACCCCTATTCAGGTCATGTTTTACCGCACACAACATGTTCGTGCAGATGGCCTGACTACACAGGATGAATGCACACCCTTGTTATTTGAAAATGATCAATTGATTGCCTGGGGCGAAGGGGCCTATCAAAGTTACCTGAAATCCTGATTGCAAAACCATGCTTCCTGCTACAAAAAAGATTCTTGCTTCAGATCTTCAACTTACCAAACTGTTTAATGCTTCAGATGACGATCTTTCTCTGACACAGCAGTCTTTGAAACAAGCAACAAATCTTATTCAGTCTGGGAAGCATTCACCCGATGGCTTACTCGCCATCGCTTTTCTTATCGATGACAAATCACACGCCCCCAGCTTGGCATTGCGATGCAGTTCATTGCTGACTTTCGTGGGGTTGCGCCTTCAGTTTAATGAACATTATTTACAGCATTTTGTTGCTGGCGCCTATGCGGCCATGAGCTTTGCGAATGCCGAGCGAAATCGGCTAGCGGCTTTTCATCAGTTTTGTCAAAAGCGTCAACTTGATATTATTCAGTCATTACTGAAAGTAGCCAAAGTGGCAAGCAGTACCACGCCAGAAAGGTACCTTCAAGAAAATAAACTAACGCGCGAGCAAATATGGTTGATTATCATATTTTGTGCGCTCAACAGTAAGGCGTCTGCATTTACCGAAAAAATACAGCCCGCCGTCAGCAAGCTGAGCAGCGCTTTCCATGCCGACTTAGGCATGTTTATCAGTTATCCGGGTAAATTTCTCCCTGGCACAGCCGTCAATGTGCCAGCCGGTGGTGGCTATTATCTTTACCGTCTTTCTCTTAATACCTCGGCGGTGTGGCTGACAGACACCAATCAAGTCGTGGAAACGCACTGTCAGAAACTCGTCAAAACCGATGCGCCGACTTTAACTTTACACCGCTGGCAAACGTTGACTGCGAGATACATTGAAGAATTTAATCCTACAACCAGGCAGCTCTTTCCACTTCAATATCCAATAAGTCGTTTACCCACCGATCTGCGGAGCATCATTACGGGGTTACAGGACAGCAATGCAGATATTAGCGCCCTCGCCCGTCGCATTGAGAACATTCCCGTATTTGCAGCCTATTTAAAGGAAACTGCAAGTACTGACAACCGCTTACAGCTTACGGTTAAAGACGTTAAGCAAGCTATGTTAACCTATGGAATGACGCGGGTTGCCGACATGCTCATATTGCGTGCGCTATCACAACGGTTACATCAACGTTTTTTCCCTCTCATGCCAGTTTTTGTTAGATTAAGTGAAGTGACCGCTGCGGTGGCATCAGAGCTAACTGTCCTTACCAAAAGTAAACAAACACCTCAAACCATGGCGCTCATCGCGACGTTCACGACTGCCCCACTATTTACCGTGGCCGGATTTAAAACCTTAAAGCGTTGGCCGAAGGTTGAACGCCAGCTTTATGATTTAAATTCGCTATGGAAAAGTGAAACCCAATCGTTTTCAGAAATGTCTACCGCGTTGGCCAGGCAGTGGCAGCAACCGCCCCTCTATCAAGGGATCATTAATCACTGTGGGCGCGAATTACGTGATATCCCTGGCGCACTCAAAGTCGACACGGCAATCATCAGTCTCGCTACAATGCTTGCCAGGCTCTGGTTATTTGGCGTAACGCCTGATAGTGCCTCATCTAAATTTCAACAGCAAAGCTATGCATTGCTGGGGCTAAACGATAAGTTAATCGGTGATATTCAAGGCCAGTTATCACCGCTACTTTGGTTACCATACACTCAACAGCCATAACCAACATTCACCAAACTTATGACGAGTGAGTTTGACTTTTCTGTTACACATCGCGTTCTTCATATAAAATACTACAGTAAGTCTTAGGCTGTTTCGAAAAAATCAGCCTGGCGCATTTCTGGCAAAAACAGCAACGGCCTTTATCGCTGCCGTAAGTCGCTGTTTAAATCACGCCTGGCAACCTAACGAATTAATAAACAAGAATTACCAAAGGATTCCACAACATGACTCAGCAACGCATTACAGTCATTCGCGGCGACGGCATTGGTCCTGACATCATTGACGCCACTATCAAAATTCTCGATAAAGTGGGATGCAACTTCGCTTATGATTACGCAGATGCAGGTCTGGTAGCCCTTGAAAACCATGGCGAGCTGCTGCCACAGGAAACACTGGACTTAATCGCGAAAAACAAAGTTGCGCTTAAAGGCCCATTGACTACGCCTGTGGGCGAAGGCTTTACTTCTATTAACGTGAGCCTGCGTAAACAATTTCAATTGTATGCGAACGTTCGTCCAGTACTGTCGTTCAAAGGCACCAAAGCCCGATACGAAGATATCGACATTATCACTGTTCGTGAAAACACGCAGGGGATGTATTCTGGTCTGGGACAGGTAGTTTCTGACGACGGTCAGGAAGCCGAAGCGAAGAGTAAAATCACCCGTGAAGGCGCTGAGCAAATCGTAGAATTCGCCTACGAGCTTGCCCGTCGTGAAGGCCGCAAAAAAGTAACGGCTGTACACAAAGCGAACATTCTGAAATCGACCTCTGGTCTGTTTTTGAAAGTTGCCCGTGAAGTTGGTGAGCGCTATCCCGACATCGAGTCTACCGAGATGATCGTTGATAACACGTGTATGCAACTGGTAATGAACCCACACCAGTTTGATGTGATTGTCACGACTAACCTGTTCGGTGACATTCTTTCTGATTTGTGTGCCGGCCTGGTAGGCGGCCTTGGTATGGCTCCTGGAGCGAATATCGGTAAAGAGTGTGCTATTTTCGAAGCTGTTCACGGCTCTGCACCGGATATTGCCGGTAAGAACCTGGCAAACCCCACCTCAGTGATTCTGGCCGCGATTCAGATGCTTGAATACCTGAACATGGGTGATAAAGCGGAGAAAATTCGCAGCGCATTGAAAGAGGTTATTGAAACCGGTGACCGCACCACCCGCGATCTCGGTGGCCAGGCTGGCACTACTGAGTTTACTGACGCGGTACTTGAACGTTTGTAATACACAGTGATATCAAGAAAGGCGGGTTTAATATCCCGCCTTTTTTTGCCCGCTAGCTCACTACTTCCACGACATTCCTTCCCCAATACAGCCCTCCTACAATACTGTCCTGAAACTGGACTCCCCAAGCCATAGCCTTATGCGTAATCTACATCCGTACACGATGTACAACCCACTTAAAAGGATGAAGAATTATGTATAAACGTAAACTCGCAACAGCGGTAGCGTTAGCTACTCTGATATTTGGAAGTTCAATGGCGGCAGCTGAAGTGATTGAATCCAGCGCCAGTGAGATGGCAGGCATCACAGCGGCTGACGCCTTGGATCTCAATATGGTAACTGTTGAAGAGCTCATGACATTGCCCGGTATTGGCAAGAGTAAAGCTCAGGCGATTATTGCTTACCGTACAGAAAAAGGCTATTTCCACGAAGTCGACCAACTTACAGAGGTTCGTGGAATTGGAGAGAAGTTACTTGAAAAGATGCGTCACAAGGTAAAGGTTGTACCTAAATAAGTGGCAAACAAAACAAAGCCCGCATGCGCGGGCTTTGTTTTTTCTCTATTACTGCTGACAATTATTAGCCATTCAGTGAAGCAAGGTATTCCTTGAATTCGTCACCTAAAGCTGGGTGACGTAGTGCGTATTCTACGTTTGCTTTCATATAGCCCAATTTGCTTCCGCAGTCGTGACTCTTACCTTTCATGTAGTATGCATCTACCTGTTCAATTTTCATCAATGAATCGATAGCATCGGTAAGTTGAACTTCACCGCCTGCACCAGGAGGCGTAAACTCAAGCAAATCCCAGATTTTTTCAGACAGCACGTAACGACCTACAACAGCCAGATCAGAAGGCGCTTCTTCAAGCTCTGGTTTTTCTACCATTTGGTGAATCTTAGCCGACTCACCCGGTTTGATATCCACACCGCCAAGATCTGCAATACCAAATTTGGTGATGTCTTCCTGCGGTACTTTTTCAACCATTACCTGGCTCACACGACTGGTGTTAAATTTAGCCACCATATCAGCAAGGTTATCTTTCTTCGGATTACTTGCTACGTCGTCGATAACTACGTCAGGCAGTACTACCGCAAACGGCGCGTCACCCACTAACGGATGAGCACAAAGAACAGCGTGACCCAGACCAGCTGCGTGGCCTTGACGTACGTGCATGATGGTTACGTCTTTCGGGCATATAGACTGTACTTCTTCAAGCAGCTGACGCTTTACACGTTTCTCAAGCGTTGCTTCAAGTTCAAAAGAAGTATCGAAGTGGTTTTCAATACTATTTTTACTCGCGTGCGTTACCAGAATGATTTCTTTAACACCGGCTGCTACACACTCATTCACAACATATTGAATAAGCGGCTTGTCAACCAACGGCAACATTTCCTTAGGAATTGCCTTGGTAGCTGGTAGCATTCTTGTACCCAAACCTGCAACAGGGATAACCGCTTTTTTCACTTGACTCATATTAAGTGTCCTTTTACTAAATTCCTCGACCCATGGCGTAATGCAATCCTTATTCCGCCATGCAGTTCGACATAAAATAATTTTGCTTTCATAAGCAATTTGATTGACGGTTTATGCCGTAACAACCAATCAATAAATCAGCCAATATCTTTTGGCTGAAGATAACCGGGCAAACTGCTAAAGACTCTCTCCCTAACAATGTCCCAAAAACGGGCATATTCCCACATACAGGGCACGCGATGCACCAAATCAAAGCAAAATCACTATATTGGTGCGCTAATAATGATGTTCTATATGTAACCGAGTTCTGTTGGCAATCGATAAAACATCAACGCATTTCAAATGTGATTACAGAAACTGTCGTGTCTGTAAAGACTATCGTAATGACAAACACTATCTTGTTCACAGAGATTACTTACGCGCTTTCGGCTTAGTAAGTTCAGCAATTATGCTGAAGATAGCATCTTAATCTTTTAGAGCGCTAAATTGTCTTTCTAAACATTTATTTATCACCCGGCGGCCTCTAGTATACCGAGTGCATCATGACGATTGTATGACTAATCTAACGCACCTGTTTTGCCTTTGACACCATCTTTTAGCCCCTTGAGGAAGAAACGGCCTCGTACTTTCCCTTGTTCAAATACCCAACGATTGATTAGCCAACGCACTGGCAATCCCATAAGGTTGCGACATTTCCAATAAAGTGGAACGTAATTTCTTCGGCTTAATATTAGAATATTCCTGGCTTGATAGTACAAGCGAATGGGTGCGCCACGTTTGAACGTCAAACCGAGAATTTTCCATCGACCATCTCCCTGTCGGTGTAGCATTTTTACATTCAGGAGCTTCACAATCTGATACCCCTTATCTCTAGCACGCCAACACCACTCATGATCCACGCCGTCGATAAAAAGTGACTCTTCTTTTTCACCAACCGTTTTAAAAATGTCGGCATTTAGCAACATGCCTGATGCTATAATCTGCTTAACAGAAGCAAAATCTCCGCTGATTTTCCGCTCACGCTGAATGGCAGGGCTAACAGCTTCACCATTAAACTCACAAACGATTTGTGGCCCCACCGCGGCAATGTTCTCCATACTCTTTTGCGCTTTGGAAAACCCGTCGCAAAGACCCATTAGTAGTGCTGAGGTTATGTCGCTATCTTGGTCGAATAGCGCGATGTGACTACAGCCATACTCAATAAGCACTTTAATCCCAGCGTTCTGAGCGGCGGCGATACCTATATTTGACGGAAAGTGAAGATAAGTAATTTCAGTAGAAAATGTGTCGACTAAGGGTTCTGGTGAATTGTCTACCAGAATGATAGGTAAATTCTCAGCTTCAATACCCGACAGCACCTTGTTGAGATGAGTTAAGTCGGGGTGAAAAAGTATAATAACGATGCCGGGTTTCACGATTTATTCCGCTTTTCCAGCATTTTACGATCCATTCGGTAAGCCATTTTCACTATTCTGGCCGGCATTAGCCGCATGGTTAGAACACCACACGCATAAATCAGATTCCAGGGAGTTAATCGCCGTAACGCGCGCATAGCAAATAAACGCGCTCGGAATTCATTGAGCGACTTTGTGAGTCCGCGGCGTTTGTAGAAATTGTTTACCCGACGAAACTCCAGCAGTCGATCTTTGAGATTGCAAAAAACGATGCCTTCACTGGCGAGTTGAATCCACAAAAAGTAATCCTGTGTATTCTTCAATTCGGCATCATAGCGAAATCCCTGACGAAAAACGTCATAGCGGAATGCAACGGTTGGGTGATTCATTGAACAACGTCGGGGTAATACACGCACGATCTGCGCGTGAGAGGCTGGCATAATACGAGCGCCAACCTTTTCACCTGACTCGTTGATTTCCGTTAATGCAGCGCCTAATACGCCGACTTTCTCGTGATTATTCAGAAAGGAGACTTGCTTTTCGAGGCGCTCCGGCAGGGATATGTCATCGGCGTCCATGCGAAAAAAATAGTTCAGGCTTAACGCCATCCCCCACTCTATCGCAAAGTTCATGCTCGCAGCTAAACCGACGTTCTCGGCGTTTTTGGCCAGAACAATGCGACTGTCGTTTGTTGCGGTGTCGTTTAGGAAAGCGGTAATCTCGTCAGAGACGGGGCCATCGATCACAATGAGATAAATAAACGACTGATAAGACTGGCAAAGCACACTATCAACTGCTTGCTGTAACCATGCTAAACAGTCATTGTGATAAACGGCCATTGCAACGAGCGACTCTACATCTGATGCGATCGCTCCTTGATGGATAATTGTTGTATTGGCTTTGGACAAAGCAACCGCCGATATCGAAAGCAAAGCTGAAAATAAGAAGCAAACATAGCAAATTTATAACGCTGAGTCTGCACTAAATATGGGCAATCAGTTTTTCGCGGATGCTCTCATCGACTTCTTAATTGTTCTGATCATTCGCCAAACATTCTGGATCACGTAGCTGTAAATCATCAGCAACCCGATGAACGACCAAAACATGACGTATTCAGGAATGGCAAGAATTTCACCCATTATGCCTACGCCGGCGTAACACAGACCAAGGAATAAGATTGCGGCCAGGGCCTGTCTGCTTGTCAAACCCGCTCGCATAAAGATGTTATGCAAGTGCTTTCGGTCTGGACGAAGCATGGATTGCCCTTTTCGAGCGCGACGATACATAATTGCCGCCATATCCATAAGCGGGAGCCCTATCAACCAAACCGCTGTGATGGGTCTGAAAGCAGCCGCGGGGCCTTGAGTGTGATCAACGAGCAACCAAACGATAGTGAGCCCGACGAACATGCTGCCCGCGTCGCCCATAAATATTTTGTTACCCTTAAAGCCTTTCCAACTCAGGTTAAAAGCCAAAAATGGTACGATAGCCGCCACAATTATAAGCGGCTCCATGATGGCACTACCATTGCCAGTGAACAGCAATATGCCGACCACAGTAAGCAAAACAATCAGGCTCATGCCACCGGCAAGTCCGTCGATGCCGTCGATCATGTTGAACGCATTGATAACACCAACGACACAAACAATAGTAAAGAAGTAGCCAACGATACCTAGATAGGCTTCTCCGAAACCGAAAATGTTACCCAATGAGGTAATATAATTTTGCGCACTCCACGCCATAATGGCCGCCACACCGAACTGGCACAGTAAGCGCCCTTTAGCACTTAACTGAAAACGGTCGTCAAGCATACCTAACAGGACAATAAACGCAGAAGCAGTGAAGAATAACGGGTTATTTCGCATCCACACATCAGTTGCAACACTGGCCACAAGCACGGCCATAAAAATAGCAACGCCGCCAGTGAGAGGAACCATACCGGCATGACGTTTACGATAGGTAGGATGATCCACCAAGCCAAATTGATGTGCCAAAGGCGTCATCACGATCAATAGGATCAACGCGACAAAGAAAGCCGTAAACAGTGGAACAATTTGCAGATAATCAAACATACAAAAAATTATATCCGTTCAGAAATCTGAGTTTGCATTTTCGATTGCTTGAAAAGTGTTGAGAATTGATAGTCGTGATCCATGCTCTGGGTTACATCCTGAAAAGAATTGACAGTTATTTCGTCAAAGCCGTCATATGATAATAGACTAAAGGCGAAAAGACTACTGTCTGTTTTATTTCTTCTAAGAAAAACAACTTTAGCCTTTGACCCAAATAGTCACATTCGTTCTATTTGTTGTCGTGTGGCAAGCAGGATTTGAGCCATTCCCTTCAAAATTGTGTAATATTGCTAGTTGAATTTTTTAATCCCACAAGTGTCGGATAACTGCAAATGTGTTGATTTGTGTTATGCTACGGCCCCAGTTTTGACAAGGAATTATTTAAGACATGTTTAGTATCAGAGGTTTGAGTACTGGTCTGGTAGGTCTGACGTTACTCCTCAGTGGATGTGCCTCCGCCCCCGAGCCGGTGAATGCAAACATTCCTTTAGTGTCTACAAAAAGTATTGAGTTAGTCAGTACTGAAGTCGTATCCGTGCCACAAGGCAAAATTGCCTCTGGTAGCCAGGTCCAGATTAATGGTTCACTGTACCTTGTTGGGAACAGTTATCTATCTGCTTCTGGTATGAGTTGCAGAACATTGAAAGCAATGGCCATGACAGCGGCTCCGCGCTCCATGTGCCAGCGCGACGGGCAATGGCAAGTTCTTTCGCCACTCATCACTCATACTAACGTTCAATAAAATGGCAACATCTATGTCTGTATTTCGCTCACTCCTCACTTTAACCTCTGCATTAGCAACCACAGCGTTTCTTTCTTCTGTTGTTAATGCTCAGTCCATTGCTGATTTACAACAATTAAGAGAACAAGCACAGCAACAAGGTAACAATTCGTCTTCTACAGACAGCACCACCTCAAATGTATCGGTTTCTCCAATGAACATTCCAACCAGCCGCACTTTGCCTGGTGCCAGAGCGGAGAGCATGTCGACAAACGGACAATATAATCGTTCTTCCAGAGAAGGTATGGTACTGCCTGGTGAACCGACTATTGAAGATGTTTACCCTTATAGCGAGCCACTGAAAAGCCCACCGTTTGCAGCCAATTTATTTATCGGCGGGTTCGAATCTGAACGCGCTAACGGTTTAAATGAAAATTATCTGATTGCGCCTGGCGACAAAATTTCAATTTGGATGTGGGGAGCCGTTAACTTTTCTAATGTGGTGACCGTTGATAACCAAGGCAATATCTTCATTCCGAATATAGGCCCGGTTCAATTAGCAAACACGCCAGCGGGTTCGGTAAATAGCAAGGTTACGTCAGCAATCAAACAAATTTACACCAACGATGTAAATGTCTACGTTAACCTACTCACTTCTACACCTGTGGCAGTGTATATCACCGGGCCCGTCATTCGTCCTGGTCAATATGCGGGTTTGGCATCTGATAGCATTCTGTACTACTTAAAGCGTGCCGGTGGCGTAGATTTCGCTCGTGGTAGTTTTCGTAATATCGACATTAGACGCAATGGAGAAATTGTCGCAACAGCCGATCTCTATGATTTCGTCAGGCTTGGCAAACTCCCCGGCATTTCATTTCAAGACGGCGACACCATCGTCGTTCGTCCCGTAGGAGACCGTATCACGGTTGCCGATGGCGCGAATAATAGCTTTACCTTCGAATTCAAAAAGGAAGAGCTCATTGGTCGCACGCTACTAGACTATGCCCATCCTCGCGACTTTATCAGCCATGTGTCAGTAGCAGGCTTACGCAATGATAGTCAGTTTGCTCAGTACCTTAATCTCAATGAGTTTGCGGAGATTACTCTCAACGCAGGTGATGAAGTTAACTTTATCAATGATCACGAAGCGAAGGTGTACCAAATCAACATTGAAGGCGGTCATTCTGGCCCCTCAAAAATCATGGTCGACAGTGGAACTAGGCTTAAAGACGTGCTGAATTACGTGCAGGTTATGCCGTCATTGTCGAATCCCGAAAATGTTTATCTATTAAGAGAAACCGTCGCGGAAAAACAAAAAGAACTAATCGAGCAATCCCTACAAAGACTTGAAAGAAGTATTTATACCGCCCCTATCAGTTCCACGGGTGAAGGTTCTATCAGAGTGCAGGAAGCACAATTAGTTAGCGACTTCATTGCCAGAGCGAGAGATATAGAACCAGAGGGCCGCGTTATTGTTTCTGAAAATGGGAAAGTCGCAAATGTTTTGCTCGAACCCAACGATACAATTGTCATTCCAGAAGCCACAGATCTGATTCAGGTAGGCGGTGAAGTAATGATGCCGCAAGCCATTGTCTTTAATGATGATGCCACCACGGCTGACTATATAGCTTGGGCAGGAGGATTCACTCAGCGCGCGGACGACGAGAGAATTTTGATTATTAGACAAAACGGTATCGTGGAATTCGACAGTATTCACCACAGCTTGTGGTCTGAAGGTGAAGGCAAACTGGATATCAGACCTGGTGACCAGGTGATGGTATTACCGTCTATAGATGTCAAATCCCTACAGGCAATCAAAGATATCACCCAAATTATTTATCAGATTGCTGTCGCTGCTAACGTAGCTGTAAACTAATGGAGCTTTCGTTTAAAACGCAACTGCGAGGGTGGCGAACCGTCATCTTCGCACTGTTTTTGCGTGAGATGCAGAGTAAATTCAATGATAAGCTCGGATTAGGTTGGGCTTTCATTGAACCGTTTATTTTTATTTTTGCGATGTCATTTATTCGTAGCCTGATTAGCGGGTCGGATGTTCACTCCGTACCGATATTTGTCTACATGATGGTTGGGTTAATGGGTGTTCAGTCGTTTATGACGTGCACTGGTAGTGTTCCCAGTGCAATCAAGCAAAACAAACCACTTTACGCCTTCAGGCAAGTTCAGCCTATCGCGGCGGTTATAACTTCAGGTTTTATGGAGTTCGCAATAAAATGCGGCGTCATTTTTCTGATATCAGTCGCCGTGTATATTTTTGATTTGGAATTTCATCTTGCAAATCCTTTGCTGCTCATTTCACTTTTTCTGCTCTTATGGGTATTTTCTCTGTCAATAAGCTTGATATTTGCCGTGCTTATTTCGTTCATTCCAGAGATGAGTAAAATCAAGAGCATGCTGAATCGTCCCATATTTTTTATCTCATGTACTTTTTTCAGCCTCCAAGATATTCCTGAACACACATGGAAATGGCTGACTTGGAATCCACTTGTACACATCATTGAATTAAGCCGGTTTGCCTGCTATCCGTCATACGGTGATGCTGGAGTGTCAATGGCTTATATTCTAGAAGTGACAGCGGTTACTCTCTTTCTTGGACTGGCGCTTTATCATATCACCTGGAAAAGGATACTGGCGCGATGATCAAATTAGAAAATCTCACAAAGAGTTATCCAAGCAAATTGGGGCCTCAGTATATTTTCCGCAACCTGAACTTTGAGTTCCCTACTGAAAACAGTGTCGCTATTCTTGGGAAAAACGGTGCTGGTAAGTCAACGCTCTTTCGTATGCTGGCAAAAAGTGAGTATCCAGATAAAGGAAGAGTACTCACCAATAAGTCTATGTCATGGCCAGTGGCGCTACAAACCGGTATCCATGGACAAATGTCGGGTAGAGAAAACGCCAGATTTATTGGTAGAATTAATCAGGTAAAATCTCTAACAAAGTATGAAAAAGCCGTTCAGGAATTTGCTGAAATAGGGCCACGCTTCGATTTGCCGGTACGCACATATTCATCTGGTATGCGTGCAAAATTGGTATTTGCATGCTGTATCAATATTGATTTTGATATCTACCTTATAGATGAAGCCACTTCTGTAGGCGATCCCGCTTTTCGCCGAAAAGCCCGTCAGGCGCTAGTAGAAAAAAATAAAACTGCTGGCATGATTATGGTAAGCCATGAGTTAGACCAAATTCGCGAATTCTGCACCTCTGCCGTCGTAATTGAAGATGGCCAGTTGTATTTCTATGATGACCTCGAAGAAGGTATCAGCGCCTACATTGACGATAAATAAAATTAAGTGATTACGAAGTATGGACAGTAAAGATATTTCCAAAAAAATTAAGAATAACAAGGTGATATTCATTATTTCTCCATGGCTTATATATGCCATATACCTTGTTATTTTTGCAGCACCTCAGTATGAAAGCGCTAGTAAGTTGATCGTAAAATCAACCGATGGAACGAGCGCTTTCGATCCAACATCTCTGTTTGGTGGTTCTATTACAGGTGTAGCAGGCTCTAATGATAGTCAAATAATTGAAGCTTATATTCAGTCAAACGACATGCTCAACTATCTCGAAGACAGTCTGAATATAAGTGAGCATTTTTCATCGGGTGAGGGTGACTTTTTTAGCAGTTTGCCAAGCAACCACTCTAGATATGATTTTCTCAATTATTACCAGAGTCATATTTCTGTCGAGGTTGACTCCACCTCCTCAGTAATTAGCCTCAACGTGCGTGCCTTTACCCCTGACTTTGCCCAACAGATGAACAATGCAATCATCGAACGTGCTGAAAACTTTCTGAATGAAATAAATAATAATCTGGCGAAATCGAAGATGACTTTCGCCCAAGGCGAGCATCAGATCGTTGAAGATAAACTTCAAAAGGCCAAACAAGATATTCTGGCGTTCCAGTCTGAATACAACGTTCTCGATCCTACCGCCGAGGGCGCGGTGAGTCAGCAGATTGCATTTTCCATGCAATCAACCTTGGCGCAAAAGCGTGCCGAATTGAACACATTAGAAACCATGATGTCGCCGAATGCATCCGAGGTTATTAGCCTCAAGCGTCAAATCTCAGCCATCGAAGAGCAGATGAACGAACAACGTGAAAATCTGAGCAAGCAAACCGGGCAGCAATCGCTCTCGGTAACCCAGCAGATGGCGCAGTACAGCAACCTGCAAATTCAGCTGCAACTGGCTATTCAGGCATTTTCATCATCCCTGGTATCGCTAGAGAACGCTCGTGTTGAAGCGTATCAGCAATTGCAACACCTTGTGACCATTGAATCCCCTACACTGCCAGATGACAATGCCTATCCTAAAATTGTCTATAATCTGGTGCTTTTCGGCGTCATTCTGCTTATCGTTTACGGTACTGTGCGTATCGTTATCGCGACCATCAAAGAGCTATAATCGGCCAAACGGGCTAGAACCACCCTGCGTTTCAGCCCGTTTATAGACTAATTATTTTCCCAATCCATTCTGTTGTGTATAGTGAATGGATTGGGTGCTAAAACCCATCACGCGTAGCGCTTTAGCCAGGCTTAAACACGTTTATGCAGACAAGGCAGGCTGCGCGATAACTATAACAATCAGTAAAAATGGAACGATATTGTGACAATAAAAACATCTAACGATTCCAGTTTCTTCGGCCATCCAGGGGGCTTGCAGACACTGTTTTTCACAGAAATGTGGGAGCGCATGAGTTACTACGGTATGCGTGCTCTTCTTGTTCTTTTCATGACAGCCAGTGTTCAAAAAGAAGGTCTTGAGTTCACTGTGGCAACCGCCGGCGCTATTTACGGCCTCTATACCGGTGCGGTTTATTTTCTTGGCTTGCCGGGCGGCTGGTTGGCCGACCGTCTTTTAGGCGGTAAACGCGCAGTTTGGTACGGTGGTTTAATTATCTTCGCAGGACACGTTGTTCTGGCCATCGATTTACAAAACCTGTTCTTTGTTGGTCTCATTTTGGTTGCAAGCGGAACGGGTCTACTTAAACCCAATATTTCAGCCATGGTAGGTCAGCAGTATGGCGACAACGATGCCCGTCGAGACAGTGGCTACGCCCTGTATTATATGGGGATTAACTTAGGCTCATTGATCGCTTATCTGGTCACCGGTTATCTGCAGGAAGGTTGGGGCTGGGACTACGCTTTCGGCGCTGCCGCTGTCGGTATGGCCCTGGGTCTGATTCAGTATCATTTCACTAATGGCTCTCTGGCTGGAGCATCGGTAGAGCCCGCAAACCCGTTTATCGGCGAAGCAAAGCGCAAAGCGTGGATGGCAGTAGCCGCTGTTATTGCTATATGTGCAGTGGTTATCGTGCTTGCTCACACAGGTACCATCGTTATTGAGCCGGTATCATTGGCACAGAAAGTTGCTATCTTCTTTACTCTGGTATTCTTCCTGTATTTTGGTTACATCTACTTTAAGGGTAATCTTAATGAGGATGAAAAGCGCAGAATGTGGGCGTTGTTACTGGTGTGTATTGCATCGGCCTGCTTCTGGTCTGGCTTTGAACAAGCTGGCTCATCATTGAACTTGTTTGCGCAGAATTACACAGACCGTGCACTGTCATCGAGCTGGTTTGGCATGGATAGCATCCCTACCGTTTGGTTCCAACTGTCTAATGCATTATTCATTATTGTTCTTTCCCCGTTTTTCGCAGCGCTCTGGATTAACCTCTCTAAGCGCATGATCGACCCTTCCTACACCATCAAAACAGCCATAGGTATTGTTTTCATGGCATCAGGTTTCCTGGTTATGTTCCTAGCATCACAGTATGCTGCGCAGGGCTTGAAAGTTGCTCCTATGTGGTTGGTGACGACTTACTTCCTTCACACTGTAGGTGAGCTTTGCTTAAGCCCGGTTGCGTTGAGCGCTGTTAGTAAGCTTTCTCCAAAACGTTTTGCGGGTCAGATGATGGGTGTATTTGTACTGACGTACTCTATCGGTAACATTATTGCCGGCCTGCTTTCGGGGAATTTCGATCCTGAAAATGTTGAAACGCTGCCTGCACTTTACATGCAAATTGCACTGTTCAGCATCGGTATTGCCATCGTGATTGCACTGCTCAGCTTTAAATCACGCCACTGGGAAAAATCAGGTTTGTCAGAAAAGGCATAATCGGGTTTTCACCTGCTAAGCAATCCCATACAATAACCGCCATAACTCATTTGTTAAGGCGGTTTTTTTGTAGCTGCTATGAAAATATTCTTTTCCACTCGCAGTATTCCCGCATTGGCTACCCGCTCGCTTTCAGAGCGAGTCCGGATTATGGAGAATGCAGCCAAATGTCTCACCACGCCTGAGAAAACACTTCTCAATTTATTAAAATTGCTCGTTATTGTGCCTGTATTCGTATTGATCATCAGAACAGCAAATGACTGGCATTCCCTGCTTTGGGCGTTAGTGGTATTTCTGTTGTACCCACTTATTGTGAAACCCATTCAATATTCGTTGTGTGCCAAGTATGTGCCACAAATTTTATCAAAGGAGCGACAATGAAAACTATCCTGGTTACTGGCGGTGCGGGATATATAGGAAGTCATACCGTATTGCAGTTGTTAGAGCAGAGCTATGACGTGGTTGTGCTGGATAATCTGGCAAACTCGAGTGCAGAATCATTAAGACGTGTGGAGTCTATCACTGGAAAGTCCGTAACATTCGTGCAGGGCGATATTCGTGATACTACCGTGTTGGACAGTATATTCAGTGAACACAAGATTGATTCCGTTATCCACTTTGCTGGCCTTAAAGCTGTCGGCGAGTCGGTGCAAAAGCCACTGGAATACTACGAAAACAACATGTACGGCACGCTGACACTGTGCAAAGCGATGCGCCAACACAATGTGAAGAATATCGTATTCAGTTCATCTGCAACGGTCTACGGCGACCCTGTTGCCCTGCCTTTGCACGAGAAAATGGCTACCGGTCATCCCACAAATCCTTACGGCATGTCGAAACTCATGGTCGAGCACATGCTTACCGATCTCTATGCCTCTGATGAAGAGTGGAACATCGTTTTGCTTCGCTACTTTAATCCGGTTGGCGCCCATGAATCAGGTTTAATTGGCGAAGATCCTAACGGTATCCCAAATAACTTAATGCCTTATATTTCTCAGGTAGCTACCGGTAAATTAGAGCAGCTAAGTGTATTTGGCGACGACTACGATACTGAAGATGGTACGGGCGTTCGTGATTACATTCACGTTGTCGATTTAGCAGCCGGTCACCTAAAAGCGCTAGACCGACTCGATCTCAACATGGGTCTCGACGTTTACAACCTTGGAACCGGGCAAGGTTATTCTGTGTTGGAAATGATTAAAGCGTTTGAACAAGCGTCTGGCCAAACAGTAAACTATAAGATTGCACCGCGTCGTGGCGGCGATGTGGCAGCCTGCTACGCCGACCCGACATTAGCCGCCCAAGAGTTAAACTGGAACGCTGGAAAAACCCTCGAAGATATGTGTCAGGACGTATGGCACTGGCAATCTAAGAACCCGAAGGGCTACAACGCTTAACGTTCAATGCGCGTTTGGGGCTGTTCGGCTCACATACCTCTCGAACAATAAAAAAGGCGAAGCTTGTTCAGCTTCGCCTTTTTCGTATATAAATTTAAGCAGCTTTATTCATTACTGCTGTCGGTTTCATCTTCCTGAACGTCACTTTCGTCAAGCATCATCTGGAATTGTTCGAACTCATCGAGCTCTTCTTGCTCAATGACCTTTTCGCCACTCTTGCCATCAGTCACCCGATATTCCAGATTCTGGAAGTAGGCATTTTTAACAAAGGAATACGGGTCTAGCGATTGCTCCAACTGCCCTTCCTGATCGATCAGCGCTGCCCGTCCTTCCAATGCTGTAACCGCAAAGCGCACCACATTGTAGGTACCGGTTAGCACCGTCATCGGATAATAGACGTTATCGACCACCCGCCCGGTTAGGGTACGCGGATCGTTTGGTCCCAGCACCGGCACCATCATATAAGGGCCTGTATCGACGCCCCAACGGCCGAGCACTTCACCAAAATTTTCACGCTGGCGTGCAATCCCCATCTTTTCAGCCACATCAATGGTGCCGAGAAGGCCGACTGTTGAGTTAATAATAAAGCGAGCCAGGCTATCCAAGCCTTCGTCGACTTTACCCTGGAAAAAGTTATTGAACATATTACCTGGCTCTTCCAGGTTATTGGTGGCATTTAATAAACCGGTTCTAGCGAATTGCGGCATAACCGTGACGTAACTAATGGTGACGGGACGCAGGATATACTGGTCTAGCACTTCCCAGTTAAAGTTCCAGGCAACGCGGTTTAACGGCTCCAGAGGGTCTTTCGGATCGCCCTCAGGGATTTGCTGCTGTTCAGCCTGTTCGGTTGCAGCTTGTTTACTGGCACAACCAGACAATAGAGAAACGCCTACCATAAGACCGGCAAGCAGGATTTTCGACATATTTGTCACTTCAGTTCCTTGTTGATTTGTATTGCAATGGGGAGCACTTCGCCCGATTTTACCGGTGCCGATAATACCCCCAGAAGATCTCCTGCTGCAGGCATGACATCATCATCGGAAGAAATTCGCGCTGTAAGTTTCGCCTGAGTTAATGATGCCACTGTATAGGCAGGCATCATGGCATTATCAGTCGTTAACGACAAAGATACAGGGAAATTTTGTAACGGCATTTTAACCACCGCCGCAGGCATCCGATTTTCGCTTAAATTATCCTGGGCGTAAACAATCAGATATCCCGTTTCAGGTAGTATCGACCGCATTTCATCACTCACGGTAATTGCTATATCAAAACCGGTTCGGGCTGCACTTTCAGACGGCGCTGATGCATCCTGCTGCTGCGCCTCCAGTTCGGCTATACGCTGTGCGATTCCGATTCGGGTTTCATTTTGCGGTGGCAGTTTATTTTCAATCTTGGCGAAATAAAGACGGGTATTAGGCAGGTCACCCAACCGCGCAGACACCACTGCCATCATCAGTGCCAGGTTATCATTGTCCGGATTTTCATTGTTCAGCGCACCCAGTACTGACTGCGCCAACGTCAGCCGCTGAGCATTCTCAGTTACCATAAGCGCCTGAGCGTAGGTAATACGAATGGTGGTATCTTCGGGTTTAATCGACAGGGCTTTTTCGATGGCTTGAATCGCCTGGTCATCCTCACCCACAGACATCCACAAGCGCCCGAGATACATCCAGCCTGTGGCATCTTCGGGTTCATCACGTAAGCGCTGACGAATGGCATAGGCAAGGCTAGTGATATCCTGGGCAGTAAAATTCTGCCCATTTCCAGACGCCAATTTTTCACTCAGTTCAGGTAAAGATTCAATGGCAGTGGTGGCCTGTTCCACCTGCTGGAGATGATTCACTGATGAATATACAACCCCAGCGACAACAAACGCGATAACGGCTCCCAAAGCAAGTGGCAGTGCGGCGTTGCGATGGCTTACCTGCTTTTCTGCCACGGCCTCATCCACCAACGCGAGTTTTAATTCATCACTGGCTTTTTGTTTATCAGACTCAGAAATTAATCCTTCTCGGGCTTCTCTATCGAGTTCAGCGAGACGCTGTTTAACAATCGAAATATTTGATGCTACATCTCGTTGAGTAACTTGTCTGCGACGAAGCCAAGGCGTTGCCACTAGAACAATAACCAACGTTATGAGGCCTGACGCTGTCAGCCAAAATTCCGCCCAACTCATGATTTATCCTGCTTTAACATTGCTTCAGCCTGTTTCAACTTCGCATCCTGATCGGACAAGGGCGCTTTGGAAGGTCTGCGCATTACCAGAAATAGCACCGCAAAGATGAAAGCCAGTGGCAAAGCCCAAAGCCATATAGTCGCCGCTGTGACGGGTGGCTTGTAATACACAAAATCGCCGTAGCGATCCTTCATGTAAGTAATGATTTCTTCTTCAGACTTGCCTTGCTTTAGTAGGGTATACACTTTTCGACGCATATCATGGGCAATCATGGCATCAGAATCAGCAATGTTCTGATTCTGGCACATGGGACACCGAAGCTCTGCCGTCAGTTTTAAAAACACCACGCGCTGCTCTGGGTCATCAAACCCATAGTTGTCCTCGACTGCGAGAACACTCACTGAAACGAGGGCCAATAGGACGAACATCCAGTTACGCATCAACGACTCCCTGCTACGTTTGTCTGTTGCTCTGCCACGAGCTGGTCATACAGCGGCCCAATTTTGTTCTCCCACACCCTGGGGTTAATGTCGCCGATATGATGCATTCGAACCACACCACGACTATCGATAAGGAAATGTTCCGGCGCGCCAGTGACCCCAAGGTCTAATGAAGTATCGCGATATACGTCAAAAATATTATATTGGTAAGGGTTACCGTAACGGCTAAGCATGCTGGTCACTTCCTCTTGTACCCGGGTCAAGGTTTTGGTGCCGAAATCCGGGTCAAGATCCTGATCGAAATACAGACCAACAAAGTTAACTTTCTGCTCTTCTTTCAATTTAGTTAGATAAGGCATCTCAACCGCGCAAGTTACGCACCAAACGCCCCATACATTTAGAATGGTCACTTCGCCTTTAAACACATCCTGCGTGTAAGTTACATCAGGCTGCATTAAATCTGGTAGCGAGAATGCCGGTACTTGCTTGTCCTTAACTTGAGAATCTAACTCTCGGGGATCAGAAAACAATCCTTGGAATAAAAACACCACAAGCACTAAAAAAATACCCAATGGTATTAAGAAAAAACCGATTTTTTTCATCCCTGTTCTCCAACAACGTCAATGGATGTGCGAGCCAGAATACGTTTCGCTGACGCAATCTTCGCCATGCGATAGCGACGGTCAGACACTGAACAGATGCCGCCCAAGGCCATGATAACCGCGCCTGCCCAAATCCAGGTCACAAAGGGCTTAATATAAATACGCACAGCCCAGGCTCCATCGTCTAGTGGTTCGCCCATTGCAATGAACAAATCCCGGAACACCGTTGAGTGTATGCCGGCTTCCGTCATCGGCATCCGCTGCACGGTATACATGCGCTTTTCAGGTTCAAGATGTACCAGCTTTTCTCCGTCGACATACACATCAAACACGCCAACATCAGCCGTGTAGTTCGGCCCCTGGAAGTCCTTCAGTTCATTAAACTTAAAGGTGTAGCCACCCAGATTCGCTGTTTCACCCGGTGCCATTCTCACATCCCGCTCCAGTGCGTAATTGGATACTAACGTGATCCCAATAATCGTAACGGCAAAGCCCAGGTGCCCCAACACCATTCCCCAGTGGCTTGGTGTTAGCTTTCGTAAACGAGTTAATAGCGATGCATCAGGCATTGAATCGATACGCTGCAATACTTCCCATATTGAAGAGATTAAGATCCACGCCGCTAATACTAATCCCATCGCCGCCAGATACGTTGGCGTATCGTAGGTAAAATTAATTAGCACTCCGGCACTGATACTTAACCCCAGCGCAATTAGCAACTGCTTCTGCAGTGCACTGGCAGACTGTTGTTTCCAGCGAGTAACGGGTCCTAGCCCAAGAATAAGCACAAAAGGGACAATCAAGACGGTGAACATTTGATTAAAGAACGGCGCACCAATGGAAATAGAGCCGAGGCCCAATTCTTTATGTACCAATGGCAGAATAGTACCGAGAAATACCACCAGTGTGGCGGCACATAAAAATACATTATTTCCCATCAGTAAAACTTCGCGGGAAAACATGCTATACCGACCTGGCGAGTTTAGTTGCGATGCCCGCAATGCATACAGCAACAACCCGGAACCTGATAACGCCACCAGGATGCCAAGAATAAACAGGCCCCGCGATGGGTCACTGGCAAACGAATGCACAGAAACAATCACCCCAGAGCGAACTAAGAAGGTACCCAGCAAACTAAGTGAGAATGCGGCAATCGCCAGTAACACCGTCCAGGATTTAAATACTTTACGTTTTTCAGTCACTGCCAGTGAATGCATCAGTGCAGTACCTACCAACCAGGGCATGAAAGAGGCATTTTCTACCGGGTCCCAAAACCACCAGCCCCCCCAACCTAATTCGTAATACGCCCACCAACTTCCCAGCGCAATACCAACGGTGAGAAATCCCCAGGCAGCAATGACCCAAGGACGCGACCAGCGAGCCCAGGTTGAATCCATTTGTCCGGAAATAAGTGCAGAGATTGCAAAAGCAAAAGAAACCGAAAAACCCACGTACCCCATGTAAAGCATAGGCGGGTGGATAATCATGCCGAAATCTTGCAACAGCGGGTTCAAGTCACGGCCATCAACAGGAAAGAAAGGCAACATGCTGTCGAAAGGGTTAGAGGTAAGCAGCATGAACAGATAGAAACCGATGCCAACTAAACCGAGTACTGACAGTACCCGGGACACCATCTCATCGGGTATACCGCGACTAAACAATGCTACCGCAACGGTCCAGATGGATAGCATTAACACCCAAAGCAGAAACGAGCCTTCATGCCCCCCCCACACGGCAGTGACTTTGTAGTAAACCGGAAGCTGACTATTTGAATGTTGCGCGACATAGGCCACACTGAAATCATCAGTAACAAATGCATAGGTAAGTGCAATGAACGCCATCGCGGTAAACAGGAACATGCCCAATGCCAACGGCTTTGCGGTTCCCATTAAAAAAGAATGATTAGTTTGTGCCCCCCATAGTGGATACACCGCCAACAGAATCGCACTGACCAGGGCCAGAGTTAATGCAATATTACCCAGCTCAGGAACCATAATTAGCCTCCGTTATTCGCAGGCTTCACGTGTTTGATGCCTTTCATCTGCTCGGCCAGTTCCGGCGGCATATATTCTTCGTCATGTTTTGCAAGGACTTCGTGAGCTTCAATCACATTACCCGCCAATAACGTGCCAGTGGCGACAATTCCCTGCCCTTCACGGAACAGATCAGGCAAAATTCCCTGATAGCGCACAGTCACAGCCGGACCGGTATCAACCAGGTCAAAGCTTACGGCGAGACTTTCAGAATCACGGTTAACAGACCCCGGTACAACCATACCACCGATCCGCAGACGCTGGCCGACTTGAGGCTTAACCCCTTCACGACCATCCACAATTTGTGTTGGTGTATAAAACAAGTCGATGCTGTCAGTCAGTGCGAACAACATCAAACCTACTGCGCCCATAACAAGCGCACCAACAAGAGAGACAACCAGTAATCGCTGCTTTCTGCGGGGATTCATCTTATTTACTCCGGTCAGGTTCAGTGGTGTCGTTACGCGCTTGCTGCTGAGCTCGCTGAATACGTAGCTTTCGTTGCTGCTCAGTAACTACCTGTTTTATCAATCGCTTATGCTCACTTGCACTAAAAATGGTAATAAGGGCCATCGCTCCCAACGCGACACCAAAAGAGAGCCAAACATAAAAGGCGTAACCGCCCATGGCCCAGAAGTCAGCCCAAGACTCAAACTGCATCATCAGCCCCCTTCTCTTTTACCAGCAATTGCACCCAAGGTCTGTGCATTTCCCGTCGGATGATTTCATTTTTAAGACGCATGGTGGTGACCAACGCAATAAACAGCGCAAAGCCCAATATATTGAGTAACAATGGCCATAACATTTCGGTAGCGATAGACGGCTTGTCGAATTTGGTAATTGTTGAGCCCTGATGCAGTGTATTCCACCATTCAACCGAATAGTGGATAATGGGAATATTTACTACACCAACCAGTGCCATGACGCCCGCCGCCTTGCCTGCCTGCTGTTTATCTTCAAATGCAGAATACAAAGCGATAACGCCGAAATAGAGAAACAATAAAATGAGCTCTGAAGTGAGTCTTGCATCCCACACCCACCATGCACCCCACATGGGTTTACCCCAGGCTGCACCAGTAAGCAGCGCAATGAAAGTCATCACCGCGCCAACAGGGGCCATGGCAATCATTGCCATATAGGCTGTGCGCCATTGCCACACCATACCCACTAGCGCGGCTATTGCCATTACCACATAAGTACTCATGGACAACATGGCGCTTGGTACATGAATATAAATAATGCGAAAGGAATCACCTTGCTGATAATCCTGAGGTGCATAGGCCAACCCCCAAATTGTACCTACCACCAGACATACCACAGCAGGCAGAGCAAACCACGGCAACAGAGTATTACAAAGCTGATAAGCCCGTTCAGGCTTTGCATAGGGATGTAACCACTTCCACATCAGTTCTGACTCACTTTAAGAGAATATGCGATGGCGGCAGGTGCCAGTGCCATTGCAATCAACAACATAGCGCCAATAATAGCAATTTGCGCACGGTATGGTAGCTGTAGCGCCGCAGCATCCACTGCTGAGGTAGCAAAAATTAATAGAGGAATAAATACCGGAATAAGCAACAGAGCCAGCAGCACACCGCCCCGTTGAATGCCTACAGTCAACCCAACGGCGATGGCGCCAACCAAAGATAAAAGCGGTGTTCCTAACAAAAGTGTAATCACTAATGCGATATACATATCCATTGTGAGGTTGAGGAACATGGCCAATAGCGGCGATAAAACAAGCAGTGGAATAAACGTAACCAGCCAGTGACAGAGCACTTTCATTGCCGCAACAGCATAGAGAGGCAGCCCAGACAGTTGTAATTGTTCTAGGGAACCATCGGCAAAGTCGTCTCGGAATAATCTCTCCATTCCCATTAAGGAGGAAAGAATAGCCGCAATCCAAATAACACCCGGGCCAATTAGCTGTAAGGTATCAGGCCCGGGGCCAACCCCAAGGGGGAAGAGTGTCACCACCATCAGTAAAAACATAAGGGGCTGCACTAGCTCGGCCTTCTGCCTGAAAGCCAACGCTAAATCTCGCTTAAATACACCACCCATCAAGCTATTCAAAACCGGTACTCCAAATCAAAGGAACGCACTGAGCCCGCTCGCTCACTGAGTGCCTGATGGGATGTGGTAAGTACTGCGCCACCGGCGTCTACATGTGATTTCATTTTATCTTCGAGTTGCGCGACGCCTTTCACATCTAAGGCAGTAAAGGGTTCGTCGAGGATCCAGACTTTCCCAGGCTTGAGCCATAAGCGGGACAATGCCACTCGTCGCTGTTGCCCGGCGGATAATGTTCTACACGGCACATCTTCCATGCCTACCAGCCCCAGTTCGCCTAACACATGGTAAAGGTGGTCAAGAGAAGCAGGAACATGATGCTGACGACACCAGAATGCGAGATTATCTATCGCGGAGAGTGCACCATTCACGCCAGGCTTGTGGCCAACATAGATTAAATCCTTGAACCAAAGCTCACCTAACGGCTGCGACTGCCAAGTAATAGTGCCACTTTCAGGTTGACTTAACCCGCAGAGAATTCGTAATAGACTGGTTTTACCGGCGCCGTTGGGCCCACGAAGATACACCAGTTGACCAGACTGCAATGAGAACGACAATCTATCAAACAACACTCTATCGCGTTTAATGCAACTTAGTTCACTGGCCACTAACCCTGACAACCAACACCTCTTTTAAATAATTCGCTGTTTATTTTTGATGTTTGCGACCCAGCATTCTAGCATAGGCAAAAAGGATCACATCCCAACCATTGGCGTATTAAACCTTTTTATGACTTAGTTCAACCTGAAGGAGCATTGACATCGGTGAAAATCACAAAATGCTTGAATTTTTCAAATAGTTGCCGATAAATCTGTCATGAACTTGCAGATAGCTCAACTTTTTTCCGCTGCCAATGCATCGCTCTCTGCCGATGTCGTAAAATCACAACCTGAAATTCTGTCTCAACTCAGTTCAGCTTCGTTGCAACGCACATCGCAGACACAAATGCAGATATCTGCGCCCCAGTTACTTGCTTCAACGCTTTTAACATCAACACCAACCAGCAGCGTCACTGTCGATTCCGCCGCTACCGTTGTAAGTGGTGAGAAGCAGATTACGTTATTCGACATGTTGCCGATTAAGCAAGTTACTCGCCTTACCCAAGCTGATATGCAACGTTTGGTAACAGCTTTAGCTGACGGCATGACATTGGCAGCACTGTCGCAATCGAAGTCTGGTTTCTCACTGACAGGCACAGTTGAAAATATAGCAAATCGTACAGTGAGTCTGAATTTGCAGATGCCAGGCAATCCTGGCGTAAAACTCGTTGTGCCAGACAGTATTGCCAGCCAATTAAAGTCAGGCGATAAAGTGACGTTGAAACTGCAACCAGAGTCGGCACCCAGCTCTTTGGCAAACCAAGTTAAGAATAGCAGCGGGCAGCAATGGAAAGCGACATTAAGCTCCACTGCGTTACCAGAAAAAGAAGCATCATTTACGGTCCCGTCATCCTCACCAAGCGTTAAACTTGCCGTTGCAAAAGTGATCGCAAGCGCGGGGATAACACTTGAACAACCGCTTTCTACTGCATTGCAGAAAAACCTCAACATTTCCCCATCACCATCAAATGGGAAATTGAATACGCCGGTATCTATGCACATTGTAAATGTACAAGTTCGTGGTAACCAACTTGAGGTCCGCGGCACTGAGCTAAAACCCATGTTAAACATTACCTTGCCGAAAAACAGTCCTAAACTTCAGCCTGTAGGTAATGACAGATTAGTCGAGCTTGCAAACCAAAATTCAATACCACGACAAACAGGAAAGCTCTCTTCCATACAAACTAATGTGACAACGCAAAACGTCGCGACACACCCATCACCTTTGTTATCAGCAAAATCAGATACGCTGTCGCCTTCTGTGAAGTTGGCGGATAAGTTATCACCTGTTTTGGGTATATCCGCAGAGGATGTGCCTGTTGTATTGGATAAAGTTCGACAACTTTCACGTCAACTCCTGGCGCAAACCGGTTCAACCAATGAAGCGTTAACAAAGCTTGTTAATGTGCTGCGTAATCCGGGTTTTGATATGCATGCTGAAAGTAAAGCGGTGTCGAAGCATCTGCTAAATCAACTTCTCGCGCTACAACCAGAAACGAAATCAACTGCCACGGCTGGCTTACCACAAATGAATGTTGAACAGGTCAACAGCGATAGTGGAAAAACCGTCGAGAGTCAGGTTCGGCAATTGATTCAGTCTCCGGCTCTGACTAGCACCCCTTCAGCGCTACTTAGTCAACCTGCAGCATCGGGTTTTATCAATGCACTGGTCAGCCTGCTGCAAATCAGCCTCGCTGGTAGGGCCGCCCGCGCCCAACCAGAACTAGCACGCATCATCGACAAAGCTGACTCGGTTTCAGGAAAAACCGTCAGTGCATCAGGAGGCTCAACGTCTACGCCGCAAGCTGGGCGAGTGGCAAATGATTTTGCCCAACTTGATAGTCGGTCAAACCTGCTCGAACAGGTGCGGGCGTTGCTTGCCAACCATCAGCAGCATAAAATGCAGAATGCTGAGTCGCGGCTTCAGGGGCAGGATAGCCTGTTTTATATTTTACCTGTTGCGAATGAAGACCAGCCACCGCCTGAGCTGCATATTCGAGCCGAAGAAAGAGACAGCAGAGACAACACAGCAGAACGAGGAAAACAACGTATTTGGCATCTAACCATGAAACTCAGTGTGGGTGACGCCGGTGAGTTACTAGCCAAAACCAAGATCAATAATGACACCATCGAATTGCGCATTTACACCTCTTCCGATGCTTTACTCACCTCGGTTATCGATACCTTGCCCTACCTGTTACGTAGACTTGAGAGTCAAGGCCTTTCCGTTGAACATCACAGTTGCCAAAGAGGGAAAATACCTAAAACAATGAAAGATATGCCCTATCAGTTGTTTGAGGCACTGGCATGAAGGAGCCTTTTTGTGAGCGATAAAACCCGAAAGGCTATCGGCATTAAATATAATAGCGGTGAAGCGGGCGCTAAACCTAAAGTGGTTTCAAAAGGGTTTGGCGATTTGGCGCAGGCGATTATTCAGCAAGCCGAAGAGGCGGGTGTGCTTATTCATGAAGATCCTTATTTAACCGACATGCTATCAACACTGGATTTAGGGCAAGAGATACCAGAGTCACTGTACTACGTCATTGCCGAGCTAATTGCATTTTCTTTCGTATTACAGGGCAAGATCCCGGCAGGTTGGGAGGACAGCGGTCATCTGCCACAACGTGTTTAAAGCGCGTATTCACGCAGTGTAAGTGCTCTGCGCTTCACCACGATCATAAACCTTATTACCCTCACTTTCCAAAAAAAAGACCGACATCATCGTCGGTCTTTGTCGGTCTTTTTCCCTGCGCATAACCTGCATGGATAGCTTGGCTCAATAATGACCAAACGTTAATTTTTATAGCGTATCTTCTGACTCGCCTTCAGCTTCTTCTGGCTTAACGCTCTTCGTTGCCAGTAATTCAGCACGGATTTTCGCTTCGATCTCGTTGGCGATATCCGGATTCTCTTTCAGGAAATTCATTACGTTCGCTTTACCCTGACCGATACGATCGCCATTGTAGCTGTACCAGGCTCCGGCTTTGTCTACAAACTTCTGCTTCACGCCCAGATCGATAAGCTCAGCTTCTTTACTGATCCCTTCGCCGTAGCGGATCATGAACTCAGCCTGTTTGAACGGCGGTGCGACCTTGTTCTTCACAACCTTCACCCGGGTTTCGTTACCCACAACCTCGTCGCCTTCTTTCACCGCACCGATACGACGGATATCCAGACGAACTGATGCATAAAATTTCAGTGCGTTACCACCGGTAGTGGTTTCAGGGTTACCGAACATCACACCAATCTTCATACGGATCTGGTTGATGAAGATACAAAGCGTGTTGGATTTCTTAATGTTGGCAGTCAGTTTACGCAGTGCCTGAGACATCAGACGCGCCTGCAGACCAACGTGAGAGTCACCCATCTCACCTTCGATTTCCGCTTTCGGCGTTAGTGCGGCTACTGAGTCAACAATCACCACATCTACTGCGCCAGAGCGTACCAGCATGTCACAAATTTCAAGCGCCTGTTCACCGGTATCAGGCTGAGATACCAGCAGATCATCAATGTTTACGCCAAGCTTACCGGCATAGATAGGGTCTAATGCGTGCTCAGCATCAACGAAGGCACAGGTTTTACCTTTTTTCTGCGCTTCTGCAATAACCTGCAGGGTCAGTGTGGTTTTACCTGATGATTCCGGCCCGTAGATTTCAACAACACGGCCACAAGGCAGACCGCCTATACCGAGCGCAATATCAATGCTCAGCGATCCGGTAGAAATGGCTTCAATATCGTGTGCCTGGTTATCGCCCAGACGCATGATCGCGCCTTTACCGAATTGCTTTTCAATCTGGCCTAAGGCGGCGGAAAGAGCTTTTGATTTGTTGTCGTCCACGTTATTATCCCCAAGATAATGGATGCCCGTGATGCAGTGTTACTGCCAGCGGCGCGGTAATCATTTTTGATTCCGATGTCTTTATACTGACCTGCCTGCACATTTCAGTGCTTACATTCACGGATCGTTATTTCGAATGTTGATTGCATTCTATACTGTATAAGCATACAGTCAAGTGCAATTTGATGTTTAGTCTGGCAGAGACAGGATTATTCAGCAACCAGTCGTTGGTACAGAGTTGTAATCGCAAAGCGAATCGCTTTTTCGCGTACCGAAGTTCTGTCGCCAGAAAACAGCTGCTTTTCAGTAAACACGGTACCGTTCACCAAAAAGCCAAACCATACCGTTCCCACTGGCTTTTCAGCAGAACCACCGCCAGGACCGGCAATACCACTGACAGAAATCCCTGTTTCGGCACCGCTGTTCGCAACCACGCCTTGCACCATTTCAGACACTGTTGGCTCTGAAACAGCGCCAAACTGTTCAATGGTGTCAGCTTTCACGCTCAACAGTGATTGCTTCGCTTCATTGGAATAGGTCACCCAGGACTGATGAAACCAGTCAGAACTGCCAGACACGGAAGTGAACGCATAAGCGATACCACCACCTGTGCAGGATTCTGCACAAGAAACCGTCAGGCCCCGCTCGCGCAACAGGTTGCCCAGTGCAGAAACGCATTCTTCAAGAGGACTGTTCGCACAAACAGTTGAAAAATCCGTACTCATACTAATAATACTCACCAATGAATTAATTCCGTTGTACCATTTTACACATTTAGCCGCTGGTAAAGACAGAAAGTTGGCGAAATAGAGAAGGAGAAGGCGCTTCTGGACGGACGACGGAACTGCATTTGAAACACGGCGTAAACCCATCCCTGGGGCCTCGGCTGCCGCATCCCTGCGGCAGACGGTTTCAAATGCAGTCCTCGTAATCCGTCCGCGCGCCTTCCCGGTCAACTGGGTCCGTACTCCGGCCATAGCGCCTTCTCACTCAAGCAATATCAAAATAACAAAGAGGTTTTCTTGGAATCACATACGCCGATGATGCGCCAGTATCTGGCCATAAAAGCACAACATCCAAATATTCTACTGTTCTACCGGATGGGGGACTTTTATGAACTCTTCTATGACGATGCCAAGAAGGCGGCGCAGTTGCTGGATATTTCGCTGACGGCGAGAGGCAAATCCGGTGGTGAGCCAATACCCATGGCTGGCGTGCCTTACCATGCGGTTGAAGCTTATCTTGCTCGACTGGTAAAAATGGGTGAGTCGGTGGCAATCTGTGAGCAAGTTGGCGATCCGGCTACCAGCAAAGGGCCGGTTGAGCGGGCGGTGCAGCGTATCGTTACACCTGGTACCGTTACCGACGAAGCATTGCTGGAAGAGCGCCGCGATAATTTGCTGGCAGCAGTATGCGGACATACCATGCAATATGGCATTGCCACCCTGGACATTAGCAGTGGCCGTTTTCTGGTGATTGAATGCGACAGCGATGAGCAACTTCTCGCTGAGCTTCAGCGCCTTAACCCTGCCGAGCTGCTTTATCCTGAGGGCTTCGAAAGCCTGCCGCTGATCGAGCGACGCAAAGGGTTACGCCGTCGACCGGAATGGGAATTTGATGCGCAGACTGGTAATGAGCAGCTGAATCAGCAATTCGGCACCCAGTCACTGGACGGCTTCGGCGTGAAAGGGTTAGATAAAGCCATTGGTGCGGCGGGATGTGTACTGCAATATGTAAAAGACACCCAGCGCACTGCCCTGCCCCACATTCGCAGCATTCACCGTGAGCAACAGGAAACCCGTATTCAGCTGGATGCCGCTACCCGCCGTAACCTCGAACTGACCCAAAATCTGGCCGGCGGCCAGGAAAACACCTTATTCAGTGTGCTTGATGCCACCGCAACCCCAATGGGAAGCCGTTTGCTGCAGCGCTATCTGCACGCGCCAATCACTGATCACTATGAACTTACCCATCGTCAGAAGGCCATTGCTTCGCTGATCGAAAACGGTAACGAAGAGGTTGCAGACACACTCAAGCGCATCGGTGATATTGAACGCATCATGGCCAGGCTCGCACTGCGTTCTGCACGTCCCCGGGATTTTTCCCGCTTGCGAAACGCCTTCAATGAGTTTCCTGATTTACTTGCGCAGCTCGAAACGTTCAGTAATCCACTGCTCTCAAGTCTGGGTAAGGCCATTGGCACCTATCCTGAACTTCAGGAATTACTAAATAAAGCTATTGTCGATAACCCACCGGTGGTGATCCGCGACGGCGGCGTTATTGCGGAAGGCTTCAACGAAGAACTCGACGAACTACGTAAGCTCTCTCAGGGGGCTACCGACTATCTTGATGCGCTGGAACAACGGGAACGTGAGCGCACTGGTGTATCTACGTTGAAAGTAGGCTATAACCGCGTTCACGGTTTCTTTATTGAATTAAGCCGTGCCAATAGCGGTGCTGCGCCAGCAGAGTATATTCGTCGTCAAACGTTAAAAAATACTGAGCGCTATATCACGCCAGAATTAAAAGAACACGAAGACAAAGTGCTTACCAGTCAGGGCCGCGCAATGGCACTGGAAAAGCAACTGTATGAGAATTTATTCGATAATTTCCAGCCACATTTAACCGCGCTTATAAATACCGCAGAAGCGCTGGCCAAGCTGGACGTTATTCAGAGTTTCGCAGAGCGTGCCATTGCACTGGATTTACATTGCCCTGCACTCACCGACGAGCAGGAAATCACCTACGAAGCCGGTCGCCATCCAGTGGTTGAGCAGGTCATGGAAGACCCGTTTATTGCCAACCCGGTAACACTCAATGATGAGCAACGCATGTTAATTATTACCGGCCCGAACATGGGCGGTAAATCAACCTACATGCGTCAGACCGCGCTTATTGTGCTGATGGCATACCTGGGCAGCTATGTACCAGCAACCAATGCCCGTATTGGTCGTGTGGATCGTATATTTACCCGAATAGGTGCATCGGACGATCTGGCTTCTGGCCGATCTACCTTTATGGTGGAAATGACCGAAACCGCCAACATCCTGCACAATGCCACAGAACACTCACTGGTATTAATGGACGAAATCGGTCGCGGAACCAGCACCTATGATGGTCTTTCACTGGCTTGGTCCTGTGCTAGTTTCTTAGCGCGGGAAATTAATGCCTACACCCTGTTCGCCACCCATTACTTTGAGCTTACTCAGATGGCCGAATCTGAACAAGGCGTGGTGAATGTGCACTTAGATGCCGTGGAGCATGAAGATACTATCCGGTTTATGCACACCGTTGAAACCGGCGCAGCCAGCAAAAGTTATGGTTTACAGGTAGCACAACTGGCCGGGGTACCCCGTCCGGTAATTACTGCGGCACGGGCAAAACTGCACGAACTGGAGAACCGGGAACCAGGCGAAGCGGTTTCTATGCAGGTTCAGGAAACGCCGAATGCCAGCAAAGGCCAGTCGGAAATGCATTTTTCTGACATGCCGGATCCGCTGCGTGATGCACTTAAGCAGTTGTCACCAGACGAATTATCACCACGGGAAGCCCTGGACCTTATCTATACCCTCAAGCGGTTAAGTCAGGCTTAAACAGCCATCACAAAAATAACCCGCTCGACCTGCAGGCAAACAGATTGTTTGCCTGCTACTCTTTCGCTATAATATTGCGCCGTCCAAGTGCTGAATCCCGTTTTGCCAACTCTCAGCACATTAGCCATACAATCCAAAGCCTTAGGTTTCGCATGACAAATTATATTTTCGTCACCGGTGGTGTCGTATCATCGCTTGGTAAAGGTATTGCTGCCGCTTCGTTAGCAGCCATTCTTGAAGCGCGTGGTCTCACCGTTACGATGTTAAAACTGGATCCATATATCAACGTTGATCCAGGCACAATGAGCCCAATTCAACACGGGGAAGTGTTTGTCACGGATGATGGCGCAGAAACCGACTTAGACTTAGGTCACTACGAGCGCTTTATCCGCACCCGTATGACCAAGCGCAATAACTTCACCACAGGTCGTGTGTATGAAGAAGTATTGCGTCGTGAAAGACGTGGCGACTACCTGGGTGCCACTATTCAGGTTATTCCGCACATCACTAATGAGATCAAACGTCGTGTCATCGACGGTGCAGAAGGTCACGATGTGGCTATCGTGGAAGTGGGCGGTACCGTAGGTGACATCGAGTCACAACCGTTCCTCGAAGCAATCCGTCAATTAGGTACTGAAGTGGGTCGCGATCGCGCGATGTTCATGCACCTGACATTAGTACCTTACATGCCAGCATCTGGTGAGGTGAAAACCAAGCCTACTCAGCATTCTGTAAAAGAGCTGCGTTCTATCGGTATTCAGCCTGACATTCTGGTGTGCCGCTCTGTTGGCGCACTGCCAGCCACTGAACGCTCTAAAATCGCTCTGTTCACTAACGTAGCAGACAAAGCGGTTATCTCACTGAAAGACGTAGACAGCATTTACCGCATTCCGGCTGCATTGAAAGCACAGGGTATGGACCAACTGGTTGTAGATCGCTTCCGTCTGGACTGCAAAGAAGCTGACTTAACCGAGTGGGAACAAGTTCTATACGCAGAATCAAACCCAACGGCTGAAGTGAACATTGGTATGGTAGGTAAATATGTTGAACTGCCTGATGCCTACAAGTCGGTAAACGAAGCGCTAAAACACGCCGGCCTGAAAAACCGTCTTACCGTGAATATTCATTATATCGATTCTCAGGATATTGAAAGCAAAGGCACTATGATGCTTGAGCAGCTCGACGCTATCCTGGTTCCGGGCGGCTTCGGCGAGCGCGGTATTGAAGGTAAAATTGCCGCTGCTCGTTATGCCCGTGAAAATAAAGTGCCTTATTTAGGCATTTGTTTGGGTATGCAGGTTGCTTTAATTGAATTTGCCCGCAATGTTGCTGGTATGGAAAACGCAAACAGCACCGAATTCGATCCGAAGACACCTTACCCGGTAGTTGGTTTGATCACAGAATGGCTGGATGCAGATGGCTCTACAGAACAGCGTGATGCAACCTCAGATTTAGGTGGCACCATGCGTTTAGGTAGCCAGCTTTGCCACCTGATCCCAGGCAGCAAAGTATGTGAGACCTATGGCAGTGAAGAAATTTATGAACGTCACCGCCACCGTTACGAAGTGAATAATAATCTTCGTGACCAAATCGAAGCAGCAGGTTTAAAAGTAAGTGGATTGTCCACAGATAAACGCCTGGTGGAAGTGATTGAAATCCCGGACCACCCGTGGTTCGTGGCAGGCCAGTTCCACCCGGAGTTCACTTCTACGCCCCGCGACGGACACCCGTTATTTAAGGGCTTTGTAGAAGCTGCTGGTCAATACCAGAAAGCTAATCACTGATTCTAAAAAAGTAAAAGGCCGCATTTTGTGGCCTTTTGCACAATCGTTGAGGAAAAAAAATGGCGAAGATTGCTCGCATTGTTGGACGCGAAATCCTGGATTCACGTGGTAACCCCACTGTTGAAGCGGATGTTTATCTTGATTCTGGCGCAATGGGTCGTGCAGCAGCACCCTCTGGCGCATCTACTGGTTCACGTGAAGCACTGGAACTGCGTGACGGCGATAAAAGCCGCTACCTGGGCAAAGGTGTAGAAAAAGCCGTTGCAGCAGTAAACGACGTAATTGCACCTGCTTTGGCGGGCATGGACCCTCTGGCGCAAACAGACGTTGATAACAAAATGCTTGAGCTGGATGGCACGGAGAACAAAGAAAAACTTGGCGCAAACGCAATCCTTGCTGTTTCTCTGGCAGTGGCAAAAGCTGCAGCTATTGAGAAAGGCGTTGCACTATACGAGCACATCGCTGATCTGAACGGTACACCAGGCGTTTACTCTATGCCTGTACCAATGATGAACATCATCAACGGTGGTGAGCACGCTGACAACAACGTAGATATTCAGGAATTCATGGTTCAGCCTGTTGGCGCGAAAAGCTTCAAAGAAGCGCTGCGCATGGGTGCAGAAATCTTCCATAACCTGAAGAAAGTACTGTCTGCTAAAGGTCTGAACACCGCGGTGGGTGACGAAGGTGGTTTTGCGCCTAACCTGAGCTCTAACGCTGAAGCATTAGCAGTTATCGTTGAAGCCGTTGAAAATGCTGGCTACAAAATGAATGAAGACATCACGCTGGCTCTGGACTGCGCGGCATCTGAATTCTATAAAGAAGGCAAATACGTACTGTCTGGCGAAGACAAGTCTTTCGACTCTGAAACCTTCGGTGATTACCTGGCTGATCTGGCCGAGCAATACCCTATCGTTTCTATCGAAGACGGTCTGGACGAGAGCGACTGGGACGGTTGGGCGAGCCTGACTAACAAGATTGGTAATAAAGTACAGCTGGTTGGTGACGACCTGTTCGTAACCAACACCAAAATCCTGTCTCGCGGTATCGAAAACGGTATCGGTAACTCAATCCTGATCAAGTTTAACCAGATTGGTTCACTGACTGAAACTCTGAACGCGATCAAGATGGCGAAAGACGCAGGTTTCACTGCCGTTATCTCTCACCGTTCAGGTGAAACTGAAGATGCCACTATCGCTGACTTAGCGGTAGGTACAGCGGCAGGTCAAATCAAAACGGGTTCTCTGTGCCGTTCCGACCGTGTTGCTAAGTACAACCAGTTACTGCGTATTGAGCAGGCGCTGGGCGACAAAGCGGTTTACCCGGGTCGCAGTGCAATCAAAGGTCAGTAATGACCAACAAACGGGTAGCACTGGCTACCCGTTCTTTTTAATGCTACTTTATTGATATATTTCATAAACCTTTGTAGCTATGTCGTCAGGTTCTCATTCGTCGTCTAATCAGTCCGATTTCTTCTCGGCCACTGGCGCTACTGACGGAAAACCCGTTTTTACCGAAATCTGTAACGCCCTCTACGAACGCGAGTTACTGGTCCTTTCTCAGACCACCGGAAATCAGGTAAAGCTGCTACAGAGTCGGTTAGCCGCCCTTCCCCATCGAATTCAGCGTGCCGCCCATTATCTTTCTCGGCATAAAACCCCGCTCACTGTTGATAGCCATAACGGTACCTGGCAATACAAGCAAGCAGGAAGCTGTCCAGCCAATAAAGTTGAATCGGAAATGACTCGCGTCTGGTATAGCGAACATGCTGCCTATGGCCTGGCGGTACCGGTTCGTTTGCAACGGTTTGATGAAGAACATATTGAACTGGACTCCATCGACCGGGTGCAGTTTGACAATGAGATGCTGCACACCAATAAATACGGCTGGTTTACCTTCGATGGCATCAGTCAATCAAGCAACACTGAAACAGACTTTAAACTGATTAAGCCTACCAAAGCGATTATGGCAGCAGCGTGTTGTGGGCACCGTTGGAACCACAAAGGCAAACTCGCCCCCCGCACGGTGTCATTAAGAGAGTTATTGCTTTCTACCACCATAAAATGGAAGAAATTCACCCTTCTGGCCTGACCATTGAACGCAAATAGGATGAATATAACCATTATTTATAACCCAGAAGACAATCAAGGGTTGACCTGAAGGCGCTACATGGTTACATTGTCGGCTATCAACTGGGCAGGCAAATAAACGCTATTATTATGCAATCTGTTTTTCTATCTCTTCTACTCCTCATGGCAGCAAGACTGCACGGGTAGATTGCATCCAGTTATAGGAATCTCCATAAACCCGTGCATCGCACGGGTTTTTTTTTAATTGTTTTAACCATGAGTATTAAGCCATGACGAATCAGGTAAAGATCTTTGATACCACCTTGCGCGACGGCGAGCAGGCACTGCTGGCCAGTTTAAGTGCCAAAGAGAAATTACAGATCGCCCTGGCACTCGAACGCCTGGGCGTAGACATCATGGAAGCGGGTTTCCCGGTGTCCTCTCCAGGTGACTTCAATTCCGTTCAGATGATTGCCCGTGAAGTAAAAAACAGCATTGTTTGTGGCTTAGCCCGAGCTGTTGAGGCCGATATTGATGCCTGTGGTAACGCGTTGAAAGTAGCCGATCAGTTCCGAATCCACACTTTCCTGGCCACCTCTGATATTCACATTGAGCACAAACTGCGTAAAACCCGTGATCAGGTTATCGACATGGCCGTTGGTGCAATTAAGCATGCCCGCCGGTACACTGATGATGTTGAATTCAGCTGTGAAGATGCAGGCCGTACCGATATCGATTACCTGTGCCGGGTGGTAGAAGCGGCAATTAACGCCGGGGCGAACACCATCAATATTCCTGACACTGTGGGTTACACCATTCCTACTGAATTTGGCAATATTGTTACCAACCTGATGAATCGCGTGCCGAATATCGACAAAGCAACGATTTCCGTGCACTGTCACAACGACTTAGGCTTGGCGGTTGCCAACTCACTGGCTGCGGTTGAGCAAGGTGCACGTCAGGTGGAATGTACCATGAACGGTATTGGCGAACGGGCCGGTAACACCTCGTTGGAAGAAATCGCTATGATTTTGCAAACCCGCGAATCGTTGCTTGGTCTTAAGTCCAACATCAACTCTACCGAAATTCACCGCACATCCAAGCTGGTAAGCCAGCTGTGTAACATGCCGGTACAATCTAACAAAGCCATCGTCGGTACTAATGCATTCAGCCATTCCTCCGGTATTCACCAAGACGGCGTATTGAAGGCGCAGAACACTTACGAAATCATGACCCCAGAGAGCGTGGGTATCAACAAAAACAACCTGAACATGACATCACGTTCGGGTCGCCACGTAATTAAACACCGCCTGGAAGAGCTGGGTTACAAACCGGAAGATTACGATCTGGAAGCTGTTTACGCTGCATTCTTGGAACTGGCTGATAAGAAAGGCCAGGTGTACGACTATGATTTAGAAGCCTTATTATTCTTCGATCAACAAAAACACGATTCAGCCCACTACCAGCTGAAATATCTGCATGCGACTTCTGGTCGTGAAATTGTGCCAAGTGCAACAGTAACCCTGCAGGTTGGCGAAGAAGAAGTGACCAAAACCGCCATAGGAAATGGTCCGGTAGATGCCGCATTTAATGCTATTATGGAAGTGCTCGGTCACCAGGATCTGGTGGTTGTAGACTTCAAACTCGACTCCAAAGGAGAAGGGGCTGATGCCCTGGCCCAGGTTGGTGTCATCGCAGAATATAAAGGTCGCCGTTTCCACGGCATCGGTCTGGCTACCGACATTGTCGAAGCCGGCGTAAAAGGCCTGATTTTCGTATTAAATAATACCTATATCGCTGATCAAATCGATCAGCAAAAGAATCAACAAGAACGCGTTGCAGGAGTATAAAGTGAGCGAATTTAACATTGCCGTCCTCGCCGGTGACGGCATCGGCCCGGAAGTCATGCAAGAAGCCAACAAGGTATTGGATGCCATTGAAACCAAATTTGGTGTGACTTTTAACCGTACCGCTTACCCTGTGGGTGGCTACGCCATTGATACCGAAGGCGAAGCATTGCCGCCAAAGACTTTGCAAGGCTGTGAAACTGCCGATGCCATTCTTTTCGGCTCAATTGGCGGTCCTAAATGGGATTCCCTGCCACTGGAACAACGCCCTGAACGCGCCGCTCTGCTTACCCTTCGCAGCCACTTCGATTTATTCAGTAACCTGCGCCCAGCCAAAATCTATCCTGGTCTGGAAGGTCTTTCACCCTTGCGTGCTGACATTGCAGCCAGTGGCGTTGATGTATTGGTTGTACGCGAACTAACCAGCGGTATCTATTTTGGTCAGCCAAAAGGCCGCGACGGTGAAGGCGAAGAAGAATACGCTTTCGATACCATGCGCTATTCCAAGCGTGAAATTCGCCGCATTGCCATTTCTGCCTTTGAAGCAGCGCAGAAGCGTCGCGGTAAAGTTACCTCGGTAGACAAAGCCAATGTACTGGTGTGCAGCCGTCTGTGGCGTGAAGTAACAGAAGAAGTAGCCAAAGACTATCCAGACGTTGAACTGGAACACATTTATATTGATAACGCGACCATGCAGGTAATGAAAAATCCTGCTCAGTTCGACGTCATGCTGTGCTCCAACCTGTTCGGCGATATCATCTCTGATGAGTGCGCCATGATGACGGGTTCGATGGGCCTGCTTGCATCTGCCAGTATGAACGAAGACGGTTTCGGTCTTTACGAGCCTGCCGGTGGTTCTGCGCCGGATATTGCTGGTCAGGGCATTGCTAACCCAATTGCACAAATCCTTTCCGCCGCCATGATGCTCCGCTTCTCGTTAAACCAGCAAGAAGCCGCCGATGCCATCGAAAAAGCGGTTGTTGCTACCTTAGAATCCGGTGTACTTACCGGCGAGCTGCTGCCTGCTGAAAAGCGTGATCAGGCATCCACCACAGCACAGGTTGGCGACGAAGTTGTTAAACAAATTCTGAGTCAGGAGTAAGCTATACCATGGCCAAGACCTTATACGATAAAGTTTGGGAAGCGCACGTCGTTGACCAATTAGGCGAAGACAGCTTGCTGTATATCGATCGCCACCTAATCCATGAAGTAACCTCACCACAAGCCTTTGCTGGTTTGAACGAAAAAGGCCGTAAGGTCCGTCGTCCAGACCGCACTTTCGGTACCATGGACCACAGTATTTCTACCCGTTCACTGGCTATTGATGCCTGTGGCCCGCAGAATGCGCTGCAGCTGAAAACGCTGGCGACAAACTGTGAAGAGCACGGTGTTAAACTGTTCCCAGTAGGTCACCAGAAACAGGGCATCGTGCACGTAATGGGTCCGGAACTGGGCCTCATCCTGCCTGGTATGACCGTAGTGTGCGGTGACTCTCACACGGCAACCCACGGTGCATTCGGCGCATTGGCGTTCGGTATAGGTACCTCTCAAGTTGAACACGTTCTCGCCACCCAGACCCTGAAGCAAAGCAAAGCGAAAAGCATGCTGATCAATGTGAACGGCAAGCTGGCTGTTGGCATTACCGCAAAAGATATCATTCTTGCCATCATTGGTAAAATTGGTCACGCCGGAGCCACTGGCCACGTGATTGAATACGCAGGTGAAGCAATTCGTTCTTTGACTATGGAAGAACGTATGACGATTTGTAATATGAGTATCGAAGCGGGTGCCAAGGCAGGTATGGTTGCACCTGACGATACCACGTTCGAATACGTAAAAGGTCGCGAATACGCCCCAACAGGAAGCGATTGGGATGAAGCGGTCGCCTACTGGAAATCATTACACAGCGAAGACGGTGCCACTTTCGACACCGTGGTAGAACTGGATGCAGCTGACATTGCACCGCAAATCACCTGGGGCACGAACCCGGGTCAGGTAATTGGTGTGGATGCGCCGGTACCGGCTCCGGAAGAGTTCACTGATGCGGTTGAAAAAGAAAGTGCCAGAAAAGCGCTGGCTTATATGGGGCTGTCTGCGGGTGACAAACTTGATGCAGTGCCAGTAAGTCACGTGTTCATCGGTTCCTGTACTAATGGTCGTATTGAAGATATGCGTGCAGCCGCATTCATCGCCAAGCAAGGTAAAGTGGCTGACACCGTAACCGCCATTGTGGTGCCAGGCTCTGGTGCGGTGAAGCGTCAGGCAGAAGAAGAAGGCCTGGATAAGATTTTCACCGATGCAGGGTTTGAATGGCGCCTGCCAGGCTGCTCTATGTGTCTGGGTATGAACGACGATATCCTGCAGTCAGGAGACCGTTGCGCCTCTACCAGTAACCGTAACTTCGAAGGCCGTCAGGGCCGTGGTGCGCGCACCCACCTGGTTAGTCCGGCAATGGCTGCGGCCGCCGCGCTGAAAGGCCGTTTTGCTGACGTTCGCGAATTTCAGGAGTAAGTCATGAGTCAGGGTTTTACAGTACACACCGGCCGCGCTTGTCCTCTGGATCAGGCCAATGTCGACACCGATCAAATCATTCCAAAGCAGTTTCTGACTGGCGTTACCCGCACCGGTTACGGCAAGCACCTGTTTCACGACTGGCGCTACCTTGACCTTCACGAGCAAGAGCCAAACCCCGAATTTGTGGTAAATAAGCCGGAATACGCTGGCGCCAGCATTCTGCTGTCACGGGAAAACTTCGGTTGTGGTTCAAGTCGTGAACACGCACCGTGGGCACTGGCAGATTTTGGTTTTGATGTTGTTATTGCAACGTCATTCGCTGATATTTTCTACGGCAACTGCATCAATAACCAGTTGCTGCCTATCGCTCTGTCATCAGCGCAAATGGATGCACTGTTTGGTGCAGTAAAAGCTAACGCAGACCTTGAAATCGTGGTTGATTTACCCGCGCAAACCGTTACTGCTGGCGAGCTTACTTTCAGCTTCGACATTCTGGCCCACCATAAAAACAACCTGATTAAAGGGTTGGATGCCATCGGCCAAACCCTCGAACTGACCAGTACCATTGAAGAATTTGAAGCAAAGCAGCCAGCCTGGCTTTAATTTCTGAGATTTGTTCTATACTAAAAAAAGGCGATGTTTATACATCGCCTTTTTTATATTTAGCGGTTGATAGTTAGGAGCAAACCGGGCTGGCTAAACGGGTTTTAAACCCGGCACGACTTCCGGTTTAGGACATTTATTTCAAAGCATCGAGGCATTATGCTTAAACACGTGTCAATAAACGACCTCATACCCGGTATGTTTGTGAGCCAAGTCGTGGAACAAACGGGCAATACCCGGGTAAGAACCAGCGGCGTTGTTAAAAGCACCTTATCGGTTGAGAAACTTCGGGAGATGGGCATAACACTGGTCGAGGTGGATTACTCTCGCAGCCAGGTAACAGAGCCCCAGCAAGAACCAACCAAAGCTTCTGAAGATTCCCCAAAACCTAAAAGTAACAGCGATGTCCTGTCTTCTGCCAACCAGCTTTACGACGAAGCCCTTACGCTACAGAAATCATTTATCAGCGCGCTGCAACGCGGTGCCCCTAATGATTTAACGAAAGCCTCTGAACTCTCCTCTAGCATCATCGAAGGCGTATTTGATAATAAGGATGCGATGTCATGTCTGACGATGATCAAAAACTCAGACCAATATTTGCTTGAGCACTCCATAAATTGCGCCATTCTGATGGCAATGTTTGCCGATCATCTTGGCTTTGACAGAGACACCATTGATGAAGCCTGCATGGGATCTTTGTTAATGGATGTGGGTATGTCTCAGGTACCTGAAGAAATTCGTCATAAAACAGATAAACTTTCACCTGCAGATTGGTCAGTGCTGCGCCAACACGTAGCGATCAGTCTGGAACTGGTAGAGCAAGGTGAACAAATATCTGCCCTTGCTTTATCGATTATTTCACAACACCACGAGCGTGAAGATGGCTCCGGCTACCCAAATTCATTGGGCAGTACTGAAATTGCCCCCTTATCGAAGATGGCCGCAATTATCGACAGCTATGATGCAATGACGTCGAATCGGAAGCATAAGGACAGTATTACCCCCACACTGGCGTTAAAACGTTTGGCGAAAGACCCCAGCCTCGACAATCATTTAGTCAAACAATTCGTTCAGTGTGTAGGGGTTCACCCTGTCGGCTCGCTGGTTAAGTTGAAAAGTGGCCGTTTAGGCATTATAGCCAAGCCCCACCCGGAAGATTTACTGGCACCGGTGGTGATGACGTTCTATAGCATCTCCGGCGGCCATTTCAGTGAAATTAAACGGGTGGACCTTTCTCAGGTAGATGATGAAATTGAATCCGGCGTGCGCCCCGACGATTTCGGCATCAACCTGCCGAAATTTTTCAAAGATGTGTTTATTAACCAGGTACCGGATTAATAAATCCTGTCTACTGCAAGTTTCGAATAATCATGCACCTGCCAGCCCGGCTTATAACGCGGAACGGACGGTATGTGGGCGGTGGGTGTACAAGCATTCGAAACCGTCTGCCGCAGGGAAGCGGCAGCCGAGGCCCCAGGGATGGGTGCACGCCGTGTTTCGAATGATTGTGCACCTACCAGCCCGACATCTACCGCATGTTGCACGCGCTACCAGTCGGTAAGCGCTGCCATGGAAAATTCTTTGCCTTCAAAGCTGAGAATTACCCGTTGCGCTTCAATTTTAACGATTTGTACTTGGTCTTCAATCCAGTCACCCTCGCCTAACTGTGTGCCATTCACTCTTACCCAGCGGTCAGACGGACGGCTCGCATACATGTGGGCGTTGAATGCCATGCTTGGTAAGCGGGTGAGCATACGCACCGGTAGTTGGTCAACGCGAGGCATGTCATCGCGCACCGTGACTTTGGTTTCAGCTCTTGGTTCAGTGGCACGGTTGTCCAGTTCGTCGATAGCTCTATTAAAACGTGCCATCAATTCCGGGGAGACTTCCACGTCACTTTCCTGAGGCGCATTGATCACTTCTCCGCCTAAATCCACTTGAGCCTGTACCGAATTTTCAGCGTAGCGCTGGGCAGTCTCTGCCTGAGTTGCACTTTGCTGGACTGGTGTTTGAGCGGGTGCCTGTTCAGGTGAAACAGCACCAGGTTGCAACTCTGACGGCACCGCGTTGGCAACGTTTGTACTTTGCGCCACCTCAGTTTCTGTATCCAATGCTGCTAGGTCATCGGTATCGTTGGCATCTGTAACCACATCTACTTCAGCGGGACTATTCTCCTTTTCAGGTCCATTAACCGCGCCCGGTTTCGTCTCATCGGCCACATCATCTGAAGCCGTTGCCACCACATTTTCAGCCTGCGGCCACCAGGCAGGATAGCTCCCCGCAGCACCGCCAATTGCAAGTCCAACGATTATCACGCCCGTAAAAGACATCACCTGACGAGAATACACCTTCCACATCGACGGTAGCCCCTGCACAGTAGGCAGAAACAAACTACGGTTAAACTGGTCTGAAATAGCGTTATCCAGCTTATTCACGCTGGTATCGTGGTCACCTCGAATCAATTTTTGGGTTTGTGTTCGATGATGTACAGGCTTTTCAATTTCGACGGTTTGCGCGGGATCAACCTCCACTTCCAGCACGCCCATTTCTGCAAGCCCTGTTACCATAGCATCACTGGTTACCAACCCTGACTTTCGAATTTTTACCGGGCCGTTCTGTTCGGTAATGCGAACAATCACCATACCCGGTTTAAGTTCAGCAATTTTCATCAGTTCAGACATACAACCTCCCGATGCCAAAGCCCACCAGCAATGCTAATACAAAGGCCGTACCTAACATCCATTTGCGCTGACTTTGAATACGCTGACTAACCACATCATCACCGAGAATTTGTTCTGCTGCCGCCAGAAAAATAGGCTTTTTCACCACCGCATGTTGTTTCGTAAAAGACAGGGTCAGCGCGCGGTCGCATAAAAGATTAATGACCCGGGGAATACCACCGGTAATTTGATGAATCGCTTTTAACGCCTGTGGGCTGAAAATACTGATATCGCCGTTCGCGACGCTAAGACGGTGGGCCACGTAAGACGACACTTCCGGTGCTGTTAATGGCAATAAATGATATCGCGCGGTGATCCGCTGTGCGAGCTGACGCAGTTCATTCCGCTTCAGCAATTGTTGAAGCTCCGGCTGCCCAATGAGGACAACCTTCAGCAGTTTTTCGCGATTCGTTTCCAGGTTAGTGAGCAATCGCAGTTGCTCTAACACTTCAGGCATTAAATGCTGCGCTTCATCAATCATCAACACTGTGTTCATGCCTGCCTGATGATTGTCAGCCAGCTTCGCCAATATGCGGTCAGTAAAATACTTCAAACTGGCCTTATCAGCGTCGTAAGCGATACCCAGTTCATCACACACCGTGGCCAGCAATTCAAGGGCCGACAGCGTAGGGTTCAGAATCATCGCAACTTGCGTATTGTCAGGCAGTTGCTGCAGTAATTTTCGTGATACCGTTGTTTTACCTGTGCCCACCTCGCCGGTAAGCATGACAAATCCACCGCTTTCCCTCAGGCCGAATGTCAAATGCGCCAACGCTTCTTTATGGCGTGGACTCATGTACAGGTAATCAGGGTTTGGAGCAATTGAAAATGGGTTGTCCGTTAGCCCAAAATAATTCAGATACATATGCTTGTCAGAGTTAGCAATTCACCGCGACTAAACTACCTAGCCACTTGCAATAAGTCAAAATCAAAGCGATTCGAACACCAATTTAATGAATGGTTCAGGCATAATAACGAAAAACACAAAATGCGATGGTTTTATGGATGTTTATTTAGTGGGTGGCGCGGTGCGCGACGAATTACTCAATCGGCGGGTTACCGAACGTGATTGGGTGGTAGTTGGTGCGACTCCAGAAGAGATGCTCGCCAGAGGCTTCGAGCAAGTCGGCAAGGATTTCCCGGTATTTCTGCACCCAAAAACCAAAGAGGAATACGCCCTCGCCCGCACCGAGCGAAAGTCTGGCAGTGGTTACACCGGCTTTGTTTGTTACGCTGCACCAGATGTCACCTTAGAACAAGATTTAATCCGTCGCGATCTCACCGTGAATGCTATTGCCAAAGACAATGATGGCAACCTTATTGATCCTTATCACGGTGTGAGAGACCTAGACTCCCGAATTTTACGGCATGTGTCAGAGGCTTTCAGTGAAGATCCGCTTAGGGTATTTCGTGTAGCGCGTTTTGCTGCTCGCTACGCGCACCTTGGGTTCAAAGTTGCTGAAGAAACGCTTTCGCTGATGCGCAATATGGCTGACAGCGGTGAATTGGCACACCTCACTGCCGAGCGAGTGTGGAAAGAAACGATTCGCGCGTTGGGTGAAAATAACCCGGAAGTCTATTTTCAGGTGCTAGCACGTGCTGAGGCACTGAATGACTGGTTTCCCGAGCTGATTACATCGCTTAAAAACACTGATTCGCGGCTTGAGCGCGCGGTATCAGCCAAGTCTAGCGACGATATTCGCTGGGCGCTGCTTTTCGCGAATACTTCAGCAGAAGGTACAGAAACCTTGTGCAAAAGAGTAAAAGCGCCAAACAAATACGCTGAACTCGCTATGCTGGTCAGCCGTTTCAGCAAGGCGTTCACTCCCTCAAACACCGCTGATGACTGGTTGACGCTCTGTAATCAGTGCGATGCCTGGCGTAAGCCAGAACGCTTCACAGATTTTATCACTGCATGTACGTTGATAAATGACAATGCCGATATCAGCAGCGCTTTGGCAACGTCATTACATGAAACCGTAAAAGAGGCCAGCAAACTCAGCGCAAAAGCGTTTGTCGAGCAAGGATTGCGCGGTCCGCAAATTGGCGAGGCGATGAACCTGGCCCGAAGGGATATTTTTGAAAAGCGTTTCCGTTTAGATCTGTTCTCCTAGCCAGGAGGAAAGTATCTGGTTAACGAGTAACCTAAATTAAAACATATTACTGAATTTTTCGATGCAAAATCTAACACAACAACTTCAGCAGCTTTTCGGCTTTGACGATTTTCGTGAAGGTCAGCAGCAGACCATTGAGCAGCTTTTAGCGGGGCATTCATCGCTGGCGGTATTTCCAACCGGCTCTGGTAAGTCGTTATGTTATCAGTTTACGGCTACTCAATTGCCTCACCTCACACTGGTGATTTCACCGCTGATCGCCCTAATGCACGATCAGTTGGCATTTTTGCGCAGTAAGGGAATTGCCGCGGCCAGCCTGGATTCCACCCTCAGCAAAGATGAAAGTCAGCAAGTGATGCAACAAGCCCGGGATGGCGAGCTCAAAATACTGATGATTTCCGTGGAGCGATTCAAAAATGAACGCTTCCGCCGTTTTATAGAAAATATCCCCATATCCATGCTGGTTGTCGATGAAGCCCATTGTATTTCAGAATGGGGGCACAATTTTCGCCCTGATTACCTTAAACTCCCGCAATATCAACAAGCACTGAATATTCCCCTCGTGCTGCTACTTACCGCCACAGCGATGCGCCGTGTGCAGAAAGACATGGCACAAAAATTCAACATTGGCTTTCAGCATATTGTACAAACAGGATTCTATCGCGCGAATCTCGATATAGACCTGATCCCCGCCCACCACACGAATAAATTAGTGTTGCTAACGCAGGTGCTGAATGAAACGGCCGGTGCTGGTATTGTTTACGTTACTCAGCAAAAAACGGCTGATGAACTCGCGGCTCAACTTCAGGAAGCAAGCTATTCGGCAGCTTCCTATCACGCGGGGTTAGGTAACGACGCGCGAGCAAGTATTCAGAACCGTTTTATGGCAGCTAAAACCCGTATCATCGTGGCAACAATTGCATTTGGCATGGGGATAGATAAATCAGATATCCGCTTTGTGGTGCATTACGACTTGCCCAAATCCATCGAGAACTACAGTCAGGAAATAGGCCGTGCTGGCCGCGATGGTCAACCTAGTCGCTGCGTACTGTTGGCAAGTTTAGATGGGATAAATGTGCTGGAAAACTTTGTCTACGGTGATACCCCTGAAGCGTATGGTATCGATAAGCTTTTAACGGAAATTACCACCAGCGCTGAAAATAATGAATGGGAAACGCAATCTTATTCACTGTCACAAACCACCAACATTCGTGCTTTGCCGCTAAAAACTTTATTAGTGCAGATGGAGTTGGCTGGTGCTATTGAGCCTAAATACAGTTACTACGAAGATGTAAAGGTGAAGTGGCTCGTCGCCCCGGATCAGATTGAAAAAGTGTTGCCCGCAGAGCAGCAACCGCTTTTCAACGCCATTGTCGGCCAGACTAAATTCAAAAAGATTTGGGGCGTGCCGGATTTCGACGGGCTTCACCATCAGGGTTTTGAACGCGGCACTGTGTTGAGCCTGTTAGAGCAACTTGTCGAACACGATTACGCCGAGTTAGAAACGAAAAAGCTCACCGACGTTTATCGCATCGCGCCGGACTTATTGACACCAGAACTAGCGCAAAATCTGCATCAGTATGCCGCCCGTAACGAACAATCTGAAATAGCCCGCATTGCCACCATGCTGCGATTTTTCAATCTCGACCGTTGTCTGAATCACAATCTCGCTTTGTACTTTGGCGACGAACACGCCCCAGAGCGCTGCGGTCACTGCTCAGTTTGCCGCGGGCATTCACTCAGTCTCAGTCGCGAGAACGATAGCGACGACACCAGCGCGATTAAAAACGATATGCAACAAGCGCTTGCGTGGTTGGACGAAAAACTCCCCAAAGCACAAGTTTCTCCTATTTTGCTCACCCGCTTTATGGCAGGACTAACTCAACCGGTGTTTACAAAAATAAAAGCCCGTCAGCAAGCGCTGTTCGGAAAATATGAAGAGACCGCCTATCACGTGTTGCTTCAGTGTTCTCGTTCCATGATGAATGAATCAACAAGCACACTATCGGGATAATTGTTATCAAAAAGCGGCAGTGAGGTGCTACAATACGCCTTTACTTTCGCGACATAAAAACACCGCATGACCTTTGAAGAATTAGAGCTTGATGACAGCCTCTGTCAGGCTGTCACGGAGATGGGTTTCAAAAACCCAACTTCGATTCAGTCTCTCGTGATCCCGCCGGCAATGGACGGCAAAGATATCCTCGCATCCGCCCCTACCGGGACCGGTAAAACGGCGGCATTTTTGCTGCCAGCTTGTCAGTACCTGCTTGATTTCCCACGTCGGGAACCAGGTTCATGCCGAATACTCATTCTCACGCCAACCCGTGAGTTGGCTATTCAGGTTTACGAACAGGCCAAGGCTATTACTCGATACACCGAGCTGGTTTGCGGTGTCATAACCGGGGGTATTAATTACGGTACTGACCGAGAAATTCTAAGTCAAAACCTGGATATTCTGGTCGCTACCCCGGGCCGTCTTTTCGAACATATCGAGAAAGAATCTGCCGACTGCCGCAATATTGAATGTCTGATCCTGGATGAAGCTGACCGCATGCTTGATATGGGCTTTGGTGCTATTGTGGGGCAAATCGCTTCTGAAGCGCGCTGGCGGAAACAGAACATGTTGTTCTCGGCTACCCTTGAAGGCCCGGGCGTTAAGTTCTTCTCAAGAGACATTTTGAATGATCCGGTAGAAGTAGAAGCCAATCCTTCTCGCAAAGAAAAAGCCAAAACCCATCAGTGGTATCACCTTGCAGACGATATGACCCACAAACAGGCCATGCTGGTGCATATTCTGAAAAACGATATCACTAACGCCGTGGTGTTTGTTAAAACCCGAGAGCGCTTACAGGCACTGAAAGATTTCCTCATGTCGGAAAAAATTGAAGTGTGCTGGCTTCAGGGTGAAATGCCACAGGATAAACGCATCGCCGCACTGCAACGGTTTAAATCCGGCGCTGTGCCTGTACTGCTGGCCACTGACGTTGCCGCCCGCGGAATCGATGTACCAAATGTTAGTCACGTCATCAACTTCGATATGCCCCGCAAGGCAGACATTTATGTTCACCGTATTGGTCGGACTGGTCGCGCCGGTGCGAAAGGCACAGCGATTTCACTTATCGAAGCCCACGATTTCGAAATGGTTGGAAAGGTTGAGCGTTATACCGAAGAACCGTTGAAAGCCCGGTTCATCAAAGATTTGCGACCTAAACATAAAGCACCGAAAAATACCGCAAAGAAAAAGGCTAAGAAGAAAAAAGCCGCCACAGCGAAAAAGAAAAAGTAAGGACATTTTGTTATGGCATTTCCAGAAAAAATCGTACTGGCCTCTGGCAATGCCGGTAAGGTAAAAGAATTCGCCCGACTTTTCGCACCGCTCAATGTGACTGTGGTGCCACAAAAAGAATTAGGCGTTAAAGACGTACCAGAAACCGGCACCACGTTTGTCGAAAACGCGATTATTAAAGCCCGCCACGCTGCAAAATGTACAGGCTTACCCGCTATTGCCGATGATTCGGGTTTGGTGGTGAATGCCCTTGATGGTGCGCCAGGTATATATTCAGCCCGGTACGCCGGTGAAGGTGCTGCCGACAGCGATAATATTGAAAAATTGCTTCATGCCTTAGATGGCAACCCAAACCGCCGAGCGCATTTCTTTTGTATGTTAGTTTTTATGCGACATGCAGACGACCCTGTGCCATTGATCAGCGAAGGCTACTGGCACGGCACCATTACCACCGACCAGGCTGGTCATGGTGGGTTTGGCTATGATCCGGTGTTCTATGTGCCATCACACGAATGTACCGCTGCTGAACTCGACAGACAGGTGAAGAATCAAATCAGTCATCGTGGTCAGGCAATGGCGTTCCTATTGGAACAAATGAGACAAACTTTTGCGTAATCCCCCATTAGGCTTGTACATCCACATTCCCTGGTGTGTGCAAAAATGTCCTTATTGTGACTTCAACTCTCACGGGTTGAAGTCTGATCTCCCCCAACAAGAATATGTCAGCCATTTACTCGATGATTTAGCCGTTGATGCCACCCGCGTTGCTGGCCGGGAAGTGACCAGCATATTCATCGGTGGCGGTACACCCAGCCTTTTTGAGCCTACTTTCATTGGCAATTTGCTTGCAGGGGTAAAACAACGTATCGCGCTTTCAGATAACGCTGAAATCACCCTGGAAGCCAACCCTGGCACCGTAGAAGCAGCACGATTCGACGGCTATGCTCAGGCGGGTGTCAATCGTATTTCTATGGGCATTCAGAGCTTTGAAGATAAACATTTAAAAGCCCTCGGAAGAATTCATGATACGACGCAGGCACGCAAGGCCATCGACTTCGCCCGCTCAGCACCGCTGAATAGTTTCAATGTTGATTTAATGCATGGCCTACCTGATCAGAGCATTGAAAACGCATTAAGTGATCTAGCAACCGCTATCGCGCTGTCGCCTGCGCATTTGTCCTGGTATCAGCTTACCATCGAGCCCAACACCCCCTTTTATTCTAAACCTCCAGCACTGCCCGACGACGACATTCTGTGGGAAATACAAGATCAAGGCCATGCAATGCTGACTCAAGCGGGCTATCAGCAATATGAAATTTCGGGATACAGCCAACCCGGTTTTCAATGTCAGCACAATTTGAATTACTGGCGCTTTGGTGATTACTTGGGGATCGGCTGTGGCGCACACGGCAAAATTACCGATATCCGCACCGGCAACATTCACCGTACCGTGAAAGTTAAGCATCCAAGGGGTTATATGGATATTGCGCGCCCCTATCTCGACACAGAGTCAACGGTTGAAAAAGAGGATCTCGCTTTCGAGTTCTTTATGAACCGGTTTCGCTTAGTCGAACCTTGCCCAAAACAGGATTTTACTGATTTTACCGGCCAGGTATTGTCTGCGTCTGAGCGACAGGAGTTAGATAAGGCCATTACGCAAGGCCTGCTGACCGAAACAACGCGTCATTGGCAGGTTACGCCTAAAGGTAGGCGCTATCTAAATTCACTGCTCTCTGCGTTTGTTTGAAGAGGTGTAAATAAAACAGCCCGCTAATGCGGGCTATTTTATTAACTGTAGATTTTAGCCAGACACGATTACGTCGAAAGGCTTTAATGCAACAACGTGCTTGCGAAGTTTATCTTCCAACACGTTTAGTCGTTGGAGCTTGTCACAGAACCATTGCGCTTTGTTGTTAAGCGACGCAGGGCTGGTTTCCAGGTCAAGATGCTCCCCTACCGCTTCGAGCTGTCGGGTAATCGCCTCTACCCGCTCATCACTCAGCTCTACTCGAGATTCGTCCATGCCCGCAATTGCAGACAAGATACCGCCAATTGACATTGAAATGGCTTCTTCCAGCTCCGCCTCTATTCCGCTATCGACAAAATTGTCCACGCTCTCTAATGATCCCGGCCCGATAAAATAGTGGTCGCTCGCATGGCGAAATTTATCCTTCACACGATTACGTACTCGCTTCATGGCACTTTGCAGCTTTTCGTAGCTGTCATGGTCTGCGCCCACCAGCCCTTGATACACGTTGTCAACGGTATCCGCGGCCAGATCAACGCCTTCGGTGGCCAGAATAATCATTTTCGGCACAACATAATGCAGGCCACGGGAATATTCTCGTAACCAACGACGCTGTTGCACAGAAAGATCCTGCCAGCGCCCTTTAACGAATAGCTGCTCCTGATCGTTGATCTGAATGATAGTTCGGTTATTGTCGAGGATTCGGAGTTGATGTTCATTCACCACCAAACCATACGCAAAGTCGATATCGCACGAATTTCCCGCAGATGCGAAAAATGGGATCGTCGCTAAAAAGACAAGCGTATTTCTGACTACATTGATGAGATTTCGCATTTTCATGCGTTGCATTGTGGACGGCTTAGGGGCAAATAAAAAGTCGCGACAAGCTCAACAGACTAAAATTCAGGTTGAATATATCGCGACTTGAAAGAAGCAGATAGACGCTAATCGACACTCGTTCGCACAAGTCTTACGTAAATAAATCGATCTTTTTCTTTGATTGAATGGCTCGCATTGAAAAACGCCACAACCCAGGAGCGAAGTGGGTCTTGCAAAGACGGCGTTGAAGTCCAGAAATCATCTGGTGGCGTGTTGGGAAACACCGTTTCGTTGATAGCAGGACGTACACACTCACGTTCAGTGATAGTAGTCAGCTCTTTGATATTGGGTAAACGCCACCCCGCTAGCAAGGTAGCATCGGCCTCTTGCGCAGCAATAAGCGCTTCTTGCCAATTGTATTTTACCGCCGTGCCAGTGCACGTTGTGCCATTCCAGGTTTGCCCAAGTGCACAACGCTGCCAAATTAGGTTACTTGGCGTGTGAAGTACCTCGCCGTCACCCAAATCTTCAAATTCATCGTCACCTGCCGTTTTAATGCCTGAACCCAGACAAGTTTGCGCCGCCACGGATGCGGTTAAAAACCACAAAAATAAAGCCACCAGTACTTTCATCTTTTACCTCCCCGCTCTGACCAAGCGCACGCTGCCTGGCGTGGCTTTGTTCAAAAAGTTATCCAGGCCAGAGGCAAAATCCAGCGCCCATGCATTCTGAGCCGCATCTTCGGCAACACCATCAGCACTAGGGATTCGAGTCCAGTACCAAAGCCGACCATCACCGTCTACCGTACCCGAGTTAGGGAAATAGTCATCATCAATCCTTACACCGCTAGCAAGACCAAAATGTATCAGCGACATCATTTCTTCGTAAGTCGGCATTCGCCAGTCATAAAATCCGCACAAACCCACCGCGTTGACGGCACTCACATACGCAGTGGTGTTACAGCTTGTGAGAGTGCAGCTTGCATCAGTACCTGACTGAACGCCCTGATATCCGCCGTTTTCATCGAAGAAGAACCAGGTGTAGGTATGGTTGGCATCGCGCACGCCTCCGTCTGTGGTTTTCTTTTCCCATACCAGCCCGGTGACATTATCACGCACGCAGTCCCAAGCTTGAGCGGTATCGTCTTCTTCGTCACCGTTGGCATTTAATTTGGTAAAGTCAAAGCCAGCCTTACCACGGCCTGCTTTTTCCAATAAATTGGCAGCATGAATCACATCACTGCCTCGTTGACCATCTTGCCCTGGAAATGCGTTTTGTTGTGTATTCGCATAGGCTGTATTGTTGGCCTGTACCGTGACTCCAGTATCGTTGATCAGCGGTACCGGATAAGGACGCACCGTAATGTCTACCTCATCGGTAACAACATGCCCGTAGGCATCGGTTACGCTGAGCATATAAGTAAACACGGTTTCGTTTTGTACCTGAGGTGCAACGGCATAGGTAGAGAGTGAAGATGGGCTTACCACACCATCCAACGTGCCATCCCACTCGCTAATGAGCGGTAGCCCGGAAGCGACCGTGGTGGTGGCAGTGCCATTCAACACCACGCGTTCACCGCTAAACACGGCTTGATCAGCCCCCGCTTCTACCAGAGGTAAGGTCTGACTTTCTGACAACGTATTTAACGAAAGTGTAGCGGTATCAGTGGTACCTTCCGCATCGGTTACGGTGAGGGTGAATGTGAGCGTTTGTGCTTCAGCTTCAACCGGCATGGTAATAGTGAGTGTTGAAGCATCTGTGGTGACATCGTTCAACACACTGTTGCCGGCGGTCTGTTGCCACTCCCAGGCAGCAATGGGGTTGTCGGAATCGGGGGCATCGTCGTCAATACTGGCTCTACCATTCAGCGTCACACTGCGCCCCGCAGAATAAGTATTGGCAGGCTGCCCCTCTTCCTGCTCAGCTTCAATAACGGCAACAGGTGCAATGTTCTGTGGCCGCACGAGAATATTGAGGGTATCAGTATCACTATTTCCGCTGGAATTGGTGACCACCACAGTGATGACAAATGCCGTATCTGTGGTCACTGCAGGCGCGGTGAACTCGGCTTCTGAGGTAGAATTGTCTGCCTGGGTTATAGTGGCAGCAGGCGATGCACTCCAACGCCAGGTTGCACCGTCAGTATTGCCTGTAACACTGCCTGAAAGCGTAGACGTAGCACCTTCAAGCATTTCAATATCTGCACCGGCATTAACATACAAGGCATTAGGAGACGCATTGCCGCCAGTGTCACCATCGTCGCCGCCTCCTCCGCCACCGCAGCCGAACAGCAGAAATGATGCACTTAACATCAGAAGAACTTTTACCGCAAAAAACTGAATTCTCACCATTACATGCTCCAAACGAAGGCATTCAAATTCGCCAACTTTATAACGACGTATCAGGTAAACGCTTTTTTGCTAGGCTCTTTCTTCCGTACTGACCTGTAAGGCTTCGAGTTGCTTTTTTCCAGAAGCGATATCCGTCATGTCATATACCATGACACTGATAAAATCCGTTTTTCCGTTAGCAGAGGTCAATGGCGCTAAAGTTACGTTTTGATACATATAAAGCTCATTGCCTGTAATCGGCCGATAGTTGTGAAACTTGAATAAATAGGGGCGTTGCTCCCAGGTCATGAACGCCCGCGTATTGAGTTCGAACACGGGTTTGCACTTTTTAGTAAACCACTTCTCTTCAACGTTAGGAAAAATGCTAAAAAGGGTTTTATCACGCACCTCACTGGGAAGCAGGCCGCTGTGACTTTCCATAAAACCGTTCCAAACCTGTATGCGGAAATGCTTATCAAGCACCACAATGCCCACATCTACACTCTGGAGCATATCCATCATCCAGTGGAACGACTGCATTTGCTCTAATTCGGTATCCTGCATTACATGTCCTCTAGTAAATGCGCCAGTTTGGCATTCATAGTCTGCATGGAGTCTTCAGTAAACAGGATTAGCAAGTCACATCGCACGTTGTATCCTTCTAGACCGTAGCTTAGCTCGATTGCCAAGGTACGTTTCCACTTGACCTGGTTCGTTTTTATGATTTCACTGATGGCCCTGTGCTGACCCAGAACAATGGGTTGGCCCTGTGCAAAAGTCACGTCCATCTGTTGTGCTAATCCGGTGAGGCAGGTACCTATAAGAATACTGGCCGCGTCCATGAGTAATTCCAGTTGCAGTTGATCGTCCACTTCTTCCTGTACATCGAGAATTTTCGCAACGTCACCAAAGCTAGAATCGCTAAGAATACAAAGTACTTCTCCGCGGATCCCAGAGCCAATAAAACCTTGGCATACCGCTGTTACTTGCTCTTGGGAATCGATATCAGACAACATCATGCGCATCTCAGAGGCTTCTATCAGATTCACATTGGGTATAGGCAGGTGAACAAAAACATTCATGGTACGGGCCAGGTGATCACCCGCACGTCCCATGGCAATGTTGGTGATTTCCTGATAACAATCGCGGATGTCGGGATCTAATTCAACCGTCTCTTCAACGGGCGCTTCACTTTCCATCAACTGATGTTTAATCAGCACTTGTTCAAGAGTAGTAGGATCAACGGGTTTGCGAATAAATTCAACGGCACCGAGCTTGGTTACGCGCTCGTGAGCTTCAGGCTGTACATCCCCTGAAATAACGACCACCTTAGTCTGCAAATTTTCATCGCGAATGGCCTGTAAGGTTTCGTAGCCATCCATCACTGGCATGTTAAGGTCGAGTAGAAGCAGTTGCCCTTTGCCTTGCCGTAAAAGTTCTACGGCTTCTTTGCCGTGTTTGGCAAAGTGAATCGCCACTTCCCAGTCTGGGGGCAAACACTTGGCAACCTGCTTTCGTGCAACCATTGAGTCGTCACAAACCAATACCGATATCATGTGAAAAGGTAACCTTCCTATAGCCGTTACAGAGATGAATGCCGCTTAAAATAAACACAAAACGCTGCAAAAATACGCAGAAATCTAATGAATATACGGTGTCCGTCAACCTATTAACTAATAGCAGGATTCCAGAAAAAAGCCATTGCACTTATGTTTAAATCTGCAGAACATTCGCCCTTAAACGAACCAGGATAATTCAGGAAATCGAGGAAAACAGTAATGGTAAAATAATCGCCGTCATTATACCGTTCAAACACAATCCTAATGTAGCCAGTGCACCGGTTCGCTCGCTCATTTGCAGCGCTTTCGCCGTTCCTACTGCGTGGCAAACCGCTCCGAGCGCCATCCCCTGAGCCTGTGGCAAAGTAACATTTAACAGCTTATACATAACTGGCGCGATTACCGCACCAACGATACCGGTAGCAATGACGAAAACCGCAGCGAGTGCTGGAATGCCGCCAATATGCGCGGTCGCTTCCATAGCGAGTGGTGTGGTTATCGATTTTGCCAGCATAGTCATTTGCAATGCAGTAGGCGCATCGAAGTACCATACAGTGAACCAAGCGGTAAGCGGAGCAATAACACCGGCAATAAAAACAGAGGCAACTAACCGCCAACCAAGTTCACGTATTTTTTCCCACTGCGCATACATCGGGATAGCCAGCGCGACGGTTGCCGGTCCAAGCAGCCAATGTACTAGTCCGGCGAATTGCTGATACCCCCTCGCACTGGTTCCAGACACCATTAACATCGCGCCCACGAGAACGGCTGTTACCAAAACCGGGTTTGCGAGAGGATTACCTTTCGTTCGACGTCCAATATTTAACGCTAGCAGATAAGCGATTACCGTAAGTGATATCCATAATCCTCCCTGCCAGGAAAACGATAACTCCGTCAGGCTTACAATGGATTTTGCCCAGTCATCAAAGGCTTCTGTAATCGTCACGAATCATCCCTTACCACAACAGATTGCAAGATTTTTTGTGCAATCCAAGCCGCAATTCCAAGACTAACTGCCGTACTGACAATGATAGCTAGCGCAATACCTGTGATATTTTCACTGATCTCTTGCCAATACACACCCACACCCAAAACTGCCGGCACAAACAGCATTGCCATGTGCTTGAGAATAGGCTTACCTCCAGCAAGCAACAACATAGGGGTCTTACGACGAAAAAATTGCCATGCTAACAACATCAGTAAGCCCATCAATGTGCCCGGTAGCGGAATTGAGGCCACGCGAACCAGTATTTCTCCAGAGAAATAGAAAACGCAGATAAGGCTGAAACCCATCAAAAAACGAAAGAGAAGAGACATGTGAGCCCAAGAACGAAATAGAGAGCCCAGTGTATCTGAGAGCAGGCTTGGGGCTCAACCGACCATGGTCTTATAAGTGCATACCAAAAGCTGCTATTTCTGATATATTTATCATCACTCAACGTAATAACAGGGAAGTTATGCGGACTGCAGCGTTTTATAACGATATTAAGGACAGTATACGCCCGGGCGATCTCATCGCTTTTGGCGGCAATAGCCTGTTCTCCAAATGGGCTAAGCTCACGACACGCTCCAATGTAACTCACGTTGGGGCTATCACACACTGTCACACATGCCCAAATACCAATAGCCTCTTGCATCATGATGTTTTCGAAGCCACAGTGAGAAACAAAAAACGGGGAGTGATGGTCACCCCTCTTCATAAAAGACTGGATGAGTATGAAGGTGACATTTGGTGGCTGCCACTCCACCGTTCACCTCGTTCGCGCTTTTTAAACGCTTTACACGCCATGCAAGATTTCATCGATTCTGAAAGCGGCAGAAATTACGATATATGGCAACTTTTCGCCTCTACTGTGGATTTCTTTGACAACCACCCCTGGCTTTGGCGATTAACTCGCAATCTCAAATGTGAGCATGAGTGGTTCTGCTCAGAACTAATTGCCGAACTGTACAATCGTACAGGCGTAATAAAGCAGGTATGTGCAGCGGAAACCACACCGATTGACTTGTGTAGATTTAAAATTTTCCAGCATGGGTACGTGCAGTTGAAAGGGGAAGAAAAAGAAATACGAAGGTTTAATTCGTTTTTGCCCGATAACTGGGGGCAATGGCTCACCGAAGATGATGAGCCCGTTGATAAGCTTATTCGCTAATTAAAAAGCGCTGTCCTGATGGACTTTAATAAACATCTGCGTTTCAGCTTTGCTGTAATCGATTTTATATTCTTTGCCGTTCAACGTTTGAATAAACACCAATGTTTTTTCATCGCCAAAGATATCACCGGAAGTAAGATCAACCAGTTCCATATCCATCATTTTAGCTTCGCGCTTGTTATCAGGAATTTTTCCCTCATAGCGCTTAATACCTTTGTGAGTGACAATCACCGGTGGATTGTCGTCGCCGTTCACGACAAGCAGGTCAAATTTTCGAACTTTATGTATCAGCGTATTACGACCGCTTACCAGGTAAGGCTTCTCAGTCATTATTGTCTCCGTGCTGGCAGGATAATTTAAACTAAAAGAAAGATAGCAAACAAAACAGATGCTTGCACTACAACACCCTTTTTATTCGCAGGGTTTTGTTCATACGGTCAGGATTTCAGATATACCTTATCTGGTGCATCCCACTTAAGCCAATCCCTACCTGTAAGATTTTTCATCACTTTTTTACAGCTCTCGTCAGGGGCTTTCGCCATATTGCATTCTGCGACTTTATCTAAGTCTACTCTAAATAAAATTTGTTGTAGCTTGGCCAGCAAATTTAAGTCAGAAACATTCTGCGCCATAGGTAAGGTAACGGTAACGCGATTAGGTTTTGCACACGCAGATGGTGTGGTTTCTGGGGTACTGCCGTTGCAGCCGCCACTTGCCAGAAGAAAAGACCAAATTGATGATGGTTCCCGGGTATTTTGCAGTTCAACTCTGAAAAAATTGTGCCCGATATTAACTGACTGAAACATAGTTGGCTTATCAAGAGGCGCTACCTGATCAGCTTGCGCAGTATGATTTTCACCGAAATCTAGCCCCAGAGTCAGACGTAACTCAGTTACCCGGTCGAGTAACGCCTCATTGATATCCAGCATGATGTGATCGCGGTTTTGCTTATCGTCACAGGCGTTCTGAAAATGCATAAAAGCCACATCTTTCGATTGCCAGTCATTCACTTTAAAATCCAACGGGATCCAACGCCCTTCGACTTTCACTTCCGGATTGCTCAAATAGAACGCGAGGTAATTTACTTTCCAGGATGTTTTATCAACTGTTACCTCATAGGCACAATCTTCACCTCGGGTTAAGTCGGTAAATGTAACAGGGATATCGCCGGGAGCGCGATCATTGCCGAAAAAGCCGCAGCCAGAAAGCAATGCGATAGCCGGAACAAAGCAACACCATTTCAAGTTCATAGGTATCAAATTCAACTGGGTAAAAAACTAAAGTAAGTGTGAGGCGCGTGACAGGTTACAGTCAATACAGCCTAGACTAACGGGGCAAAGAATCAGTTACTTGGAGAATCATGCTGTAATCCGCACCGCCATTTCATCAGGCGGCAGCCCACGCCATTGCCATGCAACGGCAATAACGGGAATATCTACGTTAGGGAAAATATCCGTTGGCGTGCGCAAGGCAGACAACGGGCCAAGAATAAGAATGAGCAATGCCAGCACAACAAACGTGTAGGGCTTACTCAAAGCGATGCGGACGAGCGCGAGCATACATTTATCTTATTTGTGAATAATGAAGTTTAATTTATCACCTGGGTACAGGAATGATTAGAGGTCATAACTTGCATAGACTTATTAGAAAAACAGATTAATAATGCGGCTAATGCGTAAATCTCATTCATAGCGGAAAGACTTAATAAGAGTCCTGGTGATAACGGCAATATAAAGAAATGCTGTTTATTTACTCGCCGATTGAACGATGATGCATGAATTCAGGGATGACTTTGGCGAAGAAGATGCATATACTACGCGGCAATCTTAGCTTGCCGCCCGGCAGGCCAGTTCGGAAGGCCCTATAGCTCAGTTGGTTAGAGCACACGACTCATAATCGTTAGGTCCCTGGTTCGAGTCCAGGTGGGGCCACCATCATTTCCTCCTTAGCCCTTTAAATACAAGGGATGCAGGATAAGAGCAGCACTTTTTTACAACTTTTTTTACACCCGCATAAGCTATCATTCGTTTTACTTCCTGTCTATCAGGCCACTAATAACCTGCTTTAATTCGGTGTGTTCAGCGAAGATTTTATCCATCATTTTGTCTTTAAGCTGGCACAAAGTAGGCACAGATAAATCACCGTAAGCACTTCCCACCTCGTCCGGCTGACGGCCTAAGCATTTTTCTTTTTGAGCATCCGTTGCCCCGATTAGCTTCAGTTGCTTCTCAACAATGTCTCTGATGCGATGAAAGGTAAAGTCACAGATTTCTTTTCGGGCATAATGATTTGAACAGTCAGAGGCGTAATTTTCTATTACTATCGCTTTAATTCTGTTAAATTTTTTCCTTATCTGGCTATCAGGCTTCTTTGGGCTGTGCACACTCTCAAACATTAACAGCGGCATTCCAGACTGATCTTTTGCTACCCTACTATTTGCCCGCTGCCTTGTAAGCTCAGCACTTAATAGTTTGACTAGCTCAAGCGGGATGGGATGTGCAACATAATTACGTGATTTACTCATGTGCGCAGGGACTTCGATTACTTGCTTGTTCGTGTCCACCCTGCTCCACTCTATCTTTGTTGTGGCGGCAAACCGAGTAGATGCCATCAACTGGATTAGCAGATGATAAGCCACATCATAAGCTCCTTGCTTGTATGCTGTGACAATGTACCTGGACAGTGTGGACAGTTGGGGAATAACTTTATCAGATTTATCCGCTCTGGAACGCTCACCTTTAGCAACTAGTTGGTGAACGTCAATTTGTACTGATATACAACCACGAGCTTTTGTAATGGCTGCATTAATAATCTTTATTAATTCATTTCTGTCGGAATCTGCACGATCCGGAACAGAAACATCTAAAAAATCTTTTTTAAACGATTCCACACAATAGGACGATAAGAGCCTGTCGCCCTTCTCACCTGAGAAATATCGCTCGCGCATCCTGTTTAACTTAATGTTTCGATCTCTGCTTGAACCTTCTCCATAGAAGTCAAATAAGTGATTGAATGTTTTTATATTGCGAGCGATGCCATTTAACAAATACAACCTATCCTTCCAGAACATACCTGCGCTTCTTCGTTCTGTAATACGTTTAAAGACTTGCAGAATAGTTTCAGCATCATTTTCCATAAACAGATAATCCGCTGGATACTCGACTAGTTTGAAGTACTCACCATACTTATTTTCTCTGAACTGAAGAACCATTTTTTTCTTGCCCGCTCGAATAGACATTCCACGAAGCTGAGGTATCACCCTGGTTTTCCCTAAAGTATGAGGACCTCTTAAAAAATCAAGAACATTAGCCCGGCGCTGCCCTTCTGGCTCTGGCTCTGGCTCTGGCTCTGGCTCTGGCTCTGGCTCTGGCTCTGGCTCTGGCTCTGGCTCTGGCTCTGGCTCTGGCTCTGGCT